>NZ_JBQEOB010000002.1:0-198075 GCF_052045065.1 Enterobacter sp. 22452 | reverse complement strand
CGGCAAGCGTTAAAGACTACTGACGCTTTTTAGGCATCATGCGCAGCAGCGTATTATCTTTCCAGAAATAGTGGTGCATCAGGGCCGCCGCCGCGTGCAGACCAATCACGAAATACCCCAGGTTGGCCAGCGTGACGTGCCACTTTTTCAGCACATCCACCAGGTCAAAATTCCCTTCCGCCGCATGCGGCATCGTCACGCCAAAGGCGAACCAGTCATTTCCGCGGTTATACATCATCACGATGCCGATCAGCGGCAATGCAATGAACAGCAGATAAACGATCAGATGCCCCAGATGCGACAGGCCGGTGATCATCGCTTTCGGTTTCGGCTGAATGGGCGGCGCCGGGTATTTGAGACGAATAAGCAGGCGCGCCACCATCAGCACCAGGATGGAGATCCCGCAGGAGACGTGGATCATGTTAATCAGCGGGCGAGCGGTTCGCGGAAAAAAGCCTCTGAACTCCATGGCGCAGTAAGCCACGATAACTAACAGAAACACCAGCCAATGAATACCAATTTGCAGACCTGTATATTTAGTGCGCATGTGATTTCCTGATGAATGACAAATACAGCGCCAACATAATCCGCTTTCCTTAAAAATTCATTAAGTTTTCTGTATGGTTTTTCAAATACTTCCCCGCGCATGAAGCATCTTCAATTGCCGTCATGCCCCTCATGGTCTAAGCCTGGATGAGTTCAAACTGTCGCATCGACACGTTTACAGGAGAACACCATGAGTAAAATTGGCATTAACGGATTTGGACGCATCGGACGCCTTGTCCTGCGTCGCCTTCTTGAAACCCAGGACAGCAACACCGTCGTCGCCATCAACGACCTCACCTCGCCCAAAGTGCTGGCCTATCTGCTGAGGCATGATTCAAACTACGGTGGCTTCCCGTGGAGCGTGGATTTCACCGAAGACGCGCTGATTGTGGATGGCAAAACGATCGCGGTTTACGCCGAAAAAGAGGCTAAACATATTCCGTGGAAAGCGGCAGGCGTGGATATCGTCGTCGAATGCACCGGTTTTTATACCTCTGAAGAGAAATCCAGAGCGCATCTGGATGCGGGTGCCAAAAAAGTGCTGATCTCCGCGCCTGCGGGTGAGATGAAAACCATTGTGTTTAACGTGAACGACGACACCATTGACGCCGGTGATACCATCATCTCCGTCGCCTCCTGCACCACCAACTGCCTCGCCCCGCTGGCTAAAGCCCTGCACGATGCCTTTGAAATTAAGGTCGGCACGATGACCACCATTCACGCCTACACCGGCACGCAGGCGCTGGTGGATGGGCCTCGCGGGAAAGATCTGCGCGCCTCACGCGCGGCGGCGGAGAATATCATTCCGCATACCACCGGTGCCGCGAAAGCGATTGGTCTGGTGATCCCGGCGCTGAGCGGCAAGCTGAAGGGCCACGCCCAGCGCGTGCCGGTGAAAACGGGTTCGGTAACCGAGCTGGTGGCGATTCTGGGTAATAAAGTGACGGTTGAGGAGATCAATACCGCGCTGAAAAAAGCGACTCAGGGAAATAAATCCTTTGGCTATACCGATGAAGAGATTGTGTCGTCGGATGTGATCGGTTCGCACTATGGTTCGGTGTTTGACGCCACGCAGACGGAGGTCAGCGAGGCTGGCGATCTGCAGCTGGTCAAGGCCGTTGCCTGGTACGACAACGAATATGGCTTCGTGACGCAGCTGGTGCGCACCCTCGATAAATACGCCTCGCTGTAAGGTTACTGTCCCCTCTCGCCGGAGAGGGGATGTTCAGATTAAGACTGCAGGTAGACCACCTGTGTCTGCAGGTATTCATTCAGACCATGCTTACCGTCTGCCCCGCCGATCCCTGACTTGCGCCAGCCCGCGTGGAAGCCCTGCATCGCTTCAAAGTTCTCACGGTTAATGTAGGTTTCACCAAATTTGAGCCCCTTGATGGCCTTCATGGCAACATTCAAATCCTGCGTATAAATAGAAGAGGTCAACCCGTAGTCGCTGTCGTTGGCCATCTTCAGCACCTCTTCCAGCGTGTCGAACGCCACGACGGGCAGCACCGGACCAAAGGTCTCTTCATGCATGATGGCCATCTCCTGACGCACGTCCAGCAGCAGGGTTGGCGGATAGTAATACCCTTTGCCTTCAACCGCTTTACCGCCGAGCACCACTCTCGCCCCCTCCTGCACGGCCCGCGCCACCTTCTGTTCAACCCGCTCAAGCGCGGCAGCGTTAATCAGCGGCCCCATCGCGATATCAGCGCGCTCGCCCGGGTTACCAAACTGCACGGCCTTCATCGCCTCGCCCAGACGGTTGACGAAGCGGTCATAAATGCCCTTCTGCACGTAAACGCGCTCGGCGCAGTTGCAGACCTGCCCGGTGTTGATCACGCGGGAATCCACTATCGCTTTCACCGCCAGTTCCAAATCCGCATCGTCCATCACGATAGCGGGCGCTTTCCCCCCCAGCTCCAGCGCCACTTTGGTGATGTTTTTCGCCGCGGCGGCCATGATCTTTTCCCCCGCCCCCACGCTGCCGGTCATGCTGACCATCGCCACCTTCGGGTTGCCTGCCAGCTCCTGGCCCACGGTTTCACCGCGTCCCAGCACCAGGTTGAAGACCCCTTTAGGCAGGCCGATCGCATCGACAATTTTGGCGAACGCGATGGCGTTGTTTGGCGTGAACTCGCTCGGTTTTATCACAATGGTATTGCCGGTAATCAGCGCTGGCGCGAGCTTGCGGGCTATCAGGAAGAACGGAAAGTTCCACGGCAAAATCCCGGTGGTCACGCCCAGGGCGCGTTTAAAGACCAGGATATTCTCCCCCGGACGGTCGCTCTGGACGATTTCGCCTTCGTAGCGGCGCGCCCATTCGGCCATATAATCGATGTAGTCTGCGGTAAAGTTCACTTCAACTTCTGCCAGCTGCTGGATTTTGCCGCCCTCTGCGACAATCAGGGCGCTGATTTCACTGACGCGCTCGCGGATACCCGCAGAGATTTTACGCAGCCAGCCTGCGCGTTCGATGGCGGGTAAAGCTTCCCAGTCAGGCTGGGCACGCTCGGCGGCGTCAATGGCTTTGCGGGCATCTTCGGCACGTCCATCGGGAATACGGGAAATGACCTCTTCAGTGGCCGGGTTGATCACATCAATCCAGGCATCGCCCTGCCAGGCAACAAACTGTCCATCAATATACATAGGATGTTGTACGGGTACCGTCATGACCTGCTCCTGTAATTACACTGTTTTTAACAAGTAAATGCATTGTTAAAAACTATAATTTCAGGGGCGATTGCCTACTCTATGAGGCTGTTTTTGTGAGACATCTCATAAAAGAAACGCGTCAGCGGATGGGTGACAACACAAACTGGCAACATTTAGTGCCCGTTTGCGTAAAAGCTGGCGCAAACGGGCAGATCGTTACAGCAGGGAGCGGCTGACCAGCGCATCGGTAAGGATGACGTCACTACGTAAAACGTGCCACGCGGTTTCCACCTCGGCGGGAATGTCCACGTGCGCAATGAAGTCACGCCCCGCCGGACCATAACCGTTAATATCGTCCCGCAGCCGCGGCAGCTCCCCCAGCACCAGCGATAAATAGCGTTCTACCGGCCAGAGCCCTTCGTTACCGCCGGTAAACCTCAGCCCGTCTTCACTGTTTTGCAGCACAGGCGTCACGCCGGGGTGGCTAATCCACTCCGGCGAAACGGCTTCATCCCGGCACTCGCGGGCGAAGGTCGCCATCGTGCGGCGCTGCATGGTCGGGTCCTGCACCACCAGCACACGCCCGGCGTTCAGTCCGTGATGCCTGAGCATCGCCCAGCTAAAACGGGCATTCTCACCGCAGTTGGTTGACTGATCTTCTATCCATATTTTGTCTGACGGGATCGCCCAGAACTGCCGCGCGATGTCCGCAAGGATCGCGGCCTCGGCTCGTCCGGTAGTGGGCAGCGTGTTATAGCGCGGGTGTTGCGCGACGGCAGCGTAAAGAAAGGTGGTAGAGTGTCCTATCCCGCCGCTTATCAGCAGGGGGATGGCCTGTTCGGCCGCTATCTTACAGGCGGCATCGATTGTAGGGATGACCGCATTCCCTGCAAGGATCACGGCATCAACAGGCTCACTGCGGCGATCGTCCTGCGCAAGCCACGAGCCGACGGTGTTGACGGCATTAAGCGTCGAGCCGGGTAGAGAAGGAAAAAGTGCCAGTGTCATCGTTACCTCCTTACAGCGTTTACGTTCAGAGTACTGCACGCGTCACGGCTGAACAGGGGATCACTCCTAAAGCCAAAACGCCTGCCACTCTGCATTTTCTGGCATTTTTTTGAAATAACCAGAAACATCCAAAAACAATTGGGTTGCACCTGCATGTTATGCTTTTGATTATCCGGCATACAAAACATCATGCCAGTCAAACTGCATGCCAAAGCACCAGTCGCTGCTAATTTCATCGTGATCTGACCAGTATAGCCCGCCCCTTGCTTGCCAAACGCCCTATCCAACCCTAAGTTGCTTAACAATTTCACAACCTTTTTATTACTGCGGGTTGCACCTGAAGCGCGCCAGGTGACACCGCATTCATCCTCTCTGTGGCGGAGCTTCAGAAAATGACACAACATGAAAGTACAACGACGGTTTTACGCAAAAACAAAAAGGTTTTAATTGCCAGCCTCACCGGCAGCTCCATTGAATGGTTTGACTATTTTCTCTATGGCACCGCCGCCGCGCTGGTGTTTAACAAGATTTTCTTTCCGATGGTCGACCCGGTAATCGGGTTGATCCTCTCTTATCTCTCGTTCTCGCTGACCTTTTTTATCCGCCCCATTGGCGGTGTTCTCTTCGCCCACATCGGGGATCGTATCGGGCGCAAAAAAACGCTGGTGTTGACGCTGTCATTAATGGGCGGTGCAACCGTCACGATCGGCTTGCTCCCCACCTATGAGATGATTGGCCTGTGGGCGCCCGCCCTGCTGATCCTGATGCGCATCATTCAGGGCATGGGCATTGGCGGTGAATGGGGCGGCGCGCTGCTGCTGGCCTACGAATATGCGCCCGAAAAACGCAAAGGCTTTTTCGGCAGCATTCCGCAGGCGGGCGTCACCATCGGCATGCTGATGGCGACCTTTATTGTCTCGCTGATGACGCTGTTCAGTGAGGAAGATTTCCTCTCCTGGGGATGGCGCATCCCGTTCCTGTTGAGTTCAATCCTGGTCTTGATCGGGCTGTGGATCCGTAAGGACATCGACGAGACGCCTGATTTCCAGAAAGTAAAAAAATCAGGCCAGGTGGCGAAAGCGCCCCTGCGCGATACCCTGAAGTACCACTGGCGCGAAGTGCTGATTGCCGCCGGTCTGAAGGTCGTTGAAACCGCGCCGTTCTATATCTTCTCGACGTTTGTGGTGAGCTATGCCACCACCACGCTGACGTACCAAAAATCTCAGGCGCTGGAAGGCGTGACCCTGGGCGCGCTGGTTGCCACCATTATGATCCCATTGATGGGGCTGCTCTCCGATAAAGTAGGTCGTCAGCGCATGTATGCGGTCAGCGTCTTCGTGCTCGGCTTGTTTATCGTCCCGTGGTTTATGCTGCTCAATACCGGCACGACCTGGGGCATTGTCCTCGCCACCGTCATCGCGTTTGGTGTGCTCTGGGCGCCGGTAACGGCGGTGCTCGGCACTCTGT
This sequence comes from Enterobacter sp. 22452, assembly GCF_052045065.1. Lineage (NCBI taxonomy): Bacteria > Pseudomonadati > Pseudomonadota > Gammaproteobacteria > Enterobacterales > Enterobacteriaceae > Enterobacter > Enterobacter sp. 22452. The sequence goes on along the minus strand of NZ_JBQEOB010000002.1, from coordinate 192,402 downwards.
GCTCTGAAATTTTCAGTGCCAACGTGCGCTACACCGGCATCACCCTCGGGTATCAGTTAGGTGCCGCGCTGGCAGGCGGGACCGCCCCGCTGATCGCCACCGGTCTGCTGGCGAAATACGACGGCGACTGGGTGCCGGTAGCCTGGTATCTGGCGGTGACGGTCGTTATCTCGCTGATCGCCATTTTCTGCGCCAGCCGGGTCAAACCAACACCCGTAGTCCAGGCGCAACCTGACCACATCTGAATGTCCAGCGGCCCTCCCGGGCCGCTCTTTTTGTTCAAGCGTCCCCTCAACATTTGATTAACATGCGATAATCATATTCACTTGAATTATGATTTGCGTCAGACGTAGAATCATTAGCCCTCTAATCATTACATTTTTTCTAAGGTAAACAACGTTATGCGCCTGCCCGAACGCGATCCTTATGCTCCTCGCGAGTGGCAGCCACATGAGAAGCCCGCCCTGCTGGGTTCCCCCTCCACCCCGGAACACCCTACGCCAAAGCGGATCGCTTACGGCGTTGTCGGCCTGCTGGTCTGTCTGACGGGCGCGCTGGGCAACGCGGTCGTCACCGCCAATTTGCAAAATCTTCAGGGCACCTTCGGGGCCTGGTCGACGGAAATCGCCTGGCTGCCTGCGGTCTATGTGATGACCAACGTCTCCATCAACCTGCTGCTGGTGAAATTCCGTCAGCAGTACGGTTTGCGCGCCTTTACGGAAGGTTTTCTGGTGCTGTATGTGCTGGTCACCTTTTTCCACCTGTTCGTGAACGATCTCAGCTCCGCGCTGATGGTGCGCGCCGCGCACGGCATGGTTGCTGCCGCGCTGAGCTCACTGGGTATTTACTACCAAATCCAGGCGTGGCCCGCGAAGCATCGCCTGAAAGCGCTGACGATTGGCATCACCGGCTCGTCACTGGCAATCCCGCTGGCGCGCCTGTTTTCTACCGAACTGTTGCAGCTTGACGAGTGGCGCGGGCTTTACTTCTTCGAACTGGGCCTGGCCCTGATCTCGCTTGCCTGCGTGATGGCGCTGAAGCTGCCGCCGGGTGACAGGCGAAAAGTGTTCGAGAAAAAAGATTTCATCACCTTCTTTTTGCTGGCGCCCGGCGTGGCGCTGCTGTGCGCAGTTCTGTCCCTGGGCCGTCTGGACTGGTGGTTTGAAGCCCCCTGGATCGGCTGGTCGCTGGCGCTCTCGCTGGTGCTGATTGTCTCCGCCATTGTGTTCGAACATAACCGCAGCAACCCGCTGCTGAACACCCGTTGGCTCTCGAGCGGCAGCATCGTCCGTTTAGGGCTGATCATGCTGCTGATCCGTATCGTGCTGGCTGAACAAAACACCGGGGTCATCGGCTGGCTGCAGTACGTGGGGTTACAGAACGAGCAGATGACCCACCTGGCGTGGTCCATTTTCGCCGGGATTGTCTGCGGGATCGTCACCAGCTGTCTTACCATCAAGCCGACAAAACTGGCGTGGCCAATCATCACCTCTCTGGCGCTGATGATTATCGCCTCGCTGCTGGACAGCCAGTCCAACAGCCTGACCCGGCCGGATCAGCTGATGTTAAGCCAGTTCCTGCTCGGCTTCGGCAGCGCCTTCTTCCTTGCGCCCGCGATGCTGGCGGCCATCGGTGGGGTCATCGCCGACCCGCGCAATCTGGTCAGCTTCTCGGTGATGTTTGGCATGAGCCAGAACATTGGCGGCCTGCTGGGGTCCGCCATCCTCGGTACCTTTCAGACCTGGCGCGAGAAGTACCACTCCAGCCTGCTGGCCGACCAGCTCACCACGCTGAACCCGCTGGTGAATGAACGCATTCAGGCTTACACCCAGATGTACCAGAGCCTGATCGGCGATAGCGCGCTTTTGGGGACTCAGGCGATAACGCAGCTGCAAACCGTCACCACCCTGGAAGCAAACATTCTGGCTTACAACGATACTTATCTACTGACGGCGAGCATTGCCGCCGCCACGCTGGTCTGGATTTTATGGCGCCTGTTGCGCCTGCGCATCACTGCCCGTATGGCGCTGAAGAACGCCACCGGCAACAAATAATTGAACTATTTCTGGAGAGTTTATGAGTCAGCAGGATGCCGCCAAAGAGCAGGCCAACACCCGCAAAAATGTGCGCATTGTTTCCGTATTCACCGCCGCCGCCATCGGTATTGTTGGCGTGCTGGTGATCCTTTACGCATGGCAGCTACCGCCGTTCACCCGCCACGCACAGTTTACCGACAACGCCTACGTGCGCGGCCAGACGACGTTTATCAGCCCCCAGGTGAATGGCTATATCACCGAGGTGAACGTTCAGGACTTTGTGCAGGTTAAAAAAGGCGAGGTGCTGTTTCAGATCGACGATCGTATTTATCGACAGCGCGTCCATCAGGCCGAGGCGCAGCTGGCTATGAAAATTGCCGCCCTGAACAACAACCTGCAGCAGCGTAAAAGCGCCGAAGCGACGATCGCCAAAAACGACGCGGCGCTGAAAAATGCCCGCGCCCAGAGCCTGAAAACGCAGGCAGATTTAAAGCGCGTGAAGGATCTGACGGCTGACGGTTCCCTTTCTATTCGCGAGCGTGATGCGGCGCTCGCCAGCGCGGCTCAGGGCAGCGCGGATATCGATCAGGCCAAAGCGACGCTTGAGATGTCGCGTCAGGATCTGCAGACGGTCATCGTCAACCGTGGTGCGCTGGAGGCGGATGTTGAAAACGCGAAAGCAGCGCTGGAGCTGGCGCAGATTGACCTGCAAAACACCCGCATTATCGCCCCGCGCGACAGTCAGCTCGGCCAGATTGCCGTACGTCTGGGTGCCTATGTGACCGCCGGGACGCACCTCACCACGCTGGTTCCGCCGCAGCACTGGGTGATCGCCAATATCAAAGAGACGCAGCTGGCGGAGCTACGCGTCGGACAGCCGGTAAAATTCACCGTCGATGCGTTGAACGATAAAACGTATCAGGGCCGCGTGGAGAGTATCTCACCGGCGACGGGCGTGGAGTTCAGCGCCATCACGCCGGATAACGCCACGGGCAACTTTGTTAAAATCGCGCAGCGTATTCCGGTGCGCATTGAGGTGCTGGGGAAACCGGAAGAGTACAAGCTGCTGCGCCCCGGTATGTCGGTGCAGGTGACGATTGATACGCGGGAGGCGAAGCAATGATCCTTCGCCCACTAGCGGGTCTGGTGCTGGCGGCGATGCTTGCCGGATGCCAGTCGGTTGACGTTGAACCTGCTACATCGTCACTACAGATCCCCGCCCAGTGGCGCGCCGCGTCGGGGCCCAACAGCCCGGCGGAACAGCTCTGGTGGCGGAATTTCCACGACAGCAACCTGAACCGCTACGTGGACCAGGCGCTTAAGAACAACAGCGACGTCCTGATTGCCCGCGAGCGGATTAATGAGTATCAGGCGCGAGTTTATGCTGCGGACGGCAGCCTGTTCCCGTCCCTTGATGCGGGCGTAACGGGCACGCGCGCCCGCTCGCAGTCTGCCGCGACCGGGCTGCCGGTCTACGGGACGTTGTACAAAGGGAGTCTGACCGCCAGCTACGACGTTGATATCTGGGGCGTCAACCGCAGCACCGCCAATGCCGCCGAGGCCTCGCTGGAGGCGCAAAAAGCCGCTGCCGTCGCCGCGGATTTAACCGTTGCGTCGTCGGTAGCCGCCGGGTATGTCACCCTGCTCTCGCTGGATGAACAGCTGCGCGTCACGGAGTCCACCCTGAAGTCGCGCGAAGAGGCGTTCAATCTCGCTAAACGCCAGTTTGAGACGGGCTATAGCTCGCGTCTGGAGCTGATGCAGTCCGACTCAGAACTGCGTTCTACACGGGCGCAGGTTCCACTGTTGCAGCATCAAATTACGCAACAGGAAAACGCGCTAAGCCTCCTGCTCGGGAGCAATCCAGGCGATGTGGCTCGCAGTGAAAACTTCGACCTACTGACGCCGCTGAAGCTGCCGTCACAGCTGCCTTCCACGCTGTTAAACCGCCGCCCGGACATCGTTCAGGCTGAACGTCAGCTGGTGGCGGCAGACGCGACGCTTGCCGCGTCACGCGCCAGCCTGCTGCCGTCGATCAACCTGACGGCAACCGGATCGGTACAGGATCGCACCCTGTCAGGCTTACTGGATAACCCGCTCCAGCTGTGGAGCGTTGGCGGCAGTATTCTTGCGCCACTGCTGAACCGTCAGGCGCTGAATGCGCAGGTGGATATTTCCCAGTCCCAGCGTAATCAGGCGCTATACAGCTACGAAAAAACGGTGCGTAACGCATTTGCTGAGGTGAATGACAGCCTTGATGCCATTACGCGCTATCAGGAGCAGCTGACGGAACTGCTTGCCCAGCAGGATGTTGCCCAGGAGACCCTGCGCATTGCGCAGAATCGCTATCGCAACGGTTATTCCTCTTATCTGGACGTGCTGGACGCGCAGCGTACATTGTTCTCGGTGCAGACCAGCGTGGTACAGGTGAAAAATAACCTGCTGCTGGCGCAAATTGATTTGTATAAAGCGCTGGGTGGCGGTTGGGTCAGTGCCTGAAAACCTGCCCGGTGGCGCTGCGCTTACCGGGCCTACATTCCGCCCCGTTGGCCGGGTAAGGCGCAGCCGCCACCCGGCGATTCTCCCTCAGGAGTCAATCTATGCAACAACAGTGGTCTGCAGTAGATAATTTCATGATTTCTTCGCTTATTCCTGAAGATGACGTACTGAGTCAGGTACTGGAAAATAACAAACGCGCCGGGCTACCCGAACACGACGTAGCGGCCAATCAGGGGCAATTGCTGGCGCTGTTCGTACGCATGACGCAGGCAAGACGCATTCTTGAGATCGGTACGCTGGGTGCCTATAGCTCAATCTGGATGGCGCGCGCCCTGCCGCCAGATGGGAAGCTGATTACGCTCGAGGCTGACCCGACGCATGCCGAGGTTGCCCGCCAGAATATTCACCTCGCAGGTCTTAACGATCGTATTCAATTAATTGAAGGCCCGGCGCTGAACTCACTCGAAAATTTAGGTGACGTTACACCGTTCGACCTGATCTTTATCGATGCCGATAAGCCCAACAACCCCGGCTATCTGGAGTGGGCGCTGCACTATTCCCGTCCCGGCACGGTAATCATTGGCGATAACGTGGTGCGCGACGGCGAGGTCATTAACGGGCAAAGCGACGACGCGCGCGTGCAGGGTGTGCGGCGTTTTATCGAGATGAGTGGGGATAATCCGCGTTTAACCGCCACCGCGCTGCAAACGGTGGGGGTTAAGGGATGGGATGGGTTTACGCTGGCAATTGTGAACGGGTGAAAATTGTGTAGGCTGAGGGCTCCCCACAAAATAATGCCTGCACGGACGACCCCCTCTCCCTTGAGGGAGAGGGCTGGGGTGAGGGGGAACATACGGCTGTGGTGGTCATTCCGTTCACTTTATGTTCCTTGCTACTCTGTAACGACATGACCGGTGAACGTGCCAGGGTGGCTCAATCGCCACCACCCTGGCAACCCGGGCTCCCGGCGGTAAATCGCCGCTTCGCGGTGCCCTCAGCTTATTCCTTCAGGCTATCGGGTCGGGCATGAGCCTGCATCCCTGCAGGCCACACCCTCTCGGCGCATCCCTGCGCCTCGTCCCGGCCTTACGGAAACGCCTCGGCGATTTACAGCCGGACCAGGGCGTCGCTATAAGTCATTAATTTTGCTGAAGCAACGTTCATCGCTTCAAGAAAAAAATGACTGGGGCTCCCTCTCCCACAGGGAGAGGGAGAAAACAGGGTTTTAAGCGGAAATCTGCTCCATCGCCTGCAGGATACGCTTATCCGAAATCGGATACGGCGTACCGAGCTGCTGGGCAAAGAAGCTGACGCGCAGCTCCTCGATCATCCAGCGGATCTCCTGCACGTCTTCATCATCGCGGCGCGCGGGCGGCAGCTTGTTCAGCCACTGCTGCCATGCCTGCTGCACGCTTTCCACTTTCAGCATCTGAACACGGTCGCGGTGCGGATCGATGGCCATTTTTTCCAGACGTTTTTCAATCGCCTGCAGATAACGCAGGGTATCGCCGAGACGCTTAAAGCCGTTGCCGGTGACAAAGCCGCGATAAACCAGCCCCGCCATCTGCGCCTTCACGTCCGAAAGCCCCAGCGCCATGGTCATATCCACGCGCCCTTTCAGGCGTTTGTTGATATTGAACACGGCGGTGAGGATCTGCTCAACCTGTTTGGCAATCTCTACCACGGTGTCGTTCAGCTCCGCGCGCACCTTTTCATGCAGCGTGGCAAAGGCTTCTTCCGTCCAGACCGGACCGCCCGCCTCGTGGATGAGTTTGTCCACGCCGCAGGAGATGCAGTCGTCAATCAGATCCAGCACCTTGCCGTACGGGTTAAAGTACAGCCCCAGTTTGGCTTTGTTCGGCAGCTTCTCGTGCAGATACTTGATTGGCGACGGAATGTTCAGCAGCAGCAGGCGACGCAGCCCGCGCCACATCATCTGCTGCTGTTCCAGCGGGTTATCAAAGAGCTTGATCGCCACGCTGTCGCGCTCGTCCACCAGCGCAGGCCAGGCTTTGACCTTGTAGTTACCGCGCTTCTGCTCGTAGCTTTCCGGAAGCTGGCCAAAGCTCCAGATGTGCAGCCCGCTCTGCTCGATGCCGTCGTCCGCCACCGCAGACAGCGTTTCCTGAACTTTGCCCTTCAGAGCATCCTTCAGCTCGGTTAGCGAACGGCCTTCCTGCAGCTTTCTGTTTTTGTCGTCCACCACGCGGAAGCTGATTTTCAGGTGATCGGGCACCTGATCCCAGTTCCAGTCTTCGCGGTCGATGGTGGTGCCGGTCATGCGACGGAACTCGCGCTCGAGCGCGTCCAGCAGCGGCATTTCCAGCGGCGTGACGCGGCCTAAAAACGCTTCCGCGTAGTTGGGCGCGGGCACAAAGTTACGGCGCACCGGCTTAGGCAAGGATTTGATTAGCGCAATCACCAGCTCGCGACGCAGGCCAGGAATTTGCCACTCAAACCCGCTCTCTTCCACCTGGTTCAGCAGCGGCAGCGGAATGTGGACGGTCACGCCGTCCGCGTCCGTGCCCGGTTCAAACTGATAGGTCAGCCGCAGCTTGAGGTTGCCCTGATGCCAGAAGTTCGGGTAGTCGAGTTTGCTGACCGATTCCGCCCCCTCTTTGATCAGCATGCTCTTTTCGAAGTTGAGCAGGTCCGGCGTCTCTTTACTGGCCTTTTTCCACCAGCTGTCGAAGTGGCGGGCGGAGATAACATCGTGACTGATGCGCTGGTCGTAAAACTCAAACAGCGCCTCGTCGTCCACCAGAATGTCGCGGCGGCGGGATTTATGCTCAAGCTCTTCCACTTCGGCGCGCAGCTTCAGGTTTTCACGGAAGAACGCATGACGTGTCTGCCAGTCCCCCTCCACCAGCGCGTGGCGGATAAACAGCTCGCGGCTGAGCGCCGGGTCAATCTGGCTGTAGTTGACCTTCCGCGCGGCAACCACCGGCAGGCCGTAGACGGTCACTTTCTCGGTCGCCATTACCGCGCCCTGCGCGCGCTCCCAGTGCGGTTCACTGTACGAGCGTTTCAGCAGGTGCTGCGCCACCGGCTCGACCCATTCCGGATCGATACGCGCGGCAATACGCCCCCACAGGCGGCTGGTTTCTACCAGCTCGGCAACCATGGTCCACTTCGGCGGTTTCTTGAACAAGCCGGAGCCAGGGAAGATGGAGAAGCGCGCGTTGCGCGCGCCGGTAAATTCCTGCTTGTCCGCATCTTTCATGCCGATATGCGACAACAGGCCGGTCAGCAGCGCGATATGAATCTCGCGGTACTCCGCAGGCTCGCTGTTAACCGGAATGCCCAGCTCTTTCACCACCTGGCGCAACTGGGTGTAGATGTCCTGCCACTCGCGCACGCGCAGGTAGTTGAGGAAATCCACGCGGCACTGGCGGCGGAACTGGTTCGAGGAGAGCGCTTTCTGCTGCTCGCCGAGATAGTTCCACAGGTTTACGAAGGCGAGGAAATCGGACTCTTTGTCGTGGAAGCGACGGTGCTTTTCGTCAGACGCCTGCTGCTTGTCCATCGGACGCTCGCGCGGATCCTGAATAGAGAGCGCCGAGGTGATGATCATCGCCTCGCGCACGCAGCCGTGCTTTTGCGCTTCCAGCACCATACGGGCCAGACGCGGATCGACCGGCAGCTGGCTGAGCTGACGTCCCAGCGGCGTCAGCTTATAGGCCGTCGCCTGTTCGTCGGTGGTAATCGCGCCCAACTCTTCCAGCAGACGTACGCCGTCCTGAATGTTGCGTTTGTCCGGCGCTTCGACGAACGGGAACGCCGCGATGTCGCCCAGCCCCAGCGCGGTCATCTGCAGGATAACGGACGCCAGGTTGGTACGCAGAATTTCCGGGTCGGTAAATTCCGGGCGCGACAGGAAATCGTCTTCGGAATAGAGACGAATACAGATCCCTTCCGACACGCGGCCGCAGCGGCCTTTACGCTGGTTGGCAGATGCCTGAGAGACCGGCTCAATCGGCAGGCGCTGGACCTTGGTGCGGTAGCTGTAGCGGCTGATGCGCGCAGTGCCCGGATCAATCACGTATTTGATGCCCGGCACGGTGAGCGAGGTTTCCGCCACGTTGGTCGCCAGAACGATGCGGCGTCCGCCGTGCGGCTGGAACACGCGGTTCTGCTCGCTGTTTGACAGGCGCGCGTAAAGCGGCAGGATCTCCGTGTGGCGCAGGTCGCGCTTGCTAAGCGCATCTGCGGTATCGCGGATTTCGCGCTCGCCGCTCATGAAGATCAGGATGTCGCCCGCGCTTTCGTTACCCAACTCGTCGACAGCGTCGAAGATGGCCTGCAGCTGATCGCGCTCGGTATCATCCGCCTCTTCCACAATCGGGCGATAGCGCACCTCGACCGGATAGGTGCGGCCCGAGACTTCAATAATCGGCGCGTTGTTGAAATGCTTCGAGAAGCGCTCCGGGTCGATGGTCGCGGAGGTGATGATGATTTTCAGATCCGGGCGACGCGGCAGCAGCTCTTTCAGATAGCCGAGCAGGAAGTCGATGTTCAGGCTGCGTTCGTGCGCCTCATCGATGATGATGGTGTCGTACTGCATCAGCAGGCGATCCTGCTGGATTTCCGCCAGCAGAATACCGTCGGTCATCAGCTTGACCATGGTGTTATCACTGACGTGGTCGCTGAATCGCACCTTATAACCGATGCAGCCGCCCGGCTCCGTTTGCAGCTCTTCGGCAATACGGTTCGCCACGGTACGCGCCGCCAGACGACGCGGCTGGGTGTGGCCAATCAGCCCTTTTAGCCCGCGCCCAAGCTCCATACAGATTTTCGGCAGCTGGGTGGTTTTACCCGAACCGGTTTCCCCCGCGACAATGACCACCTGGTGGTCGCGGACGGCCTCAAGGATGTCCTGTTTTTTCTGACTGACGGGCAGGTTTTCCGGGTAGGTAATCGCCGGGCGTGCGGCTTCACGCAGCGCAACTTTCCCTGCCGCCTGTTCAATCTCTTTCGCCATCTCCTGGTAAATGGCCTGTTGTGCATCAGGATTTTTAACCTTCTTCACCCCGTGCAGACGGCGGGCAAAGCGCTGTTTATCGCGCAGCATCAGGGAATCAAGCTGTTGCAGGAGCATCGGGAAGGTTAATTTTTGTTGTTCTGTCATAGCGTTAAAGGGCAGTACACGCCCTGATAAACTCTCTTTTTAATGATTGCTATAGAGTACCACATTGACGCCTTTCGCGCCTTATTCAAAAAATTCGAACATAGACTTCGATATATTGCGCTATCTCTGTGGCAGGATTGTGAATAGAGTGTCAACAAGCAACGGGGCAACCCCCTTCAATCAAATGCAACAACAGGAATCACCCATGAGCAAAGTATTAGTTTTGAAATCCAGTATTCTGGCAGGGTACTCTCAGTCTGGTCAGCTGTCTGATTACTTCGTTGAACAGTGGCGTGAACAGCATTCTGCTGACGAAATCACCGTGCGTGACCTGGCTGCAAACCCGATTCCTGTGCTGGACGGCGAGCTGGTTGGCGCGCTGCGTCCAAGCGATGCACCACTGACTCCGCGTCAGCAGGAAGCCCTGGCGCTGTCTGATGAACTGATTGCAGAACTGCAGGCGCATGACGTTATCGTCATCAACGCCCCAATGTACAACTTCAACATCCCTACCCAGCTGAAGAACTACTTCGACCTGGTAGCGCGTGCTGGCGTGACCTTCCGTTACACCGAAAACGGCCCTGAAGGTCTGGTGAAAGGCAAGCGTGCGGTTGTACTGACCAGCCGTGGCGGTATTCACAAAGATACCCCAACCGACCTGGTTGCACCGTACCTGACCCTGTTCCTGGGCTTCATCGGCATCACCGATGTGAACTTCGTGTTCGCTGAAGGTATCGCCTACGGTCCTGAAGTGGCGACCAAAGCGCAGACCGATGCGAAAGCGGCCATCGACGGCTTCGTCGCAGCCTAAGAATTCCCCCTCTCACCGCCAGGTGGGAGGGTTTTTCTTTTCACCCGCTTTTCGTTATCATCCGCTCCCACTCTCCAGCCGGGCGGCCTGATGTCTGTAATCGTCGATAACTTTATTGCCCCACCTTGTCCCGATGAGATTGAAATTCTCTGGCAGGACGAGCATTTGCTGCTAATCGATAAACCTTCCGGCCTGCTTAGTCTGTCGGGCAAAAACCCGCAAAACCTGGATTCCGTTCATTACCGTCTGGTGCAAAACTACCCGGGCTGCACGCTGGTGCATCGTCTTGATTTTGGCACGTCCGGGATAATGGTGATTGCGCGTAACAAAGCGATTAACGCCGCACTTTGTCATCAGTTCAGCCAGCGCGCCGTGAAGAAGGTGTATAGCGCCCTGCTGTGCGGGCATGTTGAAAATGACGAAGGGGTGATTGACGCGCCGATTGCCAAAGACCCGGCGCTGTTTCCGCTGATGTCGATTTGCGCCGTCACGGGCAAACCGGCGCGCTCCCGCTACCAGGTTATCGAACGTTTTTATCAGGCGGAGGGGTTACCGTTGACGCGGGTTGCGCTCACGCCAGAGACGGGGCGAACCCATCAGCTGCGTATTCACTGCCAGCAGCTGGGTCACCCTATTTTGGGCTGCGATTTATATGGCGGCCTTGAATGGCCGGGCGCCGAAACGACGCCGCGGCTGATGCTGCACGCCAGCGGGCTGGATTTTGTGCATCCGGTGAGCGGCGAGACGATTAACGCCCGACACGCAGCACCTTTTTAGACAGGGTTTACCACATCAAATCGTCCGGGATTTTGAAGTCCGCGTACGGATCGTCTTCGTCCTGCTCTTCCTGGCTGAGCGCGCTGTTTAATACGATGCTCTCGGCATCGCGCTGGGCAATTTTGTCCGCGACCACCGCCGGGATAATCGCGTATTCACAGTCGCCGCTTGCATTAATGACCAGGCGGGCAATCGCCAGACGGCCGTTGATCAGCTGAGCCTGGGTTTGCTTGTCGACCTCGATTTTTTTGATCAGATTGCCGTCGGTGAAGTTGAAGGTGATGTTGCCCCTTGAAACGGTGATGCGGTTCATCTCAATCAGCTGCTTAACCTGGGCTTTAAACTCTTTCGCCAACACGGCCTGCTTTTGCTGCTCGCTCAGCAGCTTGTCACGCTCGATCTGCGCTTTCTTGTTCTCTTCTACCGCTTCCCGAGCTTCACGTGCCTGAACGCGTGATTTCTTTGCCGTGCGCTGCACTTTCGCCACTTTCTTGCTGCTGACTAAGCCCGCTTTCAGCATCTGCTCTTGTAAGGTGAGTTTTGTCATGATTGTTTCTAAACCGGTTGGAAATTTTGGGGATTATAGCGGGAAATGAACTGAAATAAAAAATCCCTCTCCCCTGCAGCCGGTTAACGACGAGGGCAAAGTGCATATCACGGACATACTGCGAGCTTCGCCCGGCGGCGCTGCGCTTGCTCGGGCCTACAAACGACGCAGAACCGTAGGCCGGGTAAGCGCAGCGCCACCCGGCAAGATGGCAGCGACACATTGAGCATTACGCTTCATGAACTTCGCTCATGTTGCATTGAAATTAAGTCACTTCCCCTCTGCCACTGGCTCAGGCATAAATTATGCATTGATAACTTCCTGGCAACATGAACTTAGGATGCATAACCACAATGAGTAAAGCTTTTACATTTAGCCTTAAGCGCAGTTGCTTCGATGAAAATTACAACCCGTCAGAAAATACGCGTACCACGACCAACTTTGCCAACCTGGCGCGCGGTGAAAAGCGTCAGGAAAACCTGCGCAATACGCTGGTGATGATCAACAACCGCTTCAACGCCTTAGCGCGCTGGGATAACCCTAAAGCCGATCGTTATGCGGTTGAGCTTGAAATTATTTCCGTTGATATGAACATCGATGGAGAAAATAGCTTCCCGGCCATAGAAATATTGCAGACGTTCATTGTCGACAAGCAAACCGATGAGCGCATCGAAGGCATTGTCGGGAATAACTTCTCTTCTTACGTGCGTGACTATGACTTCAGCGTATTGCTGCTCGAACATAATAAAGATCGCTCAACGTTCAGCATCCCGGAGAACTTTGGTGAATTGCACGGCAACATCTTCAAGCACTTCACCCACTCTGCTGAATACAGAGAAAACTTCAAAAAACCGCCGGTGATCTGCCTGAGTGTCTCCAGCAAAGATACCTACCATCGTACGGGCAACACGCACCCTGTATTGGGGATTGAGTACCAGCCGGACGGTACATCCCTGACTGAACAATACTTTGGCAAGATGGGCCTGAAGGTGCGTTATTTCATGCCTGAGAACAGCGCTGCGCCTTTTGCCTTTTATTATTCCGGTGATTTGCTGGCGGATTATACAAATCTTGAACTGATTGGAACGATCAGCACCATGGAAACATTCCAGAAAATTTACCGTCCTGAAATTTATAATGCGAACTCGACCGCCGGACAGTGCTATCAGCCGGATCTGAATCAGCAGGATCATTCATTAACGAAAATTGTTTATGACCGTGAAGAGCGCAGCCAGTTAGCGATTCAACAGGGCAAATTTACGGAAGAACAGTTTATTAAGCCTTACAAGCAACGTCTTGAGCAGTGGTCTCATAACTTCACGCTTTAATTAACCGATAATAAAGGTCTTCTATTATGAAAACATTGCTCCCGACATCAACGGCTGGCAGCTTACCTAAGCCAACCTGGCTTGCACAGCCTGAAACGCTGTGGTCCCCATGGAAACTTCAGGATGATGAATTACTGGCGGGTAAGCAGGATGCGCTGCGTTTATCCCTCGACGAACAGCTCCGCGCGGGCATTGATATCGTCAGCGACGGCGAGCAGACCCGCCAGCACTTTGTTACCACCTTTATTGAGCACCTGAGCGGTGTCGATTTTGAGAACCGCCAGACGGTGCGCATTCGCAACCGCTATGACGCGAGCGTGCCGAGCGTGGTTTCAGCCGTTGCGCGTCAAAAGCCGGTATTCGTGGACGATGCGAAGTACCTGCGCCAGCTGACGGACAAGCCGATCAAATGGGCGCTGCCGGGCCCGATGACCATGATCGACACGCTTTACGACGCCCACTACAAAAGCCGCGAAAAGCTGGCCTGGGAATTTGCCAAAATTCTCAACCAGGAAGCGCGCGAGCTGGAAGCCGCAGGCGTCGATATCATCCAGTTTGATGAACCTGCCTTTAACGTCTTTTTCGACGAGGTCAACGACTGGGGTATCGCCGCGCTGGAACGCGCCGTTGAAGGGCTGAAGTGCGAAACCGCGGTACACATCTGCTACGGATACGGCATCAAGGCCAATACCGACTGGAAAAAGACGCTCGGCTCCGAGTGGCGCCAGTACGAGGAGGCTTTTCCTAAGCTGCAGACCTCAAACATCGACATCATTTCGCTGGAGTGCCACAACTCCCGCGTGCCAATGGATCTGCTGGAGCTGATCCGCGGCAAAAAAGTGATGGTGGGCGCGATTGACGTGGCGACGAACCATATCGAAACGCCGGAGGAAGTCGCCGATACGCTGCGTAAAGCGCTGCAGTTTGTCGATGCCGACAAGCTTTACCCGTCCACCAACTGCGGAATGGCCCCGCTCTCCCGTCAGGTTGCTAACGGCAAGCTGAGGGCGCTGAGCGCGGGCGCAGAGATCGTTCGCCGTGAGATTTTGGCAAAATAATCTCGCCCTTCCCGGGAGAGGCTCACTCTCCCGGGTATCGCATTATTCACTCACGCCTTGCAACCACTCACCGACGCTTTCTACCGATTGCTGCGCAGGCGCACGCGAGACCGGCTGACCCTGCCTGAGCACCAGCAACGTGGGCAGACCGCGCACGCCAAGCTGGCTTGCCAGTTCCGTGTTCAGATCGGCGTCCAGATAGCGGGTATCAAACCGCGCCGTCAGCGGAATCAGCTTCTCGTTCGCCAGCAGTTGCCAGAGTCTGCGGCAGTGCACGCAGCGCTCCGCCCCGACAAACAGCAGTATCGGGCCATCGATTTCCAGCTCGCCCGACGTGCTCACCGTTTTAAACGCGCTTTCTGCCACGCGGAACAGTTTTGGACTGCGGCGAAGGGTGTCATTATCCGTCGCGACGCACAGCGCATCGGCGCTTTTACTGTAGGGCTTCACGCCTGCGACCCGCACCACGCTTTGCGCCGGGCCAGCCGGCGCCGCGCCCGGCAGGCGTAAGGTTCGAACATCCACCGGGACTATTGGCGTTTCCAGCGGCTGAGAAAGCTGTGGGATCCAGGCATAAGGAATGCGGTACGCGCGGTAAACCATGTTGTTGTTGAGCGTCTTGCCCCAGAACGGCGACACGTACTCCCAGACGATTTCATGATTGCGAGTCACTTCAAAAATGCGCCCGTTGGAGCCTTCATTAATCAGGGTATTGCCATTTTCTAGGCGCTGCATATTGCTGATGTACGGGCTATAAAAACGGTATGAATCGGTTGGCTGGGGCAGATCCGCTTCATACGGCGAGTAACGCCACTCGATATCCAGCGTCACAGGGTTAATTTCGAGGATCCGCGAATAGTCGCGCCAGGCGTTTTTCACCCCGTCCGCCGAGGCCGGGTTTGGCGCGCCGTATCCGGCCCAGCCCCCGTTATCGAAAATAAGGATATTGCCTGCGCCGGGTAGCCCCTGCGGGATCATGTGCGCGTGGTGCTGGCCGATGATCCAGCCGATGTGTTTTAGCGCTGGCGTGCTGTAATCCGGGCCAAGCTGCCAGACGATGTTGCCGCTCTGCTTATCGATGATGGCGGTGATGTTGGACTCGCGGGCGTCCCAGATGATGTTGTCAGGGTGGAAGCGGCTGTCTCCGACGTCATACCATTTATTCGGCCCCAGCGTGGACATCGAGTTGATATGCATCCAGTCGCCCATTCCGCCGCCGCTGGCGCGCATGTTGGGGTTATTGTAAAGCGCGGTGCGCGCCGCATCGTCGAAGCCCAGCTCCTCAAAATGATCGCTGCAGCGCCATTCCCACACCACGTTTCCCTGCCAGTCGACCTCAATAATGGTGTCGTCCAGCAGAACCTTGTCCGATATCGCCTCGTTGACCAGGTTGGTGTGGGCGAGGATCAGGGTATTCCCCCCTTCGACCTGCGGCTCCAGCCCCGGCGCGTAGTAGCCAACCGGATTGCCCGCGCGCTGATAGTCGTGGTGCGCCCGCGCCATCCAGCGGCTTTCATTGCCGGGGTCGCTCACTTTCTCATAGCGATCGAAGGACCATGTCACATTGCCTTCCCAGTCCACCTGGATCAGATCGAGCATATCCTGCATGCCGTAGCGCGGGTCGCGCTCGCCGCTGTGTCCGAGGATCGCCCCACCCGGCAGAATTTTGTTAGGGAAGCCGTGAAGCTCAGGCCATTCGCGCACCACGGCGCCGTTCATGTCGACCAGCACCGCGCCATGCTCGGTGGCCTGGAAAAGGGTATAGCCGCTCCACGCGCGCGCAGGATCGTAAAGCGTCGCGCCGGTGGGGAAAACGGAAGGATGTCCCATGTATTGCTCCTTAGTGAAGGTTATCAGACAGAGGTAATAAGAGTGCGAATATGGCGGCAGGCGTCGGCGAACGTGGCGTCGTCACGCTGTCGCGGGTGCGGCAGCGTAAGGTTCACCACCTCACGAATACGGCCGGGACGTGGGGAAAGCACGACGACCCGGTCGGCCAGGGCGACCGCCTCTTCGACGTCATGGGTCACCAGCAGCGTGGTGGTTCCCTCGCTTCTGTGAATCTGCAAAAGCGCCTGCTGCAGGGTGTGACGCGTCAGGGCATCGAGTGCGCCGAACGGCTCGTCCAGCATCAGAATTTGTGGGCGGGCAACCAGGCCGCGAGCAATGGCGACGCGTTGGGCCATCCCGCCGGAAAGCTGCGCGGGTAGCGCACCCTCGAACTCGGTGAGCTGCACCCGCGCCAGCATCTCCCTCGCGCGCTGGCATTTGGCGGCACGGCTCAGTTTTTCATCCGCCAGCCCCAGCATGACGTTGTCGATCACACTCAGCCAGGGGAACAGCCGGGGTTCCTGGAACACGATGCCGCGCTCTTTGCCCACGCCGGTGACCAGCTCGCCGCTGATGCGGATTTCTCCCTGCGTCGCCTCTTCAAGGCCGACCAGCATGCGCAGAAGCGTCGATTTACCGCAGCCGCTGCTGCCCACCAGCACCACCAGTTCACCGGCAGCGATGTCGAGACTAAAATTTTGCAGCGCCGTGACCTGCTGCCAGGTTTTACGCACATGTTGAAATGAGACCAGAGTTTGGGCGGTCATGATGGCTCCTGTTGGCGCCAGCGGGTGGCGCGAAGTTCCAGTAAACGTCCGGCTTTATCCAGCGCTGCGCCGGTGAGACCGACCAGCACCATGCCGCAGAGAATGGTGGGCATATCCAGCAGCTGCTGGGCGTTAATCATCAGGCTGCCGATCCCGGCGCCCGAGGACATGAAGTATTCCGCGCCTATGTTGCCAAGCCAGGCGTAGATCATCGCCAGCCGCAGCCCGGCGAAAATACCGGGCGCCGCGCCGGGAAGGATCAGCATCCGCAGGCGCGTCAGGCCGCCTAAACGCAGCACGCGCGCCACTTCGTCCAGCTGCGGGTTACGTTGCAGCACGGCATGAAGGGTGCTAAAGAACATCGGAAAGAACGAGGCCAGGGCGATAAAGACAATTTTACCGACGTTATCGTTGCCCACCCACGCGGTCAGCAGCGGTAGCCACGCAAAAAGGGCAATATGGCGCAGCACGTTGAGCGATGGCGTCACGATCTGCCCGGCGCGCGGCCGCAGCGCCAGCAGCAATCCGCAGAGCAGGCCACCGGCAATACCCGCCGCCCCGCCCGTAAACGTGCGCCCGAGACTCGCCAGCATCGCCGTCGCCAGCTCCCCGCTTACCGCGCCCTGCATAAAGCGCCCGGCGACCGCCAGCGGCGAAGAGAACAGCGCCCCGTCAATCCATCCCCATCGGCTAGCCAGCTGCCACAACGCCAGCAGCAGAACCGGCAGCTGCAGCGCCTGCCAACTGGCCTGCGGTTTCCAGGCAAGACGCCCGACGGCGGGCTGTGGCCAGAACACCAGTCGGGAAAAGGCCCGATTCGCCGCCCACTCCATCAGCATGCCGCTGAAGCCCACCACCGCAATGGTGACGAAAACGATATCCAGCTGAAAAAGCTGACGCCCCCAGACCATCAGGTAGCCAATGCCCTCCGACGAGGCGAGCAGTTCAACAACGATCAGCGACACCCAGGCCTGAGAGAGCGCCAGCCGCAGGCCGGTGAACCAGCCCGGCAGGCTCGCGGGGATCACCAGCCAGCGAAGACGCTGCCAGCGGGAAAAATTCATCACCCTGGCGGCCTCGCTCAGGGTATGGGGCACGCTGGTTACCGCCTGCTGCGTGTTGATCGTCATCGGCACGATGGTGGTTTTGATGATTACCGCCAGCTTCAGGCCGTTATCAATCCCGAACAGCACCATAAACAGCGGGATCCACCCCAGGGTCGGGATTTGCGCCAGCGCGTAAAACAGCGGCTCCACGCGACGCGCCGCACCGGGAACCAGGCCGAACAGCGCGCCTGACAGCGTGCCGGCGAACGCGCCTGCCAGCAGGCCCAGCAGCAGATGCTGCAGGCTAAACGCCCACTGGGAGAGAAGGTCTCCGGCCAGGAGCGAGAGCGCCGTGTCGGCAACCACCGAAGGCGCGGGTAAAATTTGTTCCGGCATCCAGTGGCGCTCTGCCGAGATGGACCACAGCAGCAGCAGTAGCGCGGGCAATATCCACGGCCAGCCGTTAAGTCGTACTTTCTGCCTTCCGGATGAGCCCGTTTTTAAAATTATCTGCGACATAGTGCTTCACGTTTAAACCCGTCATGCCGCTATAAAACCCCGCCCCGTTCCCCTGCGTCATTGCGTTACGCGAATAATCCCGATGCAACAAATGCATTTCAGCCTGCCGGACTCGCTGGCGCTGATTTAGCTCATTTTCACCTGTTCTTTTCTAATAAAAGCATTTAACAGCGGGCCGGGCGGCTCATTAGGGTGAGAAAAAAAACCTCGGAGTAACTTGTTATGATGAAAGCATTTTTTAGTCGCGCTCTGCTGCCGCTGGTGGCCGCCTTCGCCCTGATGGGGAACGCCAGCGCCGAAGCGCTGCACGCCATTCGCATCGGCGTGCCGGATCAAAGTGCGGGCAGCAAGCCCTTTATTGAAGGCCCGGTCGGCATGGCGTACATCCGCCACCAGCTTGAGGCGGTGTTCAAACCTCAGGGCGTAGAAATCCAGTGGCAGTTCTTTAAGGGCGCGGGTCCAGCGGTGAATGAAGCGCTGGCAAACCAACAGCTTGATTTTGTCTACCTTGGCGATCTGGCGGCCATCATCGGCAAAGCGAACGGCCTTCCCACGCGCCTGCTGCTGGGCAGCCGCGGGTCGGAGTCTTACCTGGCGGTCACCCGCGCCTCGGGCATTAAAACCCTGGCGGATTTAAAGGGTAAACGGGTCGCGGTCTATCGCGGTACGGCGGACCAGCTGGCGTTCGACCGCGCCCTGCAAACCGCCGGGCTCACGGAAAGAAACCTGCAGGTCATTAATCTCGACTGGAATGCCGGAAAAGCGGCGCTGGCGGCGGGCCGCGTGGATGCCGTCTGGGGCGGTGTGTCTCTTCTGGCGTTGCGGGGCGATAAGATCGACGTGGTGGTGAAGAGCGGCGATTCCGGTCGTCAGAACACCACGCAGGCGGGGTTCCTGGGGACACAAACCTTTATTGACGCCTGGCCGCAGGCGACGCAGCAGATTATCGACGTGCTGGTGAAAAACGCGGCAGAAATCAGCGATCCGAACAACCGTCAAGCCTGGTCGGCAGAAATGGCACAGCAAAGCCAAATCCCCAGGGCACTGTTCCTGGAGGAACTGCAGCCGCAGGATCTTAACTTCACCACCTCACCGCGCATCGATCCCTTCCTGACCGACAGCTTTACCAACAGCGTTGAACAGGCGCATTCGGGCCGCCTGATCCGCAGCGCCTTTAGTGCCAAAGAGTGGGTTGACGGCTCCTTCGTCGAGCAGGCCCTCAAGGCGCAAAAGCTGGAAAACCACTGGCCGCAGTACTCGCCTGAGGGCCAGCCGCTTTAACTCCCCTCCTCCTGCGCCAGCAGCTGATTCTGATGCTGGCGGTCGGCATGGAGGATCGTCTCAATTATCTTTTCCACCAGCGGCGGCTGGGTAGCATGGACCGGAGAAATAATGGCAAACCGGGTCTGCATCAGCCGCCACTCTTCCGGCAGGTCACTTATCTCCAGCTTTACCAGCCGATGGCTGTGCTGGCACAGCGCAAAGCCATCCTCGCTGGCGAAGCTTATCGCGTGGGTATAGGCGAGCGTTGAGAGCAGCGCATAGACGTGATCGCACTGGATCGCGGGGGTAAAATCCTGCTGCTGGCTGAGGGTAGCCAGCACCTTGCGCACGCCCGGCGGTAAATAGGGGGCCGCAA
Source organism: Enterobacter sp. 22452 (assembly GCF_052045065.1). Taxonomy (NCBI): domain Bacteria; kingdom Pseudomonadati; phylum Pseudomonadota; class Gammaproteobacteria; order Enterobacterales; family Enterobacteriaceae; genus Enterobacter; species Enterobacter sp. 22452. The sequence goes on along the minus strand of NZ_JBQEOB010000002.1, from coordinate 172,417 downwards.
AGGGGTAACGCAACAGCGCCTGCACGGATACAGTGCCCTGCTGCGCCAGCGGATGGTCGGCATGGCAGATAAAAAAGCAGCGTTGCGGGCTGAGCGGCTGCACCCGCAGCTGGGGATCCAGCTCCGCCTGCCAGCTATCGGCCACGACAAATGGATAATGCTGCGTGGTCAGCGCCTGATGCAGCGTAAACCAGTTATCGATCTGAAAGCGTACCTTCGCCTGCGGCATGCTGCGATGAAACGCTCCCACCGCGGCGGGGATCAGCCGGGCAGCCGGGGCCGGACCGCAGCCGAACGTCACTTCGCCGGTCTGCGCCTCCTCCGCTTCGCGCATCTGGCTGCTGAGCTCAACGTTCAGCTCCTGAAACCGTCGGGCGTAGGGCAGCAGCGTTTGGCCGTGCAGCGTCAGGGTGGCCAGCTTGCTTTGCCGGTCAAATAAGGGATGTCCGACGCTCTGCTCCAGCGCCTGAATGCTGCGGCTAAAAGCCGACTGCGAGAGGCACACCGCCTCCGCCGCGCGATTAAAACTGCCGTATTCAACCAGCGCGACGAAGTTGCGCAGTTGGCGAAAATCAAGATGCATAGGCCCGGATTATCCTTTTACGTTTTCGCTACAGTACGGGATAGTGGCCAGGTCGCGCAATCACGGGTTCATCTTTGCCAGTACGGCGGCGTGCCGAACCGCTCTACGTAATAATCAATCACCGCCCTGACGTTAAGGGGCGGATGACGCGCGTTCGGGTAGATCGCCGCAATGGTCTGCGGCTCGGTGTTGATCGAACATTCATGATCCGGCAGAAGCGACACCAGCTCGCCGCTGTTTAGCCTTTCGCTCACCAGCCAGTCGGGGAACAGCACGATCCCCATTCCGCCCAGCGCGGCAATCAGCAGCGTTTCGGCGTTGTTGGAGGTCATCAGCGGCGCAACGGGATAGTGAACCCACGCCGCATTTGGACGGCGAATGAGCCAGCGGTTAGGCCCGGACGATCCGCGATAGACCAGGCAGCTGTGATGCGTCAGATCCTCCGGCGCATCCGGCGCACCGTGCCGCTGCAGATAGGACGGCGATGCCGCCAGATGATACAGCTGCTGCCCGAGCACCCGCGCGTGAAAAGAGGAGTCCGTCAGCGTGCCAATGCGGAACAACACGTCGGCGGCGTCCCGGTGAGGGTCGATAAAGTCGTCGGTGAGGGTCAAATCAAGATTGAGCCGGGGGTAGCGCGCCGACAGCCCCGCCAGGCCAGGGGCTACGTGCCGCTGTCCAAAAAATACCGGGCAGTTAATGCGAATTAGCCCAGTTGGCTCGATGGATCGCTCATCCAGCTCCCGGCGCGCCTCGTCAAGACTTCCTGCCATCGCCCGGGCATAGCGGATAAAGAGATGCCCGCTTTCCGTCGGGATCACGGCCCGCGTATTGCGATAAAAAAGCTGCTGGCCGAGCGCGTCCTCAAGCTGGTGGATCACGCGTGAAACCTGCGAGGCGGAGATCCCTTCCCGCCGCGCAACCACGGAGAAATTCTGCGATTCATAAACCGCGATAAAGATCAGCAGCGCGCGAATGCTGATATTTCCGGCATCGATCATTAGTGCATTTCCTGCAATGGTGTTTCCTGCATTATGGCATTTTTCTCACTGCTGATACCCCGTATTCTTCGTCGCCTGAACAACGAGAGAGTGAGCTATGCAACTTATTTTAATTTTCCTGGTGATTGCTGGCGGGATGGGGCTGTCCGTAGAGGCGGGACTGCTGGGACCGCTGGGCGGCGAAGTGGGTGATTTATGGGCCACGTTCAGCATCTTCGGCGTGGGTGCCGCGCTGACGTTTCTGCTGATGCTGTTTTTCAGTCCGCGCAACAGTCCGTCGTTTTTTACACAGCCGTCCTGGCAACTGCTCGGCGGAGTGCTCGGCCCCGTGTACGTGGTCATTCTGACCGTTGCGACTCCCGCTATCGGCATCGCGATGACCATGATTGGCATTTTGGCCGGTCAGGTGTTTAAGAGCCTGATCATCGATCACTTTGGTCTGCTGGGTACGCCACACAGGAAGATAAACGCGAAACGCATCGTGGCGCTGGTTTTTATTATTGCCGCACTGGTTCTGGTGGCTCAGGGGTAAACGTATGACACTGATGATGATTCTACTGGCCGTCTGCGGCGGCGCGACGCTGAGCATTCAGGCCGCGATCAACGGGCAGCTCGGCAGCAGCGTGGGCGTATTTAAAAGCGCGTTTCTGACGTTTTCCGTCGGCGCGCTGGTGACCGCCCTGCTCATTTTCTTCTTTGAACCTAAGCAGGCGGTCACGCTGCTGGACGTGCCAAAATGGCAGCTCCTCGGCGCGATGTTTGGCGTGCCCTATATCGTGATAATGGTGCTCGCCGTACAGCGGATCGGCACCGCCGTCGCCACGGTAGCGGTGATCTTCGGCCAGCTCACCATGAGTATGCTGATTGATAACTTTGGCTGGCTGGGCAATCCCGCCATTCCGTTTTCGCTGAGCCGCCTGGGCGCGGTAGTTTGCCTGGGGATTGCCCTGTACTTCATCTATTCCAGCAGCAAAACCGGCAGCGTCCGCAACTAAACTGAGGTCTTACGGGTAAAGAACAGCGTCACCGTGGCGACGGTGACGCCAAATTTCTTCATCTCGGTTTTATTGAACAGATGGGTCTCATCCTGCAGGTACATCCAGTCGTCGAAGTGCAGCAGCCAGGTTTTGCCGTTGGCCTTCACGTTCATGCTGTAATGCCAGTTAAAGGCGTTGCCTGCAGCCTGCCCCGAGGCAACCCCTTCAATATCCCCCGCCGTTCCCTCGTAGCGATCGTTCCCCACGCGGCGGATGTGCCAGACGCGCTGCTGTTTTTCACCATCGTCGTAAACAAAGTGTTCGTTGAGCGTCAGCGTATCGCCAATCACATCCCCGGCGATCTCAACGTGGAAACGGCGGATCTGCTTGCCGCTGCGATCCTGCACCATGCCCCACGCTTCGGTTTTGCCCTGGAAGTAATGGAAGATATCAAGCCGTGGCTGTTGCTGGCGATACTCGGTCACCTCGGTGCTGCAGCCTGCCAGCAGCATCGTGAGCGCCAGCGCCAGGGTCAGGAAACGTTTCATTTTTGGCCTCCGATTAACTGCTGACGCAGTTCAGGGTATTGCGTGCGGGGATCGAGCCATATGGCCAGAAAGCGCGTACTGAACGCCGCTGGCTGCGCTGGCCCCAGTGGAGTGAAACCTGTCTGCGCGTCAGGCGCGCGGTACCAGAACTGTCCCTGCTGATTTTCAAGCACAAACGCCAGCTGCGCGCCTGCCTTGACGTCCGGCCAGAGCGATTCCAGCCTGTTAAGCCATGCTTCGCTCAGCGGCTCCTGCTGCAAAATTCCCTGCGCCTGCCACTGATCGCGCGTCGCTTCAACCAGATCCTTACGGTCGATGTCGCGCGCATAGGTAATGACCAGCGCCTGATCCCTGTTTTCGCCGTTGTAGCGTCCATCGGGCGTCAGCAGCTGCGAGGTGTAGACGGTGAAGGGCCCCCAGGTGAGCGTGGCGCTGCCTACTTTGCGCCAGCTTAGCCAGTCAGCGGCGTTCGCGACCGGTACGGTAATTGTCAGACAGATTAGCATCAGCAGGGTTTTCATTGTTGTCTCCCCATCAGCAGGTGGAAAAACAGCATTAATACCAGCCAGCCCGGTACCATCCAGCTGACGACGATAAAGCCAGGTTCCAGGAACGTAATTGCCCCCAGCCGCTCGCCGATAAGGTACGCTACGGGCCCGCCGACGGTCGCCAGCAGCGTTAAGATCCAGCCCGGCAAGGTAGTGGTGCACGTCAGTCGGGTCCAGACGGTGGCGAACATCAGCCACAGCGCCACCATCCACAGAGGCATCAGCGAGTCGCCCGTGAAGGCAATAAGCCCCGTCACCGCCCAGAGGGCGTCCAGCAGGCTGCCTGCGGCCGCCAGCAAAATGGCGTAAATACGGTGTGCAGGCGACAGCATCAGGCAGGCAAGGATCGCCAGCGCGAGCCAGACGACCAGCCCCCGCTCGCGAAACAGCACCACCAGCGTCCAGTAGAGATCGAACGCAATCGCCATCAGGAACACCTGCACGTAACGTCTCATACGCGTTCCGCTGTCAGCTGCACCACGCTGATGGTGCGGGCGTTAAACCCGGCTTCGCAGTAGCCGAAGTAGTAGAGCCACATCCGGCGGAAACGTTCGTCAAAGCCGAGCGTTTCAATCTCCTGCCAGGCGTGGACAAAGCGCTGCCGCCAGTGAGCCAGCGTGCGGGCGTAGTCCGGCCCCATGTCGAAGAGGTTGCGCACCACAAAATCGGTGTGGCGCGTCATCAATTCGTTCATGGCGGTGACGCTCGGCAAAAAGCCGCCGGGGAAAATGTAGCGTTGAATAAAGTCGACGCTTTTGCTGTAGTCGCGGTAGCGCTGGTCCTGAATGGTGATGGCCTGAATCGCCATCCGTCCCCCCGGGCGCAGCCGCGCCTGGCAGGTACGGAAGAACGTGGGCAGATAGCGTTGCCCGACGGCTTCGATCATCTCTATCGACACCAGTTTGTCGTACTGTCCGGTAAGGTCGCGATAGTCGCAAAGCAGCACCTCAACGCGATCCTGCAACCCGGCGCGGGCGATGCGCTCGGTCGCCCAGATATATTGCTCCTGCGACAGCGTGGTGGTGGTGACCCGACAGCCGTAGTGACGGGCCGCGTATTCCGCCATCGCTCCCCAGCCGGTGCCAATTTCCAGCAGGTGGTCACCCGGGTTTAGCGCCAACTGGTCACACAGGCGCGCCATTTTGGCCTGCTGAGCTGCAGTAAGATCCTGCTCGTCAGCGGTGAACAGCGCGCTGGAATAGAGCAGCTCCTTATCGAGAAAGTGGGCATAAAAGGTGTTGCCCAGATCGTAATGGGCGGCAATATTTTCGCGCGCCTGCGCGCGGGAGTTACGCCGCGTCCAGTGGCGCAGCCGCTCCAGCGGCCTGCCGAGCAGGCGGAAACCATTCTCCAGACGGCCAAGCACCTTGCCGTTAAGCGCCAGCAGTTCCAGAAGCGGCGTCAGGTGCGTAGTCTCCCATTCGCCGTCCATCCATGCCTCTGCCGCCGCGAGGCTGCCACCCGTTAAGATGCGCCAGTAAAGCCCTGGCGTGAGGATCTGCACGTCGGCATGCAGCGCGGCAGATGTCTCACCAAAATGAAAGGTTTGCGCCCCTTCACGCAGCGTAAGTGAGCCGCCGCGAATGCCGCTTAACAGCCGAAAAAGCAGCCAGCGCGCGATGCGGACGTTGCGCGGGATATCGGGTTCTAGCGCAAAGACGGGATCGGTCATGAGCGTTCACTCCTGCTGACGGGATGGTTATACAGCGGCACACGCTTAAGCCACAGCCGCAGCGCCTGCCAGTAAATGGCGAAAACGGTTTTCAGGGTCATCAGCGGGATGCGCAGCAGCAGCGAACGCAGCGCCGGGCGGGTCAGCGGCTCCCGACGCAGCGCCAGCGTGGCGTCAAAGACCTTCGCTTCCTGATGATTTTCAATGTGCATATGCAGCGTGTTGTCCGGGTTGTTGAAGCGCCAGTGGTAGACCATGTCCATCGGGTTGAAGGGCGAAACGTGAAACGCTTTCTCTGTGGGCCGGGCATTCTGGCCGTCTACCGCGTAGTAGTGCCGCTCGTTCCACGGCGTGTTGCGCACTTCGGCGAGCACCCAGCGAAGCGTATTGTGCTGGTCATAGCAGTAGTAAAAATTGACCGGATTAAAATGGAACCCGAAATAGCGCAGCTGCGTCAGGAGCATGACTCGCCCCTGCGGACGTTCCCCGGTCAGGCTCTCCAGCCTGCTCAGCACGTTCTCTTTGAGCGGCGTGCCCAGCGGATAGTCCGCGTCGTGGAACGAGGCGGCGGCCGCGCGGTTACGGCGTACGCCCACCGAGGGCAATGTTTCCAGCTCATCGAGATCCAGCCAGGCCATAAAGACGCTGTAGCTGAATGTGTGGGTTTTCGGCTGGAGGCGTCGGTGGCGCAATACGCCGTGGTAGAGGCAGCTGTTCATCTCAGTTCCCCTCCCCGGCGGCTATCGCATTGACCACGTCCAGCGCGCTGCGCACCCCGTCCTCATGAAAACCGTTGTACCAGTACGCCCCGCAGAACCAGCTCCGGTGATGACCGTTAATCTCTCCGCGACGCGCCTGCGCGCGCCAGCTTTCAGGATTGAACAGCGGGTGTTCATAGATAAAGCGCCTCAGAACGAAACGCTCATCAACCGGCGTTTCAGGATTCAGCGTGACGCAGAACAGCGGACTCCCCTCGGGCAGCCCCTGCAAAATGTTCATGTTGTAAGTAACGCAGGCGCTGGCCTGGTCACGTTCACTCAGGCGATAGTTCCAGCTCGCCCACGCGCGCTCGCGCACCGGCAGCCAGCGTCTGTCGCTGTGTAAGACCACCTCGTTGCGCTGCCAGCCGATATCGCCCAGCACGTCACGTTCTGCAGGCGTCGGCTCGTCCAGCATCGCCAGCGCCTGTCCGGAATGGCAGGCAAAAATCACCTGATCGAAGGTATAAGTGCCGTTTTCAAGCTGAAGCGTGACTCCGTGCTCGTGGCGGCTCACACGCTGCACCGGCGAATTGAGATGCACGTTCAGACGGTCGCCCAGCTTGTCGAGCATGGCGCGGATATACTCCCGCGAGCCGCCGGGGACAACGTACCACTGGGGGCGATGGGTAATATCCAGCAGGCCGTGATGCTCAAAGAAGCGCAGGAACAGCGGCAGCGGAAAGCGCCTCATCTCCTGCAGCGACGATGACCAGATTGCGGCCCCCATCGGCAGAATGTAATGGCGTGCAAAAAACGGCGTGAAACCGTGCTGTTCAAGAAACATCTCCAGCGTGGCGTTCGGATCCACCTCCCCGTCCAGCGCCTGTTTTGCCAGACGATTGAAGCGGACGATCTCCCCAAGCAGCCGCCAGAATGCCGGATTCACCAGGTTTCGGCGCTGGGCAAACAGCGACGTCAGCGTGTGCCCGTTATACTCCAGGCCGGACTGCGGGTTGTGCACAGAAAAGCTCATCTGCGTTTTTTGGCCGCTGATGCCCAGCTCGCTAAGCAGGCCCATGAAGCGCGGATAAGTACGGTCGTTATAGACGATAAACCCGGTGTCGATGGCCCAGCTCCCCTGCGACGTGGAGACGTCTACCGTCGCGGTGTGTCCGCCCGGCGTTGCGCCCGCTTCAAACAGGGTGACCTGATGATGGCCCGCCAGACGCCAGGCGCAGGTTAGCCCGGCAATACCGCTGCCGATAATCGCGATCTTCATGAGCGCACCATCCTGCGCAGCAGCGCGTTCTGGATCAGGGTCGGAAGCCATGAGAGCAGCCGCAGGATCAGGCCGAATCCGGAAGGAAACGCGATATGGTTTTTATTCTTCGCCAGCCCGGCGCGTATTGCATTCACGGCCTCGTCAACGGTCACTCTGCCCGGCATGGCAAAATCATTTTTTTGGGTCAGCGGCGTATCCACAAACCCCGGAGAAACCACGGTTACACCAATCCCTTTCGGCTCCCAGTCCAGACGCAGCGTGTCGGCGAACCAGGTGAGCGCGGCTTTGGACGCTCCGTAGGCTTCGGCTCGCGGAAAATGAAGCCAGTGCGCCATCGAACTGACCAATACCACGCGATGACCTGCAGCCAGCTGCGGCTGAAGCGCGGCGAGGCAGTTCACCGGACCGAGGAAATTGGTCTTCATCACCCGCTCCACCAGCGCGGCATCCACCACGCCACGATCGAGGTATTCACACGTCCCGGCGCAGAGGATCGCCAGTTCAGCATTACAGTCCTTCAATGCCTGGCAACAGGCGTCCCTGTCTGTCATATCGAAGCGGCGCACCGTGATGTTCGGACTGTGCAGCTGGAGGGCGTCCAGACGTGACGCATCGCGCCCGCAGGCAATAACCTGGTAGCCGTCAGCGGCAAAGGATTTCGCCAGCCCGGCCCCAATGCCCGAGCTGGCGCCGGTAATGAGCACCGTTTTCATGATTTGACCCTCCGCTTCACGCCGCGTACCGCCCAGCCCAGCAGAGGAAGGTGTTCGTAGATCATCTCCCCCGCGTCGTAGTAGTCGCGCTGACGGGTGATGAGATCGTTTTCCGTGTCCACCACTGAGCACCCCGGCAGGCCGAGCGGCTCACCCCCGGCAATGCGCGGGTGCGACCAGTGCATTGTCCAGGTGACGACAAACCGGCGTTCGCTCAGAAGGGGGGCATCAATGGTAAAACGGCAGTTTTCGACATTCGCCAGCAAATGGGTGAAATAGCGCTGGAGCGCAAAAAGCCCGTTGTGTTCGCCAAACGGATCGACAAGCGTGGCATCCGGGTGATAAAGCCCCACCAGCGCCGACGGCGGCTGAGCGTCCAGCGTGGCGTAGTAATCAACAAACCGACTGACAACGGGCGGCAACGTGCTCATGGGTCACATCCTGGCTGTAAATAACGTGGCGTAATCGCATAATTAAAACTTACACAATCATCGTTATTTGTCCAAGTTTGTGTTGATCTATTTTTTATTTTAATTCTATATCAATGAGTTAATCACATGGGAAAGAATGGGTTTTGTAGGCCAGATAAGGCGTAGCCCCCACTCTGCTTTAACTTTCAGGATATCCTTAAGGCAAACTCGCCGCCCTTCTTCCAGGCTTATCCTTTTTATTCATAAGGATGCCTGACATGAAACGCTTCTTTCTCTCTCTTTTCTCCAGCCCTGAGTCATTGCTCCAGGTAATGAGCCAGCAGGAAATCATTGAAGCCGTAGAAGATGGCGATCGCATCATTATCGACCAGGACGGGAACGCCTCGGTGAACTACAAAAGCAACGAGGTACGGCAGGATTTTCTGCGTCATGTCGACGCGCTGAAGAGGGCCTGATATGGGAACGGCAATCTTTATGGTGCTGATGGTATGCGGGTACTGGTACACCAGCCGTGACCTGTCCACCCGCTTTAAAATCAAGCGTTCCTTTGGCTGGGACGTCTATTTTCTCGTGGCGCTTTACGGCTGTATTTTTGTGCTTCAGGGCGTAATCGCTACCGGTTTGCTCTGGCTGGTGCTGTTCGCCCTTTCCGCCGCCAACAACGCTTTTCACTTTGCCTCACCGAAATATACCGACTGGCAAATCGACTTTATGAACTGGAGTTTTTTAGGCATTCAGGCGCCGGTGGTCGTGATGCTGGCGTTTGCCATCCTGTTTTGCCTCTACCGCTCTAACTGGGCAGGCAGCGCCAGGCTGGACGGTGAAAGCCGGAAAAAGCTCTACAAACGTCTGGCGCAGTCGAGCGGTATTGAACAGGTGCTGTATCAGTGCATGGAGGAAGGAGAGCTGGCGCAGGTATCGCTTCGGTCGGGGCGGATCTACGTCGGCATGATCCACACCGCCACGCTGGAGTACGAAAAAACGGCCAATATCGTGCTGATCCCGATGCTAAGCGGGTACAGAGATGCGAAGACGATGAATCTGCGCATCGAGAATAACTACAGCAGGTGGTATGCGGAGCATGACATTACGCTCGACTCTGAACCCCGCAGCGCCATATCATTCCGGAAGGTAATTTTACTCAATCAGATTGAGAGCATCTCGCTGTTCGATCCCGCAAGTGCCAGCGCGCTTGAGATGGCGCAGGCAGAAGAGAAACCGGAGTGAACGCGTTCCGTTCTGGCAGAGATCGACACGATTAGCCATCCGAGGCTTACCGGGCACAGGATTTACAGCTCGGCGTAAGCCTCGCGTTTTTCAGCCCATTTCAGCATGGCATCGAGCGCCGGGCATAATGCCTGCCCCCATTCGGTGAGTCGATATTCTACTTTCGGTGGCACCTGAGGGTAGACCATCCGCGAAACAATTCCGTCGGATTCCAGTTGCCGAAGCTGCTGCGCCAGCATCTTCTGGGAAATACCGGGGATCAGTTTTTCGAAATCAGAGTAGCGTTGCACTTTTCCGTCGAACAGATGAAAAAGAATAATTAATTTCCAGCGGCCTTCCAGCAGCCGTAATACCTGCTCCACGCCGCTTGCGGCAGATTCCGGGCTATATAACTTACTCATAATTCAGTCACTCACTTTTTCGTGCGTACTTGTCAATTTCTCAGTCTATGTTGAATATACCTGTACTGTAAATAACGGGAGTTAAAGGTCATGTCATTAGATATTCATTTCACAGGTAAGCGCGTGCTTGTTACCGCTGGAACAAAAGGGCTTGGAAAAGCAGTGGTCGAACTTTTAAAACAGCTCGGTGCAACGGTATTAACCACGGCGCGCCACGCGCCAGAGATAAATATCGCCGATGCATTCGTCGCCGCTGACCTGACGACAGTTGCTGGATGTGCCTCCGTCGCATCGGCGGTGCAGGAAAAGATGGGCGGCGTCGACGTGATTGTCCATGTCGCAGGTGGTTCGACCGCACCCGGTGGCGGTTTCGCTGCGCTTGGCGAAGACGAGTGGCAGCAGGAGCTTAATCTTAACCTGTTGCCCGCCGTACGCTTAGATCGCGCCCTGCTCCCCGGAATGCTTGCGCAGGGAAACGGGGTGATTATTCACGTGACGTCTATTCAGCGCGAACTGCCGTTACCGGAATCAACCACGGGCTACGCGGCGGCTAAAGCAGCCCTCTCGACCTACAGCAAGAGCCTGTCAAAGGAAGTCTCGCCGAAGGGTGTTCGGGTGTTGCGCGTTGCACCCGGCTGGATCGAAACCGAAGCCGCGGTTGCACTGGCGGAGAGGCTGGCAGAGCAGGCAGGAACAGACTACGAGGGTGGCAAACAGATCATTATGAAGGCGTTAGGTGGAATACCGCTCGGACGCCCTGCCAAACCGATTGAGGTGGCTAACCTCATCGTCTTCCTCGCGTCATCTCATGCTTCAAGTATCACAGGGACTGAATACGTGATTGATGGCGGCACCATTCCGACAGTATGACGCGGGTGCGTGATCGGCTCGGTACCAGAGCTGGTTAAGCGCAGGGGAATATCACTGACCGGTCAGTTTCTCTAAGCCCGTTTTTAACGCTTTTACCACCCTTTCTGAATCCATACCCATTTGCGCATGAATAATAGCGCCGTCAATGAGCATCATCATGTCATTGACGGTCTCTTCATCATTTATACCGGTGAGCATGACGATTGTTTTCTTTGTCTCTGATTTATGGTCCCGGCATATCTCTTTTATTTCACTTTCAATATCTTCCGATTTTGCCTCTGCGCTGGCATTAATAAACGCGCAGCCGTGGAACTCGGGGGAAATAAACCATTCGTAAAGCGTTGCAGATATCGCATCAGAAGGTGTTTCGCCTTCGTCAAGATGTCGACGCAGCGTAGTCTCAAACCAGCTAATCCATATTTCATGCCGAAAGTGTAAATAGGCGAGAATAAGTAAACTTTTACTGGGAAAATGACGATAGAAAGTCACCTTGGTCACTTTCGACGCTTTAATCAGCGTATCCACTCCCGTCGCCCTGAAGCCTGTGGAATAAAACAGATCGTGCGCCGTGAATAATATCTTATCTCTGACGCTAATTTTAGTATCGTTGCCTGCGGGTTCTGTTTTCATTTTTTAGTCGCCTCAAAATGGATGTTGACAGCGTTATTTTACAGGCATAGATTACCGCAAGTAGACAGACCTGTCTACATCATATAACCCAGAGGTAATCGCAATGAACACACGTCCTCCTTTACCGCCCTTCACCCGTGAAAGCGCTATCGAAAAAGTCAGACTGGCAGAAGATGGCTGGAACAGTCGCGACCCGGCGAAAGTCGCGCTTGCCTATACGCTTGATACCCAATGGCGCAACCGCGCAGAATTCGCGACCAACCGTGAAGAAGCCCAGGCGTTCCTGGCGCGGAAATGGAAAAAAGAGCTGGAGTATCGTCTGATTAAAGAGCTCTGGGCATTTACGGATAACCGAATCGCGGTGCGCTATGCCTATGAATGGCATGATGATTCCGGCAACTGGTTCCGTTCATACGGCAATGAAAACTGGGAGTTCGAGCCGGACGGGTTGATGAAGCGCCGTTTTGCCTGCGTAAACGATATGCCGATAAAAGAATCAGAGCGACTGTTCCACTGGCCGTTGGGAAGACGTCCGGACGATCACCCCTCTCTGAGCGATCTGGGTTTATAGCTTTATTAAGAGATAGCGCACATTTCAGGCGTGGCCTCAGGACTACCCTGTGAGCGGTTTTCAGGAGGTACAAAATATGAAAAAGCTTCTGATCTGTTGTTTGTTTGGTAATACCGCAAACTCGCTCGCCAAAAAGATGCAGTCTCTGGCAGAACGCGAAGGCTATCCGCTGATGATTAGCGCTGTAGGGCTGGATAACTTCGCCAGTGTCGCTCCCGCTTTCGATGGTTTCCTCATCGCGCCGCACATTCAGTACAAACTCGATGAGATAAAAGAAACGGTGGGTAATACGCGTTCGATCGCCATTATTGAGAGTTTACCCTATGCGTCTCTGGACGCGAGTAAGGTGTTAAATTTCGTGAAGGAACAGATGCCTGAACTGGCTGCCTGATATATAAGGCCGCATTTTTTTGCGGCCTCCTCTCACCCGCCGATTAGAACGCATCGACACAAGGCTGGCCGACCTTGTTAATGGCATTTTTTAGCCTGGCTCTAAGTTCAATTAACGCCGCTTCTTTCTCTTCAAGCTGCTGCAACTTGCGGCGCAGGGAAGCTTGTTTTTGCTCAGCGGTAAATTCATCGTCAACCCAGACGGCTAAAACCTCTGAAATTTCGGCTAAGGTAAAGCCCAGCATTTTGGCATGCTTGATCATGTTTAAACGCTGTAAATCGACGGCGGAATAGACTTTGTAGTTATTGCTGCGATTGGGTTGCGGGATATTCTCTAACAGCCCCTGCCGCTCATAGTATCGGACCGTCTCTTTCGACAATCCCGTTTTCGCACACAGTTCACCAATTCGCATCGCGTCGCCCTCACCTTGTATAAATCACGCTTGACCCTGTACCTAAGTGCACGGTTTATCCTGTACAGCATACATTAGGGAAACGGGATTAAAGCTATGAATTCTTTTGATTATACGGGAAAAACAGCGCTAGTTACCGGGGCGTCATCCGGAATGGGGCGCGAGTTCGCCAGGCAACTCGCTGCCCGCGGCGCGGCATTGATCCTGATCGCCCGCTCAGAGTCAAAGCTGCAGGCGCTTGCAGCAGAGTTAGTCAGAAAGCATGGCGTATCCATCACCGTCATCGTGCAGGATCTGGCGAAATCTGAAGCCATTCCCCACATTGCGGCGCGGCTGGAAACCTTAAGACATTATCCCGACATTCTGATCAATTGCGCCGGGTTCGCCACCTATGGGCCATTCGAAAAGCTGTCCATCGATCGGCAGCGTGATGAAATTAGCCTGAACAGTCTGGCCCCCGTGGAACTGACGCACGCCATGCTGCCGGGAATGCTACAGAAAGGTGCCGGGGTGATTATTAATGTTGCCTCAACCGCCGCGATGCAGCCGGATCCATATATGGCGATTTATGGCGCAACCAAGGCCTTCCTGCTCTCGTTTTCAAATGCGCTGTGGGGTGAATACCGCTCGAAGGGCATCCGCGTCCTGGCGCTTTGCCCCGGCGCAACGGATACGGCCTTTTTTGATGTGGTGAATGCCGCTGAAGCCTCGGTGGGGAAAAGAATGCCTGCTGATAAAGTGGTCACCCAGGCGTTACAGGCTGTCGATACTAACCGCAACACCCTGATCACCGGATGCGGTAACTGGCTACTGGGGCAGCTACACCGGTTCGTGACCCGTCAACGTCTGGTGCTTATCGTAGAACAAATACTCCGTCCACGCTCGGCTTAAGCAAACACCTTGCACTTCAGCGCAAAGGAACTGCGCTGAAACCCTCGCATATCACTGTCATAGAGATGCCATTGCGCGCGAAAAACAGTGATACACTTACCCCATCTGATTTATCGTACCGTCTGAAGGGTTCATGACGAAAACGCATGTAACCAAATTACGAAATGGTCACTCGTTGTCATTCGAAGCCCGTCACGCTAAGCTTAAAAAATGACTAAAAATTTGAACATCCCAGTTACACGTGGTCCACTTGACCACTCCGTCCGAGAGCAGATCGTCGAAGCGGCGTTTGAGCACTTCGGTCACTACGGCTATGAAAAAACCACCGTGGCAGAGCTTGCTAAATCCATCGGTTTTTCAAAGGCCTACATTTATAAATTTTTTGACTCCAAACAGGCTATCGGCGAGGTGATCTGTGCTAACCGCCTGGAACTGATCATGACCGCAGTGCTTTCAGCACTCGCCGATGCGCCATCCGCCAGCGAGAAAATACGTCGTCTCTTCAAAGCGCTCACCGAGGCAGGAAGCGAACTGTTTTTCCACGATCGTAAGCTCTACGACATCGCTGCCGTGGCCGCGAGGGAAAAATGGCCTTCAGCAGAAAGGTATTCCGAACACCTGTTAAAACTGATTGAGAGCATTATTGTCGAAGGCAGGCAGGCCGGGGAGTTCGAAAGGAAAACCCCGCTCGATGAGGCTACGCTCGCGATTTATCTGGTGATGTGCCCTTACATTAACCCCATTCAACTGCAATACAATCTCGAAACCGCCCCCACCGCAGCGATCCTTCTCCCCTCACTGATTTTAAGAAGTCTGGCTCCCTGATTTGTGACCATTGACATTATTGGTCACTAGTCAGAGAATGCGGAAACTGTCCTGTTATTTTAATAAGGGTTTCCCATGCTCAGGCTTACTTCAGCCCGTTGTCTCGTTTCTCTCCTGCCGCTGGCCCTCGTGGCCTGCGGCGATAACGCGGCGAGTGACGATCCGCGCACGCACCCACCGCTCGTCAGATCCGCGTCCGTTGAACGCGCGAACGCGACTTCTCGCGCGTTTACCGGCGTGGTGGTTGCCAGAACGCAAAGCGATCTCGGTTTCAGGGTTCAGGGCAAAATTCTTGAGCGCCTCGTTGATACAGGCCAGAGCGTAAAAAAAGGCCAGCCGTTAATGCGCCTCGATCCCGTTGACCTGACGTTACAGGCGCAGGCTCAGCAACGGACGGTGGATGCCGCCCAGGCGCGTGCAAGAAAAGCGATCGCTGACGAAGCGCGATACCGGGGCCTTGTGGCTACGGGCGCAGTGTCTGCCTCCGAGTACGACCAAATTAAAGCGGCGGCTGATACCGCCAGAGCGGAGCTTAGTGCCGCCAGGGCGCAGGCCAGCGTAGCGCAAAACGCGACGGGCTATGCCGTACTGTTGGCCGATTCAGACGGCGTGGTGATGGAGACCTTCGCTGAGCCAGGTCAGGTCGTGAGCGCCGGACAAGCGGTGATCCGCCTGGCCCGCGCGGGACAACGTGAGGCGCTGGTGCAACTTCCTGAAACCCTGCGTCCCGTCGTCGGTAGCGAAGCGCAGGCGACTCGCTATGGCAACGAAAAACAGCCCGTCACCGCAACGCTTCGTCTGCTCTCTGACTCCGCCGATGCCACCACCCGCACCTATGAGGCGCGGTATGTTCTGGCAGGCGCGCTGGCAGACGCGCCGCTGGGTGCGACCGTCACGCTGAACATAGGGAGTCATAATGAGAAAAACCAGGTCATGCAGGTTCCCCTTGCGTCGCTCTACGATGCGGGCAAAGGGCCTGGCGTCTGGCGGATCTCGACTCAACCCGCCAAAGTGACCTGGCAACCCGTTAAGGTGCTTAGCGTGAGCGATGATGCCGCCCAGGTAACGGGGGGCGTGACGCCCGGTGAAAAGATTGTCGCGTTAGGGGTGCATCTTCTGCATGAAGGCGAAGTGGTCCGCCTCGCTCAACAGCGCACGGAGAGTCAGCCATGAGCGAAGGACGCTTTAACCTGTCAGCGCTTGCCGTACGCGAGCGCTCGGTCACGCTGTTTCTGATTATTCTGGTGACGATTGCCGGTATTCTCTCGTTTTTTGGGCTCGGGCGTGCAGAAGATCCGCCTTTCACGGTGAAGCAGATGACCGCAATCGCCGTGTGGCCCGGCGCGACTGCGCAGGAGATCCAGGATCAGGTGGCCGAACCGCTGGAAAAACGCCTGCAGGAGCTCAAATGGTATGACCGTACGGAAACCTATACCCGCCCCGGCATGGCCTTTATCACGCTGTCATTACAGGACAATACGCCACCTTCTGAGGTGCAGGAAGAGTTCTATCAGGCCAGGAAAAAGCTTGGGGATGAGAGCCGAAATCTCCCTGCAGGCGTGACGGGACCGATGATCAATGACGAGTTCGCCGATGTGACGTTTGCCCTCTTTGCGCTCAAAGCAAAAGGAGAGCCGCAGCGTTTGCTCGTGCGCGATGCCGAAACCATGCGCCAGCAGCTCCTGCACGTCCCCGGCGTGAAGAAAGTCAATATCATCGGGGAGCAGGCAGAGCGGATTTATATCTCCTTCTCTCACGAGCGTCTCGCGACGCTGGGCCTGTCGCCTCAGGATATTTTCAATGCGCTGAACAATCAGAACGTATTGACGGCTGCGGGTTCAATTGAGACGCGCGGCGCGCAGATCTTTATCCGCCTCGACGGGGCCTTCGATACCCTGCGGAAAATCCGCGATACGCCGTTTATTGCGCAGGGCAAAACGCTCAAACTCTCCGACGTCGCCACGGTGGAACGAGGTTATGAAGACCCGCCTGTTCTGCAAATTCGTAACCAGCATGAACCGGCCCTGCTGCTGGGTATTGTGATGCGTGAAGGCTGGAACGGCCTGGCGCTGGGGAAAGCGCTGGATGCCGAAACGACGAGAATCAATGACGGTCTGCCTCTGGGGATGACCCTGACGAAAGTCACCGATCAGTCCGTGAACATCAGCTCGTCGGTGGATGAGTTCATGATCAAATTCTTCGTCGCCCTGCTGGTTGTAATGGTGGTCTGTTTTGTCAGCATGGGCTGGCGCGTGGGCGTGGTCGTCGCGGCGGCGGTTCCTCTGACGTTGGCCGTGGTCTTTGTGGTAATGGAAGCCAGCGGCATTAACTTTGACCGCATCACGCTCGGCTCTCTCATTCTTGCTCTGGGCTTGCTGGTTGATGATGCCATTATCGCCATCGAAATGATGGTGGTAAAAATGGAGGAAGGCTACGACAGAATTAAAGCCTCCGCCTACGCCTGGAGCCATACCGCGGCCCCGATGCTTGCCGGTACGCTGGTAACGGCCATTGGCTTTATGCCGAATGGTTTCGCCCAGTCAACGGCGGGAGAATACACCAGCAATATGTTCTGGATTGTCGGCCTGGCGCTGATTGCGTCGTGGGTCGTCGCCGTGGTTTTCACCCCCTATCTCGGCGTGAAAATGCTGCCGGATATGCCAAAAGTGGAAGGAGGCCATGCCGCCATCTATGGCACGCCTCGCTATAACCGTTTTCGCCATCTCTTAACCCGCGTCATCGCCAGAAAATGGATTGTGGCGGGTTCGGTTGTCGCCATTTTTATCCTGGCGATCCTGGGCATGGGGCTGGTGAAAAAACAATTTTTCCCGACATCGGACCGCCCCGAAGTGCTGGTTGAAGTGCAGATGCCCTACGGCACGTCAATTGAGCAGACCAGCGCCGCCGCAGCGAAAATAGAAGACTGGTTGCAGAAACAGCCAGAAGCCAACATCGTCACATCGTACATTGGTCAGGGTTCACCGCGCTTTTATCTGGCGATGGCACCTGAGTTGCCCGATCCGTCATTTGCGAAGATAGTGGTGTTGACGGATAGCCCGGCATCACGTGAGGCACTCAAGCTCCGACTCCGTAAAGCGGTTGCCGAAGGCCTTGTGCCCGAAGCGCGCGTGCGCGTCACGCAGCTGGTGTTTGGTCCCTACTCTCCCTTCCCGGTCGCCTGGCGAGTCACGGGACCCGATGTCGATACGCTACGCGGCATCGCTGACAAAGTGAAAGGCGTGCTTGAGGCAAGCCCGATGATGCGGACCGTCAACACGGACTGGGGAACGCGCGTACCCACGCTGCATTTCACGCTCGATCAGGACCGCCTGCAGGCCACTGGCTTAACCTCGAATGCTGTTGCTCAGCAGCTGCAGTTCCTGCTGTCCGGTATTCCCATCACGTCTGTACGAGAGGACATTCGCGCCGTTCAGGTGATTGGCCGCGCCGCAGGTGACATTCGCCTGGATCCGGCAAAAATAGCGGGCTTTACCCTGGTCGGCAATGCGGGCCAGCGCATCCCTCTGTCACAAATTGGCGATGTTGAGGTGAGAATGGAAGATCCGCTGTTGCGTCGTCGCGATCGAATGCCGACCATCACCGTGCGGGGCGATATCGACGAATCACTTCAGCCACCGGACGTGTCTACAGCCATCATGAAACAGCTCCAGCCGATCGTGGATTCGCTGCCGCCGGGATACCGTATTGAAATGGCCGGATCGATTGAGGAATCAGGCAAAGCCACCCGGGCAATGTTGCCGCTGTTCCCCATTATGATTGCCCTGACGCTACTGATCATCATTCTGCAGGTGCGTTCCATGTCGGCCATGGTCATGGTCTTTCTTACCGCGCCGCTGGGGCTTATCGGCGTGGTGCCAACCTTGCTGCTGTTCAATCAGCCGTTTGGCATCAACGCCCTCGTCGGATTGATCGCCCTTTCGGGCATTCTGATGCGCAATACGCTGATTCTTATTGGTCAAATCGATCATAACCAGAAAGAGGGGCTCGATCCGTTCCATGCGGTTGTCGAAGCGACAGTACAGCGTGCCAGACCGGTCTTACTGACGGCGTTGGCCGCCGTTCTGGCCTTTATTCCCCTGACGCATTCCGTATTCTGGGGAACGCTCGCCTGGACGCTGATCGGCGGAACGTTAGGGGGAACCATCATTACGCTGGTCTTCCTGCCCGCGATGTATGCGATCTGGTTCAGGATCCGTCCTGCGACACAAAGCGTTCAGCCTCGTGCTGAAAGCGTGTAAACTACTATCAGTAGATAAACAACACGAGGACATCATGGTTGTTAAGCGCTTAAGAAAAGAGGATCGCCGGGTGCAGCTGCTGGAGGTTGCTCGCGGCATTGTTCGCCAGCAAGGCACCGAGGCGCTCACCTTGGGCTATCTTGCCGAGCGGGCTAACGTGACAAAGCCTATTCCCTACGACCACTTTGGCGATCGTGAAGGCTTGCTGATGGCGCTGTACCAGGATTATAGCGATAGCCAGTTGGCGAAATTCCGCGAGACGCTGGCGGTCGACAGCAAAACGCTGGAGAAGACGATCCGCTTTTTCAGCGCTGCCTATATCGACTGCGCCATTACCGCCGGGCCGGAAACGGGTCCGATAGCCGCAGCGCTGTCTGGCTCCCGCGCGTTGCAGACGTTCCGCGAGGCGTGCGTTGCCGAATGTGCCGACTGTCTTCGCACAGCGCTCTCTCCGTTTATCGTGCTAAAAGGCGTTCAGGGTGAAGCGGTACTGACAGCCATCATCGGTGCCGCGGACGCGCTCAGTACTGCCGCGGGTAATGGGATACTCGCCCGTAACGTCGCAGAAGATATGCTCAGCGGCGCCATGTCTGGCGTTCTGGATACCTACGCCAACAGCACAAAATGATCGTTGCTCTCGGATTGACACCTAAGTTACCAATAGTAATATAGGTGTCAATTCACTCCCCTGCTGAGGTTGCTATGTCTGTTACACATGTCATCAATAATGCACTGATCGTGACGGCTCACCCTGTTGAACATTCATTATCCCATTCGCTGGCGGATCGCATCGCCGCGACGTTACGCGAGCAAGGGATGCAGGTAGAAATTGCCGATCTTCATGCTGAAGGCTTTAATCCGACCATGTCACGCCCCGATCTTGATTTGTATCACGGCGATCCCACTGCGCTTCCCGAGGATATTTTGCGCGAGCAGCAGCGCGTTGAACGCGCAGATATGCTGGTATTTGTCTTCCCGGTGTACTGGTGGTCAGTCCCCGCACTGTTAAAAGGCTGGTTCGATCGGGTGTTGACCCTGAACTGGGCGTATAAAGTGGCCGACGATGGCCGGATTGTGGGCAATTTACGCGATGTTCCCGTCCGCCTGATTGCCACCGGCGGCAGCGATCTCACCGGATTCGACAAACATGGCTATTCGACGGCGATTCAGACGCAGATAATCGAAGGTGTATTTGGCTTCTGCGGGTTGAAGAACGTGAAGCTCGATATCCTTTACCAGGCAGACACGGCAACACCTGCCCAGGTGGAGGATTTCCTGCAGGGGCTTGAGAGCATTTAATAAGCCCACCTGTCTTACCCGGCTTGCCTTTTCGCGCGCCGGGTCACCACCATATCTAAGAAAAGCATAGGATATGAAATCCTACGTTGAGTAAAACTCACATTGACGCCCACTATTTATCGTTTTTCAACCGTTATCGCGATGAAATACCATCCATTCACCCCTGGTATAGTGCTGTCGATAGTAGATAGCGGCATTAAAACAATAAATAATAATGTGCGTATATGGAGCACCTATGACACTCGATGTTTTATTTCATTTAATGGAAATTCTTTCACCAGAAAAAAACACCGCGGATGAAAATATACCTGCGCTAATTACGCGACTGTCGTCAGAAAACCATCGAACCGATGCGCTTTCCCCTTTTATCCATCGACTGCATCTCCTGTCTTTCGCCCAGAGCAATCCGGGTAACGCCGAGGAGCTGCTCGCTGCCCATTTACCAAAAGAAGATGGAACGCTTCCCCTGCTTGACTTCGCCGAGTGGCCCCAGGTGCGGTACGCAACGTCTGGCGAAGCGCAGACGTCTGAATCAGAAGCGTACTTCCATAAAATGACCGCGGCTGCCAATGTGTTACGCGCTGCGCTGATCGATGCAGAGCGCGCAAAGGGTACGCCTGCGCTTTATATTCTGGATAAATTACTTAACCTGAATAGCGCCCTGCCGGAAAGATATAAGAAGATGGCAAATATCCCCTACGCATGAACGCATTAACTATGCAGGATATACCTTCAGGAATATCCTGCTTAATTTAAGAAAGCCGTTTTTCATCGTACTCAAGACAGATAATATCCAGAGAAGGCACTACCGGCGAGTTCAGGTTTAGCCAGGCCAGCAGACGTTCAATACTCTGTCTTCTGAGTGAATTTTTCGGCCAGACCAGGTAGTAGCCATCCCCTGTTGCAATCGCCTCCCTGAAGGGCAGCGCGAGCAGGCCGCTTTTCAGCGCTTCCAGCGTGAGCCGGAGATCGGCCATCGCCACGCCGTGTCCGTGCATGGCGGCGAGACTTCCCTGCTCCAGGGTGTCGAACACAATCCCACCGCTCATGTCGAGACCGGGGAATTGCCCCGTTCTTTTCAGCCAGCGTCGCCAGTCCCGTCTGTCCGGAGAGGGGTGAATAAGGTCGCACTGCGGTAGCTGTTGCCGGGCAGATTCAAGCAAAGACGGGGTACAAACCGGAATGAGCCATTCGCTGAAGAGCAGCCTGCTTTCTGTTGACTCGCCGAAATAGCCATTCCCGAGGAGGATCGCGCAATCGTAGGGCTCACGGCTGAAGTCAACGGTGTCGAAGTCCATCCAGACGCTGGCAATTTCTACTTTCGGTTTCGCATGGTTTTCACGAAACGATTTCAGGACGTTAAGAAGCCATCTCATTGTCAGGGTGCTGGGAGCCTTGAGGCGCAGAAGGTGATTTTCACTTCTGAACGCGCGGCAGGCCCACTCGATGTTTGAGAAGCTTTCGCTAAGCTGTCCGGCCAGAATACGCCCGGCCTCACTGACTTCAACTCTCGGCCCTTGCCGTTTAAACAGCTCGCAGTCGAACCACATTTCAAGCGTCCGGACATGCCTGCTGACCGCGCCCGGCGTAATATTCAGTGCCTCAGCCGCTTTGCTGAAGGAGTTCAGCCGCGCGGCAACTTCAAAGGCGCGCAGGGCATACAGTGGTGGTAAAGACATACGTTCCCTTTCTGTGAGGTTTGGCTATGCAGTTTTTGTATTATCGGCACTCTGTGACTTGTCACCCAGACCCTCGGACGGAAATGTCAGCAGCAGCTCCCTGAGCAGGGACTCAAGCTGTGCGCGCTGCGCGTCAGATAAGCTGCTCAGTAGCGCATTTTGCGTTTGTGTATGCACGAACAGCGCCTCTTCGATACGATCCTGCCCGTGCGGTGTCAGGCTTACGAGGGTGCTGCGCTTATCGTCCGGATCGGCAATGCGCCTGATAAGCCCTTGCTGTTCGAGATGGCTGAGCCGGTTCGTCATCGCCCCTGACGTGATCAGCAGCGATTTATACAGCTGTGTGGGCGAAAGGCAGTACGGCTCACCGGCGCGACGCAGGGTGGCGAGCACGTCAAACTCGCCCTCGCGAAAACCAAACTGCGCCATGGCCTCCGCCCATTCTTTTCCCAGATGCTTCATCAGCCGAAGCAAGCGGCCAAAAATTTTCATCGACGAGGCGTCCAGCTCCGGCATGGCACGGCTCCACTGGTCGACAACGAAGTCTACATGGTCTTTCATTTTCACCTCTGATGGCGTGGGTATTTATCCTGTTGTGCGGTACCTCTTACGCAAAAAAAGATTTTATCTTAACGTTAAGATAAATGCTCGCAGCAATTTGCCCGAGCCATTCACAACTGAAAAGGATTCCCTGTTGAAACGCACGTCGCCATTACTCTTCGCCGTTATCGCTTTTATCGTGGGGCTGAACCTGCGCCCTATTCTGGCTTCTGTCGGACCGTTGTTTTCCGTGCTGCAGCGCGAAGCGGGGTTAACCGCTACGCAATTCAGCCTGCTGACCACCCTGCCGGTCGCGATGATGGGACTGGCCGCCTTATGTGGGCCCCGGCTTTTAGCCAGAGTCGGCGCCGTACGGGGAATTATGTTCGGGCTCCTCATCCTGCTTGTGGCCTGTTTATTGCGCGGTTTTAGCGCCTCACCAGCGAGTCTTATGGGCACCGCGTTACTGGGCGGGGCCAGCATAGGCACGATCCAGGCGTTAATGCCTGCCCTGATTAAAAAGGAATATACGCAAACGGCCAGTACGATCATGTCGCTGTTCAGCACGGGTATTATGGCCGGTGCGGCAGTCGCCGCCGCCAGCGCCGAGCCGCTGTTTTCATGGCTCACGCTGAAACCCGCACTGGCAATGGCCGGGCTGTTAGCGCTGCTGGCGCTGATACTGTGGTTGACTCTGGTTAAGCATCCTCAAGGGGAAAAAACAGCCCACGAAACCGTTACGCTCTCGTCCTCTCGCACAGGGCTACTGCTGCTCTTTTTCGGCGTAGGAACAGGAGCCTATACGCTGGTATTGGCCTGGCTGCCTCCGCTCTATATTCAGGCAGGATGGTCCGCACGCAGCAGCGGCTATATGCTGGCCTGGCTGACGTTAACCGAGGTTGTCGCTGGGTTTGCCGTCTCCGCGCTGATCGGTAAATTCCCCGACCGTCGCGTGCCGCTGATCGCCGTATTGTTGCTGCTGCTGGCGGGATTACTGTGTCTGGTCTTTTCGCCGGGAACAACGCCGGTGTTATCCACGTTGCTGCTGGGTACCGGGATCGGTGCCCTCTTCCCGCTGTCGCTCATCGTCACGTTCGATCATGCGCGAACGCCCGCCCAGGCCGGGAAGCTACTGTCTAAAGTTCAGGGAGGTGGATATATGATTGCCGCGCTGATGCCGTTAATTGCGGGGATCGTTCGCGACAGCGCTGTCTCGCTGACCAGCGCATGGCTGATAATGAGTGCGGGTGTTATCTTGCTGATTGTCATCGCAATGAAATTTAAACCCGTCGGGGAAGCGCAGGTGCGGTGAATGCGGTACCCGCTTTAAGATTTGCCGCAGGGATGGATTGAATATGAGGCACAGGAACTTGATTCAAAATGGCGCTGGTGTCAGACGCGCATACGACAATAAATAATGACATCTTATACACTGCCGCCTGTTATTTTTCATCTCGCCAGTGATTATTTTCAATCAATAACCGCCTCCTTCAGGCGGCCCAAAGTTAAATATCGCTCCTTACGTCAAATTATAAAAAATTACCAAAACTGGCAGTTGATTCTTATTTGTATGACTTTTACTATTTCCCTGCAACTCATTGATTAATTTGTTTTAGGGAAATAAAAATGACAAGAAATATTGTTGCGGGAATGATGATGGCCGCGTTTTCAGGGGCAGTATATGCAGGTACCTCACAAGTCACACCGGATTTTTCACCGGAAAGTTTAACGGTTTCAGCCTCTGCCGGGATGCTGAGCGGAAAATCCCATGAGATGGTTTATGACGAAGTCACAGGAAGAAAAATTAGCCAACTGGACTGGAAAATAAAAAATGTCGCTATTCTGAAAGGCGATATTTCCTGGGATGCATACTCATTTTTGACGCTGAACGCCCGCGGCTGGACGTCCCTGGCTTCAGGTTCAGGTCATATGGATGACTATGACTGGATGAATGCCAAGCAATCCTCCTGGACAGATCATTCAAGCCATCCTTCGACGAACGTTAACTATGCCAATGAATACGATCTCAACGTAAAAGGTTGGATCTTCCAGGGCGATAACTATAAAGCGGGCGTCACCGCAGGTTATCAGGAAACCCGCTTCAGCTGGACGGCGACCGGGGGTTCTTACAATTACGATAACGGCGCCTATCAGGGGAACTTCCCGGCAGGCGAACGCGGTATTGGTTATAGTCAGCGTTTCTCCATGCCGTATATTGGCCTTGCAGGACAGTACCGTTTTAATGACTTTGAATTTAATGCCCTGTTTAAATTCAGTGACTGGGTCCGTGCGCATGATAACGACGAGCACTACATGCGCGATCTGACCTTCCGCGAGAAGACATCGGATTCCCGCTATTATGGCGCATCCGTTGATGCCGGATATTATGTGACTCCACACGCCAAAGTTTTTGCTGAATTTACCTATAGCAGTTACGAAGAAGGTAAAGGCGGTACGCAGATTATTGATACCAATACTGGCGAATCCGGCTCTATTGGCGGGGACGCTGCGGGTATTTCTAACCACAACTATACCATTACAGCGGGTCTGCAATATCGCTTCTAATTCAGACGTTAAAACAGACCAGGCCCCTTACGGGGCCTGGGATTGATGACAAACCCCGCAATCAACATTTAAACCGTCTTTTTGCCGGGTGGCGCTGCGCTACCCGGCCTACATTCCGCTCCGGGTGAAACTCACGCACTGTATCAGCAGTCTGAAGCCCCCTTAAAATCCATCAGGCTGCTAAAAACGAAGATTCTTAGCTTTCCAGGGCAGCCAGAATCGCTGCTTCCATTTTCTCGGGCTTGGTCATCGGTGCAAAACGCTTGAGTGGTTTACCGTCGCGTCCGATCAGGAACTTCGTAAAGTTCCACTTGATCCGCCCACCCAGCACGCCGGGTAACTCGTTTTTCAGATAACGAAACAGCGGGTGAGCTGCGCTACCGTTAACCTCGACTTTCTCGAACATCGGGAAGCTCACGCCGTAGTTAATGTGACAAGTCTTTGAGATTTCATCAGCGCCGCCGGGTTCCTGTTTACCGAACTGGTTGCAGGGGAAGCCAAGCACCACTAAACCTTGTTCGGCGTATTTCTTATATAGCGCTTCAAGACCAGCGTACTGTGGCGTAAAACCACACTGGCTGGCGGTATTAACGACCAGAACCACCTTTCCCGCATAGTCGGCCATTGAGATAAGCTGCCCGTCCAGACGGGTGGCGCTAAGTTGATGAAAGTGGGTCATATTAGTGATTATGGTCTCTTAGAAAAACGGTTAGCACATCCTTTGGAGGGGTTACACCCGTTTCAGAAAGCATCCAGCCCACAGCGCCACGATGATAGGTACCGTGAAACAGCACATGGTTGAGCATATCCGCCGCTTTCATTTCGCCGTATCCGCCATCGACGAAACGGAATTTAATGATTTCAGAAAGTCCGGGAACGTCCATTGAACCTGCGTGCTTAATATACCAGTCAGTGCATTCAGTCATCTTTTTCTGAAGCTCGTCTGCAGACGGCGTTTCTGGGGTATTTAGCGCAGTATATTCATGCATTTGACCTGTGATATTTGCCCTGAAAATCATATCCACGACATAAACATGGTTCATAAGCCTGAGCATCAGGTGGTGCTTTTCAGCATTTGCTGAGGTATCGACCCTCTGTATTGCTTGTAAGGTTTCCGTATCTGCCCAGCGTTTGAATTTGAATAACGTGACAATCGATCCTATGTCCATCGCTCCTCCCAATTAACAAAAAATTATCATATCAGCAACTTTGTCAGGCTGGTATGGGATTCCAAAACGCGTATATCAGCAATAGTGTTGAACGCCCGCCGTCAGATTCAGGCCTGATGCGCCAGATCTTCGCGAGTCGGCCCCTGAAAGTAGATCGTGCTGATATGGCAACTTCGAGGCTGAGTCAGTACAAAACGAATCGTTTCCCAGATTGACCATCCATTCACCAGACGCTGCCCCATTCTTGATCGATTATCGACATGCGGCTCTAAGCCGTTCAGTTCAAAATCAGGTGGATATAACCCGGTTACCCGAATGTTTTCTTTGGATAAGTGTTCTGACAGTTTCGTTGTAAAACCGCTGAGCCCGTGTTTGCTGGCAAAAAAAGCGGGATGGGCAATCGAATCTGTAAAGTTCGGAATTCCGCACGCAGATATAATCGCAATGATGTCTGCACTGTCTGAGCGTCTTAAACCCGGTAGCATTGCCTGGGTGAGCAGGATTGAACCTGTCAGGCCTGAACTGACGGTATTGAAGATTTCTGTGCTCGACTGTTCGTCTATTGTCCCTGACAACCACTGAGCAGCATTCAGAATTAAAATATCGATTGGCCTGTCTGAATGTAAGACCTGCGAAGAAAACTGAGAAATGGATTCCGGCAGGGCTAAATCACAGAGATACCCTTTCGCCTCACCGCCTTCAGCCGCAATGAGGCTGCAGGTTGTTTGAATATCCACCGCCCGACGGGCGCTAAAAACCACTTCAACGCCCTCTCGCGCCAGCCAGACGCACAGCGCCTGACCAAATCCCCCACCGCCACCCGTGATAACAGCTCTTTTACCCCTCAGCATAACTCTTTGTCCTCTGTCGTGATAATTCTGTATCGGAGGATTAATAGCATGATGAGGCGGGTAACATCTTCCCGTTAGTGGCGTGGCGCGAACTTCCCGTCCTACACCGCCGACTTCGGCCGTAAATTCTCGTCAAACGTCAGCCGTTTGCGATCGGCCTCAACCTCACGCAGCGGCTCTACCTGATGCATCGTCAGCTTGCAGCGCTCCACCAGCACCTGATACTCCCGCGTGCCCTGCTGCTTCCATGCCAGCTCCTGCTTGCTCAGTTCACGAATCGCTTTTGCCGGGGTGCCGATAATCAAATGGTTGGCGGGCATCTCCGCTTTCGCCTTTACGAACGCCGCCGCCCCGACGATGCTGTTTTCACCGATGACCGCGCCGTCCATCACCACCGCGTTCATGCCCACCAGCGCATTGCGGCGGATAATGCAGCCGTGCAGAATGGCACTGTGGCCGATATGCCCGTCCTCTTCCACCACCGTGTCCTGCTCCGGGAAGCCGTGCATCACGCAGTTATCCTGAATGTTCGCCCCGTCTTTCACTACGATGCGGCCAAAATCGCCGCGCAGGCTGGCGTTAGGGCCGACATAAACGCCTTTGCCCAGAATCACGTCGCCAATCAGCACTGCCGTTGGGTGAACGTAGCTCTCGTCAGGTACCACTGGCGTCAGACCATCAATTTGATAAACAGGCATACCCTCTCCTTACGCAGTATTCAGACCACCAAAACGTTGATAGTAAAGCGTGCCGGGCACGGGCAGTTCCCCAACCGAGGTTTCGCCTTTTTCGCTGACAAACGCCAGCGCCCCCGGCGCGACGCGCTGGTAGATATTGATGCAAAGCTGTCGGGCGCTTTGTCCCGCCCAGTGCGCGGGCAGTAACTCTTCCGGCAACAGCGGGTCTTTCAGCACCACGCGACGATAAAAGTGAATCAGCAGCAGTTGGATCTGGAAGCAACGTTCCGGCGTCAGCTCCTCCGGCGCGGCCTCTTTCAACAGCGGCAGCAGCGGGCGGAATGAATCGATGAACGTCTCGTACATTGCGTTTTGCTCAGTGAGCTGCCAGCACTCCTCCACTCGCGAACGCAGCGCCGCGCGCGAAAGCGCCAGCGGCGAGTGGGCTTCAAAGAAAATCACGTTTTCCGCCACCCCGGCATCGTGTAGCAGGGACTGCACATCCGCCAGATGCTGTGACGGCGAGGCCATCAGGCTCGGCGCCAGCGTGCCAAACCCCTGCCAGATAAGCTGTTTTTTGACGTCGGCAAGGGTGGTTTTATCCAGCCCTTCGGAGAGCAGCAATAACCATTTGCCGTCCCAGGCGGGCAGTTCCGCGCGGTAGATCTTGTTCTCCGCGCGACGCGTCAGACGCAGCCCCTTATCGCTCAGGCGGTAAAAGCTGCGACGCCCGATGCGGGAAACGTCCAGCCAGCCCTCTTTGTTGAGGCGAAACAGCGCGGTGCGCACGAACCGTTCGCCAAACCCCATGCCTTCCAGCAGAGCGGCAAGGCTGCCGAGCCAAATCTCACCGCCGCGATGGGAAAGCGCGTCACCGTATAACGAGGAGATAAGCGATGTCCCGCTGACGGGAACGGAGCTGACAGCGTGCTGGATAAAGGCGTCGAGTTTATTCATGTGATTCATTCTGTTGTTATTTTTGTCCTGGATGAATCATAGCATACGAATCTGGTGTGTACCCTCACCCCTCACCCTGACCCTCTCCCCTGAGGGGAGAGGGGAAAAGACCGCACCGTGCAGTCCCTTCTCCCCTCCGGGGAGAAGGTTAGGATGAGGGGTAAGGTGTTTTAACCGTTGGCCGCAACTTTACGCAAATCAAACACCCGGCAGGCTTTCCCCTCCGAGCGCGGGATACTGCCGCAGTTGACGATCGTCACGTCGGTGGAAATCCCCACCATCGACTTAATGCGGTGGCGAAGCTGGTGACACACCTGGCAGCGCTGCTCGTGCGTCAGGGTTAAGCTGCTCTCTTTCAGCTCGACCTTCACCGAAAGTGAATCAAGATGCCCGCGGCGGTTCACCTCCAGCTGGTAGTGCGGAGAAAGGTGTTCGAACTTCACGATCTCCTCTTCCAGCTGTGACGGGAAGACGTTGACGCCGCGGATGATCAGCATATCGTCACTGCGGCCGCTGATCCGGTCCATACGACGCATGCTGCGCGCGGTTGCCGGGAGCAGGCGCGTCAGGTCGCGGGTGCGGTAGCGGATCACCGGCAGCGCCTCTTTGGTCAGCGTTGTGAACAGCAGTTCGCCCTGCTGACCGTCATCCAGCGGCGTGCCGTCGTTCGGGTTGACGATCTCCGGGTAGAAGTGATCTTCCCAGATGGTTGGGCCGTCGACGGTTTCGATACACTCCATCGCCACGCCCGGTCCCATCACTTCGGAAAGGCCATAAATATCCAGCGCGGTAATGCCTAAGCGTTTTTCAATCTCGCGGCGCATGGCCTGCGTCCACGGCTCGGCACCGAAGACGCCCACGCGCAGGGAACAGCCGCTGGCATCGCCGCCCATCTGGCGCTCCAGCTCTTCAATCAGGTTGAGGCAGTAGGATGGCGTCACCATGATCATGTCCGGCTGGAAGTCTCGGATCAGCTGCGCCTGTTTCTCCGTCTGGCCGCCGGACATCGGGATCACCGTCGCGCCTAAACGCTCGGCACCGTAGTGCGCGCCCAGCCCGCCGGTAAACAGGCCATAGCCATACGCCACGTGAATTTTGTCCTTCGCGCTGCCACCCGCGGCGCGCAGGGAGCGGGCCACCAGGTTGGCCCAGTTGTCGATGTCATTCTGCGTATAGCCCACGACGGTCGGTTTGCCGGTGGTGCCGGATGATGCGTGAATACGCACCACCTGCTCCATCGGCACGGCAAAGGTATCGAACGGATAGTTATCCCGCAGGTCCTGCTTGGTGGTGCACGGGAATTTGCGGATATCCGCCAGTTCGTTGAAATCGTCAGGGTGAACGCCCGCGGCGTCAAACTTGCGTTTGTACATCGGCACGTTGTTGTAGGCGTGATGCAGCGTCCATTTCAGACGCGCGGTCTGCAGCGCCTGTAGTTCGTCAAGGGAGGCCGTTTCAATCGGATCAAGCTTTGTTGTATTTGTCATTGTAGGGTACTCACATTGTTTTTATGCTCAAACACGCTCAAGGATCATGGCAATGCCCTGACCCACACCGATGCACATCGTACACAGCGCGTAGCGCCCGCCGCGTCGGTGCAGTTCATTGCTCGCGGCCAGCGCCAGTCTGGCACCGCTCATTCCCAGCGGGTGGCCCAGCGCAATCGCGCCGCCGTTCGGGTTGACGTGCTCGGCATCATCCGGCAGGCCCAGCTGACGCAGCACGCCCAGCGCTTGCGAGGCGAACGCTTCGTTAAGCTCAATCACGTTCATATCGTTAATACTGAGTCCGGCGCGCTCCAGCACCTTGCGGGTGGCGGGTACCGGGCCGAGCCCCATCAGACGTGGCTCCACGCCCGCCGTCGCCATCGCCACGATCCGCGTGCGCGGGACTAACCCCTGCGCCAGCGCCATCTTCTCGCTGGCGACAATCAGTGCCGCCGCGCCGTCGTTGACGCCGGAGGCATTTCCCGCCGTGACCACCCCGTTCTTACGGAACGGCGTTTTTAGCCCGGCGAGCTGCTCGAGCGTGGTGTCCGCGCGCGGATGTTCATCCACGCTGAACTCTGTGACCGCCCCTTTTTTGCCTGGCACCCGCACCGGCACAATCTCCTGCGCCAGAATGCCGTTCTGCTGGGCCTGCGCGGTACGCTGCTGGCTGCGCAGCGCGAACGCATCCTGATCTGCACGGCTGATATTTAACAATTCAGCTACATTCTCTGCCGTTTCCGGCATACTGTCAGTTCCGAATTGCTGATGCATGAGCGGATTCACAAATCGCCAGCCGATGGTGGTATCAAAGACTTCCGCCTGACGCTGAAACGCGGCGGTGGCTTTGCCCATCACAAACGGTGCGCGGGACATCGACTCCACGCCGCCTGCGATCAGCAGGTCGCCGTCGCCTGCCTTAATGGCGCGCGCGGCGAAACCAATCGCGTCAAGCCCCGACCCGCACAGGCGGTTAATAGTGGTTCCAGACACCGTCTGAGGCAGTCCGGCCAGCAGGGACGACATACGCGCTACGTTGCGGTTATCTTCCCCCGCCTGGTTGGCGCAGCCGAAGATCACATCATCGATCCGCTCGAGGTCGAGCTGGGGGTAGCGGTCCAGCAGCGCGCGCAGCGGCACGGCACCGAGATCGTCGGTCCGGACTGCGGCAAGCGCGCCGCCGTAGCGCCCCACAGGGGTTCGAACACCATCACAAATAAATGCGTCACGCATCTGCCTCTCCTGTCACGCTGCCGCCGATGCGGTGAGATTTTCCGCGAAAAAGGGCGACGGTTTTCTGTTGTTGGTTCTGGATTTCAATGTCATACACGCCGGTCAGCTTGCCCTGATGCATCACGCGCGCGGTGGCGGTGAGCGTGTCCCCGGCAAAGCCCGGACGCAGAAAATCAATCGAGCAGCCTGAGGCTACCGCCGCCAGCCCCTGGCTGTTGCAGGCGTAGGCAAAGGCGGTGTCTGCCAGCGAAAAAAGCTGTCCACCGTGGCAGGTTTTATGGCCGTTAAGCATCTGCGGAGTGATGGTCATGGTCACCACCGCGTAGCCTTCATCCATCTCGACAATGTCCATCCCCATCGCCTGCGCGCAGGCGTCCCGTTCGTACATCGCGCGGGCGTTATGCCAGGCGTTAAGACTCATAGCTACTCTCCAGAAGCGCGCGCTGGCGCAGCAGTGAACAGGGTCGATAGCGCTCTTCGCCGTAATGACGCTGCAGGTTCTCCAGCAGCGTCAGCAGGCGCTGCCAGCCCAGACGCTCGCCCCAGGCGATCGGCCCGCTCGGGTAGTTCACGCCCAGGCGCATGGCGGTATCGATGTCCTTCTCGCTGGCGACCCCTTTTTGCATGGCATCCAGCGCTTCGTTGGCAATCATTGCCAGCGTGCGCCAGACCAGCAGGCCGGGATAATCGGCAATTTGCACCACCCGGTTACCCTGCTGTTGCAGGTAGCGGATGGCTTTTTGCGTCGCGGTATGCGGGTTGCTTGCCGCCGCGGCAATCACCGCCACATCGCGTTCAATGCGGTCGACCACCACCACCGGGCCGTTGAGCCGCAGCGCCAGCGCCTGAGCGGTTTCCCCCTGCGTTTCAATCAGATACACATCATCAATTTCGGTGACACCGTCACGTCTTTTTTCCACGCGCATCGGGCTGTAGCTGTCGTTCACGGCAGGCTCCCACTGAACATTGGGTTTGTCACCCTGCCAGTTGTAGACGCCCTTACCGCTCTTTTTGCCCAGCCGCCCTGCCAGCACCAGCTCCTGCTGGACCAGAGAAGGCAGAAAACGACGCTCCTGCCAGAAGGCGTTAAATACCGAGCAGGTCACCGCAAAGTTCACGTCCTGACCAATCATGTCGGTCAGCTCCAGTGGCCCCATCGGGAAACCGCCGCCTTCGCGCAGGGCAGCATCAATCACCTCCGGTGGGGCGACCTGCTCTTCCAGCGCGCGCCAGGCTTCGGAATAGAACGGACGCGCGACGCGGTTGACGATGAACCCCGGCGTTGACTGGCAGCGAACGGGCTGTTTCCCCCAGTTCAGCGCCAGCTCGCACAGCGCATCGGCCACTTCCGGTGAGGTTGCCAGCCCGCTAACCACCTCCACCAGCTTCATCACCGGTGCCGGGTTAAAGAAATGCAGCCCTGCGACGCGCTCCGGATGGTGGATATCCGCCGCAATCGCCGTGACGGAGATAGAGGAGGTGTTACTGGTCAACAGCGTCTGCGGCGGGCAGACTTCCGCCAGTTTCGCAAACAGCGTTTTTTTGACGTCAAGGCGTTCGGAGGCCGCCTCAATAACCAAATCTGCCGATGCCAGCGCATCGATATCCGTCACCGGAACCAGTCGGGCGAGGATCTGTCCGCTCGCGTCCGCAGAAAGCTTTCCGCGCGTTACCCGAGACGCGAGGCGTTGACGAATGCCGTCAATCGCGCGGGAAATGGCGTCGGCAGAAATGTCGTAAATCAGAACCTGATGACCGTGGCTTGCCGCCACTTCGGCAATACCTGCGCCCATCGTGCCACTGCCAATCACGGCGACAGTCCGTATGTTCAGCATCTTATTTCCCCGTAAAGTTCGGCGCGCGCTTCGCCAGGAAGGCGCTGACGCCCTCGCGGTAATCGTCGCTGCGCCCGGCCAGACGCTGATAGTCGCGCTCCAGATCGAGCTGGGCGTCCAGGGTGTTGGTTTCTGCGGCATTGATCGCCTGCTTGATCAGCCCCAGCCCGAAGGTCGGTTGAGACGCAAAATGCAGCGCCATCTGCTGCGCCGTCGTGGAGAGCTGGTCGTCATCCACCACCTGCCAGATCATCCCCCACGCCTGCGCCTGTTCGGCGCTGAGTTTGTCGCCGAGCAGCGCCAGCCCCATGGCGCGTGCGCGTCCGGCCACGCGCGGCAGCAGCCAGGTGCCGCCGCAGTCCGGCACCAGGCCGAGCTTGCTGAAGGCCATCACAAAGTTGGCCGAACGGGCGGCAATGACCATGTCGCACCCCAACGCCAGCGTGGCCCCCGCGCCAGCCGCCACGCCGTTAACGGCACAAATGACCGGTTTCGGCAGCTTTGCCAGGCGGCGCACCAGCGGGTTATAGAAAGTTTCAACGGACATCCCCAGATCCGGCGCCGGGCCGTTAGGGTCGACGTTGCGGTCGTTCAGATCCTGACCGGCACAAAAGCCGCGTCCCGCCCCGGTGATCAGCAGGCAGCGGATGGTGTCATCACGCTCGGCCTGTTTCAGGCACTCGGCAAGCTGCTGGTGCATCACGTCGTTAAAGCTGTTCAGACGCTCCGGGCGGTTCAGCGTGATGGTCATTACGCCCTGCTCAACATGACTGAGAATACATTCCACAATTAGCGTCCTTTAAAGTCGGGGGTGCGTTTTTGTAAGAAGGCGTCGATGCCTTCCCGGCGGTCTTCGGTGGCAGAAAGCAGCGTAAAAAGCTGGCGCTCCTGGGCCAGCCCGGCCTGCAGCGGCACCTCCTGAGACTGGCGCAGCGCCTGTTTCGCCGCCTGCAGCGCCAGCGGAGAGTGGCGCGCCATCCGTGCCGCCTGCTCCAGGGCATACTCCAGCGTCAGCGCTGCCGGGTAAACATCGCTGACCAGACCCGCGCTCAGCGCCTGCTGCGCGGAGATACTCTCTCCGGTCAGCACCATTTTGCTGGCGAGCGATTTACCGACGCTGCGAATCAAACGCTGGGTGCCGCCCGCGCCGGGCATAATGCCCAGCGTGATTTCCGGCAGGCCAAAGCGGGCGTTATCGCCAGCAATCACCACGTCGCACAGCAGCGCCAGCTCGCAGCCCGCGCCCAGCGCGAAGCCGTTCACGGCGGCAATCAGCGGTTTGTTGAACGCGTTAATGCGCGCCCACAGCTGCGGGCGGATATCGTTCAGAGTGGCAGGCAGGTCTTTCTCCGCCATTTCGTTGAGATCGGCCCCGGCAGCAAAGCAGCGTTCGCTGCCGTAAATCACGCAGACGGAAATCTCGATGTCAGAAGCCGCGGCCTCAAGCTGCTCAGCAAGCTGCGTCAACAGCGCATTGTCGAGGGCGTTGCGCGCCGCCGGACGGTTGAGCGTCAGCTGGAGCACACGGCCATGACGGGTAACAATCAGTTCGCTCATGCCATCCCCTTCGCGTCAAAATCCACGATCACGTCGGCGGTTAACGGCAGCGACTGGCAGCTCAGCACGTATCCTGCTGCCAGCTCGTCCGGCTCCAGGCTGTAGTTGGTCGCCATGTCCACCTTCCCGCGCAGCACTTTGCACTTGCAGGTGGCGCACACGCCGCCCTTGCAGGCATACGGGAGATCCGCCCCCTGACGCAGGGCCGCATCCAGGATGCTTTCATCGTCCGCCGTCAGGGTGATTTCACGGTCGCGTCCGTCCTGACGCACGGTCACTTTCTGGCCT
The DNA here is from genome assembly GCF_052045065.1 of Enterobacter sp. 22452. Classification (NCBI taxonomy): domain Bacteria; kingdom Pseudomonadati; phylum Pseudomonadota; class Gammaproteobacteria; order Enterobacterales; family Enterobacteriaceae; genus Enterobacter; species Enterobacter sp. 22452. Next base: position 137,347 of record NZ_JBQEOB010000002.1, on the reverse strand, counting down.
TCCGCCTGCACGTGTACCGCGCGTTTAGCGGAGAACCCCGGAGTGTTAAAGCGCTCAAGGTGAATCGCTTTGTCCGGCATCCCCAGCGCCTTCAGCGTGGCTTCGGCGTCGTCCATCATCGCCGACGGGCCGCAGATAAATGCCTCGTCGTACTGGCGGAAGTTGATCAGGGTTTTCGCCAGCGCCTGCAGCTTTTCCCCGTCGATGCGACCGTAGAGCAGATCGCTGTCCAGCCGCTCCTGGCTGAAAATGGAGACCAGCTGCAGCCGCTGCGGGTATTTGTCCTTCAGGTCCGCCAGCGCCCGGCGGAACATCATGCTCTGGCTGCTGCGGTTACCGTAGATCAGGGTGAAATGGCTGTTGGGTTCGGTCGCCAGCGTAGCGGAGATTATCGCCAGCATCGGGGTGATCCCGGAGCCTGCCGCAATCGCCAGGTAGTGGCCTTCGCGTTCGGCCCGCGGCTGGTAGCCAAACTGCCCCTGAGGAACCATCACCTCCAGCGCCATGCCCGCTTTGATCTCATCCCGGGCATAGCGGGAAAAGCGCCCGCCGTCGATGGCTTTGACCGCCACGCTGATCTCGCCCGGGGCGGTACTCCGGCAGATGGAGTAGCAGCGGCGCAGCTCGTCCCCGTCAAGCTTCGTTTTTAACGTCAGGTGCTGGCCGGGGCGGAAACGGTAGGCGTCCTGCAGCGCCTGCGGCACCGCGAACGTGATGGTCACCGCGTCGCGGGTTTCGGGTTCCACTTTTGCCACTGTTAATGAATGAAACGTTGTCATGGCAGCCTCAAATACATTTGAAATAGTCGAAGGGCTCACGGCAGGTGTTGCAGCGATAGAGCGCTTTGCAGGCCGTCGAACCAAATTCACTGATAAGCGAGGTGTCGGTGCTGGCGCAGCGCGGGCAGCTCACCTCCAGAGATGCGTGCGCGTGACAGCTATGCCCCACGGGCGGACTGATGCCGTACGCCCGCAGGCGCTCACGCGCGTCGGCGGTCATCCAGTCGGTGGTCCAGGCGGGTTCAAGCTGGAGCACGATATGCACCGGGGTAAAGCCGTGCGCGGTCATCGCGTCGCGGATCGCCCCCAGCAGGTGTTCCGTTGCAGGACAGCCCGAGTAGGTTGGCGTGAAGCCAATGACCCAGCCTTCCCCCTGCGCCTTCACGCTGCGCACCATGCCTAAATCGGTGATGGTTAATACCGGCACTTCCGGATCGGGGATCTGGCTTAACAGCACCCAGATCTGCGGAATTTGCGCAGGCGCGATGTCGACGAGGCGTTGCATAGCGTTCTCCTTTACCACTGCTGGCCCGGGTACGCGCGCTGGAGATACTGCATTTCCGCCAGCATCGGGCCCAGATGTTCGGTATGCAGCCCCTGCTTGCCCCCGGTGCGATACGCCACCTCTTCGGGCACCTGCAGGCAGGCTTCATTCAGACCTGCAAAGACTTCGCTTTCCCACGGCTGGCGCAGGCCGCGTGGGTCAACCGCCACGCCGGAGTCAATCAATTCCAGCTCAAGGTCATCCGCCTCAAACAGCTCCGCCGTAAAACGCCACAGGCTGTCGATGGCCTGCTGCATTTTTTGCGCGGACGTTTCGGTCCCGTCGCCCAGACGCACCAGCCAGCCGCGGCTGAAGCGCAGGTGGTAGCGCGCCTCTTTGATGGCTTTGGCGGCAATAGCGGCAAGCTGACTGTCGGTGCTTTGGGTCAGGCGTTCGTATAGCGCCACGTTCCAGGCATCCATCAGGTACTGGCGGGCAAGGGTATCAGCGAAGCTGCCGTTCGGCTGCTCCACCAGCAGCACGTTGCGGAACTGGCGCTCGTCGCGGCCAAACGCCAGCGTGTCTTCATCGCCCTGGCCTTCCAGCTCAGCGGCATAGGTCAGGAAATTGCGCGCCTGGCCCAGCAGGTCGAGACCGATATTGGCGAGCGCAAGGTCAATTTCCAGCTCCGGCGCGTGGCCGCACCAGGCGCCCAGACGCTGGGAAAGCACCAAACCGTTGTCGCCCAGACGCTGGGCATAGGCAGTCACTGAATTCATTTTTTGCCTCACATATGCTCGATGCCGTTAGGGATGGTGTAGAACGTCGGATGTCGATAGACCTTGCTTTCCGCCGGGTCGAAGAACTCACCGCTCTCTTCCGGCTGGGAGGCGACAATCTCGCTCGCCTTAACCACCCAGATAGAGCACCCTTCGCTACGGCGGGTGTAGGCATCACGCGCATTTTCCAGCGCCATGCGATCGTCGGCTGCATGAAGGCTGCCCACGTGACGGTGGGACAAACCTTGTTTGCTGCGTACGAAGACTTCGTACAGCGGCCAGTAGACATTGCTCATGGTTATTTCCTCTTATGCGGCCTGACGGGCGCGCTGTTTTTCGGCGTGCGCCAGCGCGGCTTCCCGCACCCACGCCCCGTCTTCCCAGGCTTTTCGTTTCGCGGTCAGGCGTTCGTGGTTGCAGATGCCGCGCCCGTTAATGACCTCGTCAAACTCATGCCAGTCGATCTCGCCGAAGCGGTAGTGGCCGCTCTCTTCATCGAAGCGCAGGTGGGGATCCGGCACCGTCATGCCCAGCATCTCCACCTGCGGCACCGTATTGTCGACAAAGCGCTGGCGAAGTTCGTCATTGCCGAAGCGTTTGATTTTCCAGGCCAGACTGCGGGCGCTGTTCGGCGAGTTGTCGTCGTTCGGCCCGAACATCATCAGCGCCGGCCACCAGAAGCGGTTGATGGCGTCCTGCAGCATCTGGCGCTGGGCCTCACTGCCCTGCGCCAGCGCCATGCAGGCCTCAAAGCCCTGGCGCTGGTGGAAGCTCTCTTCTTTACAGATTTTCACCATCGCGCGGGCATACGGACCGTAGGAGGTCCGGCACAGCGCTACCTGGTTGACGATAGCGGCGCCGTCCACCAGCCAGCCAATCACGCCGATATCGGCCCAGCTCAGGGTCGGATAGTTAAAAATGGAGGAGTATTTCATCTTGCCGTCGAGCATCTTCTGATAGATGTCTTCCCGCGCGCAGCCCAGCGTTTCCGCCGCGCTGTAGAGGTAGAGCCCGTGCCCGGCTTCGTCCTGCACTTTCGCCAGCAGGATCGCTTTTCGGCGCAGCGTCGGCGCGCGGGTGATCCAGTTACCTTCGGGCAGCATGCCGACAATTTCGGAGTGCGCATGCTGACCAATCTGGCGGATCAACGTCTTACGGTAGGCGTCAGGCATCCAGTCCTGAGGCTCAATCGCCGTCTCCTGCGCTATGCGCTGCTCAAACCGTTGTTCTTGCGTCACGTCATCACCTTTATGATTCGTTAGTTTGCAAATTAAAGCGTAATGTTGAATCACTTTGTTTTTTAAAAGTTACACAAAGGTTAAATATAACCCCAAGAATTGTTTCCCGGTTTTGTGATGCCGCTCGCAAGGCTTTTACCAACAGCCTTGCATCAAGCGCCTTTTCGCGATGCGATTCATCCAGCCAGATCACAACGTTAACAATTCATTAAAAACACAGCTTGATTTTTATGATTCACGGTCAAACTATTAATGGTGAAAAAACGAAACATTTGGAGATAAGCGATGCAGCAGTTAGCCAGCTTCGTGTCCGGTACCTGGCAGTCTGGCCGGGGCCGCGAACGCACTATTCATCACGCCATCAGTGGCGAAGCGCTTTGGAGCGTAACCAGCGAAGGGCTGGATATGGCGGCCGCCCGTCGCTATGCGATTGAGCGCGGCGGTGAAGCGCTTCACGAGATGACCTTTATCGAACGGGCAGCCATGCTGAAGGCGGTGGCAAAGCACCTGCTTAGCGATAAAGAGACGTTCTATGCCCTGTCCGCCCAGACGGGCGCGACGAAGGCGGACAGCTGGGTCGATATTGAAGGCGGCATCGGCACCCTCTTCACTTACGCAAGCCTGGGTAGCCGCGAACTGCCGGACGACACGCTGTGGCCGGAAGATGAGTTAATCCCGCTGTCGAAAGAAGGCGGCTTTGCGGCGCGCCACGTCCTGACCTCGAAATCCGGCGTGGCGGTGCACATCAACGCCTTTAACTTCCCCTGCTGGGGGATGCTGGAAAAGCTGGCGCCGACCTGGCTCGCCGGGATGCCCGCCATTATCAAACCCGCTACCGCTACCGCACAGGTAACGCAGGCGATGGTGAAATCCATCGTGGAAAGCGGACTGGTGCCGGACGGCGCCATCAGCCTGATCTGCGGCGGCGCGGGTGACCTGCTGAACCAGCTCGACAGCCAGGACGTGGTGACCTTTACCGGCTCCGCCAGCACCGGGCAAAGCCTGCGCGTGCACCCGAATATTGTGGCGAATTCCATTCCCTTCACCATGGAGGCGGACTCCCTGAACTGCTGCGTGCTGGGAGAAGACGTCACGCCGGAACAGCCGGAATTTGCCCTGTTCATCCGGGAAGTGGTGCGCGAGATGACCGCCAAGGCCGGGCAGAAATGTACCGCTATCCGCCGGATTATCGTCCCGCAAAACCAGATTGAGGCCGTCAGCCTGGCGCTGATTGCGCGGCTGGAAAAGGTGGTGGTGGGTGACCCGGCGCAGGAAGGGGTGAAGATGGGCGCGCTGGTCAACGCCGAACAGCGTGCGGACGTGCAGGAGAAAGTGGAGCAACTGATCGCAGCAGGCTGCCAGATCCGTCTGGGCGGCAAAGCGGATTTGCAGGCCGCGGGCGCGTTCTTCCCACCGACCCTGCTGTTCTGCCCGCAGCCGGATGAAACCCCGGCCGTCCACGCGACGGAAGCCTTCGGCCCGGTTGCGACACTGATGCCGTATCGCAACGCGCACCACGCGATGCAGCTTGCCCGCGCGGGCGGCGGCAGCCTGGCGGGTACGCTGGTCACCGCAGACCAGGACATTGCCCGCCGGTTTATTGCCGGTGCGGCGCGCGCCCACGGGCGTATTCAGATCCTTAACGAGGAATCAGCAAAAGAGTCTACCGGCCACGGATCCCCGCTTCCTCAGCTGGTGCACGGCGGCCCGGGCCGCGCGGGCGGCGGCGAAGAGCTGGGTGGCCTGCGTGCGGTGAAGCACTACCTGCAGCGCACCGCGATTCAGGGCAGCCCGTCGATGCTGGCCGCCATTGGCAAACAGTGGGTGCGTGGCGCAACGGTGCAGGAAGATCGCGTGCATCCTTTCCGCAAATACTTTGAGGAGCTACAGCCGGGCGACAGCCTGCTGACGCCGCGCCGCACCCTGACGGAAGCGGATATCGTGAACTTTGCCTGCCTGAGCGGGGACCACTTCTACGCCCATATGGACAAGATCGGTGCGGCAGAGTCAATCTTTGGCGAGCGCGTGGTGCACGGCTACTTCCTGATTTCCGCCGCGGCCGGGCTGTTCGTCGACGCGGGCGTCGGGCCGGTGATTGCCAACTACGGTATGGAAAACCTGCGCTTTATTGAGCCGGTTAAACCGGGCGACACCATTCAGGTGCGTCTGACCTGCAAACGTAAAACGTTGAAGAAACAGCGTACCGCGGAGGAAAAACCAACCGGCGTGGTGGAATGGGCCGTTGAGATATTCAACCAGCATCAGCAGGCCGTGGCGCTCTACTCCATTCTGACGCTGGTGGCGCGCCAGCAGGGCGAATTCTGACACCTTCCCTTCACCGCCTTTCCTGCCGGGTGGCGCGATGCTTACCCGGCCTACGACGACCAGCCGGGGTGTGACGTCATCCCGGTCTTTTTTTAACCTGGCAAGGCTGACAAATAATCTGGCAGATGCAGGCAAACGCTTTTCTCATGGGCCTGTCAGGATAAGGCTGTGACAACACAATAAACCCTAAAAACACAACAAGATGAGGTCTACGATGGGAAGCAATTCTTCTTTTTCTGCCCGTAGAACGGCGCTGGCCATGGCCGTTGCGCTGTGTTGCGCCTGGCAATCCCCTGTTTTCGCCCACGGCAGCGAGGCGCATATGGTCCCAATGGACAAAACGCTGCAGGACTTTGGCGCGGACGTTCAGTGGGATGATTACGCACAGATGTTCACCATTGCGAAAGACGGTGCCTTTGTGAAGGTCAAACCGGGCGCAAAAACCGCCATCGTCAACGGTAAAACCCTCAAGCTTGAGGTGCCGGTGGTGATGAAAGGCAAAAAAGCCTTTATCTCTGAGACCTTCATCAACGATGTTTTCCAGTCTGGCCTCGATCAGACCTTCCAGGTTGAAAAACGCCCCCACCCGTTAAACGCGCTCACGGCGGACGAAATTAAGCAAGCCGTTGAGATTGTGAAAACCTCGGCGGATTTTAAACCCAATACCCGCTTTACCCAGATCGCCCTTGCAGAGCCGGAGAAAGCCAAAGTGTGGGACTTTGTGCTCAACGGAACGGCAGTCGATTCCCCCCGCCTGGCGAAGATCGTCATGCTCGATGGCAAGCACGTTATCGAAAGCGTGGTGGACCTGAAGGATAAAAAAATTCTGCGCTGGGAACCGGTAAAAGACGCGCACGGCATGGTTCTGCTGGATGACTTCGCCACGGTACAGCAGATCATCAACGAGAGCACCGAGTTTGCCGAAGTGCTGAAAAAGCGCGGTATCACCGATACGAAGAAAGTGATTACCACCCCGCTGACCGTCGGCTATTTCGACGGCAAGGACGGCCTGAAGCAGGAAGATCGCCTGCTGAAGGTGGTGAGCTATCTGGACGTGGGCGACGGCAACTACTGGGCGCACCCGATAGAGAACCTGGTCGCGGTTGTCGATCTTGAACAGAAGAAAATTCAGAAAATCGAAGAAGGCCCGGTCATCCCGGTTCCGCTCACCCCGCGCCCGTATGACGGCCGCGACCGGGTAGAAACGGTGAAAAAACCCCTGGAGATCGTCGAGCCGGAAGGCAAGAACTACACCATCACCGGCGATATGGTGCACTGGCAGAACTGGGATTTCCACCTGAGCCTGGACTCCCGCGTGGGCCCGATGATTTCAACAGTTACGTATAACGACAACGGCAAAAAGCGCCAGGTGATGTATCAGGGTTCGCTCGGCGGCATGATCGTCCCTTACGGCGATCCGGACGTGGGCTGGTACTTTAAAGCCTATCTCGACTCCGGCGACTACGGGATGGGCACCCTGACCTCACCGCTGGTGCGCGGTAAAGACGTGCCGTCCAACGCCGTGATGCTCAATGAAACCATCCCGGATTATACCGGCGCGCCGATGGAGATCCCGCGCGCGATCGCCATTTTCGAACGCTACGCGGGGCCGGAATATAAGCATCAGGAGATGGGCCAGCCGAACGTCAGCACCGAACGTCGTGAACTGGTGGTGCGCTGGGTCAGTACCGTGGGCAACTACGATTACATCTTCGACTGGGTGTTCCATGAAAATGGCACCATTGGCATTGACGCCGGTGCAACGGGTATCGAGGCGGTGAAAGGCGTTCAGGCGAAAACCATGCACGATGCCACCGCCAAAGACGACACTCAATACGGCACGCTGATCGACCATAACATCGTCGGCACCACGCACCAGCACATCTACAACTTCCGTCTTGATATGGACGTGGACGGCATCAACAACAAGCTGGTGGCGATGGACCCGGAAGTGAAGCCGAATACCGCCGGTGGTCCGCGCACCAGCACCATGCAGGTGAATCAGTACGATATTGACACCGAACAGCAGGCGGCGCAGAAGTTCGACCCGGGCACTATTCGGCTGCTGAGCAACACAAGTAAAGAGAATCGCATGGGCAACCCGGTTTCGTATCAGATTATCCCTTACGCGGGCGGTACGCACCCGGTGGCAAGCGGTGCGAAATTTGCCCCGGACGAGTGGATCTACCATCGCCTGAGCTTTATGGACAAACAGCTGTGGGTGACGCGCTACCATCCGGATGAACTTTACCCGGAAGGCAAATTCCCGAACCGCTCCATCCACGACACGGGCCTGGGGCAGTACAGCAAGGATAACGAGTCGCTCAATGACCAGGATGACGTGGTCTGGATGACCACCGGGACTACCCACGTCGCACGCGCAGAAGAGTGGCCGATCATGCCGACGGAATGGGTGCATACCCTACTAAAACCGTGGAACTTCTTCGACGAGACGCCAACGCTCGGGAAGAAGAAAGACGAACAGAAATAAATAACGTACCGGGCGCAATGCCCGGTTTTTCATCTATTTACTTGCTGAATACTTCTCCCCGATTATAGTTATTTCTACCTCATTTTTTCATTTCATTTTTGAATCACTTTCTGCCAGGACGCGAACTGTCCACAAGCGACGTAATACATCATTGAGAGGTTTTAGGATGAAATTCAATATGATCGTCAGGAGTCTTGCTCTGGCTGGACTTTTTATTTCCGTCAGTTCCGCGTATGCCGCAGAAGCGCCGAAAGATGCCACGGCCGCCACGCAACAAGCCAATAACGCCCTGTTTAATCAGCTTCCCTTCTCCGACAATACCGATTTCACGGACGCCCATAAAGGCTTTATTGCGCCTCTTCCTCAGGACGTTATCAAAGGGGAACAAGGCAATGTTATCTGGGATCCACAGCAATATTCGTTTATTAAAGAAGGCGATAAAGCACCAGACTCCGTTAATCCCAGCTTATGGCGTCAATCTCAGCTGATTAATATTAGCGGCCTGTTTGAAGTGACCGATGGCGTATATCAGATACGAAATCTTGACCTGTCGAATATGACCATCATTGAAGGGAAAGAAGGTATTACCGTGGTTGACCCGCTGGTGTCGGCAGAAACGGCGAAGGTCGGGATGGATCTCTATTTTAAAAATCGCGGCAAAAAACCGGTCGTCGCCATTATTTATACCCACAGCCACGTTGACCACTATGGCGGCGTGCGCGGCGTGGTGGATGAAGCCGACGTGAAGTCCGGCAAGGTGAAAATCTACGCACCTGCCGGGTTTATGGAAGCGGCCGTTGCCGAGAACATCATGGCGGGTAACGTAATGAGCCGCCGCGCCAGCTATATGTATGGCAACCTGCTGAAGCCAGATGCCAAAGGTCAGGTGGGCGCGGGCCTGGGCACGACCACCTCCGCCGGGACGGTGACGCTGATTGCCCCGACCAACATCATCGAAAAAGATGGGCAGAAAGAGGTCATCGACGGCCTGACATACGATTTTATGCTCGCGCCGGGCTCCGAAGCGCCATCCGAAATGCTCTGGTATATCGAAGAGAAGAAACTGATTGAATCCGCTGAGGACGTGACCCATACCCTGCACAACACCTACTCGCTGCGCGGGGCCAAAATCCGCGAGCCGCTGCCCTGGTCGAAATACATCAACCAGGCGATTGTACGCTGGGGTGACAAAGCCGAAATCATCATGGCACAACACCACTGGCCGACCTGGGGTAATGAAAACGTGGTTAAGCTGCTGAAAAGCCAGCGTGACCTCTATCGTTACATCAACGACCAGACGCTGCGTATGGCGAATGAAGGGCTGACGCGCGACGAGATCGCCGCTAACTTCACGCTCCCGGATTCACTGGCGCATACCTGGGCTAACCGCGGCTATTACGGCTCGGTTAGCCATGACGTAAAAGCCACCTATGTGCTGTATCTGGGCTGGTTTGACGGCAACCCGGCGACGCTGGATGAACTGCCGCCAGAAGAAGGCGCGAAGAAATTCGTGGAGTATATGGGCGGCGCGGATGCCATCCTGAGCAAGGCGAAAACAGACTTCGACCAGGGCAACTACCGCTGGGTGGCGCAGGTAGTGAGCAAAGTGGTCTTTGCCGATCCGAACAACCAGGCGGCGCGCAACCTGGAAGCGGATGCGCTGGAACAGCTCGGCTATCAGGCTGAATCCGGTCCGTGGCGTAACTTCTACCTGACCGGCGCGCAGGAATTGCGTAACGGTGTGGTGAAAGGTCCAACGCCGAATACCGCCAGCCCGGATACGGTGCGGGCGATGACGCCGGAGATGTTCTTTGACTACCTTGCCGTTCACATCAACGGACAAAAAGCAGGGGACGCCAAATCAGTGTTTAACATCGATCTTGGCAGCGATGGCGGGAAATACAAACTCGAGCTGGAAAACGGCGTGCTGAACCACACGGCAAACGCGGAGGCGAAGGACGCAGACGCTACTCTCACCCTTAACCGCGACACGCTGAACAAAATTATCCTTAAAGAGGTGACGCTCAAACAGGCCGAACAGAGCGGCGACGTCAAGCTCACCGGTGACGGCGCTAAACTGGATTCAATGCTTGGATATATGGATAAATTTGATTTCTGGTTTAACATTGTGACACCGTAACGGTCACGCAAAAGGGCGGCTCGTCCGCCCTTTCCTGCTTCACGTGTTCGCCAGAAAGGGTAAAAAGCGTTAATGGAAAAAAGAAAAAAACCGACACTTGAACGGGCAACCTGGCCAACGCGCCATGCCATGATCATGCATGGTCTGGCGATGAACCTGCCGTGGCTGGCCTTCGTCAATATCAGCTTCGCGGTGATGATTCTGCTGCGTCACGTCCTGCTAAAGGCCAGCGATCCCCTTTATCCCCACTCGCCGTATCTGACAAAAATAATTGATGCCTCCATGCTTGGCATTATCATCCTCTCAGCGGCGTTAATCCTGATGGCCTGGCGGCGCATCGCCGGTATCAGCGTGGTACTGTTTATCTGTAGCGCCATGTGGTCAGTAGCCTGTTTCTGGTTCATTACCCAGCTGCTGCTGCCCCACGTCTGGCCGCTGTGCGTCATTTTATTACTCGCTGGCTTAACGGCCCTCTATTTTTACCCTAAGGGTTTACTGGCCTTTGTGCTCCCGCTCTGGATCACCCTCCCGATAGCAAGCTGGATGCTGAATGGTGGCATCAACATCCACTTTATCGTCATCTGGAGCGTGTTTTCGCTGATCCTGATTTGTGGACGGTTCATCCTGATCAGCTGGTTTGACGAGGCCTGGCGACGTAACCAGCAAAACCAGCTGCTGATCTCCAGACTGGATGCGCTGGCGCATCAGGATCCGTTAACCAACACCGCCAATCGCCGGAAAATGGAAGTGGTGCTGGAGAACGCCGTTGAGCAGAAAAAAGCCTTCTCGGTGATTATGCTGGATATCGACTATTTCAAGCGCTACAACGACACCTACGGTCACCCGGCGGGTGATGACTGTCTGGCCCGCGTGGCGCAGGTGCTGAAGCAGTCGGTGCGAACGCCGGACGATGTGGTTTCACGCTACGGCGGTGAGGAGTTTTTGGTGATTCTCTTTAATTGTCCGGCAGACATTGCTGAAAAGGTCGCAGCACGCATTCAGGATGGTCTGCGCAAAGAAGCCATACCGCACAGCGCGTCAACCGTGAGCGATCGTGTCACCGTAAGCATGGGGATTGCCGAGATGGCCGAGGGCTTAGCGGGCACCGAAATTATCGCCCGCGCCGATGCGGCGCTGTATCGCGCGAAGGAGGCCGGGCGGGATCGGTGGTCGCGGTGATAAAGCCGGGTGACGCTGCGCTTACCCGGCCTACGGGATCTCAGGAATATGTTGGTTTTGCAGGCCGGGTAAGGCGTAGCCGCCACCCGGCTTGTTTTTTAATAGCGCACACAAACCGACTTGGTTTCACACCAGCCGTCCAGCCAGTCCGGGCCAAAATCACGCCCGGTACCGGACTGCTTCATGCCGCCGAACGGCAGGTTGGCGTCGATCAGCGTATGGCTGTTCACCCACACCGTGCCCGCCTGCAGCCTGTCGGTATACTCCAGCGCCTTGCTGATGTTCTGCGTCCAGACGCTGGCCGTCAGGCCATATTCGGTGTCGTTTGCCAGCTGGAGCGCCTCTTCTGCATCGGATACGCGCACCAGGTTGACCACCGGGCCAAACACCTCTTCGCGGGTCAGCCGCAGCGCGGCATCCGGGTTCACCACCAGCGTCGGCGATACGTAATACCCTTTGCCATCCGGGCCGCGGTTGCCGGTGATCAGCTCTGCGTTGCGTGCCGTCGCCTCATCCAGGAAGGTTTGCACCTTATCGCAGTGCGCACGCGACACCAGCGGGTTGATAAACGCCTCAGGCGACATGCCCGGGCCGACGCTCAGGGATTTCACCGCCTGCTCAAACCCGCTCACCAGCGTGTCGAACAGCGGCGCTTCAATGTAGATACGCGAGCTTGCCGCGCAGACCTGCCCCTGATTCAGGAAGCTGCCGGTCATCAGGCCTTCGATCACCCACGCAGGGTCCGCATCTTTCAACACGATTGCCGGGTTTTTGCCGCCCAGCTCCAGGGTAACGCCCGTCAACGTATCCGCCGCCGCGCGCGCAATCTGTTTTCCCGTCGCCGTCGAGCCGGTGAAGCTCACTTTCGCAATATGCGGATGCGAGGTTAACGCGGCGCCACATACCGCGCCGCTCCCGGTCACCACGTTGAACACGCCATCCGGGATACCCGCCTCACTCGCTAACTCCGCAACGCGCAGCAAGGTGAGCGGCGTGGTCTCTGAAGGTTTAATGACGATGGAACAGCCCGCCGCCAGCGCAGGCATCACTTTCCACATGCCGATCATCAGCGGGAAGTTCCACGGCACAATCCCTGCCACGACGCCAACCGGCTCTTTGCGCGTCCACGCCTGATAGCGCGCGCCCTGAGGCAATGGAATGGAGAGATCGAGGGTTTTCCCTGCAATCTTGGTAGTCAGCCCGGCGGTATAGCGCATCCAGTTCAGGGTACAGCCCACTTCGAAGGCGCGGGATATGTTGATCGATTTCCCCTGCTCCAGCGTTTCCAGCTGCGCCAGCTCCTCGCTGTGCTGTTCGACCAGATCGGCAAAACGCAGCAAGATGCGTTCACGCTCTGCCGGAAGTTTTCCTGCCCAGCTGCGGGCGACAAAGGCCCGCCAGCCGGACATCACCGCACGATCCACATCATCGACGCTGGCATCCGCGGTTGAGGCAATCACCTCTCCCGTCGCCGGGTTGTAGACGTTCAGGCGCTTTTCGCTATCGGACGCAACCTGACGCCCTTCAATCCACAAGCCGTGGTGGCGATCCATAAAACGCTGGACCTCGGGCAGGACGGCTACCTGTGATTCAGACATAGGGTACTCCTTCGTTATTCTTCGTAGGGTTTTAATGCAGTCTACGAGGCGTTTCGCATTCCCGCTTTTGTCTGTGTGACATTCGCTTTGCCACCTGTGACAGGCTCCGCAAAACATGATAATTACCGCTTATAACGCTGTTACCGGTGAGTGTTCTTTCCTATAGTCAGCCTCATGGCTCTGACAAATTGCAACACAAATGCAACAATGCGAAAACATTGACGGTGCGGCGAGATAAACGATGGCATGTGCGAGCGAGCAGGAAAAGTATCAGCAGTGGCTGGCGCAAATTAACCAGGTTTGCGGACGGTTTGACGCTCGCCCGTTAGAGGGCACATTCATTGGCGAACTGGAAACCAGCTACGCAAGAAGCCTGAAGCTCAGCACCGTGACCGCAGGCAACGTCAACCTGTTCCGTACCCGCCGGGAAATAAAAAACAGTAACGATGCCTGGTTCTACGCCGTGTTTCAGCTTGAAGGCGGTGCAGAGATTGAACAGGATGAACGACGTTCCATTCTCAATACCGGCGACATAACACTCATCGACGCGTCACGCCCCTGCTCCATCTCCTGGCAGGATAAATCCCGCCAGATTTCACTTCTCGTGCCGCGTCAAATCATTGAGCAGCAGTGTCGTTTTCAGGAGGTGAGCTGCGCGCTGACGCTTTCGCGTAGCCTGCCGACCGTACAGCTGAGCCATCGCCTGTTGCAGGAGAGTATGGGAAATGCACAGCTGAGCGACAGAGAGAGCGAAGCGGCGCTGGAGGCGATGGTCTGCCTGCTCCGCCCGGCCTTTCAGCAACGTGACGTCGTCCAGCCGCGAAAGGAACGCCAGTTCCAGCACGTTCTCTCGCTGATTGACGATCATATTCAGTCTGATGCCCTGCGACCGGAGTGGATTGCTACAGAGAGCGGGATGTCGGTACGTAGCCTGTACCGCATGTTTGCCGATAAGGGGCTGGTCGTGGCGCAGTACATCAAAAACCGCCGCCTGGACCTTTGCGCGCAGGTGTTGCGCTCCGCCAGAGATGATGAAAAGCTGGCGGGGATCGGCTACAGCTGGGGCTTTGCCGATCACAGCCATTTTTCGACGGCGTTTAAGCAGCGTTTTGGCGTGTCTCCGGGAGAGTATCGTAAGCGCTTCCGCTGATCACTTCTTCAGCCATTTACCGTTTATACCCTTCACGTATTCCCCCGGCTGCGCGCGGGCAACCAGCTTTTGCCCCGCCATTTTTGCCACTTCGTCTACAGGTAAGTTATTGCTGTCGGCCAGCTTCTGATAGCTTTCCGTACGCGCCGCGTTAATGCGGCTAACCAGCGCCAGCGTTTCGGCATCGTGTTTGATCGGCGCGATATAGCCGCTCAGGGTCTCCCCCACACGCCCCTGCTCACGGGCGTCATTCAGGGTAAGCGTTGCCGCCTGCACGTGCATTCCCAGCGCCAGTAAAATGAGAGCTAACGTTCGTTTCATGGCGTCCTCAGAACAGATCGCTGCGCGATTTCAGCAGGGTTTCAACGTCTTTATCGACCTTAATATGGATCTCGTGTTCGATTTTGACGTTCATGTTGATGGTAATCGGCTCCTTTGGCGCAGCGACTTCAATGCGCGGCGTACAGCCTGTCATCAGCGCGGCAACGGCAACGGTGAGCACACCAGCCATCTTTTTCATTGTTGTTCCTCACTTTCCTTGCCCGTCGAACTGCGGAGACCCGGTATCGCCGCATGTTGCTCAAACCATGTTTGCAAGTTGTCCCCGAAGCGCAGGCTGCGCCAGAGGGTAAATACGTTCTCTTCGTGGGTGTAATTCAGGTTCACGGAGCTGCTTTTGCCATCAACACGGCTGGTGCCTTTAATGGTCGCCTGCAGCGTTAATACACCCAGATTATCTACATTCAGTTTTGTCCACGATTGGGAAATTTCCATATAGCGTAACCAGTTAATCGCCGCCCCTGCGACCATATTGTCTTTCACAATGGCATCAGCCGTGTCTTTGTCGAGACGCAACGTCATCGGCCCCGGATTGGTCAGCCAGCCATCTTTGATGATCCATTTTTCATTGTCCAGCCAGAACGGTAGCGCGCCGCTGACCGGCCCGGACATCGCAAACTGTTTCGGATTGACGGCGCTTACCAGCTCGCTGGACGAGATATTGTCCACGCGCAGCAGTGCCGGATCGTGCTGCGGCATCCTCAACTGCTGCATGGTGATTTTCCCGCCCAGCACCTCAACCTTGACGTTGGTGAGCAACAGCGGGTTCTCTTCGCTCCAGGGGTAGTCCCCCTGCAAATCTGCGGTGATATTCCTCGCCGTGACCAGGTTTTGCACCTCGCCAATACGCAATGTGACCGGCCCTCGCGTACCCAGCGACCATGTGCCTTCGCTAAAACGGAACGGCAGGACAAAGTCGATACCGTTAATCTGGTTATCCGGCATCCAGACGCTGCCGGATTTCAGCACCCCGTGTCCGCCCGCCTCAAAGCCCTGACCGGCCGCAGCCGAGAAAGCCACCTGGGCATACAGTTCGCCGTCGTGCAGCGTCATTTTCCAGTCTGGTGGGATCAGCGGCTGGAACACGGTGAGCGACTGTTTCGGCCACCAGGCCTGACCACGAAGGCGTTCGCCGTCCCAGCGTCCATTGACCTGTACCGGACCAATTTTGTCGGCATGGAGGTCGCCCTTAAACTGAAAGAGTGTCGGATCGGTGCCATCAACACTGAAGCTCAGTACCGAAGGCGGCAGTACGCTTCCGCCGGAGAACGTCGTTTGTCCGGCGTTCAGCGCCAGGGCGCCGCTAAAGGAGGGCTTGGCCGGATCGCGGTTCCAGCGAACGGGGTTTTCCAGAACCAGGCGCGGTTCACCTACCGTCATGGTGCCGTACTGAAGCTTGTCGAATCCGGTCGAGAGTTCGGTTAACTCAATAAGCGCGTCGCGCCACTCGCCTTTACCGGCGACATCCCAGCGCGCGTGCATAGGCGTAAAGCTCCCTTTTCCCCAGTAGCGCCACTGCCACAGGCCATTATCAGGTAAAAAGTCGTTGGCCTGACCGTCCAGGTGCAGTTCGAAATCGCCCATTTCATTTTCATGCGCGCGCAGAATAGCCTGAAGTCGGCCATCTACGCCTTTTTGCGTGAGCTTCACGCCCGCCAGCGGCCAGCGGATTTCATCAATATCCAGCGAATCGATAATGCGACCGCGCGAACGCAGCAGCGCGCCAGGTTCAAAGGAAAGCTGCGGATCGTTGAGGCTTCCGGTCAGTTTGGCCGGGAGTTTGGCGTAGAGAATGAGATCGTTTTGTTTCGCCTCGCCGCTCAAATACAGCGGCATATCGCTGTTTTCCATGCTAAGCGAACCCGGGCCAATATTCAGCACCGCATTCCCTTTACCCGCATCGCCCTGCGTGAGCACATTCAGTCGCCCGGAAACGGTGGCTTTCTCCAGCCCCTGCTGCCAGTTATCAATACGCAGGCCAACCCGCCCGCTCAGCGGCAGGCCGGACAGCGCCCAGCTCCAGCGTCCGTCGCTGATATTCAGCTGTTCGGCTGTAATCTGCCACGGCAGGTCGAGCAGCGGATCGGGATTGTCCCTTGCCATCACCACCAGTTGCCCCTGATTGTCCTCCCAGTCCAGATCGGCATCGACCAGAGAGGTCAACTGTGGCACGTTAAAGGTGGCAACGGCGTGCCCTTTCACCGGCACACCGTCCGGCACCAGCGGCAGGGTAAATTTCCCGACCAGTTTGACAGGCTGCGGCTGGTCTGGAAGGCGAATATCGAACTGACTGATAGAGAGAGTTTGTCCGCGTAGCTGGCCTATAATGCTGACCTGCTCGCCTTTATAGGTAATTTCCTGACTGGCGGGAGTGAGTGACGCATGAAGTTCGCCCTCCCACTGCTGCCAGGGGGCAAGAGAAAGACGATGCACCGTCAGCCAGGTATTCGGTAACACCGCCTGCCACTGGGCCAGCGTTTTGGGTGCCACCGTCGACGGCGCAGATTGAGGGAGTTTGCTCAGGCAGACGGAGTTAAGTTCAAGGGTGCCTACATCAAGTTTCCAGCGGCTTGGGTGTGACAATGTCACGTTATCGATACGCGCAATTTCACACTCATCCACCAGATAACGAAGATCGGGGATCACCAGCGCGTGACGGGTGAGTTTTGGGCTTTCCTCGAAAGCGATACGCGTTCCGACGGGGAGCCAGATCCCGGCGAGCGTTGGCACCCACTGGGCGAGCGTCATCAGCAGCGTCAGCGGCACCAAAATCAACAGCAGTAAAAGCGCAATCGCGGCTTTGTATTTACCCTTCATGGGCAGTTAATATCCTGATTTAGCGAAAGAATTAAGCCGACATTGCCGATCATTGTCGCATGTTTAGCCAGTCAGTTGAAGTGAATGCCTTTTTTAAGGATAGATGCTCTAGAATAATTGATAGAACTTATTGAATTCAATAATATTTTAGAAATTGTAAGATTATTTTAATCATGCTAACGTGAATGCAAAATCACTGGAGAAAGTCTTATGAAACTCGCGGTATATAGCACAAAGCAGTACGACAAAAAGTATCTGCAACATGTTAACGAGGCTTACGGGTTTGAGCTTGAATTTTTCGACTTTCTGCTGTCCGAAAAAACCGCCAAAACGGCGCACGGCTGTGAAGGCGTCTGCATTTTTGTGAACGATGATGGCAGTCGTCCGGTGCTGGAAGAGCTGAAAAAGCAAGGGGTGAAGTATATCGCCCTGCGCTGTGCAGGCTTCAATAACGTGGACCTCGACGCGGCGAAGGAGCTGGGTTTGAGAGTAGTACGCGTTCCGGCATACTCCCCTGAAGCAGTCGCGGAACATGCCATCGGCATGATGATGTCCCTGAACCGACGTATTCACCGCGCTTATCAGCGCACCCGTGATGCCAACTTCTCGCTGGAAGGCCTGACGGGCTTTACCATGTACGGTAAAACCGCTGGCGTGATCGGCACTGGCAAAATTGGCGTCGCTGCCCTGAGGATCCTAAAAGGCTTTGGTATGCGCCTGCTGGCGTTTGATCCGTACCCAAGCGCAGCCGCGCTGGATCTGGGCGTGGAGTATGTTGACCTGCCGACGCTGTTCTCCCAGTCTGACGTGATCTCCCTGCACTGCCCGCTGACGCCGGAAAACTACCACCTGCTTAACCAGGCGGCGTTTGACCAGATGAAAGATGGCGTGATGATCATCAACACCAGCCGCGGCGGACTGGTTGACTCTCAGGCTGCTATCGAAGCGCTGAAGACCCAGAAAATTGGCGCGCTGGGGATGGACGTGTATGAGAACGAACGCGACCTGTTCTTTGAAGACAAGTCCAACGACGTGATTCAGGACGACGTGTTCCGCCGCCTGTCTGCCTGTCATAACGTGCTGTTTACCGGCCACCAGGCATTTCTGACTGCCGAAGCGTTGATCAGTATTTCAGAAACCACGCTGGGTAACCTGCAGCAGCTGGAAAAAGGTGAAGCCTGCCCTAACGAGCTGGCCTAAGCGTTTCGCCGGGTGGGGCTATGCCTCACCCGGCGCATGTATTTCCCAGGTCCGGTGAGCACATCGCCACCAGAGCAGGACGGCAACAAGGGCAATCGCGCTCAGTACACTGAATGCTGTCGCAAATGAGTAATGACCGGCGATCGTCCCGGTTAACGCCGGGCTCATGGATGCCCCAACCCCCTGCATCAGCATTATCACACTCTGCCCGGCATTGACGTGCCCGCTCCCGCGCAAAAGCACCACAATAAACGACGGTACTACGACGCCCAGGATCCCGGCAGCCAGACCGTCGAGGATTTGTACCGGGATCATCATCAGAGGCGCGTCCGTAGACGCCGCCAGCGCAGCGCGCACCGGCATGACCAGCAGCGCCAGCATAATTAAGCGCCAGTAGCCGTAGCGTTCAACCCGGCCTGCGACCCAAAGTGCGACGGGGATCATCACGGCCTGAGAGATGATGACGGTACCTGCGGCATACAAACCGGGGTTGATCGAGGCGGGTGCCGCAGCAACCCTCATGCTCAGCATCGGCAGAAGCGCAGCGTTCGCAAGGTGGAACAGCAGTAGCGTCAGTCCGGTCACAAATAGCGCGCGGTTTTTAATTAGCACCGCAAAGCCGGGCACTGGCAGGTTCGCTGAAGAGGAGAGTCCACGCGCCGCGTCGTTGTCGATGTCTTCGTTGCGGATGGCAAGCAGCGCGCAGAGCGTGAGCAGCGTCGTACAGGTCATCAGCAGGAAAATCCCCCCGACGCCCCAGTACCAGGCAATTCCGCCTGCTATCAGTGCGGTCATGAAATTACCCGCGTGATTAAACGCCTCGTTTTTCCCCATCTGCGCGCTGAACCCGCCCTGACCGGTCAGGCCCAGCGTAATCCCGGCAATCAGCGGCCCCACAAACGCCGCGCAGATGCCGGTGACCATTTGCGAAGCGGCGACAACGCCAGCTTGCTGGCTAAACCAGAGCAGCAAGGTGCTAAGGGTAATCAGGATGCAGACCAGTGCCAGCACAGAGCGTTTGTTCCGGGAGGTATCGGTGATAAACCCAGCCGGAAGCGTGGCCAGCAACCCCGCCAGCCCACCGGCCGTCATCAGGATGCCGATACCATCGGGGGTCCATTGGCGTTCAGTCAGAAAGATGCCGAGAAAGGGACCGAGGCCATCACGGACATCGGCAATGAAAAAACTTGTCAGGCATAACGCCCGCAGCGAACGAAGAGACATACTTCCTGCCTTTGCATGTTATCGCCTGTAGTGAACAGAATGCAGTATACGGGATAGCGTTGAAAATCAGATGACGGCTCAAAAAAACGTTTTTCCTGAACTTAAACGATTCATAAAGAACGCTGCTTTTTCGCTTTACTCACTATAAAGCGTGATTATACTGGCAAGAAATTTTACAGGAGCCCTTCGTTGGAAAGTCATTTTATAGTGAATACGAAGGTAAGCTAACGCGATATTTTCGCTGCTTACCCTCACGGTGGGCAGCAATCCCCTTTCAGCGATTGCATCCCGACACAATACGTACCGCTTAATTTGTGGGTAATCGCGATGTTCATGTTTAATAACACCCTCTTCCCGCCACCTTCGTCCTGACATGCATAGCGTTTAACGGTGTCACTGTGCTTTACGCCGCACTGATGCTTCTTATTTGAAATATGTTAACAGGCGACAGGCTTATGTTCCCTTATATCTCTCATCTGCTCGCAGCGATGCTGCTGGGCGCGATTATTGGCGCGGAAAGACAATGGCGTCAGCGAATGGCCGGGCTTAGAACCAATGCTCTGGTTGCCACCGGCGCGGCGGTGTTTATTTTGAGTTCCGTATCCACCTCGCCCGATAGCCCAGGACGCATCGCGGCGCAGATTGTCTCCGGAATAGGATTTCTTGGGGCTGGCGTGATCATGCGTGAAGGAATGAATATTCGTGGGTTAAATACCGCCGCAACGCTGTGGTGCTCTGCCGGTATAGGCGTATTATGCGGATTAGGCCAGTTCTGGAACGCCGCCATGGCCAGCTTAATTATTCTGTGCGCCAACATATTGCTTCGCGAAGCCGCTCAGCGCATTAATCAGCTTCCTGCGGTTCATGAAGGTGAGAAATGCTACATCCTGAAAATCACCTGCAGTGATGAACATGGTGACGTCGTACGGCAGCGCGTGGTAAATATGGCAAAAGAGTTGACGTTAGGCCTGAAAGCGATTTCTTCAGCTACGACGGAAATAACAGGAACCACGGAAATACGGGCCGAAGTCATGACCCGCGAGGAATATCGAAAATTACTCGATCTGATTATGGGCAACATTGGTGGGAATAAAATTATCGCCTCCGTAAGCTGCCAGGCTATATAAAAAAACCGGGCATCGCGCCCGGTTCTATATTCAGCAAAATTCACGCTACTCGTTTAACCCGCGATTTTCCAGCATAGGCTCAATCTTCGGATCGTGCCCGCGCCAGTTACGGTACAGTTCAGCTAAATCAGTACTATTGCCGCGCGACAAAATCGCTTCGCGGAATTTCTGTCCATTTTCGCGAGTCAAACCACCCTGCTCGACAAACCACTGATAGCCATCGTCCGCCAGCATCTGCGTCCACAGGTAGGCGTAATAGCCAGCAGCGTAGCCGCCGCCAAAAATATGGGCAAAATAGCTGCTGCGATAGCGCGGCGGCACGGCGGGCAGATCCAGCCCCTCTTTTTTCAACGCTGCCGCTTCAAAATCTTCTACGCTCGAAACGGCTTCACCGATGCCGTGCCAGTTCATATCCAGAAGCGCGGCCCCCAGCAGTTCCGTCATGTCATAGCCCTTGTTGAAATGCGTCGCGTTGAGCATGCTTTCCCGCAGCGCGTCCGGCATCGGTTCGCCGGTTTCGTAATGGCGGGCGTAGTGGGTAAATACCTGCGGATGGCTGGCCCAGTGCTCGTTGATTTGCGACGGGAATTCAACGAAGTCACGCGGGGTATTGGTCCCGGACAGCGTGGCGAAACGCTGGCTGGCAAACAGTCCGTGCAGCGTATGGCCAAACTCGTGGAAGAGGGTTATCACGTCGTCCCAGGAAAGAAGCGCAACGCCGCCGTTAGCCGGCTTTTGGTAGTTACAGACGTTGTAGATCACCGGACGGGCAGCAAACTCGAAGGATTGCTCGACGAAATTCCCCATCCACGCCCCGCCCTGCTTGGAATCGCGCGCAAAGAAGTCGCCGTAAAACAGCGCCATACCTTCACCCGTGTGGTCGAAAATCTCCCATACGCGGACGTCCGGGTGATAAACCGGAATATCGAAGCGCTCGACGAAGCGGATGCCAAACAGCTGGCTTGCCGCCCAAAATACGCCATCCTGCAGCACGGTGTTGAGCGCGAAATAGGGCCGGATTTGCGACTCATCGAGGGCATATTTTGCTTGTCGCACGCGCTCCGCGTAAAAAGCCCAGTCCCAGGCCTGCACGGTGAAACCATCCTGCTCGTCATTAATGACCTTCTGAATATCGGCCTGCTCGCGTTCCGCGCGGGCGCGGGCGGCAGGCACAATGCCGCGCATAAATTCCAGCGCGGCCTCCGGGGATTTCGCCATCTGGTCGGCGGTACTCCAGCTGGCGTAATCCTCAAAGCCCAGCAGGCGGGCCTGCCGCGCGCGCAGCGCCGTCAGGCGAAGGATCAGCGCGCGGGTGTCGTTTTCATCCCCTTTCTGGGTACGCGTCCAGCCTGCGTTGAACAGGTTTTCGCGCGTCTGACGATTGCGCAGCGCTGAAAGCGCGGGCTGCTGGGTAGTGTTCAGAAGCGGGATCAGCCAGCGATCCTTTAGCCCTCGCTCCGCGGCAGCCTGCGCAGCATCAGCGATCTCAGCGACGCTCAGCCCATCAAGCTGGTGCGCATAATCCACCACCAGCCCGCCCGTCTTATCGGCAGCCAGCAGACGCTGATTAAACTGGCTGGTCAGGGAGGCCGACTCGGTATTCAGCGCCTTCAGCTCGGCCTTTTCCGTTTCATTCAGACGCGCACCGGCCAGAATAAACCGCTGGAATGTCTCCTCGACCAGCCGACGAGATTCAGGGTCCAGCGCAGCACGATCCTGCCAGACGCTCTCCACGCGGGCGAAAAGGGTGTCATTCAACCAGATATCGTTCGCCAGCGCGGCAAGTTCGGTAGAGAACTGCTCTTCCAGCTCCTGCAGATACGCATTGGTGTGCGCGGAGGCCATGGCGAAGAATACGCTGTTTACGCGGGAAAGCATGGCGCCGCTTTTCTCCAGCGCCAGCACGGTGTTGGTGAAGTCTGGCGCAGCGGCCTGAGCGACAATGGCAGCAATGTCCGCCCGCTTCTGGCGAAGCGCTTCATCGAAGGCCGGGCGATAGTGGCTATCGTTAATCTCATCAAAACGCGGCGCCTGATAAGGCAACAGGCTAATGTCAAAAAAAGGGTTATTGGCCGACATCTTTCACTCCTGAGAACGGTATATCTCCCCAGAGTAGGACAGGCAGCCCTGGCCTGCAATGGCGTCATACAAATGTTGCCTTAACGGCGCGCCTGAGAGCGTGCTATGTTAATACAACACAAAAAGCGTTGAGGAACAGTGAGATGATTATTTTAGTTACCGGGGCGACAGCGGGTTTTGGTGAAAGCATCACGCGTCGCTTCGTCGCCAACGGACACAAGGTGATTGCGACCGGTCGCCGTCAGGAACGCCTGCAGGAGCTGAAAGAGGCGTTAGGTGACAGCATCCTGACCGCGCAGCTGGACGTGCGTAACCGCGCGGCTATTGAAGAGATGATTGCTAATCTGCCAGCAGAATGGCGCGCCATCGACGTGCTGGTTAACAATGCCGGTCTGGCGCTGGGCATGGAGCCCGCCCACAAAGCCAGCGTTGAAGACTGGGAAAACATGATCGACACCAACAACAAAGGGCTGGTGTATATGACCCGCGCCGTGCTGCCGGGTATGGTCGAGCGCAACCGCGGTCACATCATCAACATCGGGTCGACTGCCGGGAGCTGGCCTTACGCGGGCGGCAACGTCTATGGCGCGACGAAAGCGTTTGTGCGTCAGTTCAGCCTTAACCTGCGCACTGACCTGCACGGCACCGCCATTCGCGTCACCGATATCGAGCCAGGCCTGGTGGGTGGGACCGAGTTCTCGAACGTGCGTTTTAAAGGCGATGACGCGAAAGCGGACAAAACCTACGAAAACGCCAATGCCCTGACGCCAGAAGACATTACTGAAACAGTCTGGTGGGTGGCAACGCTGCCAAAACACGTCAACATCAACACCGTTGAGATGATGCCAGTCAGCCAGAGCTTTGCCGGACTTAGCGTCCATAGAGGCTAATTACGCCCTTCCCGGCCTGCGGGCCGGGTATGTGATGGCAGGCAAAAGAATGGTAGTATGTTCAGGTTAACTCTCTGAGAAATCGCAACCCATGGCCGCTGAATCACAACTCAATCCTACCCAGCCCGTTAACCAGCAAATCTATCGTATTTTACGACGCGATATCGTCCACTGCCTGATCCCGCCGGGAACGCCGCTCTCTGAAAAAGAGGTCTCGGTGCGTTTTGACGTTTCCCGTCAGCCGGTGCGCGAGGCGTTTATCAAACTTGCTGAAAATGGCCTGATTCAGATCCGCCCCCAGCGCGGAAGCTATGTAAATAAGATTTCCCTTTCGCAAGTCCGTAATGGCTGTTTCGTCCGCCAGGCCATTGAATGCGCAGTGGCACGTCGCGCCGCAGCGCTTATCGATGACAACCAGTGTTACCTGCTGGAGCAAAACCTGCATCAGCAACGTATTGCGATAGACCGTAAGCAGCTCAACGACTTCTTCCAGCTTGATGATGAATTCCACCAGAAACTGGCGCAAATTGCGGATTGCCAGCTGGCGTGGGATACCATCGAAAACATCAAAGCCACCATCGACCGCGTGCGCTACATGAGCCTTGACCATGTTTCCCCGCCGGAAATGCTGCTCCGCCAACACCATGATATTTTCAGCGCGCTGGAAAAACGCGACGCGGACGGCGTGGAAAATGCGATGACGCTGCATCTGCAGGAAATTAGCGAATCGGTCCAGCTAATCCGCCAGGAAAATAGCGAGTGGTTTAGCGAAGAGTAATATTCGCCGCCACCTTTCGGGTGCGGCGATGTGATTAGCGAACGACTAATACCGGAATCGTGGCGTAGCGCAGAATAGATTCCGCGTTTGACCCCAGCAGATGGGTAGTGATGCTCGGGTTTTTCGACCCGATGACAATGACGTCATACTTCTCTTCTTTGCTGAGTTTGATAATTTCATCACGCACGTTGCCAAAGCACACTTTGCAGTGAATATCATTCGGCGAAATATCGAAGAGCCGCTTTAACGCCGTCATTTTTTTCTCAGACTCCGCGGTCATATACTCTTCAAACTTCTTTATGTCCGCGTTAAACCCGCGCAGCAGCGAGCGGCTGCTGTTAGGCAGAATGTTGACCAGGGTAATCGACGCGCCTTCGGCTTTTGCCAGGTTAGCCGCGTGGCGTACCGCTTTATCGCTCAAGTCCATTTCAAACACGTCTACAGGCATCAATATTTTCTTGTACATAAGCCTGACTCCTTATTCCGATGAGAGGATTATTTCCTGACTCAAGAGTGCCATTGGCAATATAAACAAACCCTCAACGCTTGCAGGGTGAAATTATCCATTAAGGAAAATAATTGTCGGCTTTGTAAATTACCGTACGGAACCGTCAGCGGGCTGCACTGAGGGAAAAAAAGTGTGACCTTGATCAAAAGCAAATAATTAATGTGGCGAGAGGCGTATTAATAATGCCCGTGAACGGCGGAAGGTAAAATAGCGCCGTAGCGAAGAGTAAGAGAGGAGAAAATACCATGATGACATACGACCGTAACCGTAATGCCATAACCACCGGCAGCCGGGTCATGATTAGCGGCACCGGCCGCACCGGCGTGATCAAAGCGATTCACAGCGAGGGGCTAGACGCCGCGCAGGTGCGCCGCAGCAAAACGGTAGAAGTGGAAGGAAGTGAAGGCAGGTACGAACCGATCGAACTGATTCGTCTGGGAATGCACTAAACGTGCAGGTTCATGCCGCCGCCAGCGGCGGCATGAAATAAATTACGGTTGTACCGCGTAGTGCGCCACTGTGGCTTTCGCCCCCTTCTGCAGCAGCGTCTGATAGGCCTCCATCACCGCATTAACAAACACGGCATCCTGCGGCAGTTCGTTTCCAAAAATGGCTTCAATGCCCAGCAGTGCCTTAACGCGACTTTGCCCCTCCGCGCTTCCCTTTACAGCCGCCTGAATCACCGCCAACTGCGGGTCGCTCACCTCAATGGCATTACCCTGCTCGTCCACACCGCCGACGTAACGCATCCAGCCAGCCACGCCCAGCGCCAACAGCGGGAAAGGCTTCTGGTGCACCAGATGCCAGCGCACGGAGTCCAGCATACGCTGCGGGAGCTTCTGGCTGCCGTCCATCGCGATCTGCCAGGTGCGGTGACGCAGTGCCGGGTTGCTGTAGCGCGCAATCAGCAGGTCAGCATAGTGGCCTAAATCAACGCCTTTCACTTTCAGCGTGGGAGCCTGCTCTTTTAGCATCAGCGCGTGCGCGGCTACACGGTAGTTTTCGTCTTCCATGCAGTCGTTGATGTGCTGATACCCTGCCAGATAGCCGAGATAGGCCAGGAACGAGTGGCTGCCGTTGAGCATACGCAGCTTCATCTCTTCGAACGGGATGACATCTGCAACCAGCTCGGCACCTGCTTTTTCCCACTGCGGACGGCCAGTAACAAAGTTGTCTTCGATTACCCACTGGCGGAACGGCTCGCAGGCCACGCCCGCCGGATCGCGCACGCCGGTCAACTGCTCGATTTTATCCAACGTATCGGCGGTTACTGCAGGCACAATGCGATCCACCATCGTTGACGGGAAGGTGACGTTAGCTTCTATCCAGTCCGCCAGTTCGCCGTCTACGGCGCGCGCGTAGGCGCAGGTTACGTTACGCATGACGTGACCATTCTCCGGCATGTTGTCGCAGGACATTACGCTGAAAGCAGGCAGACCTGCCGCTTTACGACGCGCCAGCGCTTCAACCACGACGCCAGGGGCAGATTTCGGCTGAAGCGGGTTTTCCAGGTCGGCGGCGATTAACGGATGATCGAGCATCAGTTGTCCGGTCGCCGGGGAGTGGCAGTAGCCTTTCTCGGTGATGGTCAGGGAGACAATGGCGACCTGAGGTTCACACATCGCCGCCAGCACGGCTTCCAGCCCGTCAACCTGCGCGTGCAGTGCTTTTTTGACCACGCCGACGACGCGCGATGTCCATGCATCGGCAGACATCTCCGCGACGGTGTAGAGGTTATCCTGCCTATTGAGATCGGCAATTTGCTGTTCGCCACCAATCAGATTCACTTCGCAGTATCCCCAGTCGCTGCCGTGTTCAGCCGCAAGAATATCGGTATAAACTGCCTGATGCGCACGGTGAAATGCGCCAAACCCTAAATGAACAATGCGCGCCTTGAGGCTGCCGCGATCGTACTGAGGCAGCGTCGCTTTCGCCTGTAATAACCGGTTTTCCATGATTGAGACTCGTTAATTAATGAAAGCTGCGATCCGCTGCCGCTCTCCTTGTGAAGCGGCAGCGCCTGCTGACTACACCAACTAGAATGGCAGTTGGGGTAAAAAAATAACTGCCATCAACCATACTGATACTTCAATTTCAGATATTGATTTATATTAACTTTTGTCCATGTGGTGTGACACGATCGAAAAGTTGTGTGATAAGTCACTCAGGATATAAACCATTAACGTCGTGACGAGAGTGCGCCATAGCTAACTGATTCGCGCCGGGGCGCTTCCGCCGCATCTTCTGCCGCGCTCAAGTCACGGTCACGCACTTCCGGCATCAGGATTGCCGAGACCAGCCCAATCACGGAATAGGCCACCAGCATGGCGACAATCGGCCACCAGGATCCGGTCATGTTGCAGAAGATCCCCGCCAGTACCGGACCAAAGCCCACCGCCACCAGCCCGCCCGCCTCTTTGGAGATAGCCATGCGGGTAAAGCGATTACGTGAGCCAAACATCTCTGCCATGGTGATGTTTTCCAGCGCAAACAGCCCCAGTACCGAAATGTTATGAATGACGATAATGGAAAGCATGATCGTCCCCGGCGCGTAGCTCTTATCGACGATAATCGACAGCATGGGGTATGCCAAAAGAATGGCGGAGGTGTTAACGATGATGTACGGCAGCCGACGCCCTACCTTGTCAGACAGCCAGCCCAGCAGAGGAATGGTGATGAACCCGAGGACAGAGCTAATCATCAGTGCATCGGTGGGAATTGCCTTATCGAACAGCAGCGTCTGTACCAGATAGCCCGCAAGGAACGTCTGGATCAGACCCGAGTTACCCGCCTGCCCGAAGCGCAGCCCGGTTGCCAGCCAGAAGGATTTGCTTTTGAACATCGCCCCCAGGGAGGTTTCCTGGGCAGCCACCGGCGCGACAGTTTCTGCGTCGTTCACTTTCTCAAAGACCGGGCTTTCCTTGAGATTCATACGCAGCCAGATGGCGAAAATCATCACCACGACGCTGGCGAGGAAGGGTACGCGCCAGCCCCAGGCGACAAGTTCTTCACGGTCGAGGGCAAAGAACATAACCGCCCAGATGGCCGTTGCGCTCAGCGTCCCGCAGTTGGTCCCCATCGCCACCAGCGAGGAGATAATACCGCGTTTCCCCTTCGGGGCGTATTCCGCGAGCATCGTGCCAGCGCCAGATATCTCCGCGCCAGCGCCCAGCCCCTGAATAATGCGCAGCGTCACCAGCAGGACCGGCGCGAAAATCCCAATCTGCGCGTAGGTCGGCAGCACGCCAATCAGCGTGGTGCAGATCCCCATCATGGTGATGGTAATGAACAGCACCTTTTTACGGCCAATGCTGTCACCCATTCTGCCGAAGATGAAAGCCCCGACGATACGCGCGATATAGCCCGCGCCGTAGGTCCCCATCGCCAGAATCAGCGCCATCGCGGCAGACTGTTCCGGGAAGAAGATTTCGTGGAATACCAGGGCGGCGCCCAGCGAATAAAGCTGGAAATCCATAAACTCCAGCGCGGTGCCCAGCCAGCCGGAAACCGCGGCTTTCACCAGATCGGAGGTGGTTCTTTGAGGTTGTGCTTGAGTCATAATGGCTATCTCTAAAGGGTAAGATGCGTACCACATAGAGCCTGTCTGCGCAGGCTCTTAACCGTGTGTTTTATAATTGACCGAACGTGAGCAAGACTTTGCAGCACTGCCGCTGGTCTTTTTCAAACAGTTCGATGGCGTCTGTTACGTGGTGATAGTCAAAGGTATGGGTGATCAGTTTTTCCGGGTCGATCAGCCCCTTTTCCAGCCAGTCAATCACGACCGGGAATTTGTTGGCGTTGAGGCGCGAAGAGAAGATCGCCAGTTCTTTGCCGGTGATGCCCTGCTGCACAACCTGGCTCGGCTCGCTGGAGAAGCCCATCAGCACGATGCGCGCCGCCGGGGAGGCCAGGGTAATGGCTTCCTGTAAAATCGATGGATGACAGGCGGCATCAATGATTAACGTCGGTTTGATGCCCCTTTCTTCCAGTACGGCCTGCAACGACTGCTCGCCGTTGTTAAAGACCCAGTCCGCGCCGCTGCGCTGAGCCATTGCCAGCCGCTCATCAATGCGGTCGACGACGATAACCTGCTTCACCTTATAAACGCCCTTCAGCGCCTGCACGGTGACCAGCCCCATCGGGCCCGCGCCGTAAATCAGCGCAACATCCTGTTCGGTGGGGTTCGCCTGCCCCGTCACGTTGGCGGCAATGGTGAAGGGTTCAACCATGACGGCGTGTTTATCCGGGATCGCATCCGGAATGGGCCAGGCATTTTTAGCGGGCACAGCCGCATATTCGCTGAAGCCGCCGTCGCGGTGGACGCCCAGTACCACCAGTGAGGTGCAGACGTTCGGTTTCCCGACGGAACACGGGTAGCAGTGTCCGCAGCTGATCACCGGATCAACCGAGACGCGCTGACCCAGTCGCGTGCTGTCGACGCCCACGCCCACAGCGTCAATCACGCCGAAGAATTCGTGGCCGATCACGCGCGGATATTTCGCAAACGGATTATGTCCACGGTAGATGTGGCTGTCTGAACCGCAAATCCCTGCCAGCGTGATTTTGACGCGGACTTCCCCTGCGCCTGGCTCCGGGCGTGGACGCTCTTCAATCACCAGCTGGTTCGGCTGTTGAATCACTACGCTTTTCATCGTTCGTTCCTCGGTTACCAGTTCCACAGCGTGCCGTCTTCAAGACGGGCCACCGGCAGATAGGCCGGGTCATAGGGGTATTTCGCGGCCAGTTTTTCATCAAACTCAATGCCCAGCCCCGGTTTGTCGCCCGGATGCATGTAGCCATTATCAAAGCGCCAGCTGTGCGGGAAGACGTCCAGCATCTGTTCGGAGTAGCCCATGTATTCCTGCACGCCGAAATTCGGCACCCACAGGTCGAAATGCAGCGCGGCGGCGTGACATATTGGCGACAGATCGGACGGTCCGTGCGAGCCGGTGCGCACCTGGTAGAGCGAGGCGAAGTCTGCAATGCGGCGCATCCCGGTGATCCCGCCCGCGTGAGTGATGGTGGTGCGGATATAGTCGATAAGCTGCTCTTCAATCAGCTGCTTGCAGTCCCAGATGCTGTTGAACACCTCACCCACCGCAATTGGCGTGACGGTATGCTGGCGGATCAGGCGGAAGCATTCCTGATTTTCCGCAGGCGTTGGGTCTTCCATCCAGAACATGCGGAACTCTTCAATGCTCTTGCCGAAGCGCGCCGCTTCGATTGGCGTCAGCCGATGGTGCATGTCGTGCAGGAGATGTTCGTTGAAACCGAATTGACTGCGCACCGCGTCGAACAGCTTTGGTGTGAAATCGAGGTATTTCTCAGTGGACCAGAGCTGCTCTTCTGGCCAGTCGCCTTTGGTGGCAGGCTCGTAGGCAAGGCCTTTCCCTTTGGACATGCCGTAAGTGGTTTTCATGCCCGGCACGCCGCACTGCACGCGGATCGCCTTAAAGCCCATCTCTTTATGACGGGCGTAATCTTCCAGCACGTCGTCAATGGTGTGCCCGGTGGTGTGACAGTAGACCATTACCCCTTCACGGGATGCGCCGCCCAGCAGCTGATAGAGCGGCATGTTGGCCGCTTTCGCTTTGATATCCCAGAGCGCCATATCAACGGCGGAGATGGCCGACATGGTGACCGGGCCGCGACGCCAGTAAGCCCCTTTATAGAAAAACTGCCAGATGTCTTCGATGCGGTGGGCATCACGGCCAATCAGCTGGGGACACAGGTGATCTTTCAAATAGGACGCTACAGAGAGTTCGCGTCCGTTCAGGGTGGCGTCGCCAAGACCCACGATCCCCTCATCAGTGGTGATTTTGAGGGTGACAAAGTTACGCCCTGGGCAGGTGACAAAGACTTCAGCCCCGACAATCTTCATAATCCATTTCCTTACATCGCATGTTGTGATGCAGGAAATTTACGCAATTACGCAACTACCATACAAGTATATTGATCATAATATCAGCGAGAGATCACAAAATCAGGGCGCTCAGGTGCGCCCCCATCCCGCCATGATGATCAACATCCCGCAGAGCGCGGTGGCAAAAAAAAGCAGCGTGGTTTTGAACATAATTCTCTTCTGGTGAGGATTGATTTAACCATCTTATCCGATGATAACCGCGGGTATGACGCTATCTCGCTTTGGTGTAGAATCTGAACAGGGTAACGTGATTATCTGCCCCCATTAAAAAGGAAACGCTATGACTACATTAAGCAAACGCCTTTGTCTGACCGCCGCGCTGGCGCTGTCAACGCTCGCTTTCACCGCGACGGCGACCGCCGAAACCAGCAAGCTGATTATTGAATCCGGCGATAGCGCACAAAGCCGTCAGAACGCGGCGATGGACAAAGAACAATGGAATGACACTCGCAGCCTTCGTCAGAAGGTGAACACACGTGTGGAGAAAGAGTGGGACAAAGAAGATGTCGCTTTCGACGCGCGTGATAAGTGCCAGCAAAGTGCCAACGTCAACGCCTACTGGGAGCCAAACACCTTGCGCTGCCTGGATCGCCGCACTGGCCGCACGGTTGCACCCTGATGCCTGCACTGTATGACATTAAGCTTCGCCCGCTGGAGCGTGAAGATCTCCGTTTCGTCCACCAGCTCGACAACAATGCCAGCGTAATGCGCTACTGGTTCGAAGAGCCTTACGAGGCCTTCGTCGAGCTGTCGGATCTTTACGATAAGCACATTCACGATCAGAGCGAACGCCGTTTTGTGGTGGAGTGTGAAGGTGAAAAAGCCGGTTTGGTCGAGCTGGTGGAGATCAACCACGTTCACCGCCGGGCGGAGTTTCAGATCATCATTTCGCCTGAGCACCAGGGGAAAGGTCTTGCCTCACGGGCGGCAAAGCTGGCGATGGATTACGGATTCAACGTCCTTAACCTCTACAAGCTTTATCTCATCGTGGATAAAGAGAACGAGAAAGCGATCCATATCTACCGCAAGCTGGGCTTTATGGTGGAAGGTGAACTGATCCACGAGTTCTTTATCAATGGCGAATACCGCAACACCATCCGCATGTGCATCTTCCAGCACCAGCACCTGGCCGGACACAAGCCGTCAGGCGCCAGCCTGCTGAAACCTACCGCGCAATGATATTAATGACAAACCCTGT
The DNA here is from genome assembly GCF_052045065.1 of Enterobacter sp. 22452. Lineage (NCBI taxonomy): Bacteria > Pseudomonadati > Pseudomonadota > Gammaproteobacteria > Enterobacterales > Enterobacteriaceae > Enterobacter > Enterobacter sp. 22452. The sequence goes on along the minus strand of NZ_JBQEOB010000002.1, from coordinate 105,101 downwards.
TATAGGCAGTTGAATTGTCTTTCTTGCCGGGTGGCGCTATGCTTACCCGGCCTACATAGTGCAAAAATATCAATAGATTGCACGTTTCATTGTAGGCCCGTGCAAGCGTAGCGCCGCCGGGCGAAACGCACAAAATGCATGTTGTCAGCGCTCTGACCGCTCAGTAGTAGTCGATGCTGTTCTGAATGGTGTACTTGCGCTCAACGGCGGGCTTAACGCTGTCATCGGTGATCGTCAGATCGCAACTCACCGGGTTATTATGTCTATCGTAGTCGCAGCTCTGCTTCACATTGCCGAGCGGCTTGTCATTCAACAAACTCACGGCCGAGAAATCCATTCTTTTGCGCAGATCCTTCGATGGTGTCGACTGTACGGATAAGTGCTGGTCCCCAGAGACGGTGGTTTTGCCCAGCGGATAGCCATCCGCATCGTAGCGGTACTTCACTTCCATCTCCTTGCCGTGCGCCGCGACGACGAATCCATTATCGTCGGTCTCCCACGTCACCCCGGCAGAGGGTAATTCCGCCAACTGACATTTCCCCTGCAGCTTCACCTTCTGCTGTTGGGTTTCGGCATCCAGGTAGTAATTTGCATCCAGCACCAGCGCCACGCCGGTGTTGTTCTCAAGATCGTGCAGTTCCAGCGTATCAAAGCACCCTTCTGTCGACAGGGTACCGGTCACGCGCTTTGACACTTCGCCCTTGTCGTTAAACAGTGTCTGGGTAAAGTCTTTCACCGGACCGCGCAGCGGGTCGAAGTCGAATTCATTAGAAAAGCTCGCCATCTCAGGCGTATACGACAGCGGCGCGGAGTTGTTGTCGCACCCCACCAGTGTTGCTGCCAGTAGCGTTATCGCTGCGTATTTCTTCACATTTATTACCGTTTCAGAGAGATTATTCCCAATCATATTAGCAAATACAGATGTTTACACGAACCCTGCTAAAATTAATCAATACACAGAGAAAGGAGCTACAGATGAAACGGTTACCCTGGATTACCGCCCTGCTGTTAATGAGTGCTTCAACGGCCGCGCTGGCGGCACCGGATTCCTGCGAGCGCGTGAAAAGCGACATTCAGCAGAAGATCGTCAACAACGGCGTGCCTGAGTCTGGCTTTACGCTGAACATCGTGCCAAACGATCAGGCAGATCAGCCGGATGCGCAGGTGGTTGGACATTGTGCCAACGACACCTTTAAAATTTTATACACCCGCACAGGAAGTGGCGCTGCCTCTGGCAGCCAGGACAATGCACCGAGTGAACCTCAGTAACTTCCCGCTCAATGTCCATTGATTTGATAAGGATTAACATTTAGTACCTCAAAATAAGTAACACTCACCCCATCATTAGCCCGGTTGTAATCACGGGTAAAAATAATACGTAATCTCAATGTTGGGGTGAGCCATGTCTGAGGTCGATCATCACGGCGGTATTAGCCGCCGAACGCTTGTTAAATCTACAGCGATGGGTTCACTGGCGCTTGCCGCGGGTGGACTCTCATTACCGTTTGGTTTGAAAACTGCCGCTGCTGCAGTGCAAAACGCCGTTCAGCCTGCGGAAGATAAAGTGGTGTGGGGAGCCTGTTCGGTCAACTGCGGCAGCCGCTGCGCACTGCGCCTGCACGTTCGCGACGATGAAGTCTACTGGGTCGAAACGGACAACACCGGCGAGGATATTTACGGTAACCATCAGGTGCGTGCCTGCCTGCGCGGACGTTCTATTCGCCGTCGTATCAATCACCCCGATCGTCTGAACTACCCGATGAAACGCGTGGGCAAACGCGGCGAAGGCAAGTTTGAGCGCATCACATGGGACGAAGCGCTGAACGCCATCACCGCCAGCCTGAAAGACGTGGTCGACAAATACGGCAACGAAGCGGTTTACATTAACTACTCCTCCGGCATTGTCGGCGGCAATATCACCCGCTCCTCCCCTTACGCTTCGCTGGTGGCGCGTCTGATGAACTGCTACGGCGGTTTCCTGAGCCACTACGGCACCTACAGCACGGCGCAAATCGCCTGCGCGATGCCTTACACCTACGGCAGCAACGACGGGAACAGCACCTCTGACATTGAAAACACCAAACTGGTGGTGATGTTCGGCAATAATCCGGCGGAAACGCGCATGAGCGGCGGCGGGATTACCTGGTATCTGGAGCAGGCGCGCGAGCGCTCCAACGCGCGCATGATCGTCATCGATCCGCGCTACACGGACACCGCCGCCGGACGTGAAGACGAGTGGATCCCTATTCGTCCGGGTACCGATGCCGCCCTGGTTGCGGGCATCGCGTGGGTATTGATCGACGAAAACCTGGTGGACCAGCCGTTCCTGGATAAATATTGCGTCGGCTATGACGAAAAAACGCTGCCGGAAGGCGCTCCTGCTAACGGTCACTACAAAGCCTATATTCTCGGCCAGGGTGATGACCACACGGCGAAAACCCCTGAGTGGGCTTCCCGTATTACCGGCATTCCAGCGGATCGCATCGTTAAGCTTGCCCGCGAAATCGGCTCCGTAAAACCGGCGTATATCTGTCAGGGCTGGGGACCACAGCGCCAGGCGAACGGCGAGCTGACGTCCCGCGCCATCGCGATGCTGCCAATCCTCACCGGAAACGTGGGGATTAACGGCGGTAATAGCGGCGCGCGTGAGTCGACCTACACCATCACCATCGAACGTATGCCGCTCCCGGAAAACCCGGTCAAAACGCAAATCTCCTGCTTCAGCTGGACGGACGCCATCGCCCGCGGGCCGGAGATGACCGCCCTGCGCGACGGCGTGCGCGGTAAGGATAAACTGGACGTGCCGATTAAGTTCATCTGGAACTACGCGGGCAACACCATTATTAACCAGCACTCTGATATCAATAAAACTCACGAGATCCTGCAGGACGAAAGCAAGTGCGAAATGATTGTCGTCATCGACAACTTCATGACCTCGTCAGCGAAGTACGCCGATATCGTGCTGCCGGACCTGATGACCGTCGAGCAGGAAGACATTATTCCTAACGATTATGCAGGCAACATGGGCTACCTGATTTTCCTCCAGCCCGTGACCGCGCCGAAGTTTGAGCGTAAGCCTATCTACTGGATCATGAGCGAAGTGGCAAAACGCCTCGGGCCGGACATCCATCAGAAATTCACCGAAGGACGTACGCAGGAACAGTGGCTGCAGTATCTGTATGCCAAAATGCTTGAGAAAGACCCCAAGCTTCCGTCCTATGACGAGCTGAAAAAAATGGGCATTTATAAACGCAACGATCCGAACGGACACTTTGTGGCCTATAAAAAATTCCGCGAGAACCCGGAGGCCAATCCGCTGAAAACGCCATCGGGCAAGATTGAAATCTACTCCAGCAAGCTGGCAGACATTGCCGCCACCTGGGAGCTGGAAAAGGATGAGACCATCAGCCCCCTTCCCGTCTACGCATCGACCTTTGACGGATGGGATGCCCCCGAGCGCGCGCAGTTCCCGCTGCAGCTGTTTGGCTTCCACTTCAAAGCCCGTACCCACTCGAGCTACGGCAACGTCGACGTGCTGAAAGCGGCCTGCCGCCAGGAGGTCTGGCTTAATCCTGTCGATGCCGAAAAACGCGGCATCAAGAACGGCGATACGGTGCGCGTCTTTAATCGTCGCGGTGAGGTGCGAATTGAAGCGAAAGTGACGCCACGCATCATGCCCGGCGTGAGCGCCATGGGCCAGGGAGCGTGGCACGATGCCAATATGAGTGGCGATCGTATCGACCACGGTTCATGCATCAACACGCTGACCACGCACCGCCCGTCACCGTTGGCAAAAGGCAACCCGCAGCACACCAATCTGGTGCAGATCGAGAAGGTGTAGAGGGTGAAACGCAAGACCGTGGGTTATTCTATGGTCAGTATTATCGGTTAACACAGTCGCGCGGACATCTTCCGCGCGAGAAAGGAAGGTTGTAATGAAAGATGTCTCACCTCGTGAATCGTTCGCGTTTAGTGCTCGGGTATTGGGCGCACTGTTTTATTTTTCTCCCAACAGCGAGCAGGCTGCGCCGCTGGTGCGGGTGCTTACCGCTGGCGAATGGGTTCAGGACTGGCCCCTGCCATCGGAAATGCTGCAGCCCGTTGCCGATACCTTTGCCTCCTCTTCCGATGAGACGCTGACGGACGCGTGGCAACGGCTGTTTATTGGCCCTTATGCCCTGCCCGCACCGCCGTGGGGTTCCGTCTGGCTTGACCGCGAATCCGTGCTGTTTGGCGACTCGACGCTCTCGCTGCGCCAGTGGATGCGTGATAATAATATCGCTTTTGAGATGCAGCAAAATGAACCGGAAGACCATTTCGGCACCTTGCTGCTGCTGGCGGCGTGGCTGGCCGAGAATGGCCGCGAAGCGGAGTGCGATCGGCTTCTGGCGTGGCACCTGCTGCCGTGGAGCACCCGCTTCCTGTCAGTCTTTATCGACAACGCAGGGCATCCGTTTTATACCGCACTGGGTCAGCTCGCGCAGCTGACGCTCGCAGACTGGCGTTCTGCGTTACTTATTCCGGTTGCGGAAAAGACGCTGTACCGCTAAGGAAGTGGCTTGCTCGTGGATGGCGAGCAAGCCTTCTTAGCCCATACGACCGAAACTATCTTTTTGCCACGATCCGCATTTCCACCAGGGCATTTTCCGGAATGAACTCTGATACACCGATGGCAGACCATGCCGGGTATGGCGCCTTGACATACTCATCCTTCACTTTAGAAAAAACAGCGATATGTTTCTTGAGATCAATATGAAAAGTGGTCATCTCCAGAATGTTTTCATAGCCTAAGCCAGCGGCTTTCAGATACACACCAAGCTTATAGAAGGCATCATGAAACTGTTCTTCCGGCTCCTTGCTTATGGGTTTGTCCCTGCGCGCTGCGGTCACTCCTGAGAGATAGACTGTGCCATCGGCTTCGATGACGGGGGAAAAGTGCCAGTCATCGAAGTAATGCTGGAATGCGTCAGGAACTATCGATTTTTTCATGATGATGTCTCTTTTAACACGTTGATTTATGCTCAGGAAAATGTCCCCACGAAGCATACCTGATAAGCCGGACGCTGAGTCCTGCGCCTATGGCAAGGCATACCGCCATTGTCAAAAGGGAGACGATAAAGGCATGCGTGATAGTGGCTTCACTTTTTCCAGCGTCTAACATGCTGTAAAAAATGCCGCCGATGATGGCAACGCTCAGCGCGGTGCTGATTTGCAGAGTCGAGCTGGTCACGCCGGCGATCGTGCCTGAGAACGCGGGCGCCACGCGGCCTGTCACCATGCGAACCAGCGTCGGCATCGCCAGCCCCTGTCCAAGACCGGTAACAAAAAGCAGTGCCGCGAGCGGCAACATGGCTGGCGGGCGCCCTGTCAGCGTGTGGGCAATCAGCCACGCAAGGCCTGCCAGCCCCACCGTCTCGCAGCCCATCCCGATGGCGCTTAAGTAATTTCCGACAAAACGCCTCAGGTACGGCGTCAGCAACGGTCCGATCAGAAAGCCGATGCCAAAGGGCAGAAAAATCAGTCCCGCCGTCAGGGCGTTTATATGCAACGCATCCTGGAGATAAACAGAAAATAACAGAAAGAAGGCACCAATCGAATAAAACAGCAAAACGACTGTGAGCCCCCGCCCCAGCCCCGGCGCGCGGAGCATGGAAGGATCGAGTAGCGGTGAACCACCGCTCTGGCTAAGATGCCGCTCATAACGCCACAGCAGCCAGGCCAGCAGAGGCACAGCAAGAAATGACAGCCACGTCCACCAGGGCCATCCCGCCTCGCGGCCTTCAATTAATGGTACAATCAGCGCACTCAGCGTGACGGTTGCCAGCAGCATACCGACGGGATCCAGACGCTGTGCAGATTGCGCGCGCGTCTCTTTTAGCAGCGGCAGTCCAAAAAGAATGACCAGCATCGCCACCGGCAGGTTAACCAGAAAAATAACCCGCCATCCCAGGTGAAACAGATCCGCTGAAAGCAGGGCTCCGCCCAATACCTGCCCGATAACGGAAGCCAGACCAAACACCGCGCCATAGATACTCAGCGCGAGCGGTTTTTCCGCCTCCGGAAAAATAGCCTGAACGGAAGCCAGCGCCTGGGGAGCCATAATCGCGGCCGTGGCGCCCTGTAATATGCGTCCGGTTATCAGAACCCACGGTGACCAGGCTAAACCGCACAACAGCGATGCCGCAGCAAAACCGATGAGCCCCAGAAAAAACATCTTCCCGCGACCGTAAATATCCCCCAGCCGTCCGCCGGTGATTAACGTTACCGAGTAAACGGCAGCATAGGACGAAATGACGAGCTGTTCAGCAGAGGACGTGGCGCTCAGTTCGCCCTGAATTGCAGGCAGTGCCACATTGACAATAAAAAAATCGAGCGGAGGCAAAAATGCGCCAACCAGCAGGATAATAAACATTGCCCAGCGACGGGGCTCGGCTTGCGTGAGGGTATGTGTCGACATAGAACACTCCATAGAAAACGGTTCCGTGCCCCGTTAAGATACATTATTGTGGATTGTGGGCGGCATGCGTGGCTTAGCTCAACGCATGCCGCCAGAGGCCAGAATCACCTCGCCGGTCACCCAGGCCGCATCGTCTGAAGCGAGAAATGAAACAATCGGGGCCACATCTTGCACCTGGCCGATGCGGCCAAGCGGCGTCTGGCTTTCATTCCATGTCTGGAAATCCGAGTTCATCGCGCCCGCGCTATGACTACCTTCCGTTTCGATAAGGCCGGGATTGACCGCGTTGACGCGAATGCCGCGCGAGCCGAGTTCGCGTGAGAGCACGCCGGTAATGGCGTCAATCGCGCCCTTGGTGCCGCTGTAGATGGCGCTCTCAGGAATAAAGACGCGGGTGACGAATGAGCTGATATTGATGATGCTGCTGCCTTTTGTCAGATGCGGCGCAGCCGCACCAGCCACCAGCAACGGGCCCAGCACATTGATATCAAACTGCCTGCGAAACAGCGCCTCGGTGCTCTCTTCAATCCTCGCGAAGGCATAAACGCCTGCATTGTTCACCACAATGTCCAGCCGCCCGTAATGGCTTACAGCCGCGTTGATCAGCGCCTCAACCTCGCTCTGGCTGGTGATGTCCGCTGCGACCGCCATGGCCTTCCCACCCGCGGCTTTGATATCGGCAACGACCTTATCCGCATCGCTTCTGCTTGAGGCGTAATTAACAATGACCTTCGCGCCGTCAGCCGCCAGCTGACGAGCAATACCTGCTCCGATACCTTTGGAGCCACCGGTGACGATGGCAACTTTGTCTTTTAATTTGTTCATGTCTTCAGCTTCCTGATTTGCCGCCCGTGGCGGTGTGGTTGAGAAGGTCATATTGATATCGACAAAGTTGTTTTAGAACTGCCACTTTTGTATATTCAATGTTCATTTTTGTACGGTGAGAAACTGACATGGAATGGGGTGATGTCCGGGTATTTTTGGCAGTTATGCGTAAGCGCTCTTTCGGCGAAGCGGCCCGAAGCCTTGGCGTGAGCCATCCTACGGTGGGTCGCCGCATAAAGGCGCTTGAGGATGAGGCGCAGCAAGCCCTCTTTCGCCGGACCAAGGAGGGCCTGGTCCTGACCGACGCGGGCGACAGGGTTCTGAAGCTGGCAGAAGCGGTGGAAAACTCCGCGATGGCGATGGAACGACGCCTGGCAGGAAATCACGACCGTCTTGAAGGCCTCTTACGGATATCGTCAGCAGAGTGGTTTGCTAACTATGTTCTGGCACCTGTCCTTAGCGAGCTGACGCGTCGTCATCCGGCGATTGTCCCTGAACTTATCGCGAGCTACCGCTTACTCAATCTGTCGCGACGTGATGCCGACATTGCGTTTCGCATCGTGCCCTTTACCGAACCCGATATAGTCCAGCGCCGCCTGATGCGCATTCCCTATGCGCTTTACGGGACGCCAGACATCGCCGATATCGCCCGACACGACCCGGCCGCAGTGGGCCTGATTCTGATGAATACGGCCCAATCCCACTTTTCTGACGTGGCCTGGCTGCTGGACAGGTTCCCACATTCCCCGTGCGTCTTCACCAGCACCAGCCGGGCCGTGCAGGCGCAGATGTGCAGTCGGGGGATGGGCATTGCCGTATTACCGCGTCCACTGGGTGATGCCATCACCGGGTTGCAGGCCATTAGCATGCCGGAGCCACCGCCGTCCAAAGATATCTGGGTAGGGTATCACTCCGACCTCCGGCATATGGATCGCCTGCGGGTCATGATGGATATCGCCGATACGATGCTTGCCGACCCCGCCACGGCGACAGCATGAGCCTAGGATTTACGGTGGCCAGTCATACTGCTGAAGACACCGTCACGCAGCACGAAAGCGTGAAGCAGCGCAGCGGCAAGGTGAAGCATTATCATCGCGAATAACGCCAGGGCAACCCAGGTATGAAGCGGCCGCAGTATCGCATACCGATCATTACTGATGTCCATGATCGGCGGCAGAACGATGCCGTTACCCAGCGTGACGGGATACCCTGCTGCTGAGAGCATTGCCCAGCCTATCAGCGGCTGGGCCACCATCATCAGATAGAGCATCCAGTGCGAGAGATGGGCCATACCGCGCTGCCAGGCCGGAATGGACGCTGGCAACGCGGGCTTGGCCGTCGTGAATCGCAGCCATAATCGCACGATGACCAGAAGCAATATCATCACCCCGAGAGGCTTGTGGATCGACACCAGCAGGCTGTGCGCGGAGGAGACGGTCGAGACCATCGCAACACCGATAAACAACATCATGAGAATGGCTGCGGCCATCAGCCAGTGCAGGACGCGCAGAGCCGGATGAAAATAGACGGCCTGTTTCATAACGTCTCTCCCTTCTGTTGCGCCTGTTCATGGGTGCGCAGGTTATAGGATTTGGCATACGCTGATGAGCGTGCGTTAAGTATCGGGTCAGCGGACGGTGCCATACCGTCGGGTAAAATCAACGGGTCATAGTTGATGTCATTACAGGGTCCCTCCTGTTGAGGGATAGCCTTGTTTAAGACTAACGTTCCGGCATTAATCGTTTTCCTGTCGGCTGGCCATGCCCTGGTGGCGTCGTCACCTTTATCACCTGCCTGAGCAAGCGTGAACACTAAATCCCATTTCAGCGCGCCCTGCGCCAGACGATGCTGAAGATCCTGTTGCAGGAAATCGCTGTTCTGTTTATTGGCGTCGCTTATGGGAGTAAATCCGGCATGAGGCACCATGCTCCAGCGTACCAGTTGTTCATGGCCTGCCTTATCAATCAGGCGAAAAGCATTCAGGCTGTTAAAGCGATCGCTGGCCCAGCTTGAGGAGGGTGTGTATTGCTTTGCCCACGCAAAAAACGGTTTTATTTCCGGATGGTTCATGACAAAGGAACGTAATTTTTCCGGGTTCGGTTTACCGGTTGCGGCATCCGGCAGAGTGGCCGTCTGGAGTTCATAGAAACTCTCAACGGAACTGACGGGGAAAAATGGCATGGCGTTCATACCGGTGCGCCACTGCTCACCATTCGACTGCTTAAAGGAGAGCGCCATACTCCGAACGGGCACGGCATAATCCGGTGCAGCCGGATCCCCGCCCGCAATGGCAAAACGTCCTGTGACAGCGGTTTCACCTTTGCTGAACAGGGAGGCACGTGAAAGCACACTGGCATTCCCGTTTGAGATAAACGAGCCCAGCACACACATGCCTTTAGCATGATTACGGCGATAGCCTTTATGTACTCCACCCGACTGCTGTAATACATCAACGAGCTTATCCGACGTCAGACGTTGAGGCGTCAGCCAACCGCCAGTCCACAGGAATAATAAAAAAAGGATCAGGGGAATAATTCCGACCAGCGCCAGACGTACAACCGTTTGTCTTTTTAAATGTACTTTATTTTTCATATTGTTAACTCATTCTGCTCACGATATTTCAAAACGAAACGTGCAGGGGGTGATGACGCGTCGTGCCTGAAATCAGCATGACCGTTTCGCTTCTCTTTTTTGTCGGAATGTTAACGTCAGGGCTGACAGGCAAAAATAGATGGCACCAAACGCAGCATACCCCGCGATATTTGCTATTGACGGCGGCTCTGGCGTCCGGGCCTGATAGATAAAAAACGCGCCTGCAAGTGCAGACTGTGCGCCACTTAATATCATGCTCCATTGCGCACCATAATGTTTCCAGCGCTGTGTTGCCGCGCCCAGCTGCAGCAGACCGGATAATATCGCCCAGCAGCCGAATACCCGAATGACATCATTTATATTGCTTTTAAGAGCCAACACGACGGCCAGCGTTGTTATAACGCTAACGATAATATTAACGGTCTGCATCCGGTTGCGGCCAAATCCCCCGCTTTTTCTTGCATCAATATAATTCGCCATTGCATCCCATGCGGGGTAAAGAATGAGCAAAATCGATGCGCCAACAGGCGAAGACAGGCCAGCGGTGAACACGGCAATAACCCATAAAACGGAGAAAGCCGTCCGGATAAAATAATACTGTTGTAGCCAGTTCTGCTGATTCCCGTGGTGGATAGTGTCGGACATATAGACCTCTTAACCTGGCATATTTAACAAACGAAGCAGCGTAGCATGCCTCACCCGACAACAAACCTACTAGTAGGTAGATAAAAGATCAATATGTTTTACGCTAACCGTTACAAAAGGATCGTCAAGGCGCGGGAAAGTGAAAGACGTTTTGAAAACAGGCACAGCCCGGTCAATAACCGGGCGTCCTTCAGGCTGCGGTGAGAACCTTATCGATCAGTGGATAGGCAATCTGCTCAAAGACGTGCGGATTATTAAACGCCCGCGCTGCCAGCATGGCACCATGCATGCCCGCCATGAGAGCCCTGGCTTCGACTTCGGCACTTTCGCTGAGAGTGAAAACGCCTTGCGCTTCGCCAGCACTCAGTAATGCGGTCAGCCAGTCAGAGAGATCGTTAAAATGGCCGGTCACTTCTGCGGCAATATCCGCAGGTAATGTCGGAAGTTCAACGGCCAGCATCACACAGATACAAAATGGTGAAGCCCCCTCTTTAATACAGGCCGACCAGAAATCAGCATAGCCTTTCACTTTGATCAGGGGATCGTTGGTTTGGCGATCCATCGCTTCCATGCCACTCCGTGCTTCTGCACGGTATTCCTGCACTACAGCTTTGACTAAATCTTCTTTGCCCGGAAAATGATGGTGGATACTGGCTTTGCGGATACCCACGCGCTCCGCAAGATCGGCATAGCTAAAGCTTTTGTACCCACCCGTTGTGAGCAACTGCCTCGTATTTGCCATAATTTCGCGCGCTTTCGGCGAACGTTCGATCATTTCACGCTCCAGTGTTCAATCCAGTGAAAAAATGTGCTGTCTGTGACAGGCGCGTCCCGCCGGGACAACCTACTGAGCGGCAACAGGAATGTCAAATAGCCGGGCCCGCAAAGGGCCAACGGGAAAAAGCCGCCTGATATCATTGACACCACCCCATCCTACTACTAGGATGGTTTCACTTCAAAACATATCCCTGTAGTGGAGAGTGTATGGCAGTTATCCCTTTTCCGGACAGGCACAGCCCAGCGGCCCCAGTGCGTAACATTCGCGAATTATCCAACGTCATTCACGCGAATGACGATCGCGGCCGCACGGCGTGCGTAGAGAACAATGATGCCGTTCGCTGTTTCGCATTAAGCGTTGCCGCGAAGCTATTAAGCGATCGTGAGCTTAATCAGGCCGCGCCTTTTATGATAGACAGAATTGTCAGGCTGCTAATGACTGAATCCAAAAACAGTTAAGAGTAGCCATTACGGATCGGTGAGATATCGTTTCTCTTGATATCTCTGTGCATCGTTTGCCTTCTTAATGTTCTGGAATGCGGGCGATAACCTTTATCTCAAAATCAAATCCTGCAAGCCAGTTAACCCCCACAGCTGTCCAGTTCGGATACGGGGGCTTCGGGAAAATGCTGCTTTTCACCTGCATAATGGCTGGAAATTGATTCTCCGGATCGGTATGAAAGGTGGTCACATCGATAAGATCGTCAAACGTGCATCCCGCGGCGGCAAGCGTAGCCTTGAGATTCTCGAAAGCACGCTCTACCTGCGTAGTAAAGTCGGGCTCGGGTGTACCGTCCTCCCGGCTACCCACCTGTCCGGAAACAAACAGTAAATCACCAGAGCGGATCGCTGCGGAATAACCATGCTGTTCATAGAGTGCGTGGCGATTTGCAGGGAAAACAGGTTTCGGTTGGTTCATAACATATCCTTTCTTTGGATGTGCAACAGCGGATGCGTGGCATCCATAAATGAATTAAGATACGCAGCGTATGTCAACTTAATCACACATACGCCGCGTATGTCAAACATCATGCGCGGCGTACAGGATAAGGAACCCGTATGGCAGCCAAACGCCGCGCCGAAACGATGGAAGAAACCCGCACAAAGTTGATTGCGGCTGCACGAAAAGCCTTCGCTGAAAAAGGGTTTGCGGCAGCTTCGATGGATGATTTGACCGCCAGCGTCGGCCTGACGCGTGGCGCCCTCTACCATAATTTTGGGGATAAAAAAGGGTTACTTGCCGCGGTGGTGACTCAGATTGATTCTGAAATGGCGCAAGGCGCCAAACATGCAGCGGCGCAGTCCGGTGATGACCAGCAAAAGCTTCTGGCCGAAGGGATAGCTTATATCAAGATGGCGCTGGATGAAGAAGTCCGGCGTATCGTTCTGCTTGATGGCCCAGCTTTTCTTGGGGATCCGACAAAATGGCCAAGTCAGAATACCTGCCTCGACGCCACTCGCGAAAGCCTGTCAGACCTGATTGAACGTGGCGTAATCAAACCGGTAGACGTTGATGCCACCGCCTGGTTATTAAATGGTGCCGCACTGAATGCCGCTCAGTGGGTGGCCGCGAGTGACGATCCTAAGCAGGCATTGCCCAAAGCGATTGAGGTTTTCACCCTGTTGGTCAGTGGCGTGTTGCGGCAGTGACCGCCCCCCTCACCCGTTTATCTTGTGCTGAGAGCAAGCTTAGCCGCGAAGGAAAAGCAAAAAGTGAACCGGTAGCAGATATTTTCTTTATCCGAAGGAGCGGATGTTATCGGATTACTTTTCAGGGCAACGGATTGCTGGCATTTTTGTTGGACAATTGTTACCGATCTGCCGAGTCTATCCGCTTTGTGCCAGAAGCGGACGTTCAGTCCGATATATGCAATCAGAACAATTTTTTTGAGAAACAGACGGCTTCTTCTCTTCCTATGTATGGGCCATAATTATCAATACGAACATATCCATTTTTTTCATAAAAGCTGACGGCCCGGTGGTTGATATGTCGGGTTTCCAGTTTCAGTTCTCGATATCCCATTTGCTTTGCAGAGGTTTCCAAAAAAGTAAGTAATGCGCTACCCACGCCAGGCTCACTTCGATCTGAAAACATTCTTTTAAGCTCAGCAATGTTTTGCGTTAATGGGCGGATTGCTCCGCATCCTATCGCATCGCCACGCGCATTTTTTGCCAATGCCCATAATGCTTTGTCATTGTTCATAGCTTCTACGGTGAAGTTGGTTTTGCCATTATCGCCAGTAATAGCGGCAAGTTCAGCTGACAGCGCTTCGATTAAGCGATGAGATTCTGAAGACAATGGGTCTGATTTCTCTACTGTTATCATTGTTATATCCTGCAACGGGAGTTCAACCAGAATATAGTACCCTGTTTGAAAAAACATCATCCAGGAACAAGTAATGGGACAACATTGATTCGTGGTTTTATCGGGGGTGTAATGTCCGCTCCTCGCTCACAGCGGACCTACGCCCCCCGTCCGCCATCTTCCCGCAAAATCTTACCCGTCTAACGAACAGACGAGTTCTAAATACATCCGTGAAGGATCAACTGATCCTCTTCAGCACAGTGAATTTTGATAGCTAATGATTATTCCTGGCATCAAACACTGCCGCCCCATCATATTCACGGGGCGGCTCGAATTCGTCGCTATTCCGCGCTCATCTCCATAAGTAACCAACCATCAAAAACTGTACGTCACCTTCAAACTCCCCGTGGGCGATGTTTTACGTTGAACAATTGGGCTATCGGCCGCATCCCCCGCCAACTGCGTTGCGCCCGCTGAGGCAAGCACGCTCCAGCGCGAGGTGAGCCTGTGTGTCCAGTCAAGATTCAGCGAATACGCATAAATTCCGGCACCGGCGTCATGTCGGGCAAACCCCGATGCGGCCGACTGGGCGGCGCTGACGCCATAGTACGTTTGCATATACTTGTCGGATCCCCAGCTGCCGGTCAGCGCCAGCGTCACCTCATTTTTTGGTGAGGTATAGAGCGGGCTGATAATACCGAAATGCATCGCCTCACCGTTGTCCCTTTCAGAAACCGGAACCTCGGCCTGCAGCTGCAGATGAAGCCAGTCGGTCACCTTATACCCCAGCCCAAGCACAACGATGGCCGAGCCTTTGATGTCGCCCATACCGCGCAGGTAGTCGCTGCCGGAGCTGATCGAATCGCTGCTCACGTCTTTATCTTTACGGCCTGTTCGATAGCTCACAGCTGCGCTGTAATCCAGATTGCCGATGTTGTTGCCATAACCGACGCCCCGCGTGGTGCTGATAAAGAAGCCGTTTGCCATGGCGTAATCCACCACCTGCGCCGCACTGACGCGGCTTTTATCCGAACCCGAGTAGCGTGGCGCGACGTCCACGCCGCCCCCCAGGGTTAAAACGTTACCCTGGCTCTGCTCTGCCGCCAGTACTGGCGTGGTCAGTAACGCCAGAACGATGCCCGGCACGATGTTTTTCAGGCTGCGGCCCGAGAGCAAGTGTGGGGACATATGACGCAGTTCGATGTTTCTCATTAAAGAAGTCCTTCTGGATTCAAATGGTGACGATGCAAGCGGTTAAACGCCAGAACGCCCATTTTGAATACTGACCCTAAGGTTCTTATGAGCCGAAAATGAAGAAACACTGAAGCGCGCGCGAGTGCTGTAAACCGGACAGATTTCCTGATACCGTTTTTTCTTAAGATGTTCTTCATTCACGGTTGATACAGTTACCAGTGTGAAAATTCTACTCATCGAAGACGACCTGGATCTGGGCAATGGCGTACGTATCGCCCTTGCCGATCAAGGATTTGACGTTATATGGGTTCGCCGTAAAGAGGATGCGCTGCATCAGCTTGACGTCTGCGTGCCAGAACTTATTTTGCTCGACCTGGGGCTGCCCGACGGCGACGGCATGAGCCTCATGACGCGCTTACGCCAGCAGCTTAAGGGGATCCCGGTCATCATCCTGACGGCGCGAGGCACGCTGCAGGATCGCCTGTGCGGGCTGGATGCAGGTGCAGACGACTATCTCGTTAAACCTTTTGTTCTCGCCGAACTGCTGGCGCGGGTAAGAGCCCTTGCGCGGCGCAGTTACGGTTTCGAGAATGAGGCGATAGAGATTCGAGGCTTATCTCTTCATGTACCGACGCGTCGCGTGACGGTGAGCGCACGCCACATAGACCTGACGGCGAGTGAATACGCGCTGCTTGAAACGCTGATGCTGCGTGCGGACCGCGTGATTACGCGACGGTTTCTGGAAGAACGGATATTCGGCAACAAAGAGAACCTCAGTAATGCGCTCGACGTGCATATGGGAAATTTGCGAAGAAAAATCGGCGACGGCTATGTGCGAACGGTGCGTGGTGTCGGGTATGTTATTGATACCGTTGCTGTTCAGAGGGTGACGACGTAATGCGAAACCTGTGGTATCACCTGAGGCGCCCGACGCTGGTACGCCGAATTATCATCGCCCAGTTGCTGCTGCTTACCCTGCTGTGGTGTCTCTTTTTAACCTTCATTCTGTGGGAGGACCTGCGCAGCCCTCCCATCCTCACGGGCAGTTATACCTATGAAACGCTTTTTACGCTGGTCGAGCGGATGGACGAACACCCGCAGGATCGTACCGCCGTGCTGGCAGCCTTCAGCAAAGCGTTACGAGAGGGCTATGGCGGCGGTGAAGATCCCGCCCTGTCAATCAACGTCATCGTGCGCAAAAATAATGCGGTTATTTTTTCATCGCCTGATGCACCAACGGGGGTAACTAACACCCGGTTTGGGGAAATGCAGCGTGTTCAGAGCGACGGTCGTACCTGGACCAGCCGCACCCTTAAATCCGCTCATTCCGATGTGGAGGTCACCCTTTTCACCCCGGCCGGTGGCTGGAACTTCTTTATCTACCTCAACTCGCGCGGTTACTACGTCATGCCGCTGCTGGTCTGTTTCCCTTTTCTTCTGTTCCCCGCGTGGCTGTCAATCCGCATTGCCATGCGACCCTGGCACAAGGTGGTCAATGAAATTGCATTGCGCACGCCAGACGATCTCTCCCCCTTAAAAGCCGTACCAAAACACAGGGAGCTTCGCCAGATGGTGGACGCGATTAACGACTTTCTTGCCAGGGTGCGAGAAAGCGCGGAAAGGGAGCGGGTTTTTATTGCCGATGCGGCTCACGAACTGCGAACGCCGCTGGCGGCGATGCGAATCAACGTGGAAGCGTTGCAATCGTATGTACTCAGCGAGAGCCAACAGGAATTGCTTGCGGGGATTGTTCGCAGCAATAGTCGTGCTGCGCGTCTCGTCAATCAGTTGCTGCTGATGATGCACAGTGAAGCACACCTTGATACGGACCTGGAGCCCGTACCGCTAACGACGCTCATTCAAGAGCGAATGGCCGAACTGGAACCGCTGGCGTCTGCGCGCAGGATTGAGCTGGAATTTTTCGCCGAGGATGAAATCTGGATCTCAGGCGTAAGGGAGCGCCTGGTGTCGCTCATTGATAATCTCATTGAGAACGCCGTGAAGTACAGTCCTGAAGGCGGGCGGATTCAGGTCGATGTCTGCACATTCGATGGCTCCGCGCGGCTACGCGTTTCCGATGCAGGGCCCGGTATTCCGGTTGAATTGCGCGAGCGCGTGTTCGACCGATTTTTCCGCGATCCCAATCAATTGCAAAGCGGGAGCGGACTGGGGCTTGCCATCGTTAAAGCGGTGGCGCAGCAGCACAACAGCAGCGTAAACCTGAGTACTTCCGCAGAAGCTGGCCTGATGGTGACGGTTGACTTCCCGAACCGCACGTATAGCTAAACAGGAACAGGGTGTTCGATCGCAAATGCCGCAGATTGCTTCAAAAAAATTACCGTATTTGTTATATTGTTGTTTATTG
The DNA here is from genome assembly GCF_052045065.1 of Enterobacter sp. 22452. Lineage (NCBI taxonomy): Bacteria > Pseudomonadati > Pseudomonadota > Gammaproteobacteria > Enterobacterales > Enterobacteriaceae > Enterobacter > Enterobacter sp. 22452. Next base: position 87,941 of record NZ_JBQEOB010000002.1, on the reverse strand, counting down.
CTTATTCACCTCTGCGGTGCCAAAAAGAACAAGATTCACCGCAACCCAGGATACAAAAATGTTAGATTACCGCTTCCCGACAGCTTTGCAGATGGTTCTCAGCGTAGCAATGGCGGAGCAATTGGGTGAACGTTCGACGAGTGCGATTCTGGCCTACGGTCTGGAAGCAAACCCGAGCTTCATCCGCAAATTGATGGTCCCTCTCACGCGTGACGGTATTATCGTCTCCACGCTTGGCCGTAACGGCTCTATTCATCTTGGACGCCCGGCGGAAGAGATCACCCTGCGCGATATCTACCTTTCCGTCATCGAAGATAAAAAGCTGTGGGCATCACGTCCTGACGTACCGGCCCGCTGCGTAGTCAGCGCTAACGCCTGCTGGTACTTCAAGTCTATCTCCGAAGAAGCGGAGCAGGCTTCGTTACAGGTACTGGCGCGCCACACCGTGGCAAGCGCGCTGGAAGAAGTGAAAAAAGCCGATACCAGCGGCTGCGATCCGGTGCCTGAACTTATCGCCAAGTATAAAGAAGCCCTTTAACTTTCCTTGAGTGCAAAAAAAACCGCCTTGCTATGAAGGCGGTTTTTTATTATCTGCAACATCCCTACGCGGGCAGAACATCCCTTTCCGCTTTTTTGCCGCGCGTCACAAACTTACGCAGCGTCACGTAAAACACCGGCGTCAGGAAAAGACCAAACAGCGTTACGCCCAGCATCCCGGAGAAGACTGTGATCCCGGTAACGCCGCGCACTTCTGCGCCCGCGCCGTGGCCGAGGATCAGCGGAATGGTCCCGGCAATAAAGGCGATGGAGGTCATCACAATCGGGCGTAAACGCAGGCGGCACGCCTCCAGCGCGGCCTCCATAATCCCTTTGCCCTGAATTTCCAGCTCGCGGGCAAACTCCACGATAAGAATCGCGTTTTTACACGCCAGCCCCATCAGCACCACCAGCCCTACCTGCACGAACACGTTGTTATCGCCACCGGTCAACCAGACGCCAAACAGCGCGGAAAGCATCGTCATCGGCACGATAAGGATCACCGCCAGCGGCAGCGTCCAGCTTTCATACAGCGCTGCCAGCACCAGGAACGCCAGCAGCACCGCAACCGGGAAGACGATCAGCGCCGTATTGCCCTGCGTCGCCTGCTGGAAGCTCAGGTCCGTCCATTCAATGTTCATCCCGTTCGGCAGGATCTGCTTCGACATTCCGTCCAGTTGCGCCATCGCCTGCGAGGACGAAAGTACGCGTGGGTCGGCATCGCCAATCAGATCCGCCGCCGGGTAACCGTTGTAACGAATCACCGGATCCGGCCCGTAGGTGGTCGTGATTTTCACCATGCTGCCAATCGGCACCATTTCACCCTGGCTATTGCGGGTGCGCAGATTCGCAATGTCTTCCACGCTGTCGCGGAACTGCCCGTCGGCCTGCGCCATTACGCGCCAGGTACGCCCGAACTGGTTGAAGTCATTCACGTACGACGAGCCCAGATAGGTTTGCAGCGTACCGAAAAGATCGGTCAGCGACACGCCCTGCGCTTTCGCCTTGTCACGGTCAACCTGCACGTCCAGCTGCGGAACGTTAGCCTGGTAGGTTGAGATCGGGAAGTGCATTCCCGGCGTCTGCATAATCGCACCGGACATGGTGTTTACCGCGTTTTGCAGCGCACCATAGCCCAGACCACCGCGATCCTGAATGTATAAGGAATACCCCGACCCCTGACCCAGCCCTAAAATTGGCGGCGGCAGGATGGAGAAGCCAAAGCCCTGCTGGATTTGCGCGATTTTCGCGTTGATCTCCGCGTTAATTTCCGCCGCAGTATGCTTACGCTGGTCGAACGGCTTCAGGCCGAAGAAGACCGTCCCCGTATTCGGCGTGTTGGTGAACTGCAGCGCGTTCAGCCCCGGGAACGCGACCGCGTAATCCACGCCTTCGGTATTCATCCCGATTTCGCTCATTTTGCGGATCACCGCATCGGTGCGCGCCAGCGATGAACCTTCCGGCATCTTCACGCCGCCAATCAGGTACAGCTTATCCTGCGTCGGGATAAACCCGCCGGGTACCGCTTTAAACATGACGCCTGCGGCACAGAGCAGCAGCAGATACACCACAAATACCGCCCCGCGTCGGCCGAGCGTTTTGCCCACCAGCCCCTGATAGCCGTTCGAGCTACGGTGGAAAAAGCGGTTAAACGGACGGAAAATCCAGCCGAACAGACGATCGATAAGCCGGGTCGGGAAATCTTTCGGCGCGCCGTGCGGTTTTAACAGCAGTGCCGCCAGCGCCGGAGAGAGCGTCAGCGAGTTAATGGCGGAGATAACCGTGGAAATCGCGATCGTCACCGCAAACTGCTTGTAGAACTGCCCGGTCACGCCCGAGAGGAACGCCATCGGCACAAACACCGCGCACAGCACCAGCGCAATCGCGATAATCGGCCCGGACACTTCCCGCATCGCCTGATGCGCCGCCGCGAGCGGAGCAAGCCCCTCTTCAATGTTTCGCTCGACGTTTTCCACCACCACGATGGCGTCGTCCACCACGATACCAATGGCTAATACTAGCCCGAACAAACTCAGGGTATTCAGCGAGAAGCCCAGCAGATAGAGAATGCTGAAGGTCCCCACTACCGAAACCGGCACCGCGATCAGCGGAATGATCGACGCACGCCAGGTTTGCAGGAACAGAATCACCACCAGCACGACCAGCACCACCGCTTCCAGCAGCGTTTGCACGACGGCACGGATGGAGTCGCGCACGAAAACGGTCGGATCGTAAGGTGCCGCCCACTTCATATCCGCCGGGAAACGGGTCGACAGTTCGTCCATTTTCGCGCGCACCGCGTTAGACAAATCGATGGCGTTCGCCCCCGGTGACTGGAAGATACCAATCCCGACCGCGTCTTTATTGTTGAGCTGGGAGCGCAGCGCATAGCTGCCGGAGCCCATTTCAATACGCGCCACGTCGCGCAGGCGAACGACCGTACCGTCCTGCGTCGTTTTCAGGACAATATTGCCGAACTCTTCTTCGGTATGCAGACGGCCCTGGGCGTTAATGGAGATCAGGAAATCGCTCTCTTTCGGCAGCGGCTCGGCACCAAGCTGCCCGGCGGATACCTGCACGTTCTGCTCCTGCATCGCCGTCACCACGTCCGAGGCCGTCAGCCCGCGCGCCGCCACCTTGTTTGGGTCCAGCCAGACGCGCATCGCGTATTCGCCGGAGCCAAAGATCTGAATCTGGCCGACGCCGGGCAGACGCGCCAGCTCGTCCTTCACCTTCAGCGTGGCGTAGTTACGCATGTACAGTGAGTCGTACTTACCGTTGGGCGAAAACAGATGCACCACCAGCGTCAGCGTCGGCGACTGTTTCTGGGTGGTAATGCCCAGACGCCGCACGTCTTCCGGCAGACGCGCTTCGGCCTGCGCGACGCGGTTTTGCACCTGAACCTGCGCCTGATCGGGATCAGTCCCCGGACGGAAGGTCACTGTAGTCACCAGCACACCGTCCGAGCCCGCAACGGACTTCATATACATCATGTTCTCAACGCCGTTGATCGCCTCTTCCAGCGGCGTCGCCACGGTCTCGGCAATCACTTTCGGGTTGGCACCCGGGTACTCCGCGCGCACCTGCACGCTTGGCGGCACGACGTCAGGATATTCGCTCACCGGCAGCAGCGGGATGGCGATTAGCCCTGTGATAAAAATCAGAATCGACAGCACCGCGGCAAAAATCGGCCTGTCGATGAAAAAACGGGAAAAGTCCATGGGTTGGATTCTCAGGTCAAGGGATCAGTTGAGGGCGCTGGTGGCGGTCATGGCAACGGTTTTGGCGTTAACCGGCATACCCGGCATAAATACTTTTTGTAAACCCTCGACGATGACTTTATCGCCAGGGTTCAGCCCCTGCTGCACGATGCGTAGCCCGTCTGCCAGACGTCCCGGTGTGATATCGCGACGCTGTGCTTTGCCTTCTTTATCAACCACGTAAACATACTTGCGATCCTGATCGGTCAGCACCGCTTTGTCGTCGACAAGCGTGGCTTTGAATTCCGCGCTGCCCGGCAGGCGTACGCGGGCAAAGAGTCCCGGCGTGAACTGACGCTGCGCGTTATCCAACAGCGCGCGCATGCGGATGGTGCCGGTACTCGGCGTTAGCTGATTATCCAGAAAATCCACTTTGCCCTGATGGGGATACCCCTCCTCGCCCGTCAGGCCAATCTCAACCGGTAGCGCCGTGTGATTGCTGGACGCCCCCTGCCCGCTGCGGGCCAGATTTTGATAGTGAAGGTAGGTCGACTCATCCACGTCAAAGTAGACGTAAACCGTCTTCTGCGAGACCAGCGTGGTGAGGACGCTGGCAGTGTCGCCCGCGGTGACCAGATTCCCGCTGGTGATCAACGCCCGGCTGGCGCGGCCGTCGATAGGCGCGGTCACTTTGGTGAAGTCCAGGTTGAGCTGCGCCGCGTCAACCGCCGCCTGCGCGGCGCGAATGTCGGCCTGCGCCTGAACGGCGGCCGAGCGACGTTGCTCCCACTCTTCCCGTGAGACCAGATGGGTGTTGATCAGCTTATCGGTACGGTTAGCCTCACTTTGCGTCAGGCTGGCCTGCGTTTTGGCTCTCGCCAGGTTCGCCTGCGCCTGTTCCAGCGCGGCGCGATAGGTTCGGTCATCAATGGTGAACAGCACCTCGCCCTTCTTCACTTCCTGGCCGTCGGTGTAATTCACTTTATCAATGTAGCCGGACACGCGCGGACGTAGCTGAACGCTCTCCACCGCTTCGATCCGGCCGTTAAAGCTATCCCACTGGCTGATGGATTTCACGACCACGTTAGCGGCACTGACGGCGGGCGCAGGTGGCGCGGCGTTTTGCGCGACGCTGTTATCACACCCGACGAGCAGCACGGAGGCGAACATCGCCCCCAGCGCGCTCAGATGAAAGTTACCCCAGTTTTTTTGCAGGCTCATTATTTTTATTCCGGTAATTGTAGCCGCCGGGCAAGACGCAGCGGGAGGCGCTGCGCCACTTCCTTTGTCCGGTGGCTGGCTTAAGGCCATTTGTGTCGGTCATCGCCACAAAACTGTAACAGTTGCGAATACACTATTCCCGGCGATTGTAGGAAGGCGCTTAATTAAGTGCAAGAATAATTGTTGCACTTTATGTGCTATTTGAGTCGATGTTAAAACACCTGTTTCGCTCAGGGATTTAAATGCAATAATAAAACTTGCAATTAACATAAAAACGCGCCACCTTTAAATGCAACAGATAAAGATACTTTTATACAGGCAGCATGAGGATAACCAGATGAACACTGGCGCATTTATGCAAGATTTACTCGACTGGATCGACAACAACCTGGATAGCCGTCTGGATATTGAGTCCGTTGCCAGGCGTTCCGGCTACTCAAAATGGCACCTTCAGCGTCTGTTTAAGGAACATACTGGCTACCCCCTCGCCGGTTACATTCGCGCGCAAAAGCTGCGAAAATCGGTTGAGCGCTTAACCCACAGCGACGAGCCGATTTTGAACGTGGCGATCGCGCTGGGCTTTGACTCCCAGCAGTCCTTCAACCGCAGCTTTAAGCGTCAGTATGGTCAGGCGCCTGGGGCATGGCGGCGGAGTATGGGTGGCCCGGAAACGCAGCAGCTTCGCCAGTAATGCATATTTTGCTGCAACTTCGATCTGTAGCTGCTATACTGTATATAAATACAGTATAGCGAGGTGCACGATGGCTGTTGAAACAAAATTTGTTGTCGTAAGAAAAGGTGAAGAGAAAATGACTTTTGCCAGTAAGAAAGAAGCTGACGCTCACGACAAGCTGCTTGATATGGCAGACGCGTTCACCGACTGGCTGTTGCAAAGCGGAATGCAGATGGATGAAACGCAGGCTGAAAATCTTGGCCTGTATCTCGCCGAGCAGAAAGAGACCGTGCAGCATATTCTGCGTACCAGCAAACTTCCCGATCTCACTGCCCCAGCTGCAACGGATAAAACTGAATCCGATGCGGCTGACACGAAAAAAATCAGGGCTGTAAAAGCGGCCTGATTGTCAGAAAAATCATCACCGATCCTGTAGCCGTAAGCAGACATCTGCTTGCGGCTTTTTTGGTGGTCTGTAGAGATCCACATATGATCGCTATCAGTGCACAGTACGATTGTCTATATAAAACCTTTTATATCATCTACTATGTCAATTCCTGCCCAAAACATAATTAATTAGCTAAAGCTGAAGAACCAATTTTGCCATAGAACTGATGTCGCTCAGAACAATCTTTATTAATCCGTAGGGATGAGAATAATTTAGCACCACCTTCAATGAAGGTGGCGTTTTACAGTTATCTATTAACAATAGCTGACCGAGCCTCCTCCATAAAATTGATTCTTCCAGCCGACATACCAAATTTTTTGTATTTATAACGAAAATAAGCTGACATACGATCTTCATGCGTTGACATAATAATCTGACGCCCTGCGAATTCTGTTCGCAGTAACTCAATGAAGCCAGCTATATTAATTTCGTCCAAAGTTTGAACAGGATCATCTATGAGCAACAGAGAATGTTTAGCATATCGCTGATTTAATGCTAGAGTAAAGGAAAGTACCAGTGCTGAAAGCTGACCCGAACTCATGGAAAAGACGGCATCATGCTCTTGCCCAGGTTTTTCATTGAAAGCGATTGAATTGCCATCATTCTCTATGAAGATACCAAGCCCTTGCTGATAGCTTTGCATTAGGCGGCCGGAATAGATGTGAAATAATATTTCAATCTCTTTAACTATAGATTCAAGATATACTCTCTTCTCACCCTCATAAATTTTTTTAATTTTATTAAGATGCACCCTTAGTTTTTCTGCCTTTTTTAAAGACAAGGCCGACTTATTATAGGCATCTTCACACTCTAAAATATATTTAGACGATGCAATTGATTTTTGTTGTGTTAAATATAATTTTTTTTGTTCAAATTTCGGAATGGAAATATATTTAACCACGTTAGAATCGTTATTGAAAACTTCGCGATAAATCTTCTCAAAATCATCATGAATAAGACTATCATCAACTGCTCTAAATCTTTCATAAATACGTCGAGCGAAATCATCTTGTGATTGTTGAGTTAAAGGTTCAAATTTTTCGCATAGTAAATCCTGAAAATCAATTCCTTCATCTCGCAATAATTTATGATAGTTTTCTAACCAATAAATTTGCTCCTCTGACAGGTTCATTAATTGACGTTTTCGCTCAATACTTTCTTTATTTTGCTCAAGATACTTCTGGAGTATAATTTCAATCGGCGCTTGCCAATTACGCCTGAAATTAGTTAATGCTTGTGAGAATTGATCATTCTGTTGTTCGGCTAAATTTTCAAGCGTTATACGTTGGATTTCAATTCCTTCCAGTAAAGCATCCGCCGTTGGCCAAGAATGGCCACACGTTGGGCAAATATTAGTTAAATCATAGTGAGCTTGATGCTCTCTGAAAGCACTTACCATTTGCTCACGCGATTGCAGCATAGCCGCATAGCACTCCTGAACCTTATCTGAATTGGTTAACTGCGCCTTTAGCATGGCGACCTGTTGGTGAAAATCATCCGGTGAAAGGATTTCTGTTAGGAGTGTGACTAGCGGAGCAGTGAGTATCAAACGATTTTCACCAATAGCCTTGATAATATCTTTAAATGCATCACTGAGTGTCAAAACAGATTCAAAACAAGCAACATCATCCTGCCATTGTTCCCTTTGTTCAAGAACTCGATAATACATCAAAAACCTTTGTTGCAACTCCTTTTTAGGAAGGAGCTTTTTCACCAATGTATTGTTATACAATTGATTTTCATATTGTTCGAAATTTTCAATAAAACGTTGAATGCGGAATAACTCTCCATCTGCAGATAACCACTGATCGAATTGTTGTATATCAACCTCCACAACATCACGGTCCCATGGTTGTTCTGTAATGGTGATAATCCTTTCATATGCAACCGAATTACCTGCCGGTAACATTTGTTGTTTAGCTAGTTCCCATTTATTTTTAAGCTGGTCAAGCTCGGCATATCTCTGCGGATTACACAGCTTACCTATCTTGGTTGAAGCCAGATTAATGTTATTAATTTTATCTTGAATATCGCCAATATCAAATAGATGAGCAATCTGGCCCTGTCTATCTTTTTCTTTTTGTTTTAGTAAGCGAGTATTTTCTTCTTGCTCAACATAATGGAATAATTCAAAATCACGTTGATATTGCTCCCCTAGTAAGATAGAGAGATATGATTCCTCTTTTGAAATTGCCTCTCCTCGTTCCGAATTAAAGTCGGCTAATTCATATAAAGGAAGCTTTAAATCAGTAACACCTTTATGTTCATCAAGCACTGATTTGCTGACAGCTCTCTCAAGAAAATAACTTATCCCATCAACCAAGATCTCGGCACGGATTGAGAGCCAATCATCATCATTCGCTTCTTTGAATAGCCAAGGACAACCCGTTTTCAAACTGCGTCTATCTACTGTAAGTTCTTCGAGTTCAATATAGCGCCGAATTTTTCCTGTCAGCAAAAGCTCCAAAGCATCAAAAAAAGATGATTTCCCGAAACCATTTGGACCGTCAAGAACAACTAGATGCTCACTTTCAAGAGTCAAATCTAATTTCTTAAAGACTTTAAAATTTCGTACTTCCAAGCGCTTAACAATCAATTTCATAACCTGCCTCAGATAATTTGTCATCCAAGAGAACTAATAGCTCTTCTGGTAATACATCCTGCGACACAATATAATCAGCTAAAGCGTCAATACCCTTGTCGATTGCTATTACAAGAGAAGGATTATCTGTTCGCTGAATTTTTTCAGCAATACTACGTTCAAGACTTGCCAAATTAGAGTTATCGAAACTATTAACAGCGATAAAAGGGAGTTTTATTGCAATTCTATATAGTAGGCTTTGCCATCCACCTTGTAGGTAATGAGATTTATATTCTACAAATGTGTTAGGTGAAGTGATCAACTCTTGAAACACCGCCGCAATTCTCTGAATATCAATCTGTTGATATAAAGCTTCAAGCTCTGCAGTAGTATATGGGAGTACGTGTTTCTTGAAGAAGAAGCTATCTTCTTCCGCATGATGAATTCTTTTACTAGAAAGTACATTTGGGCTGTCAGTGTTCCATACTATTAATAAATTGATATTTTTTTCAAGCGCAGGATCGGATGTCATTGCTTTGCATTCATTCAACCATTTTGCCTGTATTTCAGGTGTAATTATCGGTTCACCAAAGACTACTAACCAGTAGTTTTTCTTTCCTGACATACTATATTCATATAACGCTAAATCTGTGGGGAATTTTCGCGTCAGTCCTTGCGATTCAAATAATTGCTCAATCAGATTATGCATCTTTCAAACTCTCAGGTACATTGTTTAAAGAAACCATTGCTACCCTCTTATAATTTCCGATTCGGTGTTCCCTCATCAGTTCGTTTTCATCGGTGTCAACTCCCTCAGTTGCGTCAATACCTACGAGCACATCAGATATTGAGGGTCTGTCTATAGCACTGGTAATTAGTACACCGCACTCAAATAAACATTCCACATCTTCGCTAATTGCCTGCTTCATTATGTCATGACATATAGTATCCTGATGCTCTGTAGCATGATGGATGCCTGTTGGAAAGTAGAAACGCCCGTTGTCAAGCCAAGAAAATGCCACGCTAGAACCTTCTTGTTGTGAAGCATGAATTAGTTTCCAGAAAATTGTAAACATCCCTAGTCGCATTGCATCACGATCGAGTGATTGATCCTTAAATTCATTAAGGGTCTTAAAACGCCCCGTTTTATGCGGCATAGTTGCTCGAAGGAATCCCTTCATTCCTTCAACATCCAAGGCATTGATAGCTGCCAGATAGTCATCCAATTTTTGACATGCACTTTGGGAAAGACCATCTTGGCTCTCACAAAACTCTTGGTAATATGTGCCAATATCGATCTGCAAACGACTAAGGAAGAAAGACTCATTTTCAAACGGAGCATAATCATCTGCTTCAATTACATCATACAATTCAGAAAACTCTATGAATTCGTTTGCTGCAATTGCCCTCTGATTGCGCAAAGAATCGTGTATTAGATTATGAGTTAAAATGACTTTAGCATTAACTATTGCCTCAAGTGTGTTTTGGATATTTGCAACAACATTAATTTTCCATGCAGGGAAAGCTCCGACGTTAGAAATTAGGTTGGAAATTTTATTTCGAATCATTGCATCTACTTCATTCAGTGGGCAAAAGGATTGTGTGCCATTCCCCTCTGTAGCCTGCAAAACAGGATAAGTGTAAAACCTTACTGGTCCATATTCGGTCTCAAATGTTGCCGGGATGTTCGTTACTGCTCGAGCCACATGGAAATAGGCCAAGTGTACTCCTCTCTGCCTCGCATTATCCCGTTGAGCACTGATACCATCTCTATAGGCGGAGAAGTGCGTATCCTTATACGCTTTGACCTGATGCATTGACATGCATTGCTGTTGACGAAAAATTGCAAAATCGTCCTGACTTTCTAATTGCAGTCTCAAATCCCGGTTAGCTTCATAATCTGCGAACATCATCTTCAAACAATGGTAAAGCGCCAGCTTGCCTTGATAGACAAACCCACTCCATGTAGAAATGGCTGTGTGTGGAAAAAGTTGAGGAGCTGCTGTCATGAGATCCCTTAATATCTTTAGATTCGCATAATTGGGGCATCTACTATTCGGAGACGATTCCCATCCAATTGCGATTTTAAGTATATAGCCTATTGACATATAAAATACCCTTAGAATCTTCGCGAATTTTGATCTACTCCCTAGATTTACATGCTTTTTGCTTATGATATCCTTACACTAAATTTTGGTTGTTCGGTACGCCTGCCAAGGTTCGACTCCACACTGGAACTACTGTACTAAACCCGCCCCCCTTTGAAGGGAACTGCTAACCCAACAAACAAGTTTGCTCACCGTTGGTTGATAAAGTTTGCCTCTAATGTGATACGCGAATAACTATGAACTTTCGCATATCGCTCAAAAATGAAGTTATATTGACTAAATGCTTAGTTTTTTAACTGAAATGTCCCTTCATAAAACCTGGTAGCTATACAAACGCACCAGGCTGTTACGTTAATACGTGTTTACCCCTTAACGAGGAATCGCGCATGACCCCACACCCGCTACGCCAGATCATTGAGTCCTGTGACCACGCCATCACTACCAAAAACTATGACGCCCTGATGGAGTGCTACGCCGACGACGCGGCTCTGGTGGTCAAGCCCGGCATGACCGTGAAAGGCAAAGACAATATCCGCAGAGCGTTTATAGCCATTTCTGATTATTTTCAGGGCCAGCTGATTGTCGAACAAGGAGAGATGGAGGTAATCGAAGGTGGCGGCAATGCCCTCGTTATCATGGAAACCGTGCTGCGTTTTCCTGATGGTAAGGGTGGGACCACAGAAATGTCGCGTCGCGCGACCTATGTTTTTCGGCAGGAAAGCGACGGTCGCTGGCTTTGTACTATCGACAACTCCTACGGCACGTCGCTTCTGGATACCGGGAACTGATCGCATTAATTACGTGATTTCAAAGGGGCGCTGCCGCCCCTCCCCGCCAGCGTCCTTAATGCGCAGTAATGCGTGGCTCCTTAACAAACTCAGCCAGCAGCCACACCATATCGTGCAGCAGGCCCGTTAGCTCTTTCGCTACGTGAACGGGCAGCGTTCCACCCATCACCGCCTGTGTCAACGCCAGAACATAGTCCACCTGAGTCAGGGTGTCCTGCCAGCAGTCCGGCACGCAGGAGTTCAGTTTCTCACCCATGATCAACTGTTCTATCAGGTGTGGAGGAAGATCGACATCGCAGAGTTTACGCAGCCTGTGCAGGGCCTGAAGAAGACGCTCGCACAGCGCAGTACGGCTCGTGACATCATCGGTTTCGACCAGCACGCTCACCAGCGCGGCGCAGTTGTCGGCGACGTCAAATAGATCGGCATCAGCCGGAAGCGGTCGGGAGATAAGTTGCAGAATGACGTTTTCGTCAGACGGAAGATAAGTCAGGGTTGGGATAGTAGCCATACAAGGCATCCTTCTATATGTAGTTTATGTAACCACCCTTTGAGTTCCTACGCTCGGGGGGTAGCGCTGACAGAGGTAGGAATACCGCCCATATAGAAAAACGGCTAGCCTTACGGCTGCTCCGTCAGCGCCACCGCTATTGTAACGAGATCGGCACTGCTGCGACATACGTAATGTCACTATATGGTTGACGGGTTCCTACGCCCGATTGCGGATGTGCCGCAACGCAGGCACTTTACGACCGCGACCCGTTGAGAAAAAGACATAACACTTAATTTCATAAGGTTACTTTGCGGTTTGCGAGGCGCCTTCCAGAATGACAACGCTGCCCTCAATTTTAAGCGTATCAATCACCGCTCCAGCGCAGGCGACACGACACGCTACGGTGCGGATATTGGGTTGTCGCCAGGCCGCGGCAGCTAATAGGGTATTCAGGATATTATCAGCCGTTCAGCCATCCGGGTGTTTAAATGGTTAAAATAAAATAATATTTACATTGCGGTAATAAATATTCTATGTCTTAATAGCGTCATCGGTTTGGAAAACAGACCTTATGAAAGCAGTTTTAGTAAAGCAGTCCTCAGTTCAGGTGTTATCCTTAGATATCCCTTCTTCATGAGCCTTCTCCTAAGTGCCAAATAAGTAACTCTCTCAATACAGGCCATCATCGCCGCACTATGTGGCTCATAAATTAAGGAATTATCTATGTCTAATAAAATGACTGGTTTAGTAAAATGGTTCAACGCAGATAAAGGTTTTGGCTTTATCACTCCTGACGACGGCAGCAAAGATGTATTCGTGCATTTCTCTGCAATCCAGGGCGATAACTTCAAAACTCTGGATGAAGGTCAGAAAGTGTCCTTCACCATTGAAAATGGCGCTAAAGGCCCTGCGGCCGGTAACGTCACTGCACTGTAATAGGTGCTCATTATCAGTGGCGCTTACGATAGCGATGAAGGCGTTGGCCTGAGCAGTTATGTGCTACTGATAATAAAATGAACCCGCCCCGAGCGGGTTTTTTATTTATACTCCCTGACGTCTTAATCTCTTCAAATATTTTTAAAAAATAAGTCATCATCATTTTAAACGTGTATTGTTTTTGTCCCCTTATAGCAGGAGCTCCCTATGTCAGTACGTAAAAAAACACAAACTCATCGTAATTATTTAGTGAAATGCACATGTCCAGGCTGTGCAAAAGATTCAGAACACAGCTTTAGCCGCGTTCAGAAAGGCTCTCAACTTGTCTGTCCGTCTTGCAATACCCTCTTTAAATCTTCCAAATAAATGAAGGCGTGTTCCTGCCATTATCTTTATCCCTGAAATAAACCTATATTTTCAGCGTGTCGATCACCACCCTCAGGGCAGGCGACACGTTGCGGTGCGGATAATAGAGATACAACCCGTCCATGCGCAGGCTATATCGCTGCAACACCCGGATCAGCGTGCCACGCTCCAGATCGTCAGCCACCAGCTCCACCGGAACATAGGCCAGCCCAAGCCCCAGCCGGGCGGCTTCGGCTTCCATGTAGCTGTCAGACAGCGCCCATTGCCCCTCTGGCCGATGGGTGATTTTTTTCCCGTCCTGCACCAGTTCCCACTGATAGTCACTACCGTCGGCAAACTGGTAGGCAATGCAGGGATGCGCCACTAAATCGGCTGGCGTCTGCGGAAAACCGTAGCGTCTGAAGTGTTCCGGGGCAGCCACTGCGGCCATTTCCATATCAGGCGTGATACGCACGGCAATCATTCCCTGCCCCACTTCCGGCCCCAGTCTGACACCCGCATCGAACCGCTCGGCGATAATGTCGACGAAGCGGCTTTCATTCATCAGCTCCAGCCTGATGTCCGGGTAACGCTGTTTAAAAATGGCGAGCTTTGGCAGCAGACATTTATCGATAGCATGCTGGCTGGCATTAATACGCACCGTGCCGGACGGCGTCTGACGATAGTGTGCCAGGGTCGCCAGCCCCGTATCGAGCGTATCGAATGCAGACTCGGCGGTCTGATAAAGCTGTTCCCCGGCATGGGTGAGCGAGAGCTTGCGCGTGGTGCGGACCAGAAGTTGAACGCCCAATCGCGCTTCCAGCTCGCGAACCGAGCGGCTGATCCCGGATTGCGCCAGCCCAAGCCGAAGCGCGGCCGCCGTGAAGCTCCCCTCCCGTACCACCTGCATGAACAGGTACAGCTCATTATAGTTTTCCCGTTTCGCCATCATACCCACCAATTTATAACAATATGATATGAATCCTAGCAGCTTTCTCCCTCTAATCTGCACTCTTTCTGCTAACTATAATGACCGCAACACAACAACCCAGGGTTCATATCCATGAAAACATTTACCCAAAAACTGTCCGTTGCGATGCTGCTATGTGCATCATTAAGTGGAGTGACAACAATGAGTTATGCAGAAACCACCAACCCAAACGCGCCTGTTTCGATGGTGAGGACATGGGATAAAACCTTCGCCGAAAGTGACAAAGTCGATCACCGTAAGGTGTCCTTCCAGAACCGATACGGGATCACCCTGGTGGGCGATCTGTATCTTCCCAAAAACCGCGGCGACCGCAAGCTGGCGGCGATTGCGGTCAGTGGGCCGTTTGGCGCGGTCAAAGAGCAGTCCAGCGGACTGTATGCGCAGACCCTGGCGGAGAATGGGTTTGTGACCCTGGCGTTCGATCCGTCCTATACGGGCGAAAGCGGTGGCCAGCCGCGCAACGTCGCGTCTCCGGATATCAACACCGAAGACTTTAGCGCGGCGGTGGACTTCCTGGGGTTGCAGAAAGAGGTTGATCGTAACCGCATTGGTATTCTCGGCATCTGCGGCTGGGGCGGTATGGCGCTGAATGCGGCCTCCATGGACACCCGCGTGAAAGCGGTCGCCACCAGCGTGATGTACGACATGAGCCGGGCGATGGGCCACGGCGTGGGCGACGGGAAAGATCGCTACTCAACGTCTGATCGCCGTGCCGTTCTGCAGTATCTGAACGCACAGCGCTGGAAAGATGCTGAGAATGGGACCTTCGCGCACGGCGGTCATGACATTTATGTCGATGAGAACGGCAAGGTGACGGCGGCTGAGCGTATTCTGCCAGAGGCGTTGCCAGCAGACCCGCACCCGGTACTGAAGGAGTTCTATGACTACTACCGCATGCCGCGCGGCTTCCATGCGCGCTCCGTCAACTCCACCGGCGCATGGACCGCGACCACACCATTATCCTTTATGAATATGCCGCTGCTGAGCTATGCCGGGGAAATTACTATCCCGACGCTTATCGTAACCGGTGAAAAGGCACACTCCCGCTACTTTGCTGAAGATGCGTTTAAAGCGGTCGGCAGCAAGCAGAAGGAACTGGTGATTGTTCCGGGCGCAAACCATGTCGATCTGTACGACAACGTTGCCGGGAAGATCCCGTTTGGCCAGTTTGAGCAGTTCTTCAAAACCAGCCTGAAATAAACCTCTCCGCCGCCCGTGTTGAGCGGGCGGTGCTTCGTGAAAGATGACTATGTCCACTCTGAACCCTGCCACCTCACAGAATGAGGAACGCGCGCACTGGGGCGGTATTTTTGCCATGACCCTGTGCGTATTTGTCCTGATTGCCTCGGAATTTATGCCCGTCAGCCTGCTCACGCCCCTGGCCAGAGATTTGGGCGTTACAGAGGGGCTCGCTGGCCAGGGGATCGCGATTTCCGGCACGCTGGCGGTTCTGACCAGCCTCTTCCTTTCCCGGCTTGCCGGGAATATGAACCGCAAACACCTTCTGCTGGGCATGACGATCCTGATGGCGCTCTCGGGGATGATTATCGCTTTCGCCCCAAACTATCTGGTTTACATGACAGGCCGCGCGCTGATTGGTATCGCAATAGGTGGGTTCTGGTCCATGTCTGCCGCAACGGCCATTCGCCTTGTTCCGCAGCATCAGGTATCGCGCGCGCTGGCGATATTCAACGGAGGGAACGCGCTGGCGACAGTGGTGGCAGCCCCACTGGGGAGCTATCTCGGCGCCACCATTGGCTGGCGCGGTGCCTTCCTGTGCCTGGTTCCCGTAGCGATAGTCGCCTTCATCTGGCAGTGTTTTAGCCTGCCGGGTATGAAAGGGAATCAGTACGATGCCTCGCGTGGAAGCGTTTTTCGTTTGTTCCGACAGCGGGCGGTCTCTGTGGGTCTGCTGGCCTGCGGCCTGTTCTTTATGGGACAGTTTGCGCTGTTTACCTATGTGCGGCCGTTTCTTGAAACCGTCACGCAGGTCAGTCCCTCTGGCTTATCGCTGATTTTACTCACCATCGGCGTCGCGGGTTTTGTTGGCACACTGCTCGTTGCCATGGTTCTGAACGCGGCGTTTTACCAGACGTTAATCGCCATTCCCCTGCTGATGGCCGTCATTGCCAGCGTGTTGATACTGACCGGTCACAGCCTGTGGATCGTTGCCCTGCTGTTAAGCTTCTGGGGGATGCTGGCGACGGCGGCTCCCACGGGATGGTGGACATGGATTGCGCGAACGCTGCCGCAAGATGCCGAAGCCGGTGGCGGGTTAATGGTCGCAGTGATCCAGCTCGCCATTGCGCTCGGCTCAACGGCGGGCGGTATGGTGTTCGATCATAGCGGCTGGCAGAGCACGTTTGCATTGAGCGGAATATTGCTCCTGGGCGCGGTTGTGTTGACGCTTCTGCTTTCGCGTCTTCACAAATCACTCGCCGGATGATTTGTTGACGCTTTTCTTCACCGCTGGTGTATTGTTTTTAAACGATTCATCACTCTGAAGAGAAGCGGCGACATGATTAATATCCTCGGCAAAACCACCTCCATCAATGTTCGTAAAGTGCTCTGGACCTGCGAAGAAGCAGGCCTCGCGTATCAACAGGAAGACTACGGCAGCGGTTTTGCCTCAACGGAAACGGATGCCTTCCGCGCGCTGAACCCCAACGCCATGGTGCCGGTCCTGATTGACGGTGATTTCGTGCTGTGGGAGTCCAACGCCATCTGCCGTTATCTGGTGCGCAAGGCCGGACGTCACGAGCTGCTGCCCGCAGAGCCGCAGGCCTGCGCCAACGTTGAGCGCTGGATGGACTGGCAGGCAACCGAATTCAATAACGCCTGGCGCTATGTCTTCCCGGCGCTGGGGCGTAAAAACCCGGACTTTAACGACCCTGAGCGCATTGCGGCGGGAATAAAAGAGTGGAACCACTGCATCACCATTCTGGAAAACCAGCTGCAGCGCACCGGCGCCTTTGCGGCGGGCGAGACGTTTACCCTTGCGGACGTGGTGCTTGGGCTGTCGGTGAATCGCTGGAAGATGACGCCGTTTGATAAGCCCGGCGTGCCCGCGATTGAGGCCTGGTTTGAACGTCTCAACCAGCGCCCGGCGTTTTTGCGTCACGGCAATAACGGCATGATGTAAAGTATTTACGCCCCCATGTTGAGCAAGGATATTTTATTTAATTACTAAACCCTGAAACGTGTCAGAGGGAATAATAATTAAGCCATATCCTGGACAGCCCGTTGCACCGCTTTGCTAGCCTGACAATTCAGGCAACGCTCAACCTGGAGGTATTCTTGCTGATTAGACTCAAGAAAGAACGAACGCATAAGGAGGATCGCCGGCTTGCTCTCTGGCTGGCGACCTCGGCAGGTTTACTGAATGCCATTGCCCTCGGCGCATTTGGTTTTTTCCCCTCACACATGACCGGCAACACCTCACAATTATCCAGCGAAGTCTCTTCCACCGACCTGAGCGATATGATTTTCTTCGGGTCGATTATTCTCTCCTTTGTCGCAGGCGCCATTATTGCGCGCACGATCGTGATATGGGGCATTATCCATAACGTCCGGCTGGTTTTTTGCCAGATCCTGTTTGTTGAAGGGATATTGCTGACCTGCGTCTCCTTCTACGAAATGTTTTTTCATACCCTCACGAGCAACCGCGAAATTATTCTTTTTCTGTGCGGCCTGATGGGCATTCATAATTCCACTTCCACGCAGCTGTCCAGCGGACGGGTAAGATCGACGCACATTACCGGGACGCTAACAGACGCGGGGATATCCCTGGCCTCCGTACTGGTGGCAATGCTCCGCAGGGATTACTCCAAAGATACGGCGGCACAAAAAAGCCAGCTGAAAACCCACTTAACCACCCTTTTCTCGTTTATTACTGGCGGTATCGCGGGACTGTTGCTGTTCAGGTGGATCGGGTTTAACGCCATGCTGGCGCTCGGGTTGATGCTCGCCGTGGTCGCTATCGTTTCAATTATCACCGTCTCGACGCGGGTTCGACGGGTCCGTGCTTCTCAATGCAGATCATGATCGATATTCGGTGTAAGCGCTTTTTAAATGTGACGGTGTCACTTTTAAAAAAGCGCTTTAGGACTATTCTGCCTGCACCACGATCAGCCCTTACGCCATAAGGCTTAACCCGAGGTTGTCACTGTTTTCATAGGGTTACTGATTTTACCCCTTCGCTGGAACCCTTCCCAAACGCTTGCTATAGGTGAAATACCCCTGCCGAAACATGGCATAACAACAGGCAACCGGTGGTTGCTATAACGCATGCGCACAGGGAGACACACCGCAATGCACCCATTACTCAAACGTTCGCTGCTGTTTGTCGGCGCCATTATCGTGGTTCTCGCCCTGCTCGTCTGGGGCATCGGGCTGGAGACGATCAGGGCGCGCCAGGTTGACCTGGTCTATCTCGGGCAACAGCACATGATTCTGGTTTTCTCGTCGATGTTCTTTGCCCTGCTGGTCGGTATTCCGAGCGGGATCCTGCTGAGCCGCCCTGCGGCGCGAGGTATCGCCGAATACGTCATGCAAATCTTCAACGTCGGCAACACGCTGCCGCCTCTGGCCGTTCTGGCGCTGGCGATGGTGGTGATTGGCATTGGCGATACGCCCGCCATCATCGCCCTGTTCCTCGCCTCGCTGCTGCCGATAGTGCGTAACACCTACGCCGGGCTGTGCTCGGTTCCGCCGTCGCTGCTGGAAGCGGCAAACGGCATCGGGATGACCAAATGGCAGCGTCTGCGTCAGGTTGAGCTGCCAGCCGCCTGGCCGGTGATGCTTTCGGGGATCCGCATTGCCACCGCCATTAACGTCGGTACCGCGCCGCTGGCGTTCCTGATTGGTGCCAGCAGCTACGGCGAGCTGATTTTCCCCGGTATTTACCTGAACGATTTCCCAACCCTGATCCTCGGCGCGGCGGCCACCGCCCTGTTCGCCCTGATCCTCGATACCCTGCTGGCGGCGCTGGGTCGAGTGATGAGTCCCCATCTCGCTCGATAACAATAACAAGGAGCTTTTATGAGACTGTTTTCCGGCCTGACGGCGCTGTGTGCCGCGGCGCTGTTCACCAGCCAGGCGATGGCGGCCCCGCTGATTCTGGCGACCAAGAGCTTTACCGAGCAGCACATTCTCTCGGCAATGACCGTGCAGTACCTGCAAAAGAAAGGCTTTCAGGTGCAGCCGCAAACCAACATTGCCACGGTGATCTCCCGCAACGCGATGATCAACAAGCAGATTGACATGACCTGGGAGTACACCGGCACGTCGCTGATCATCTTTAACCACATCAACAAGCGCATGTCGCCGCAGGAGTCTTACGAGACGGTGAAACGCCTGGACGCGAAGCACGGTCTGGTCTGGCTCAAGCCTGCCGACATGAACAACACCTATGCCTTTGCCATGCAGCGCAAGCGCGCCGAGGCAGAACATATCAACACCATGTCGGAGATGGTGGCGAAGATTGAGCATATCCGTAAAACCAACCCGGACAAAAACTGGCTGCTGGGCTTAGACCTGGAGTTTGCCGGGCGCAGCGACGGTATGAAGCCGCTACAGGCGGCCTACAACATGGAGCTGGATCGCCCACAGATCCGCCAGATGGACCCGGGCCTGGTATACAACGCCGTACGCGACGGGTTTGTCGATGCCGGTCTTATTTACACCACGGACGGTCGCGTGAAGGGTTTCGACCTGAAAGTGCTGAAGGATGATAAAGGCTTCTTCCCGAGCTACGCGGTGACGCCGGTGGTGCGTAAAGACACGCTGGAGGCCAACCCCGGCCTGGAAGAGGCGCTCAACACCCTCTCTGCCCAGCTCAACAACGACGTTATCACCGAACTGAACAAGAAGGTGGATATCGACCATCAGTCACCGCAGCAGGTCGCCCGCGATTTCCTGCGTAGCAAACAGCTGCTGTAGGAGGCGCTATGGAGACGATTCACTACATTCTCGATAACTGGGACTACCTGCTGACCCTGACGCTGCAGCATCTGTGGCTGGTGGCGCTGGCCGTAGGTTTAGCCATCATCATCGGCGTACCGCTGGGCATTCTGATTGTCCGCCACAAGTGGCTGGCAACGCCGGTGCTGGGGATAGCCACCATCGTGCTGACCATTCCGTCCATCGCCCTGTTTGGCCTGATGATCCCGCTGTTTTCGCTGATCGGTCAGGGTATCGGTGCCCTGCCAGCAATCACCGCTGTTTTTCTCTACTCATTGCTGCCGATTGTGCGCAATACCCATACGGCGCTCGACAGCCTGCCGCCTGGCCTGCGCGAAGCCGGGCGCGGCATCGGCATGACCTTCTGGCAGCGCCTGCGCTGGGTTGAGATCCCGATGGCGCTGCCGGTGATTTTCGGCGGGATCCGCACCGCCGTGGTGATGAACATCGGCGTGATGGCGATTGCCGCGGTGATCGGCGCGGGCGGTCTGGGGCTGCTGCTGCTCAATGGCATCGGCGGAAGCGATATTCGCATGTTGATTGCGGGCGCGCTGATGATTTGTCTTTTAGCGATTGTGCTCGACTGGCTGCTGCACCGTCTGCAGGTGGTACTGACTCCAAAGGGGATTCGATAATGATAAAACTGGAAAACCTCACCAAACAATTTTCACAGAAGCACGGCCAGACCTTTAAGGCCGTTGATAACGTCAACCTGAACGTGCCCGAAGGGGAAATGTGCGTCCTGCTCGGCCCGTCCGGCTGTGGGAAAACCACCACGCTGAAGATGATTAACCGCCTCATCACCCCGAGCAGCGGGACAATCCTGATCAACGGTGAAGACACCAGCGGGATGGACACCGTCACCCTGCGCCGCAACATTGGCTACGTGATCCAGCAGATTGGCCTGTTTCCGAACATGACCATCGAAGAGAACATCACCGTCGTGCCACGCATGCTGGGCTGGGATAAAGCGCGCTGCAAAACCCGCGCCGAAGAGCTGATGGATATGGTGGCGATGGATCCGCATAAGTTCCTCAACCGCTACCCGCGCGAGATGTCCGGCGGCCAGCAGCAGCGTATCGGCGTGATCCGCGCCCTGGCGGCGGATCCTCCGGTACTGCTGATGGATGAACCCTTCGGCGCGGTGGACCCGATCAACCGCGAGGTGATCCAGAACCAGTTCCTGGAGATGCAGCGCAAGCTGAAAAAAACCGTCATGCTGGTGAGCCACGATATCGACGAAGCCCTGAAGCTCGGTGACCGTATTGCGGTGTTCCGTCAGGGGAAAATCGTGCAGTGCGCCAGCCCGGATGAACTGCTGGCAAAACCGGCGAATGAGTTTGTCGGCTCGTTTGTCGGTCAGGACCGTACGCTGAAGCGTCTGCTGCTGGTATCCGCAGGAGACGTGACCGACCAGCAGCCGACCATTACGGTGCGGGGCTCTACCCCGCTTCCCGAAGCCTTTTCAACCATGGATGATAATGACATTCGCGCGATTACCGTGGTCGATGAGCACGGCAAACCGCTGGGCTTTGTGAAGCGTCGCGAAGCGCGTAACGCCAGCGGTACCTGCGCCGACATCCTGCATCCGTTCCGCATGACCGGCAAAGCGGAAGACAACCTGCGCGTGGTGCTTTCACGTCTGTATGAGAGCAATACCAGCTGGATGCCGATTGTGGATGAGGACGGGCGCTACAACGGCGAGATTTCTCAGGATTATATTGCCGAGTACCTGAGTTCAGGGCGTACGCGCCGGGCGCTGAATATTCATAGTGAGAGTTAATCTTTCAGGCCGGGCATCGCCCGGCTTTTTCGCACGCATACCTTTTGCTAACCCCACGATTTCCCGCCACAATATTGTATCGTCCCCGTTTAATCGCGACCCATGCAACGTCTTCACGCCTACCCCGACATCCGCGCGATGTTTCGCCGATTACTGATTGCCTCCGTCACCGGCGTGTTGGCCGCGCTGGCCGTTGCGGTATTCCGCCACAGCATGTATCTGCTGGAGTGGCTGTTTCTAAGCAACGACAGCGGCAGCCTGGTGAACGCCGCCGCCGCATTATCGCCCTGGCGACGGGTGCTGACGCCCGCGCTGGGCGGTCTGGCTGCCGGGCTGCTGCTCTGGGGATGGCAACGCTTTACCGCGCAGCGGCCTCACGCGCCAACCGATTATATGGAAGCGCTGGAAACCGAAGACGGACAGTTTGATTACGGTGCTAGCCTGGTGAAATCACTCGCTTCTTTGCTGGTGGTCGCCAGCGGCAGCGCCATCGGGCGTGAAGGGGCGATGATCCTGCTTGCCGCCCTCGCTGCTTCCCTGTTCGCCCGGCGTTTTACCCCTAAATCAGAATGGAAATTGTGGATTGCCTGCGGGGCCGCCGCCGGGATGGCCAGCGCCTACCACGCCCCCTTAGCCGGAAGCCTGTTCATCGCTGAGATCCTGTTTGGCACGCTGATGCTGGCCTCGCTCGGCCCGGTGGTGATTGCTGCGGTGGTCGCGCTGCTTACGACACGCCTGCTCAGCCCCGGCGCAAACACCCTTTATTTGGTTCACCTCAGCGAGAGCCTTACCGCGCTAGATTATTCCCTGATTGTCGGCATGGGACTGCTGGCCGGGCTGTGCGGTCCGCTGCTGATGTGGCTCATGGCCTACAGCCACGCTCTGTTTCTGCGCCTTAAGCTTTCGCCGCCGTGGCAGCTGGCGCTGGGCGGGCTGATCGTCGGGCTGCTGTCGCTGCTGACGCCGAAGGTGTGGGGGAATGGCTACAGTGTGGTTCAGGCTTTTCTTCTCGCCCCGCCGTTACTGTCGGTGATTGCAGGCGTGTTTATCTGTAAATTGCTGGCGGTCCTGGCAAGCAGCGGCTCGGGCGCGCCTGGCGGGGTGTTCACACCGACGTTATTTGTCGGCATGGCGACAGGAATGCTGTTTGCGCAGCTATCCGCGCTGTGGTTACCAGGTGCTGAGACGGCAATTTTGCTGGGGCTGGCAGGTATGGCAACGCTGCTGGCTGCCACGACGCATGCGCCGATTATGTCGGCACTGATGGTCTGTGAAATGACCGGGCAGTATTTTTTACTGCCCGGCTTGCTGGTCGCGTGCGTCGTCGCGTCGGTACTGTCGAGGACGTTACGCCACGACTCTGTCTACGGACCCCATACTGCTGAAAGCAGAGAGGTCGATGTACTGCGCTAATTCGCGCTGCTCGGCGCGCGGCAGGTAGGGCAATTCACCCACTAAAGGCCCGGGGAGTTTTTTGCTCAGCACATCGATGATTTCAGCGTAGTGCGCAAGCCCCGGATTAATACGGTTAGCCACCCAGCCCACCAGCGGCAGGCCGTCATTGGCAATGGCCTGTGCCGTCAGGAGGGCATGGTTGATGCACCCTTCCTGAATGCCGACCACCATCACCACGGGCAGCTGTTCCTGCACCACCCACTCGGAAAGCGGGCGTAAATCATTCATCAGGCTGCGCCAGCCGCCGGTACCTTCAACCACAACGTGGTCAACTTTCTCGCTCAGGCTCGCCAGACCGTCGGAAAGCAGGCTGTAGTTGATCAGACCGCTGTGCGCCACGCTGCTCTCATCCTCGCTCAGCGCGATAGGATTTACCGCGTGATAAGGTAATTCAATGGACGAAACGCTTTGCAGCACCAGGGCGTCTTTATTACGCAATCCGTCTGGCGTCTCTTTACTGCCTTTTGCGACCGGTTTGTACCCTGCCACGCGTTTACCGCTGGCTGCCAGAGACTGCAGCAATGCGCGGGATACGACGGTCTTGCCGACAGAGGTATCAGTACCAGTAACAAAGAAACGCTTAAGCATGACTCATTCCACCTCTTGGGTATGCTTCGAAAATATAAACCAGGTAAATAATTCAGTGGGGGAAGTCTACGGGATGCGTGCGCTACCCGGCTTGAGATAGCGCAATATTTCTTACATCTATGGAAAAGAGTTAACCCTGCAACAAACGGATCAGTAAAGAGCCGTTATACATCGCATCTTTCACCAGCGCGGCACCGGCCATGGTTCCCTGGTTCGAAAATTGGGTGCTTTCGACCGCGATGTTTTTACTGTACGCAGGAAGCGCCTGCTGGTTGATGCAGGCAGAAATCGCCGGAAAGAGAATCTCCGCCGCCTGGCTGAGCGGTGAACCAATCAGAATTTTTTGTGGGTTAAACAGATTGACCATAATGGCGAGAATGCGGCCCACGTTGTTACCGACGCCCGTGATGATATCTTTCGCCAGTAAATCCCCCTGTCGGGCTGCAGCGCAGAGAGAATCCACGGTAAGCGGCTGGCCGTGAAGCGAGGAGCTCATCGACTGGCTGAGCCTCACCTGCGCCAGCTCCAGCACGCTTTCGACGCTGGCAATGGTCTCCAGGCAGCCGTGGTTCCCGCAGTAGCAGCGTTTACCGTACGGGTCGACCTGCGTGTGACCGATTTCCACCAGGCTGCTGCTTCCGGCGTGCAGCAGGCGACCGTCGGTAATCACCCCCGCTCCCACGTTGTGATCAATCACCACCTGAATAACGTCGCGCGCGCCGCGAGATGCGCCAAACAGCGCCTCCGCCATGGTCCAGGCGCTGATATCATGCTGAATATAGACGGGTACGCCGGTATGGTTTTTCAGCACCTCACCCAGCGGCATCTCTTTGACATTGTCATAAAACGGCATGCGGTGCACGATGCCATTCTCGGTATCAATGATACCCGGCATGGTGATAGCAATCGCCGTTAATCGTTCAAGCCGCTGCTGATGACGAATAAAGAAGTGATCGATATGGGCCAGAATGGCGTCAAGAAGCGGTTGTTCCGCATCGAGCGGGAGCTCCAGCCGGTCTTCCACCACCAGCTTGCTGCTGAGATCGCGCAGTGCAAGGAAGATCTCCCCCCGGCTGATGCGCAGTGACAGGTAGTGCCATGCTTCCGTTTCTACCACCAGCCCGACAGCAGGACGTCCACGGCTGCCCGGCTCCTGTATTTCCGTCTCCTGGACCAGGTGGGCTTCCAGCATTTCGCGGACTATCTTGGTGATACTGGCGGGTGCCAGTTGTGCCAGGCGCGAAAGATCGATACGCGAAACCGGACCGAGCTGATCAATCAGGCGATACACTGCGCCTGCATTGGTCTGCTTAATCTGATCAATATGCCCTGGCTGGCTATCAGCAACCACCTCGTACTCCCTTATTTTCGAGCTTCGAAATAAACTGTTGGCTATGGTGAAGCACTTCACCAGGCGTCGTCAAATATTTACTTAGCCATGTGATTTACCGCACATTTTTACCCCAGTTTCCCTATAAATATCGCCCTGCCGAGGCTGTAATGAGCTGCTTTTTAAACCGCTGCGCCGCCTGACTCTGTTCGCGATGTTTTGACCAGACCAGCCACATCTCGGAAACCGCCTCTTTTTCGGCAATCGCCACCCAGCGCATTTCCTGCAATTGTACCCGCTTAAAGGACGCCGGGAGAATAGAAACCCCAAGCCCGGCGGCAACCAGACCAATAATGGTCATGGCCTCCCCCACTTCCTGAGTAATCACCGGGGCGAGATCGTGGCGACGCATCAGGCCCAAAATATCGTCATACAGACCGGTGCCGACCTGAGGGTCAAAAAAGACAAAGGGCTCTTTTGCCAGCTCTGCCAGCGTCACGGAAGCTTGCGACGCCAGAGGGTGATCCTGCGGGATCATCGCCATCAGGGGTTCGCGCAGGATCACCTGCCACGCCAGAGTATCCGGTAGCGCGGTATTACGCATCAGCCCCAGGTCGAGCGCCCCCTCGTTGAGCGGCGAAATTTGCTCGCGGGTGTTTATTTCGCGGGTCTGAATATGCACGTCCCGGAAATGGCGGCGGAACGATGAGAGGGTTTCTGAGACGGCGCTAATGAAGGGCGCCGACGAGGTAAAGCCGATCCGCAGTTCACCGGTCTCCCCCAGATACAGCCGCTCCGCCCTGGCAGCGGCGTCATCCACCATGCTCAGAATTTGCCTGCTGTCGGCCAGGAACTGCTTGCCCGCGGCGGTCAGGCTCACGCTACGGTTCGTACGCGCCAGCAGACGCGCCCCAACCTGCTGTTCGAGGATCTGAATTTGCTGGCTGAGCGGTGGTTGAGAGATGTTCAGCCTCGCCGCCGCACGGCCAAAATGCAGCTCCTCGGCTACCGCCACGAAGTAGCGTAAATGACGCAGTTCGATATTCATATTTTTAAAGTATCATTTGAGATTATTAATATATTAGACAGAATATTTACATTTTCCTACTCTGATCTTGTGGTCATACCCGTCACCAGAAATCACGGGGATGTTTAAGCAAGGAACATGTGTGAGTCGTACAACTACCATTGATATCACTCCGGCAAATGATATTGATGATTTACCTGCAGCATCTCAGCCGGTGCAGTTTATTAAACGTGGTACCCCTCAGTTTATGCGCATCACGCTGGCGCTTTTCTCAGCGGGTCTCGCAACCTTTGCCCTGCTCTATTGCGTTCAGCCGATCCTGCCCGTGTTGTCCCACGAGTTTGGCGTGTCGCCTGCCAGTAGCAGTATTTCGCTTTCTCTCTCCACCGGTATGCTGGCGGTCGGTCTGCTGTTCACCGGGCCGCTCTCAGATGCGATTGGCCGAAAGCAGGTCATGGTCACCGCACTGATGCTGGCCTCCGTCTGTACGCTGCTTTCGACGATGATGACCAGCTGGCACGGTATCCTGATAATGCGTGCGCTGATCGGGCTATCGCTGAGCGGCGTCGCGGCGGTCGGGATGACCTATCTCAGCGAGGAGATCCACCCGAGCTTTGTCGCCTTCTCTATGGGGCTGTACATCAGCGGGAACTCCATCGGCGGGATGAGCGGACGCCTGCTGAGCGGGGTGTTTACGGATTTCTTTAACTGGCGCATTGCGCTGGCGGTGATTGGCTGCTTTGCGCTCGCCTCTGCGCTGATGTTCTGGAAAATTCTGCCGGAATCACGTCACTTCCGCCCGGCGTCCCTGCGCCCCAAAACGCTGTTCATCAACTTCCGCCTGCACTGGCGTGATAAAGGGCTGCCGCGCCTGTTCCTGATGGGTTTTCTGCTGATGGGTTCGTTTGTCACGCTGTTTAATTACATTGGCTATCGCCTGATGCTATCTCCGTGGCATCTCAGCCAGGCGATGGTCGGCCTGCTTTCCGTCGCGTACCTCACCGGTACCTGGAGTTCGCCAAAAGCCGGAGCGATGACCGCACGCTACGGTCGTGGCCCGGTGATGCTGTTCTTCACGTCGGTGATGCTGCTCGGCCTTCTGCTGACGCTCTTCTCCTCTCTGTGGCTGATATTTGCCGGAATGCTGCTCTTCTCTGCAGGCTTTTTCGCCGCCCACTCGGTCGCCAGCAGCTGGATTGGCCCGCGCGCCCGTCGCGCAAAGGGCCAGGCGTCGTCGCTGTATCTGTTTAGCTATTACCTGGGATCAAGCATTGCCGGGACGCTCGGCGGCGTGTTCTGGCACAACTACGGCTGGAACGGCGTGGGCGGGTTTATCGCGCTGATGCTGTGCGCGGCGCTGCTGGTGGGGGGAAGTCTTCACAAACGTTTGAGATAATAAGCTTGCGAGCTGATGCCCGGTAAGAAGAGCGCTCCAGATAAACGGCACCAGCGTACTGGTGCCGTTTCACGTTCAGGAATCCCAGGCCTGCTCTATCTTACCGGCTTTAAACTGCGGAGGCGGTTTTCGGAAACGACGCGTTAGCCATGTCAGGTAAAGGATCCCCAGCGCTGCCCAGATGAGGCCAAGCGTCAGGGACGTCGCTTCGAGATTTATCCACAGCACGCCGACCGTTACGGCACCAATGATTGGCAGCAGGAAATAGTGGAACCGATCTTTCCACGTTTTGTTCAACCCCTTACGCCGCCAAAAATGGTTGTACACCGAGAGATTAACAAACGTAAACGCCACCAGCGCGCCAAAGTTGATCAACGCCGTCGCGGTCACGAGATCAAAGTACAGGGCCGACAGCGCCACTATCCCAACCATAATGACATTCAGGGCCGGAGTACGCCATTTCGGATGCACGTAGCCAAACACCCGCTCCGGAAAGACGTTGTCACGCCCCATCACATACAACAAGCGTGAGACGCTGGCGTGCGAGGCCAGGCCTGAAGCGAGCGTATTCACAAACGTGGTACACAGAAACACCGACTGGAAGAGTTTGCCGCCCACGTACAGTGCAATTTCCGGCAGCGCGGCGTCCGGGTTCTTAAAGCGCGCGATTGTCGGGAAAAAGAGCTGCATGAAAAACGAGGCAACAATGAATATCAGCCCGCCATACAGTGCGGTCAGGAAAATGGCCTTGGGAATAACTCGCGCCGCGTTTGGCGTCTCTTCCGACAGCGTGGTAACCGCGTCAAAGCCGAGGAAAGAGAAGCAAACGATAGTCGCGCCGGTAATAATAGGGAGCAGGTGTGCGTTCTCGCTGATAAACGGCTGGAGCGACCAAACCGTGCCGACGCCCTCCCCCTTGTGCAGGCCATGCACCACGAGTATGACAAACACCACCATGATGGCGACCTGCACCAGCACAAACAGGGTGTTAAAGTTGGCGACCAGGTTAACACTCTTCAGGTTCGCCAGCGTCATGATCGTCACAAACCCCACCACCCAGACCCACGGCGGGACTTCAGGGAACAACGCGGAAAGGTAGATCTTCGCCAGCAGCACGTTGATCATCGGCAGGAAGAGATAGTCCAGCAGCGATGACCAGCCGACCATAAAACCCAGGTGGGGTCCGATCGATTTCTGCGTGTAGGTGTATGCAGAGCCCGCTTCCGGGAACTGTCGCACCAGTTTGCCGTAGCTGATGGCGGTAAACATGACGCCAGCCAGCGCCAGGAGATACGAGGCGGGCACGTGGCCATTGCTGATACCGGACACAATGCCGAAGGTATCAAACACGGTCATGGGGGTGAGGTAAGCCAGCCCCATCATAACTACCTGCCAGAGCTTGAGGGAGCTGCGCAGCCGGGTTCTTCCGGCCATGCCCGGCGAATCAAGAGAGGTATTAGTCGCCATAAACCGTCCCCCCCATGCTTACCGTGGTTTGCACTTGCGTTGACCTTAACGCAAACCTGCTTAGCAAAGGGGGAAGTTGTAAAGAACACACGCTATCGTACCAGCGCACCGTCTCTGGCTCGCACTCACAGCAGGAGCCTGACTGGCCCCCTTCGCCCTGCGGATAGTTAAACATCTGCATCATTTCCTACCTCGTCACACAGTGTCGTTAAGAAAATCCCTGTGCCGCCTGCGCTCCATAACGCGACTCCCGGGAGATAGCTGGCGTGCCAGCGAACAGTTAGGCCAGGCTCCGCGCAGGCCGTTTGGTGATACGTATGCGATGAAAAAAAGCGGCCCCTTATCGGGGCACGTCATCAGGCGTTTTTCAGCATCCACTCAATTTCAGTTTCGGTAATCAGGCGTTCAAACTGCAGCAGTTCATCATTCTTGCAGGCGTGATAGACGTGGCAGAAACGTTCGCCCAGCCGCTCGCGAAGATGATCGTTTTGCATAAATTCCCACAGCGCATCGCTCTGGCGAATCGGGAATGGCAGTCCGTCCTGCTCCATACCATTGCCTTCAACTTCTTCCTGCAGTGGTAAATCGTTATCCAGCCCATGTAAAATGCCGGCAAAAATCGCCGCCATCACCAGATACGGATTCGCGTCTGCTCCCGCCACCCGGTACTCGACCCGATGGTTATGGCGATCGCCGCAGGGGATACGCAGGGCAACCGTGCGATTGTTGTGTCCCCATGACGCTTGCGTCGGCACGTACATCCCCGGCTGGAAACGGCGGTAGGAGTTGACGTTCGGTGCCAGCAGCGCCATGGACGCCGGCATCAGATCGATCATCCCAGCCAACGCGCGTTTCAGCAGCGCGGAATCCTCGCCGCTGGCGTCTGCGAGCACGTTTTCGCCTCTGTTGTTCTGCATGCTGATGTGGATATGCATCCCGCTGCCCGCATGCTCTTCATACGGCTTTGCCATAAACGTGGCGTGCATCTTATGTTTTTCCGCCATCTGCCTGACGAGTCGTTTCAGCGCCAGCGCATCATCGCAGGCATCAAGCACGTTTTCCGTATGGTGCAGGTTAATCTCAAACTGGCCCGGGGAGGCCTCAGCCACTGCCCCGTCGGCGGGGATCAACTGCAGCTGCGCCAGTTCGTCAATGTCATTCAGCACGTCAGCAAAGTGGTTCAGGTTATCAACCGAGTAGACCTGGCTCTGCGTGTTACGCACGTCGGTGCCCGGCGCGCAGGGTGGCTGCAGATAGCCCTCGGCATCGCGTTTACGGTCAAGCAAATAGAACTCCAGCTCTACCGCTACCACGGGGAACAGACCGCGCTGGCGCAGCTGCTGCCAGAGTCGGTTGAGTACGTTCCGCGGCTCAACGTCAAAGGGAGCGCCATCTTCATCGACCATGGTGAGCTGCACCTGACCAATGTACTCCGGGTCGGCGGCGGACGGCGTCAGGGTGCCCGGCACTGGCACGCAGATACAGTCCGGCTCGCCGAGCTCCTGCCCCAGGCCCGCCTCTTCCACGACGTTACCCAAAATGTCCATGGCGAAAACCGATGCCGGGAAATAGCAGCCTTTTTCAAGCTTGCTCAGTCCGGCAACCGGGATGCGTTTGCCGCGAAAACAGCCGTTCAGGTCGGTCAGGAGGACATCAATAAACTGGGTGTCAGGATACTTTTCTAAATAGCGCTTCACTTCCTGCGTAAAGGCGCTGCCCCGCCTCTCATCCGTGTGCTGCACAAAGTTCTCAACTTCTACGATATTGGTTTCCATGATTTACCACCGTTTTTGGATTTGCGTTCGCTGCTCTGGACTGTCAAATATAATGTCCACCCTATCGAATCTGTATGCAAACAAATTGTTTGTCAAATGTTAAATTAAGTTTGCAAAAGGCAGATCCCGTTGCTAGATTGAGAAAATATTGAACGAAAAGGCCGTTTAACAGGCGAGAATGGCCTAAATTTAGTCCACTTTGTGAGGGCGATCATGGAAAATATAATGAACAAGCCAGTTATTGGCGTGGTGATGTGTAGAAACAGGCTTAAGGGTCATGAGACCCAGACCCTGCAAGAAAAGTACCTGAACGCCATTTTTAACGCGGGGGGCTTACCTATTGCCTTACCGCATGCGCTGGCAGAGCCAGAGCTCATTACCGCTCTGCTGCCAACTCTGGACGGGATTTACCTGCCGGGCAGCCCTAGTAACGTGCAGCCGCACCTGTATGGTGAAAACGGCGATGAGCCTAACGCCGATCCCGGGCGAGATCTTCTGAGCATGGCGCTGATTGCTGCCGCGCTCGAAAGGCGCATCCCCATTTTCGCCATCTGCCGGGGGCTGCAGGAACTGGTTGTTGCAACGGGAGGGACGCTGTATCGTCGCCTGTTCGAGCAGAACGACCTGCTTGAGCACCGGGAAGATCCTGAACTGCCGGTTGAGCTACAATACGCCCCGTCTCATGAGGTTCAGGTTCAGGAGGGAGGACTGCTGTCTCAATTAATACCAGGCTGTAACACATTTTGGGTAAACTCGTTACACGGGCAAGGTGCACGAACGTTAGGACCACGGCTCCGCGTGGAGGCCCGCTCGACGGACGGGCTGGTCGAAGCGGTTAGCGTTCATGACCACCCTTTTGCCCTCGGCGTGCAATGGCACCCCGAATGGAACAGCAGCGAGTACGCCCTGTCACGCATGTTGTTTGAAGGTTTTATCACCGCCTGTCAAAGCCACGTTGCCGAGAAGCAACGGCTTTGACCACTATCGTAAAGGAAATGCAACTATGAGCGATGACGGACTGGCGCCAGGGAAACGTCTGTCAGAGATCCGCCAGCAGCTGGGTCTCTCGCAGCGGCGTGCCGCCGAACTGTCTGGGTTAACACACAGTGCCATCAGCACCATTGAGCAGGATAAAGTCAGTCCTGCCATCAGTACGCTGCAAAAGCTGCTGAAAGTTTATGGGCTGTCGCTCTCGGAATTCTTTTCGGAACCGGAAAAACCTGATGAACCGCAGGTGGTTATTAATCAGGAAGACCTTATCGAAATAGGCAGTCAGGGGGTTTCGATGAAGCTGGTTCATAACGGAAATCCGAACCGTACGCTGGCGATGATTTTTGAAACTTACCAGCCTGGAACCACGACCGGAGAGAGGATCAAACATCAGGGTGAGGAGATCGGTACGATACTGGAAGGTGAAATAGTGCTGACCATTAATGGCCAGCTTTATCACCTGGTTGCGGGGCAAAGCTATGCCATCAATACCGGCATACCGCACAGCTTCAGCAACACCTCGGCAGGCATTTGCCGCATTATCAGTGCCCACACCCCCACCACGTTCTAATTACCACTCAGTCCCGGCGTAAGCCCGCTTACGCCGGGACAAATAAAAACGATCAATGTCGGCATTTAACGGGTTAATTCCCGGGATGCCTCACGGCTTCGTATTGCCTGAAACGGCCATGCCTTTATTTATCTGATTGCGAAAGAAAGGAGTGAATATGCATTTTAAGCACCTGACTTACTGGCAGGATAAAGCAAAAAACAGCGCCATTGAGACTCGGCTATTTATTAACGGTGCCTATTGTGACGCCGCCGATAATGCCACGTTCGAAACCGTCAATTCCGCAACCCAACAGACGCTGGCATACGTGGCCCGGGGCAAGCAGGCGGACGTGGACCGTGCGGTTCAGGCCGCGCGCGAGGTATTTGAGCGCGGTGACTGGTCGCAGGCGTCTCCGGCGCAGCGCAAGGCCGTGCTAAATAAGCTCGCCGATTTGATGGAACGCCACGGCGAAGAGCTGGCCTTACTGGAAACGCTGGACACCGGTAAACCCATACGCCACAGCCTGCGCGACGATATTCCCGGCGCGGCTCGCGCCATTCGCTGGTACGCCGAAGCGGCGGATAAAGTCTACGGCGAAGTGGCGCCTACGGGTCCGGACGAGCTGGCAATGATCGTGCGCGAGCCCATCGGGGTTGTCGCGGCCATCGTCCCCTGGAACTTCCCGCTGCTGCTGGCCTGCTGGAAGCTGGGCCCGGCACTGATCGCGGGCAATAGCGTGGTATTGAAACCGTCGGAGAAATCGCCGCTCACCGCCCTGCGGCTGGCCGGGCTGGCGAAAGAGGCGGGCCTGCCGGACGGTGTGCTGAATGTGATAAGCGGTTACGGCCACGAAGCGGGCCAGGCGCTGGCACTGCATCCGGAGGTCGAGGTGCTGACGTTTACCGGCTCTACCCGTACCGGCAAGCAGCTATTGAAGGACGCGGGTGAAAGCAACATGAAGCGCGTCTGGCTCGAGGCTGGAGGCAAGAGTGCCAACATTATCTTTGCCGATTGTCCGGACCTGGACAAGGCCGTGAGCGCGACCGCCGCAGGAATTTTCTATAACCAGGGGCAAGTCTGTATCGCCGGTACCCGCCTGCTGCTCGAAGACAGCATCGCCGATGACTTCCTGGCAAAGCTAAAAGCGCAGGCTCGTCACTGGCAGCCGGGCGATCCGCTCGATCCCGACAGCACGATGGGAATGCTCATCGACGCTGCGCACGCCGATACCGTCCACACGTTCATCCGCGAGGGAACCCGGGAAGGTACGCTGCTGCTGGACGGGCGGGAACAGCTATGGCCTTCCGCAGTCGGTCCGACCATTTTTGTCGACATCGACCCCGCATCCCCGCTGTGCCGGGAGGAGATTTTCGGCCCGGTGCTGGTCGTCACCCGTTTTAAAACCGAAGAGGAAGCCTTAACGCTAGCCAACGACAGTGAATATGGGCTTGGCGCGGCGGTATGGACCCGCGATCTCTCCCGCGCGCACCGCATGAGCCGCCGCCTGAAAGCAGGCTCGGTCTTCGTCAATAACTATAACGACGGTGATATGACCGTACCCTTTGGCGGCTATAAGCAGAGCGGCAACGGCCGCGATAAGTCCCTGCACGCGCTGGAAAAATTTACCGAACTGAAAACCATCTGGATTGCCCTGGAGTCTCAATCATGACCGAACATACCACCAGCTACTACGCGGCCAGCGCGAACGCTTACGAACCTTTCCCGACGCTTAACGAGTCGATCAGCTGTGACGTGTGCGTGGTAGGCGGCGGCTATACCGGCCTCTCCTCCGCGCTGCATCTCGCCGAAATGGGCTACGATGTGGTGCTCCTTGAAGGGGCGCGCATCGGTTTCGGCGCCAGCGGACGCAACGGCGGCCAGCTGGTTAACTCCTACAGCCGCGATATCGACGTGATTGAAAAGAACTACGGACCCGACGCCGCCAGAGTCCTCGGGAGCATGATGTTTGAAGGCGGAGAGATCATCCGGGAGCGTATCCAGCGCTATCAGATCCAGTGCGACTATCGTCCCGGCGGGCTGTTTGTGGCGTTAAACCATAAGCAGCTGGAGACGCTGGAGGAGCAAAAAGCCAACTGGGAACGCTACGGCAACACGCAACTGGAGCTGCTGGACGCCAACGCCATCCGCCGGGAAGTCGATAGCGAGCGCTATACCGGCGCGCTGCTGGACCGCAGCGGGGGGCATATTCATCCGTTGAATCTGGCAATCGGCGAAGCGGACGCCATTCGCCTGAACGGCGGGCGGGTGTATGAACAGTCCCCGGTGATCGCCATTCAGCACACCAGCCCGGCCGTGGTGAGCACGCAGCATGGCCAGGTGACGGCCCGCTACGTGATCGTCGCCGGGAATGCCTATCTGGGCGATAAGATAGAACCGGAACTAGCAAAACGCAGCATGCCCTGCGGCACCCAGGTGGTGACCACCGCCCCGCTGCCGGAAGAGGTCGTCCGCTCGCTGATCCCCAATAACTACTGCGTAGAAGATTGCAACTACCTGCTGGATTACTATCGTCTCACAGCCGACAACCGCCTGCTGTACGGCGGTGGCGTAGTCTACGGCGCGCGCGATCCGGACGACGTCGAACGCATGGTGATGCCAAAGCTGCTGAAAACCTTCCCTCAGCTGGCAGGCGTCAAAATCGACTACCGCTGGACGGGCAACTTCCTGCTGACCCTGTCGCGCATGCCGCAGTTTGGTCGTCTGGATAAAAACATCTATTACATGCAGGGCTACAGCGGCCACGGCGTGACCTGCACCCACCTGGCCGGACGGCTGATCTCAGAACTGTTGCGCGGTGACGCTGAGCGCTTTGATGCGTTTGCCAACCTCCCGCACTACCCCTTCCCGGGCGGTCGCAGCCTGCGGATTCCATTCACGGCGATGGGCGCGGCGTATTACAGCCTGCGCGATCGTCTTGGCGTATGATCGTTTCGACAAAAGGGTATCTGACATGAATAACCAGGAATTTCATCAGCGCAGACTTTCTGCCACCCCGCGCGGCGTAGGCGTAATGTGTGATTTCTTTGCCCGCACGGCGGAGAATGCCACGCTTACCGACGTGGAAGGCAACGACTATATTGATTTCGCCGCAGGGATCGCGGTACTGAATACCGGCCATCGTCATCCTGAACTGGTGGCCGCAGTGGAAAAACAGCTTCACCAGTTCACCCACACGGCCTACCAGATTGTGCCGTATGAAAGCTACGTTTCATTAGCCGAAAAACTTAACGAGCTGGCCCCGGTGCAGAGCCCGGCCAAAACGGCGTTCTTCACCACGGGCGCGGAAGCGGTGGAAAATGCCATTAAAATCGCCCGGGCCCACACCGGCAGACCGGGTGTGATTGCCTTCGGGGGAGGTTTTCACGGCCGAACCTATATGACCATGGCGTTAACCGGCAAGGTCGCGCCCTATAAGCTGGGATTTGGCCCCTTCCCGGGGTCGGTTTATCACGTGCCGTATCCCTCCGAGCTGCACGGCATCACGACGCAGGATGCCGTCACGGCGATAGAACGCCTGTTCAAAGCGGATATTGAGGCGAAACAGGTGGCGGCGATTATTTTTGAACCCATTCAGGGCGAAGGCGGATTCAACGTCGCCCCGCCAGAGCTGGTGGCCGCCATCCGCCGCATCTGTGACGAACACGGGATCGTGATGATTGCCGACGAAGTGCAGAGCGGCTTCGCCCGTACGGGCAAACTGTTTGCCATGGAACACTACGCGGACAAGCCTGACCTGATGACGATGGCTAAAAGCCTGGCAGGCGGAATGCCGCTGTCCGGCGTGGTAGGCCGCGCCGGGATCATGGACGCGCCGGCTCCCGGCGGTCTGGGGGGGACCTATGCAGGCAACCCGCTGGCGGTGGCCGCCGCGCACGCGGTGCTGAAAATTATCGACAACGAGTCACTGTGCGCGCGCGCCTGTCATCTGGGCGATCGACTGAAAGCCACGCTGGAAGAGATTCAGGGCACCTTCCCTGCGCTCGTGGCGATAAGGGGGAGAGGATCGATGATTGCGGCGGAGTTTTTTGATCCCGAGAGCCGTGAACCTTCGGCCGCCATCGCGCAGGCGATCCAGCAAAAGGCGCTCGCTCAGGGCCTGCTGCTGTTGATCTGCGGCCAGTACGGCAACGTGATCCGCTTCCTTTATCCGCTGACCATTCCGGATGCCCAGTTCACTCAGGCGCTGGCGATCCTGCAACAGGTTATGCGCGATAAGGCCTAAGCGCCCTCTGAAAACCGTCTGCCGGAATGCCGGCGACGGTTTCAACGGTGGAGGTCTGCATAGATTTCCTCCGCGTGGGAAATGTTGGGGAATTTGGTCTGTTTCATTGTATGCTCCCTGAAACACATCCCTGGCAAGAGGAAATAAGAATTGCAAAAAACATCCGCCTATCAGTCACTTGTGAAAACCTTCCAGCGTCTCTCCCGCTTCTCCCACCTCTCCTCCATCGCCAGCTGGGACATGTTCACCATGATGCCGCCGGGCGGCAGCGCCGCGCGCGGTGAAGCGCTGGCGGAGATGAGCGTCCTGCAACATCAGATCCTGACCGATAAAAAAGTGGGTGACTGGCTGGCTGCAGCGGCAAGCGAAGACCTGAATGATGTCGAACAGGCCAACCTGCGTGAAATGACGCGCCATTATCAACAAGCAACATTGCTGCCCGAATCGCTGGTGGAAGCCAAATCGCTGGCAGGCAGCAAATGCGAGCACGCGTGGCGTACTCAGCGCCCCGCCAACGACTGGCAGGGGTTTTCCGCCAACCTGAAAGAGGTGGTGAAACTGAGCCGCGAAGAGGCTCGCCTGCGCGCCGACGCCAAAGGCTGTTCGCCCTACGACGCGCTGCTCGATATTTTTGAACCAGACATGACGAGCGCGCGTCTGGACGTGCTGTTCGGCGACATGAAATCCTGGCTGCCGGACCTCCTGGCAAACGTCGTGGAAAAACAGGCTCAGCGGTCGTTCGTTCCGCCGCAGGGCCCTTTCCCGACCGCGACGCAGCGTGAGCTGGGTCTGGAAGCCATGAAGATGCTCGGCTTCGATTTTAACGGCGGTCGTCTGGACGTGAGCGCCCACCCGTTCTGCGGCGGCGTGCCGGAAGACGTGCGTATCACCACGCGCTACGACGAGGACGAGCTGCTAAGCGCGCTGTTTGGCGTGATCCACGAAACCGGACATGCGCGCTACGAACAAAACCTGCCGCGCGCCTGGGCCGGACAGCCCGTGGCGCTGGCGCGCTCAACGGCAATCCACGAATCTCAGAGCCTGTTCTTTGAGATGCAGCTTGGACGTAGCGAGGCCTTCCTGAAGCATCTGCTCCCTGCCGTTCACGCCCGCTTTGGCAGCCAGGCTGCGTTCAGCGAAGAGAACTTTATCGCCTGGAACCAGCGCGTGAAGCCGGGCTATATCCGCGTTGATGCGGACGAAGTGAGCTACCCGGCGCACGTGGTGCTGCGCTATGAAATTGAACGCGCGTTGATCAACGGCGACATTGAGGTGGACGACATTCCGGCGCTGTGGGATGAGAAAATGCAGGCCTGGCTTGGGCTATCGACCAAAGATAACTATCGCAACGGCTGTATGCAGGATATCCACTGGACCGACGGCGGCTTTGGGTATTTCCCGTCGTACACGCTGGGTGCGATTTACGCTGCGCAGCTTTTCCACGCCGCGAAAACGGCGCTTCCGGGTCTGCAGGCGTCTATTGCTGACGGCGATTTCTCAGCGCTGTTCGACTGGCTGCGCCAGAACGTCTGGCAGCACGGCAGCCGGTTTAGCACCTCTCAGCTGATTACCCAGGCGACGGGGGAAGATCTGAATATCCGCTACTTCCGCGAACATCTGACCTCGCGCTATTTGTAATGCATTCTGCCGGAGCACGCTCCGGCAACCTCCTCCCTTCGATGCAATAAGAATATGATTAAGCACATATCTTTACGCACTTGCCTGATGTATTAATTCTTCTTCCGGTCAACACCTACAAACCTTATCAGACCGGGAAAAAATAAAGGGATGAATGATGAAAGGCATAATGAAAACGGTGGCGCTGGCCATGCTGTGTGCGACCAGTTTTAGCACGCTGGCCGCTGCTGATAACACACCCAAAGAAGCGTACGACGATATTACCCACTCACTGGCAGACCTCCAGCCTATTACCTTTCAGGCACATGCTGAAAAGTACAAGCTGATTGTGTTTATTGATAATCAGTGTGGTTACTGTAGCGACGTGGTGAAAAACGTTAAACACTATACCGATGCGGGTTTGACTCTGTCGTTTTTAACCGTCGCGCCTCCTGCCATTCACGACGCTGTGATTGAAGATATGGGCAGGGTCTGGTGTTCCGGTGATAAGGCGAAAAGCCTGCAGAATGCGATGAAAGGGTATTTACCGAATAACGAGACGACTCCAACCTGTTCCGATCTGGTCACGCGCCAGTCTGCTCTGGCCGACAGGCTGGGCATCAATGTCACACCGTTTATGGTCGTGGTGGAGCCTGCATCTCGCTCGATTGTGGGGAGTCAGTCCCCCGCGGCTATTCTTGCCGCGCTGAAGTAATAACGCGTAAGGGCGGATGAATGGCGCGCGAACGCGATTGATCCGCAATGTACAAACGGTTACACGCCGATACCAATCACTCACGGAAACCCCGAGTTTACAGGGATATAGTTCTTTCAACGGCCCCGCAGTGGGGTTAAATGAAAAACCAAATTCGAGGGTATGAAAATGAAAAAAGTATTAGCTCTGGTTGTTGCCGCTGCTATGGGTCTGTCTTCTGCTGCATTTGCTGCTGAAACTACCGCGACCGCAACACCTGCTGCGGCTCCAGCTGCAACCACCACCGCTGCGCCAGCCAAAGCGGTTCACCATAAGAAACATCACAAAGCAGCAAAACCTGCTGCAGAGCAGAAAGCCCAGGCCGCTAAAAAGCACCACAAAAAAGCGACCAAACCTGCTGTAGAGCAGAAAGCGCAGGCGGCTAAAAAGCATCACAAAAAAGCAGTAAAACACGAAGCTGCTAAACCAGCTGCACAGCCAGCTGCGTAAGAGTACAAGCTAAACCGTGCCCTTCGGGGCACGTTGGTAAACCGGCGCTGAACCGACCAGTTCCGCGCCGTTTTTTTATCCGGAGGGCGTATGCTGCGGCGCTATCGGTTTGAGCTCATTCTTATCTTGCTTATTTTATGCGCGCTCATCGCAAGCCAGTTTTATCTTTCCTGATTGTAGCACGCTGATTTTACTCCCACTTTCGCGCTGTCCCGTCTATAGTATTTTCATAGGGTTCACTTTTAATAATCATAATTACCCCACCAGAGTGTGATATGCGTAAATCTGTTGTGTTGTTACTGGGAACGTTTGGTCTTTTTTCAGGATTCTTACATGCGGACGATGGTGATGAAGACGCTATCAGCGCCAAAGAGGTCAAGACCCTTTTTTTTGGTCATGATGACCGCACGTGGGTTACCGATCCGACGCAGGCCCCCTGGGATGCCATAGGACAACTGCAAACGGCCAGCGGTAACTTATGTACCGCAACATTAATTACGCCTCAACTGGCACTGACGGCCGGTCATTGCCTTCTCATGCCGCCAGCCGGTAAACCGGATAAAGCTATCGCCCTGCGCTTTGTGTCGCAAAAAGGGGTCTGGCGCTATGAGATCCACGGCATTGAAGGACGGGTTGATCCCTCTCTGGGTAAACGCTTAAAACCGGATGGTGAGGGCTGGATTGTGCCCCCTGCCGCCGCATCCTGGGATTTTGGGCTGATTGTTCTGCGTTATCCGCCATCGGGTATCACACCCCTGCCCTTATTCGACGGTGACAAAGCCGCGCTGACGGCGGCACTGAAAGCCGTCGACCGAAAAGTGACGCAATCCGGCTACCCGGTCGATCACCTTGATTCTCTCTACACGCATACGGACTGCACGGTCACTGGCTGGGCGCAAAGCAGCGTGCTCTCGCATCAGTGCGATACGCTACCGGGTGACAGCGGATCACCGCTGATGTTGAAAACCGAGAATGGCTGGCAGTTGATTGGTGTTCAAAGCTCTGCCCCATCCGCCAAAGACAGATGGCGCGCCGATAACCGTGCCCTGTCGGTTACCGGTTTTCGCGACAAGCTGGAAGCGCTCGCGCAGCAATAAAAAAGGCAGCGAATATCGCTGCCTGAAGAGGATGTCGAAACTGACATCAGGCGAGTTTTATCATAATCATACCTGCGAGCAGCAGGACCAGGCCGATCCAGCCTTTGTGATTCAAACGCTGACCGAACAGGATCCAGCCTGCTGCCAGGGTGGCGGCGATACCGAAGCCACCCCACAGCGCATAGGCCACCGAAAGATCGATCCCTTTCACCGCCTGCGACAGGGCGCTAAATGCCCCCAGCACGGCGGCAATGGACATCAGGCCATAAAACTTACGGCGAAAACCGTCAGAGAATTTCAAAAAGACGTTAGCCACGATTTCCAGTACGATGGCCAGCGCCAGCCAGGCCGCGTGGATCCATTCAAACTGCTGCATGAGCCTGCTCCTTCTGCTGTTTTGTCGGTTTACGTGTACCCGATTTAATCAGCACGATCCCTACCACCAGCGTGGTTAACCCGGCAATTTTCATTGTCGACAAGGTTTCGTCAAATATCATGACGCTGAACAGCGTGATCAATAAAATACCGATACCTTCCCACAGGGCATACGCGACACCCAGCGCGATTTTTTTTACCGCAAATGAGAGGAAAATATAGGAAAGGGTAATCATCACCAG
The DNA here is from genome assembly GCF_052045065.1 of Enterobacter sp. 22452. NCBI lineage: Bacteria > Pseudomonadati > Pseudomonadota > Gammaproteobacteria > Enterobacterales > Enterobacteriaceae > Enterobacter > Enterobacter sp. 22452. The sequence continues at coordinate 46,517 of NZ_JBQEOB010000002.1, read as the reverse complement.
CATTAAAATAAAACCGGTATTACCATCGCTCACGCTTGCCCATTTCATCGACAGGGTGCCGGTAATTTCAGCGATAATAGCCAGGGCTAATAAAATCCAGTAAAACATGTTCTTCTCCTGCTTGAGAATATAATCCATCGTGGCTCGCGTTGGACAGCAAACCAAAAAATATGAAATGAAATCAGACAGCTAAGCGCAGGGCGCCAGCTCAGGCAGAAGACGTGACTACAGCGCGTTGCGCCAGTGTTGCTCACCAGACAGAAGGCAGAAGGAAGTGGAGAATACAGCGGTGTTTGTTGAAAAATACGTCCTGAACAAATTGTCCATAAAATTACAATTATCCGCGTTGTTGCTTCTCGTCTTTGCGGATGAAAATTGTCCTCGGTAGTTGAACACGCTAGATTTGTACCATAAGCCAGGGTTTTACTCAAAGTCTTTTCATTTCTTTACCCATCCCGTTTGATTTTGGTTAGTTTTTTTACTCGGATAATGCATCTATTATAAATAAAACATTATTCAGGAACTTCCATGGCTAAACCCATCATTACCCTTAACGGGCTGAAGATTGTCATTATGCTGGGCATGCTGGTAATCATATTGACCGGCGTTCGTTTTGCAGCCGACATCATTGTGCCATTTATTCTGGCGCTTTTTATTGCGGTGATCCTGAACCCGCTGGTACAGCGCCTGGTGCGGCTACGCGTTCCCCGCGTGCTGGCGATCACGCTGCTCATCAGCATTATCATCGTTGTCATGGTGCTACTGGTGGCCTATCTCGGGACATCGTTGAACGAGCTGGCGCGTACGCTACCAAAATACCGTTCTTCGCTGGCGATCCCGCTCCTGCAACTCGAGCCCTGGCTGCAGCGGGCAGGTATTGAGGTCTCGGTTGAGGAACTGCTGAAGTATATCGATCCGAATGCCGCCATGACCCTCGTTACCAGCCTGCTGGCGCAACTCTCTAACGCTATGACATCCATTTTCCTGCTGTTTTTGACGGTCGTGTTTATGCTGCTGGAAGTGCCACAACTGCCCGCAAAGCTGCAGCAAATCATGGTTCGTCCGGTAGAAGGTATGGGGGCGATTCAGCGCGCGCTGGACAGCGTTTCACGCTATCTGGTGCTGAAAACCGCCATCAGCCTGGTGACTGGCCTGGTGGTCTGGGGGATGCTCGTCGCGCTGGATGTCCGCTTCGCTTTCGTCTGGGGATTGCTGGCCTTTGCCCTCAATTACATTCCTAACATCGGTTCCGTGCTGGCGGCGATCCCCCCTATTCTTCAGGCGCTGGTGTTCAGTGGGCTTTATGATGCGCTGGTTCTGTTAGCGGGTTATCTGGCGATCAACCTGGTGTTCGGGAACATTCTTGAACCACGCATGATGGGCCGCGGGCTGGGGCTTTCCACGCTGGTGGTGTTCCTGTCCCTGATATTCTGGGGCTGGCTGCTGGGTCCTGTGGGTATGCTGCTTTCTGTTCCACTGACGATCATCGTGAAGATTGGGCTGGAGCAAACGGCGGGCGGGCAAAGCATCGCCGTGCTGCTAAGCGATATGGATCATCGCTAGCCCCTCCATCGCCCTGCACCAGACTCTGGATCGCCGAATCGGCGATCCAGAGTGCCCGGGACATCATCTCCAGCCCATTTCCGGTGCGACATGCTTCAGAATGGACTCAATAACATGTGCGTTATAGTCCACGCCCAGCTGGTTCGGCACGGTCAGCAAGAGCGTATCCGCCTCGGCGATGGCCTCATCCTTTTTCAACTGTTCGATCAGCGCGTCAGGCTCTGCGGCATAGCTGCGACCGAAAATAGCGCGCGTTTTCTCATCAAGATAACCGACACTATCGCTCTCATTGCGGCTTGAACCGAAATACATCCGGTCGCGGTCATCCATCAGGGCAAAAATGCTGCGGCTGACCGACACGCGTGGCTGACGGGTATGCCCCGCGTCGGCCCAGGCCTGCCGATACGCGCGGATCTGTTTTGCCTGCTGAATATGAAACGGCTCGCCGGTTTCATCGTCTTTCAGCGTGGAGCTTTGCAAATTCATTCCGAGCGTGGCGGCCCATACCGCGGTCGCATTCGACCCCGCGCCCCACCAGATACGGTCCCGCAAGCCTTCGGAATGCGGTTCCAGACGCAATAACCCTGGCGGGTTCGGGAACATCGGCTGTGGATTCGGTTTTGCAAATCCTTCTCCGCGCAGCACCTCGAGCAGCACCTCGGTATGACGGCGCGCCATATCCGATTCGTCTTCCCCTTCCTGCGGGACATAGCCAAAATGACGCCAGCCATCAATGACCTGCTCCGGGGAACCGCGGCTGATGCCAAGCTGTAAACGACCGCCGGAAATGAGATCCGCTGCCCCCGCGTCCTCGGCCATATACATCGGGTTCTCATAGCGCATGTCGATCACGCCCGTACCGATTTCAATACGTTTGGTTTTTGCACCTATCGCCGCCAGTAAGGGGAACGGCGAGCTCAGCTGGCGGGCAAAGTGGTGTACGCGGAAATAGGCACCGTCTGCTCCCAGCTCTTCGGCCGCCACGGCCAAATCAATAGACTGCAGCAGCGTGTCTGCCGCCGAGCGCGTACCGGACTGCGGCGATGGCGTCCAGTGACCAAAGGATAAAAACCCGATCTTTTTCATGACGCTGTGTCCTGATAATGCTTTGCGTTGTACCTACTTTACGCATTACCGGGTGAGAATAAATGGCGTTTATTTAACGGAGTGATTCAAATAAATTGACAGAATTGAGCAGTGCGTCATTACGCGCCATAATGGGATATAATATTTCCCCACTCTTTTCATGGCAGGTAAAACCGGCAATGGCTTTGATCCCCAAAAACTACGCGCGGCTGGAAAGCGGCTATCGCGAAAAAGCTTTAAAAATCTACCCATGGGTCTGCGGACGCTGCTCGCGGGAGTTTGTCTATTCCAACCTGCGTGAACTGACGGTTCACCATATCGATCACGACCATACTAATAACCCGGAAGATGGCAGCAACTGGGAGCTGTTGTGCCTGTTTTGCCATGACCATGAGCACTCAAAATACACCGAAGCGGATCAGTACGGTACTACCGTCGTGGCCGGTGAAGACGCGCAAAAAGACGTGGGCGTCGCCACGTTTAACCCGTTTGCCGATTTAAAAGCGATGATGAACAAGAAGAAGTAACAACGCCAGGAATGGCGTTTTTCGCGGGTTACTACTTCTTCAGGTTTTGCTCACTCCGATGTTCTTAGAGAGGCTCACGCATAGACATACACATAGTAGGTTATGACGTATATCCCCGCGATCGCTACTCCTGCCGTACTGAAAAATGGCCAATCCCATAAGCGCATACCGTCACCTCGACGTTAAAATGTCCAGGTGATGGCCGCAGTTGCAGCCCCCTCATTTCGCCGCATCACGATCGGGCTGTCATTCGCATGGTCGCCAAGCCAGGTATAGTCCGCGCTCAGGACCGTTCCCCAGTGGGCATCGAACTGATGGCTCCAGGTCAGACTGGTGTCGACGCCATAAAATCCACCCGGCGCTGAATAGCGGCGATATCCGGTGCGGCGACTCTGCTGCTCGCTGACCCCATACCAGGTATTCAGATAACGGCTGTCGCCAAACAGGGCCGCAGACTGAAAGGCGACCGTGTCCTGGTTATTTTGTACAGGGATTAGCGTAACGGAGGCCTGATAGCTTCCTCCCTGGCTGTCCGTTAACGGCAGCGTCGCTTTGCCTTCCACACTCAGCCAGGGCGCGGCCTGCCAGCCCACGGCAAGGCCGGTATTCAGGGTGGCATCAATGTTCCCCATTCCTTTCAGATTGTTTGCACCCTCACGCCAGTCAGAATTTTTATCAGCCCTTCCGAAGTCGTAGCCCAGCGTGTGTTCGAAATACCAACCGCTGTCGTTTTGCAGGTCATATCCCAGCCCTTTTTGCGCATCAATAAAGAAAGCGCCTTTGCGACCCTGCAGCACAGGAACCACCTGCCACACCTGCTTGTCTGAGCCTGAGTAACGCGGGGCATACTGTCCCCCCAGCCCGACGGTTAAGGAATCGGACGCAGAGCCATCATCCGCCTGCGCGCCGGATGCCACGACCATCAGAAGCGGGACGGACATATACAGGACTTTTTTTATCGCTATCATACTGCTCTCCATACAGACGCTGGCGTCTCCTGATTCAGGGACGGCCACACAATGTTGGCGCAGTATGATTTGGCTGAATCAATGAATCGTCGGGATAGTGTTAAGAAACGGTCAAGGTGAACGGATGTTGTCCAGAAAAGTACTGATTATTGAAGATGACGCCGATGCGGCTGGCGTGCTCGAAGCCTATTTACGGCGTGAAAATTACGACGTGATCATTACCGGAGACGGTCTTTCCGGGCTGGAGATGGCGCAGCGGTGGAAGCCCGACCTCATCCTGCTGGATGTGATGCTGCCGGGGCTTAACGGCACCGAGGTGCTTGCCGGCCTGCGTCGTAAAAGCGATGTGCCGGTGATCATGGTCACGGCCATGGGGGATACCCCCGACCGTATTGGCGCCCTGCGGTACGGTGCCGATGATTACGTTGTGAAGCCTTATCATCCGGGAGAAGTCGTGGCTCGGGTGCAGGCTGTTCTGCGGCGCAGCAGTAAAAAAGAGACAGACGAAGCGATCCTTCGCTGGCAAACGCTGGAGGTGGATGTCGCCGCCATTGTGGCGAGCGTGAATAACGGCGACGACACGCCTGTGATGCTCGATCTTACGCCAACGGAATTCTCACTTCTGGCAACGCTGCTGCGTTCTCCTGCACACCCGTTTTCCCGCCAGTATTTACTGGAACACTGTTTGCCGGAAAGCGAGGCGCTGGAGCGCGTGGTGGACACCCATATTTATAACCTGCGTAAAAAACTCGAAGCGGTGGGTATTTCCGGCGTGCTGATCAACGTTCGCGGCGTGGGTTACAGGTTCAGACAACCATGATAAAAAACCGGCACTCCTCTCTGTGGCGCTGGATTTGCGCGCGTATCCTGGCGCTGGCCATCGGCAGCGTGATCGTCATTGCCGCCTGCATGTGGCTACGTTATGCGGTACAGAACTACTGGATAATGGGCAGGATGCCGCCGGCGGTCCGACAGGAGTTTCTTACGCTCAGCCAGAACCCGCAGGCCAATCCGGCCCGCTTCCACACGATTGTGGACACCTGGTGGGGTCTGAGCTATTCCACGCCGTCTATCGCCTCCGCCGACTGGGTCACGGTGGCGCTGCTGGTGCTGGTGATGATCCCGTTTATTGTGGTGATGGGGCTAAAACACGCCCGGCCGCTGGCGCTGCAGTTCAGCCGCCTTCGCGATGCGGCAAAGTATGTCGCCGAAGGGCAGTTTGGCCGTCAGGCGGAACTTATCAAAGATGCCCCGGCGGAAATGGTCAGCTTTGCGACCGACTTTAACTCCATGACGGGGCAACTCGCCCGCTATGAAAAAGAGCTGCGCGCCTCACACGTCGCGATGGCGCACGAGCTGCGCTCGCCCCTGACGGCCGCCATCGGGCGTCTGCAGGGCATGTTAGACGGCGTGTTTGATGCCAGCCCCGCGCAGCTGGAAATGGTGATGAAACAACTCCAGCACCTCAACCGCCTCACCGATGAGCTCCACCTTCTCTCGTTGGCCGACGCGGGTAATCTCGTGCTGGAGGACCAGTCGTTCTGTCTGGATGAGCTGATTCAGGAGCGGGCAGCCTGGATCATGCCCCAGGCGGATGCGCATCATTTCCGGATAACGCTGCGTAACCCGCGTACCTGCCCCTTCAGAGGCGATGCGTTCCGTCTGGGACAGGTCGTGACCATCCTCATGGAAAATGCACTACGTTACGGGCGCGATGGCGGCCACCTTGAGGTGGCGCTGCACTACGCCAGCGGGCATTACACCCTTGAATTTACCGATGACGGGCCGGGCGTATCGCCCCAGTTCTTACCGGAAATGTTTAAACGTTTTAGCCGCGAGGAGCAGTCCCGCGCGCGGCATTCCGGCGGCAGCGGCCTCGGTTTGTCCATCGCGCGGGCGATTTGTCAGGCGCATGGGGGTGAGATTAGCGCGTCATTACCGGAAACCGGCGGCCTCGCCGTGCGCATTTTGTTGCCCTGGCATCTGTCCGATAATGAAAATCTCCACTCTTGATAAAGCCTTGACACAACATCGAATCTTTCTCGACTTACCGCGCATTTAATAACGCCATTACCTTTATGGAGCGGCGTTATGTCAGACGAATTATTTCTCTCCCTCCGCCACTGCCTGCATCATTTGTACGGCGTGGCGCGCACCCTTTCATGGCTGTATTTTCTTCCCCTGGCGCTGCTTGCGCTGGCGATTTTTCCGCTGACCGGCTGCGGTGATAAACACGAAAATAAGCCCGACCCTGTGCGAGCGGTACGCTACGTCGTCGTCGGGGCCGCCCAAACGCTTCCCGCGCTGGAAAGAACCGGTGAGATCCATGCCCACGATGAAACGACCCTGAGCTTTCGTACCGGGGGCCGGATACTAACGCGCAGCGTTGATATTGGCGACCGGGTCACTGCCGGACAGCTGCTGGCCACGCTTGACAACACGACCGGGCAAAACCAGCTCGACAGCGCAGCGGCCGACTATGAAGGCGCTAAAGCTTCTGCGCAGGTCGCCGCACTTAACGTCAGTCGAATGCAAAAGCTCATGCCAACGGGTGCGATAGCCCGCACGCAGTTCGACAGCGCCCGTGCGGACTGGCTTGTCGCCAGCGCGCGCTTAAAAAGCAGCGAGGCCGCGTGGCGAAATGCCCGAGAAAGCCTCGGCTGGACGCGCCTGATCGCGCCACAAGCTGGCGTCATCACGGCCGTGAACGCCTCTGCGGGGCAGGTTGTCAGCGACGGTCAGTCCGTGCTGACGCTGGCGACCGGGGAAGATCGCGACGTGGTGTTTGATATTGCCACCCCCGATGCGATCCCGCCTCTGGATAAGGCGGTTTTACAGGTTTATCTCCTCAGCGCCCCGTCGGTACAGGCGTCTGCCGTGCTGCGGGATATCACCCCGCAGGCCGATCCCCAGACCCGCACCTGGCGCGTCAGAGCCACCCTGCATAACCCACCAGCGGCCATGGCGCTGGGTGCCAGCGTCACCGTGACGTTGCCATCGTCAGCCCCGCACGGGTACACCCTTCCCGCCTCGGCGCTGAGCCGTGCAGGCGACAAACCGGCGGTTTTTGTGATTACCCCGCAGTCGCGGGCGCAACTGCGCGTGGTGGTGCCCGCCAGCTATACGGCCACCTCCGTCATGATTGCCTCCGGTCTTGAGCCGGGCGATCGGGTGATTACGGCGGGCGTGAGCACATTGCGGTCCGGCGAGCCGGTGATGGCCGGAGAGGTTCAGCCATGAACACAGGACCGGAAGCCAAATTTAACCTCTCCGCCTGGGCGCTGAAGAACCCGCAGATGGTCAGCTTTTTCATGCTGCTGGTGATTGCGATGGGCGTGTTCTGCTATGAGAAGCTGCCGCGTAACGAAGATCCGGCTTTCACCATTAAAACGGCCGTCGTCTCCGCGCAGTGGCCGGGAGCATCCGTGGCGGATACCACCCGCCTGCTGACCGATACGCTTGAAAAAAAGTTGCAGGAAACGCCCTGGCTGGATTATCTGGAAAGTGAAACCCGAGCCGGACGCACCGTTATCTATGTCAACCTCCGTGACGATACGCCCCCGCAGAGCGTGCCGGACATCTGGTATCAGGTTCGCAAAAAAATGCAGGACATCGCGCCGTCCCTGCCTGAAGGAGTGCAGGGCCCTGCTGTGGACGACGAGTTTGACGACACGTTCGGCACAATTTATGCCTTTATTCCCGAGGGTTTCACCCTGCGTGAGGTGCGGGATCGCGCAGAAACAATACGTCGAGAGCTTATGTCCCTGCCGGATATGGGCAAAACCACCCTGCTGGGTGAACAGCAGGAGCAGTGGGTTCTCGCCTTTTCTCCGGCACGCCTGGCCGGGATGGGGCTCGATATTCAGGCGGTTGCCGACGCTCTCCGCGCGCAGAACGCGGTTGTTCCGGCTGGCGTTATGCGTACCGGACGGGAGAACATGACGATAAAGGTCAGCGGGGCGCTCACGACCGAAGAGAGTTTACGTGCCGTCACGCTGCACGTTAACAATCGCTATATTCCGCTGACCGACATTGCCACCGTCACCCGGGAAATCGCCGAGCCACCGGCCCCGGCCTACCGGGTGAACGGCAAACCGGCGATCGGGCTGGCGGTGTCGATGGCGCCAACGGGCAACATGCTGCGTTTCGGTGCTGCGCTGAACGCCAGAATGGCGGCCCTCAGCGCCGGGCTTCCGCACGGCATAGAGATGGTAAAAGTCGCCGATCAGTCGGCGGTGGTCAGTGACGCGGTAAGTGGGTTTATCCGGGTGCTTATCGAAGCCGTTATTATCGTGCTGGCGGTTTCATTTGTCTCACTGGGTTTACGGGCCGGACTGGTGGTGGCGACGGCCATCCCGCTGGTGCTCGCCATGACGTTTGCCGGCATGATGCTCGCCGGCATCGGTCTTCAGCGTATCTCGCTCGGGGCGCTGATCATTGCCCTGGGGCTGCTGGTGGATGACGCCATGATCGCCGTCGAAACGATGGTCTCCCGGCTGGAAGCGGGTGATTCCCGTCGGCATGCGGCCACCCATGCATTCAAAACGACGGCCTTCCCGATGCTCACCGGTACTCTGGTGATGATTGCCGGTTTTATTCCCGTTGGTTTTGCGGCCTCCAGCGCCGGTGAATACTGTTTTTCCCTGTTTGCGGTGGTGCTTATTGCCCTGCTCTGTTCCTGGGCTGTCGCGATCCTGTTTTCACCACTGACGGGCACGTGGCTGCTGCCGGAAAAAGTCAGACATCACGCGGCGGGACCCGGAAGGATCGCGCGCGGGTACGGACGGCTTATACGCCTGGCACTGCGTCACCGAGTCGCTACCCTGCTGTTCGCCCTTTCCGCACTGGGGCTGTCCGTGTACGGCACGACGTTTATGCAGGGCGAGTTTTTCCCCGCTTCGGACCGGCCTGAGCTGCTGGTCAGCCTGACGCTTCCGGCCAACGCGTCGCAGCCGGAAACGTTAAGAGAGGTGGAAAAGCTGGAAAAGGCGCTGGTCGGCAACGGCAACATCAATCACTATTCGACGTACATTGGGTCGGGCGCCATCCGTTTTTACCTGCCGATGGACGTGCTGCTGGAAAATGAAAATATCGCCCAGATGGTAGTGGTGGCTAAGGATCTTGAGGCGCGGGATCGTCTGCATACGCAGCTCAACAGGATCCTGGCGACGCAGTTTAGCGACATCACCACGCGCGTGTCGCCCCTTGAGCTGGGGCCGCCCGTCGGCTGGCCAATCAAATACCGGGTGAGCGGTCCTGATTATCTGCAGGTTCGGGCGTTTGCGAACCGTCTCACGGACGCGATTGGGCAGTCCCCGTTCTCACGTGACGTGAACCAGACGGCCGGAGAGCCGGAGAGGGTCATTACCCTTAAGGTGAATCAGACGGCGGCCAGGGCGGCGGGCATATCGTCAGAAAGCCTCGCCCGTACGCTGAACACCGTCTGGTCCGGCAGCGTGGTCACCTCCATCAGGGATAATGACCGCCTTGTCGACGTGGTGCTCCGGGCCACGGACAATGCACGTCACAGCACCGCTACCCTTTCCTCGCTCACGATTCAGGGGAATGACGGTAAAAAAATTCCGCTCAGCGCCGTCGCGACGCCGGTGTGGGGCGTGGACGATCCGGTCATCTGGCGTCGGCAGCGCGTACCCTTTATCACGGTGCAAACGGATCTGGCCCCGGGGCTAAAGGCTGAAGCGGTATCCACGGCGCTGCGTCCGGCGGTCGACAAGCTGCGCGCGAGCCTGCCCGCAGGTTACAGCATTGAAGAAGGCGGCGCGGTCGCCGAATCGGATAAGGGGAACAGCTCCGTCTTTACCGTTCTTCCGGTGACGCTGGTCATCATGCTGTTGCTGCTGATGCTTCAGCTACGGCGCTACTCCCGGATGCTGCTGGCACTCCTGATGGCCCCGTTTGGCTTACCGGGGATCGTGCTGGCTATGCTGCCCGGCGGAACGCCGATGGGGTTTGTCGCGCTGCTGGGCGTCATCGCCCTGGCGGGGATGATCGTGCGTAACGCGGTGATATTGATTAGCGAGGTTGACAGCAATCTTGCTCAGGGGATGGCAAACGATGCCGCAATTATGGCGGCTGCGGAGCACCGGGCCAGACCCATCTGTCTGACCGCCTGTGCCGCCATTCTGGGCATGATCCCCATTTCTCATCAGGTCTTCTGGGGACCAATGGCCTATGCCATCATCGGCGGGCTGCTGGTTGCGACGCTGGTGACGCTGACCGTGTTACCCGCGTCGTTTAGCCTGCTGTTACAGTGGGGGGCTCAGCGCAAAGCCGCAGCCGACGGGCCGGGCTGAGTCCCCTCTTTCTCCGATTACGCGGCGGTCAGCGCAAAACGGTCTTTCAGGACATGGCGGATTTCCTCCTCCGCCAGCTGCCGCGTTTCAGTGCCGTTCGCCGTGATGGTTTTCAGCATATCGCCCAGCAAAATCTGCCGTCCCTCCGGGCTGTGCTGTACCACCACCCGCTTCTGCACAAAGATCGCCTCCGGGTGCGTGGAGTTAAGGTAGTTGGCCGGGACGAAATCAATCCATTCCTGAGGCGTGAGATCGAAGCCGTATTGATTAGCCCATTCCCCCTCCACCTTCGCCTGAAGCAGGTACTCGCCCTCCGCGCTGCGGCTCAGTCGGAACGTGTCGAAATCCTGCGTGATTTCCACATCAAGCGTGTCCAGCGCCATCGGCGCGCGAATGCCGTAGCTGCCGAACCCGAGGTCGCAAAGCCACTGTCGGCTCTCCACCTCAGCGATGAGCGCCATATGGGTTTTCGGCCGCCGCACTGGGTAGAACATCGGGCGCGCCGCCACGAAACGGTAAGGTATCCCTAACGCCGCCAGCGCCATGGCAAAAAGCCCGTTCACCTCATAGCAATAGCCGCCGCGCCCCTGCGATAGCACCTTATCGGCAATGTCGTCTGGCACCAGAGAGACAACTTTGCCCGCCTGTACATCCAGATTTTCAAACGGGACTGAAAAGAACTGATGACGCATAAGAGCATGCAGGGTAGCCGTGTCGGCACCCGCCGGTCCGGTATAGTTTATGCGTTTGAAATAGGTGGAAATGTTGAAGTTTTCGCTGTGCATAATGCCTCCTTGTCCTGAACATGTCGGACACTATAGATGGCGCACATCATTGGCTGTATAGTCAGTTTTATCGAAAATTAGCCTGAACAGATAACCATGTCTGCCCCGTCCCAGTCGTCCCCACACTATCGCCGAATTGCCGAGATGCTGCGCCTCACGCTGACGTCTGGCGCGCTGCGCGCCGGTGACCGGATGATCTCCGCGCGTAAACTGGCCGAACGCGAGCACGTTAGCCTTCCAACGGCGCTGGAGGCCCTTCGCTGCCTGGAAGCCGAAGGGCTGATCGTTGCGCGCCCGCGTTCAGGTTATTACATCCGCCAGACCAGCCTGCCTCCGCGCGTGGAGACTTCCCGTTCCCCGCCAGGTCCGGTGCCTGTCACCCTGTCCGCCGTGGCCCGGTCGCTGTTCAGCAGTGCAGAAGCCCGTCTGGTTCCGCTGGGTGCCGCCCTGCCCGATCCCGCGTGGCTGCCAGGAGATGCGCTACAGCGGGCGTTGCACTCTGCGAGTCGTCGTCTGGACGCGCATGGGCAGAGCTATAGCCTGCCTCCGGGAAGGGTTGATTTGCGCACCAGGATTGCCGCGCGTTCTGCGCAATGGGGAGCCCGTTTCGGCGCAGACGATCTCATTATCACCGCAGGCGCAACGCAGGCGCTGCGTCTGGCCCTTCGGGCCGTGTGTCAGCCGGGTGATGTCGTGGTGATTGAACAGCCCGCTTATTTTGGCACGCTCCTGCTGCTGGAGGATTTAGGCCTGAAGGCTTTAGCGATCCCCACCGATCCTGTGGAAGGCCTGCTGCTGGAACCGTTGGCGGTCGCCATTCGCTGCCACCAGCCCGCTGCCGTTCTGGCCTCTCCCACCGTGCAAAACCCGCTGGGTGCCAGCATGCCCGTCGCGCACAAGCAGGAACTGGTAGCCCTGCTTGAAGAGGCGGGTATTCCTTTGATTGAGGACGATGTTTACGGTGACCTGGTCGGTGACGGGCAGCGACCTCCGGCCTGTAAGGCATTCGACCAGAGCGGGAATGTGATTTACTGCAGTTCGCTGTCTAAAACGCTTGCGCCGGGCTGGCGAATCGGCTGGATTGCGCCAGGACGCTACCATTCGCAGGTTTTACAGGCCCGCATGGCCGGAGACTGGGCGGGCGCCCCGCTGCTGGAAGCCGCGGCGAGCGAGATGCTGGCAAGCGGCGACTACGATCGCCACCTGCGGCGGCTAAAGCGCCGGGTCGCAGAGGGTGTTTTAGCCGTCGTCGCACGAGTCGAAGCCAGCTTCCCTCCCGGTACGCGCGTTAGCGTACCCGCTGCCGGTTTCCTGCTGTGGGTAGAGCTGCCTCAGCAGGTCAACGCGCTGGAGGTGCATCGTCGCGCGCTGGCGCTGGGCATTGGCGTCAGCCCTGGCCCCCTGTTTTCCCCTGGCGCAGAGTTAACGCACTTTCTGCGGCTGAACTGCGCAAACGAACCCTCGCCCCGCCTGCTGAACGCCGTGGAACAGATTGGCGCGCTGTGTCATGAACTGGCTGCTTTCACACCAGACTCTCCAGCCACTCGGTAAAGACCCGCACCTTGCGGGAGAGGTGCCGGTGCGGGTAGAGAAGCGACAGTTTGCGGTCCGGGGAGCGATGTTCTGGTAGAACTTCAACCAGAAGACCGCGGTCAATGTAAGGCTGGAGAAAGAGATTCATTCCCTGCATTAACCCCAGCCCGGCCAGACCTGCTGCAATGTAGGCCTCGGAATTATCCACAACAAGCTTACCGGGCAGAGTAATCTCCGCGATGCCTTCTGGCGTCGTAAACGTCCACGGATGGATTTGTCTGCTGTTGTTATTCACCCAGTTGATGGCCTGATGTTGGTGTAAATCATCCAGCGTTTCTGGCGTGCCGTGTTGTGCCAGCCAGGCCGGACTGGCACAGGTCGTAATTTTGATGTTCCCCACTTTTCGCGCAATATAGTCGCCGTCGTCCAGTTCGCCCACCCGCAGCACGCAGTCAAGACCGTCCCGCAGCATATCCCGGCGGCGATCGGAGCTGCTCAGAATGATGTCGATCTCAGGATGCTGCCGATAAAAATCAGGCAGGTTCGGTATCACCTTCAGCACCGCAAAAGCGATGGGCATATCCACACGCAGCTGGCCGTGTATTGCCCGGTCAGCGCCAAACGACTCCAGCAATTCGTCCGCCTGCGCCAGCAGGGGTTTACTCCGGCGATAAAACGCATCGCCATCCGGCGTCAGGCTAATCCGACGCGTTGTTCGCTGCAGCAAACGCGTGCCGCTGTGCTGCTCCAGAAGCTGTAACGCTTTGGTGACCGCCGGGCGATGGATCTGCAGATTTTCCGCAGCCCTGGACAAGCTCCCCGACTCGACAATTTCAATAAAAATTCGAATAGATTCAAAGAGGTTTATGTTCATAAGGGACGCTCTTGCCGCGAGCAGGATAAAATTATTGTTATTAATTTTATAACAGTGATGAATCTTTTTGGCTATTTTTCCTAACAATTCTTCGCCCTACACTCTCCTCCATTCAAACGAGAGGGAGAACCCGCTATGAAAAATAATCGTATCTGTCAGATCCTGGGGATCGAAAAACCTGTTATTCAGGGGCCGTTATCCTGGCTCACTGATGCCCGTTTAGTTGCCGCAGTCAGCAATGCTAGCGGGCTCGGCGTGCTGGGACCCAATGCCGGTTTAACCGCGGACACCGCAGTTTCCACGCCGGAAGAGACCGCCGAAAAAATGCGCGAGGAGATTCGTAAAACCAAACGGCTGACCGAGAAACCCTTTGGCGTGAACCTGATCCCCACCGCCGTTAACGACGTCTGGACAGGGCCGATCCTTCAGGTGGTGAAAGAAGAAGGCGTCAGGGTTGTGGTGTATACGGGCTATGGGGAAGGCAGCATTATTCCGGCGCTGTTCAGCGAGTTAAAAGAGGCGGGTATCGCCATTATCTACCGCGATATCAACCCCACGCCGGAGAATACCCGCCTCGCAGAAGATGCGGGAGCAGACATTATTGTCGCCACCGGTTTTGATGAGGGCGGGACCTTACCCGCAACAGCGCTTGGCACCTTTTCCATCGTGCCGCTGATTGCCGATGCCGTGAAGCACATCCCGGTAATGGCCGCGGGCGGCATTACCGATAATCGCACCGCCAGAGCGGCGCATGCATTGGGTGCGGAAGGCGTGTTTGCCGGTTCGGTCTTTATCAGCACGGAAGAAAGCCGCGTGCCGCAGAGCGTCAAAGAGAAAATTGTTGCCGCCAACGGTCTCGACTTGCTGCTTTTTCGCACCGTACCCCATTACTACCGCTCTCTACCCGGCAAGCTGGCGGAAAAACTGGCGGCGATGGATAAAGCAGGCGCAAGCAACGAAGCGCTGGGCAAGGCGATGGGTGGATTACGGGGCCTGCGTCTTGGCATGCTCGAAGGCAACACCGATGAAGGCTATATCGCGCTCGGCACGGGGATTGGTAACATCCGCAGCGTGAAAAGCGTGGCCGAGATCGTCAATGCGTTAACAGTTGAGTAAGCCCTTAACTCTGATGCTATGGACGCTGCACAAGAGCGGCGTCCGCACATTGTCTGCGGTTGTTTTTCACAAATTGAGGATTGCGCGTTCTTTAACGACAGCGTCAGGATTGGCAGTTTTCACCGCAGCCAGAAAAGCCGTGAAGTTATGATTCCAGAGGGTGAGATTGTTATAAAACTGCACTTGCTTTTCATTAGCACCGTCACGGTAAATAACAATCCAGGCCCGTCTGCTATTTATCTCGGTATTCCCCGGCCCGATTTTAATGATATTAGCCAGCGCAATCTTGCGGGTGGCGTTGTTTTTAACTTCATATAAAAACTGGTCATCATAAAACCAGGTTTTACCTGCATTCCCGCCAAATAGTGAGGGGTTGGCAGAAATCTTTTTCATCCCGTTACGCTCTGAAATAATGCATTTTGCCTGGCGAATGCGTCTGACAAAAAATCTTAACAGTATGAAAAGCGCAATAAATGGCAGCGCGACTGATAGTAATTTTAAACTCTCGTGCATTCCTCTGCCCCGCTATACCTTTTATTAACGCGTGAGTATAACGCGCCGATCGTTGATGGCAACACCTCTTACGGCTTGCTCCCGTCCCCAAACATGTCGTAGTCAACACCAGCAACGCGCTGCTGCAGGCGGGCACGCTGGTACCGGTACTGCCTGAAATAATAAAGAAAACTAATTGTTCCCGCCGTAAACCACGTGCATTTTTTAACCGTAAGGAATAGAGTGTTTTTACTGTATCCCCTCTTTCTGGAGCACTTATGCCGGATTACTGTTTTTTCAAAAAAGGCCCAAACCTTATTGCGATCGAGAGCGCGAACACCGATGCGGCCGCTCAGCTCACCGCTCAGGGGTTTGAAAAACAGTTTGAGGAGATCGGCGCCATGGATGAAAAAGAGGCGCTGACCCGCCTTGCTGATATCCGTAAAAATAATGACATCGATCGCCATAACTTTCTGGCCGGAGCGGGCCAAATGCCGTGGATCGGCGTGCTGACGGCTGCGGCAACCTGGTTGACGCAAAAGAAATAACGCAACGCTCCTCTACTTCGCCACCGGCAAATCGGCATACCGCGTCGTATAGGCCGGTGACAGCATCTCGCGCTTCATCGCCCAGGATTTCTCAATCCCCTGCCCGGCGAACCATATCTTCCCTTTGCCGGAATGATTTACGCTGTCGATCATCTCCATCAGCGCTGCGCTGTTGGCGCGCAGTCGATTATCGTCAAACAAATTAAGCTGGGCGACGCCGCTGCTGAAAAAGTCCGCCAGCATGACTCCGGCTTTCATATAGCGATAGCCGTCGAGCCATATACGCCCCAGCGCCTCCGTGGCGGCGCGGATGATATCGCGCGAGTCATTGGTGGGCGTCATCAGGGTGACAGAAGCCTGATTACCATAATAAATTTCGTTGTCAGCGTGCGGGCTGGTGCGCACAAACACGCTGATAAAACGACAGTATTGATGCTCGCCGCGCAGTTTTTCCGCTGCGCGTTCCGCGTAGGCGCAAATGGCCTGGTGCATCTCTTCGTATTGCGTAATACGGTGTCCAAATGAACGGCTACAGATAATTTGCTGCCTGGTGGGGGTGAACTCTTCCAGATCAAGGCACGGCTCGCCGCGAAGCTCGCGCGCCGTACGTTCCATTACCACGTTAAAATGTTTGCGAATGACCCAGGATGACGCTTCCGCCAGTTCCAGCGCCGTGGTAATGCCCATCGCGTTCAGTTTTTTCGTAATGCGCCGTCCTACCCCCCACACCTCCTCTACCGGAACCTTTTCCAGCAGTTTACGCTGCCGCTCGCGGCCTGAGAGATCGACCACGCCGCCCGTGCTGGCCCAGCGCTTCGCCGCATAGTTAGCCAGCTTGGCCAGCGTTTTTGTCGGAGCAATACCGACGCCAACGGTTAAGCCCGTATTTTTAAAGACCTGCGTGCGCATCTGGTGACCAAACGCTTCCAGCGACATGCAGTTACTGACCCCTGACACGTTCACGAACGCCTCGTCAATCGAGTAAATCTCTATTGCCGGGGCGAGATCGGTCAGCGTCTGCATCACCCGACTGCTGAGATCGGCATACAGCGCATAGTTCGAGCTAAAGACGTAAACCCGTGACGGATAGCCTTTCTCTTTGAACTTAAAATACGGCTCACCCATTTTTATGCCGAACTGCTTTGCCTCTCGCGACAGTGAAATAATGCAGCCGTCGTTATTGGACACCACCACGATGGGCTTCCCTTCCAGATCGGGGCGGAACACCTTCTCGCAGGAAGCATAGAAGCTGTTCACATCAACCAGCGCGAACATGTTTATGCGTTTTGAGCGTGTGGGTGACGACGCCGAAGATCTGCAGCTCCTCTTCGGACTGAAAGGCGATCGGCTGATAGCGGACATTATGTGGCAATAGCCTCAGAACCGGGCGGGTCTGTAGCTCTTTCACCGTAAACTCACCGGCAACCGATGCCACGACGATATCCCCATGTTCGGCATTTAACGAACGATCCACCACCAGCAGATCGCCATCGCTAATTCCCGCCCCAATCATGGAGTCTCCGCTCACCTTGATAAAATAGGTCGCACTGGGGTGTCTCACTGCCAGCCGGTTAAGATCGAGACGATCCTCCACGTAATCCTGCGCCGGGCTTGGGAAACCACAGGCGACGCGTTCTAAAAATAACGGTAATTCAATGACTTGTTTTGGGTGATAAGAAAAGAGAGTGTCCATAATGCCTTTCTCGCCAGATACTGTATATAAATACAGTATTACGGATTATGGACAAGGATCAAGGTGATTTCCGGAGGCGAACCCAAACGCGTTGAAGTTTGAGCGGATTTAATTTACCCATAGCCTGTACAAGTCACTCCACCATGACCTTCACCTTGGGTTTAGACAGCAAAATATGGATAAGCCCGGTAAAGGCGACCGGTCTAAAGAAGTAGTATCCCTGCTGGTATACGATGTTATTCCGGTTGAGATAGTCTAACTGCGCTTTCGTCTCAACGCCTTCCGCCACAATGCTGATGGAGAGCTTACGCGCTAAATCCAATACGCAATCGAGGATCCGGGTGGAGTCCTCGTGTTCATTGACTCTGCTGACGAAACTGTGGTCAATCTTGATGTAATCGATATGCAGATCGTGCAGATAAGAGAGCCCGGAATAGCCGGTCCCAAAGTCATCCAGAGCAATAGCAAAACCATTCTCATGGAGCACGTTCAGGGTCTGCACGAGGCGTTCATCAATATCCAGCGGCTCTCGCTCTGTCACCTCAATCACATGGTTTAAATCCTTTCTGACGAAGCTATTTTTATATTTCAGGCATTCGTCCACGAAGCCAGGCATCGCGATATGGGAAGCGCTGAAGTTAATCCCGATATGAAAACCTTCCGGAAGTTTACTGGAAATGGCATTCATTTGCGTCACCACCTGCGCCATCAGGCTTTGCGTGAGGGAAACAATCAGCCCCGATTTTTCAGCAATCGGAATGAATGCGCCGGGTGAAATATAACCCGCTTTGGTGTGTTTCCATCTTGCCAGAACCTCCACGCCCCGCAGCGTCCCCTCCCTGCCGTTAACCACGGGCTGGTAAAACGGAATGATTTCTCTCTTCGCAATCGCACTGCGAAGTGATTCTTCAGGAAGCGTGTGTTTGTTCAGGTACTTATACAGAACATAAGCCGCGATACCGGCAACCAGCAGTACGAAAAGGAGTATGCCGCCCCCCTGACGAAGCAGCCGTTGCGGGCTGAAAAAAGGCGCAGGGTTGTATCGGATGCTATAGGCGTATTGTTCAGAGTAAACCTGTCTGGCCTGACGTTCGCCGGGAGACGTGACGTGCAGTTCGCCAGAGGCGTCAATTGCGCTCCCGCCTACCGCTAATGAATAATTCACGTGCTTTAACGGCGTGCTTAACGCATCCCGGATATGGCGATCGCTGATCGTCACGATAATACGGTTTTCTGCAAACCGGGTCTGAAAGAGCAAAACCGGCTGCCCGTTTACCGTATCGCTTGCCGGAACAAGAAATAAGGGAGTATCGGGTAATGTATTAATATGCCGCAATAACACGCGATTTCCCGGCAGAGAGGAACACCAGGGCTGCCCCTGCCTGATGATGACGATGGTTCTGAGATGTGGCTGAAGCGCTGCCTCCGTACCCAGTTGATACTGGCCTTCTGCATCGCACCCCTTGACGATAATTTCCGTCGCCGTTCGGGCGGCAACGCGCGCCTCGTCAAGAATGTCATTGATATCGCTTATAGCGTATCGGGCTCCCGACTGACTGTCGGCCCGTGCTGAATACCAGAGTTGAATATTGAGGATAGAAATACCCGCAATAAAAATGGCTACTGCTGCTGCGACAGGCACAAAAGTGTTACGCATCAACGTATCTACCCTACAGGGTTATTATTATAAATAGCATGGTCGACAATAATAAAAATAACCATGTTATCTTTAAATTTATGACTTAATGATGACTTATCGCGAGAGTCCAAATGAATCAATCACTATAAAAACACTAGTGATTGACTTTAAATGTAGACTAATGCATATTTTACAGCACGAATTAACAAGACTTTTTGGAGGACGTTTTCTATGCCAGCCCGTGATTATCCCGACAAACGCGTTGCTCGCGGTTTAGCAAAGGAGGCCGATCTCAGGATGTTGAGCGCCCGCATCGATCCCGACCTGATGGAGTACATCAGAACCACCGCCTATGAAACCCGCAAAAGTAAGCAAGAGATAGTGGCGGAAGCGTTAGCGCTTCACCGGCAGAATAACCAGATGACGCCTGCGGTAGACTAAGCCAGGGCTTGATCTGGCAGGCGGTATTCTGTTTTCGCTTAATCCACCAGTGAATTCAGCGTGTCCAGCGCGTCCGGCGGTAATACCAGATCCCCGGCGGCAAGGTTTTGCTGGAGATGCGCCACGGAGGACGTTCCGGGGATCAGCAGGATGTTCGGAGAACGTTGCAACAGCCACGCCAGCGCAACCTGCATTGCCGTTGCCCCCAGCGCATCCGCAACCGTCTGCAGCCCGGAAGATTGCAGCGGCGTGAAACCGCCCAGCGGGAAGAATGGCACCCAGGCAATCCCCTGCTGCGCAAGCGTATCCACCAGTGAATCATCACCGCGATTCACAATGTTGTACATGTTCTGCACGCACACCACGGACACCATTTTCTGCGCCTCGGCGACCTGAGAGGCAGTGACGTTGCTCAATCCAATATGGCGAACCAGTCCCTGCTGCTGTAGCTCCGCCAGCGTGGACAACGGTTCAGCGATCGATCCTTCCGCAGGACCGTGGGCGCTAAACATGATCCGCAGATTGACCACATCCAGTACGTCCAGCTGCAGGTTGCGCAGATTATCATGCACCGCCTGAGTCAGTTCCTGCGCGGAAAAGGCCGGGAGCCATGCACCTTTGTCGTCGCGGCGGGCGCCGATTTTGGTCACGATGGTCAGATCGTCCCGGTAAGGATGAAGCGCCTCGCGGATCAGCTGGTTAGTCACGTGCGGGCCGTAAAAATCGCTGGTATCGATATGATTCACGCCAGCGGCCACCGCTTCGCGGAGTACCTCCAGCGCGGCCTGCTTATCCTTCGGTGGGCCAAACACGCCCGGCCCGGCAAGCTGCATCGCGCCATAGCCCAGTCGTTTAACCGTTCGCGTGCCGAGCGCGTACGTTCCGCTTTTATCAATGCTGCTCATGTTGACCTTCCTCATAAAAATGATCCGGGTTTACAACAGGTTCCCGATCGGAGCCTTTAGTTAAGCACGAGTTAAATTAAAGTTTAAATTCTATACGACGATAGTATTGATGTACCTCTGCATCTCTCTAACGGACGACCGCTATGCTGAAAAATCTGCACGTAATTACCGGTATTATCTTTGCCCTCACCATATTCTGTCTGCTGCAAGTTGTCACGGGAGGGTTGTTCTACTCTGCCGTCAGCAACGATCGCCATAACTTCCAGAACTCCGGGGTGCTCAATGCCCAGCAGGAGAGCCTGAGCGACAGCGTCAATACGCTGATAAAAACGCGCGTTACCGTCACCCGCGTGGCGATCCGTTACCTGAAAAACCAGCGCGATCCTGCGTCCCTCGCGGCGATCAACAAGCTGTTAGGCACCGCCAATGACTCTCTGGCGAAAGCCGAAGCCTATAACAAAGAGTGGCAGAAAATGCCGCAGGTTAATGGCCAAAACGCGGCGTTAACCGAAGAGATGCAGAAATCCTGGAATCAAATGCACGAGGTGATGCGTCTGTCGATTGAGTATCTGCGCGCCGACAACTACCAGGCTTATGGCGATCTGGATGCCCAGCAGGCGCAGGACGGGATGGAAGCGGTCTATAACCGCTGGCGTGCCGAAAACAACACCCTGCTTAAAGCGGCGACACAAGAAAACCAGAGCAGCTTTACGCAGATGCAGTGGACGCTGGCAGGGATTTTCCTGGCCGTGATCGCCGTACTGGTCGTGATCTGGCAGGGTTTACAACACTTGCTGCTGAAACCGCTCAAAACCATCATGAACCACATCCGCACCATCGCGGGCGGCGATCTGACGCAAAACGTTGATATCTCTGGCCGCAATGAGATGGGACAGCTGGCGGCAGGCCTGCATGAGATGCAGCAGTCGCTGGTTAACACGGTCAGTGCCGTACGCGGGAGCACGGATTCGATCTATACCGGCGCGGGTGAAATTGCCGCCGGGAGCAACGACCTCTCGGCCCGTACCGAACAGCAGGCTGCCTCGCTGGAAGAGACGGCCGCCAGTATGGAAGAGCTGACCGCAACGGTTAAACAGAACTCCGATAACGCGCGTCAGGCTACGCTGCTGGCGAAAAATGCCTCTGAAACGGCCGCACGCGGCGGTCACGTCGTGGATAACGTGGTTCGCACGATGACCGAAATTGCCGACAGTTCGCAGCAAATCGCGCACATCACCGGCGTGATTGACAGCATCGCCTTCCAGACGAACATTCTGGCACTTAACGCGGCGGTGGAAGCCGCTCGCGCAGGAGAACAAGGTCGTGGATTTGCGGTTGTCGCCGGTGAAGTCCGTACGCTGGCGAGCCGCAGCGCCCAGGCGGCGAAGGAGATCAAAGGGCTGATTGAGAATTCCGTCAGCCGGGTCAACACCGGCTCTGAACAGGTGAGCGAGGCTGGTGCAACGATGAAAGAGATCGTCGCCGCAGTTACCCGCGTCACCGATATTATGGGCGAGATTTCATCAGCCTCTGACGAGCAGAGCCGCGGTATTGAGCAGGTGAGCCTGGCCGTATCGCAGATGGACAGCGTAACGCAGCAAAACGCCGCGCTGGTACAGGAATCCGCCACGGCCGCAGCGGCCCTGGAAGACCAGTCCGAGCAATTGCGTCAGGCCGTGGCCGCATTTCGCCTGAACGTACAGGAAAGCACCGCGCCGCGCCCCAAAAATGTGAAAACGCCACAGCTGTTGCGCCCGGCAACGGCCAGCGCGTCGGGCGATAATCACTGGGAAACGTTCTAAGCCGTACCGCTAGCGGCTGCGCTTGGCGTGCCGCTCCCAGGTCTCCTGTTTCGCTTCGTCGGATTTTCGCAGCGAAACATAGCAAGCGCCGCTGCCGCCATGGTGCGGCAGCGCGACACAAAATGCCTGCACTTCCTCGAACTCCGTCAACCAACGCGCCAGATAGCTGCGCACCACATTAGGGTGTGACTTCAGCTCACGCCCTTTACCGTGCACGATAATCAGATTGCGCAGCCCGTCACGACTGGCCTGCCGGATAAAAGAATACAGCATCTGGCGGCAGCGTTCGGCGGGCTGACGTAAGAGGGTTAAGCTGGCCTGACGGGAATATTTACCGGAACGCAGCTTATCAATAACGCCCTGCTGAACCCCTTCGCGCTGGAACATCAGCGGCTCTTCGAGCGGCAGCAATTCCAGAAAACCCAGGGTCAGAAAGTTGTCGAGCTGTTCAGTATCAATGTCCTGGCGAGCCCGTGAATTACGGCTTTGCTGCCAGTGGATATCCGTGCAGCGTTTCAGGGGCTGAACATCTTCCATGGCGTCAAGAAAAAGGGATTTATCGTCAGGGTTCATGGAAATCCTCCGGCTACATCTGGGCTTGTACTATACCTGCACCAGACAGGCGCCTCAATCACCCCCCCGCAGAATGCGGGGTGAGATACATATTATCCTGATGAATATATATAGCCATTATTAAAAACATTTAAATCAGACTTAACTAAAACTTCAGTAAAGTTAAAATAAGTGATTTGCGTTAAATTTTTAGAAAATCAATCACTCGCCTGCCTTTCATTTTTCGGGAAAGATGTTATACCTAAATATACCTGCCTCATGGATATAATACTCAGGACTGGCGAAAGGATGCACTGCTGTGTGTACTATAGGGTCTGTCTGATGTCGGGCAGATCCTGTTTTTTTATAATATGTATTTCACGCAACGACTATTTTTCTCGCTTCCCTTCTGAATTGCGTAATTAATGATTCGGCAAGGGGCGTCTGACGTGAATCACGGCGCTGAATTAAATAATAGGTTGCTTTAGGAAGCGACTCAACGACCGGCAGCATGACCAGACGGTGCGCCAGCAGCGGGTCACAGCCTAGCTCCTGCGGCAATATGCTTAAAAAATCACTTTGCGCGACAAGACTAATGCAGGAAGAAAAGGTTTCGCAGACGACACCAATTCGCGGTATTTGCGAGCGGTGACTAAATACCTCTTCTAATTGCTTATAATAGCTTCCCCGCGGCGTCGGCATTGTCCAGTTATAATGCAAAAGTTCATTAATAGAGGTTTCCCCCGTCGCCGGATGCCCCTCCCGACAAAATACTGCAAACGGTTTTTCAAAGAGCTTTTCAAAGGTAAATTCATGGTCGTAAGGCCCCTGATAATAGGTATTGATGGTGAAATCCAGCTCACCCTGGCGTAATTCATTGATCATCGACACCAGTTGCCCTTCCATAATTCGCACCTTGACCTGCGGATGTTGCGCATGAAAACGGGTGATGACGGCGGGCATGAGGCTTCGTGAAACGCTGGCCCCCATTCCGATGTTGATCTGCCCGGCCAGTTCGCCCTGCCGCTGACGGATATCATCCTGTGCCGCACGCAGCTCTTCCAGAATCAACCTGGCGCGCTGGTAAAAGCCCTCACCGCATTCGGTCAACGCGACGCCCTTACTCCTGCGCACGAATAGCTGCGCCGCTATGCCCTCCTCCAGCTCTTTGATGGATTTGGTCAGCGCCGGTTGCGAAAGATTCAGCGTCCTGCTGGCACCGCGAATGCTGCCCTGACGCGCGACTTCAACAAACGCCCGGATTTGATGAAATTTAATCTGGAATGTCATAGCCCGATCGATAACCGTTGTTTATCAGAGTAAAGAAACTGTCATCTACTTTAATGGAAAGGGATGTGCGAGGGTAATTCCTGAACGGTTAAAACTGTGAAAAATCGGTTAGTGATAAGTAAAAACTATCACAGCGTGAAGCAGTTCACATATTTTAATGATGACAGGAACAGATATGAACACACTGGCGCAGTACATCCAGGCATTATCCCCGCAGCTGAGCGCATGGCGTCGTGATTTTCACCATTTCGCGGAATCCGGCTGGGTAGAGTTTCGTACCGCCGCGAAAGTCGCGGAAATCCTGGACTCGCTGGGTTACGAACTGGCGATGGGTCGTGACGTGGTGGATGCCGAAAGCCGGATGGGGTTGCCCGATGCCGCTACCCTGGCGCATGAGTTTGACCGCGCACGGGCGCAAGGCGCGACTGAGAAATGGCTGGCGCCGTTTGAAGGCGGGTTTACCGGCATTGTGGCGACCCTCAATACCGGGCGTCCTGGTCCAACCCTGGCGTTTCGCGTCGACATGGATGCCCTTGATTTAAGCGAAGCGCTGGATGAAAGCCATCGCCCGTTCCGCGACGGGTTTGCCTCCTGCAACGCGGGGATGATGCACGCCTGCGCGCACGACGGCCATACCACTATTGGTCTGGGGCTGGCGCAGGTGCTTAAGCAGAATGAAGCGCAGCTCAGCGGCACCCTCAAGCTGATCTTCCAGCCTGCCGAAGAAGGCACCCGCGGCGCGCGCGCCATGGTTGCCGCCGGGGCGCTGGACGACGTGGACTATTTCACGGCCATCCATATTGGTACCGGCGTCCCTGCCGGAACGGTGATTTGCGGCAGCGATAACTTTATGGCCACCACCAAGTTCGACGTGAACTTTACCGGCGTGGCCGCACACGCGGGCGGTAAACCGGAGGACGGACGTAACGCTCTGCTCGCCGCCGCGCAGGCCGCCCTCGCCCTGCACAGCATTGCCCCGCACAGCGAAGGCGCCTCCCGGGTGAACGTCGGCGTGATGCAGGCGGGCAGCGGACGCAACGTGGTGCCCGCCAATGCCCTGATCAAGGTTGAAACGCGCGGCGAAACCGAAGCCATTAATCAGTATGTCTTTGAACGCGCGCAGGCGGTCATTACCGGCGCAGCGGCGCTCTACGGCGTGCGCGCCGAGATGCGCCTGATGGGTGCCGCGACATCCAGCGCGCCGACACCGGCGTGGGTGGATTATCTGCGCGAACAGGCGAGCCAGGTTTCCGGGGTTGTTCACGCCATCGATAAGGTGAAGGCGCCAGCAGGCTCTGAAGACGCCACGCTAATGATGGCCCGCGTGCAGGAGAACGGCGGCATGGCGTCCTATATGGTGTTTGGCACCAATTTGAGCGCCGGACATCACAACGAAAAATTCGACTTCGATGAGCAGGTCATGGCCATCGCCATTGAAACGCTGGCGCGAACTGCGCTCAATTTCCCGTGGACGCGAGGTGTGTAATGCAGGAGAACTACGCTTTTATTGCCGATGCGATCGACACGCGATGTCGGACGTTAACCGATATTGCCGACGCGATCTGGGATCGCCCTGAAACCCGCTTTGAAGAGTTCTGGTCCGCCGAACGGCTCGCCAGCGAGCTGGAGGCCGAGGGCTTCACGCTGACGCGCGAGGCTGGCGGTATTCCTAATGCCTTTATCGCCAGCTTTGGCAGCGGGAAACCGGTTATCGCCCTGCTGGGCGAATACGACGCGCTGGCCGGGTTAAGCCAGCAGGCGCACTGCGCGACGGCGCAATCCGCCACGCCGGGGGCCAACGGCCACGGCTGCGGGCATAACCTCTTAGGCACCGCGGCGCTGGCGGGCGCGGTGGCGGTGAAAAGCTGGCTGGAGGAGCACGGCGGCAGCGGAACGGTGCGTTTTTATGGCTGTCCCGGCGAGGAAGGCGGTTCCGGGAAAACCTTTATGGTGCGCGAAGGTCTGTTTGATGACGTTGATGCCGCCGTCACCTGGCATCCGGAAGCCTTCGCCGGGATGTTTAACGTCAGCACGCTGGCGAATATTCAGGCCGCCTGGCGTTTTCACGGCGTGGCGGCGCATGCGGCCAACTCACCCCATCTGGGACGCAGCGCACTGGACGCCGTGACGCTGATGACCACCGGCACCAACTTCCTCAACGAACACATCATTGAAAAAGCGCGCGTCCATTATGCCATTACCGATACCGGCGGGATTTCACCCAACGTGGTGCAGGCGCAGGCTGAGGTGCTGTACCTGATCCGCGCCCCGGAGATGGCCGATGCGCAGCAAATCTACGAACGCATCGAGAAAATCGCCCAGGGCGCGGCGATGATGACCGAAACCACCGTCGAGTGTCGCTTTGATAAAGCTTGCTCAAGCTATCTGCCAAACCGCTCGCTCGAGGCGGCGATGTATCGCGCCCTGCAGCACTACGGCACGCCGCTCTGGACGGAGGAAGAACGCGCCTTCGCCCGCGAGATCCGCGCCACGCTGACGCCCAACGATCTGCAGAACAGCCTGAAAAATATTGCCGCAACGGGTGGCGACGCGGGGAAAGCCTTTGCCCGTCGTCATCAGGAGACGCTGCTGGTGGATGAAGTCGCCCCCTATGCCATCACCGACAACGTGCTGGCGGGTTCAACCGACGTGGGCGACGTCAGCTGGAAAATGCCGGTCGCCCAGTGCTTCAGCCCCTGCTTTACCGTCGGCACGCCGCTGCACACCTGGCAACTGGTGGCGCAGGGGCGTACCTCCATTGCCCACAAAGGCATGCTGCTGGCGGGAAAAGTGATGGGTGCGACCGCGCTCAATCTGCTGCAGGACGCAGCGCTGCTGAAAAAATGCCGTGAAGAGTTCGAACAACAATTACAAGAAAAACCGTACGTGTGTCCGATCCCACAGGGCGTGACACCGTCACCTTTAAAATAAAAAAACACAACACAACAACACTCCCGAGGAACGCCCATGAGTATGTCATCCATACCTTCGCCTTCCCCATCCGGTAAGCTCTATGGCTGGGTTGAGAGGATCGGCAATAAAGTGCCGCACCCTTTCCTGCTTTTTATCTATCTGATTTTGATTTTGATGGTCGCCACCGCCGTACTCTCCGCCTTTGACGTGAGCGTGCGCAGTCCGGCTGACGGCAGCCTGGTGGCGGTGAAAAACCTGCTCAGCGTTGACGGGCTGCACTGGTTTTTACCCAACGTGATTAAGAACTTCAGCGGTTTCGCCCCGCTGGGCGCCATTCTGGCGCTGGTGCTGGGTGCCGGGCTGGCGGAACGCGTGGGCTTGCTGCCCGCGTTAATGGTGAAGATGGCTTCCCACGTCAGCGCGTGCTACGCGAGCTATATGGTGCTGTTTATCGCCTTCTTCAGCCATATCTCCTCCGACGCCGCGCTGGTGATCATGCCGCCGATGGGGGCGCTGATTTTCCTCGCCGTCGGGCGTCATCCCGTGGCGGGCCTGCTGTCGGCGATTGCGGGCGTGGGCTGCGGATTTACCGCTAACCTGCTGATCGTCACCACCGACGTGCTGCTCTCGGGCATTAGCACGGAGGCGGCGAAAACCATCGATACGGCAATGCACGTCAGCGTGATCGACAACTGGTACTTTATGGCCAGCTCGGTGATTGTCCTGACGATTGTTGGCGGGCTGATTACCGATAAGATCATCGAGCCGCGGCTGGGTAAATGGGAGGGCCGTAGCGATGAAAAGCTGGAAACCCTGAGCAAAGAGCAGCGCTTCGGCCTGCGCGTAGCTGGCCTGGTCTCGCTGGCCTTTATCGCGCTGGTGGCGCTGATGGTGGTGCCGGAAAACGGCATATTGCGCGATCCGGTTAAACATACCGTCCTGCCGTCGCCGTTTATTCAGGGCATCGTGCCGCTGATTATCCTCTTCTTCTTTGTCGTCTCGCTCGCCTACGGTATCGCCACCGGCAAAATCCGCCGTCAGGGCGATCTGCCGCAGCTGATGATCGAGCCGATGAAGGAGATGGCAGGCTTTATCGTGATGGTATTCCCGCTGGCGCAGTTCGTGGCGATGTTTAACTGGAGCAACATGGGCAAGTTTATGGCCGTGGGCCTGACCGACGCGCTGGAGGCGGCCGGGTTAAGCGGCGTGCCGGCGTTTGTCGGCCTGGCGCTGCTTTCATCGCTGCTGTGCATGTTTATCGCCAGCGGGTCCGCCATCTGGTCGATTCTGGCGCCGATCTTCGTGCCGATGTTTATGATGTTGGGTTTCCACCCGGCTTTTGCGCAGATCCTGTTCCGTATCGCAGACTCCTCGGTCATTCCGCTGGCGCCGGTTTCACCGTTTGTTCCGCTGTTTTTAGGCTTCCTGCAGCGCTATAAACCGGAGGCCAAACTGGGTACCTACTATTCGCTCGTCTTGCCTTATCCGCTTATCTTTTTAGGGGTATGGCTGGTGATGTTGGTGGCGTGGTATCTTGTCGGCCTGCCGATTGGACCGGGAATATACCCGAGGCTGAACTAAAGGAATGAGGATGCTGAGATTACTCGAAGATAAGATTGCGACGCCGCTGGGGCCGCTGTGGATTATCGCTGATGAGGCGTTCAATCTGCGCGCCGTCGAATGGGAAGAGCATAGCGACCGCATGGAAGAACTGCTGAACATTCATTATCGCGCTGAGGGTTTTGAGCGTATCAGCGCCACCAATCCGGGTGGGCTGAGCGACAAGCTTGCGGCGTACTTCGAGGGCGATCTCAGCATCATTGATACTCTGCCAACCGCCACGGCAGGCACGCCTTTTCAGCGCGACGTATGGCAGGCCCTGCGGTCGATTCCGTGCGGGCAGGTCATGCATTATGGTCAGCTAGCAGAGCGGTTAGGCCGTGCGGGCGCGGCGCGCGCAGTGGGAGCAGCAAACGGCTCCAACCCGGTCAGCATCGTGGTGCCCTGCCACCGCGTGATTGGCCGCAACGGCACCATGACGGGCTATGCCGGTGGCGTGCAGCGAAAAGAGTGGTTACTGCGTCACGAAGGGTATCTCTTGCTCTAGATCCCAGGCTTTTTGTGCTTCATTTTCTTCCGGTTAGGGTAAAAATCCATAAGCAATTTGTGGAATTTCAAGAAGATGGCGACACAATGTCGCCACTTGTCCTTATTGAGGGTTTGCCAGGCTTACGTACTTACCAAAAAGATGTTAAAATTGACCAATATCAATTAAGGCTTGAGCAAACCTATGATCCCGGAAAAGCGAATTATACGACGCATTCAGTCTGGCGGTTGTGCTATCCATTGCCAGGATTGCAGCATCAGCCAGCTCTGTATCCCGTTTACCCTGAATGAGCATGAACTCGATCAGCTTGATAATATCATCGAGCGTAAAAAGCCTATTCAGAAAGGGCAGACGCTGTTTAAAGCGGGAGACGAACTGAAATCGCTCTATGCTATCCGTTCTGGCACCATCAAGAGCTACACCATTACCGAACAGGGTGATGAGCAGATCACCGGCTTCCATCTGGCGGGCGACCTGGTGGGCTTTGATGCTATCGGCACGGGTCATCACCCGAGCTTTGCTCAGGCGCTTGAAACCTCAATGGTTTGCGAAATTCCGTTTGAAACGCTGGACGATCTGTCCGGTAAGATGCCTAACCTGCGTCAGCAGATGATGCGTCTGATGAGCGGTGAGATCAAAGGCGATCAGGACATGATCCTGCTGCTTTCCAAAAAGAATGCAGAAGAGCGCCTGGCCGCATTTATCTACAACCTCTCCCGCCGCTTCGCGGAACGTGGTTTCTCCCCGCGTGAATTCCGTCTGACGATGACGCGTGGCGATATCGGTAACTACCTGGGCCTGACCGTTGAGACCATCAGCCGTCTGCTGGGACGTTTCCAGAAAAGCGGCATGCTGGCGGTTAAAGGTAAGTACATCACCATCGAAAATGGTGAAGCGCTGGCGGTTCTCGCCGGGCACGCCCGCAACGTCGCATAACATCCCCGAATGATTTATGCCAGTTTCGTACATTTTCGTGATGACGGGACTGGCATTTTACATTGTCCTTTTCAACCGCTCCCACTCCCCGGTCTGCGCCTGGCACGTTCCCGTTGAGGTTATGATTTGAGAGAAAGTTTATTTTTCGTTTCAGTCGTTATTGCCTCAATCACCTTCATATTCATCTGGATCATGCTTGTCGGCCCTATGAAGGGAGAGGAAAAGACCTATGTGCAGGATTCAACGACCTTTGCGATAGCGGTGATGGTGCTGCTGTTGATTGCGTTTATCGCCGTGACGGTGACCGTTCTGCTTCTTTGATAAATTTGCATGATTTATTGATCTGACAAAACCTCCCCCTGTTTCATTCAAGATATATAGGTTACTCTTTTAATTACAGACTGTGGTGACAGTAGTAAGGAGACCTGTATGGCCAAGTATCAAAACATGCTGGTAGCTATCGATCCGAATCAGGACGATCAGCCAGCATTACGACGTGCTGTGTATTTACATCAACGGATTGGTGGCAAAATCAAAGCGTTTTTGCCGATCTATGACTTCTCGTATGAGATGACCACCCTTCTGTCCCCTGACGAGCGCACCGCGATGCGTCAGGGCGTGATCGGCCAGCGTACCGCGTGGATCCGTGAACAGGCGAAATATTACCTGGAAGCGGGTGTTCCTATTGATATCAAAGTGGTCTGGCATAACCGACCTTTCGAAGCCATTATCCAGGAAGTTGTCGCCGGTGGGCACGACCTGCTGCTGAAAATGGCGCACCAGCATGACAAGCTGGAATCCGTGATCTTCACCCCTACCGACTGGCATCTGCTGCGTAAATGTCCTTGTCCGGTCTGGATGGTAAAAGACCAGCCGTGGCCTGAGGGCGGGAAAGCCGTCGTGGCAGTAAACCTCGCGAGCGAAGAGGATTACCACAATTCGCTGAACGAGAAGCTGGTGAAGGAAACCATCCAGCTTGCCGAACAGGTCAATCACACCGAAGTGCATCTTGTGGGCGCGTATCCGGTCACGCCGATTAACATTGCCATTGAGCTGCCTGAATTTGACCCAAGCGTCTATAACGACGCGATCCGCGGACAGCACCTGCTGGCGATGAAAGCGCTGCGCCAAAAATTCAGCATTGATGAGAAAATGACGCACGTTGAAAAAGGTCTGCCTGAAGAGGTGATCCCGGATTTAGCGGAACATCTGCAGGCGGGGATTGTGGTACTGGGAACCATCGGGCGCACCGGTATTTCAGCCGCGTTCCTCGGCAATACCGCCGAACAGGTGATCGACCATCTGCGCTGCGACCTGCTGGTCATTAAGCCGGATGAGTTCCAGACGCCGGTTGAGTTGGATGACCCGGAAGACGATTAACCCGTAACGCCCGGCGGCGCAAGCTTGCCGGGCCTACAAAACCGTAGGCCGGGTAAGCGTAAGCGTCACCCGGCAATAAAAAAACCGCCGGATTCGGCGGTTTTTTCGTTTCAACGCAACTTACAGCGCTTTCAGAATCGCATCCACGCTGGCTTTAGCGTCGCCAAACAGCATGTGAGTGTTCTCTTTGAAGAACAGCGGGTTCTGAACGCCTGCATAGCCGGTATTCATGGAGCGTTTAAACACAATCACGTTCTGTGCTTTCCACACTTCCAGAACCGGCATACCAGCGATTGGGCTACGCGGATCGTCCTGCGCCGCCGGGTTAACGGTGTCGTTAGCGCCGATGACCAGCACGGTGTCGGTGTCAGCGAAATCATCGTTGATCTCGTCCATTTCCAGCACGATGTCGTAAGGCACTTTCGCCTCCGCCAGCAGCACGTTCATGTGGCCTGGCAGACGACCTGCCACCGGGTGGATACCAAAGCGAACCTTGATACCGCGCGCGCGCAGCTTCTCGGTGATTTCCGCAACCGGATACTGCGCCTGCGCCACCGCCATGCCGTAGCCCGGGGTGATGATCACGGAATGCGAGTTTTTCAGCATATCCGCAGTGTCTTCCGCGCTGATTTCCCGGTGCTCACCCACTTCCTCATCGGAACCGGTCGAAGAGCCGTCAGAACCAAAGCCACCGGCAATCACGCTGATGAACGAACGGTTCATCGCCTTACACATGATGTAAGACAGGATCGCACCCGAAGAACCCACCAGCGCACCGGTGACGATCAGCAGGTCGTTGCTCAGCATAAAGCCTGCCGCCGCTGCCGCCCAACCGGAGTAGGAGTTCAGCATCGAGACAACCACTGGCATATCCGCACCACCGATGGACGCCACCAGGTGCCAGCCGAACGCCAGCGCAATGATGGTCATCACCAGCAACGCCAGCACCTGCAGGCCTACGCTTTCGGTACGCACGAAGACCACCAGCAGCACAAATGAGACCACCAGCGCCGCCAGGTTCAGCTTGTGACGGTTTGGCAGCATCAGCGGCTTAGAGGAAATTTTCCCGCGCAGCTTACCGAACGCCACAATCGAACCGGTGAAGGTCACCGCACCGATAAAGATACCGAGGAACACTTCCGTCAGGTGAATGTTCACCAGGATCGGTTCCAGGCCCGGTTCGTGATACAGATAGCTGTTGAAGCCCACCAGCACCGCCGCCAGACCCACGAAGCTGTGCAGAATCGCAACCAGCTCCGGCATCTCGGTCATTTCAACGCGTTTTGCCAGGCGAATACCAATTGCGCCACCGATGATCATCGCCACCAGGATCCACGCCACGTTGCCGGTGTCCGGCCCGAAGATGGTGGCAATCAGCGCAATTGCCATCCCGGCAATACCAAAGTTATTCCCCTGCTGAGACGTTTCGTGTTTGGAAAGTCCCGCCAGACTGAAAATAAACAGGATTGCAGCAACAATGTATGCAGCTGTCACTAATCCTCCAGACATATGCTACCCCTTAGCCTTTACGAAACATTTTCAGCATGCGCTGAGTCACGGTGAAACCACCGAAAATATTGATACTGGCGATCAGTACCGCGACAAAGCTCAGGAAGCTGATCCAGCCGCCGTGACCAATCTGCAGCAACGCCCCGACCACGATAATCCCGGAGATGGCGTTGGTCACCGACATCAGCGGCGTATGCAGCGCATGGGAGACGTTCCACACCACGTAATAGCCTACGACGCAGGAGAGCGCGAAGACGGTGAAGTGACCAAGGAACTCTTTTGGTGCGACGTCAGCCAGCCAGCCGAAGAGAATAATCACCAGCGCCATGATCGCGTATTTGCGCCACGGGGAAGCCGGTTTAGCGGGTTCTTTTGGCTCTGGCGCGGCTTTTGGTGCCGCCTGAGGCTGCGCGGAAACCTGAATAGGCGGTGCGGGCCAGGTGATTTCACCTTCACGGACCACGGTGACGCCACGGACAACCACGTCGTCAAAATCAACGGTGATGTTGCCATCTTTCTCTTTGCAGAGCAGCTTCAGCAGGTTGACGAGGTTAGTGCCGTACAGCTGTGAAGACTGGGTTGGCAGACGACCCGGCAGATCGGTATAACCAATGACCTTCACACCGTTAGCGGTCGTGGTCACCTGATTCGGCACGGTATATTCGCAGTTACCGCCGTTCTGCGCGGCCAGATCGACAATCACGCTGCCCGGCTGCATGGAATCGACCATCTCGCGGGTGATCAGCTTAGGTGCCGGTTTGCCCGGAATCAGTGCCGTGGTGACGATGATGTCGACCTCTTTCGCCTGCGCGGCGAAGAGTTCCATTTCGGCTTTGATAAAGGCTTCGGACATTACCTTCGCGTAACCATCACCGCTGCCAGCTTCTTCCTTGAAGTCCAGCTCAAGGAACTCGGCGCCCATACTCTGGACCTGCTCCTTCACTTCCGGACGGGTATCAAAAGCACGGACGATAGCGCCCAGGCTATTTGCCGCTCCAATCGCAGCAAGACCGGCCACGCCCGCACCAATCACCATCACTTTCGCTGGCGGTACTTTACCCGCCGCGGTGATCTGACCGGTAAAGAAACGACCAAACTCGTGAGCCGCTTCAACGATAGCGCGGTAGCCCGCGATGTTCGCCATGGAGCTCAGCGCATCCAGAGACTGGGCGCGCGAAATGCGCGGCACCGAGTCCATCGCCATCACGGTGACGCCACGGGCTGCCAGCTTCTCCATCAGCTCTGGATTTTGTGCAGGCCAGACGAAGCTCACCAGCGTCGTGCCCGCGTTCAGCAGCGCAATCTCGTTCTCTTCCGGTGCGTTGACCTTCAGAATGATCGGCGATTGCCAGACCTCTGCCCCTTCGACCACTTCCGCACCGGCCTGGATAAAGGCCTCGTCATCGAAACTGGCCAGTTTGCCCGCGCCGCTTTCAACCGCGACGGTAAAACCCAGTTTGAGCAGTTGCTCCACCGTTTTCGGTGTTGCCGCTACACGGGTTTCATTGGCTAACCGTTCTTTTGGTACCCCAATACGCATAGTTTTCCCTTCCATCGGTTTTTGATGATGGTTTGTCGATAATTGCCCGCGGTCGGTCGCAGATTTCGCCATCCACATAACGACGAAAAATGATCCACCCCGGAAAATAAAACAGTAACAAACTTTCTATAACCTACTGAAAATAACGCCCGTTATCTACCGTCCAAAAACACTATTTCTTACTTTATCTGTGAAAAATAAGCGATCGGCATCGCTGACAGAGATATTTACCTTAAATTCATCGCTGTGACCGATAAATAGCGCAAGCGAAGCGGCAAAAACATGATATAGCGCCATAACAGAACAACTTATTAACATTAAATTAACTTGTAAAAGTCATAAGCTTTATCAGTTTTACTTGTCAAACGTCTGTTTTTTCAACATATCACTAAATGTTATCGAATCGAGTCACGCGCTGAGCACAGGCTGTGAAAAATGGCGCAGACAGCGACGGGATTTAAATGCCATAATCGGGACCGTCTCAAATTAACAACAATACCAGTACATGGTTTGCGCAAGGCGAAGGATTATTTTTATGAAGCTTAAGAACACACTCCTGGCGTCCGCACTTCTTTCCGCGACCGCCCTGTCTGCGAATGCCGCGACAGAGTTAACGCCGGAGCAAGCGGCAGCGTTAAAACCTTTTGACCAGACGGTCATTGTGGGTCGCTACAACTCCATTGGCGACGGCGTTGCCGCCGCGTCAAAAGCCGCTGATAAAAAAGGCGCGGCTTCGTTTTATGTGCTCGATCAGTCCGATCAGGGCAACAGCGGCAACCAGCGCGTCACCATTGCGCTGTACAAAGAAAATGCGCCGAAAGCGGATGAACAGAAAAACCGCGTGATTAACGGCATCGTTGAGCTGCCAAAAGATCAGGCGATTGCGCTTGAGCCGTATGACACCGTTACCGTTCAGGGCTTCTACCGCAGCCAGCCTGAAGTGAACGATGCCATCACCAAAGCCGCGAAACAGAAAGGGGCTTACTCTTTCTATATCGTGCGTCAGGTGGATGCTAACCAGGGCGGCAACCAGCGTATTACCGCGTTCATCTATAAAGAAGATGCGAAAAAACGCGTTCTGCAAAGCCCGGACGCTATCCCTGCTGATTCCGATGCGGGACGTGCGGCGTTAGCAAAAGGCGGTGAAGAAGCGAAGAAAGTTGAGATCCCGGGCGTCGCGACCTCTGCAGCGCCAAGCGCTGAAGTGGGCCGTTTCTTTGAAACGCAAACCACCAAAGGTGGACGCTATTCCGTCACCCTGCCGGATGGAACCAAAATTGAAGAGCTGAACAACGCCACTGCCGCGCAGATGGTACCGTTCGACAGCATCAAGTTTACCGGCAACTACGGCAACGGAACGGAAGTCTCTTATCAGGTCGCGAAACGCGCGGCGAAGAAAGGTGCGAAGTACTACCACATCACCCGCCAGTGGCAGGAACGTGGTAACAACATGACCATCAGCGCCGATCTGTATAAGTAACAAAACGGTTGATCCGAGGCGGCGTAATGCCGCCTTTTTTGTTACTTTTTTTCTAATTTCGGCCACACATCATTGCATGCTTTCCTGACACTCCGTAAAATCCCGCGCCTTAGTGTGATCCACCATTTTTATGCGCCCGTGCGAAATAATTATTCTGGATTTGGACCTTTCATAACAGGAAGCCAATGGAAAAGAAACTTGGCCTGAGTGCATTAACTGCACTCGTTTTAAGCTCAATGCTGGGTGCGGGTGTATTCAGTTTGCCGCAGAACATGGCGGCAGTCGCAAGCCCTGCAGCGTTAATTATTGGCTGGGCGATCACCGGCGTCGGGATCCTGCTGCTGGCATTTGCCATGCTGCTGCTCACCCGCATTCGCCCCGATCTGGATGGCGGCATTTTCACCTATGCCCGCGAAGGCTTCGGGGAGCTGATTGGCTTCTGCTCCGCATGGGGCTACTGGCTTTGTGCGGTGATCGCTAACGTCTCCTACCTGGTGATTGTCTTCTCGGCGCTCAGTTTCTTTACCGATACCCCTGAGCTCCGCCTGTTTGGCGACGGCAATACCTGGCAATCCATTGTCGGGGCATCAGTACTGCTGTGGGTGGTGCACTGGCTGGTATTACGCGGTGTCCAGACGGCGGCGAGCATCAACCTGGTCGCGACGCTGGCTAAACTGGTCCCGCTTGGCCTGTTTGTCGTGCTGGCATTTATTGCGTTTCGTCTTGACGTCTTTAAGCTCGACTTCACCGGTATCGCGCTGGGTGTGCCCGTCTGGGAGCAGGTCAAAAATACCATGCTGATCACCCTGTGGGTGTTCATCGGCGTTGAGGGTGCCGTCGTGGTTTCGGCCCGGGCGCGTAATAAGCGCGATGTCGGCCGCGCCACGCTGTTGGCCGTGCTGGCGGCGCTGGGGGTCTATCTGCTGGTGACGCTGCTGTCGCTGGGCGTGGTGGCGCGCCCTGAACTGGCAGAAATGCGTAATCCATCAATGGCTGGGCTGATGGTGAAAATGCTCGGCCCGTGGGGAGATGTGGTGATTGCTGCGGGGCTTATCGTTTCCGTCTGCGGCGCTTACCTGAGCTGGACCATTATGGCGGCAGAAGTACCGTTCCTGGCCGCCACGCACAAGGCGTTTCCTCGCCTGTTTGCTCGCCAGAATAAAAACAATGCGCCGTCGGCCTCACTCTGGCTCACCAACATCAGCGTACAGGTCTGTCTGGTGCTGATCTGGCTCACAGGTTCGGACTATAACACCCTGTTGACCATCGCCTCTGAAATGATTCTGGTACCCTATTTCTTAGTGGGTGCGTATCTGTTAAAAATCGCGACGCGCCCGGCGCATTACATTGTCGGTGTCGGCGCCTGTATTTACGGTCTGTGGTTGTTGTATGCTTCCGGGCCTATGCATCTGCTGCTGTCGGTGGTGTTGTATGCGCCGGGTCTGCTGGTGTTTATCTATGCACGTCGCACGCATCAGCTGGAGAACGCCCTCAAGCGCCGTGAAATGGCCGCGATCGGGTTGTTACTGATTGCTGCCGTACCGGCCACGTGGATGTTAATGGGATAGCATCGCCTTTCCCATTGTTGAACTGAAAAGGAGAATACGATGGGAAATGCACAGCAACGCCCAATATTGATCACCGGTGGAGGCCGCCGTATCGGCCTCGCCCTTGCCCATCACTTTCTCAACCTTCGCCATCCGGTTATCGTCAGCTACCGCAGTGAATACCCTTCGATTGAGGGATTGCGTAAAGCCGGCGCGATCTGTATTCAGGCCGATTTTTCAACCGATGAAGGGATTCTTGCCTTTGCTGAAAAGGTGAAGGCCACCACCCCCGGGCTGCGCGCCATTATTCATAACGCCAGCGCCTGGCAGGCCGAAACGCCTGCGACGCCGCTGAGCGAAACGCTCTCCTGCATGCTGCAAATCCACGTCAATGCGCCCTATTTGCTGAACCATGCATTGCAAGACCTTCTGCGTGGCCACGGGCATGCCGCGGGTGACATTATTCATTTCACCGATTATGTGGTGGAGCGCGGCAGCGACAAGCACATCGCTTATGCAGCCAGCAAGGCTGCGCTGGATAACATGACGCGCTCGTTTGCCCGCAAGCTGGCCCCCGAGGTCAAAGTGAACGCCATCGCCCCGGCGATGATATTGTTTAACGAACACGATGACGCAGAGTATCGCCAGCAGGCGCTGAATAAATCACTGATGAAAATCGCCCCGGGCGAGAAAGAGGTGATCGACCTTATCGATTATCTGCTCACCAGCTGCTACGTTACGGGCAGGACCTTCTCCGTGGACGGAGGACGCCCGCTTCGCTAGTGAAAGCGGCTCCAGAAGAAGATCAATACCCAGGCGCTGAGGCTCCAGCAGACCACTGCCCCGCCCAGCGCCAGCGGAAGCCGCATAAAACCGGTGAAGTACCACAGCGACAGCAGGTAGAGAAAATACGGGATGATGGACCACATTCCGAACACAATGGTGGCCCGCAGCGCTTCAATGCCACGCTCGGACGCTACAATGTAGTGCGCAATGAGCGCAAAGGTCGGAAAAAGCGGAATCAACCCGGCAATGTAGTAATTCTTCGTTTTCGCCAGCCCCCCAATCAACAGCACCACCAGCGCACCCAGCGCGGCTTTAATCAGCAGCCCCATCATTTTTGCCATAACAATCAAGAAACAATATGAGGCAGAATAACGGAACTGGCGTTAATTTTGAAAGATTAATGGAAGGTTAAGGTTGTGCGGTGTATGTTGGCTTTTTTCGCGATAACAGACGCAGTATGAATAAGATTGTTTATGTAGAAGATGAACCCGAAGTGGGACAATTGATCGCCGCTTATCTGGGTAAACACGATATGGACGTCATCGTTGAGCCTCGCGGCGATCGTGCTGAAGAGGTTGTGCTACGCGAAAACCCGGATCTGGTGCTGCTGGACATCATGCTGCCCGGTAAAGATGGCATGACGCTCTGCCGTGACCTGCGCGCCCGGTGGGAAGGGCCTATCGTGCTGTTGACCTCTCTGGACAGCGACATGAACCATATTCTGTCGCTGGAAATGGGCGCTAACGACTACATTCTCAAAACCACGCCGCCAGCCGTTCTGCTGGCCCGGCTGAGGCTTCATTTGCGTCAGCGCGCCAGCAGCGAACGCGAAACGCCCGCACCGTCTCTGACGCCGCACAAAGCGATGCGCTTCGGTACGCTGTCTATTGATCCCATTAACCGCCAGGTACTGCTCTCTGGGGAGCTTATCGCTCTCTCCACCGCAGACTTTGACCTGCTGTGGGAGCTGGCAACGCATGCGGGGCAAATCATGGATCGCGATGCCCTGCTGAAAAACCTGCGCGGCGTCAGCTATGATGGAATGGACCGCAGCGTAGACGTCGCGATTTCGCGCCTGCGTAAAAAACTGCAGGATAATGCCACCGAGCCATACCGCATTAAAACCGTGCGTAATAAGGGGTATCTGTTCGCCCCGCACGCCTGGGAAACCTGATTCCGTTATCCGATTAGCATAACATGCGCGAAATGAAGGCATTACACAGCGATGCCCTCGCCTTCGCGCTTTTATTTATCCGTTGGCGCAACAATTAACTTGCTAAGCACGCGAACTATCCCATAATTAAATCTTCACCCATCCTTTCTGTAGCCAGTACCGCCCCGTCTATATACAGACACTTTTTCACCGTGAAGTTCTCACGCTAGCTCTCCCATAAAATCTTGAAATGAGGATTTAAGCCCATGAAATATGTATAGCTACAATCAGGTAGAAGCCATCAAAACCAATCTTGAATGGATTGTTAATCAGGCAGCGCTTAGCCATTCCTCCCCCTCACGCGCAGATCAAAAAGCGCTCTTTGACCTCCTTGAACTCATCCAGTCTTACGAAATACTCCTGGATTTAATTAACGAATTTGGGACTGCCGTGATTGATATGCATATTGCGGAAGGCCTGGCCGTAACGGAAACACTCATCGCCAAGGTAAAAAGAAGTGCGCGCGCGATGTAATGCGCTCTGCCCGACAGAGATGATGCTTTCCACACGCTAAAGAGACATGAAATCACCGTGGGTTTTTCATGTATATTCTGCATGTATTGTTTTTTCGGTGAGATCCAATGAAAAAGCTGTTTGTGCAGTTTTAGTGTGTAGAAAATTCGCAATCCTTTGAAATAGATATATTTATTATACTATCAACGAGTTAGCCCAAAACGTTTTACGGACATCTACGGACATACACGGGCTTTTTTGTGCCCCTATCGGTGTCCCTTCATTAAAAATGCCCCTAAATTTGCCCCCAAAATTCTGATTCGACTAGCTGATTTGCGAGCACGTTTCAACGTTTTTAAACCTCCTGCTTTACTGCCCCCAACTCCCAACCGCATAATCACCGTGGATGAGTTGTATGACTTAATCGGCGTGCGCTATTTTTTGATTACTGCGTATTTGCATGGTATGACTTCACTCCCCTTATGACATTTGAGAAGGACTTCTATGAAACAATTATTCTCTCGCCTTCCGGAGGAACTCCTCCACTCTCACCTCGGTAAATTCAGATTTGGATCCTTTGACGACATCCCAAAAGATGATGAACCGTTTGTCTACCCTAAGTTCAGCGACATTCGTTTCATTCTGCCTCCTGTGTTTGCTCAAGAGGGTGGATGCATCATTTTCGCCGATGGGTTAAAAATTCTGGAAAGCATGGGGGATGAGGCATTTAACATCGACCCAATTCGCTGGCACAAAGTTAAAAGCTACATTGCCAACGGTATTGTCGAGTATCCGGAGATGACCTCGCCATTCCGAATTATGGATGGTCGGCACAGAACCCTCGCTCTTACTCAACTTTATCCTAGTATAAAAATTCCAGTTATCGTCCCTCACAGCCTTCACAGTGAAGTTATTGAAACAGGAATTTTCAATAAAGCGATCGTTAAACCAATGCTTTAACTGTAGGTAGATAGGCAGGCAATACATTCGTCCCCATTTAGTGTGCTTATGTGTGCCTATACTTTCAGTCTGACAACTGGAGGTGCCCGATGTGTGGTCGTTTTGCACAATCCCAAACCCGTGAAGAATATCTGACATACCTGGCCGATGAAGCCGATCGCGACATCGCATACGACCCGGAACCTATTGGCCGGTACAACGTGGCGCCAGGTACTAAAGTCCTGCTGCTGAGCGAACGCGACGAGCAATTACACCTCGATCCGGTATTCTGGGGCTATGCGCCCGGGTGGTGGGATAAGCCGCCACTGATTAACGCGCGCGTCGAAACTGCGGCCACGAGTCGAATGTTTAAACCTTTGTGGGAACATGGCCGAGCGATCTGCTTTGCCGATGGGTGGTTTGAATGGAAGAAAGAAGGCGACAAGAAACAGCCCTACTTCATTCACCGGGCAGACGGTCAGCCTATTTTCATGGCTGCAATCGGCAGCACGCCGTTCGAGCGCGGCGATGAATCGGAAGGTTTCCTGATAGTGACGTCTGCAGCTGACAAAGGCCTGGTGGATATTCATGACCGCCGGCCACTGGTTTTGTCAGCAGTAGCAGCAAGGGAATGGATGCGTCAGGACGTTGGCGGGAAAGAAGCTCAAGAGATAGCGACCGACGGCGCTGTGCCAACCGACAAGTTTATCTGGCACGCCGTGACGCGCGCCGTGGGTAATGTGAAGAATCAGGGGCCGGAGCTAATCAAGGCAGCACGATAAAAGGTACAAGAGAGCTGGCACGTCCGAAATGAGCGAAGAGCAGATGTTTGCATTTTCGCTCATACATCGATAAATGAAATATGGCTTACGGATTACATAAAAAGAGCCCGGTGTAATCGAACAATATAATCTGCAGTCGGATTGGATTGCTTATCGCCCATTCGCTCCTGAATTGCCTGAACAGCAATATCCCGACGCGCAGGCAGCCGTGTTTTTTCCGTTGCGGCGATCGCTGACTTCATTTCATCAAATGTGAGGTCAGTACAGTAGCAAGGTGCACCTGGTTGTTGACGCCATGACTCCTCAACTGTACCTGCATCGAAGGCGTCGAACCCCGTATCACTGACAAGACGCATAATCAATTTTTTGTGCTCTACGATATTCCCTGCCACCGGAATTGAAATACGTCCTGCTGTACCCTCTGCTTTACCTTTTGTAGCGAGAGAATCTGAACCTATTGCATTCCAGGCCTTCACCAGTGGACGGTTCAGGAGATGCGCTACCCACGCGCTTTCGACCTGACCATCTGAGAACCCATCGATGATTCCGTCGCGATGTGGGTAATAGTTCGACGTGTCAGCAACGATAACATGACTGGGTAATGTCCTGATCAGAGGCGCGATATCCGCAACCTTTGCCATAGGTATGGACAGGATGACAACTTGTGCATCCTGTATTGCACTGACTGCATCAGCTGCTTCAGCGCCCGTTTCAAGCACGTCGGGGGCTATCGTTTCAGGCCCACGTGAATTAGCGACCTTAACGGAGTGACCGGCAGAGGCGAGACTGCGAGCAAGCGTTTTACCGATATGGCCGGTTCCCAGAACAGCAATCCGGTACTTTTCATGATTAATCATAACATCCCCTTTTTGACTCAAGCCGTTACTGCGCGGTTACGTTTAACGATGGCATCATGAGTGAGTTGTTCGCCTGCAGACATAAACTCCTTGATCAACGCATCTCTGTTTAGTGGAGCGCGAGTTTTATCCGCTGCCTTAAGGGCTGCTTCAAGCTCTCCGGTTTTTAGCTCAGTACAGTAGGCTGGCGTGCCGGGCTGTTGCCGCCATGATTCGCTAAGCGTACCGGCATCAACTGCATCGAAACCGGTCTGACTGACCAGTTCAAGTGCAACAGATTTTGCTGCCGTACTGTCGCCGGCAACCGGAATAGCGATACGTGAGGATGAACCGGCAACCAGCCCTTTATCTTTAAGCGTCTCGGCCAGAACAGCGTTCCAGGCTTTGACAAGAGGGCGTTTGACTATTTCACTGGCGTACACGCTTTCAGGTTTGCCTTCACGGATCTCTTCAATGTCCCCGTCGCGGAAGGGATAGTAGTTAGACGTATCAATGACGATCACGCTCTCCGGAACATCACGCAAGAGTTCAGCCAGTTCAGCATGCTTATCAAAGGGCGTAGAGAGGATGATGACATCCACATCTCGTACGGCTTCCTGACGCTCAACCGCCAGTGCCCCTGCTCTTCGCGCCAACTCTGCAATTGTTTCCGGTCCCCTTGAGTTAGCCAGTTTGACCTCATGGCCCTGCACAGAGAGCTTATGTGCCAGAGTCGCACCAATGTTTCCAGCGCCAATAATGCCTATTTTCATACCAGTACCTTTTGTCTGAGTGGAGGATGATCAGTTATCAGCGGGATGGGCAAAGTTATTGAGGGTATCTCGTAACTCCTCGAGCTTCGCATCCGATAACTGACAGGCTGATTTGATTTTTTCGGTTACGCGCCACAGCTCGCTTTGCAAAGCGAGCCCGTCATCCGTAAGAGTAATGAGGACTCGCCTTTCGTCAGCGCGATCCCGCATGCGAACTATGCGTCCGGCAGCCTCAAGCCGTTTGAGAAGGGGGGTAATGGTGCCGGTATCCATGCCGAGCTTATTCCCGATATCACCCACGGTGCGTGGGGTTCCGTTAAACAGCTCCAGCATGACCAGATACTGGGGAAAGGTTAGCCCCAGCGGGTCCAGCAACGGCTTATGTAACCGGTTCATGCGGCTCGCCGCACCATAGAGGGCAAACGAAAGTTGTGTCCCTATTTCCTGTCGTGACTGCATGCTCATATGCCAATCCATTATCTTGTAGATGATTATATAGCGCACTAGATAAAACCATATAACAAACTTTTAATCAGTTAAAGAGTGATGAATGAGTAATTCGTGCGGTATGACAATGACAACAAAGCAGGCTGAGAAGTCTCCAGACTGACGGGTACTATCGTTCTGGGCTATTCAAACAGGTCCGCTTCTGGCACACAGCGGACCAAGCCATTAGGAAAATTTATCGGACTCTAAGTAAATCTGAATATCTCGTCGTATATCGAGGCGACAGCATTTCTCGCTTCATTTGCCACTGTTGCTGAATACCACCCTGCCCGGCAAAGTAGAGCGTTCCTCTGCCATCTCTCGCATTGAGTTGATCCAGAACCTCCATCAGCTTAACACTACCGGCCCGCGGCGCATTTTCATCGAACAAGTTGAGCTGGGCCACTCCCTGGCTGAAAAAATCCCCGAGCATGATTCCTGCCTTCTGGTACCGGTGACCGTCCTTCCAGATTTTTTCCAGGCACTTTACCGCGGTATTGATGATGTCGCGGGAATCCTGAGTGGGGGTGAGAAGCTTCATTGAGGCACTGTTGCCGTAATACGGCTCGTTAAGTGCGAAGGGGGACGTCTTCACGAATGCAGAGATAAACCGGCAATACTGATGTTCACCCCGCAGTTTTTCAGCACCACGGGCGGCATAGCTGCAGATAGCCTGGCGCATCTGTTCATACTCAGTAACGCGTTCGCCGAATGACCGGCTGCAGACGATTTCCTGCTTTGCCGGCGCAAACTCCTCCAGATCCAGACATGGTTCGCCGCGCAGTTCCCGGACAGTTCGCTCCAGGACGACATTGAAGTGCTTTCGAATAATCCACGTACTCTGCTCTGAGAGGTCGAGAGCCGTTTCGATGCCCATGGCTTTCAGCTTCTTACTGATGCGCCTGCCGACGCCCCAGACGTCCTCCACCGGAACCAGAGCAAGCAGTCGGCGCTGGCGATCGAGATTGGATAGGTCCACTACCCCGCCTGTTTGCCGCTGCCATTTTTTAGCGGCATGGTTTGCGAGCTTCGCCAGTGTCTTTGTCTGGGCAATGCCAACACCGACCGTCAGGTGCGTACGCTTCAGAACTGTAGCGCGGATCTCTTTCCCGAAGTCTGTCAGGTCACGACAATTTCGAACACCAGTC
The DNA here is from genome assembly GCF_052045065.1 of Enterobacter sp. 22452. Lineage (NCBI taxonomy): Bacteria > Pseudomonadati > Pseudomonadota > Gammaproteobacteria > Enterobacterales > Enterobacteriaceae > Enterobacter > Enterobacter sp. 22452. Next base: position 1,561 of record NZ_JBQEOB010000002.1, on the reverse strand, counting down.
AAGTCACAAAAAGCTTCATCAATACTGTAAATTTCGACGCGCGGGCTCATTTCCTCCAACGTTGTCATCACCCGGTTGGACATGTCAGCATAGAGCTCGTAATTACTGCTGAAGCAAACAACACCAGCGCGCCGGAATAGATCCTTTTGCTTAAAGAAAGGCTCTCCCATGGTAATTCCGGCGGCTTTGGCCTCGGCGCTGCGCGCGATTACGCAGCCGTCATTATTCGAGAGAACAACCACTGGCCGACCTTTCAAATCGGGCCGAAACACCGTCTCGCATGATGCGTAGAAAGAATTTACATCACAGAGCGCAAACATATTCAGCTCGCAGATTTAACGATGAAAGTTACAACACCGAAAACATCAAGCGTGTCCTCACTGCCGACAATAATCGGCGAGTAAGCGCTGTTCATAGGATTGAGTTGCACGGTCGGGCGCAGCTGCAGGCGCTTAACAGTGAACTCTCCTTCCACCGCGGCGATGACAATGTCACCATGCTCAGCATTGCGTGAGCTGTCCACCACCAGCAGATCACCGTCGCTGATCCCGGCTTCGATCATTGAATCACCTGCGGCTTTAACGAAGTATGTTGAGCTCGGGTGAGCAACAAGTAACTCATTGAGATCGATACGCTGTTCAACGTAATCAGCTGCAGGGCTGGGGAAACCACACTGTACTAAGTCACTGAAAAGCGGAAGAGCGATAATTTCTCGCAGTTCTGTTGGCCTGATGAATTCCATTGCACACACCTCGAATACTGTTTTTATATACAGTAGTTTTATTTGTAAGTGTCCGCAAGATACAGGCCCTACCGTCACTGCTTAAAGCTTCGCCGTTTCGTTTCTAAGTTTCTCTCTCATTTCGAATTATGAGTTTTGTAAATTTTATGGCCGCAATTCTATGTGAGCAAAATTAAGCCGACTTTGAAGCGGGAAATTTTTTATAAAGCGTGCATACGGCAACGTCATAAATTATCGCTACCTGCTTCCTGTCCAGACCGTTCGCAATCAATCGGCCCGCCTGGTCCCATTGCTCCGGGGTAAGCTTCGGACGCCTGCCGCCGATTCGCCCTTTCTCACGAGCTGCAGCCAGGCCTGCCCGGGTGCGTTCTACAATCAACTCCCTCTCCATTTCCGCCAGGGCTGACATGATATGAAAGATGAAGCGCCCCATCGGGCTGGAGGTATCGATACTGTCAGTGAGGCTCTTAAAGTGGATACCGCGCTGGCGGAGTTCGTCAACCAGCAGCACAAGATTACGCATGCTGCGTCCAAGGCGATCCAGCTTCCAGACCACCAGCGTATCCCCCTCATTCAATGCCTTGAGAAGCTTTTTAAGTGCTGGCCGGTTTGCCACTGTTCCGCTCATTTTTTCTTCGAAAATCTGCTCACATCCTGCGCGTTCGAGCGCTTGTCGCTGAAGATCTGTATTTTGGTCATTTGTTGACACCCTTACATAGCCAATTTGCATATTTTTCACCCAGTTATTTCTGCAAAAAAATTAGGTGAAGTTATCGGCCAGGCCGCTCAAGAGCAATCTATAAAACGTCGGTTTGGGAA
>NZ_JBQEOB010000001.1:536813-1075128 GCF_052045065.1 Enterobacter sp. 22452 | reverse complement strand
GTCAGGAAAGTGGATATCAGCGGAAAGCTGAGCGTGAAAGGGGTAAGTCTGAGTGCAGGCAAGGCGTTCAGGGGAGAACGGGTCGGGCTGAAGGAGATGCAGGAAGACGGGAGCTACGAGGTGTGGTGGTACAGCACGAAAGTGGGGGTGATCGACCTGAAGAAAAAGTCGATCACCATGGGTAAAGGATGTTAAAAAGTGTTCACCATGTCCCCGAACACCTGTCTACCATGTCCCCGGACTGTACATGGGAGAGGGTCGGGGTGAGGGCATCAGACCGCACCTCACCCCCAATTTTGATCCCGTCACACAATTTTCACAAAAACGCTTGCCGTGAATTTGCAGTTTATTGATAATGATTATCATTGTTACATTGATTGTTATTTATAAACATTATGTCACGTACGGATAACAGCACGGCAACGCCAATAAAAACACACACAGCGCCTTCCCCCACCTCCACCGATCGCCGTATCGACAGCAAAACCCTGCTCGGTGATGAGGGGCGGGTCATTATCGAGCATGACGGCCAGCACTATCTTCTGCGCCAGACCCATGCCGGAAAACTGATCCTGACTAAATAAACAACACGATAATTTCGCCAGCCACCCAGGTGATCCCCAGGCAGCCAGCGCTTTTCAATTCTTATGGAGAGTTGCTATGCCACACCTGCATTCCACGTCTTTACGTCCGTCACTTCTGGCGCTGGCGATTGTCAGCACCCTGCCGGGGGCTGCGTTTGCCGCCACAGACGACATCACCGTAACCGCCACCGGCAACGCCCGCAGCGCCTTTGAGGCGCCGATGATGGTCAGCGTCATTGACGCCACCGCCCCGGAAAACCAGACCGCCAGCTCTGCCGCCGACCTGCTGCGCAAGGTCCCCGGTCTGACGCTGGACGGCACCGGCCGCACGAATGGTCAGGACGTCAACCTGCGCGGTTACGACCGTCGCGGCGTGCTGGTACTGGTCGACGGCGTGCGTCAGGGAACCGATACCGGCCACCTCAACAGCACCTTCCTCGACCCGGCGCTGATCAAACGTATCGAAGTAGTGCGCGGTCCTTCCGCTCTTCTGTACGGCAGCGGCGCATTGGGCGGCGTGATTTCCTATGACACCGCCGACGCCAACGATCTGCTCGAGCCGGGCAAGAACAGCGGCTACCGCGTGTTTGGTACGGGCGCGACGGGCGATCACAGCATCGGAATGGGTGCCAGCGCCTACGGCCGTACCGAGACGCTGGACGGTCTGGTGGCTTGGTCGAGCCGGGATCGCGGTGATATTCGCCAGAGTGACGGTGCAACGGCGCCTAACGACGAATCCATTAATAATATGCTGGCAAAAGGGAGCTGGAAAATCGACCCGGCTCAGACCCTGAGCGGCTCCCTGCGCTACTACAACAACGACGCGCAGGAGCCGAAAAACCCGCAAACCACCGACGCGTCCGACAGCAGCAACCCCATGACCGACCGTTCCACCATCCAGCGTGATGCGCAGCTTGGCTACCACCTTGCCCCGGAAGGTAACGACTGGCTGAACGCCGATGCAAAAGTCTACTGGTCCGAAGCGCGCATTAACGCCCAGAACGTCGACGGCACCGGCGAGTTCCGCAAGCAGACCACCAAAGGCGGCAAAGTGGAAAACCGCACCCGTCTGTTCAGCGACTCCTTTGCGTCTCATCTCCTGACCTACGGCGGCGAATACTATCGTCAGGAGCAACGCCCCGGCGGTGCGACAACCGGCTTCCCGAATGCCAAAATCGATTTCAGCTCCGGCTGGCTGCAGGATGAGATCACCCTGCGCGATCTGCCCGTGACCCTGCTGGGCGGTACGCGCTACGACAATTATCGCGGCAGCAGCGAGGGTTACGACGATGTGGATGCCGATAAGTGGTCATCCCGCGCCGGGTTAACCATCAGCCCAACCGACTGGCTGATGCTGTTCGGCTCTTATGCGCAGGCCTTCCGCGCGCCGACTATGGGCGAGATGTATAACGATGCGAAACACTTCTCCATCGGCAGCTTCTACACCAACTACTGGGTACCCAACCCGAACCTGCGCCCGGAAACCAACAAAACCCAGGAGTTCGGTTTTGGTCTGCGCTTTGACGATCTGATGCTTGCCAACGATGCGCTGGAGTTTAAGGCCAGCTATTTCGATACCAAAGCCAAAGACTACATCTCCACCACCGTCGATTTTGCCGCGGCGACCACCATGTCCTATAACGTCCCCGACGCCAAAATCTGGGGATGGGACGTAATGGCGAAATACTCCGCCGACCTGTTCAACCTCGACGTGGCCTACAACCGCACGCGCGGCAAAGACACCAACACCGGCGAGTATATCTCCAGCATTAACCCGGACACCGTCACCAGCAAGCTGGATATCCCGGTGGCGCAAAGCGGGTTCTCCGTCGGCTGGATCGGTACTTTTGTCGATCGCTCAACGCATATCAGCAGCAGCTACAGTAAACAGCCGGGCTATGCGGTCAATGATTTCTACGTCAGCTATAAAGGTCAGGAACAGCTCAAAGGCGTGACCACCACGCTGGTGCTGGGCAACGCCTTCGACAAAGCGTACTGGTCACCGCAGGGGATCCCGCAGGATGGTCGTAACGGTAAGATTTTCGTGAGTTATCAGTGGTAACGCATATTAAGAAGGAAGAGACAATGAATCACTACACACGCTGGCTTGAGTTAAAAGAAGACAATCCGGGTAAATACGCGCGAGACATCGCAGGGTTAATGAACATCAGCGAAGCGGAGCTGGCCTTTGGCCGCGTAGGTCACGACGCCTGGCGACTGCACGGTGAAATCCTCGAGATTTTAGGCGCGCTGGAAGCCGTGGGCGAAACCAAGTGTATCTGCCGCAACGAATACGCCGTGCACGAGCAGGTCGGGAGCTTTACCAACCAGCACCTGAACGGCCACGCCGGGCTGGTGCTGAACCCGCGCGCGCTGGATCTGCGCCTGTTCCTCAACCAGTGGGCGAGCGTGTTTCACATCAGCGAAACCACCGCACGCGGTGAGCGTCAGAGCATTCAGTTCTTCGATCGCCAAGGCGATGCCCTGCTGAAGGTGTATACCACGGACAATACCGACGTCTCTGCCTGGGGCGACGTGTTGACCCGTTTTATCTTTGCCGACAACCCGCCGCTTGAGCTGAAGGCCGCCGATGCCCCGGCTCACGCTGAGAATGCGGATGCCGCGCGTGTGGACACAGAGTGGCGCGCCATGACCGACGTTCATCAGTTCTTCAGCCTTTTGAAGCGCCATAACCTCAGCCGCCAGCAGGCGTTTCGTCTGGTGGGCGACGATCTCGCCTGCAAAGTTGAGAACAGCGCGCTGGGGCAGCTGCTGGAAACGGCACGTCAGGACGGTAACGAAATCATGGTTTTCGTGGGCAACCGCGGCTGCGTGCAGATCTTCACCGGCGCGGTGGAAAAAGTCGTACCGATGAAAGGCTGGCTGAATATCTTTAACCCCACCTTTACGCTGCATCTGCTGGAAGACGCCGTCGCGGAGAGCTGGGTAACGCGCAAGCCGACCGCAGATGGCCACGTCACCAGCCTGGAACTGTTTGCCGCCGACGGTACGCAAATCGCCCAGCTGTATGGCCAGCGTACCGAAGGCGAGCCGGAGCAGAGCCAGTGGCGCAGCCAGATTGACGCCCTGACGCCAAAAGGGATGGCCGCATGAAAAGCTGGTTTGCCCTGCTGAGCGCCCTGCCTCTGGTGGCGTTTGCCGCCACGCAGGAGAAAATTGTCACCCTCGGCGGCGACGTCACAGAGATCGTTTATGCCCTTGGCGCACAGTCTTCTCTGGTCGCGCGCGACAGCACCAGCCAGTGGCCGCAGGCGGCGAACGACCTGCCAGACGTGGGTTATCTGCGCCAGCTTAATGCGGAGGGGATTTTGTCCATGCGTCCCACGCTGGTGCTGGCGAGCGCTCAGGCTCAGCCTTCTCTGGCGCTGAAGCAGGTTGAGCAAAGCCGCGTCAGGGTGGTCACCGTTCCCGCCAGTAACGCCCTGAGCGTGATTGACGAGAAAGTCCGGACGATCGCCGAAGCAACGCACCAGCAGGCGCAGGGAGAAATCCTGCGCAAAACGCTGCGTGCGGAGCTGGCTGCACTGCCTGGGTCGTCGCTGAACAAGCGGGTGCTGTTTATTCTTAACCACGGCGGGATGACCGCCATGGCTGCCGGGCAGCAAACCGCCGCGGATGCCGCCATCCGTGCGGCGGGTTTACAGAACGCTATGCAGGGGTTTTCCCGCTATCAGCCGCTGTCGCAGGAGGGCGTGATTGCCAGCCAGCCCGACCTGGTGGTGATTTCGCAGGACGGCGTGCGGGCGCTGGGCGGTGAAGAAAATCTGTGGACGCTGCCGGGTCTGGCGCAAACGCCAGCCGGGCGGAACAGACAGGTGCTGGCGATTGATGACATGGCGCTGCTGGGCTTTAGCGTGCGAACGCCGAAAGCGATCCAGCAGCTGCGCGCCAAAGCGGAGCAACTCCCCTGATGTCCCGGCGGGTGACGGTTTCACTGTGGCTGCTGGCTGCCCTGCTCTCCCTCTTGACGTTCACGGCCACCGGCTTTGGTGCGTTGCGCCTGCCGGTCAGCCTGCTGTGGAACGGCAGCGACGAGGCGCTGCGTCAAATCTGGCTGACGATCCGCCTGCCTCGCGTGCTGCTGGCGCTGGTCATCGGCGGGTCGCTGGCGCTGGCGGGGTGTGTGATGCAAGGACTGTTTCGCAATCCCCTGGCGGATCCGGGTTTGCTCGGCATCAGCAGCGGCGCGGCGCTGGCGGTCGCGCTGTGGGTCGTTCTTCCGCTCTCGTTACCTGCCCTGATGATGCTCTACGCTCCGATGCTGGCAGCCTTTCTCGGCGCGCTGGCAGCGACCGTTGCGATCTTCCTGCTCAGCCAGCAGCGTAACAGCTCCCTGTCACGTCTGTTACTGGTTGGCATTGCGATAAACGCCTTGTGTGGCGCGGCGGTCGGCGTCCTCTCCTGGGTGAGTAACGATGCGCAGCTTCGCCAGCTTTCGCTCTGGGGAATGGGCAGCCTCGGCCAGGCGCAGTGGTCTACACTGCTGGCCGTCACCTCGCTGATGGTGCCCACCGTTCTGGTTATCTGGCGGCTGGCGCACGCGCTCAACGTGCTGCAACTCGGTGATGAGGAAGCGCACTACCTGGGTGTGGATGTCGCCGTCGTACAGCGGATCCTGCTGCTGTGCAGCGCCCTGCTGGTTGCTGCCGCAGTGGCGGTCAGCGGCGTGATCGGTTTTGTGGGGCTGGTGGTACCGCATCTGATGCGTATGTGGCTGGGCGCGGATCACCGGGCCGCGATCCCCGGTTCGGTCCTCGCCGGTGCTACGCTGCTGTTGATTGCGGATACGGCCGCGCGAACGCTGGTCGCGCCAGCAGAAATGCCGGTCGGTTTGCTGACCAGCCTTCTTGGCGCACCCTGGTTTCTCTGGCTTATCTTCCGTCGTGGAGGGCAACATGGCTGACCGCTATTGCGCGGAAAATATTGTTTTTCAGGCGGGACGACGTACGATAATCAACGACATTTCGCTGTCGTTATCGCAGGGTGAACTGATCGCGTTAATTGGCCCGAACGGTGCCGGGAAATCGACGTTATTACGGCTGTTAACGGGTTATCTCAAGCCTGCCAGCGGGCACTGTCTTCTGGCGGGGAAACCCCTCAGCGCATGGCGTCCGGACGCGCTTTCCCGCCAGCGGGCGGTAATGCGACAAAACACGCAGCTGGGATTTGACTGGCCGGTGGAGGCCGTTATCGGCATGGGCCGCGCCCCGTGGACGCGCACGCCTGAAGCGGCAGTCATTCAGGAAATCATGCGGATCACCGAATGTTTACCGCTTGCCGGAAGGCAATTTGCGGCGCTTTCCGGTGGCGAACAGCAGCGTGTCCAGCTGGCGCGCGCGCTGGCGCAGCTCTGGTGCGACGGTGCTCCGCGCGGCTGGCTGTTCCTGGATGAACCCACCTCCGCGCTGGATCTCTACCATCAGCAGTATCTGCTGCGGCTGTTGAGATCGCTGACCCGTCAAAAGGATCTGCACGTCTGCGTGGTGCTGCACGATCTTAATCTGGCGGCGCTGTGGGCAGACAGGATCCTGCTGTTGCATAACGGCAGGCTGGTCGCCGGAGGCACACCGGAGGCCGTCCTGCAGGCCGATGCGCTGGCCCACTGGTATGGCGCACAGGTGCATGTAGGTCAACATCCGGCTCACGCCGCGCCGCAGGTGTTTCTCGCCCCCTAGCTTGAGCAGCTCACTTCCAGCCGCTTGCCCCAGTCAGGCGGGCGGCTGACGTAGTCATCGTCCCGGTCGGCAAACGGCGTACGCAACGCCACATGCAGGCGGTGTAGCTCGTCGTACTGTCCCTGCTCTGCTTGCTCAATCGCCCGCTGCGCCAGCCAATTGCGCAACACCATTGCGGGGTTCGCGGCATTCATCTTCTCCTGGCGGGTTGCATCGTCCACCTGCTCCTGCTGAAGCCGCGAGCGGTAGCGCGTGAACCAGTCGTCAAACGCCTGCCTGTCGATAAACTCGTCGCGCAGCGGTGACGCCGCGCTGTTCTGCTCCGTCTGGCTCAGCATCCGGAAGGTGCGGGTGTAGTCACTCCCTTCCCGCGCCATCAGCGCAAACAAGGTGTTCAGTAATTCGTTATCGCCCTTCTCCTGGGTCAGCAGGCCCAGCTTGTTGCGCATCAGCGCACCATACTCCCGCAGCAGCACCTCCTGATAGCCGTCGAGCGCATCGTTCAGGGCATCGACGTCAATAAAAGGCGACAGGCTTTGCGCAAGGCGTTGTAGATTCCACAACCCTACAGCAGGCTGATTATCAAAACTGTAGCGTCCCTGATAGTCCGAATGGTTACAGATGTAACCCGGCTGGTAATCATCAAGGAAGCCATACGGACCGTAATCGAAGGTGAGTCCCAGAAGGGACATGTTATCGGTATTCATGACCCCGTGTGCAAACCCGACGGTCTGCCAGCGGGCAATCATTGAGGCGGTACGAGAGACGATATCGCGGAACCAGAGAACATACTTTTCTGCTTCGCCCTGCAACTGTGGCCAGTGGCGGCGAATGGCATAGTCTGCAAGCTGTCGGACTTTTTCCGGCTCGCGGCGATAGTAAAAGTGCTCAAAATGACCAAAGCGCAGATGGCTTTCAGCGATGCGGACCAGCATTGCCCCCTGCTCCACCGTCTCACGCGCAACCGGCGTGTCGCTGGTAACAATGGACAGTGCGCGCGTGGTAGGGATCCCCAGCGCATGCATGGCTTCCGACGCCAGGCTTTCGCGGATCGTTGAGCGTAGCACCGCGCGCCCGTCGCCCATTCGCGAATAGGGGGTAAGACCTGCGCCTTTCAGGTGCCAGTCAACCGTCTCCCCGTTGGGAAGCTGTTGTTCACCGAGCAGGATCCCCCGGCCGTCACCCAGTTGCCCCGCCCAGACGCCAAACTGGTGGCCGCTGTAGACCTGAGCCAGAGGCTGCATGCCCGGCAAAAGCGTTTCGCCGCCCCAGACGCCAGCCCCTTCTGCAGGCTGGAACAGGTCAGGCGGGATCGCCAGTTCGTCAGCCAGCGGCGCGTTATGCCAGATAAGACGGGAATGGTGTAACGGTGTAGGTTTGAGTGCGGTATAGAAGCCAGGCAACTCGTCATGCCAGTGTGCAGTAAAAGACAGGGTCATAGGTCCTCCTGCTTTTAGTGTAGAGGGTTTAGCGGGTCTTAAACACGGGCGAAGAGAAGGGTTATCATTGAACGAGCGTCGTCACCTGCTCTGCCGGTACGGCAGGCCAGAGACTTCCCTGCATCGCGCCAAAATTAAACGTCAGCACGCGCTGCAACAGGCTGTGATCGTCAATCCCGGATACCATAACCGACTGGCAGTGTGGGGTGATTTGCCAGAGTATAGCGCGCATAAAGGGCTCAAAAGAAAGCGCAGCAGCCCGCTGCTGGATAAAACCCTTGTCCAGTATTACGCGTTTAAACAAACCGTCATAAACCGCTTTGAGAGATGCTGCACCTGCGCCAAAGTTTGTCAGCACTAAAGGAAAATGGATTGCCATTCTCGCCAGGTTCAGATCATCTTTTCCATTATTTAAACCTGGATAGTTCTCATTAACAGTAAACTCAAGAAAAGGATAGCGCTCAAGTAATGAAACAGCATTTCCATTAGTTAATAAAAACTCAACTATTACAGGTGTAATATTGATCCATGCAATTAACTGATGCTGAATAAAGAACAGTTTACAGGTGTCGAGCAATTGCAGTTTCTCTTGAAACAGCACTAACTCTTCTGCGGGTGAAAGACGCGGGACAACCAGTTCAGTAGGGATCCTCACTTCCGTGTCAACGCCAGCAAAGTTAACCACAAGCTCTAAACCTTTAAGCTCCCCGGCGCTATTACGCGCAGGCTGCAGCAAAAGTTCAGACTTGTAGGCATTATCTAGCGTAATAATCATTGCACTCGCCCCGCATTAAAGATGAGAGAGGACATCCTGGAGCAATTGACGACACAATTCCACTGTCTTGATTTTAATAAGATTAATTTCATCAGTTCCGTAATATTTTTCAGATTTATCCCTGAATCTAAATTAATCTTATCCTGGTTACTGTGTAATAGCCAGTTTTAGATAAAACAGATACATCTGGACATAACTAATTCTTCTTAAATTTAACTTTAATCATCTTATATGATTAAAAGCGGCATAGATTATTAGTTACCCTGCCGCCAGCGTTAAGCCGTCAAGGCGCGACTAAATACGCCGCGCCTGCCAGAAATTTTTACGCCAGTAGACATTATCGAGCGAAGAGCGCATCACCCCACGGCTGGTCGAAGCATGAATAAACTGGTTATCCGTATCGTAAATGCCAACATGGAGACCGCTTTCACCCGAACCGGTTTTGAAAAAGACCAGGTCGCCAGGCAGTAACTCATCTTTGTTGATTTCCGTGCCTATTTCAGCTTGCTTGCGCGTTTCACGCGGAAGCTGCAAATCAAACTTATCGCGGAAGGTCATCAGAACAAAGCCTGAACAGTCCACGCCGCCGCGGCTCATACCGCCGTAGCGATAAGGCGTGCCGCGCCAGTTGCTTAACTGGTCGTTCAGGCTGGCAATCACGGTGATTGAATCCGAGAGCCGGGCATTAGGGGGTGGCGCACGATGGCTACTGCATCCCGCAAGAAAGAGCGCTGCCACAAAGAGAAACCAGAATCGCATGTCCAGACGAATCCTCTGCTTTTTTTATTCTTTTTGTAATTTAGCGTGCAAGTAGGCTACCAGGCAAGAAACGGTTACTCTTGCGCGGTAGAAATCAGCATCTTATGCCCTTCTATGTCCAGCCTGCGAAACGACATATTGTACGCGCGGGCAAGATTTGGGGGCGTAAGAACCTGGTCACGCGCGCCGCTGGCAATCATTTTGCCTCGCGACAGCAGCCAGACCCTGTGGGCATGACGCAGCGTGTGGTTAAGATCGTGACTGCTCATGACGACGGCTATCCCCTGACGAGACAACCCGCTTAGCAGGGTATCCAGCGCCGCCTGCTGGGCGACATCCAGACCGCTCATCGGCTCGTCCAGAAGCAGCAAGCGTCCGTGAGGATTTCCTGCCGGATGGATCTGCAGAATAACCGCGGCCAGACGCACGCGTTGCCACTCCCCACCGGAGAGCTGGCTGGCGTGACGGGTGAGTTTATCGTCTAACCCTAACCCCGTCGCGACATCCGAGAGCAGCGTGGCGCTGTTTTTATCATGCAGATGCAGCATCAGATAGTGCCAGACCGGCATCGCAAACGGTGGCACCTGCTGCTGAACTAAATAGCTACGCCGATGTGCCAGCGATACCGGTGACCAGTCGACAAGGGCGTGCCCCTGCAGCACGATCTCGCCCGGACCAGAGGCCAGCCCCGCCATGCGTGCCAGCAGCGTGCTTTTACCGGCCCCATTTGGCCCGACAAGATGCAGGATTTCTCCGGCATTGATAGCACCGGTTACCGGCTCCAGACGTCCCTTATCGGCGACGTCCGTGAGCTGCATCAGCAACGTCATTATTTCGCCAGCGCCAGCTTGATAGACTCCATGACGATCGGATCTTCAGGGGTCATATCCGGTGAGAAACGCTGGACAACCTGGCCGTCGCGACCAATCAGGAATTTTTCAAAATTCCACAGGATATCGTCAGGATAGAGCGGCGCACGCCCTTTGCTTGCCATACGTTCATAGAAACCGCTGCCCTCTGGCGCCACGGCGGTCGGCGCTGCGGCCACCAGCTTCGCATAGAGCGGGTGGCGGTCTTCACCGTTAACGTCGATCTTGCTGAATAGCGGGAACGTCACGCCATAGGTGGTGCTGCAGAAGGTTTTAATCTCTTCTTCGCTGCCCGGCTCCTGACCCAGGAATTGGTTGCACGGGAAGCCCAGTACGGTGAAACCGTCTTTCTCCCAGGCTTTCTGAATGTTCTCCAGCTGTTCGTACTGCGGCGTCAGGCCACATTTAGATGCCACGTTGACGATGAGCAACACGTTGCCCTTGTAGCCTTCCAGCGTGGTTTTTTCGCCGTCAATGGTGGTCACTTCGGTATTCAGAATATCAGTCTGCATAGCATTCCCTCAGGTTGTCTTACGGGTAGTGATTTAACGTCCAGCTTTTAAGAGTAGCCAGATAAATACCGGCGCGCCCAGCGTAGCGGTCACTACACCAATCGGCAGTTCGGCTGCGCTCAGGGCGAGTCGGGCGATGATGTCAGCCACCAGCAGCGTTGCCGCTCCGGCAACCGCCGAGGCCGGAAGTAAAGTCCGATGGTCGGTAAAACCGCACAGACGCAACATATGTGGGATAACCAGCCCGATAAAGCCAATCGCCCCCGCCAGCGCCACGCTCACCCCCACCATCCAGCCAATGGCAATCACCAGCGCATTGCGCCAGAAGCTAATCGGCATGCCGAGCTGGCGAGCTGACGTTTCGCCGAGCGCGAGAATATTCAGCGGTTGTGCCTGAAAAGAGGTCCACAGTATGACCGGGATCAACAGCGCCATCAGCCAGCCCTGCCGCCAGTCGACGCCACCGAATCCCCCCATCATCCAGTACATGAGCTGGCGCAAATCGAACGACGTTGAAAAATAGACTGCCCAGGTCATTAACGCGCTGCAGATGATCCCCAGCGCCACCCCGGCAAGCAGCAGCCGACTGGTCGACAGATGCCGTCTGGCAAAACGCAGAAGAATGATGGTTATCAGCAAGGCGCCGAGAATAGCGCTAAAGCTAATGCTCCACGCTGAGAGTGCCCCGCCCCCCAGCATGACAGCCGCAATCAGCCCCACGCCAGCCCCATTCGACACGCCAAGCAGCCCGGGCTCCGCCAGCGGATTTTCAAACAGCGCCTGCATGATGGTGCCGCACAGCGCCAGCGCGGCCCCCACCAGGATCACAGCCAGCGTGCGCGGCAGGCGTATTTGCCAGACGAAAAGCTGGCCATCCGGACCCAACCAGCTTTCCGGCCCCAGCCACCTGTCGCCCGCGCACAGGCTAACGACAGCGGCCACAATGAGCAGCAGCGCAAGCAGAAACAGGCGACGTCGATCGGAACGGTGCTGGCGATGGGCAAAATCAAGCATGGGTATGGTTTTAGTCACGTGAGATGTAATTGATTTTACGGTGGGTTTGCAGAAGAGCGCAAAGAAAAAAGGCCGCAATAGCGGCCTTTTTAGTTAGTTCATATTACTCTGCTTTAGGCGTTGCGTTTTCGACACGGCTTTTTAACTTCTGGCCGGGTCTGAAGGTCACCACGCGGCGGGCTGTAATGGGAATATCTTCCCCCGTCTTCGGGTTGCGACCCGGACGTTGGTTTTTGTCTCGCAAATCAAAATTGCCAAAACCGGAGAGTTTTACCTGCTCACCATTTTCCAGAGCACGACGGATCTCTTCGAAAAACAGCTCTACCAGCTCTTTGGCATCCCGTTTGCTAAGCCCAAGCTTATCAAACAGATATTCTGACATTTCAGCTTTTGTAAGCGCCATAGGTTCAATCCCTCAATGATGCCTGGAATCGCTCTTTTAATGCCTCTACACATCTGGCAACGGTAGCGGCAATCTCCTCTTCTTCGAGTGTACGGCTGGTATCCTGAAGGATAAGGCTAATAGCGAGGCTCTTGAAACCTTCTGCTACGCCCTTGCCGCGGTACACGTCAAATAAGTTTACGCCAACTACCTGATTTACGCCAACTTTCTTACATTCGGCCAAAATATCTGCTGCGGGCACGTTTTCAGCGACGACAACCGCGATATCACGGCGGTTCGCCGGGAAGCGTGATACGTCCTGCGCCTGAGGAATGACGCGGTCTGCGACCGGGTTCCACTCCAGCTCGAACACGATGGTACGGCCATTCAGGTCCAGCTTACGCTCCAGCTCCGGATGAACAACCCCAATGAAACCAACGCGTTTGCCGTCTAAATAAATCGCCGCGCTCTGGCCCGGATGCAGGGCTGGATTCGCTTCTGCGCGGAATTCAATTTCAGACAATTTACCGGTCAGATCGAGAATGGCTTCCAGATCGCCCTTCATATCGTAGAAATCAACCGTACCTTTTGCCAGATCCCAGTGCTCTTCATAGCGGTTACCACTGATAGCCCCCGCCAGCATGAGATCCTGACGGATGCCTAAATTCGCCTGAGTATCCGGTACAAAGCGCAATCCACTTTCGAAAATTCGCACGCGGTTTTGCTGACGATTCTGGTTATAGACGATAGTGCCGAGCAGGCCGGTCCACAGGGACAGACGCATCGCGGACATCTCGCTGGAGATCGGGCTTGGCAGGATCAGCGCCTCCTGGCCCGGGTGGATCAGTTGCTGCAGCTTTGGATCAACAAAACTGTAGGTGATCACTTCCTGATAGCCTTTGTCGTTGAGCATGGTTTTCACACGCTTCAGGGACAGGTCGGCTTCACGGTGGGTGCCCATCACCAGACCCGCCTGTACCGGCTCGTCAGGGATGTTGTTGTAGCCGTAAACGCGGGCCACTTCTTCCACCAGATCTTCTTCAATTTCCATGTCGAAACGCCATGATGGCGCAACGGCTTTCCACTCGTCCAGGCCTTCGGTCACTTCACAGCCCAGACGGGTCAGAATGTCGGTAACCTGTGCATCGGCAACGTGGTGGCCAATCAGGCGATCCAGCTTGCTGCGGCGCAAGGTAATGGTGGCACGCTTAGGCAGCGTCGCTTCGTTGGTCACGTCAATAACCGGACCCGCTTCGCCGCCGCAGATGTCGATCAACAGGCGAGTCGCGCGTTCCATCGCTTTGTACTGCAGAGCCGGGTCAACGCCGCGCTCGTAGCGGTGAGAGGCATCGGTATGCAGACCGTGGCGGCGTGCGCGGCCGGTGATGGAGAGCGGGCTGAAGAACGCGCATTCCAGCAGAACGTTTTGCGTTTCCTCGTTCACGCCAGAGTGTTCACCCCCGAAGATACCGCCCATTGCCAGCGCTTTGCTGTGGTCAGCAATCACCAGAGTATCGGCGTTCAGTTTGGCTTCGCTGCCGTCCAGCAGAACCAGGGTTTCGCCCTCTTTCGCCATGCGCACAACGATGCCGCCGTCGATACGATCTTTATCGAACGCGTGCATCGGCTGGCCCAGCTCCAGCAGAACGTAGTTGGTTACGTCAACAACCGCATCGATTGAGCGGATGCCGCAGCGGCGCAGCTTCTCTTTCATCCACAGCGGCGTTGGCGCCTTAACGTTAATGCCTTTCACCACGCGGCCCAGATAGCGCGGGCAAGCATCCGCAGCCTCAACCTGGATTGGCAGCACGTCACTGATGGTCGCTTCAACCGGTGCAATCTCCGGCGCGTTCAGTTCGGTCTGGTTCAGCACGGCAACGTCACGCGCCACGCCGATGATACCTAAGCAGTCGGCACGGTTTGGCGTGACGCTGATTTCAATGGTGTTGTCGTCAAGCTTCAGGTATTCACGGATATCGGTGCCGATTGGTGCATCCAGCGGCAGCTCAATGATGCCGTTGTGGTCGTCGGAAATCCCCAGCTCGGAGAAGGAGCACAGCATGCCTTCAGACGGCTCGCCGCGCAGCTTAGCCGCTTTAATTTTGAAATCGCCCGGCAGCACTGCACCGACGGTTGCCACGGCCACTTTCAGCCCCTGACGGCAGTTTGGCGCGCCGCAGACGATATCCAGCAGACGGTCACCGCCCACGTTCACTTTCGTCACGCGCAGTTTGTCGGCGTTAGGGTGCTGGCCGCACTCGACCACTTCACCCACCACCACGCCGGTAAAAGCACCCGAGACAGGATCGACGCCATCAACTTCCAGACCCGCCATGGTGATCTGGTTAGAAAGTGCTTCGCTGTCGAGCGTCGTGTTCACCCATTCGCGTAACCACAGTTCACTGAATTTCATTGTTCTGTCCTGCCCTTATTTAAACTGTTTGAGGAAACGCAGATCGTTTTCGAAGAATGCACGTAAGTCGGTCACGCCGTAGCGCAGCATGGTCAGACGCTCCATGCCCATACCGAAGGCAAAGCCGGAGTACACTTCCGGATCGATACCCACGTTGCGCAGCACGTTTGGATGCACCATACCGCAGCCCAGCACTTCCAGCCATTTGCCGTTTTTACCCATCACGTCAACTTCCGCAGACGGTTCGGTGAACGGGAAGTAGGACGGACGGAAACGAACCTGCAGATCTTCCTCAAAGAAGTTATTCAGGAAATCGTGCAGCGTACCCTTCAGGTTGGTGAAGCTGATGTTTTTATCAACAATCAGACCTTCCATCTGGTGGAACATTGGGGTATGGGTCTGATCGTAGTCGTTACGATAGACGCGGCCCGGCGCGATAATACGGATTGGCGGCTCCTGATCCTTCATGGTACGGATTTGAACGCCGGAGGTCTGAGTACGCAGCAGACGCGTAGCGTCGAACCAGAAAGTGTCGTGGTCAGCACGTGCCGGATGATGGCCAGGAATGTTCAGGGCATCGAAGTTGTGATAATCATCTTCAATTTCCGGGCCAGTCGCCACGGTAAAGCCGAGCTCACCGAAGAAACTTTCAATGCGATCGATGGTACGGGTTACCGGGTGCAGACCACCGTTTTCAATACGGCGACCGGGCAGAGAAACGTCGATGGTTTCCGCTGCCAGACGCGCATTCAGCACCGCGCTTTCGAGTTCAGCTTTACGCGCGTTCAGCGCCTGCTGTACCTGCTCTTTGGCTTCGTTAATCACCGCACCCGCTGCCGGGCGTTCTTCCGGCGGCAGCTCACGCAGGGTAGTCATTTGAAGGGTTAAATGCCCTTTCTTGCCCAGATATTCGACGCGGACATTGTCTAACGCGGCAACATCTGAGGCCTGGTTAATGGCGGCCGTTGCACTGGCAACCAGCTCTGCGAGATGTGACATGGTTTTCCTCATTATGTCGGTGCAGACACCGATTTGGTGGACTTATTCTCTCGAATTTAGACACAAAAAAAGCCTCCATCGGGAGGCTTATCTGGCGCTGTTTTTCGTTTCATCTTTCACGCGCTAGCCTCCTGAATTCAGGTGCTAAAGTAAAAGAAGAAGCGGAAAATAGCAGCATTCATGCTTGCGTTACCTTGTGTGGTAAAAACCGTGAAGACCTTATTGAAAAGCCTGAACGGGTAAAAGTCAATGTTCTGATGATGTTAAAACAAAAGAGGGAGCAAAGCTCCCTCTCTCAACTGGCTTATGCCAGTGCTGCTTTCGCTTTTTCGACCAAAGCGGTGAACGCTACTTTGTCGAATACTGCGATGTCAGCCAGGATCTTACGGTCGATTTCAACAGAGGCTTTTTTCAGGCCGTTGATGAATTTGCTGTAAGAAATACCGTTCTGACGTGCTGCTGCGTTGATACGCGCAATCCACAGTTGACGGAACTGACGCTTACGCTGACGACGGTCACGGTAAGCGTACTGACCTGCTTTGATAACAGCCTGGAAGGCAACGCGGTAAACGCGTGAACGCGCACCGTAGTAGCCTTTAGCTTGTTTCAAAATTTTCTTGTGACGTGCACGTGCAATTACACCACGTTTTACGCGAGCCATGTGTGCTCTCCTGTATCTATATTCTTAGTAAAAAAATTAAACGTTAACGGCTTATGCGTACGGCAGGCACGCGATAACCAGACCCAGATCGCCTTTAGAAACAAGGCCTTTTGGACGCAGGTGACGTTTACGCTTAGTAGATTTTTTGGTCAGAATATGACGCAGGTTTGCGTGCTTACGCTTAAATCCACCACCACCGGTTTTTTTGAAGCGCTTAGCAGCACCGCGTACGGTCTTAATTTTTGGCATCTTAATAACTTCCACTTCGCATTGTTAAATAAACGAAACATAGGCGAACAAAACCTATGAAACCCGAAGGCTCCACAGATTTTGCTGCTTGAAGGCCTTACTGTTTCTTCTTAGGAGCGAGCACCATGATCATCTGGCGGCCTTCGATCTTCGTAGGGAAGGATTCGACTACTGCCAGTTCACTCAGATCTTCACGGACGCGGTTAAGCACTTCCATACCGATCTGTTGGTGGGCCATCTCACGACCGCGGAAACGCAGTGTGATCTTGGCCTTATCGCCATCTTCCAGAAAGCGAATCAGGCTGCGGAGTTTTACCTGATAATCGCCATCGTCGGTACCAGGACGGAATTTGATTTCCTTAACCTGGATAACTTTTTGCTTCTTCTTCTGTTCCTTAGAAGACTTACTCTTTTCATAAAGGAACTTGCCGTAGTCCATGATACGACAAACTGGCGGTTCGGCGTTAGGGCTGATTTCAACTAAATCTACTCCAGCTTCTTCAGCTTTTTCGATCGCTTCTCTCAGACTCACAATCCCCAGTGGTTCACCTTCAAGATCTGTTAAGCGAACTTCCTGGGCGCGAATCTCGCCATTGATACGATTCGGACGTGCCGTTTGAACTCGTTTTCCGCCTTTAATACCTTATTCCTCCAGTTGTTGAAGACTGCGGCTGCGAATCTCTTGTTGCAGCTTCTCAATCACTTCACTTACGTCCAGGCTCCCCAGGTCTTTACCACGGCGGGTGCGAACGGCAACTTTGCCTGCTTCCACCTCTTTATCACCACAGACCAACATATACGGGACACGACGTAAAGTGTGCTCGCGGATTTTAAAGCCAATCTTCTCATTTCTCAAGTCTGCTTTTACGCGAATGCCCGCATTTTGTAGTTTCTGCGTCAATTCTTTAACGTAATCCGCCTGAGAATCGGTAATGTTCATCACCACGACCTGCACTGGCGCAAGCCAGGTTGGGAAGAAGCCCGCGAACTCTTCGGTCAGGATGCCGATGAAGCGCTCCAGTGAACCGAGAATTGCACGGTGAATCATTACCGGCACCTGACGCTCGTTGTCTTCGCCAACATAAGAGGCGCTTAAACGCTGCGGCAGGGAGAAGTCCAGCTGTACAGTACCGCACTGCCAAGCTCTGTCGAGACAGTCATACAGGGTAAATTCAATTTTCGGACCGTAGAATGCGCCCTCGCCCAGCTGGTATTCGAACGGGATACCGTTCTCTTCCAGCGCCACGGCGAGATCCGCTTCTGCGCGATCCCATGTCTCATCGCTACCGATACGTTTTTCCGGACGCGTTGAGAGTTTGACCACGATTTTCTCGAAGCCAAAGGTGCTGTACATATCGTAGACCATACGAATACAGGCGTTAACTTCGTCACGGACCTGATCTTCAGTACAGAAGATATGCGCATCATCCTGAGTAAAGCCACGAACGCGCATCAGACCGTGCAGCGCACCTGATGGCTCGTTACGGTGGCAGCTACCGAACTCCGCCATACGCAGCGGCAGGTCACGGTAGGATTTCAGACCCTGGTTGAAGATCTGAACGTGACCCGGGCAGTTCATTGGCTTGATGCAGTACTCACGGTTCTCAGACGAGGTGGTGAACATTGCATCTTTGTAGTTGTCCCAGTGGCCGGTTTTTTCCCACAGCACACGGTCCATCATGAACGGGCCTTTCACTTCCTGGTACTGGTACTCTTTCAGCTTGGAGCGAACGAAGGTTTCCAGTTCACGGAAGATAGTCCAGCCGTCGTTATGCCAGAACACCATACCCGGCGCTTCTTCCTGCATATGATACAGATCAAGCTGCTTACCGATTTTACGGTGGTCACGCTTCGCAGCCTCTTCAAGGCGCTGCAGGTACGCGCTCAGGGCTTTCTTATCTGCCCATGCGGTACCATAAATACGCTGCAACATCTTGTTGTTGCTGTCGCCACGCCAGTAGGCGCCTGCGATCTTCATCAGCTTGAAGTGATGACAGAAGCGCATGTTCGGCACGTGCGGTCCACGGCACATGTCGACGTATTCTTCGTGATGGTACAAGCCAGGCTTGTCATCATGCGAAATATTTTCGTCAAGAATAGAGACTTTATAGTTCTCGCCGCGCTTCACGAAGGTTTCACGCGCTTCGTGCCAGCTGACTTTCTTCTTGATGACGTCATAGTTGGTTTCGGCGAGCTCGTGCATACGTTTTTCGAGCGCGTCGATATCTTCCTGGGTCAGGGTATGATCGAGGTCAACGTCATAGTAGAAGCCGTTGTCGATAACCGGGCCGATCGCCATTTTGGTGTTTGGCCACAGCTGTTTAATCGCATGACCTAACAGGTGCGCGCAGGAGTGACGAATGATCTCAAGACCTTCTTCGTCTTTCGCGGTGATGATAGACAGCTTCGCATCGCTCTCGATCAGATCGGACGCATCAACCAGCTCACCATTTACACGGCCAGCGATGGTCGCTTTCGCGAGTCCAGGACCGATATCCAGGGCAACATCCATTGGGCTAACAGCGTGGTCGTAATGGCGTTGGCTGCCATCAGGAAGAGTAATTACAGGCATTTTATATCCTTATTTGCAGTGATGCCCCACACATAAGAGCATATACAAAGAAAATAATCATTATTTAACAATAGATTGCGAAACCATCTGACCAACAATCGTCAAATTGGCTCGTCATCATGCTCCCGCCGATTTCAGACAAATGCGGATTTACGGCAAGCCCCCTAATGGTAACACTAATGAAAGGGCGAATGCACCCTCTGCGACCAGTTTGAACCTTCACTCATCGGTATGAGTGAACGAACTTTTCGCGAACCTTGGCTCGCAATTCAAAAGTGCTGAGCTATTCTTGAACAGGTCCTTACACACCCAAGGGGCATCACATGAATGTGTCCAGTAGAACCGTTTTGATATTGAATATCCTTTCCGCTACCGGTTTAGTGTTGATTCTTGCCGACAGATTCCATTGGTTCTGACACGAATCAAGGCAGTGGCATAACCCTTTGCCCCGAATAATGCGATTTTTACCGCATTTTTTTGGTAGACTGGAACAATAAACTGACAAGGAAGAGGTTATGCCAACAAAACGCTTTGCCGCGAAGCACTGGAAAATGGTGGTCGTATTAATTGCAATCTGCGGTGCAATGTTGTTATTGCGCTGGGCTGCAATGATATGGGGTTAGTGTTAACGCATTGCAAGGAAAAGTAATAAGACATCAAACCTTGAAAAATCTTTGAATATCTTTACAGCATTGATGTGATGAAAACCGGTACATCACAATCCGGTTTTTTATGGTGAGGTTTAAAACCGAAACACGTATCAGGACCACTCACCGGCTACCAGTGTATGCACGTCAAACGCATCATTCATTGACTGACCGGTAGACTGTGACGCTGGGGCGATGTTTGAACCCGCTTCAACATCAGAGGCGGTGCTAATACCAGTGTGATCGGCAGCGAATACGCCAAAAGAGAGTGCCGAAAGCACCATTGCTGCTGCAGCAGTTTTGCTTTTTTTCATCATGATTCTTCTCATACTTAATTAGAGCATAAAGACCTAAGGCTGAATTTTGCCTGTAGTGACAGTGTAGATCTGGATCACACTTTTGCATAGTCAGTTTATTTATCAATTCGTGTCAAATAATCTGAATATTCGGGGAATGGTGTAATTATGAAGAAAGTATGGAGATATTTTCGGACCAATTATTTTAAAACGCCGTTTAATATAAATCAGCACAATTTCTAAAAATTAAAAAAGGGCCGAAATAATGTCGGCCCATTTAGATTACATTTTATAACCCAAAGAAATTGTCGTCCTGCGGTCGGTATGATCAGGCGCAGTTTCAGGCGGTGCTGAGTTCCAGGTCACGTTGTACGCTACCTTTAACCCAAAGTGTTCATTGATGGCCACATTCAGCGCCGTCTCGGAGTTCAGCGTCGTATCATCAGCACCGAATACCGAAACACCCTGCGTGAATTTGGTGTTGTCGGTCATCTGCCAGGCGTAAGTACCCGACGCATAGCCCAGCGGTTGGGTTTTGGTATCACCGTCGGTGTATTCGTCATAACGTACGCCGGGACCGAATTCAAAACGCAGGCTGTGTACCGGTCCGTTCAGGAACTGGCGACCATAACCAGCAGTGAAGACATCACGCTGCCGGTAGCCGTTATAGCGGTCGGTTAGCCAGCTTGCCTGACCGAACAGGTAATCATAATCGGTCATATTGTAACGACTACGCCCGCCTACGGCGTATTTCTCTGACGATCGCTCGTCATTCGCTGAGGTGTTGCTGGCATTCCCCCACAGTGACCAGGCGGTGGTGTTGCCATACCACGTCAAGGTGCTGTCTGCGGTCAGGGAAGAGCTTTTCGTGTTGCCGGATTGCGCCAGATACCCTGCGTTCAGGTTACCTTCAAAAGGTTTTTGCGCTGTGGAGGGATCGTCCATGACAGTAAAAACGGTATCATCGGCGATTGCATTCATTGACGCAAACACGCCACCCACCAGCATCATTGCAGCGGGTACTGTCTTCAAAAGCTTCATTTTATTAAGGAGTCCATACAACAAAAAAAGAGACCATCACGGTCTCGGAAACTTTCTTGAGGATCAATGACAAGGCGTCCAGAGAAAGGTAACAAATTATAAAAAGCCGCAAATAACATAGCAATGTTTTCTTATTTCATTTTTTGAATAAGAACGATCCCAAAACGACTTTTATTTTATAAAAACAATCCCGTCCTTTTGTCAGCATTCATATTTAAAATCATACTGTTATTTACGTTGCCTTCTTGCCGATTGGTGCCAGGCTTAAAGGAACCCATGCAAAAAGGAGGTTATGATGGTTCCTGTCTACACGCTGACACTCTCCCCTTCTCTCGATTCCGCTACCTTAACCGCACAGATTTACCCGGAAGGTAAACTACGCTGTAGCGCCCCGGTGTTTGAACCCGGTGGTGGCGGTATCAACGTCGCACGCGCAATTACCCACCTCGGAGGCAAAGCGACGGCGATTTTTCCTGCCGGTGGTGCCACTGGTGAACATCTGGTGTCTCTGCTGGCCGATGAACAGGTTGCCGTGCAGACCGTCGAGGCCAGCGACTGGACGCGTCAGAACCTGCACGTTCACGTTGAGTCCAGCGGCGAGCAGTACCGTTTTGTTATGCCGGGGGCAAAATTGAGTGATGATGAGTTTCGTCAGCTTGAGGAGAAGGTTCTGACAATTGAAAGGGGTGCTTTGCTGGTGATCAGCGGCAGCCTGCCGCCGGGCGTGAGCACAGAGAAACTCACAGCATTAATTCGTGCGGCCCAGCAACGGGGCATCCGGTGCATTGTCGACAGTTCCGGCGAGGCGTTAAAAGCCGCCCTGGAGCCGGGCAACCTTGAGCTGGTCAAACCCAATCAGAAAGAGCTAAGCGCGCTCGTGAATCGTGAACTCACCCAGCCGGATGACGTCCGTAACGCTGCGCAAGAGCTAATACGCAGCGGCAAGGCATTGCGCGTGGTGGTTTCCCTTGGCCCTCAGGGTGCGCTGGCCGTGGATGGAACGGGCTATGTGCAGGTTGTGCCACCCCCCATGAAAAGCCAGAGCACCGTTGGCGCAGGCGACAGTATGGTGGGGGCGATGACGCTGAAGCTGGCGCAGGGTGCGTCGCTGCTGGAGATGACGCGCTACGGCGTTGCAGCAGGTAGCGCTGCAACCATCAATCAGGGAACGCGGCTTTGTTCGCTGCCTGACACCGAAAAAATTGTTGATTATCTGTCCCAAAATTAACCGCCCCCTCTCTCTTCCGGAGAGAGGGAAAGACGAGCCATAGTCGCCAAAAACGTACTATCGACTATGCTAAGAAAACTTTCATGATAACAACGAGGTGAACTATGAGCAGTGGCGACATCACCCGCTACGTCATTACCGTCAACATTCATGAAGCGTCACTGACCGAGCTCAATGAACTCAACAACGCTTTTACACGGGCAAATTTTCTGCTCACCCTCACGGACGACGAGGGCAATATTCATGATTTAGGCACGCTGACATTTGGCCTGATAAGCGCCCTCAGCGACGAGGAAGTTCACGCCCTGGCAAGCAGTCTGGCCGAGAGTGTGACCGACAAGGACGCGGATATTGAGGTAGATACCTGGGAAAGCTGGCGAAAAAAAGAACAATAAATGCGTTGTATGAATTTAAACCGCTCAGGTGTGCGTTAGTTCGTATTTTTTAACAGCCGTTTTGCGCTAACTTTATGATCTGGCAGACAACATGGGAGAGATATCATGTGGCAGGCTATCAGTCATCTTTTAAGCGAGCAATTAGGTGAAGGTGAAATTGAACTGCGTAATGAACTGCCTGGCGGTGAGATCCACGCCGCGTGGCATTTACGCTACGCGGGGCGCGACCTTTTCGTTAAATGCGATGAACGTGAACTTCTCCCCATCTTCACTGCCGAGGCCGATCAGTTAGATCTGCTGTCGCGCAGCAAAACGGTCACCGTCCCGCACGTCTGGGCCGTGGGCAGTGACCGCGACTACAGCTTTTTGGTCATGGAATATCTCCCCGCTCGCCCACTGGATGCCCATAACGCGTTTATTCTTGGACAGCAGCTAGCACGATTGCACCAGTGGAGCGATCAACCGCAGTTTGGACTCGATTTCGACAACGATCTCTCCACCACACCACAGCCGAACGCCTGGCAACGCCGCTGGTCGATCTTCTTTGCAGAGCAACGTATTGGCTGGCAGCTGGAACTGGCGGCAGAGAAAGGGCTGGAATTTGGCAACATTGATGCCATTGTCGAACACGTGCAGCAGCGTCTTGCCGCGCATCAGCCTCAGGCTTCACTGTTGCACGGAGATTTGTGGTCAGATAACTGTGCGCTGGGTCCGAACGGCCCTTATATCTTCGACCCTGCCTGTTACTGGGGTGACAGAGAGTGCGACCTCGCCATGCTGCCACTGCATCCTGAACAGCTGCCGCAGATTTATGACGGATACCAGTCGGTCTCGCCGTTGCCGCCTGACTTCCTCGACCGCCAGCCGGTGTATCAACTTTATACCCTGTTGAATCGGGCAATTCTGTTTGGCGGTCAACATCTGGTGAATGCGCAGCGCGCACTGGAGCGGGTACTGGCGGCGTAGCGGGCGGTCATGCACCACCCGCTGTGGCTCTAGATAAAACCGAGCAGAGAGAAAAAGAAATAACCGGCCACGATGATGACTACCGGTAATACATAGAGCGGGAAAATCTGCAGGAAAATCGTGTGACGCGGAACAACAATGCGGGATTCGATTTGCTCGCGGCTCATTCCGTCCGGCCCTTTCGCCTGCTCAAGAATGAGCTGGTCTTCCACACCTTCGCGTAAAAAACGCGTCTGGCGACTCATGCGCGCGCCTGATGCCTGCAATGCCATCGCGATAAAAATCAGCGCGTAAATCACCCAAAAGCCAACATTCGCCTGTTGATGAAAATTCGGTGTCGGTGAGTTAAACCAGAAAAAGTTTAAGAACGGGGTGTTAAAACGCATCATTTCAATCATCACATGCGCGAAATCCAGCATTACCGCATTGATACCCGGCTGCTTTTCGCTGTGATCGTACATAAATTTGAGTACGGAAATCAGTGTGGAAATCACAGCCGGAATAAAAATGGCCCAACCGGCAATACGTTTTAAGACAGCGATGCGTCCAGCTTGTTGATACGTCATTCGTTCCCCTTCAAAAAGACGCGGTATTTTTGCCTAAGTCTACCTGCTGCCCATCATTTTCGCCCGTTCTTTAAAAGCATTATGCTAAATTGCAGATTGTGCTTAGCACGTATCGTCTGTCGAACACCTGAGATAAGGAGACGTTGTGATGTCGACACCGCGCCAAATACTTGCCGCCATTTTTGACATGGACGGATTGCTGATTGACTCCGAACCGCTGTGGGATCGGGCTGAACTGGATGTGATGGCGAGCCTCGGCGTCGATATCAGCCGCCGGAACGAACTTCCCGATACGCTGGGACTTCGCATTGATATGGTTGTAGACCTCTGGTATGCCCACCAGCCATGGGTTGGCCCCGGTCGTGACGAAGTCACCGCGCGTATTATTAACCGCGCCATTACGCTGGTTGAAGAGCAGAAGCCCCTGCTTCCGGGCGTACGTGATGCGATCGCCCTGTGCAAGGCGCAAGGATTGAAGGTCGGGCTGGCCTCCGCCTCGCCGCTGCATATGCTGGAAAAAGTGCTGTCCCTGTTCGAACTGCGCGACAGCTTCGACGCGCTGGCCTCAGCCGAGAAACTGCCCTACAGCAAGCCGCACCCTCAGGTCTATATGGACTGCGCAGCAAAACTGGGTCTGGATCCGCTCACCTGCGTGGCGCTGGAAGATTCCGTTAACGGCATGGTGGCCTCCAAAGCCGCACGCATGCGCTCCATCGTTGTGCCTGCCGAAGAAGGCCGCCACGATCCCCGCTTTGCCCTGGCGGATGTGAAACTGGCCTCGCTGGAAGACCTTACGGTTGCCCATCTGCGCGGCGAGTGACCTTCTCTTTCAGGCAGCCCTTCGCTGCCTGAAATAAAAATAAAACATCGTTTCATTTAATTGCATTTCCCGCTTTCACCTCCTATTCTTACCTTCAGAATGACAATAACCTTACTTCTGAGGCGCGTATGATACTGGAGTCCTTCACTCTTGCAGGAAAAGTGGCCATCGTCACGGGATGCGATACCGGGCTGGGACAGGGCATGGCCGTGGCGCTTGCACAAGCCGGATGCGATATTGTTGGCGTGAACCGTAAAGTTCCCGACGAAACGGCCGCGCGCATCACCGCTCTCGGGCGTCGATTTATGGCGATTCGGGCCGATCTCGGTCAACAAGAGAGCATTCAGCGCGTAGTGGATAGCGCTGTCGCCGAAATGGGACGCGTCGATATTCTGGTGAATAACGCCGGGACCATACGTCGGGAAGATGCCCTGGCATTCAGTGAAAAAGACTGGGACGACGTTGTTAACCTGAATCTCAAATCGGTTTTTTTCCTCTCTCAGGCGGTGGCCAAACAGTTTATCCAGCAGGGTCAGGGTGGGAAAATCATCAATATTGCCTCGATGCTTTCATTCCAGGGGGGGATCCGCGTGCCTTCTTACACCGCGTCTAAAAGCGGTGTTCTGGGTATCACGCGCCTGCTCGCCAACGAATGGGCTACGCATGGCATCAACGTGAACGCCATTGCGCCGGGTTATATGGCGACCAATAACACGCAGCAGTTGCGCGATGATGAACAGCGTAGCCAGGCGATCCTGGAGCGTATCCCGGCCGGGCGCTGGGGATTGCCGGAGGATTTGCAAGGTCCGGTTGTTTTCCTTGCCTCTGCTGCATCGGATTATGTCAACGGTCACACCCTGGCCGTAGACGGTGGCTGGCTTGCGCGCTGACGCCGCTTTGTGACAAAGAGTTACACCGTCACCTCTTCCGCACACTGTATAAAAACCCTATACTGTATGAATTGACAGTTTGTTGGGTTTTATCATGACGGCGGAAGGCCACCTGCTTTTTTCAATTGCATGCGCAGTGTTTGCCAAAAACGCTGAACTGACCCCTGTGCTGGCACAGGGTGACTGGTGGCATATCGTCCCTTCCGCCGTATTAACCTGCCTCCTGCCGGACATCGATCACCCCAAGTCGTTTCTTGGACAACGGTTGAAGTGGATCGCCAAACCCATTGCCAGAGCCTTTGGCCATCGTGGGTTTACCCACAGCCTGCTGGCCGTATTTGCCCTGCTTACCCTGTTCTATTTAAAAGTGCCTGAAAGCTGGATAGTGCCGGCAGATGCCATACAGGGGATGGTGCTGGGTTATTTAAGCCATATTCTTGCCGATATGCTGACGCCTGCCGGTGTCCCCCTCCTGTGGCCCTGCCGGTGGCGTTTCCGTTTTCCCATTCTCGCCCCGCAAAAAGGCAATCAGCTGGAGCGCGTTTTGTGCATGGCACTCTTCGCCTACGCCGTCTGGATGCCGCAGACGTTGCCCGAAAATGGTGCAGTTCGCTGGTCATCGCAGATGATCAATTCGCTGCAATTTCAGTTCAATCGTTTCATTCATCACCAGATTGAACAGTAAACAAACAAAATAATCCCGTTTGTCATAAACCATTCCATTTGGATATAAGCGCTGCATCACACTTCTGCTAACCTTGCGCCATCAGGATCGGTAAAAACCGACCGTATAATAAATCAGGAGAACGGGGATGAATTTTCCACTCATCGCGAACATTATTGTGTTCGTTGTATTGCTATTGCTTCTCGCGCAGGCGCGCCACAAACAGTGGAGCCTGGCGAAAAAAGTGCTGGTCGGTCTGGTCATGGGTGTGGCCTTTGGTCTGGCATTACACGCTGTTTACGGCTCCGATAACCCGGTACTGAAAGATTCCATTCAATGGTTCAACATTGTCGGTAACGGCTACGTGCAGCTGCTGCAGATGATTGTGATGCCGCTGGTATTCGCGTCTATTCTGAGCGCCGTTGCGCGTCTGCATAATGCGACTCAGCTGGGGAAAATCAGCTTCCTGACTATCGGTACGCTGCTGTTCACCACGCTGATTGCCGCGCTGGTGGGCGTGCTGGTGACCAACCTGTTTGGCCTGACCGCTGAAGGCCTGGTCCAGGGTACGGCTGAAACCGCGCGTCTGACGGCGATTCAAACCAACTATGTTGGCAAAGTGGCCGACCTGACGGTTCCGCAGATGGTGCTCTCCTTTATTCCTAAAAACCCGTTTGCTGACCTGACCGGTGCAAGCCCAACCTCCATCATCAGCGTGGTGATCTTCGCCGCGTTCCTGGGTGTGGCTGCGTTGAAGCTGCTGAAAGACGATGCGCCAAAAGGTGAACGCGTGCTGACCGCTATCGATACCCTGCAGAGCTGGGTAATGAAGCTGGTCCGTCTGGTCATGCAGCTGACGCCTTACGGCGTGCTGGCACTGATGACCAAAGTGGTTGCGGGATCAAACCTGCAGGACATCATCAAGCTGGGCAGTTTTGTCGTCGCCTCTTACCTGGGTCTGGGCATCATGTTTGTGGTGCACGGCATCCTGCTGGGCGTTAACGGCGTCAGCCCGCTGAAATACTTCCGTAAAGTGTGGCCAGTGCTGACCTTCGCGTTTACCAGCCGTTCCAGTGCAGCGTCTATTCCGCTGAACGTGGAAGCACAAACGCGTCGCCTGGGCGTTCCTGAGTCCATCGCCAGCTTCTCTGCTTCCTTTGGTGCCACCATTGGACAGAACGGCTGTGCGGGTCTGTACCCGGCAATGCTGGCCGTAATGGTCGCGCCGACTGTGGGTATCAACCCGCTGGATCCGGTGTGGATTGCCACCCTGGTGGGCATTGTTACCGTGAGTTCCGCAGGGGTTGCGGGTGTCGGTGGTGGTGCAACCTTCGCCGCACTGATTGTGCTGCCTGCGCTGGGTCTGCCTGTGACGCTGGTTGCGCTGCTGATCTCCGTTGAGCCGCTGATTGACATGGGACGTACCGCGCTGAACGTGAGTGGCTCCATGACCGCCGGTACGCTAACCAGCCAGTGGCTGAAGCAGACCGACAAAGCGATTCTGGAAAGTGAAGACGACGCTGAACTGGCGCACCGTTAATCACTGTTGAAATAAAAAAACCGCCTGATGGCGGTTTTTTTATGGCTGTTATTCTTCAACCTCTTCATCCTGGCGGATCTGCATCGCCCACCGTTGCGCTGACTCCGGCACCGTAAAGGTGGGTGAGCGGCGAAAATGTTCGCCGATCAGCACAAAGGCCACGTATTTACCCCGTAACTGCCAGACGTCGCGAAAACCATCCACTTTCAGGGCATGGTCAGGCGGCGCGGGCTCAACGCGGGGTACATAGCTAATAACCTGGCGGTTTTGTTGACGAAGAGGTTTCATAAGCGACGGGTTCACTAAAGCAAATTCTTGAAGCAGGAAAATTCTATGATAGCCGATCCGACTACCTTCCGTCGCGCTCCGAGTGGGTGAGATGGCTCCTTTCGTTAATGACGGCATGTGAAAACTCTTAGTTGGCGAGCCATCTCACGACATTGTTCTATCCTTAATAGGGTTTTTAGCAATGGATAAAGGAGAAACGTGCAATGTCGAACAAAGATAAAACACATCAATCACCGATTCATGGCACTGAAGAATCGCAACCGGGTATGGACTCTCTCGCTCCTGCTGACGGCTCTCACCGCCCCTCACCGGGCCCTTCCGCGCCTGGCGAGCAGCCTACCGCACCGGGAAGCATGAAATCGCCGGATACGGGGAACGAGAAGCTGGAATCGCTTGAGCCACACCGTAAAGGTAGCGAAGGTTTTGCGCTCACGACCAATCAGGGCGTGCGTATTGCTGACGATCAGAACTCCCTTCGCGCAGGCACGCGTGGGCCGACCCTGCTGGAAGATTTCATCCTGCGCGAAAAGATTACCCATTTTGACCACGAGCGCATACCGGAACGCATCGTTCACGCGCGCGGCTCGGCGGCGCACGGATACTTCCAGCCCTATAAAAGCCTGAAAGACATTACCAAAGCGGATTTCCTCTCCGACCCGGATAAAATTACCCCGGTGTTTGTACGCTTTTCTACCGTGCAGGGTGGCGCTGGCTCGGCCGACACGGTGCGCGATATCCGCGGTTTTGCCACCAAATTTTACACCGAAGAAGGTATTTTCGATCTGGTTGGCAACAATACCCCGGTGTTTTTCATTCAGGATGCGCATAAATTTCCTGACTTTGTCCATGCGGTAAAACCGGAGCCCCACTGGGCCATACCGCAGGGACAAAGTGCGCACGACACCTTCTGGGACTACGTCTCGCTACAGCCAGAAACATTGCACAACGTGATGTGGGCAATGTCAGACCGCGGCATTCCGCGCAGCTATCGCACCATGGAAGGGTTTGGCATCCACACCTTCCGCCTGATTAACGCGGAAGGCAAAGCCACTTTCGTGCGCTTCCACTGGAAACCTGTTGCGGGTAAAGCGTCGCTGGTGTGGGATGAAGCGCAGAAGCTGACCGGGCGCGATCCGGACTTCCATCGCCGCGAGCTGTGGGAATCCATCGAAGCCGGAGACTTCCCGGAATACGAACTGGGGTTACAGCTGATTCCGGAAGAGGACGAGTTCAAATTTGATTTCGACCTGCTTGATCCGACTAAACTCATTCCTGAGGAACTGGTGCCGGTTCAGCTGGTGGGGAAAATGGTGCTCAACCGTAATCCGGATAATTTCTTTGCCGAGAATGAACAGGCCGCCTTCCACCCGGGCCATATTGTCCCCGGTCTGGATTTCACCAACGACCCGCTATTACAGGGTCGTCTGTTCTCTTACACCGACACGCAGATTAGCCGTCTCGGCGGGCCGAACTTCCACGAAATCCCCATTAACCGCCCTACCTGCCCGTATCACAATTTCCAGCGCGACGGGATGCATCGCCAGGATATCGACACCAACCCGGCGAACTACGAACCGAACTCGATCAACGATAACTGGCCGCGTGAAACACCACCGGGCCCGAAACGTGGCGGGTTTGAGTCGTATCAGGAACGCGTCGAGGGGACCAAAATTCGCGAACGCAGCCCATCCTTCGGTGAGTATTACGCCCATCCTCGCCTGTTCTGGAACAGCCAGACCCCGATTGAGCAGCAGCATATCATCGGCGGCTTCAGCTTTGAGCTGAGCAAGGTGGTGCGTACCTACATCCGCGAGCGCGTGGTCGATCAGCTGGCGCGAATCGATATCCAGCTGGCGCAGAGCGTCGCCGATAACCTTGGTATTACCCTGACCGATGAGCAACGTAATGCAGCGCCACCGAAAGACGTTAACGGGCTGAAAAAGGATCCGTCTCTGAGCCTGTACGCCGTACCGGGCGGATCGATTAAGGGCCGCGTGGTCGCCATTCTGCTGAACGATAAAACCCGCGCCAGCGACGTGCTGGGGATTATGCAGGCGCTGAAAACCCAGGGCGTGCATGCGAAACTGCTTTATTCCCGTATGGGCGAAGTGACCGCCGATGATGGCTCCGTGCTGCCGGTGGCGGCGACCTTTGCCGGGGCGCCTTCGCTGACCGTCGATGCGGTGATTGTGCCGTGCGGGGACATTGACAGCCTGCTGACCAACGGTGACGCCGTGTATTATCTGCTGGAAGCCTATAAGCACCTGAAACCGATCGCCCTGGCAGGCGACGCGCGACAGTTTAAGGCGCAGTTGAAGGTGGCCGATCAGGGTGAGGACGGCATTGTCGAGGGCGATAACGTTGACGATGCCTTTATGACGAAGCTGTTTGATTTACTCGCTGCGCACCGCGTCTGGTCGCGCAGCAGTAAGATCGATCAGATTCCGGCGTAAAAAAAGCCGGGTGGCGCTTGCGCTTACCCGGCCTACATTTCGATTGGTTTTGTAGGCCCGGTAAGGCGAAGCCGCCACCGGGCTTTATCTCAAAGATCCCCAAACGTCCCCAACCGATACCCGCGCTCGGCAATCGCATACTTCAGCGACGCCGACGTCAGCACATCCAGTTCCACCAGACGCGGCCAGCAGTAGGCACTTTTCCGCACGGTATTATCGACAAATGCCGGGTGCGCCATCACCTCTACGGACTTTTCACCGCGAGCGGCGGACTCATCCAGCACCTTCAGGAACAGCGCTTCGTCGATCTCGTCGCCGTAAAATGCACTGCTGAATCCATCTGTTGATTTCACAGCGCAGTCCGGCACGCCGGGTACCTCACGATCCACGCGGATCGCGACGCCTTTACGCTGTGCAAACTCCGCGACAATCGGGAAAATCGCCGGGATCATGTGCACGTGGTGATGGCTGTCGATGTGCGTCGGCTCCTTGCCAAACACATCAACAAAGCGGTTAAACTGGCAATCCAGTTCACGGGTAATCTCTTCGAGCGGCAGAGCGTCCTGCTCTGCCATTTCCCAAATCCATTTCCCTAACTGTCCGTCACGCGTCAGGCCCGGCATCGGTGAAAGCGGCATACCCAGCGTCAGAACAAAATGCATGCCCACACCCAGCTCGGGAACGTCCCGACTTAGCTGAGCCGCATGTTCAACCGCCTCGCCGTTAATCAATGCCGTGGTTGAACTCACCACACCCCGACGACATGCTTCAATGATGCCGTAGTTCTGCCCTTTCGACAGGCCAAAATCATCGGCGTTTACGATCAGCAGGTTTTCCATCGTACATCCTCTTAACGGTGGGTGAACTTCAGTTTCTCAACCGTTGCAGCAAAGTTTGGCAGCCATTTTTCATGCGCCAGGATCATCTCACTCGCCAGCTGCTCCGCATCACGGTCGGAGTGCACCAGCGGACTGAGGTTCAGGGCCAGAAGCACATCATTCAGTTCACCGCTCAACGCCGCATTGCTTGCTGCCACCTCAAAGCCTTTAATGGTGTGGATCAGACCCATCACTTTGTCGTCAAAGTGGGTAATGCGCGGGTGCGGTTTCGCGCCATCGCGACCCAGAATGCAGGTCATCTCAACGGCCCAGTCAGCCGGGATATTATCAATGTGGCCATGATGCGGCACGTTGACGTAGTGCTCAGCCTGCTTGTCGTTGTAAATGGCGTTAATCACTTCGCAGGCCGCATCTGAATAGTATGCCCCGCCGCGCTGCTCCAGCTCTTTCGGTTTAACATTAAGATTTGGATCTTTATACAAATCAAACAGCTGCTTCTCAACTTTTTGTACCACCTGGGCACGCGCGCCGCCTTTATAGTACTCGCCCATTTCGATAGCCAGCATCTCTTTCTGCTTGAAATAGTAGAGCAGATACGAACATGGCAGCAGGTTCAGGGAGCGGATCAGCCCTTCACTGAATGGCAGATCGAAAATGTTCTTCACCGATGCGGCGGTCAGTCGACCCGAAGCAACACCGTCTAGCAGTTCGGCAAAGCGCGACGTGCCGTTAACGATCACGTCTTTGATAAACACCATGTGATTCAGGCCGAACAGATCGATGGAGAGCTCGTCGTTGTCGGTCAGCGCCAGCACGTCGCGGATAAACATCTTCATGCCAATCGGGATATTACAGACGCCGATAAAGCGTTTGAAACCGGTGTGGCGATAGACTGCCTCAGTCACCATTCCCGCCGGGTTGGTAAAGTTAATCACCCACGCATTCGGGCAAATCTCTTCCACGTCTTTGATGATGTCGAAAATCACCGGAATGGTACGCAGACCTTTAAACAGACCGCCCGCACCGTTGGTTTCCTGTCCCAGATAGCCGTGGCTCAGCGGAATACGCTCATCCAGCTCGCGAGCTTTCAGCTGCCCGACGCGCAGCTGGGTGGTGACGAAATCAGCATCTTTCAGCGCCAGACGGCGATCCAGCGTTTTATGTACGGTCAAGGGCACACCGGCTTTCTCAACCATACGTTTACACAGGTCGAAAATAATATTCAGCTTTTCCTGGCCTTCTTCTACATCCACCAGCCATAATTCGCTGACCGGTAATTCATGATAACGTTTCAGGAAACCTTCCAGTAATTCCGGGGTATAGCTGCTGCCGCCACCAATGGTTACGACTTTTAATTTCTGTTGCATAATATCTCCCTTAGCGTATCAGGTTAACCGCCTGCAAGGTATAGCGTTCTCTTCCCGCTATTTGGGCAAGCAATTACGTCAATGTTCGTGGCGAATAAAATTGCCGGGTATTAATTAATTACCGTCAGATTTTTGCGGTAACTGTTTGGTGTGAACGAAGTAAACTTCTTAAACGTTTTAATAAACAGGCTGGGGCTACTGTAACCTGACTCATAAGCAATATCGGTGACAGAGTAATTGGTAATTTCCAGCTGTTTCTTGGCAAAGTTAATGCGGATTTCATTAATGATTTGCACAGGCGTTTTACGATAATAACGCTGCGTCGCGCGGGTTAAATACTCCTGCGACTTGCCCGACAACGAAACCATATTTTCCAGCGCGTTGTCGCTGAACTGCCCTTTGTCGTGCATGAGCTCAACGGTGCTGCGAAGCCATTGTGGGATGTCATCAATGACCTGCTGTTCTTCACGATGATGGCGAAGGCGGTTCATCACATAAAACGTCACGGTTTCAATAAACTCGTCGAACTCATTGTCGCGGAAGTTGAGTGAGGCAATAACCGTTTCGATCCAGGTCATGAACTCGTTTTTGACGCGATAGACCTGTGACGCCACGAAGCAGAACGGAACCAGCGGCAGATAATGTTTCTCAAAGAAGCGTCGGCTGACGCCCACATTTAGAATGCGTGTGGCACCAAACTCGTAAAAGCTCTGATGATAGGACCCCATCGGCAGGAAGACAAAATCTCCGCGCTCCAGTAACACGCGCTTGCCGTTGATCTCCTGGTAGTAGCGGCCGGTCAGAACAATCGTGAACTCGTAGTAGTCATGCTGGTGCAGACCACTGGCGCTCTCCGTCTTGTTGTAAATAACCACGTGAAAATTCTTGCCATTAAACAGCTGCTGCTCAAGTGCGGTTTTAATTTCCATCGTGCTGACCTCCTGCTGCCTGACCTGACTTACTGCATCTTCTCGTGAAGCTCGATTAACTCTGCCACCAGCTCGCGCGCCAGCATGGAGGTCATCAGATGATCCTGGGCATGTACCAGCACCAGGCTCACCTTCATTTTCCCTTCGCCCTGGTCGCCTTCGATGAGCTTCGTCTGCACCAGATGGGCTTCATTCAGTGCAAGACGGGACTGGTCCATCATGTTTTTTGCTGCGGCGAAATCACCCTGCTTGGCCTGCTTCAGCGCGGCATACGCCAGGCTGCGTGCCTGTCCAGAGTTGATGATAAGCCCCATCACCACTTCTTCCAGATCGTTCTCTACGGTTTCGTCTGCGACAATACTATCCAAATCTAACATCGTTAAGCTCCTTTTAGCTGGCGCGGGTTGCCCCGCGCCGTGCAATTTTAGAATTTCAGTGCGAGGGCGATATCCTCTTCGCTCTCTTCTTCATCGATAACGGTTGCCGCTTTGTTCGCTATTGCCACGAATGGCATGTAAAGCAGGGTTGCAATCCCGAGGTTAAATATCGCCAGCAGGAAGGCCGCGACGCTACCGTTGGTGTTAAAGAACGCGCCCAGACCGGCTGGCATGGTCCACGGTGCAATGTTGGTCACCGGCGGGATAATGCCCAGGTAGTACGCGGTCAGGGTGATTGCCGCCAGCAGCGGTTGCACCAGGATGAATGGAATGAACATCACCGGGTTCATGATGATTGGCAGACCAAACAGAATCGGTTCGTTAATCTGGAAGATGCCTGACGGCAGCGCCAGCTTCGCAACCTGACGATGATCGGCACGACGAGAGACAATAAAGACCGCGATGATCAGACCCAACGTCGCCCCGGTACCCCCCAGGAAGATATAGGAGTCAAGCATCGGCTTCGCCCACACATGGAAGGTTTTACCGGCTGCCAGCGCCGCATCAACGGAGCCGTACTGCTGATAAAGCGCAACGTTTTCCAGTGCCCAAGGGGTCATGATACCGCTGTCCAGCGCCGCTAGTGCCAGTGAACCATGCACGCCGAAGAACCACAGCAGTGAGGTAAAGATGACATACGCCCAACCCACCACTCCACCCATTGACGCCAGCGGCGTAGAGATAGAGTCCATAATGATCTGGTGGAAGTTTGTGCCCCAGTGAGAGAGCGCCCAGGCGATAATCCCCATAATGGAGAGAATAATGAAGCCTGGAATCAACGCGGAAAATGAACGAGATACCGATGCCGGTACGCTATCAGGCAGACGGATAACCCAGTTGCGGCGAATAATGAACGTGAACATTTCCGCAACAACCAGACCGATAACAATACCCGAAATAATATTTGCGCCACCCAGCCAGTTAGCACCGACAGCATAAGCCTCGCCGACGCTGTATGGGGTAACCGTCATAAATGCTGCGACAGAGAGTAAACCTGCGGCCAGAGGATCCACTTTACGCTCTTCAGCCAGCGCCATCCCGATAAAGAAAGGCGCCATCAACGACATAATACCCAACGTACCGTTGTATACGTTGCCGCCGATGGCTTTAAGACCATTAAGGGTTTCAATAGTGGAAGCGTCTAACCGAATTCCTAATGAATAAAAGAAGGAACCTTCACCAAAGCTCAGAAAAACGTTGTTAATTAAAACGAACATTGCCCCGGCCAGCGTCAACGGCATTAATTTAATAAAGCCGTTTTTGATGGCATTAACGTGAGGCTGCTTTCCTATTTTAACAGCAAAAGGAAGGAGTACCTTTTCAAGTGAAGCGATGACTTTACTCATAGGAAAATACCCTTAAATGCCGTAACGCATGTTACGGCGTATTGTGTGTGAAATAACTCTTTGACGGGAAAAATAAATAATTAATTAGCAGCTTTTTTAATGGCTGCCACAGCAGCTTTCAGTACACCTAAACCATCAATCTTGCCGTACAGCCCCGAGTCGATAACTTCGACCGGTTTATTCGGTAACAAACGTTGAATTTCTGGCAGCATGTAAGCAATCTGCGGTCCCAGTAAAACGACATCTGCGGTCTGTCCTTTTTCGCCCGCCAGCGTTTCCGGAAACGCTTCGATCACCACAGGCACTTCATACTTTTCCGCCTGCGCACGCATCTTTGACACCAGCAGTGACGTTGACATGCCTGCAGAGCAGAACAGATAGATATGTTTCTTTTCCATAATAATTTCCCTCTTGTATGACTGCCTGCCGTCTCGCTATCACTCGACTCGCTCTCCTGGCTGACAGGTAGTGTGCTGACTGTTGTTTATCGTTGGAGTGAGTATACGTAATGGTACAGAGGGGGGATAATTCTGCACAGGCCTAAATTGTCTCTCATTGACCTGGCTTGTTGACTCTCTTCACATTTCGGGCAAATAATTCGCGCAAAGAAATAAGATTTACGTATGCATAAAAAAACCGGCCACCAGGCCGGTTAGTTAACATCCTCAGGCAAGCGCGGTTACTGCGCCTTAGGGGCCTGGGGATCGGTGTCGTATTCTGCACAGGTCTGATAGCCGGAGTTAATCACATGACCGGTATCATCCAGCGCGACAAAGTAGGTCTCTGCCTTACCATCACGTTGACCCAGTATGTAGGTCTGACAGGTTCCCTTCGCATGAATCATGGTGACTTCAGAAGAAGGTTTACCTGCAATTGCAGCAACCTGCGAACGCGTCATCCCTTTTTTGACGTCTTTTACAACTGGCTGGGTAAACTGATCTTTGGTGCGATCGTAAGCCGTACACCCTGCCAGCATAGTCAGTACCGCCGCTGCGCTTAAAATTCCTGCTACGTTCTTGTTCATATTCCGTCCTCTTGTTTATCAGCGTGTTATCTAAGCATGGGATAAAAAATACTATTGTTCAACTTTGCGAGTTACGCCACACGAATTTCGGAAAATTCTAATAAAACAACGATAAGCTGCTAAAGCGGCGCAATTTAGCGCACTCGAAACTGTGATCCTTGTCGTTTTACGCCCAAAGGGTTAGTTTTAACAGATAACATTTTTCTGTCTCGTTCTGCATAGGGAGGGCGTAATGGCTCTGCAACAACAGATTATCCAGGCGCTGGGCGCGAAACCTGCAGTAGATGCAAATGAAGAGATCCGCCGAAGCGTTGATTTTTTGAAGTCCTACTTAAAAACTAACGCTTTCCTGAAGTCTCTGGTGCTGGGCATCAGCGGCGGCCAGGACTCTACGCTGACCGGCAAACTGTGCCAGATGGCCATTTCAGAGTTGCGTGAAGAAACGGGTGATAATGCGCTGCAGTTTATCGCCGTGCGCCTTCCTTATGGTGTGCAGGCCGACGAACAAGATTGCCAGGACGCGATTACCTTCATTCAGCCCGACCGTGTTCTGACCGTGAACATTAAAGGTTCCGTGCTGGCGAGCGAACAGGCGCTGCGCGAAGCCGGTATTGAACTAAGCGATTTCGTACGCGGCAACGAAAAAGCGCGTGAGCGTATGAAAGCGCAGTACAGCATTGCGGGCATGACCAAAGGTGTTGTTGTTGGCACCGATCACGCAGCAGAAGCGGTCACCGGTTTCTTTACCAAATACGGCGACGGCGGCACCGACATTAACCCGATCTTCCGCCTCAACAAGCGTCAGGGTAAACAGCTTCTCGCCGCACTTGGCTGCCCGGAGCATTTATACAAGAAGGCGCCAACCGCCGATCTGGAAGACGATCGCCCTTCCCTGCCGGATGAAGCTGCACTGGGCGTGACCTATGACAATATTGACGATTATCTGGAAGGCAAACAGCTGGATGAAAGTACCGCGAAGATTATCGAAGGCTGGTATCTGAAAACCGAGCACAAGCGTCACACGCCGATTACGGTGTTCGACGACTTCTGGAAAAAATAAAGCAAAACGGTAACCCTGGTTACCGTTTTTTGTGTTTGCGCCCTCTCCCGTGGGAGAGGGTTGGGGTGAGGGCATCAGGCCGCACGTCATGGTCGGGTAAGGCGTAGCCGACACCCGGCTCTTTTTTAACCACCACACACCTGCTACACTGTATACCTGAACAGTATATGGAGCAGTATGTGAGCAGGCGTCAATCCGCCCCGCGTCTTGAGTTTGAAGCGGCGGCTATCTATGAATATCCCGAACATCTTCGCCCCTGGCTTGAAGCGTTGCCTAAACAGCCGGGTGTGTACATCTTTCACGGCGAAAGCGACACCCTACCGCTCTATATCGGTAAAAGCGTGAATATTCGCAGCCGGGTATTATCCCATCTGCGCACGCCGGACGAAGCCGCGATGCTCCGCCAGTCGAGACGCATCACCTGGTTTCCGACTGCGGGTGAAATGGGCGCGCTGCTGCTGGAAGCCCGATTGATAAAAGAGCAGCAGCCGCTGTTCAATAAGCGGCTTCGACGCAATCGCCAGCTCTGTTCCCTGCAGATCATCAACGGCAAACCACAGGTTGTGTACGCCCGTGACGTTGATTTTTCCCATGAGCCGAACCTCTATGGCCTGTTCGCCAATAAACGCGCGGCACTTCAGGCTTTGCAGGCGATCGCCGACGATTTACAGCTTTGCTACAGCCTTTTAGGGTTAGAGGGCACCACGCGCGGTCGCGCCTGTTTCCGCTCGGCGCTGAAACGCTGCGCGGGTGCCTGTTGTGGGAAAGAGAGCGTCGAGGAACATAATGCCCGACTGCTCGCCGGGCTGGGGGCCATCAGCGTCAAATGCTGGCCATGGGAGGGCGCCGTTGCCCTGAAGGAAGTGGGTGAATTGATGACGCAGTATCACATCGTCCACAACTGGCTTTGGCTGGGCGCCGTTGATACGTTGCAAGACGCCGCAACCCTGCTGCGTACCCCCGCCGGATTCGACCACGACGGCTACAAAATACTCTGTAAACCCGTGTTAACCGGCAAGTACGAGATCATCTCGCTTAATGACCTGGCAGCCACGTAATTTCACTGAACAACAGCGTTCCTGTAGATTCCAGCAGCCGGAGGGTATGCGTGCCCTCCTCCCAGCTGGCTCCCTGATCCGCCGTCAGCAATTTTTCGCCAAGCTGCCATGCGCCGCTTAACACAAATATCACACCACCGCGGGAGCCATAGGTGGTGAAGGTCCGGTCCGCGACGCGAACCTTCGCCTGGCAGCAATCCCGCCGGGTCATAATATTAAAATCCATCGACATCTGCCCATCCGTCAGCAGCGCTTTCACCGGCAGATCGCCGGCAAAACTGTAGGGCTGGTGATGCTTCAGCGTATGGAAAAATGCCTGACCGGCATCCAGCGTGACCTCTCCCCCTTCCAGCAGGGTGATCACCCGATCGACGCCGGGAAACGACGAGAACTCGCCATTGCTGGCAATAGAGGCAATGCTGGCGCGCCAGTAAAAATCACGCGTCGCGGGAGGAAAACAACATATTTCGCGTGTTT
The DNA here is from genome assembly GCF_052045065.1 of Enterobacter sp. 22452. Lineage (NCBI taxonomy): Bacteria > Pseudomonadati > Pseudomonadota > Gammaproteobacteria > Enterobacterales > Enterobacteriaceae > Enterobacter > Enterobacter sp. 22452. Next base: position 1,035,873 of record NZ_JBQEOB010000001.1, on the reverse strand, counting down.
CGCCAGCGCCATTACGCCAGAGACTGACCGGCATCTTACGGATATCAAAGAACTCCATCACCACTCCTGAGGGGCGCAACCTGCGCCAGGGCAAAGACATCGCTGTCATTGCTGTCTTGTTTATTATCGTTGGAAATCTACAGACGTATTATCGGCAGCAGAGTGGGCAAACCTTAGTAAATCTCTGACGCGACTACAGGAGAATACCGCGCTGGCGGCGGCAGGCAAGAGGTGGGCAGAAAGAAAAAACCGCCGGTCCTGTCCACAGCGTTTTTGCTTATGTGAACAGGATCCCGGCGGTCTTAAGAGGGTGAACCGATTATTCGGCTGGTGCTGGCATTTTACCTTCCGGCGCCGGACGTTCTGTCAGACGCTTCTCAAAATTGGCATTAAACTGTTTTTTCTGTTCCGGGGTCAGAATGTTGTAGATCTTATTCTGGGTTTCCATGTGGGCAAGCATGCGGGCTTTATGCTGCTCGGCCATTTTGTCGATCTGCGCTTCCGCTTTCGCTTTATCGAAGCTGTCGCTGGCAATGATGTCATGCATCGCGCGGCGCTCTTCCAGCGGAGGACGTTTCATCTGGTCACGCTGGCTTTTCATGATGTCGCGAACCTGCTGTTTCTGCGCGTCGGTCAGATTCAGGTCTTTAAACATCATCATCTCATGGTGCATACCCGGCTTGCCTTTATGATGCATCATCATTTTGCCTTCAGTTGGCGCGGCGGTCGTGGTGGCGGTATCTGCGGCGAACGCCATGCTGGTAGTGCCCAGGGCCAGGGTAGAGGCAACAAACAGTGCAGTTAACTTACGCATAATGTATTTCCTTACTTTCAGTTATTCTTCGGCGCTATGCCGTGTTGACGATATTAACTTTACGGGGTTTATCGTCAATTAATCAGAGCAACGGTAAAACAATGAAAGTGTAAAAAACAATTTTTCGCCAAATGTGGAGGAATTAAGGATAAAACATGGAGAGGTGAAACATAAATATTCAATACGCTGATTTTAAAGAGATTATGTAGGAGTATAACGAAGTGGCGTTTATTAATAAAGCAATTATCCAGGAATATTCTGCAAAAGAGATATAACCGCCTTCATTGCTAAGAAAATAATCCCCCCTCTTACTTCAAGAGGGGAAATTATCAGGCTAATTTTTCCAGCATCAGTCCGGCTCGCAGACCAAACGCCACCGACGGATTGGGGAATAAAACATACTCTGTGGCTTTCTGCACCTCGTATCGCTCGTCACCGTCTTCTGCCAGGAGTACCCCTTGACGGAACGGCGTGAAGTTCAGCGTGTGGGCCGCCATATGGAGAAGGAAGGCATCGCTGCGACGGGTGATCTGCTGCACGACCCGATAACGCACGACAGGCTCGTGCGCATGTTCCGGCGCGGTGCCGCCGAGCAGTGCCCGAAGCGCAGAGTGCGTCGGAGCAAAGCGCGTCAGATCGTTCTCCCCGAAAGGCAGCGCTTTTCCCAGCTCCAGCGTGCAGGCCAGCGCGCCGAAGTTTTCACACGTAAAATGGGTGAACGTACCGCCCGGCGACTGATGGAAGACCAGGGCTTCCAGCCCCGCATCCCCCAGCCAGCTCAGAAAGGTTTCATCCCAGGGCTGACTGCGCTGCGGCAGGACGCCAAAACGCACATGATAAGAGGCACGGATAGCCGTATGAAGGTCGAGGTGCCAGCGCGTTCCCCCCGCGGTGACAAAAAACGTCGTCACTACGCTCTCCAGCCACTGCGCGCGCGCCGTTTCATCGCTTTGGGGGAACTGCGACCAGCGGCCCCCAAACATCCGGTTGATATCACTCACCAGGTAACGTTTGTTTTGCGCCAGCGCTGGCGGATTGCCAAACATCACCAGCACGCGACACGCGAGCGTAATCTCTCCACGGTACAACGCGCGCAGCAGCAGGTCGACAATCTCAACGGGTGCGGTTTCGTTGCCGTGAATACCGCTCGACAGCAGAAGCGATACGTCGCTCTGCGCAAACGGCGTCAGTTCAAGTACGCCCCGTCCCAGCCAGCGCCAGTGGAATGAGGGACCATCGCCCTCAGTCTGTTCGGGCGTTTCGTCTGCCAGCGTCAGCGCCAGTAAATTTTCCATATCAGCCCCTTAGCGCTGGAACGGATAAACCGATCCCAGCTGCAGGATTGTCGATAACGCATCCAGCGCCTCGCGCCCTTCACGCAGAAGCTGCGGGTCAACCAGATCGGCCTGGGTTAAGCGATCCCGATAGTAACGGTCTACCCAGTCGTTCAGCCGCGCAAAGAGCGCATCGTTCATCATGACCGCCGGGTTTACCGCCTGCATTTCGTCCTGGGTTAACACCACGCGCAAACGTAAACAGGCTGGCCCGCCGCCGTTGGCCATGCTTTCACGCAGATCAAAGACGCGCAGTTCATCAATCGGGTTATCAGCTTTCACCAGTTCGCTCAAATAACGCCACACGCCCTGATGATTACGGGACTCCTGCGGCAGTACCAGCATCATGCTGCCATCGTCACGGCTCAGCAGCTGGCTGTTGAAGAGGTAGGTTTCTACCGCATCCTGCACGCTCACCGCCTGTGTGGGTACCTGAATCGGCGTAAAACCGGGTACATGCTCATGCAGCGTGGCGAGCAGCCTCTCCTGATGCGCAAACGCCTGTTCATGGCAGAACAGCACCTGACGGTTGGAGACGGCAATCACGTCGTTATGGAATACGCCCTGGTCGATCACCTGCGGGTTTTGCTGGGCAAAGATCGCCTGTGACGGATTGACCTGGTTCAGTCGGGCAACCGCCTGGCTCGCCGCCAGCGTCTGGCGTGCAGGATAGCGCGTGGGCGCGTTGTGACCGCCCTCTTCCCGCCCGTAGATAAACAGCTGCACGGCAGGATCGCCATAATCACCGCCCAGCCGGTTGTGGTTGGCCGCCCCTTCGTCGCCAAACATCGCCACCTGCGGCAGGGCCTGATGCACCTCGAAACGGGCGTCATTATGGAAAATGGCGCGCAGCACGCGCTCGGTGGTTTCCGCTTCGGTGGCGCGGTGGAATTTATTATTCAGGTTCGCCACGGTCAGATGGACTTTGCCATCCAGCGTGTCGGCTGACGGCGCGACGGTCGCCGCGTTTGCCACCCACATTGACGACGCGGAACTCGCGGCAGAGAGCAGGTGCGGCGTTTGCGTCCCCGCTTTTTCCACCACCTGCTCATCAGTACCGCTAAAACCGAGCTGACGAAGGATGGCCACGTTCGGGCGCTCCTGCGGCGGGATGACCGCCTGCGGGAAACCGGCATCCGCCAGCGCCTTCATTTTTAGCAGCCCCTGCTTCGCCGCCAGCTTCGGGTTGGAGACCTGAAAACGGTGCTTCGTCGAGGCTTCATTCCCGAATGAGAGACCGGCATAGTGGTGCGTCAGCCCCACCAGCCCGTCAAAGTTGACCTCACGCGCTTTCATGGGCGTCTCCCTTTGTAAAATCCAGCCCCGGATTAAGCGTCTCCGGCAGCGTCAGCGCCGGAGTTTCCAGGCTCGCCATCGGCCACGCGCAGTAATCGGCGGCATACCACGCGCTGGCGCGATGGTTGCCCGACGCGCCCACGCCGCCGAACGGCGCGGTACTTGCCGCGCCGGTCAGCGGTTTGTTCCAGTTCACAATCCCGGCGCGCGCTTCGAGCAACAGCTGTTCAAACTTCTCACGATGCGGTGAAATCAGCCCGCTCGACAGGCCGTAGCGGGTGTGATTCGCCATCGCAATGGCCGCATCAAAATCGTCATAGCGCCAGACGCACAGCAGCGGGCCAAAGACCTCTTCATCCGGCACGTTGCTCGCGCCGCTCATCTCAATAATGCCCGGCGTCAGCAGCGAGGTACCTGGCTGAACCTGCTTCGGCTCCAGCAGGGTTTTCGCGCCGCGCGCGACGTGGTCCTGCCAGGCTTTCAGCACGTTCAGCGCGGCCTGTTCGGAAATAAGCCCGCCAATAAACGGCTGCGGGTCGGCATCCCACGCGGCAGGCACCAGACGCGCGCTCACCTCTACCAGACGCTTCAGGAAGGCATCCCCCTGCGCGCCACGCTTGACCAACAGGCGGCGGGCACAGGTACAGCGCTGTCCGGCGGTAATAAAGGCGGACTGAATCGTCAGGTGCACCGCGGCGTCGATATCATCAGGATCTTCGACAATCAGCGGGTTGTTGCCGCCCATTTCCAGTGCCAGAATTTTCTCCGGCTGCCCTGCCAGCTGGCGGTGCAGCTGATAGCCCGTTCCGGCGCTGCCGGTAAACAGCAGGCCGTCGATATCGCTCAGCGCACTCAGCGCCTGACCGGTTTCGCGCCCGCCCTGCACCAGGTTCAGCACGCCCGGCGGCAGACCGGCCTGTTCCCACAGCTTAACCACCGCCTCGCCGGTTAATGGCGTGAGCTCGCTCGGTTTGAAAATAACGGTATTGCCCGCCAGCAGCGCGGGCACAATGTGGCCGTTCGGCAGATGCCCCGGGAAGTTGTACGGGCCAAATACCGCCAGCACGCCGTGTGGACGGTGGCGCAGCGTGGCCGCGCCGTCCGGCATCTCGGTATGCTGTTCACCGGTGCGGATGTGGTAGGCCTTCACCGAAATGGCGATTTTGTTGATCATCGCCGTCACTTCGGTGGTCGCTTCCCAGCGCGGTTTACTGGTTTCGGACGCAATGATGCGCGTCAGTTCGGCCTTATTCGCCTCCAGCAGCCCGGCAAATTTTTCCACAATCGCCTGGCGCACGGCGAAGGGCTGTTTTGCCCATGCCGGAAACGCGCGGCGAGCAGCCTGGCCCGCCTGTTCTACCTGCCCGGCACTGGCATCATTTCCTTTCCAGAGCACCGCCTGGCCGACCGGATTGGTTTTTACCCGCAGGTCGCCTTCACCCGTTACCCAGTCACCGTTAATCCATAAAGTCATGCTGTTTTCTCCTCAGGGCAGAGACGCACCAGGCGAACCGTGTCGCCCGCGTTACATTTCAACGCATCCAGCTGCGCCGCCGTCAGTACCAGACGCTCACATTTAGGGTCAGTACGTACCAGCATGGCGCGGAAATTATTGTAATTTTCGTTGGAGACCAGACAGGCTGGCCATTCCCCCGGCGCGGGTTGTCCTTCGGAGACCGTCACCAGACGGCTTTTACGAATGGCGCGCACGCGGTCAATGTCACACTCAAGCGTTGGGCCGCCGTCGAAGATGTCGACATAGTTACGGTAGCGGAACCCCTCTTTCTCGAGCACCGCGCGGGCGGGCGCGGTCTGCGGATGCACTTCGCCGATCACGGCCTGCGCTTCCGGGGTGAGGAAATGGGTATAGATAGGATGTTTCGGCATCAGTTCGGCAATAAAGGCTTTCTGGCCCGTGCCGCAAAGATAGTCTGCCCGGCTGAACTCCATTGAGAAGAAGCGCTCGCCCAGGCTCTCCCAGAACGGCGAGTAGCCTGTCTCATCAATCACGCCGCGCATCTCGGCAACCACTTTTTCGTTAAAGCGATCTCGGAAGGCGGCCATAAACATAAAGCGCGATTTGGAGAGCAGATAGCCGTTGCCCTCTTTTCGCCACGCCGGATCGAGGAACAGCGTGCACAGCTCGCTGGCACCCGTGTGGTCATTACAGAGAAACAGCGTGGGCAGCGCGTTATAGACGTTCAGCTCTTTCGAGGCGTGAACCATGGTGCCGACGCGGTAGTTGTACCACGGGTCATTAAGCCCGACGGCCACTTCAATGGCGCAGATCCCGGCCACGGTGCCCGTGTCGGTCTCTTCCAGCACGAACACATAGCCCTGTTCGCTTTTTGGCAACGTCCCCTGCCAGGTGTGCAGGGCGCGCTCAATACGCGCCGACAGCGTTTTTTCATCGGCAGGAAGCGAGGTCAGCCCGCCTCCTGTCTTACCGGCAAGCTGCATGAGCCCGGCGAGATCGCCGCGCTCAACGGGACGGATGACCATCATGATGACACCCCGGATTTCACCTGTTCACAGGCCAGCGCAAAACGGTCTAAGCCAGTTCTCACCTCTTCTTCGCTGACGATCAGCGCAGGGGCAAACCGCACCACGTTGGCACCGGCAATCAGCACCATCACGCCCACTTTTGCCGCTTCCTGTGAAATAAGTTTAGCTTTTCCGGCAAACTCAGGCGTGAGTTCGCAGCCAATTAACAGCCCCAGACCGCGAATTTCTTTAAACAGCCCCATTTTGCTGTTGATGGCATTCAGGCGCTCAACAAACCAGTCGTGACGCTGCTTAACGCCTTTCAGCACCTCAGGGGTGTTAATGATGTCGAGCACCTGCCCGGCGACGGCGGTAGCCAGCGGGTTACCGCCATAGGTGGTGCCATGGGTGCCCACGGTCATCACGCTGGCAAATTTATCGGTGGTCAGCATTGCCCCAATCGGGAAGCCGCCGCCCAGCGCTTTGGCGGTTGAGAGCACGTCCGGGGTAACGCCATAGTGCATATAGGCATACAGCTCACCGGTGCGGCCCACGCCGGTCTGCACTTCGTCGAAAATCAGCACTGCATTGTGACGATCGCACAGCTCGCGCAGCCCCTGCAGGAAGGCTTTTTGCGCCGGAAGTACGCCACCCTCGCCCTGCATCGGCTCGACGATCACCGCACAGGTTGTGTCGTCAATCAGCTCGCTGGCGGACTGCAGATCGTTATAGATGGCGTGACGGATATCCGGTGGCAGCGGCGCAAAGTCCTGAGAGTAAGAGGGCTGACCGCCTGCGCTGACGGTAAACAGCGTGCGGCCGTGGAAGGCATTCTTAAACGCCACAATCCCACTTTTGTGCGTGCCAAACTTGTCGTGGGCATATTTGCGCGCCAGCTTCAGCGCCGCTTCGTTGGCTTCCGCCCCCGAGTTACAGAAAAACACTTTTTCGGCAAAGGTCGCGTCGATCAGTTTTTTTGCCAGGCGCAGCGCAGGCTCGTTGGTAAAGCCGTTACCGGTATGCCAGAACTTCGCCGCCTGGTCGTTCAGCGCCTGACGCAGCGCCGGGTGCGCATGGCCCAGCGCATTCACCGCAATCCCCCCCGCAAAGTCGATGTACTCTTTGCCCTGCTGATCCCACAGACGCGATCCTTCCCCACGTACCGGAATAAAAGCCGCCGGAGCGTAAACCGGCATCATCCATTCATCGAAATTTTCACGCGTAATTGACAGAGACATAGCGACCTCATCCGGTAAATAAAAAGTTATTTGAATGTTAAATAATTGGGTGTTTGCACTGTGAATGTAGATTGCACGCTTCGTGCCAGCCAGCGATAAAAATGCATAAACGGGATAGCGAGACAGAATATCAACAGGTTACGATATGGAGTTATTCACTGTTAATGCATAAAAAGTGAATATTTTTACGACAAGCGGCGCTTTGCCGCATGAAAATCAGAAAGAGTATGCACAGGCCAAATATAATTCTGGAATTGTGATCGCTCGCGAAATTTATTGACCATTTACGCTCTGTTTGGGGGCAAGGCGCGTCAGAATGGTGCAAAAATTGCACCGTTGGCATTATCTGTCGCAGTAATTGGGCGAAGCGGATAACAGACGACACAATTTCTGCTACCATCCATGCACTATTCACCTTGCACTGGCAGCGACTATGAAATTTGTCTCTTTTAATATCAACGGCCTGCGCGCCCGTCCTCATCAGCTTGAAGCCATTGTTGAGCAACATCAGCCAGATGTGATCGGCCTGCAGGAGACCAAGGTTCACGACGACATGTTCCCCCTCGAAGAGGTGGCGAAACTCGGTTACAACGTCTTTTATCATGGGCAGAAAGGCCATTACGGCGTTGCGCTGTTGACCAAAGAGACGCCAGTTTCTGTGCGCCGTGGTTTTCCCGGCGATGACGAAGAGGCACAGCGCCGCATCATCATGGCGGAGCTGCCTTCCCCGCTGGGGAACATCACCGTGATCAATGGGTACTTTCCCCAGGGCGAAAGCCGCGACCATCCGACCAAATTCCCGGCAAAAGCCAAGTTTTATCAGGATTTGCAGGACTATCTGACCACCGAACTGAACAAAGACAACCCGGTGCTGATTATGGGTGATGTGAACATCAGCCCGACCGACCTGGATATTGGCATCGGTGAAGACAGCCGCAAACGCTGGCTGCGTACCGGCAAATGTTCCTTCCTGCCGGAAGAGCGCGAGTGGATGCAACGCCTGCTGGACTGGGGCCTGGTGGATACCTTCCGTACCGCCAACCCGGAGACGCAGGATCGCTTCTCGTGGTTTGACTACCGCTCAAAGGGCTTTGATGACAACCGTGGCCTGCGTATCGACCTGCTGCTGGCCAGCTCCCCGCTGGCAGAACGCTGCATCGAAACCGGTATTGACTACGATATCCGTAGCATGGAAAAACCGTCTGACCACGCGCCGGTGTGGGCGAAATTCAAGCTGTAACCCTGTGTGAACATTCAAAAAACACTTTTCCTGTGCGCCCTTCTGGGCGCCTTTGCGCTGGCGTTCATCCTCCTGCCACCGGGTACGCTATCCCTCGACGTGATAAAAACGCACCAGCAGGCGTTGCTCACGCAGGTCGAACATGCCCCCCTTCGAAGTGCGCTCACCTATTTTGTTATCTATGTCGTGGTAAGCGCCCTGTCGATCCCTGGCGCAGCCATCCTGACGCTGCTGGGTGGTGCACTTTTCAGCTTGTGGGAAGGCGTACTGCTGGTGTCGTTTGCGTCCACACTCGGCGCCACGCTGGCGATGCTCGCCAGCCGTTATCTGCTTCGCGACGGGGTGCAACGGCGTTTTACGCTACAGATGAAAACGGTCAATGCCGGGATGACGCGTGACGGCGCGGGGTACCTTTTTGCCCTTCGCCTGATGCCGCTGTTTCCGTTTTTCCTGGTGAATTTGCTGATGGGGCTGACCCGCATCACGGTGCGTCGCTACTGGTGGGTAAGTCAGGCCGCCATGCTGCCTGCAACGGTTGTCTTTCTCAACGCCGGGCGCGAGCTTGGAAGAGTGACATCGCTGCGCGATATTTTGTCGCCGGGTGTGCTGTTCGCCTTTACACTACTGGGGTTATTCCCGCTGGCCACCCGCTGGCTCTTTTCCCGTTACACCTCTTCGTTCAAAAAGTGAGGCATTATGCGCCGTGTGCGTTTTTGCGCGTTTCTGACAAGCCTGCTGCTGGCGACGCCAGCCTTTGCTGCAGACAGCTGGCAATCCCTTCAACAACAGGCAAAAGGCCAGACCGTCTGGTTTAATGCCTGGGGTGGCGATCCGGCGGTTAACCGCTACCTGGACTGGGTTAGCGGCGAAATGAAAACGCACTACGCGATTGACCTCAGGGTTGTTCGTCTGGCGGATGCCGCCGATGCGGTAAAACGCATCCAGACGGAACATGCCGCAGGGCGAAACCACAACGGCTCGGTCGATTTACTCTGGGTTAACGGAGAAAATTTCCGCACCCTAAAAGAGGCGCGTTTGCTGCAAACCGAATGGGCGCAGCAGCTGCCGAACTGGCGATACGTTGATACGCGTAAACCGGTTACGGAGGATTTTGCCATCCCAACCGAGGGAGCAGAATCGCCGTGGGGCGGCGCGCAGCTGACCTTTATCGCCCGTAAAGCAAGCATGCCTGCGCCGCCAGATACCCCTCAGGCATTGCTGGCCTGGGCGCAGCAGCATCCGGGCAACGTCACTTATCCGCGCCCGCCTGACTTTACCGGCACGGCGTTCCTGGAACAGCTGCTTCTGACGCTCACCATGCAGCCTGACGCGCTAAAAAAAGCGCCGGATGATACCTTCCAGCAGGTTACCGCGCCGCTGTGGCGCTACCTCGACACGCTGCATCCACTGCTGTGGCGTAAAGGGCAAGATTTTCCGCCCTCGCCCGCGCGCATGGATGCCCTGCTCGCCAGCGGCAACCTGGCTCTGTCGATGACCTTTAACCCGGCGCATGCCCGGCAAAAGGTCGCCAGCGGTGAACTCCCTGCCGACAGCTACAGCTTCGGGTTTAAGAACGGTACGATCGGTAACGTCCATTTTGTCGCTATTCCGGCGAATGCCAGCGCCAGTGCGGGGGCAAAAGTGGTGGCAAACTTCCTGCTTTCACCGCAGGCGCAGATCCGCAAAGCCGACCCGGCCGTGTGGGGTGACCCGAGCGTGCTGGACCCGGGAACGCTACCCGCCGATGAGGCGAAGCGGCTTCGCAGCCACACGCCAGATGCGTTACCGGCAGTTCTTCCTGAACCGCACGCCGCCTGGGTTAACGCGCTGGAGCAGGAATGGCTTCGCCGCTACGGCACCCGCTAAGCGCGGCGATCTGGCTGGTAATGGCGGTGATTTATCTCCCGCTGCTTCCTGCCGTCGCTATGCTGTTTACCCCGGCGCTGTCGCTCGATAGCTGGCAGGCGCTGGCTGACGATCCCCAGCTGCCGCAGGCGTTTGCCGCCACGCTGGTCTCGACGCTGTTGGCAACGCTGGGTTCGCTGGTGATTGCCCTGGGGTTCATCACGCTGCTGTGGCCCGGCGAACGCTGGCGTCGCTTGTGCACGCAGTTACCCTGGATGCTGGCGGTGCCCCACGTCGCTTTCGCGACCAGCGCGTTACTCCTGTTTGCCGAGGGAGGGCTGTTTTATCAGGTCTGCACTTTCTGCTCACCGCAGCTCGATCGTTATGGCATCGGACTGGGGCTGACGCTCGCGGTCAAAGAGAGCGCGTTTGTCCTGTGGGCACTCTATGCCGCGCTGCCTGAAGCGCAGCTGGCGCAGAAGAATGTGGTTTTGCGTACCCTGGGTTACGGACGCCTTCAGCGCCTGTGCTGGCTGGTCCTGCCGACCATTGCCCCCGCGCTGGGTGCCGTGATGCTGGCCGTGCTGGCCTGGTCGCTGTCTGTGGTGGATGTTGCCATTATTCTGGGGCCAGGTAATCCCCCCACGCTGGCGGTGCTGGCCTGGCAGTGGCTCAGCCAGGGCGATGCGCAGCAGCAGGCGCAGGGAACGCTCGTTTGCCTTCTCTTACTCCTGACTCTGGCGCTGCTGGCCGGAGTGGGATTCGGCATCTGGAAAGCCTGGCGACGCACCTTGCCGAACCTCTCCGGCGTCAGGCGCCGCGCGTCTCTGCCGGTACCGGAAAAGTCGTTCGCCTGGTGGCTACCGGGATGTGGGATCCTCTGCGCCATCGTGCTGCTCGGTTTAGCGCGTCCCGAAGATGCCGCGCTGTCCCCGTTAACCACCAGTCTTACGCTGGGGCTACTCTCTGGCGTGCTGGCGCTTGGGTTGAGTTTTCTCTGGCTCGAATGGGGGCCCAGAAGAGGCGCGCTGTGGGTCTGGCTGCCGCTCGCGTTGCCCGCGCTACCTCTTGTCTCCGGTCAATATGCCGTTGCGCTCACGCTGGGCATCGACGGGCAGTTCGCTGCCGTGCTCTGGGGGCACCTGCTGTGGGTGCTGCCCTGGACGCTGCTGGTGCTGCAACCTGCCTGGCAAAAGCTGGATCCCCGACTGTTCCTCTCCGCCAGAACGCTTGGCTGGGGACGGATGAAAATATTCTGGATGCTAAAATGCCCGCTGCTGGTACGCCCGGCATTACTGGCTTTTGCCACCGGGTTTTCGGTGAGCATGGCGCAATACATGCCCACACTGTGGCTGGGTGCCGGACGTTTTGCCACGCTGACCACTGAAACCGTGGCGCTCAGCAGCGGGGGAAGTCTTCCGATCCTGGCTACCCGCGCGCTGGGATTACTGCTGGTAACAGGCATTGTTTTTGGCATCGCCGCCCTCTTATCCAGACTGGCAGGCCGCTACCGTCGAGGATTACGTTAATGTTAAAGGTGCAAAATCTGACCATTGAACCGCTTTTCCGGCAGGTCAATTTTTGTGTACCGCGCGGGGAGATAGTGACCCTGATGGGGCCGTCCGGTAGCGGGAAATCGACACTTTTCTCCTGGATGGTAGGGGCGTTATCGTCTGATTTTAAGGCGCAGGGAGAACTGTGGCTTGATGAACGCCGCTGTGACACCTTGCCCGTGGAAACGCGTGGTTTAGGGATCCTCTTTCAGGACGCCCTGCTGTTTGACCACTTTAGCGTCGGGCAAAACCTGATGCTCGCCCTGCCTTCCCGCATTAAAGGCGAGGCGCGTCGGGAGCGCGTTGAGCAGGCGCTACGTTCTGCCGGGCTGGCAAATTACTCTGCCAGCGACCCTGCTACGCTTTCCGGCGGAGAACGCGCCCGGGTCAGCCTGCTGCGCGCCCTGCTTGCGGAGCCGCAGGCATTATTGCTGGATGAACCTTTCAGCCGCCTCGATAAAGCGTTACGGACGACGTTTCGAACCTGGGTGTTTGACGTCATCCGGGAACGTAATATTCCGGTGGTGCTGGTCACTCATGATGAGGAAGACATTCCGCCCGGTGGCGAGGTGTTCGAGATTTCTCTCTGGCAATAATGTGCTAACGCAATGTTTTCAGATCCGGGAGAGACGACAATGCCCCCCTCTTTTACTGATGTCAGGTTATTCGATGAAACGTGTTTCTCAACTGACCGCGCTGGCCCTGCTTTGCGGCCTCGCTTCTTTTTCCTCTGTGGCGGCTAATATGTCCTCTTCGCTTACGCTGGCCGAACTGCAGGCACAACAGGGCAAAGCCATCGACACCCGCCCCAGCGCGTTTTACAACGGCTGGCCGCAAACGCTCAGCGGCCCCTCCGGGCATGAACCCGCCGCGCTCAACCTGGCGGCCTCCTGGCTTAGCGCCATGAGCGACGAGCAGATTGGCGCGTGGATAAAACAGCACCAGCTTACCCCGTCCACGCCCATTGCCCTTTACGGTCGCGATGCAGACAACCAGGCCGTTAAAGCCAGCCTGGAGAAGGCCGGATACACGCATGTGTCGCTTCTCAGCGATGCCCTGCAAACACCCGACCGTTTACAGCGCCTGCCGCACTTTGAACAACTCGTCTACCCGCAGTGGATCCACCAGCTGCAACAAGGCAAACCGGTCGCCGCCGCCCCGGCTGGCGACTGGAAAGTGATTGAAGCCGCCTGGGGCGCACCGAAGTTTTACCTGCTGAACCATATCCCCGGCGCGGGTTACATCGACACCAACGAGGTGGAAAGCGAGCCGCTGTGGAATAAGGTCTCTGACGACGCGCTGAAAGCGATGCTGGCGAAACACGGGATCCGTCACGATACCACCGTCATTCTGTATGGCCGTGACGTTTACGCCGCCGCGCGCGTGGCGCAAATCATGCTGTATGCGGGCGTGAAGGATGTTCGCATTCTCGACGGCGGCTGGAAAGCATGGTCAGAGACCAACCTGCCGGTTGAGCGCGGTATGCCCGCAAACGTGAAGCCCGCCCCTGATTTCGGTGCACCGATCCCCGGCCAGCCGCAGCTGATGGTGGATATGGAACAGGCGCGCGGCATGCTACACCGTCAGGATGCCTCGCTGGTCAGCATTCGTTCGTGGCCGGAGTTTATCGGTGACACCAGCGGCTACAGCTACATCAAGCCCAAAGGTGACATTGCCGGGGCGAGATGGGGTCACGCGGGCAGCGACGCGACCCACATGGAAGATTTCCACAACCCGGATGGCACCATGCGCAGCGCCGAGGATATTGCCGCAATGTGGAAGACCTGGCACATCCAGCCTGAGCAGCACGTCGCGTTTTATTGCGGCACCGGCTGGCGGGCGTCAGAAAGCTTTATGTACGCCCGCGCGATGGGCTGGAAGAACGTCGCCGTCTATGACGGCGGCTGGTACGAATGGAGCAGTCATTCGCAAAATCCGGTCTCTACCGGCAAGCGCGGGCCTGAGAGTACCCTCTAAGCGTTGAGTGACTTCAGCGTCACATAGCCGCTCCAGACGCGCGTTGTGGTGGTCAGCCAGCACAACGCGCCGAATATCCACGCAAAAAGCGTAAAGTGTGCCGGAAACAGGCAGCACAGCACGAACAGCGCGATGGTTTCCGTCCCTTCCGTTAGCCCACCGATGTAATAAAACGACTTATGCGCATAGCCGGGGTTGTCGATATCGTGTTTCGCCGCCAGCGCCGCAAACGCCAGAAAACTGCTGCCGGTGCCGATAAACGCGAACAACAGCCAGGCGGCGGCCAGCGCATTCCCGGCGGGCGCAGCCAGGGCAAAGCCAAACGGGACCAGCGCGTAAAACAGAAAATCGAGCGCGATATCCAGAAACCCTCCCGCATCGGTTAATCCCCTGCGGCGCGCCAGCGCACCGTCCAGGCCATCCAGCAGGCGGTTGAATACGATGGCGACCAGCGCAGCAAAATACCAGCCGAGCGCCAGAAACGGCAGCGCCAGCACGCCGACGGCAAATCCCGTTAACGTCAGGCCATCAGGGGTAATAAAGGGTTTATCCAGCACGGCCACGAGCTGGTTAAGGAGAGGTTTCAGGCGAGGATGCAGGTGTTTATCAAGCATGGGGTTTCTCTTTAAAGGTTGCGCACAGCCCCTGAGCAGGAATGTCGAGCGCGGCATTAAAACGTGCCGAGAGGTTTTGAAACGCAATCAACGCCGTCATTTCGGTAATCGCGTCGTCTGTAAAGTGGCGCTTCAACCGCGCTTTGACCACGTCATCCACCTGAGGCGGCGTGACGCTGACGGCTTCGGCGTATGCCAGCGCAGCGCACTCCTCGTCGCTGAATACACCGCTTTCACGCCAGTGGCTCACCGCCTGAACTTTATCCAGTGCGCCCGCCCGCTCGGCAAGCCGCAGGCTGTTGGCATCAATACAAAATGCGCAGTGACACAGCTGCGACACGCGTGTCATCAGCAGTGAACGCAGCACCGGGGAAAGAGGTGCCTTGCGGCGCTCCAGATAACCGACAAACAGCGCCACCAGCCAGAACAGACGCGGCATCCGTCCCCACCAGCGAGTGGGATTAAGCACCGCGCCAAAATGTTTTTTCTGCATGGCGGCAATCGGCTTAAGGCTGGCGGGAAGGGATTCGATGGGGGCAACCCAGGTGCTGGTCTTTTTCACCTGATTCTCCTGATAGCTGGACTCTGAGAAAGGGCACGATAATATGTCTTTTTTTGCTAACAATTATTGACGACCATGCTGAAAACACTCGATGTCGTTGCCGCCATCATCGAAAAAGACGACAAGATTTTACTGGCGCAGCGCCCTGCCCACGCCGACCAGCCGGGAATGTGGGAATTTGCAGGCGGGAAAGTCGAAGCCGGTGAAACCCAGCCCGAAGCGCTGATCCGCGAACTGCGTGAAGAGTTGGGCATTGAGGCTCAGCCTGCGCACTACGTGGCAAGCCACCAGCGCGAAGTGTCGCAGCGGCTAATCAACCTGCACGCCTGGCATGTTCCCGTCTTCAGTGGAGAGCTCACGGCGCATTACCACAGCGCGCTGGTGTGGTGTACGCCGGAAGAGGCGTTCGCCTACGACTTAGCCCCGGCGGATATTCCGCTGCTGGAGGCCTTTATTCTTTTACGCGACGCCAGACCAGCGGATTCGTGCTAATGGTGCGTTCATCACGCTGGCACTGCAGTAAAACACCGTCCGCTTTTACCACCGCCCCTTCAGAATAGTTTTGATCCTGATAGATGCAGCACTGATTGCACGGCTGCGCGCGCTGGCCGCTGGAGCTAAAAACCTCTGGCGGCACGTTCACTTCCACATCCGGGCGAATGCGGTCCGCCTGAGCGCCAGCGGTAAACATCAAACATAACGCGGTCATCACGTAACGGTTCATCGACTTGTCTTCCTGTTGTGTCCTGATATTGACTATAACGGTAAACCTGAGCAGAACCTTTAATTTATCTCGTCATCGCTTTTGGTTATGACCCGCCCTCTCTCATGAATTTCCCTTTCGGCACACATTTCTGCTTGCCTCACAAAGCGGTACGGGTGGTATAGTCAAAAAAACAACACAAATCGCATAAGCAACATACATAAATTAATATAAGAGGCTCTTATATCTATGGATCAGACACGCACTCTGGAAAGTTTCCTTGCCCATGTTCAGCAGCGCGACCCGCACCAAAGCGAGTTCGCGCAGGCCGTTCGTGAAGTGATGACCACCCTGTGGCCCTTCCTTGAACAAAATCCGCGTTACCGTCAGATGTCTCTGCTTGAACGCCTTGTCGAGCCAGAGCGCGTGATCCAATTCCGCGTGACGTGGGTTGACGATCGCAATCAGGTGCAGGTCAATCGTGCGTGGCGCGTACAGTTTAACTCAGCCATTGGCCCGTTTAAGGGCGGCATGCGCTTCCACCCGTCCGTAAACCTGTCGATTCTGAAGTTCCTCGGCTTCGAGCAGACCTTTAAAAACGCCCTCACCACGCTCCCGATGGGCGGCGGGAAAGGCGGCAGCGATTTCGATCCGAAAGGCAAAAGCGAAGGCGAAGTGATGCGCTTCTGCCAGGCGCTAATGACCGAACTGTATCGTCATCTTGGTCCTGACACCGACGTTCCTGCCGGTGATATCGGCGTCGGTGGACGTGAAGTGGGCTTTATGGCCGGGATGATGAAAAAACTCTCCAATAACAGCGCCTGCGTCTTTACCGGCAAGGGGCTGTCGTTTGGCGGGAGTCTGATCCGCCCGGAAGCGACCGGATACGGCCTGGTTTACTTCACCGAAGCCATGCTCAAGCGTCACGGCTTAGGTTTTGAAGGGATGCGCGTCGCGGTGTCCGGCTCCGGTAACGTGGCGCAGTACGCTATTGAGAAAGCGATGCAGTTTGGCGCTCGCGTGGTAACCGCCTCTGACTCCAGCGGCACGGTGGTGGATGAAGCGGGCTTCACGGCGGAGAAACTGGCGCGCCTGTGTGAAATCAAAGCCAGCCGCGACGGTCGCGTGGCGGATTATGCCCGAGAGTTTGGCCTGACCTACCTGGAAGGGAAACAGCCGTGGGGCGTGCCGGTGGATATCGCTCTGCCGTGCGCAACGCAGAACGAGCTGGACGTGGACGCCGCGCGTACATTGATTAGCAATGGCGTGAAAGCCGTAGCCGAAGGGGCGAATATGCCGACCACCATCGACGCGACGGACCTGTTCCTGGACGCGGGCGTGCTGTTTGCGCCGGGCAAGGCCGCTAATGCGGGCGGCGTGGCGACCTCCGGCCTCGAGATGGCGCAAAACGCCGCGCGTATGGGCTGGAAGGCGGAGAAAGTGGATGCGCGCCTGCACCACATCATGCTGGATATTCACCATGCCTGCGTGGAGTACGGTGGTGAAGCATCGCAAACCAACTACGTGCGCGGGGCGAATATTGCCGGGTTCGTGAAGGTGGCAGATGCGATGATTGGGCAGGGCGTGATTTAAGCTCTCGCTGCATTCTCGCCCTTGTAGGCCCGGTAAGCGTTAGCGCCACCGGGCTTTTTTCAGGCCGCAGAGCTGCTTTTCGCCGGGTGGCGGCTGCGCCTTACCCGGCCTACGGTTTAAGAGGCTGCCGCGCTCTTTTTCTTTTTAAACGGTTTCTTCGCGCCACCACCGGGTGCAACCATCCCTCTGAACGTTTTCACCGGCGTGCTGCGCGCCTGATCGATCAGCTGGTAAAGCGTCCCAACCAGCGGCTGCATAAAGTCCTGATAGCGGCACTGCTTCTCGCTGATCTGCGTCAGCACCGACTCCCAGTGCGCGGTCATGTCCGGCCTCGCGGCCAGCTCTGGCAAGGAGTGAATCAGTGCCCGGCCCGGCTCTGTCGAATGGATATAGCGCCCTTTTTTCTCGAGAAAACCACGCTTAAACAGCAGCTCGATAATCCCCGCGCGGGTTGCTTCCGTACCCAAGCCGTCGGTGGCGCGGAGGATCTTCTTCAGATCTTTATCCTGCACAAAACGGGCGATCCCGGTCATGGCGGAAAGCAGCGTCGCGTCGGTGAAATGGCGCGGCGGCTGGGTCTGACGCTCAACCACTTCGCCCTTCTCGCACAGCAGCTCGTCATCTTTAGCGACCACCGGCAGCGGCGTGCCGTCGTTCTCCTCGTCGCGCTCTTTGTTACCGAGCAGCGTGCGCCAGCCCGCTTCCGCAAGGAAACGCGCTTTGGCGACAAACTTGCCTTTGGCAATCTCAAGCTCAATGACGCATTTACGGAACACCGCGTCCGGGCAGAACTGCATCAGGTACTGACGGGCGACCAGGTTGTACACCTTCGCTTCGTTCTCGGTCAGATTGACGCTGCTGGCACGCGCCGTCGGGATAATCGCATGGTGGGCATCCACCTTTTTATCATCCCAGCAGCGGTTATGGGTGTCCGGGTTGACCGCCGGCTGCGGGAGCAGATCCGGCGCATGCACGCCGATGGCGTTCATCACCGAGTGACGTCCGGCAAAGTGTTCCTCCGGCAGATAGCGGCTGTCCGAACGCGGGTAGGTGATGAGCTTATGGGTTTCGTAGAGCTTTTGGCAGATATCCAGTACGTTCTGCGCGCTCAGGCCAAACTTTTTAGCTGCCTCAATCTGAAGTGCAGAAAGCGAAAACGGCAGCGGCGCGGGTTCTGATTCCCGTTTATCGTTATAGCTGGTGACGATAGCGGGCTGCCCGGTAATGCGGTTAACCACGTGATCGGCCAGCGGACGATGGAGCAGACGCCCCTCTTCATCCTGGTATGACTCGCAGGCGTCGCTCGGCTGCCAGACGGCGGTAAAGCGCTCGTCTTTTGGGGTGACGATATGCGCTTTCACTTCAAAGAAATCTTTGGCGACGAAATTTTCAATCTCTTCATCACGGCGAACCACCAGCCCCAGCACCGGCGTCTGCACGCGGCCCACGGAGAGCACGCCCTGATAGCCCGCGTTGCGCCCGAGGATGGTGTAGGCGCGAGTCATATTGATACCGTACAGCCAGTCGGCACGCGCACGCGCCAGTGCGGAAACGCACAGCGGGATAAACTCGCTGTTGGCGCGCAGGCGCGAGATCGCCCGCTCGACGGCCTGCGGGTTGAGGTCGTTAATTAAACAGCGCTGCACCTGCTGGCGCTTTTCCGGCGCCAGCTCCAGGTAGTCAAGCACTTCATCGACCAGGAGCTGCCCTTCCCTGTCCGGGTCACCCGCATGCACGATTTCAGCCGCTTCATGCAGGAAGCGCTTGATCACGTTGAGCTGTTTTGTGACCGAAGGCCGTGGCTGCAGGCGCCATTTTTCCGGCACGATAGGCAGATCGTTCAGGTTCCAGCGGGCGTAGCGGCTGTCGTAGACATCCGGCTGCGCCTGCTCAAGCAGGTGACCAATACACCAGGTGACCACCTGCCCGTTACCGCATTCGATGAAGCCGTCGCCTTTGCGATGCGGTTTAGGCAGCACATCGGCAATGGCGCGGGCCAGGCTCGGTTTTTCGGCAATAAACAACCGCATCGAATTAACGGATCTCAATCATCGGTCGGCCGCCGCGCGCGGTCACCAGCTCGCCGATCGCCGTCAGGGTGATGCCAAACTCAGCGGCGGTCGCCTGAACGTCGGCTTCGGATCCCGGCGTCACCGCCAGCAGCAGGCCGCCGGAGGTTTGCGGATCGCACAGCAGGTTGCGCCACGCTTCAGGCATTTCGCCCATCAGGTGACCGTAGCTGGCGAAGTTGCGCTGGGTACCGCCCGGCACCGCGCCCTGAGCAATATACTCTTCCACGCCCGGCAGCTTCGGCACGTCCTGATACCAGACCTGCGCCTGGACGCCAGCGCCCTGGCAGACTTCACTCAGGTGCCCCAGCAGACCAAAACCGGTCACGTCGGTCATCGCCTTCACGCCGTCGATATTGGCGAAAGCCGCACCCGCGAGGTTCATCTGGCACATCACTTCCGTTGCCAGACCAACATGCTCGGGCTTCAGCAGGGATTTTTTCTCGGCGGTGGTGAGTACGCCAATGCCCAGCGGCTTGGTGAGGAACAGCTTGCAGCCCGCCTGCGCGGTGCTGTTGCGCTTCACGCGCTCGGTCGGTACCACGCCCGTAACGGCCAAGCCGAAGATCGGCTCCGGCGCATCGATAGAGTGACCACCGGCCAGGGCAATCCCTGCCTGCTGACAGGCAAAGCGTCCGCCCTCAATCACATCGCGGGCAATCTCAGGTGGAATGGTGTTAATCGGCCAGCCCAGAATGGCAATCGCCATGATCGGCTTACCGCCCATCGCGAAGATATCGCTGATGGCGTTAGTCGCCGCAATGCGCCCGAAATCGAACGGGTTGTCGACAATCGGCATAAAGAAGTCAGTGGTGCTGATAATGCTGGTGCCGTTACCTAAGTCATAAACCGCTGCATCGTCACGCGTTTCGTTACCGACAAGCAGGTTCGGGTCGACAAACTTCGCCTGTTCACTGTGCAGGATGGTCTCCAGCACTTTCGGGGAAATTTTACAACCGCAACCGGCTCCGTGGCTGTATTGCGTTAAACGAATGGTTTGCTCGCTCATGGACGTCTCCTGTCATCTCAATCGCGCTATGGTAGCGCTCATTCCATAAAGAGGTAAGTATGACTGTCTGAATTCTGCGGCGGATGCTCAGAATCCAGACAGTTTAGCGCGGGTTATCAGAAACGGCTGACGAAAGGCGTGGTGTCCGGCACGCTGATGGTGCTGGAGGCTTTAAGCTGCGGGGTGCCAAGATAGAGGAAGCCGACAATTTTATCGTGCTCGCCACAGGCAAAGCCCTCACGCACGACCGAACTTTCGGTCAGCGGTCCGGTGCGCCAGATGCCATTGAAGCCCTGCGCGACGGCGGCCATTTGCATCGCCATCACCGCGCAGCCAGCGGACATTTCCTGCTCCCAGACCGGCACCTTGTGGTCGGCCTGACATTTCGCCACGACAGCGATGATCATCGGCGCGCGGAACGGCGCACTGCGGGCTTTATCAATCCCTTTCTCATCCTGACCAGCAGCAACCGCGCCTTTTTCCAGTAATTCACTGAAGCGGTCGCGGCCTTCGGCTTCAATCACAAAGAAGTGCCAGGGCTGGAGCGTGCCATGATCCGGCGCCCGCAGGCCCGCACGCAGAATGTTTTCCAGCTGCTCGCCCGCTGGAGCAGGCTCGGCCAGACGCGACGCGCTACGGCGGTTAACAAGCAGTTCAAGTGCATCCATTGGTTAACTCCTTTCTTGAAATTTACTCACAAAATTAACACGACGGCAGATTTTGTTACAGCGTGTCAGGCGATTCCTGCTGACAAGTGGCGGTTGGGTCATTACGATAGCCCAACATTACCGTCACGTGGCGACGGAAACAGTCATTTTCTGGTTAGGGAGAATACATGCGAACCCTTTGGCGAATCTTTGCCGGTTTCTTTAAATGGACGTGGCGACTGCTCAACTTCGTCCGCAACCTGGTGATGAACATCTTTTTCATCTTCCTGGTGCTGGTTTGCGTAGGCGTCTGGATGCACATCAGCAACGCCAACCAGGCTCAACATTCAACCCGCGGGGCGTTGTTACTCGACATCACCGGCGTCATCGTGGATAAACCATCCACCAGCAACCGTCTGGGCGTGATTGGCCGCCAGCTGTTTGGCGCAACATCCGACCGCCTGCAGGAAAACTCCCTGTTCGATATCGTCGATACCATTCGTCAGGCCAAAGACGACCGCAACATCACCGGGATCGTGCTGGATCTGAAAGATTTTGCCGGAGGCGATCAGCCTTCCATGCAGTACATCGGTAAAGCGCTGCGCGAGTTCCGCGACAGCGGCAAGCCGGTGATTGCCGTGGGCGACAGCTACAGCCAGGGGCAATATTATCTGGCGAGCTTTGCCAATAAAATTTGGCTCTCGCCGCAGGGTACGGTCGACCTTCATGGTTTTGCCACCAACGGGCTGTATTACAAGTCGCTGCTCGACAAGCTGAAAGTCACCACCCACGTCTTCCGCGTCGGCACCTATAAATCTGCCGTCGAGCCGTTTATCCGTGACGATATGTCCCCTGCCGCCCGTGAAGCGGACAGCCGCTGGATTGGCGAACTGTGGCAGAACTATCTCGGCACCATCGCCGCCAACCGTCAGATTACCGCTGAACAGGTCTTCCCTGGCGCACGCGGCATGCTGGACGGGCTGCGTAAGGTTGACGGCGATACCGCGAAATATGCGCTCGACAACAAGCTGGTTGATGCACTCGGCTCCAGTGCGGATGTCGAAAAAGCGCTGACCAAACAGTTTGGCTGGAGCAAAGAGGATAAAAACTTCAGCGCCATCAGCATGTATGACTACGCAGCGAAAAAACCGGATGAGACCGGCGACAGCGTTGCCGTGGTCTTCGCTAACGGCGCTATTATGGACGGCCAGGAGACGCCGGGGAACGTTGGCGGTGACACCACCGCCTCGCAAATCCGCGATGCGCGCCTTGACCCGAAAGTGAAAGCGATTGTTCTGCGCGTAAACAGCCCTGGCGGCAGCGTGAGCGCTTCTGAGGTGATCCGCGCGGAACTGGCCGCGGCACGCGCTGCTGGCAAACCGGTGGTGGTATCAATGGGCGGAATGGCCGCATCGGGCGGGTATTGGATCTCGACGCCAGCGAACTACATTGTCGCCAACCCAAGTACATTGACCGGCTCTATCGGCATCTTCGGGGTGATCAACACCGTGGAAAACAGTCTGGACTATCTGGGCGTGCATACCGATGGCGTTTCCACTTCTCCGCTGGCGGATGTGTCGGTGACGAAATCTCTGCCGCCTGAAGTCTCTGAGATGATGCAGCTCAGCATTGAAAACGGGTACAAGCGCTTCATCACGCTGGTTGCCGACTCGCGTAAAAAGACGCCAGAACAGATTGACCAGATTGCGCAGGGCCACGTCTGGACCGGACAGGACGCGAAGAACAACGGACTGGTAGACAGCCTGGGTGACTTTGACGACGCCGTTAAGAAAGCGGCCGAACTGGCGAAGCTTAAGCAGTGGCACGTTGAGTATTATCAGGACGAGCCGTCGTTCTTCGATATGGTGATGGACAGCATGTCCGTTTCCGTTCGCGCCATGCTGCCGGAGGCACTGCAGGCTTACCTGCCTGCGCCTGTTGCCACGGCGGCGAAAGCGATGAAGGCGGAAAGCGATAAACTCGCGGCCTTTAATGATCCACAGAGTCGTTACGCGTTTTGCCTGACCTGCGCGAACGTCCGTTAAAAACCGTCCCCTCTTTCCACGAAGAGGGGATTTTTTCTTTTGAAGAACAAGAACTCACACCCATGCAGAAGAAATCGATTTATGTAGCCTACACTGGCGGTACCATCGGGATGCAGCGCTCTGAAAATGGCTATATTCCTGTCTCCGGCCACCTGCAGCGTCAGCTTGCACTGATGCCTGAATTCCACCGCCCGGAAATGCCTGACTTTACCATCCACGAATACGAGCCGCTGATGGACTCCTCCGACATGACGCCGGAAGACTGGCAGCACATCGCGGATGATATTAAAGCCCATTACGACCAGTACGACGGCTTTGTGATCCTGCACGGCACCGACACCATGGCGTTTACCGCTTCCGCGCTCTCCTTCATGCTGGAGAATCTGGGCAAGCCGGTTATCGTCACTGGCTCGCAAATCCCGCTGGCGGAGCTGCGCTCGGACGGCCAGATCAACCTGCTGAATTCCCTTTACGTGGCGGCCAATTACCCGATCAACGAAGTGTCGCTGTTCTTCAACAACCGTCTTTACCGCGGCAACCGCACCACCAAAGCACACGCCGACGGCTTCGACGCCTTCGCCTCACCTAACCTGCAGCCGCTGCTGGAAGCGGGTATTCATATCCGTCGTCTGGGCACGCCGCCTGCGCCGAACACTGCCGGTGAGCTGATTGTGCACCCGATTACCCCACAACCGATTGGCGTGGTGACGATTTACCCTGGGATCTCTGCGGACGTGGTACGTAACTTCCTGCGTCAGCCGGTGAAAGCGCTGATTTTGCGCTCTTACGGCGTCGGCAACGCCCCGCAGAACGGCGAATTCCTGAAAGAGCTTCAGGAAGCCAGCGAGCGCGGGATCGTGGTGGTGAACCTGACCCAGTGTATGTCCGGCAAGGTGAACATGGGCGGCTACGCCACCGGCAACGCGCTCGCACATGCCGGAGTCATCAGCGGCTTCGATATGACCGTTGAGGCAACGCTGACTAAACTTCACTATTTACTGAGCCAGGATCTGGACATCCAGTCCATTCGTAGCGCGATGATGCAAAACCTGCGCGGCGAACTGACCCCGGACGAATAAGGAGGCCACATGAAGCAACGCGCTCTGTTACTGGTCGATTTGCAAAATGATTTCTGCGCGGGCGGCGCGCTGGCCGTCGCGGAAGGTGACAGCACCGTTGATGTGGCGAATACGCTGATTGACTGGTGCAAAGCCCGCGGCGAGGCGGTTGTCGCAAGCCAGGACTGGCACCCGGCGAACCACGGCAGCTTTGCCAGCCAGCACGACGTTGCGCCCTTCACCCAGGGTGAACTCGACGGGCTGGCGCAAACCTTTTGGCCGGATCACTGTGTTCAGCAGACGGAAGGCGCGGAGCTGCATCCGCTCCTGAATCAAAAGGCCATCGACGCGGTGTTCCATAAAGGGGAAAACCCGACTATCGACAGCTATAGCGCGTTTTTTGATAACGGGCATCGCCAGAAAACGGCGCTGGACGCATGGTTACGTCACCACGAAATCACGGAGCTGATTGTGCTGGGCCTGGCGACGGATTACTGCGTGAAGTTTACCGTGCTGGACGCGCTCCAGTTGGGGTATACCGTCAGCGTCATCACCGACGGCTGCCGCGGGGTGAACATTAACCCGCAGGACAGCGCCCAGGCGTTTATGGATATGGCCGCCGAAGGCGCGACCCTGTATACGCTTGAAGACTGGCTGGAAACGCAGGCGTAAGCCTTTTTAGCCGGGTGGCGGCGTTGCCTTACCTGGCCTACTTTCTCTGGATTTGTAGGCCGGGTAAGCGCAGCGCCACCCGGCCCCCCCTCTCCGATCTCCCATAAAGTGAACTCCCTCGCATCCTTAGCGAAGCGGCAATGCTATTCTCATCAGGCTATTTTTCCGCCACCCTTTTTCTGTGGCGTGGTTTTTTTGATAAGTCAAAGAGGAACTTGTATGAAACGTTTGCCCTTGCTGGCAGCATTACCCTTGCTTTGCGCGTCAGTTGCCTCCGCCAGTCCCCTGATGTCCGTGGGCTACTTTAACGGGGGTGGCGATGTCACCGCCGGACCGGGTGGCGATATCAATAAGCTGGACGTCCGCCAGATCACCCACCTGAACTACTCGTTTGGTCTGGTTTACAACAATGAGAAAGACGAAACCAACGCTGCGCTAAAAGATCCGGCAAAGCTGCATCAAATCTGGCTATCCCCAAAAGTCGCCTCCGACCTGGCACTGATCCCGACCCTGCGTAAACAAAACCCGAACCTCAAAGTGCTGCTTTCTGTTGGCGGCTGGGGGGCGCGTGGCTTCTCTGGCGCAGCGGCAACTAAAGAGACGCGCGCGGTGTTCATCCGCTCCGCGCAGGAGATCGTCGATAAATACGGTCTGGACGGGATCGATCTCGACTGGGAGTATCCAGTCAACGGCGCGTGGGGGCTGGTTGCCAGCACGCCTGCCGACCGGGATAACTTCACCGCCCTGCTGAAAGAGATGCGTGAGGCGTTCGGGCAGAAAAAACTGGTCACCATCGCGGTAGGCGCGAATGCGGAAAGTCCGAAAAGCTGGGTGGATGTCAAAGCCATCGCCCCGCTGCTCGACTACATCAACCTGATGACCTACGACATGGCGTACGGGACGCAGTATTTCAACGCGAACCTGTATGACTCCAGCGCCTGGCCGACAGTAGCCGCGGCCGATAAATACAGCGTCGATTTTGTGGTGAACAATTATCTGGCCGCCGGGCTGAAGCCACAGCAGATGAACCTCGGGATCGGTTTCTATGGCCGCGTGCCGAAACGCGCCGTCGAGCCGGGGATCGACTGGACGAAAGCGGATGCGCAAAAAAATCCGGTGACCCAGCCCTACTTCGGACCTCAGGAGATCGGGGTGTTCAAGTCACTCGGCTATGACCTGACCAAAGATACCTACGTGAAGTACAACGATATCGTGAAGAACCTGTTGAACGATCCGCAGAAGCGCTTTACCGAGCACTGGGATGACCAGGCGAAGGTGCCGTGGCTGTCGGTGAATTCTGCCGACGGGAAGGCGCTGTTTGCGATTTCCTATGAGAACCCACGTTCTGTGGCGATCAAAGCGGACTACATCAAAGAGAAAGGTCTGGCAGGGGCGATGTTCTGGGAGTACGGCGCGGACGACAACAACCAGTTAGCGAAGCAGCTGGCGGAGTCGCTCGGGATCCCGCATAAGCAGTAAGACAATCAAGCCCTCTCCCCGTGGGAGAGGGTTGGGTGAGGGCATCAACCCGCACCGTTATTGCATTTTCATCGTCGCAATCGGCTTCGGCGTGATGCCGAAGTCTTCTTTCAGCTCGCGCTTGCTTTTCATCACCATCTGGCCTTTGGTATCGATAGTCATGTGCTGCGCGTCAGTGTTGTTGCGCGCCTGCCATAACATCACCAGCTGCAGGCTGTTCTCTTTTTGCTCCGGGGTGAGCGCCACACCATCAGGCCATTTTCCCAGTTCAACGGCCGTCACCAGACGCTGATAAACCTCCGGTGTCATACCGCTAATCATGTCATCAATATTCATGATGTCTCCCTTTTAAAGGAATAATTTGCTGAATCGATTTTTCAACCTTTAGTGTGATCGCCATTTTCGTCATCAGTGAAGCTTAACGAAGCTGAATTCACGCAAAAACGCTCACCCGTTGGCTGAGGCCCATCGGGGAAGACATGCCCGAGGTGCGCATCACAGTTTCCGCAACGAATTTCAGTGCGTACCATGCCGTGCGAGGAGTCCGTCAGATAGCGGATCGCGTCATCGCTAACCGGCTCGTAAAAGCTCGGCCAGCCACAGCCTGAATCATATTTTGTTTGCGAATTAAACAGCGGCGCATCGCACACCAGACAGTGGTAGACGCCGTCTCGTTTGTTGTGCAGTAAACGCCCGGTGAATGGCGGTTCCGTTCCGTGGTTCTGCGTCACGTAAAACTGCATTTCTGTGAGGTTTTTTTTCAAATCGTCGGGGTTACGTTGGTTCGACATATGCTTACATCTCGCTGTAGAAACAGACATCTTCTGACCCGAATTCTAACAAAACATTAACACCCTTGCGTGCACTTTTGTTCTAAACTTATGTGTCGCGAAAAGGCGGTCAGGCAATTGTGATCTGTTTCACATTTTTATCCTGCGAGGCCTTTAAAATCCCGGCCGCAGCCCCCATGTGGTTGCTAGCTCAAAGGGAAAGTGAGGCGAGTCAGTCGCACAAACGTTAGTCACAGGATTGATTTGTCGCAATGATTGACACGATTCCGCTTGACGCTGCGTAAGGTTTTTGTAATTTTACAGGCAACCTTTTATTCACTAACAAATAGCTGGTGGAATATATGACTATCAAAGTAGGTATCAACGGTTTTGGCCGTATCGGCCGTATTGTTTTCCGTGCTGCTCAGAAACGTTCTGACATCGAAATCGTTGGTATCAACGATCTCCTGGACGCTGAATACATGGCGTACATGCTGAAGTACGACTCAACTCACGGTCGTTTCGACGGCACCGTTGAAGTGAAAGACGGCCACCTGGTTGTTAACGGTAAAACCATCCGCGTTACTGCTGAGAAAGACCCAGCTAACCTGAAATGGAACGAAATTGGTGTTGACGTTGTAGCTGAAGCTACCGGTATCTTCCTGACCGACGAAACCGCACGTAAACACATCACCGCTGGTGCGAAGAAAGTTGTTCTGACTGGTCCTTCCAAAGACAACACCCCAATGTTCGTTCGTGGTGCTAACTTCGAAAAATACGCTGGCCAGGACATCGTTTCCAACGCATCCTGCACCACCAACTGCCTGGCTCCACTGGCTAAAGTTATCAACGACAACTTCGGTATCGTTGAAGGCCTGATGACCACCGTTCACGCAACTACCGCTACTCAGAAAACTGTTGATGGCCCGTCTCACAAAGACTGGCGCGGCGGCCGTGGCGCAGCTCAGAACATCATCCCATCTTCTACCGGTGCTGCTAAAGCTGTAGGCGTTGTACTGCCAGAGCTGAACGGCAAACTGACTGGTATGGCGTTCCGCGTTCCAACTCCTAACGTATCCGTTGTTGACCTGACCGTTCGTCTGGAAAAAGCTGCTTCTTATGAAGAAATTAAGAAAGCAATCAAAGCTGCTTCCGAAGGCGCAATGAAAGGCGTTCTGGGCTACACCGAAGACGACGTTGTATCTACCGATTTCAACGGCGAAGTGTGCACTTCCGTGTTCGATGCTAAAGCAGGTATCGCACTGAACGACAACTTCGTTAAACTGGTTTCCTGGTACGACAACGAAACCGGCTACTCTAACAAAGTACTGGACCTGATCGCTCACATCTCCAAATAAGTTGAGATGAGTGTTTGATCCAAAAAGGCGACTTCGGTCGCCTTTTTTATTGTTTTAAGACAGAGGATTGCTTAATGATTAATAAAATTTTTGCACTTCCGGTAGTCGAACAACTTACCCCTGTGCTCTCCCGCCGTCAGATCGACGGTGCTGATATTATCGTTGTAGACCATCCGCGCGTAAAAGCTTCCGTGGCGCTGAACGGCGCTCACCTGCTCTCCTGGAAACCGGAAGGAGAAGTGGAAGGCTTATGGCTGAGCGATGCGACCTCATTCAAAAAAGGGGCGGCTATCCGTGGCGGCGTGCCGATCTGCTGGCCATGGTTTGGCCCTTCCGCGCAACCGGGTTTGCCGTCTCACGGTTTTGCCCGTAATCAACAGTGGACGCTGAAAGCACACAACGAAGATGATAACGGCGCGGTGCTGACCTTTGAACTGCAGGCAAACGATGAAACTCGCGCCCTGTGGCCGCACGATTTCACCCTTTATGCCCGCTTCAAGCTGGCGAAAACCTGCGAAATTGAGCTGGAAGCCCATGGCGAGTTTGAAACCACGTCAGCCCTGCACACCTATTTCAACGTGGGTGATATTAGCGCGGTAAAAGTGAGCGGTCTTGGTGATACCTTTATCGACAAGGTGGATAACGCGAAGCAAGGCAAGCTGAGCGACGGCGTGCAAACGTTCCCTGACCGTACCGACCGCGTTTACCTGCACCCGGAAGCATGCAGCGTGATCCATGACGGTGCCCTGAATCGCGGTATTGAAGTGGTTCATCACCATCACAGCGACGTAGTCGGCTGGAACCCAGGCCCGGCGCTTTCTGTCAGCATGGCGGACGTAACGGATGACGGTTATAAAACCTTTGTTTGCGTAGAAACCGCCTGCGTGAGCACGCCGCAGAAAGCAAGCGAAGAAAAACCATCCCGTTTAGGACAGACGATTAAGATTGTGAAGCGTTAATATTGTTCTGTTGCACCAAAATAAAACAAACGGGGCGCAAGCGCCCCGTTTTGATGCACAGAATGCACGCTAATGATGCACACTCAGAACTTGTAGGTCACACCCACAGAGAAGAGGCCTGACCAGGATTTGTCGACCATCGGGCTATCTTTGATTTCATCACTCAGGCGGGAGTAACGGCCAGTACCGTAAACGTTCCAGTCACCCAGGAAGTTATAGCTCGCGGTCAGCTCCAGGTACGGATCCCAGCCATCATCCGCGCTGTAGCTTTTCAAACCGCTACGGCGAGATTCAGCTTTAGAGACGCCGTAATAGTAGTCGTTGTAGTTCTCGCTGCTGTACTGCACACCAATGCCCGGCGTCAGCGTCAGCGCGCCGTTGGTGTAGCGATAAAGCCACGCCAGATCCCAGATAAAGCCGTTGCTGTTGTCGAGCGTATCCGCCGCCAGCGCAGTACGCAGGAAGCCGTACTGGGTATTATGTACGTAAGAAAGACCCGCCATCAGCGAGCTTCTGCGCTTGTCCAGCTGGCGAAGCGCGTTGCTGTCGCTGTCGCCTGGCTTGAAGTGCGTCGGGTCGTAATACGCCATGATCGACAGCTTGTCAGCCGTATCGTTCCACAGATAGTAGCCGCCGCCCAGGCCACGGAACCAGAAGTTATCGCCTTCATAGGTGACAACGGGAACGGGATACACGTCGCGGTCATACTGTTTGTACGGGCTGTTAATGACACCCGCGCCCGCGCCAACAGTCCACTGACTTTCTGCCTGTGCGGTGTTCACTGCGGTAGCGGCAAGGATGCCCAATGCCAGAAGTTTGAGTTTGGTCACAATCCATTCTTTCCTGTAGTCAAATAATCAGCGGGTGAAGTGTAACCGCCATTCCCGTTCATCCCAAAATTTTTTGCTGACTAATGAGTCTGATTAACCCGTTATTTTTTACTTTTCAGATGACAGGCTGCTTTCATTTATGTGAACCCTGAATGAAAAACGCGGCTTCGCCTTATTACGCACGTGGGAATTTTTGGATGAGTTATTGATATGTCATTGAAATTAGATTTTCTCAGCATGCAAGTTTTGCAAATGCCATCTACGCTTTAATTTAAGAAGAGATTTTGCTGCACACCCCCGCACTTCTTAGCGTCTGACCTGGCACACAGGTTGCTGCTCTGGCAGTGAGGTGCGAGAAATTCTCTTCCGGGAGCCTCCACTACTCATACGAACGGCTCTTATCCTGTGCTAAAAAACGAAAGGACGGCATGCCATGAATATATTCGATCACTATCGCCAGCGCTACGAAGCTGCCAAGGACGAAGAGTTCACACTGCAGGAGTTTCTTACCATTTGTCGGCAAGATCGCAGTGCCTATGCCAATGCGGCAGAACGGCTATTGATGGCTATTGGTGAGCCTAACATGGTTGATACTGCCCTGGAGCCACGGCTTTCCCGTCTCTTTTCGAATCGGGTAGTCGCCCGATATCCGGCGTTTGAAGAGTTTTATGGCATGGAAGATGCCATCGAGCAGATCGTCTCCTACCTGAAGCATGCTGCTCAGGGTCTGGAAGAGAAGAAGCAGATCCTCTATTTACTGGGTCCTGTGGGTGGCGGTAAATCGTCGCTTGCTGAGCGCCTGAAAGCCCTGATGCAACGCGTGCCGATTTACGTGCTGAGTGCCAACGGGGAACGCAGCCCGGTCAATGACCACCCGCTGTGCCTGTTTAATCCGCAGGAAGATGCGCAGATCCTTGATAAAGAGTTTGGCATCCCGCACCGCTATCTCGGCACGATTATGTCACCGTGGGCGGCAAAACGCCTGCACGAGTTTGGTGGCGATATTACCAAATTCCGCGTCGTCAAAGTCTGGCCGTCAATTCTGGAACAGATTGCCATCGCCAAAACGGAACCCGGCGACGAGAACAACCAGGATATTTCGGCCCTGGTAGGCAAAGTCGATATCCGTAAGCTGGAACATCACGCGCAAAACGACCCGGACGCCTATGGCTACTCCGGCGCCCTGTGCCGTGCAAACCAGGGGATTATGGAGTTCGTCGAGATGTTTAAAGCACCGATTAAAGTGCTGCATCCGCTGCTGACCGCCACCCAGGAAGGGAACTACAACGGGACGGAAGGTATTTCCGCCCTGCCGTTTAACGGCATCATTCTGGCGCACTCCAACGAATCTGAGTGGGTCACCTTCCGTAATAATAAAAACAATGAGGCGTTCCTCGACCGTGTTTACATTGTCAAAGTACCTTATTGCCTGCGGATCTCGGAAGAGATCAAAATTTACGAGAAACTGCTTAACCACAGTGAGCTGGTGCACGCCCCTTGCGCACCAGGAACGCTGGAAACGCTGTCTCGCTTCTCCATTCTGTCGCGTCTGAAAGAGCCGGAAAACTCCAGCATCTACTCGAAAATGCGCGTCTATGATGGTGAAAGCCTGAAGGACACCGACCCGAAAGCGAAGTCGTATCAGGAGTACCGCGATTACGCTGGCGTCGACGAGGGGATGAACGGTCTGTCCACGCGTTTCGCGTTTAAGATCCTCTCCCGCGTCTTTAACTTTGACCATGCGGAAGTGGCGGCCAACCCGGTGCATCTGTTCTACGTCCTGGAGCAGCAAATCGAGCGCGAGCAGTTCCCGCAGGAGCAGGCTGAACGCTACCTTGAGTTCCTGAAAGGCTACCTGATCCCGAAATACGCCGAGTTTATTGGCAAAGAGATCCAGACGGCCTATCTGGAATCCTATTCTGAATACGGGCAGAACATTTTCGACCGTTATGTCACCTATGCTGACTTCTGGATCCAGGATCAGGAGTACCGCGACCCGGATACCGGTCAGCTGTTTGACCGTGAATCCCTGAATGCAGAACTGGAAAAAATTGAGAAGCCTGCCGGTATCAGCAACCCGAAAGACTTCCGTAATGAGATTGTCAACTTCGTCCTGCGCGCCAGAGCGCATAACAACGGGCGTAACCCGAACTGGACCAGCTACGAAAAACTGCGCACGGTTATTGAGAAAAAAATGTTCTCCAATACCGAAGAGCTGTTGCCGGTTATTTCGTTTAACGCCAAAACCTCAACCGACGAGCAGAAAAAGCACGACGATTTTGTCGACCGTATGATGGAGAAAGGCTATACCCGCAAACAGGTCCGCCTGCTCTGCGAATGGTACCTGCGCGTGCGCAAATCGTCTTAAAACAAGTGCCCGGTAGCGTTCACGCTTACCGGGCCTACAAAATGCAAGTTGGCAAATGCAGTACGGGGGGTATATGACCTGGTTTATTGACCGGCGTCTTAACGGCAAAAACAAGAGCACGGTGAACCGCCAGCGCTTCTTGCGTCGTTATAAAGCGCAAATTAAACAGTCGATCTCCGAGGCCATCAACAAACGCTCGGTGACTGACGTAGACAGCGGCGAGTCTGTCTCCATCCCCACTGATGACATCAGCGAACCGATGTTTCATCAGGGGCGAGGCGGTCTGCGCCATCGCGTCCACCCAGGTAACGATCACTTTGTTCAGAATGACCGAATCGAGCGTCCACAAGGCGGTGGCGGCGGTTCTGGAAGCGGTCAGGGACAAGCCAGCCAGGACGGTGAAGGTCAGGATGAATTTGTCTTCCAGATCTCGAAAGATGAATATCTCGACCTGCTGTTTGAGGATTTGGCGCTGCCTAATCTGAAAAAGAACCAGCAACGCCAGCTTAACGAATACAAAACCCATCGCGCAGGTTATACAGCAAACGGCGTGCCCGCCAATATCAGCGTCGTGCGTTCGCTGCAGAACTCACTGGCGCGACGGACGGCGATGACGGCAGGTAAACGACGTGAACTGCGCGAGCTGGAAACCAGCCTGAAGGTCGTGGAAAACACGGAACCGGCGCAACTGCTGGAAGAGGAGCGCCTGCGCAAAGAGATTGCCGAGCTACGGGCAAAAATCGACCGCGTGCCGTTTATTGACACTTTTGACCTGCGTTACAAGAACTACGAAAAACGTCCAGAGCCATCCAGCCAGGCGGTGATGTTCTGTCTGATGGACGTTTCCGGTTCAATGGACCAGGCCACCAAAGATATGGCGAAGCGTTTTTATATTCTGCTCTATCTGTTCCTGAGCAGAACCTATAAGAACGTGGAGGTGGTCTATATCCGCCACCACACTCAGGCGAAAGAGGTGGATGAACATGAATTCTTCTACTCACAGGAGACCGGTGGGACCATTGTATCGAGCGCCCTGAAGCTGATGGATGAAGTGGTGAAAGAGCGTTATGACCCGGCGCAGTGGAACATCTATGCCGCGCAGGCGTCGGATGGCGATAACTGGGCAGACGACTCACCGCTGTGTCATGAAATTCTGGCGAAGAAAATTCTGCCCGTCGTGCGTTACTACAGCTATATCGAAATCACCCGCCGCGCGCACCAGACTCTGTGGCGGGAGTATGAACATTTGCAGTCGATGTTCGATAACTTTGCCATGCAGCATATCCGCGATCAGGATGATATCTATCCGGTATTCCGGGAGCTGTTCCACAAGCAGTCTGCCACCAGCAATGCATAACCCAGCAGCCAGCGAATCCGCTGGCTGTTTTCTTTCGACCCCGTTCATCCCGTGATAATGTAGCAAGCTGCAAATGGGTTTATTACCGGGAAAATCGTTATGTCTGAAGATGTTATTGGGACGGCAACTCACCAGCAGCTGATTACCTTACTTACCGGGCAGGGCGCGCGGTTTCGGGTGATGGAGCACGAGGCGGTGGGGAAATGTGAAGCGGTAAGTGAAATTCGCGGGACCGATCTGAGACAAGGCGCAAAAGCGCTGGTGTGCAAAGTGAAAGGCAACGGCGTAAAAAAACACGTTCTGGCGATCCTGGCCGCCGACCTGCAGGCCGACCTGAGCAAGCTTGCCAGCCATTTTGGCGGGCTTAAGGCCTCGCTCGCCAGCCCGGCGGAAGTCGATACCCTGACCGCCTGCGTTTTCGGCGCTATCCCGCCCTTTAGCTTCCATCCTGACCTGGCGCTGGTGGCCGACCCGCTGCTGTTCGAGCGCTTCGACGAAATCGCGTTTAACGCTGGCTTGCTGGAGAAATCCGTTATTATGGATACCCAGGATTACCTGCGCATCGCCCGTCCTGAGCTGGTGACCTTCCATAAAGCGTAACCGCTAAGGCTGACGCCCCCGTCAGCCTTTTCTTTCCAGAAACAGTACGGAGGCGACGAGAATCACGGCAATAGCGAAAAACGATGAGGAGATAATCAGCGTTTCAACAAACATGTGATCGTTCATGATGGCGACCCCTTTTGCGATATCTGCCTCCGTTTTAATCCGCGTAAATGACAAGGTTATGACAACAACAAAATCTTTTTAAAACTGTCCTGCGTCGCGTTTGCGCGTACAGTAAGCAGGTTAATTATTTTGGCAAGGATTCCCTATGTTTGACCCTACTCTGCTCATTCTTCTGGCACTCGCCGCGCTCGGCTTTGTCAGCCATAACACCACGGTCGCCATCTCGATTCTGGTGCTAATTATTGTGCGCGTGACCCCGCTCAATACCTTTTTCCCGTGGATAGAAAAACAAGGCCTCACCATCGGGATTATCATCTTGACCATCGGCGTGATGGCTCCTATCGCCAGCGGCACGCTTCCCGCCTCGACACTGCTGCATTCGTTCATGAACTGGAAATCGCTGGTGGCGATCGCGGTGGGTGTTTTTGTCTCGTGGCTGGGTGGACGCGGCGTGACGCTGATGAGCAGCCAGCCCTCGCTGGTGGCGGGCCTGCTGGTAGGCACCGTGCTCGGCGTAGCGCTGTTCCGCGGCGTGCCGGTGGGGCCGCTGATTGCCGCCGGGCTGGTTTCGCTGTTTATTGGGAAGTCGTAGTCAGGCTGGCAATATAGCGAGCAGGCGTCTGCCCCAACCCTTTCCTGAACATGGTAATAAAGGCGGTGGTAGAGTCATACCCCAGTGACTGTGCCACCTGCTGCACGGAGTTCCCGCCAATCAACAACTGCAAGGCGACAATCAACTGCAGCTGGTGTCGCCAGCGCCTGAAGCTCAACCCCGTCTCTTTTACGACCAGCCGCGCCAGGTTGCGCTCGCTCATGGCAAAGTGACTCGCCCATTGCGCCAGCGTTTGCCAGGCGGCAGGCTCTTCTGCCATCTTCTCGCTCATCAGCCGAATTTTAGGATGGGGCGACACGGGCAACTGCAGATGCTCCTGGCGCTGGAGCGGTAACTCGTCAAACAGGACATCCACCAGGCGCGATGTGGCCGCAAGGCGCAGCTCTTCACGCGATTTATCCGCCAGCGACAAAATAAGTTCCCGCACCAGCGGGGAGATTTTCAGGGTGCAACAGCGATCGGGCAAACTGACGGCGCCGGGTTCAATAAATAAGAAGCACAGCTGTGCGCCTGGTGTGGCCTTATTGCTGTGCGGCATCTCCCCCGGAACCCACACGGCATACTGCGGCGGCACCATCAGCATAGCGTTTTCCACCTCGCAGGTGATCGCGCCCCCCAGCGCAAGAATCAGCTGACCTTTACGGTGATGATGCAGCGGAATATGCTGTTCTTCAGCCACCACGCGGATGCGAAACGCCACCGCCGCGTCGTGCTGGCTATCCGGATCGTAGCCATCCAGCCCAAGACCGATCATAAAGTTGTCCGATATTAGCGATAAACTGTCATTTTAGCTTGATTTCAACCACGCTGAAAATCGGTATTGTGTGCGCTCGCTTGAACGTATGAGAACATAATGACTACAGCTATTCGAACGTCAGGAAAACACGGCGCGCTGCTGATTGCAGGCATCCTGATGATTGCCACCACGCTTCGCGTCACCTTTACCGGGGCAGCGCCGCTGCTTGACACCATCCGTCAGGACTACGGCTTAACCACCGCACAAACGGGTTTGCTCACCACGCTGCCTCTGCTGGCATTCGCGTTAATCTCTCCCCTCGCCGCAGGTGTCGCCCGCCGTATCGGCATGGAGCGCAGCCTGTTTCTCGCCCTGCTGCTGATTTGCGCCGGAATTGGCGTGCGTTCCCTGCCTTCGGCCTCTCTGCTGTTTATCGGCACGGCGGTCATCGGCTGTGGTATCGCACTGGGCAATGTGCTGTTACCAGGGTTAATCAAGCGCGACTTCCCGGGACAGGTGGCTAAGCTCACCGGGGCGTATTCCCTGACAATGGGGGCGTCTGCTGCGTTAGGCTCTGCGCTGATTGTTCCCCTGGCGCTGGGTGATGCGGGCTGGCACGGCGCGCTGCTGATGCTGATGATCTTCCCGCTGGTCGCCCTGCTGCTGTGGCTGCCGCAGTGGCGTCAGACTCCTGCTGCCACCGTGACCGGCGCAGGCGCGTTGCACAATCGCGCCATCTGGCGCTCTGCCCTTGCCTGGCAGGTGACTCTGTTTCTGGGAATCAACTCGCTGATTTACTACGTGATCATCGGCTGGCTGCCGGCGATTTTACTCAGCCACGGCTACAGTGAAACACAGGCAGGTTCGATGCACGGCCTGCTACAGCTGGCCACCGCCGTGCCGGGTCTTGCTGTCCCACTGCTCCTCCATCGCCTGAAGGATCAGCGCGGGATCGCCGGTATCGTGGCACTGATGTGCGCGGTGAGCGCGGCGGGGTTCTGGTTTGCGCCTGACATGGCGGTAATATGGACGCTGGTGTTTGGCTTTGGCTCGGGTGCGACCATGATCCTCGGCCTGACCTTCATCGGTCTGCGCGCCAGCTCTGCGCACCAGGCGGCGGCGTTATCCGGTATGGCGCAGTCGATTGGTTATCTGCTGGCCGCCTGCGGGCCACCTCTGATGGGGAAAGTTCACGACACAGCCGGGGACTGGCGCATTCCACTCATGGCCTGCGCGCTGGCCGCCGCGGTGATGGCAGTTTTCGGCGTGCTTGCCGGGCGTGACCGGGAGATCACACCCCGCTAATGACAAGGGCAGACCTGATAGTCTGCCCTTGTTTTATCCGCGTGCCGCGCGCAGCATCGCCTGCACCAGCACCACCGGACGCCCTTCAAGGGCTGCACGTTCATGCTGGAATAAGGTGATCACAAAGAACGGATGCGTAACCAGTTCGGCTGCGCGAATGTCGCCCTGTTCGTCCCAGCCCGTCACGCGCATATCACCGCTTTCCAGCTCCTGCGCAAATTCTGGCGACACGCCATAGTTGCAGTGATAACCCTCTACAATTTCCGGCTTTCCGTAGGCTTTCGCGATGAGCGTATTGTTGCGCAGTTCAATGGCATCGGTTTTTTCCACCAGCGAGCAGGTCAGCGGCGCAATCACCATCGTCCCTTCGGTATCCGTTTCGGCGTGAGCCGCATCGCTCCAGCCCAGCACATTGCGCGCGTACTCAATCAATGCATGCTGGAATCCACCGCAGGTCCCGAGGAAGGGAATACTGTTTTCACGGGCGTAGCGTGCGGCGATGAAGGCCGCCTCGGTGTTCTTATAGGGACTTGCAGGCACCAGCCAGATGGCATCATAGCCTACCAGGTCTTCCGGACTGGTCAGCTCCGTTGTTGCAAGCCAGTCATAATCGGCGGTGAGATCCAGTACAGCAGCGGCATCGTCAATTGCCAGTGGGATCGCCTGATGCGCAACCACATTAGCGTTATAATCGCCAACAAGGGCAATGCGCAGGGTCGTTTTAACCGGGAGGTGTTCCATGAGGGAGTCCTTATGCCAAAGAATTATCAGATAACATAAGGAACCTCAGACTACCGATCTTCTGCAATTATCACAATACCTTAAATTGGGAGGGGTGAAATATGATTCAGTGCAAGCGCCTGTACGATCGGGCCAGTCAGGACGACGGTTATCGGGTTCTGGTGGACAGGTTGTGGCCACGCGGGGTGAAAAAAACAGACCTCGCGTATGATGAATGGTGTAAA
This sequence comes from Enterobacter sp. 22452, assembly GCF_052045065.1. Classification (NCBI taxonomy): domain Bacteria; kingdom Pseudomonadati; phylum Pseudomonadota; class Gammaproteobacteria; order Enterobacterales; family Enterobacteriaceae; genus Enterobacter; species Enterobacter sp. 22452. The sequence goes on along the minus strand of NZ_JBQEOB010000001.1, from coordinate 997,654 downwards.
ACGCTCACGCCTTCAAATGAATTGCGCAAAGCATTTCATAGCGAAACGATTGATTTCACTGCCTTCAGTAAGGCGTATCGGGAAGAACTGGCGCAGCATAAGGACGAAGGCCAGCGTCTGGCGGCTCTGGCAAACAGGCAGACCTTAACCCTGCTCTACGGCGCTAAAGATGAGGCGCAAAATCATGCCCAGGTTTTGGCTGACTGGCTGCGCCATCTGTAATCAACCGATCGTCAGTTCATCACAGGTCTGCGATGTTTCGTCCGGCGTCAGCGGCAGCAGATGTTCCGGGCGGACAAACGCAAAGCCATGCTGATTATCAAACGCATAGACATCTCCCGTCACCAGCCACAGTGCACGGTCCGCCGTTGCAGGCAACTGCGTCATCACGCCGTTTACTGGATTAACAAAACGCTGACCTGGCTGGCAAAGACCAAACAGCTCCACAGATTTTCCAACGTTGCGGCGGCCAGCTGGCGTACGCGCGCCAATGATTATCGCCAGGCTGCCCGGCTTTAACTGAAACATACTTCTCTCGCGGTCAATATCGCCAGAAACTGGCTAAGAATAATCCTAAAGAGAAGTGTATCGCAGACAGTATCCCGCTGTCACCTGGCAGGTTGCGGATGATCGCGACGGTAAAGGTCCCACTCATCAATCACTTCACCGCCAGGCAGTTTGCACTCGGTACGCACACCCTGCGGACTTTGCACCGGGATCTGTTCGCCACCTTTCTCCAGGCAGTACACGGAGGCCGGGTTCGCCATCCCTATCGCATGCGGCGGCATGGGGGCGTCAGGTTGAGTGGCTTTTGTTGTGCATGCCGCGAGCGGTAACGCCAGTGCCAGTAACAGATATTTCATCATCGCGATCCTTAAAGCGTCCTGAAAACGTCAGGGTAACGGGTCAGGAGGGTTTTCTCCATGATTTCTCCATCGTAACTGCACTTTTGCCCCTTACAGTGCAGCGTGTTCTCGATATGACCAGAGAACATCATTCCGTAATCAAGATGTCTTTGCCCCGGTCTCTGCACCGGGGCCTTTTTGTCTCCAGAATCGCCCCGGAGAATGTATAAAATTTGTTATATTCATGTTTTACTATGTCGAAATTGGAAAATTTCAGCATAACATTAACATGCAGATGCAGACGTCTTCTGTATGGGAGTCAACCCACGTCATGTCGGATATCATCCTTGCCCGTGTTTCTGAAACACTCGCCACCGAGCAATCCTTAGAAAGTCTTGTACGCCAGCTACTGGAGATGCTGGAAATTGTGACCGAAATGGAATCCACCTACCTGACAAAGGTGGATATCAACGCGCGGTTGCAGCACATTCTTTATGCCCGCAACAGTAAGCAGATGCAGATCCCTGAAGGGCTGAGCGTTCCGTGGGGGGATACCCTGTGCAAGCGTGCGATAGACAGCGATACTCTGTTCAGCAACGACGTGGCGGGTCGCTGGCCTGATTGCGAAGCCGCAAAAGCGCTTGGGATTACATCCTACATGAGTATCCCTATTCACCTGGCTGATGGTTCGATTTACGGGACCCTGTGCGCGACCAGCACGGAGAAGAAGCAGCTTAGCGAGCGCGGTGAACAAGTGCTGAAGCTGTTTGCCGGTTTAATTGCACAGTCCATTCAGAAAGAGTCCCTGGTGGCCCAGCTTCGCGAAGCCAATGCCGCGCTTATCGCCCACTCTTATACCGATGCCCTCACGGGGTTGCCCAACCGTCGGGCGATTTTCGAGAATCTCACCACCCTGTTTTCCTTAGCTAAACACCTTAAACGTAACGCCATTATTGCGTTTATCGATCTGGATGATTTCAAACTGATTAACGATCGCTTCGGGCATGAGACGGGCGATCGATTCCTGATTGAAGTGGGCAAGCGACTCACTGACGAACAGACCGAGGACGAGATCGTCGGAAGATTAGGCGGCGATGAGTTTCTGGTAGCCTGTCTGAGTCAAAGCACAGAAGAAGCCGAAAGGACGCAAATTAATCTGCTGAAAACCCGGCTTAGCGCTCGCATCGCGGGTGAATACTGGCTCGGTCAGGTTCATATTGTGTATCCGGGTGCGAGTCTGGGTATCGTCGAAGTTGATCCCACGAGCACCGATGCGGACAGCGCGTTACAGGCGGCAGATATGGCGATGTATCAAGACAAAAAAGGAAAAAGCAAAACACGCTTTCTCACGATGGATTAACGCCGTACACTTTACGGCGTTACGTAAAACGATAAAGGTGATGGCATGCGAATAGGGATCCTCTTCCCGGTTGTTATTTTTATAACGGCGGTGATTTTTTTAGCCTGGTTTTTCATTGGCGGTTACGCTGCGCCGGGGGCATAAATGAGAAAAACAACCATCATTATGTTGGTCGTGGCAATCGTGGCTGTCGCAGGTTCACAGTTCGGCTGGTGGTAAACCTCCAATGTAAAAAGGCCGCCATCTGGCAGCCTTTTTCAGCAAATAACAGATTTAGCTTTTGATTTTTCTGTAGATAAACAGAACCACCAGGGCGCCAATCACCGCGACGGCAAAGCTGCCAAAATTGAAGCCATCTACTTTGCCAAAACCGAACAGGGTACTGATCCAGCCGCCAACGACTGCACCCACGATCCCCAGTATGACGGTTACGAAGAACCCACCACCATCTTTGCCCGGCATAATCCACTTCGCCAGGATCCCCGCAATCAGCCCAAAGATAATCCAGGATAAAATTCCCATAGCTTTCCTCTCTGTATGGTTTTTGTCATTAAATCAACGACACAGAAAAGGATAGCACAGGATTTAAGAAAGGAAATTTGTGATAGGCATCACAGGGTTTGATTGAGTAAAATCTGAGCTATAAAAAAATGCCGTTCCACATGAAATGTAGGGTTGCATCTTTTGTTGAGAAAGATTATCTTTCTCAACACTGAATAGTTGAGTGAAATACTCAGGTATTCAGTACGACATTGCTCACATTGCTTCCAGTATTTCTTGCCCACTCTTGAGTGGGCTTTTTTTGCCTGCAAGACAGACACGTCATACCGCAATAAAAGCGTGCTGGTTTCGTCCGGCCCGTTTTGCCTGATAGAGCGCACGATCGGCAGCAATAATAATGTCCTGCTGGCTGCCTGCAATCTCCACGGCACGCGCGGTTGAGACCCCTACGCTTACCGTTACCCGCCCAAAGGGGCTGAAATCGTGTTCAATATTCAGGGAACAGACATTGCGAATAATCGATTTGCCAAGGCGACACGCCTCCTCGATATCGGTGTCAGGCAAGATGAGCGCAAACTCCTCACCGCCGTATCTCGCCACAATTTGGTTGTTGCGCGTAAGGCTTTTCCTGAGACACTCTCCCAGAAGGCTAAGACAGCGATCCCCTTCCGGGTGCCCGTAGTTGTCATTGTATTTTTTGAAGAAATCCGCATCCACGATCAGCACCGAAATCGGGGAATTGTCAGCCGCACAGCGCGCAATTTCAGACAGGATCTTTTCATCAAATGCGCGGCGATTGAAAAGCCCGGTCAAAGCATCTTCAGAGGCAATGATCTGAAGCTCTTTGTTAACCCGGTTTTTTCTGGATAAGTCTACATACAAAAAGTAGGAAGCCACGATCAGCACGGCGGTTAAAATAAGAATAACGACGGCGAGCTGAATGGCCTGCTTGCGCCAGGGAGAGAGCGCCTCCTCCTTGCTGACTGCCACGGTCGTCACCAAACCATAGCGTTTGTTTTTCTCAAACGCGTAGATGCGTTCGATTTTATCAAACCGCGAGATGGAACTGGCTATCCCGGCATTCTGTACCTTGAGATACTCCTTAAAGAGGGGTGAGTCAGAAACAATCGCGCCAATATAGTTATTTTTAAAAGGGTGCCGAACCAGTAATACGCCTGTTTGCGTCGTTAAACCAATAACCCCGGAATGACCAATGTCAATCTGTCCATACAGCGCAAGAAAGTTTTCGATACCCAGCGTAACCACGACAACCCCGTTAAAGGCTCCCGAGTGCGTTTCCAGGCGTCGACTGATGGTAATCACCCATTTACCGTTTGTTCTGCTCACCACGGGTTGACCAATAAAAATCTGCGAATTTTTATTTTCTTTGTGATACACAAAAAATGGCCTGTCTGCCCCTTTACGGGAACCGGAAAACCCCTCATGCAATGCCGTGAAGATATCCCCTTTCGCATCGTAGACGACGACATTATTTATCTGAGAAAGTAAATCATCCTGATTTGTTATTATCCGTTGTATATTCACAGCCTGCTGCGGCGTCATGCCATAAATTTCAATCATGTCAGAGACAGTAGTAATCAACATTTCACTTTGGCGCATAATCCCCTCTGTGTACACATCAAGGGTATGGCTCAGGTTGGCAACGCTGGTATTAATTTGTTGAATTGATTGCTGTCTGGACGTGGCGATCTGAACGACAAGCGACAGCGAAATAATCAGTGAGACGATGATGACGGTAATGGTTGTTGTGTTAAACGCGTTTTTCACATGCACGAGCTAATCCACCTTATCACGCCTGATATCCCTGGCTGACAACTCTTGTCACTGTAGCAAAGGTCAGTATAAGAGGAAAATAAATTGTACTTAAGCCATGCAAATGAAACCACCAGTATTGGTTTTAAGCTGGAAGTATTCACGGAATAAGATTCCTGAAGCATTGATAAATGGCTAACGCACTAAAAAATGCGTTAGCAAGCATGCATATTCAGGAAGTTAATTATCGGGAATTAATATCTTCCGACATCAAAACATTAATAGATGACGTTGGCATGCAACACTCATGCAGACAGTACCCGGCGTTACTCGTTGCCCCACTGGTTAAGGAAGTTCGCAACATCATCTATACGCATCGTGCGGATCCCTGCTGTGCTGGCCATCTCTTGCTGGGCTTCTTCGCTGATCTCCTCGTTATTTGCCAAACGGGTAAGCAACAGCTGGAAATAATGTGCCAGGCCGTCACGCTCAGAGTCGCTCACAGCTTCAGCCGATTCCGTCGAGTATTCATCGACGATGTCATAAAATTTAAGTGGGATTTCGTTGTTCATAATCATTCTTGAGTCTGACAGTTAAAGAGGATTGTAGCGAGTATATCCCCTGACCAAAGCCTGGAGTCAACGTCACAAAGGCAAAAAAAACGGGAACCCTCAGGCCCCCGCTCTTGTTTAACCCAGAATCTGGATTACATATTCGCGATAATCGCGTCGCCAAACTCTGAACATTTCAGCAGCTTAGCGCCTTCCATCAGACGTTCGAAATCGTAAGTGACGGTTTTCGCGTTAATCGCGCCTTCCATACCTTTAACGATCAGGTCTGCGGCTTCGAACCATTCCATATGACGCAGCATCATCTCTGCGGACAGAATAATTGAGCCTGGGTTCACTTTGTCCTGGCCTGCGTATTTAGGCGCAGTACCGTGGGTAGCTTCAAACAGGGCGCACTCGTCACCGATGTTCGCGCCTGGGGCGATACCGATACCGCCAACCTGCGCTGCCAGGGCGTCAGAGATGTAGTCACCGTTCAGGTTCATACAGGCAATTACGTCGTATTCAGCAGGACGCAGCAGGATCTGCTGCAGGAACGCATCGGCGATCACATCTTTAATGATGATCTCTTTGCCGGTGTTCGGGTTCTTGATCTTCTGCCATGGGCCGCCGTCGATCAGCTCACCGCCGAACTCTTCGGTCGCCAACTGGTAGCCCCAGTCTTTGAACGCGCCTTCGGTGAACTTCATGATGTTGCCTTTGTGAACCAGGGTCACAGAGTCACGGTCGTTGGTGATCGCGTATTCGATGGCCGCACGCACCAGACGCTTAGTACCGTCTTCAGAGCATGGCTTGATGCCGATACCGCAATGCTCAGGGAAGCGAATTTTCTTCACGCCCATTTCTTCGCGCAGGAATTTAATCACTTTTTCTGCGTCAGCAGAGTCCGCTTTCCATTCGATACCCGCGTAGATGTCTTCTGAGTTTTCGCGGAAGATAACCATGTCGGTCAGTTCAGGGTGCTTAACCGGGCTTGGGGTGCCCTGATAGTAACGAACCGGACGCAGACACACGTACAGGTCCAGCTCCTGACGCAGCGCCACGTTCAGGGAACGGATACCGCCGCCAACTGGCGTCGTCAGTGGGCCTTTAATAGCAACGCGGTAGTCGCGGATCAGGTCCAGCGTTTCTGCTGGCAGCCAGACGTCCTGGCCATAAACTTGAGTCGATTTCTCACCGGTGTAAATTTCCATCCAGGAAATTTTACGCTCGCCTTTGTAGGCTTTCTCAACAGCGGCATCAACCACTTTCAGCATTGCCGGGGTAACGTCTACACCGATACCGTCGCCTTCAATGAACGGGATAATCGGATTGTGAGGAACGTTAATCTTGCCGTTTTGCAGGGTGATCTTTTTACCTTCCGCCGGAACAACTACTTTGCTTTCCATTAACCTCTCCTTCGAGCGCTTCTGGTTGTTACTGATCTTATGTTAATAAATTGTAATGAGCCCTTCGATAGTACCTGAATGTCCGACGCCATGAAAGGTCTTCGTTATTAGGCTATAATGCGGCAATTGATAACGCCTGAAAATACCATGAAGAAAACTTCTTTTACAAAACACCGGGTTGAGCGATTCAGCTCGCGACAAGCCACCAGAAGACCGCAAGAAACCCAGCCGACGCGGGTGATTCTGTTCAATAAACCCTACGATGTTTTGCCGCAGTTCACCGACGAGGCCGGGCGCAGCACGCTGAAGGACTACATCCCCGTGCAGGGTGTTTACGCCGCCGGACGACTGGACCGCGACAGCGAAGGGCTACTGGTCTTAACCAACGACGGCGCATTGCAGGCAAAGCTCACGCAACCGGGTAAACGTACCGGGAAAATTTACTTTGTGCAGGTTGAAGGCGAACCGGATGACGCGACGCTGGCGACGTTGCGCAGCGGCGTGACGTTAAATGACGGTCCCACCCTGCCCGCGGGTATTGAGCGCGTGAATGAGCCGGAATGGCTATGGCCGCGCAACCCGCCGATTCGTGAACGTAAATCCATTCCGACAAGCTGGCTTAAAATCACCCTTTACGAAGGCCGCAACCGTCAGGTTCGCCGGATGACGGCACACGTTGGCTTCCCTACCCTGCGTCTGATTCGCTACGCCATGGGCAGCTACACGCTGGATTCACTGGCGAATGGCGAATGGCGGGACGCTGTCCCTTAAGGAGAAACGATGTTCAAACCTCATGTTACGGTCGCCTGTGTGGTTCACGCCCAGGGCAAATTCCTTGTTGTTGAAGAGAGCATCAACGGCAAAGCGCTGTGGAACCAGCCTGCCGGGCATCTTGAAGCCAATGAAACCCTCCTCCAGGCAGCGAAGCGTGAGCTGTGGGAAGAGACCGGCATTCACGCTGAGCCTCAGCATTTCATCCGCATGCACCAGTGGATCGCGCCCGATAGCACCCCCTTCCTGCGTTTTTTATTCACCGTTGAGCTTAGCGAAACGTGCGCCACTGAACCGCACGATGACGATATCGATCGCTGCCTGTGGGTGACCGCCGACGAGATCCTGAACGCGCCAAACCTGCGCTCGCCGCTGGTTGCGGAAAGCATCCGCTGCTGGCAGTCTGCTGTTCGCCTGCCGCTGGATGTCATTGGAGAATTTAACTGGCCGTTTACAGAGGGTGTCAACGGTGGGGGGGCGTGATAGAATACGCCGCCTTGAAGTTCAATGTCGTGAGTATTCCATGTCAGATAATAGCCAGAAAAAAGTGATCGTCGGCATGTCCGGCGGTGTCGATTCCTCCGTTTCCGCCTACCTGTTACAGCAACAGGGCTATAAGGTGGAGGGCCTGTTCATGAAGAACTGGGAGGAAGATGATGGTGAGGAATATTGCACTGCCGCTGCGGATCTCGCCGATGCGCAGGCCGTGTGCGACAAGCTTGGCATTGAACTGCACACCGTAAACTTTGCGGCGGAATACTGGGACAACGTCTTTGAACTGTTCCTGGAAGAGTACAAAGCGGGCCGCACGCCGAACCCCGATATTCTCTGCAACAAAGAGATCAAATTCAAAGCCTTCCTGGAATTCGCCGCAGAAGATTTGGGCGCAGACTACATTGCGACCGGTCACTACGTGCGTCGTGCAGACGTGAATGGCAAAAGCCAGCTCCTGCGCGGTCTGGACGGCAATAAAGATCAGAGCTACTTCCTTTACACGCTGAGCCACGAACAGATTGCCCAAAGCCTGTTCCCGGTCGGCGAGCTGGAAAAGCCGGAAGTGCGTAAAATCGCCGAAGAGCTGGATCTTATCACCGCCAAGAAAAAAGACTCCACCGGCATCTGCTTCATCGGTGAGCGCAAATTCCGCGATTTCCTGGGACGTTACCTGCCGGCACAGCCGGGTAAAATTGTCACCGTCGACGGTGAAGAGATTGGCCAGCATCAGGGTCTGATGTACCACACGCTCGGCCAGCGTAAAGGTCTGGGTATCGGCGGGACCAAAGAAGGTAGTGAAGATCCGTGGTACGTCGTCGACAAAGATGTTGAAAACAACATTCTGGTTGTCGCCCAGGGCCACGATCATCCGCGTCTTATGTCCATTGGGCTTATCGCGCAGCAGCTGCACTGGGTCGATCGCGAGCCGCTGAAAGGCACGCTCCGCTGCACGGTGAAAACACGCTACCGTCAGACCGATATTCCCTGCACCATTACCGCGCTTGATGACGATCGCATTGACGTGCGTTTCGACGAGCCGGTCGCAGCCGTCACCCCGGGTCAGTCCGCTGTCTTCTACAGCGGTGAGATCTGCCTGGGAGGCGGGATCATTGAACAGCGCCTGCCGCTGCCTGCTGTTTAATACGATTGCACACATAAAGGAGACCGTGTGGCGAAGAACTACTATGACATCACCCTGGCGCTGGCGGGAATTTGTCAGTCAGCCCGTCTGGTGCAACAGCTGGCGCATCAGGGTCACTGCGACGCCGATGCCCTGCACGTTTCACTTAACAGCGTTATCGATCTCAACCCGGGCTCTACGCTGGGTGTTTTCGGCGGCAGTGAAGCCAATCTTCGTCTCGGTCTTGAAACCCTGCTCGGCGTGCTCAATGCCAGCAACCGTCAGGGGTTAAACGCGGAGTTAACCCGCTACACGTTAAGCCTGATGGTACTGGAACGTAAGCTGAACGCCGCAAAAGGCGCAATGAATACGCTGGGCGATCGCATTGCCGGGCTGCAGCGTCAGCTCGATCATTTTGACCTGCAGTCGGAAACGCTGTTGAGCGCGATGGCGGGGATTTATGTCGACGTCATCAGCCCGCTAGGCCCGCGCATTCAGGTCACCGGCTCTCCTGCGGTACTGCAAAGCCCACAGGTTCAGGCGAAGGTTCGCGCCTCGCTGCTGGCAGGCATCCGCGCCGCCGTGCTGTGGCATCAGGTCGGCGGAGGCCGCCTGCAGTTAATGTTTTCTCGTAATCGCCTGACCACTCAGGCAAAACAAATTCTTGCTCATTGTTAACCTCCCGGAGTTGCGAATTATGGAATTATCCTCACTGACCGCCGTATCCCCTGTCGATGGACGCTACGGCGATAAAGTCAGCGCGCTGCGCGGGATCTTCAGCGAATATGGTTTGCTGAAGTTCCGTGTTCAGGTTGAAGTACGCTGGCTGCAGAAGCTGGCCGCCCAGGCAGCAATCAAGGAAGTTCCTGCTTTTGACGAAAAGGCAAACGATTACCTTGATAAAATCGTTGCTGACTTCAATGAAGAAGATGCTGCGCGCATTAAGACCATTGAACGCACCACCAACCACGATGTGAAGGCGGTTGAGTATTTCCTGAAAGAGAAAGTGGAAAGCGTTCCTGCCCTGCACGCCGTGTCGGAATTCATTCACTTTGCCTGTACCTCTGAAGACATCAATAACCTGTCTCACGCGCTGATGCTCTCCACCGCGCGCAAAGAAGTCGTGCTGCCATACTGGCGTAAAATCATCGACGCGGTGAAAGCGCTATCTGTGGAATATCGCGACATTCCGCTGCTTTCCCGTACCCACGGCCAGCCAGCTACCCCATCTACCATGGGTAAAGAGATGGCGAACGTGGCATACCGTATGGAGCGTCAGTATCGTCAGCTGGAACAGGTTGAGATCCTCGGCAAAATCAACGGTGCCGTTGGCAACTATAACGCCCACATCGCCGCTTATCCGGAAGTGGACTGGCACCAGTTCAGCGAAGAGTTCGTGACCTCTCTGGGCATTCAGTGGAACCCATACACCACCCAGATCGAGCCGCACGACTACATCGCGGAACTGTTTGACTGCATCGCCCGCTTCAACACCATCCTGATCGACTTCGATCGTGACGTGTGGGGCTACATCGCGCTGAACCACTTCAAACAGAAAACCATCGCCGGTGAAATCGGTTCGTCCACCATGCCGCACAAAGTGAACCCGATTGACTTCGAAAACTCCGAAGGCAACCTGGGCCTGGCGAACGCCATGCTGCAGCATATGGCGAGCAAACTGCCGGTTTCCCGCTGGCAACGTGACCTGACCGACTCCACCGTACTGCGTAACCTCGGCGTAGGCATTGGCTACGCGCTGATCGCCTATCAGTCCACCCTGAAAGGCGTGAGCAAACTGGAAGTGAACCGCGATCGTCTGCTGGACGAACTGGATCACAACTGGGAAGTGCTGGCGGAGCCAATCCAGACCGTGATGCGCCGTTACGGCATTGAAAAACCATACGAGAAGCTGAAAGAGCTGACCCGTGGCAAACGCGTGGACGCTGAAGGCATGAAGCAGTTTATCGACGGTCTGGAACTGCCGGAGGACGAGAAAACGCGTCTCAAGGCGATGACCCCGGCGAACTACATTGGTCGCGCCGTCACTATGGTTGACGAGCTGAAGTAACTCTCCTCTCCCCCTTTTCGCCCGAAAAGGGGGATGCTTTTCCCCGGTTTAGTCAATGTTTATCACCACAACAACATAATCAGCGTTAGACTGCACAGCTAAAATCACAACAGTCTCAATAACAACAACTTAGTTATATTTCAAAGACTTAATCAAATCCCTATACGGACATTATCGGACAATAAAGGCCGATTTAGTGCCCCAAAACACGCCCCCAGCGCAAATTTGCCCCCAAATTTGCCCCCAAATTTTCACCAGCCCCCCTTCTCATTCCGCATCCATTTTTTGCTACCACTAGAAATTTTTCATACGGCATATTATTGACACGCCATAAATTATCTCTCCCTGTATCCTGTCAAGGCCGTTCTCGATTAGTCGACATGCCTGTGGCCATTGCTCTACCGGATAAAGATTCAACGCTGCAGTATATGAGTGGTAGCCCTGAGTTGATCTCACGGCTATCACTGGCGACACACAAACAAATCTGAAAGTCTGCTTTGAGCGAGAAGCGGACATTCCTACCTTAGGCTTGCTTACGTAAGTAAGGAGGGAACTGGTATGAAAAATATTGTTCTAGAAAAACTATATGAAAGAATATCCACACAAGATCATACCTTTTTACCCAGTAGCGCCATTAGAATTGATAACTATAATTTATATTGGCAAACCATAAATATGGGTTGCTGTAACCACCACTGTAGAGAGTCGGTGACTGAACGTGCGATGATTGCATATGCAAGTAAGATACGGCGACGCCAATATTGCTCTGCGGCGTAATCTGATACTGTGCCCCTGTGGCAAAACGCCATTCATCGCCAGTAGGTAATGTAAGTGCAACATTACTTTGAGAGTTATATATGGTGCTGTCATATGCAACACCTGCGTTGAGGCGCCATTGTTCAGAAGGGCGATACTGAACTCCAAGGGCGGTATGCCAAGAATCCTTCAGTCGGCTCTTTTTATCCAGTTCCTGGCCTGTCACCGTAATCTGCGGGGCGCCAAACTGGCTCCAGTCTTGCCAACCAAGATCGCCCATGACCGACCATTGTTTATTAATATCATGCACCAGGCTTAACATTATTTGCTGAGGTGCTCGTACTTGCGCTGAGATAGGAAGCTCATACTCAACGTTGGGTAAATTTGGGAAGCGAGCTTTACCATCAATATCAAAATCGTATTCGGTCTTACTTGTCCATGCGATACCCACCCGAGTCAGATCGGTCAGTTGCATAAGCAAGCCCAGGCGATAGCTCATTGCCCAGTCGTGATCCTTTTCCTTTTCATCGTTATCATTAACATTACGTGTTAATGACAGGAACCCGTAGTTTATATTTACCGAACCACCGACAGACACTCTGTCGCTTAATTTGTAAGCCAATGAAGGACTGAGCGTCATCGCAACCATGGTACTTTTCTTGATCAACCTGTCCCCTGCCCAGTTACCAAAATCAATCCCCAGACCGTAGTTGCCGTAAATTCCCATACCAGCATAGAAATCATCATTGAGTTTCTGCGCATAGAACGCGCTGGCATTCGGGAAAAAGCCCATGATATCCCCAGGGCTCTTACGTCCTGACTCATTGTCCAGTGAATACGACACATCGCCATCCATAGCCTGGATTCCTCCCGTAAACATATGGTTTGGCAACCGGGTCATCCCTGCGGGGTTGGTTACAATGGTAGACGCATCCTGCGCGCGTGCGGCCTGTCCAGCACCTGCAAGAGCTGTATCTTCTGTGCCAATTTCATAGAAGTAGAGTGCGCTCGCCTGGGTGGTCTGTGAAATAACAAGCCCAAAGAAAACCAGTATCAATTTTTTCATGTATCACCTATCAATTTACATTACGAAATGCTGTTCCCTTGCCGAAAGGCTGAAATCAATTATGCCTTTTCATTTTTATTACCATCAGGAGGAAAAGCTGGAGCCGAGTACCAATTCTCTTTTGCAACAGTGACGGAACCCTCAGGTTGCATGACAAAATTCGGCGACATAATTTGCACGTTGAACTCGTTAAACACATCCTGAATATGGCTATAAAGTTCGTTGCGTGCTGCCGCTAATGATTGACCGGGTATTAGGCGTACCTGTAATTCATAGGCGATATACCAGTCCATCAAACTAAGCTGGCGTACCAGCGGAGGTTGATCCTGGTCGATTCCCAGTGCTCGCCTGGCTGCAAGCTCTAGCAGAGCATGAACCTGCCGCCACGGTGTGTCATAACCGATAGTCACGCTAACCGTCAGATTGATGCCGCCGCCATCATTCTGTGCGCTCAGGTTGGTAATTTTGCCACTCACTACTACCGCATTCGGCACCGTGACCACGTAATTTTCGCGGGTAATGATCTTGGTGGCCAGCATGCCAATTTCACTCACCAGCCCTTCGTTATCGGCCACGCGAATCACATCCCCTTTTCGTAACGCGCGGGAATAAATCAGCACCAGCCCACTCATCGCGTGGTTCATCACCCCGGCAGAACCCAAGGTCAGCATCAGACCAAAAAAGACGCTGACACCTTTAAACGCTAATGAATTGGCTCCCGGTAGGAAGGGATATGCCGCAGAGAGCGCAAAAAGCCAGACCACCACAGAGATGAGTTTACGGGTTGCACCAACCGTTTCCGGATGAATACCTGGTAGCTGTAAACGCCCTTCCGCCACCTGGTTAAGTACCACTTTAAGCAATTTCAAAATGAACGCGGTGAGAAGGAAAATAATCAGTACTATCATCAACCCTGGCAGGGCAGAAACTATTGAGAGCGCAATCTCCTGGAGGGCACGCACGAACCAATCCCCCAGGGAAGCGCCCCAGACGCGAGTCCAGGGAAACAAGCCGAATGCCCAGCTTAACCAAGCATAGAGCGCCATGATGCCAAGTAAAATGGTCAATAGCGCATAAAATCGCGTTTCGATAGCGCCAATGAAGCGTCGCCAGCTCTGGGGGATCCAGCTTCTGTTCTCCCGAATCCGGCGGCGATACAGACGTTTCACCCAGCGCCATGACCGATAAGATCCATACCAAAATGCGACCAGGGCAAGCAAACCAGCCGTAGATTTCACCGCAGAAAGCGCCAGCCATCGACTATTATACTGGTCACGTAATGCCGTTCTCTGTGCCTCCATTCGCGCCAGAACTCGATTCGCAGCCTCATCAAGCGTGAGATCGTCCCCCTCATCAAGATCGCCCTGGGTCAATAACATCACAGGCTTGCCGTTCATCACAATGAGTTTGCCGGGTTGGTTATAACGCATGACTGGCACAAGTTTAAGCGGCTCCTGAACGTCCTCCTGAGTGAAATTCCGCAGTGTATTTCTAATGCGTAAAACCCGTTCTTCCGGAGTCGTAAGGCCAAATTTAGCCTGTAGCATGACGATCGGCTGATGGAAGATATATACCGTACGAGCACGCTCTTGTGGCGTAGGCTCCTGACGAGGTTCGGCGGCATGTGAGATGAAACTGGTTATCGTGAATAGGCCCGCCAGAAAAACGATCAGAAATCGATTCATTTCTACCCTCAACCCACGGAATTATTATTTTTTAAATAGTCCACTGACTATTTATCTTCAACAGCTGAGCATAGACCAGCCTTTTACTTCTGCGATGGCCTGGCAGGATATATTCTTCCCCAACGGTACAGAAATGCCCTCATCAACAAATGGATGTGACTTACTCACTCCAGGAATGATAGTAGAATCTTATAAACATTTTCATTCAGGCAGTGTTTATACTCAGCCATACGCATTACGTATAAAATAAGATAATCTCATAAATTAATCGTTTCAGCATCAATACACAAAATTTTCTTATTAGTTTGCGTTAGTGAAGACTCGGTTTTCCCTTTCTTTTTTCCATGGTTTTCAACTGCTTTCTTCTGGTTAGATAATGAGCCATGGCTAACTCATTATTTATTATTAAACTTTTTTTCTTTAGATATCGTTATCAAATTGAACTAGTCTTTTTTCCCGAAGATTTCCCTAAAATTGTTCGCCTTAGAATGCCGGACTTTTGGTTACCCATCGTAAACATTCGAACAGAACCTATTAATTTTATTCAGAAAAAGAATGAAATATTTTTCTCCTGGCTATACTCAATTTGCCATCCTAAAAACTGGAGTTTCCCCATGCAAAAAAGTGTCCCCTTTAGAAGGACGATGATTGCCAGTGTGCTGACATTAGCAGCTGGCGCTGTGTCCACTGTTCATGCTGCACCTGCAACATCAAACGCAGCGGAAAATGCGCCAAAACAAGATTCATCAAAACCTAATATCGTCGTCATTTTTGGTGATGACATCGGCTACTGGAACCTGAGTACCTATAATCAGGGCACCATGGGCTATAAAACCCCGAATATCGACAGCATTGCTGCTGAAGGTGCCAAGTTCACTTCCTATTACGCTGAGCAAAGCTCTACCGCAGGCCGTTCTTCTTTCATTACCGGGCAGATGCCGTTCCGTACCGGGATGAGTAAAGTCGGGATGCCGGGTGCGCCGCAGGGTCTACAAAAAGAAGACCCGACCATTGCGAACATCCTGAAACAACTCGGTTATGCCACCGGCCAGTTTGGTAAGAACCACCTCGGCGATCGTGATGAATTCCTGCCGACCGCGCACGGTTTCGATGAGTTCATGGGTAACCTTTACCATCTGAACGCGGAAGAAGAGCCGGAGAACCCGGACTACCCGAAAGATCCTGCTTTCCGCAAAGAGTTTGGCCCGCGCGGCGTGATTAAGAGCACCGCCGACGGCAAGATTGAAGATACCGGCCCGCTTACCGTTGAGCGTATGAAAACCGTGGACGAAGAAACGCTGGCGGCCAACAACGACTTCATGGAACGTCAGGTTAAAGCCGGTAAGCCGTTCTTTACCTGGTTCAACACCACCCGTATGCACAATAAAACCCACCTGAAAGACGGGAGCATTGGCGCTACGGGTCTCGGTACCTACGCTGACGGCATGGTGGAACATGACAAGATGATTGGCGAAGTGCTGCAGAAAATTAAAGATCTCGGCATCGAAGACAATACCATTCTCGTCTATACCACAGACAACGGCCCGATGACGGCCACCTGGCCAGATGCCGGCGAAACGCCGTTCCGCGGCGAGAAGAACACCGGCTGGGAAGGCGGTTTCCGCGTACCGGCGATGATTCGTTGGCCGGGCCACGTTACACCGGGCACCATCATTGACGGCATTTTCGGCAGTAACGACTGGTTCCCGACGCTGGTCGCCGCTGCGGGTGATGCCAACATTAAAAATGAGCTGTTAAAAGGTTACAAAACGCCGTCCATTACCTACAAGGTTCACCTGGATGGCTACAACCAGCTCGACTATCTCCAGGGCAAAGGCCCTAACCAGCGTAAAGAGTTCTTCTACTGGAGCGATGACGGCGACCTGCTGGCAATGCGCTACGACCGTTGGAAAGTTCACTTTATGATTCAGGAGCATACCGGTCTTGATTTGTGGAAATATCCGTTCACTAAACTGCGTACCCCGTTGATCTTCGACCTCGAAGCCGATCCGCTGGAAAAAGGCAGTGACGGTATGGGCTACAACTCCTGGTTCTACGACCGTCTGTTCCTGATGGGCGGCGCGCAGAAATACGCGAAAGAGATGCTGGCGACATTTAAAGAGTTCCCGCCGCGTCAGAAACCGGGTTCGTTCACCATTTCCGATGCTTCGGCGATGCTGGAACAGGGCTCTAATATCAATAAATAACCTAAGCCTCCGGGCAGGTTGTTCAGGCAGCCTGCCCGTTTTTTGAAGAGTCGTGACGTTTTCTTGTTAGGGGTCTGCTTTATGAAGTACAGCACCACACTACCGGTTAAAGCGCTTCCGTCGGCGGAAAAATATGACGGCAAAGGACCGGAATACAAGCGCCGTTTTCATGTGATGGCCAAGCCCACCGGCTCGACCTGTAATCTTGATTGTTCCTACTGTTTTTACCTGCACAAAGAAGAGCTGCTTCATCAGGACAGACATACCGGCATGAGCGACGAGGTGCTGGAGAATTTTATTCGCCAATACATTGACGGCCAGGACGGCGACCAGGTGGTCTTTTCCTGGCAGGGCGGTGAACCCACACTGATGGGGTTGGAATTTTTCCAGAAGGTCGTCAAATTTCAAAAGCAGTATCAAAAGCCCGGTCAGCGCGTCGAAAACGACTTACAAACTAATGGCGTATTGCTGAATGACAAATGGGCTGAGTTTCTTAAAGAACATCAATTTCTGGTAGGCCTTTCCATTGATGGCCCGCGAGAACTGCATGACCGCTATCGCGTCACCCGTAGCGGCAAACCAACATTTGACAAAGTGATGACGGGCGTTGACGCCCTGAAGCGCCACGGAGTCCCGTTTAACGCGCTGGTCACAGTAAACCGCACCAACGCCCGTTTTCCGTTAGAAGTGTACCGTTTCGTCATACGTGAACTGGGCGCGACCTACGTGCAGTTTAACCCCTGCGTCGAACCGGTCGATTTTAAGCAAACCGCGCCACAGTTCTGGCAGGATGACACCATTCCGATCACTGGTAGCCGACGCGCACGCCCCGGCGATCTTGATTCTATCGTCACCGACTGGTCGGTAGACCCTGAAGACTGGGGCAAGTTTCTGATTGCCGTGTTTGAAGAGTGGGTCAATAACGATCTGGGCCGCGTACAGGTCAATCTGTTTGAAACGGCGGTCGCCCAGACTATGGGGATGCCTGCGCAGATTTGTACCCATTCCGAATTCTGCGGAAAGGGGTTGGCGATTGAGAAAAATGGCGACATTTTTTCCTGCGATCACTACGTCTATCCGGAATACCAGATTGGCAATATTGAACACGCCCAGCTGTCGCACCTGGCTTTTTCCGAACGGCAGAAAGCCTTCGGCATGGGCAAGCGCGACATGCTGCCCAGCTACTGCAAAACCTGCCCCTATCTGAAGCTGTGCTGGGGCGAATGCCCGAAAAACCGCATTGTGCGCGCACCGGATGGCGAGCTGGGGCTGAACTATCTTTGCCCGGGCATCAAAGCCTTTTTCAACTATGCCGAGCCGATTCTGGTGGGCATCACAACCCTAATCAAACGTGATTTTGCAGGGCTACGCCGATGATAAATCGAGAAAAGTTATTGCAGCTTGAACAACGGATGAACGAACAGGTTCTTGGTCAGGAAGAGCTGGTACGCATGTTGATAATCGCCCTGCTCTGCGACGGACACGTGCTGCTGGAAGGGTTACCGGGGCTGGCGAAAACCCGCGCCGTGCGCGAACTTGCACGCCACGTTGAGGGGGATTATCGTCGTATTCAGTTCACGCCAGATCTTCTGCCTTCAGACATCACCGGCAGCGAAATTTATCAGCAAAACGCCGCCCGCGAAGAAGATCAGTTTCGCTTTCGCCCCGGCCCGGTGTTCGGCAATATCATCCTTGCCGATGAAATCAACCGCGCCTCGGCCCGCGTGCAGTCCGCACTGCTGGAAGCGATGGAAGAGCGTCACGTCACCGTGGCGGGCAACAGCTGGCCTCTGCCCGGCGTTTTTATGGTCCTCGCCACGCAAAACCCGGTGGATCAGGAGGGCACCTGGCCGCTGCCGGAAGCCCAGCTGGACCGTTTTTTGATGAAGGTGCTGGTGCACTACCCGTCAAAAGAAAACGAACAGAAAGTCATGCAGCTGGTGCGTGCCGAGCAGCAGAAAAAATATCAACAGCTGACCAACGCCGCATCATCTGCACCTGAACAACCCGATCCGCTGATGCTGAGTCAGCAGGAAATTGCCGAATGCTGGCAGGCCATCTCTGCCATACACGTCTCCTCTACGGTCGAAAACTATATCGTCAACCTGGTGGATTTAAGCCGCCATCCGCAGTCGGTGAGCGATACGCTGGCCGGTTATCTGTCGTTTGGCATCAGTCCCCGCGGTACGCTGGCGCTGGAGCGCTGCGGCCGGGCGCAGGCCTGGCTGGAAGGCCGTGACGCGGTACTGCCAGAAGACATTAAAAAGATAGCCCCGGCCGTGTTGCGTCACCGCCTGATGCTCAGCTACCAGGCCAGCGCCGACAACTGCACGCCGGACGATGCCGTGCGGATGCTGCTTGACGCCGTGGTGGCATAATGAGCAGCGCCGTTCGCGTTGACCGCGATACGCTGCTGAAGCTTGCCGCTGATGCGCGAGCCATCGCCAATCCTCCCGGGCAGATCCCGCCGGGCGCGCTCGGCGGAGAACGCACGTCTCGCCAGCAGGGGCGCGGACTGAACTTTGATAGCCTGCGTCGCTACCAGCCCGGCGACGACGTCCGGCTGATCGACTGGCAGGCCACTGCCCGCATGCGCACCCCGTGGATCCGCCTGTATAACGAAGAAAAAGAGCGCCCTGTATTTTTACTGGTCGATCAGCGACGGGATATGTTCTTTTCGACGCGGGTCCAGACAAAATCCGTCGCAGCGGCAAAAACAGCCGGGCTGCTGGCCTGGCGTAGCTGGCACGATGGCGATCGTTTAGGGGGCATCGTTTTTGGCGACCGGGACTTTTCCCTGCGAAAATGCCGTGCGCCAAACGCTACGCTGCCCGCGCTTCTCGACGATGTCGTGCAGTACAACCACGCCGTGGCGGACAACTATCCGCATGAAGCCCCCCATTCACTTTCGCTGGCGGACATCCTGCGCCACAGCCTACCGGTGATTCCCACCGGCTGCTGGGTGGCATTAATCAGCGACTTTCACGATCTGGATAACGAGTGCGATGCGCTGCTGGCGGCGCTGCGCCGTCGGGGGGAAGTGAGCGCGTTCGTGATGCTCGACGATCTGCATTTACGCCTGCCTGCGCACGGGCGACTGGCCGCACGCTATGAAGGGCAAGAGGCGGCATTTTCGCTCTCGCCCGCGCTACAGGACGGCATCAAACAGAGCATCACCGCACGACTTTCGGCACAGGCGTCGCGCCTCTCGCGGCTTGGCGTCCAGGTGAAGCAGATTGTCGTCGCCGGAGATCTACTCCGACAGCTACAAAAAGGGGGTTAGATGCTGGAGAAAGGATTTACGGTACCCGAACTGGCGGAACCGGCTCTCCCCGATTCGCCGTCATGGTTTCCCCTGCCGCCGGGATGGTTTGCCCTGGGCTGCATCATCCTGGTTGTGCTGCTGATTTTCTTCATCATTCGCCTCGCCAGATGGCGGCGTAACCTATGGCGTCGTCAGGCCCTGACGGCTCTTACTCAGCCGCAAACGGTAGACAGCTGGCTGCTGCTGGTGAAACGCGTTTTGCTGGTGCATCAGCCGCGGGAACAGGTGAGCGGCGCGCTGGATCCAGCCCAATGGTTGCAGAACGTCCCGCTGGATGACGTGCTGCGCCAGCATCTTTGCGAACGCTACTGTCAGCCAGAAAACCAGCTGAGCGATGCCGATACCGCGCGGCTGCGTATGCAGCTTCGCACCTGGTTTGAGGGATTACCCCATGTCTGAATACCTCTCACGACTGGCCTTTGCCTGGCCGTGGGCCTGGCTACTGCTCCTCCTGCCGCTGGCAGGCCGCTTTGCGATGGCCAAAGAGCGCTCGCTGAAAGAGTATGTCCGGGTGCCTTTTTTACCTGGGTTGATTAATGAACTCCAGCTCAACAGCCAGCCTGCCCGTGGCGGAAAGCTATCCACCGGGCTGTTCTGGTTGGTCTGGGCGCTGCTGGTCTGCGCGCTTGCCCGCCCGGAATTACTCACCCCACCGCAGCATATTGAAAAACCGATGCGCAACATCATGCTGATTCTGGACGTTTCCGGCTCCATGGAGAAAAACGACGTTGCGGGCGGTATTACCCGGCTACAGGCGGTGCAGGAGTCGGTTAAAAAATTCGTGGCGGCCCGCAAATCTGACCGCATTGGTTTAGTTATCTTTGCCAACAGCGCCTGGCCCTTCGCGCCGGTCAGCGAAGACAAACAGGCGCTGGAAACCCGTATCAACCAGCTTGCACCGGGCATGGCAGGGCAACAGACGGCGATTGGCGACGCGCTGGGCGTGACGGTGAAGCTGCTGGATTCCAGTGGCAACAATGACGCCAGCAAACTCGCTATTCTTCTGACCGACGGTAACGATACCGCCTCACAGCTGACCCCGCGCCTCGCCGCGCAGCTGGCGGCCAGCCATCACGTACAGGTCCACACCATCGCATTTGGCGACGTGAACAGTGGCGGCGATGACAAAGTGGATTTAGGTCTTTTACAGGACATCGCCCATACCACCGGTGGGCGCGCGTGGACGGCGCAGAACAGCGGGGCATCGCTGGATGCGGTCTGGCAAGAGATTGACGCCATAACGCCTGTGCAGGTGAAAAGCATCGGCTGGTCATGGCGTATACCACTGTTTGCCTGGCCGCTGGCCGCCGCGCTGATTTTACTGCTGACCTTCAATCTGTATCGCGCGTTCAGGGAGAGAATGGTATGAGTGATTTCCACTTTTTATACCCCTGGCGTTTACTGCTGCTGATCCCCGCCATCGCACTGTGGTGGTTACCCTCCGCCGGGCGTAGCGCCTGGTCGCGGATTATGGATAAGCCGCTGGCGAAAGCGCTGATTGTCGGACGGCAGCACAAACTCAGCCGGGCGTTGCCATGGCTGGCGATGCTTGGCGTTATCGCGCTGGCCGGTCCTAGCTGGCAGCGTCAGCTTCCCGCCGCCCTGACGCCGGAAAGCAACGTGATGGTCATTTTGCAACAGGATACCGCGATGTTTGCCAGCGACCTGCCTCCCAGCCGACATCAGCGGATGCAGACCAAAATCATGTCACTGATGGAGCGTATGCCGGGTACCCGTTTTGGCCTGGTGGTCTATAACGCCGGGGCCTGGCTGACGACCCCGCTGACCGTCGACACGGCGTTTTACTCGCAGTTCCTGCATGCACAAACGCCAGCATTATTACCCTCTGGCGAAGGTTCGGGATTACAGCATGCGGTCTCGCTGGCGCTGCACAATATGCCCGCCGCGCCGCGTAGCATTATCCTGGTTGCCGATAATCTCAGCCCGGAAGACGCAAAGTGGCTGGGTGAACAGAAAACGCCAATCCAAATCTGGGTGCCGGGAACCGCTCAGGGGGGGGCGTTACCCGAGAAATATGCCGCCAGCGGTACCGATACGCGACTGAACGTTTCGCGCTTTGAACAGGTACGTGACGAAGGCATCCCGGTCACGCTGGTGACCGCCGATGATGACGACCTGCCTGTAGTGCAGAGTCACATCCAGCAAAGCGTCACCGCGCAGAACAATGCGCGCAGCGATTTACACTGGCGTAACGATGGCTGGATGCTGGCGATCCCAATACTTGCCTTGCTGTTTTTCTTGCGACGCCAGCTTTTCTGCTGGGTCTTAGTCGCGCCGCTGTTGTTCTGGCAGCCTTACGGGCACGCCGCCTGGCTGGATGCCTGGATAAGCCCGGATGTACAAGGGCAGCGCGCATTTGCCGCCGGGGATTACACCCGTGCGGCCCAGCATTATAGCGATCCGCTACGGCAGGGCATTGCATGGTATCGGGCGGGCAATTATCCCGCCGCCACCGCCGCATTCCGCCAGGCCCAACAAACTCCGGAAACCCTGCTCTGGATCGGCAATAGCTATGCCCAGCAAAAACAGTGGCAACAGGCGCTGAACAGCTACGACCGGGCGTTAAGCCTGCGCCCGGACTGGAAGCTGGCGCAGGGCAACCGTACGAAGATCGCCGCGATCATCATGCAGCTGCGGCAAAAAGAGCGCGAGAATAAGTCTGCGCAGAGTGAGGAAGAAGATTACAAACCGGATGAAATCAAACATGACCTGAAGTCCCACCAAGGGGCGGAGCAAAAGGATATTCAGCCTATTGCCGGAGGCAATCCTCAGGTGAATCAGTGGTATGAAAATCTGGCCGTTTCACCTTCAGGGCTGCTGGAAAGCCTCTACCGCACTCAGCCTGGAGAAGATCAATGAAGCTTATCTGGTTATTACTGTTGGCGGTGCTTCCCTGCCAGGCGGCAATGACGGTCACCCGCGAACTGATTGCCCCCGAGCACGTTGTTCCGGGCCAGCCGGTACGCGTAGCGGTGACGTTCTGGACCGATTCTTGGTTTAACCCACCGCCGCAGTGGCCCGGCTTCCCGATAGAAAATGGCGATATGTTGACCGGCACTTCACCGAATCAGCTCCTGACCCGTCACGAAGGCGTCACCAGTTGGAGCGGCATACGCATGGAACGCCAGCTCACTGCCTGGGATCAGGGCAAGCTCGGTTTACCGGCCTTCGAAATGACGTTAACCGCCTCCGGGCAAGCGCCCGTGACGGTTAAACTGCCGGCGCTGGAAACGCAGGTCAACTGGCCACAGGGTGTTGAACAGCCTGACCGTTTCCTGCCCGCCGCCAGCCTCTCGCTCAGCCAAAAAGTGAATATTTACCGCAGCGGTGAAGATCAAACGCTGCGCGCTGGAGACGTTATCGAACGCGTGGTCACCGCCCGTGCTACCGATGTGATGCCCGCCCAGATCCCTCCGCTGCTTTACGCGATTAACGGAACACATACCCAGAGGCTGACGCCAGAAAACCGTCTCGTCACTTCAGGGCGCGGTGATATTGAAGGCGCAGAACGGGTGGAAACCCTTCGTTATCTGCCAGTTGTGGCAGGTGAAGTCACGCTGCCGCCGATTAAATTGCGCTGGTGGGATACCACCCATCAGCAGTGGAAAACCGCGGAGCTGCCCGGCAGCAAGTATACCGTTGCCGCATCGCGTACCGCCGGTGCGGAATCGGCGTTAAAAGGCAGCCGCGACGCCTTCACCTGGCTGAGCGCGCTTCTGCTGGCGAGTGGACTCGGGTTACTCGTGCTGATGTTCATTTTCCGCCGCACTTTACTGCGTAGCGCGCGTTACTTATCTCACCGCTGGCGCCGATTCTGGCAACCACTTTCGCTTCCGGGACAAACCCCGGATAACAGGAGTTCACGATGAAGAGTACGTTAATCGCACTGACATTATGCGCCTTCTGCGGCACCGCCACGGCAGAACCGCTCTCTGCATGGAACGATACGGCGGCCAAACGCGCCATCGAGGAATGGGTACAAAACACCACTAACCCAGACAGCCCAACGTTTATTCCCACCAAAAAGCGCTACGTCGTATTTGATAATGACGGCACCCTGTGGCCGGAAGCGCCGCTGACGTTTCAGATTAAGTTCGCGCTGGATGAGGTCAAACGTCTGGCCCCGAAAAATCCAGGGTGGTCAAGAGACCCACTGGTGCAGGCCGTATTAAAAGACGACATCAAAACCGTCGCAGCTTCCGGTGAAAAAGGGCTTATGCACCTGTTGTCGCTCACGCACAGCGGCATGACAACGGATGACTTTAATCAGCGTGTCGCCAACTGGGTTTCATCGCATAAAGATGCACGTTTTGGCTGCCAGTACGACCAGATGGGCTACCAGCCGATGCTCCAGCTGCTGGATTACCTGCGAGCAAACGGCTTTAAAACCTGGATTGTCTCCGGCGGCGGTATCGATTTTATGCGCGTACTGTCGCAAAAGATGTACGGTATTCCGCCTGAACAGGTGATCGGCTCGTTCTCGCTCGGCGAATTCGCGTTATCCGGCGATGGGACAAAAATTACCAAGACGATGTCAGGGGCCTTCAATGACGATGCGGCTAATAAGCCCGTAGCGATCCACCTTTTCATGGGTCAGCGTCCCGTGGGCGCATTTGGCAATAGCGATGGCGATCTCGCCATGTTGCAGTACACGGCGGCCAATCCGGACGCAAAAACCTTCGGTCTACTGGTACATCATACGGATGCCGCGCGTGAATACGCCTATGATAGTCATCCACCCGCCAGTGGAAAACTGGTTGCAGGATTAACGCAGGCAAAAGCGCATGGCTGGACCGTGGTTGATATGAAGCAAGACTGGAAGACCGTGTTTGACCCAACACTGTGCGTGACAAAACCCGGATCGTAGGATTTTTTAAGCTTGCAACCAAGCAAAAAATCAGAGCTAAAGATTGTTGAATTAATGATAAGTTAATTCAACATGCTGAAGTACTGGTTGATTGCTTTCAAGAAGCCTGGTGAATAAATAGTATAATCAGGCTTATTTACCAGATGGTGTATTAATCGGCACTGTGTAATTAAAATTCAAGATTTCTCCAATGTCCGCTTCTGGCACAGAGCGGACTTTCAGCTTAGGTTAAGCCCTGTGCAGCAACAGTACCAGATCAAGTTTGTACTAATACAGATACAGCTTACTGAACTGAAACCTTAGTGGCGCCCTGTTCTTCCAAAACCCTGACACGGATTGTCAGGGCCTTGATTGCTGCCAGCGCATCGAGCAACATTGGCGTCTGATCAAGATGCAGTATGCCACCTATTTCTTTCACATATTCGGGATCAATCGTTTCAATCTGCTGAGATATCACCCCGCGTCGTGGGGTCTGCGTTTCATCATCCTTAAAAGTGAAGTGCTTGAATTCCATCCTGCAGATATTAAGCAGCGCCTCTTCCAGATCGAGGTCATCACCGATGTTTTTCATAGTTCTATCAGACACCGCTGAAGTCATGATCTCCTTCCACGGGCTCCAGGCATTGGTGTTGTAACCCCTGAAAAAAAATCGTCCAGCATCAGTTTGGCTTGGATATGGCAAACAAAACTGCGTTAGCGCTACGTCGGCAATACGAACATAATTTTGAACATACCCATACCAACTTGAGATAGGTCCTGAGGTTGATTTCGACATATCCAAAAGTAAACGATAAGTTCCTGGCTCTGTAAGGCTGTTGAAGTTTGTCCCATCAGGAGCAACTGCCGAGTCTGTTTTGAATACCCTGGCATCACCAGTAGGTAATCCAAATGCTCCCACTTGCATGACGTTCCCGACTGCCGTTCCGACGTCCTTCGTAGCGCTACTTCCTAAACCGAGGTTTGTGCGAGCGTCTTCCACCTTCGTTGCCCCGGTCCCGCCGTCAGCGATTGCAAGCGCACCGTTGCTCCCTTTCTGCGCCAGTTTGCCGATGCCGGGGATCGTTACAGGGGTGCCATTGATGGTAACTGTGATGCTCTGGTTTGCTGAGGTGGTGGCGAACGTCTCCCACGCGCCAATATTCTCGTCATACTCTTTGATGAGCTGTGACATGGCCTGTGCCAGGCCGTCGACCGAGATATTGTCCGACACAAGGATTCCATACTTCTGGCCGCTCAGCGCCGGGGAAGCGGCAGGCGTTACCGTCATTGACGTGCCGCTGTTCACGGCTGAAATCTGGAACATCTGCACTGGGTTAGACATGACGATAATCGTCTGGCCAGCGCGAACCTGGCTGGCGGGTGCCGTCCAGTTCGTGCCGGTGCCGGTTGCGGTGTTTCCGTTAATGGCGATGGTGCCAGTGTTATAATGCATATTTTCTCCAGGCAATAAAAAACCCCGCCGGAGCGAGGTTGATTTAATTAGGCAGTGTATTCAGACGTACATATCGGGCAGAACAGGAAGGCTGAGCGACGTCACCGTGTTATTACCGAAAATGGCATATTGCTCACGACCAAGATATTTTCCGCCCTGAACTGAAGCGCTGCCGTTCTGTATTTTTATTCCGAACATTCGATACACATACATGCCATTGACCATATGTACCATCAGACCAAACCTGCCGAGCGGAACATACCCGCTGCCGATATTCACGGCGCTTGTTGAAGGTGTCCAGAGTTGATTGAGATATACGAAAGGCCGTCTTGTTGTTGAAAACGTGCAGGCCCCTGCAGCATTAAAAATATTGAGGCCGGTACCAGGCTGCGGCGCTACGCCACTGGCAAAAATAACGATGTCTATCGTGCCGGTTGCGGGGGCATCATCGTTCGTGGACGGAGGGCTGAAGAATCTGACCGTGTAACCGTCGAAGTCAATCGTGTTACCGCTATTACAGCGCCCGAAAACGACGTACTCCGACTTGTCGTATCCTGCTATAGTGGGAACCGCCCATCCTCCGGTCGGAACACTTACGGTACCCTTCCAGATACACTGCCCTGACTGCGTGGCATTGGTTATCGAGGTGAAGTCAGTACTGTCGCTGATGAACAGGCCAACCCCACTTCGCTGACCTGTCGGGAATATCTGCCAGACACTACCGGGAAAGGTATAGGTACTATCCCTCTCACTTATACCCAGCGCCTGCATCCTCGAATTTTGCGTAACCCTCCCACCAGAGATAGTGACGGAATTCATTTTATGCCACAGCCCTGAATCAACATAGGCAGTCGCATGCGGTATAAACAGCACCTGCGCTCCTGAAACATAACCGGCAATATCCGCGTATTTTGCTTTCTGGTAGCCACTGTCAAAACTGGCCCCATACGACGGACATCTCAGGCCCGCCGTTATCTCCATACGCTTTCCGCCGTCATTCAGTTCTATCAATAATCCTGTCGGCATCTTATGTCCATGTCCCCAGTACAATCCGGCCACCACCCGGTATATTGATGGTTACGCCATTACCATTGATAACCGTTGTGTTGCCGGAGCCATTGAAAGAAAAATTACCGTTTGTGGCGTAAATCGAACCACGAACGGTCACGTTGTTGAACGTCGCGTAGCCTGACTTGTTGATGTGCCAGCCAACGTTCCCCGTGCCGTCCCAGGTTGTGGACTGGATGTAGCTGCCGATTTTGGTGTTGTCGATAGTCCCTTCACCAATCACAGTATTTCGGATAAAGGTCTGCCCGTTCTGAATCACGAACGGAAGCGTAACGGTCGCTCCTGCCTGGTGCGTTACCGCGAAGCGGTCAGCCAGGAAGATAACCTGCGACTGCATCCCGGATGGCGTATTCTCCACGCCGATCCCCATCCCCGCCGCGTAATACTGGCCGTTGCTGGATAACCCGACCTTAATGCTGTACATCGCCTTCAGGTCGCCGTTGACGTTCGCAATGGCCTGCGCATTGGTGGTGATCCCAGAAGTGTGGCCATTAACGGTCGCCGTGATGCTGTTTACCTGCGTGGCCATAGCCTGCTGGTAATCCGAGAACGTCTGATTCAGGTTGTTGATGGATGCTTTGTTGCCGTTAACGTCCGTCTGCAGGCTCAGCAGCGAGCGCGCGGTTGCTTCCTTCTCGTTAACGATAACCTCGTCAATACGGTCCAGCTGAGCGCTGTTACCGGCGACCGTTGCGGATAACCTTTTGCGTGTGGCCACCTGCGCCAGCCCGTTCTGGATAATGGCGATGGCTGAGTTCTTCACCCCCCCCGTCATGCCGTCCATGGATACGCTGATGCTGTCGATTCGCTGGCCCAGGGCGGCATCTTCTGTTGCTACCGTTTGCTCAAGCTGGCTGAGTGAAGACGAAACATCCCCGACCGTGCTGGAAAGCTCATTAACGCTGGTCTGTACCTTCCCAATGTTCTGGGCGTTTTGGGCGATATCCTTCGCCTGCAGCTCCAGTTCGTCATTGGCCTGTTTGATGTCATTAACCATGCCAGCAATTTTTTCATTGCTGTCGACGGCATTCTCAACCACATCCTTCAGTAGACCTGTTTCCTCCATCTCCTTGAGAATGGAATCGGTGATATCAGATACGTCCGTGCTCGACTGGCCAAATACCCACTCGGTCCAGTCGCTCTGATTGCCGAGGCGATCAACGAGCCTTGCCCGGTACCAGAACGATTTTCCGGCGAGCAGCCCCATTTGCTGATAGGACGATGAGGGATAAGGCACGTCTGCCAGTAGTAACGGAGAATCACCGTTCGCCGTGGCGCTGTAGTGTATTTCTGTCTTCTGCGTGTCCTGCGCCCCGGATGGAAATCCCCAGGAAATGCCGATCCCGAACACCAACGGCTGCGTGGCGAGATTCACGGGCATAGGTGGTTTTCCGACCTTACCCGTAAGCTCCGTCTCAGCTGACGTTGCCCAGAGGGATGCGATATCGAGCGCGTTAACCGCGCGGATTCGGACCACGTAGCGCCCGGAGTAAATTCCGTCGACCTCAAAGCGCGTGTTGCCGGTGCGCGGAACGTTAATCCAGTCGCCGTTGTTCTGACGCCACTGCGCCTCATAGGCAACGGCATTTTTGACGGTATCCCACGTAACAACCATCGTGGTGATGCCTATCCCCTGTTCAACGCGGTACACGCTTGAGAGCGTGATATTTTCCGGCATTCCCTGTCCGCGTGGCGGCACTACGCTGACGGGCCTGTCTTCAATAACCGCGCCGTCATCAACGCGCGGAAACTTGTTCGGATTGTAAGGCAGGCCGTTAATGGTGACCGTGTTATCCGAATTAACCATAATCCGCTTAACACGGAATAGCTGAATGGCTAAATCAGGCTGGTCAAGCACCCAGGCTGATTCAGCATTTGGGGTAACGCTGTACACTGTCTCAACGGTCACTGCGCGTCCGGAGACGCTTTTCACCTTTCTGCCTTCGGATTTGCCGGTGGGAAGGTTAACGATAAGCGTGTCCCCCGCTTTCGCAGTCGTAATACGGTCAAGCGTGACCTTCGTTCCAGAGGCTGCAGCTACGCGACCGCCGTTCTCGCGACCGGCCAGCGGGGCGTTACTGATGCCGACCACCTTGCCTATACGCGGGATGCGCCCTTCCATCCCTGTTTTAAACTCCACGCCATTGTCATCGCGGTTGGTTTCAATGGCGTAAAGCCCGTGCCGCTGCGCTTCTGATTCCCGCGTACACCCGATGCGGGACAGCTCTATGGTGTTAAAGCCGAACCGGTTAGAGACTTCCGGCACCCAGGCGCTGGCCTGATCGTCCTGATAGCCGTTGGCCGGGTTGCTGTAGGTGACGATTGCTGACGAGTAGTTCGTCTTTTCCGATGTGCTGGAGAAGTTAAACGCGCCCACGATATTCGACTTGTTGAACACAAAATCGGGGTCCAGCTCGCGGGGCATATCGGCGTCAACGGACAGAAGATTGTTGGACCAGCTGATCATCCCCCTGAAGATGTTCGCCAAATCCATCAGCACGGTCCATGCATCGGTACGCTGGGAAATGTACAAATCGCAGAGGTACCGCGCCTCTTTCCCGCCTGCACCGTCCGAAACCTGCGCATCGCAGTACTGTGCAATCTGGTACAGGGTCCATTTATCGACTAAATCTGCGGTGATCCGTTTTCCCAGACCGTATCGTTTGTTCAGCACCAGATCGTAAAAAATCCAGGCGGGGTTGTTTGTCCATGCCCACTTAAAGGTTCCGTCCCAGGTGCCGCTGTAGGTGCGGGTAACAGGATCGTAGTTCGCTGGTACGCGAACGATTATCCCCTTCATTTCCACGGTGACGTTTGGCGTTCTGCCGTCAAACAGCTTCGAATCAAACTGGATGAACAGCAGCGACGTGTGCGGATAGCGCAGCTTGGCATCGACAATATCGGTCATTGATTCAATGCGCGAAGTATCCGCATGCCGCCCATCAGTGGTATTTTCCGTCAGGCGTCGGACGCGGATTTGCCAGCCGGATGTCGCTGCCGGCAGGTCAATTCGATAGCTCCGTTCATACCCGGCTGCGGCAATGCCGTCCGCCTCATCCGTGCCGTATTCAACGTAGGAACCGCCATCGGTTGAAATATCGATAGCGAACGCTATCCGGTAGCCATCTTTCCCGCCGCTGTCGCGCAGTTTATAAACCCCGTTCGGAAATTTAAGCCGCAGGCGTACTGCAGAAAGCTGGGTGTTGTTAATGGATTTAACCCACGGCGTCCCGTATTTCAGCTCCGTGCCAACGCTGATTTCATTCTCTACTGCCGGGAAACCAGCAATATAATCCTGATCCACGGTGCCGCTGCGCCACTCCCACGTCACGCCAGGAAAGTTTTCATTGCCAGCATCATCAAGCAGTGGTGTACCATCGAGATAAATATCTTTACCGGTAAAGTCTCCTGCAGCTTCCCCCTCGGTCAGCGCCAGCAGAATTTTCATGTACGCTACGGAGGCGATCTCGGTACCGCGATTGCCGCCTTTATCACCGCCGCCACCGCCCCCTTTCGAACCCCTGATTACTGCCATATGCAAACTCCGGGCAAAAAAAACCCGCCTGAGCGGGAAAATTAAACATGTCGCGAGATAAGCGTTATTGCTGTTCTTCTGCATAGATGCCGCCGCTGATAAGAACACCGGCGACAAGACGCTTACCGAAGAGAAGATTGACGCCGTTCCCCGCTGCAGACTGGTTGATTGGGGAGCCAAACGAATAACTTTTCCGGGTATCACCGGAGTCCATCGTCATGCCCTGAGTGCCGCTGGGCGTGAGCATCTGGACAACGCCCCCAAGTGCCATTGCCGCCCCCATTTTGTAGAGGAACGGCGAGGCCACAGCAGCTGGCGTAAAGCTCAGCGCAAAACCCACCGCTACCAGCACAGCGCCGAAAATGGTCTGGAACACTCCCGCCTTTTTACTGCCGATAATGACCGGCGCAATCCTGATAACGTCATGCACACCGTTCAGGTGCAGCTCTTCTGCAGTCACGTTGCGGGAGCCGTTAAACACGCTGTAGGTCACGCCACGTCCTTCACTCGTATCGAGCCAGCGCTCAAAGCCGGGGAGCATGATACAAAGCGCCCTGATAGCCTCCCGCACCGAGGAAACGGAAAGGCGGTGCTCACGTCCAAATAAAGTGCCGAGCTTGCCATAGAGCCGCACAAGCACGATTTTCTCAACTGTGTTCATCGCCATTCTGGTACCTCAGTGTTAACATTGTTCTCTCGCGCCACATGCCGCCGTAGGGAACGACGTCGCTCAGTTTGCCGTACATGTGGTGCAGCATTTTCCCGTCGCCCAGATAGATGCCTGCATGGTTGATTTCTTCTGCCTTGTACTGCATCAGGATCACATCCCCTACCTGCAGTTCGTCGGCGTGAGAATAAAATCCCGCTTCGGCATAGTGTTTTACGTAAAGGTTTTCGCCGCGCGTCCACCAGTTGTCGTCACGGTGAAAATCAGGCAATTCGATGCCCCACTCCTGCTGATACCAGTCCCGGATGAGCCCGTAGCAATCCCAGCTGCCGTGTATAAAGGGCCGCTTGAGAATCGGTGGTGTATCTGCCGGTGTTGTCACAGTGTACTCACCGCCTGGCCACGACATAATCACCCAGGGCAATCCGGAGTCGTGGCACGACTTCAGATCGTCGGAGGAAGCGTGCGGCCCCGCATCCGGATGTGAATGAACGATGGCCAGCACCTCCCCCATATCCTCAGCATCAGCCCAGGCCTGCGCAGATATCATGAAGTGCTCTGTGGGATTTTCGTGTGAATTACTGCAGGGGATGTACCGGCGCTGGCGCGTGGCGCGAATAATCAGGCCACAACATTCATGGGGATAAGCTGCAGCAGCGTGTTTTTCAATGGCGGTAATAAGTCGCTGGCTCAGCATGATTAAATCCTCGTGATCGCAATCGCCGGAAAGCCGCCAAACGGCAGTTGCTCATCTTCCCCCCAGCGCAGCTTGCAACCTGCGACCGTTCCGGAGCAGACGTCATCAGCAGGGTTATCAACCGGGTTGCCGAACTTGTCGAAATACTTCGTGCCGGTGTAACCACAGTCCGCACCCCGATACTGGCCCTGCAGGCACCAGGCGCACCGGCTGGTCATTTGTCTGGCCGGAACCTTCTGTCCGGTCACGTCAACAGGCGAGCTCAGCTTGAACTGGACGTCCGTTTCGTTATCTGCCGTTTTGCTGTCGATGTAAAACACCTCCAGCTGCTCGGCAGTCGGATCGGCTTGTGAGTTCCCGTCCGGGAAATTACTGGCATCGAGGTAATGCGCATACGTTCGGTGGATGGTGACCTTGGCCTGCTTCATATCCTGAAAAAGGTGGCACAGCGCGGAGATCGAACCGTCCAGATTCCCAACGGATAATTTTGGCGATACCGGCGTTCCGTCACCGTTGGCTTCTATATCCTCAATCTGGCATGGCCAGAGATCGTATCGGATGCCCTGCCAGTAAATCGGCTTACCCGGTAGTTCCGATTCATCATCACCGGCAGCGAGGATTTCTTCTTCCGTGTACGCTACTGCGTGGTTGTGGAAATAGAGAACATCGGCCCCAAACGCGGTACCATCAACTTCAAACAGGACGATCTTGTTGTCGGGCTCGAGTTTTTGATCGTCAGCGGTTATCCCCATAAAAACCTCTCATTAGGAGCGCGACCCCATAACAAAAAACCCCGCAATGCGGGGTTTCAAAGGTGCCTTTTAGACGTTATTTAATGGCTTGCAAATTTGTCTCAAGTAGCCTTTCAAATTTCTTGGCTAATTCAGAAGGCATTCCCGATTTTATTCTTTCAATATGTGGTGCGTTAGTGACCATAACGGAAAGCGCGGTATTATCTGGCATTTCTTTATGCAATTTTTCCGCATAATGACGAACCGCATCCTCATTAAGAATAAAACTACCATCGGCCCTTTTCTCTACAAATTTGGATTCATGAACAGGAGATTCAGTGTCTGCTTTCACGTGTGGTAAGGCACTCTTGATAATCGCCTCTTTTAACACACCACCAGACAAAAGAATTGCACCGGTGACCAGAAGTGAGCACCCGATAGAGACAGTCATCTGTCTGGAGGCAATCAGCCCCGTATTATATACGTTCATCTGAGCGCCTGAGCTCACCGTGACATCCATATCAAGGCCCATGATGATGCATATAACACCTAGAGCCAGAACTACAAAACCACATATTCTAAGCATGACAACATTCCCTTATTTCAAAGAAAGCATCATAGCAAAATGATATTAATATCCCTCAGATTTATATTGGCTCGGCCCGATATGCCGTCGCAAATGTGACTGTAATTGTCATTCGTGCAAAATCAAGAGCCGTGACCTTCAGTTGCGATGCGCGGTAGAGACCAAGTTCACCCAACGGGTTGGTCCATTTGAATGCTTTGACTTCGCCATGCTCGCGCAAAAACTTGAGCACCGGCTTCATATCCTCATTCATACCGGTGAACGTTAATGGCCATGATTGCGTCTCCGGGTTAATGCCCTCTCCGGTTACTGCCTCATAGCCATCGCCGTATTGTACGCTGCTGGTTCGGTACTTAAAGTCTCCCACGGGGCCATTACGCGGAGACCAGGTAAACGTCTGCAATGCCATCAGGCCGTCCTCATTTTGGTGTCAATCATGCCTCCGTTGGCCAGTTCGCGATCAAGCGTTTCAATAACAAACTGCTTAAGTCGGGCTTTGGTCTCGCTGGTCAGAAGCTCCTGGCTTTTTGAGGAAGGTTCCTGGCTCCCGCCGCCCTGCTGAATGACCTGCAGCGGAATAGTTAAAGAGAAATGGAGGTTGCCCAGGTCAGCAGAGGGCTGCGAATACGAATCGCCGGATGGTTTTGCCACGCCGCCACCGACCAGCCCACCTTCGGCGTAGCCGTTGCCGTAAGTAAGCTGATTCAGGAAACTGAGCATGCCAGGCTTCTTGACCACAGATTGCGGAACCACCCATTCGCCACGGTGAACCACACCAGCGACGTCATGCTTTCCGCCGTCGCCGGTATAGCCCCCGTCAGCCCAACCGAACCAGCTGCTCACACCCAGCGCTGAAGCACCGGATTTGATAGCGTTCAGCATCAGCATCTTCGTGATCATCTTGCCAATATCGTCGATAACGGATACGGACAGCGATTTGAACTCTCCCTTTCCCTTCGACGCAACATTCCAGAGGGCAGTACCCATGCCATCCATCGCGTTTATGGCAATGTCGCGAACTTGGGTGAACTGGTTTTCAGCGTTAACCCGCCAGTCCGTCAGCCCTTTTTTCATCCCGTCAAACGATGACCCTTCTACCTGCTTTTTCCGCTCTGCACCGCTACGGACAATCTCCAGCTGCTTCTGCTCTTCATCCCTCAGCACCTCAGTTTGTTTTCGGTACAGTTCGGAACTGTGATCGGCAATCGTTTTATCCTGCTCTTCCCGGAGCTTTGCAAAACGCTCCCGGACCTGCTGCTCTGCTACCATCTGGTCATAGGCATCGGAGCTCATGGTCATCTGGGCGACACTGTTAGCATATTCCTGCTGCAGCTGCAGCGTTGAGCGATAAAGCTCCTGGTTCTGCTCCTGAATCTGAAGGCCGAGTTTGCGCTGCTGGTTGGCTTTATCCAGGCTGGCGTTAATCTCCAGCTGGTGCCGCAGCTCCGTTTCCTGCGCCAGAATACTGCGCTGGCCAGCGGTCAGGATGCGCTTCTCCTTGAGGTCCGCGATTTCCTGGTTGAACTGCGCCAGTTTCTTTTCCGACTGCGTCAGCGTATCGGTCTGTTCGTTCTGGGAGCGCAGCGCGGCCTCTTCCTGCCGAAGCTGATTCAGGCGGGTAGTTGCAGCATCGTCGCTGTACGCCTTCTCGCGGGATTTTTTCTGCTCGGCATACATTTTGTCGATGCCGCGCATTGCCTGCGTGTATTCAGTCGTTCCTTTGGTGAAATTGGCATTAACAAGCGCAACGGCATCGGCCCGCTCTTTTTCACGCGATGTACCGGCTTTTAGCAGCCCTGAAAGCGTGTTTTCATCCTTCAGACGCTTTGAGATTTCTTCACGCTGCTTTTTCTGCGCCTGATACTGCTTTTCCGCCTCTTCACGCTGCTTGATTGCCGGGTCGGGAGTGGTATCGAGGTCAACGCCTGCATCCGCAGCCATCGCCTGCGCGGTGGCGATGTGCGCGTCTCCCATCGTTTTGAACGCATCTGCGACAAAATCTTTCAGCGATTTCCAGGCGCTTTTCAGCCCACCTACATTCGATTCCTGCTCCTTGAGTTTGGTATCAAGGTCATTCATCGCCGCCTGCTGCAGCAGCGCCGTTGCTTCAGAGGTTTTCCCCTGGCGCTCGAGCGTGACTATCTGGTCTATCATGCTGCCGTTCAGCAAAATCCCCTGGTCGGTCAGCTTTTGAAGCGCCTGCAGCGGATCGCCTTTCAGGCTCGACAGCAGTGACACGAGATCGTCGGAGCTCTGCCCGATTTCCTCCATTCGCGTGCCGAGGCTGGCGACCTGCTCCAGCATATTGCCGCCGAAACCCGCCGACACGGATGCCGTAACCGCCTTAACGGCGCGATCTGAATCACCGAGGCTGGAGGTCAGGTTCTGCAGATACATCACCGACATAACGGACTGCTGGCCGGATTTCTGTAACGCCTGCGTATACCCTTTAATGACCGCTTCGCTGTTGTAGTAGGCCGAGTAAATCGCGGTCACCGCACCGGCGACGGCAATAACGGCCAGCCCGACAGGACCGCCGACCATCGCCATTGCTCCGCGCAGCAGGCCTACGCTGGCTGCAGCAGCTCGCTGGCCAAGAGATAACTCCTGGCTGGCCACGGCGAGCTGGCGCGTTGAGGTGGCCAGCTGCTGCTTACCGGCAGACTCGGCGATATCAGCTGCCAGCACCGTTTTCGTCGCTTCTGCAAGACTGCCCTTCGCCTTCGCTTCAGCAAGATTAGCCTCCTGAATGGTTCTGGCGTTTTTAACGTGCTCGGCCTCATAGCTGACGGCCAGCCCGTACTGCTTGTTCACCTCGGCCTGTTTGGCAAAATGCTCATCGAGCGCAAAGGCGCGCTCGCGGTCGGCACGGGCGGCTTCAATGGTCTTAACCGCAATATTCTGCTTCTCGATAGCTTCAGCACGCAGCTGCCTGGCGTTCTCTATCGAGCCCTGCGCGGCGCTTATCTGCGCCTGGGTAAACTCAATCTGGGCCTGTCGCTGTGATTTCAGGCCGGTAATACTGTTATCCAGCGCGGTGCTCATACCCTCGCTGAGGGCCGAAACCAGCGCCGTCGTGATAGAACTTCCGGCAACCGTGCTGCCAGCTGAAATGTTGGCCAGCAGACCACGCATTTCATCCAGCCCGGTCAGGCGTTTGTCGACCGTTTTGCCAAGTTTGTTAAAGTCGGCGTCCAGCCCGGTAATCCCCTTTCCCAGCCCTTCAAACGACTGCCGGGTTTTCTGGTTGTCCGTCTGGACTTTCCTGTTAAATTGCTGGGCGCTGCTGTCCGCCGTTCGCATAGCATCAGCAAACTGTGATTTAAAGCTGGCGGAGTTGAGATGCAGCGCGACAGCCAATGACGCAACGTCAGCAGCCATGTCCTAATATCCTGAAGCAGTCAGCGAACTGCTGGTCGCTTTCAGATTGCGCAGCAGTCACCGGAGGAGAATGCACCGGCGCTGACGTTTCGGCCTCCGTTCTCAGGAGATCGAAATAGGCCTGCCAGTGGGTCAGTATGTTCGCCGGAAGCTCGGCTATTTTGCGGGGGTCCGGCTCGTCCCATCGGTCTGCCAGCGTGAACAGCATCCTGAGATGGGACGAGTCGGTTAGTTTTTTGTGGCTTCCTCCAGCGTGCCGTAAGAATGGCGCTGAACGAGCGTGACCGCGTCGAGAAGATCGGCGTTCGCGTGGGCGGCCATCAGCTGTTCTGCAGTGGGTAGTTCGCTGGCTTTGGGCTTGCTGCCGTCTTCATTGACCAGCGCTGCCAGAAACAGGTTTACCCCCATCGCCGATAGCTCTCGCGACGGAAGCCTGGCCTGGCGTCCGGCTTCAACTTTGTCGTTATAGTCATCCAGCTCGGCGCTGGTCAGGCGGCGAAGATACACCTTCTGGCCGAGGAGCGTTTTTTCAACGGTGGTATTCAGTGGGTTGATAAGGGATTTGTAGTTCATGTTTTTTATCCTGTTTCATCAGTAAAAAGCCCCGCGACCGGCGCGGGGAAATAGAGGGTTACTCGCCGCCACCGGCTGGCTGCTCAACGGACCATTTAACGCTGTTCTGCTTGCCGTAGACCTCAACCTGCAGCACTTTGCCTTTCGGCGTGTCAACGGCCTGCAGGCTCCAGCCAGCCAGCACCAGTTCAACTTCTGAAATGCGCTTGTTGGGGAACTTCATGAAGAAGACCACCGTTTTTTTCGCATCGGCGTCGCTCAGCAGCGCTTCCTGCACGGTATCGGATGGATCGTCAATGAAGACGAGCGTTTTATCTTCGCCCTCGCCCATGTCGGCCATGTATTTCGGCTCTTTGTCGATGAGGCGCGTCACTTCGAGGAAGGTGCCTTTTTTCCCCGTGGCCCCAATCCCCATCGCGCTCTGCAGAAGCGCGGCGGTGGTAATGGTTGCGCCCTTCTGACCGTAGCGAACCTCGGTACCCGCAGGGAGTACCGCGTACTCTGACGGGGATTTGATTTCTGGATCTGCCATTTACTCTCTCCTGATTGCTAACGCCCTTCGAGGCCCAGCCGGATTTCTGCGGCCAGCACTTTAAGGATTTTTTGAACGTTGTAGTCCATCGCCGGACGAATGAAGGGGTCGGCGACCTGTTTGACGGTGCCGAACTCCTGCGCCACCGCTTTCATGTGGTGAATTTTGCTGGGACCGACGCGCAGCGTAACGATGGTGTTATAGCGCGAGGTCTCTGCCACGTTGGTGCTGCGGATTTTGATGGAGTCGCGCATGTGCGGCCCGATGCTTTCCTCATCAAAACCGGCGTGCTGCCGCATATCCTGCTCAACGACCGCAAGCGCGGCGCGTCCGGCATCGCGCAGAAGTTTCACCCCGACTTTCTTGTCGATGCTTTCCAGCAGCCGGTCAAACTCCTTCCCGGTGGGGAATTTAATGTCCATCTGCATGGCGTTTACTCCGGAACGGTGAAGATGAAGTCGCGCACCAGCCGGTACTGGATGCGGTTGTTGGGAAGCGTGGTTTTCCCCTGCTGTATGCCTCCGCGCTCAACGTACTGGACGGGCTGACCCTCCAGCTGGCCATGAACAATTTCCTTCCATTCAGCCCAGAGCGCCCCGTCGAACTGAAGCAGCGACGTGTACCGGTCGACAACATAAAGCGAAATCTGTATCCGGACCTCGGACAGCCCGGTCCGCCTCAGTCCGTCACCAACCTGCGGGTCGGAAATACGCTGGAACGTCGCGCCTTCCTGCACCGTATCCGGAAGCAGCAGCGGGTACGTATCCAGCCCGGTAATCCGCTCGACGGCGGTTTTAATTGCTGACTCGATCATGGCGTGAATCCGCCTCTCCGGTGATGATTATCCGATCCGTCAGGCGCTCGACGTTGCGAACGGTATATACCCGGTCCGCTGTCGATACCTTCCAGTCCACGTCAACCTTACGCGGGTACAGCGTGAAGAGGCACGTTTCGACGACCTGCTGCTGGTCCAGCGTCCGGACCTTCCGCCCGGAGACCAGCTCCTTTCTGGACCAGGCCTTTCCGGCGCTCACCTCACGGGCCGGAAGCGTCTCGCCGAGCTCCCCGCGTTCTGTTTCCATGTAGCTAAGTGTTATCCGGCAGTTCAGCTCGCCGGGGCGCAGGGGGTCACTCATACGGTATGCTCCATTAGCGGGAACAGCAGGTACTCAACGCCCAAATCGGACGGCGAACCTTCTGCCGTGCCGGTGGGATTCAGATACCACTGCGAGACCATCATCTTCGCGGCCAGCTTGATATCTTCATCAATGAGGTAACCCGTCTCACCGTCAGGCAGTGCGTCAAGCTGCGCCTGGTTCTCTACCAGCCTGCAGTAGTAGCTGCGCTCGATGCTGCGCTGAGCCGCGTCAATCAGGCTGGTCAGCAGGCTGTCGTGCTCATCAAAATCCAGCTCGAGGCGCAGCTGGGTTTTGGCTTCAGCCAATGTCAGTATCATGCGCGTCATCGTCCTTATTCGGTTGAAGGGCGCGTTCTGCATCTTTTGCCCAGACGGCGATATTTCGGTCCACCATGTCCTGAGCGACGGCGCTGTCAAAGCAGGCCACATCGCCACGGCTGTAGCGGCTGAACGGGCCAAGGAACGTCACCGCAACGCGCCCGTTTTGTACCGCAGCGACTTTTCCAGTCAGTTTTGACATACGTTCCTCTGGGGTTTCGTCCTGTTTCGCATCACCACCTGAATCCGTATCGTCGCCGTCCGGACCGGGTTCGGTACCATCACCGGCATCGCCTGCAGAACCGGTGTTAACGTCTGGTGCAGGTGCTGAAGTATCAGCTGCAGTCGTTACCGCTGGCTCGGCGTTGGCGTCGGTGGCGGTATCGTCTTTCTGAGTGTTTTTGGTTTTAGGAGCCATGATGTTCACCTGTAAAAAAGCCCGCACAGGGCGGGCTGTTAATCACGATTGTCGGAATATTACCAGGTAACGCCGGTACCCAGCGCCAGGCCTTCGATATGGCGGAAGCCGATATCGTGCTCCATGATGACGCGGATCAGGGACTGGTTACGCGCGAACGCGGAAACGGTGTTCCCGTCTGCATCGATGTAGGTCGCCTCGCGGGAGAAATCGACCACCATTGCGCCGTCTTCACCAATCAGGACATCGTTGAAGTCCGCAAAGTAAATCTCAGACTCCTTGCCGCCCGTGCCCAGGTTCGCCGGAATAGCAGAGGTGCGCTCAATCGGATAGCCTTTCAGCATACCCGCTGCCATTTCCGGATAAACCTTGTTGCCGTTCCCGTCGCGCAGGCCGAAGAGCTTCATGTAGGTGCGGTTGGACATACCCCAGCCGCACTTCAGCATGTTGCTGTTACCGTCCATCGCCATAAGGATCAGCGCATCAAGGTAGGTATCGATGGTCTGCAGGTTCACTTCGTCATCTGCAATCCACGCATGCGTGCGGCTACCCGCCGTGGCCACGGCCTTCATCCCTTTCGGGGTGTCGTTGGTGCCGTCATCGCGGAGGAACGCCTTATCTTCACGGGTGGAAATGCCGCTGATGATGTCGTCTAAAATCAACTGCTCGACGTTGAAGCCGCCGCGTCCAATCAGCTGGTTGGAAATTGGCACCATGGTGATCAACGTTTTGGCGTTCAGTTTGACGTCATCGAAGGTCGCACCGCTCGCCTTCACATCCTTGCCTTCACCGACATAGCTGGCCGTTGAGCCGCTGGCCAGTCGCGGGATCGCCAGATTACCGTTCGGCAGCGGGATGCTTCGCGCCCCGAGCTTACGCACGATGGTGCGGTCGCGCAGAAGCTCAATCACCTCGTTCTGCATGTTCTGCGGAACGAGCGCGCCGCCGGAATTGGCAGCTGTGCTGATCGCCATCGACAGCCCCTGATCGTTCAGGTCTTCCGCAGCGAACGCGGCGGCCTGCTGCAGGTCGCCCTTACCTGCCGCGATGGCCATCACCATGCGGGTCATGCCTGCACCTTTATACTGTGGCGGCTCGGCTTTCACATGCACTGCCGGTGCGTTACGACCGTTCTGCGCAGCCTTCACCGGAACCGCCGTGGTGGCGGCGAGGCGTTCTGCCGCTTCCAGGCGCTCAATGGATGCCGAAAGCTCATCAAACTGAGCCTGCAGGCCAGTGAATTGCTCCAGCTGCTCCGCGCTCAGCGTGCCGCCGTTCATTTCAATCTGTGCCAGGGCCTGAACCTGAGTGTTAATACCCGCACGCTGGCGACGCAGTTCTTCGATTTTGTTCATCGTTTTTCTCTCTTTTACGCATAAAAAAAGCAGCCATCTGGCTGCTTACGGTGACGCTTCGCGTCGGGTTACATACGGGCCTGCTGATCCATAACAGCAGCACGTAACTGGATACTGGATTGCTGGGGCGAGGGTTTGTATTTCGCGGCAATCGCGTTGATGGCTGACTGAGGATCGGACATCTCATCTGCCAGCCCTGCCGCTATGGCGTTCTGCCCGAAATACAGCGCGGCCTGGGTGCCGATAACGGCGTCGATATCTATGCCGCGATACTGCGCGACGGAGGACGTGAACGTCTGGTATGCGCCGTCGATCATCGCCTGTATCTGGGACGTGGCCAGCTCCGTCAGCGGTTCATGTGGGGAGCCGTTGTTCTTGTTATCGCCGCGCGAGAACGTGGTAAATTTCAGCCCCACGCTCTCCTCCCATTTCGATGCTTCCATGTGCTCCAGGATGACCCCGATGGAGCCCACGCCGCTGGTTTCGCTGACGATAATTTTGCTGCAGGCCGACGCGATAAAGTACGCCGCAGAGAACGCGCTGAAGTTCACGATGGCCGTAATGGGCTTCACGCTGCGCGACTGGTAAATGTAGTCAGCCAGCTCCTTACAGCCCGATACCGCGCCGCCGCCCGAGTTAATATCGAGCACGATTTCTTTAATGCCCTGGTCGTTCAGAAGGGAAGCCAGCTGGCCGCGAATACGCTCGTAGCTGTTCAGCTCCGTACACATATTCACGATCTGGCCACGCCGGGGGACCAGGATGCCGTGGACAGGAATAACGCCCACGCCGCCGCTTTGCTGAGGTTCATTCGTTTCCTGTGACTCATCCGGCCCCAGGGCCATTTCCAGCGGGGCCACATTCATGCCCTGCAGGCGGGGAACCAGGATCGACTTCACCGAGTCCATGATTTGCCGCGTGGCGTAGTGAGGCACCCCGAACACCTGGTCAGCCAGGTGCGGCAGGTTGATTAATTTCGACATTGTGTATACCTGTGAGAGCCTGATAATCAGGTTTTATGCAGTTCGCTGCAGGATTGCGCTGATTTCGCTTATCTGCGCGGGGGTGGCTTTATCCAGCCCGTGAACGGTGCTGGTATCGACCATATTCAGCGGCGTCAGATACTTGTCGCCGCCCTCTACCGGGGCCATGTTCTCCATGCGCCGGATATCGTTTACCGACAGCCAGCCCCACTGGCGGCCCAGCGCGTAGGACTCGTAACGCGATTTCTGATCGCCGCGTAGTAGCGACGAGACGTTGAACTCGATGTAAAAGTCGCGACGCTCGCTGGGTAACAACAAATCGCGCATCATCGCCGCTTCATGGCGCTTCAGCCAGGCCAGCAGCGTGTACATCACGTACTGAAGCCCCTGGTGCTCGATGTTGTTGTTGGTCGATTTGTCGAGAAGTTGAATCATGTGCGGCGGGATTTTGTAAAGCCGACACACCTCGTTTACCGTCCACTGGCGCGACTGCAGCAGCTGCGCTTTTTCGTTGTCCTGCGACAGCTGCTTATAGCTCATGCCCTCCTGCAGCAACGCCACGCTGAAGGCGTTTCGCACACCGGAATACCGGTCCGTCCATTTGGCCAGAAGCTTGTCAATTGACGCCTGGCTCTTGATGGCTCCCGCCTCTTTGGGGCGCTCAATCACACCGGACATCGTGGTGCCACGGGCGAACACCTGCGCGGCGTGCTGCTCAACAGCCATGCCCAGCCCGAGAACGTCCGCGTTCGTCTGAATCGGTGAGGTGCCGATGTACCCGTCGAGCGAGAAATACTTGATGTGGTGCATCATGCGCATCGGCACCGTTTCACCCAGCTCAGGCAGCTCGTAATACGGCATCCCGTCCGGCCCTTTCAGGACGATGACCTTTTTGGGGTTAATCGGTATCAGTTCAGCGATATCGCCGTTGCCGTGCCGGTCAATCAGGGAATAGCTGTTACCCTCAAGCCCCAGCACGCCCTGCTGCTGTTCGTAATACTCAAAGCTGGTGTCCTTTCTGTTCGGCTGGGAGTGGATTACATCGTACAGGGGATGATCCGTTGCCCTGCGCCGACCGCCTTTTTCGTCGCGCTGATAAAGCTCGACGGGCAGCTGGGCGATGGATTCGGCAAGGAGCGTTACGCAGGCGCGTATGGCCCCAATCCCCATTGCCGTTTCCGGCGTAACCAGCATGCCCGATGAGCTCTTGCTGGCGCTGACGCTCCCGAGAACCGTTGTCCAGTTACTCCCTCCCGGACGCGACCTGCCCCGGAAGAACTGAGGAATGAACATCAGTTACCCCCTGGAGAATCATTCGCAGGCGCAGCGGCTCTGGCAGCAAAATAGGATGCCAGAAGGCAAAACACGCCTGCAGCAATAACGCCTGCAGGCGGAAACACCATCCACGCGCCAAACGAGATAAGCGCCGCGCCGAACAGGCCGATCATAAAAGTAATAATTGCCGTTAACATGCGACGTCTTCCTCATCATAAACGGATTGATTGCTGGCCCGACCGTTCAGCATTGCGCGGCCGATAGCCATAAACAGCGCTGTCGCGCCGTCGATTTTTGACTGCTTGTCGCCCTTCGTCGGCCGGACGATATCGTCGCTTCCGGGGACATTTTTTCCGATAACGTTGCTGATACACCATGACAGGACCGGGTTCCCGTCATGGTGGAAACGACCGCCAGCGAGCGCCGCTTCCAGCTCCTTCATCGGCGGCGACATGTTGGTGTAGTCCTGCCGGATAGAAATGGGCTCAAACCCG
This sequence comes from Enterobacter sp. 22452, assembly GCF_052045065.1. Classification (NCBI taxonomy): domain Bacteria; kingdom Pseudomonadati; phylum Pseudomonadota; class Gammaproteobacteria; order Enterobacterales; family Enterobacteriaceae; genus Enterobacter; species Enterobacter sp. 22452. The sequence continues at coordinate 953,654 of NZ_JBQEOB010000001.1, read as the reverse complement.
TGGTCCTGCAGCTCGTGGCTGAGTGCCGTGGCCCCGCTGGGGTCGATGGGGATTTCGCTGACGCGGACCTTATCAATTTCCTGAAGGTCGATAATGCTGGCCAGGATTTCGCGATAGTCCGCTTCTGCCCCATCTGTCGCTTCAAGCGCCCCCATTTCGACGAACTTCACATACCGGTCTGCAGTTTTGGCAATTTTCGGGTCCGTGCTCCGGACCGTGTCCTCCGGTACCCAAAATTTCGGCCTGATGCAGTAGTAATGTTTCTTACCCTCAATTTCGCGGACGAAAACGCCAACACCCGCGTTAAGATCAAGACGCTGGGCGAGGTCCAGACCGAGGTAATAATCCTCTCCTGCAAAGTCCTCGTAGCGCAGGGATTTATCGGCGGCGGCATGCCATTGCGTCATGTTGTAGAACGCGGCTTTACCGGATACCCAGATATTCAGACGCTTCGTTTTAAAGGCGTTGGCCTTGCGCGGAACCTGTTTAGCGACCTCCATCTCCGCCAGCAGATCGTCATACGATATCAACACGTTGAGGTTAGGGTTCGCTTTAATGAAGTTGGTCGGGTCGGTCCAGTCGTCCCCTTCATCGAGCTCGTAAACCAGGCCAAACAGGCGGTCGTTAGGCACATGCCCGTTGAGCATCTCCTTGACCTGCTTATCCTTGTCGTAGCATGGCGATTCCAGCGACGTACCCGCCGTGGTGATGATAAGCGTCAGCGGCTGCGAACGTGCGCCCATGCCCAGCGTCATGGCTTCATACATGTGATCCGTATCGTGCTCATGATATTCATCAATGATCGCGCAGTGAGGGCTGTCACCGTCGCCAGGCTTCCCGGCGATGGGCGCGAACAGCGAACCGTCAGGACGGGTCAGGCTGTCAACCCAGACCGAAATATTGAATTTTGAACGGAGCGACGGAAGGCGGTCTGCCATCTGCCTGGCTGGGGTGAAGACCTTTTTCGCCTGCGCCATCGTGGTGGCCCCGCAGTACACTTCCGCGCTGTTTTCACCATCAGCGCAGAACATGTACGTGCCTATGCCTGCCGCGAAAAACGATTTCCCGTTCTTCCTGGCCACCCGGATATACGCTTCGCGAAATCGGCGCTTTTTGGTCTTTTTCGTGACCCAGCCGAAAATTGAGCTGAATGCAAACGCCTGCCAGGGTTCCAGCTTCAGTTTTTGACCGGCTAAATCACCGCTGGAATGCGGTAAAAGCTGAACGAAACGGCAGGCACGTTCCGCCAGTTCACGGTCGAACCGGTAGGGATAATCCTTATCGAGAGAAATTTTCAGATCATTAAAATGGCGCTGGCATGCCAGCTGGATGCTCTTGCAGGTGAGTATTTTCCCGTTCAGCACATCCCGCGCATACTGGTTCGCCATATTGACGCTCGGGTACGCGGCCATAATAAGTCCCTAAGAATTGGGAACATCGTCCCAATCAAAATTCGTCAAATTCATTGCCGGATTTACTTTCTTCGCCCGGCGCGCGTTTTCTGGCTCTGCTGTTGGGATCAAGTTTCAGAACTACGCTAAGACGGATAAGCTGTGAGATATACTTATCCCGCGCCTTTACTGCAGCTCCCATTTTCTGCCCACCGGCAGCAGTTTCATCCCCAATCCCATCAGCTTTTATTTCCTGGTTCGCGTCGTAAAGGAGCTGCACCGTATTGCAATATTCCATCAGCAGATAGCAGTCCTCCATTTCAAACGAACCACGATTAATCAGAATTTTACAGGTTCGTTTCCAGGCATCGATCGCCATCTCACCCAGCAGTTCATCCGGCGGTGAAACTGCACGAGTCAGAGAACTGACCTGCGTTCCGGTCTTCTTCGGCTTACGGCCTCCACCCGGCGATCTCACTCCGGTACTCATAGCGAAACACCTCAAAAATCATCAAAAAAAATTCTTATTTCTCACGCGCAAAAAACTACCGGGAGCGGCAGTCCTCAAAAGCGAAAGGGGTCGAGGATTTGATCCCCCCTACCCCATGTGCTGACCTGCCGAGTTTCACCGGAGACGCTCCTTTGCAGTCTTAGCTCTGTGGCATGGCCAGCACAATGCTTCCAGATTGAAATCATCATCCGTTCCGCCGTGAGCCTTAGCGAGGATATGGTCGACGGTACTCGCACGGGTTGCTATACCAACGCGTCGGCACGACTGGCAGATGTGTTTATCTCGCTGGAGAATACGTGCACGCCTGACTTCCCAGGGACGCCCGTATCCACGCTCTTGTCGGCTTTTGCCGTTCTGATAGTTGCGCCATCCTTCGCCGGCATGCTGCTGCCGATGTTCATCGCAGTAGCCACTTGAGTCATTTGTCAGCGCGGCACAGCCTTTGTGCCTGCATGGCCTTTTAATACGTGGTGGCATATCTAACGACCAAGCCTATGGTTTAGTTTGTTTATTTATATCGATTTAAGAGAGACATTCTTTATCCGCATTAAGGGATACGGCAAAGCAACAAGAAGAAAGGAAGCAGTGGTTGCCTACAGTAACTCATAAATAGCGAGAGCCTGCGAGGTCGCCGCCCCGTAACATGTTTGATAGCCGGAAAGGACCCATAGAGCCTCAGATGCCTTGGGGGGACAGTCATATCCTCGGGTGGGGATATTGTAGTTATTATCCGCCACAGGGGATAATCCAGGATAACTCTTAAAACCTACCGCTTACGCTTGTTAATGCGACCAGGTCGTCCATCATTAAGATTCTCTGAACTGGCTCCTACCAATACCAGAGAAAATAGCACCTTAAACGAAACTAGCCGTTTTTCAGCTGCCCTCCACTGGAGGGCTTTTTTTTACAATTACTGGCCAAAATCAGTTGATCTAGAATCTAATTAATTTTTCAATCTAACCGCTTATGCTTGTTAATTCCCAGTTAAGTGCCAGGCTAAACGTGACTCTGATGTGGAGAATGCCAACTCCAGGGAAACATCGATAAAAAGAGCATGTGAAACTGAGACTCCTGTAGCCTCCCTTGTGGGGGCATTTTTTCAAAAAAAAGCCAGCTCGGACAGAACTGGCTGGGTCTAGCAGTAAGTAAGTAGCAATTCGCACCTTGGTCGACAAATTATATATTCCCTTATCTTTCACTCATGTGCCGGGTGCCTCCCGGTGAACTTGCCACAGTCTTCAAGTCCGCAAACGTTACGCCCAGCATCGACTGCTTGCCCCTCCGCATAGGGGGATCCACTGAGTGCCAGAAATGTCGATTCGCATGTGCATTTTTAATTTAGTATAAAATCAACATTTTTCGTATCTGAACTAAAAAATTTAAGCCTTGCTTAAATATTTATCAGGTTAATTAATATTAAATTAAAACTTTTTAAATCAGAAAGTTATTCTAATATGTCTGGTTTCCCATACAGTTTCCTTTATAGTTCGAGTCTCCTTGTAATGATGACCAGATTGGTCTCCCTTCTGAACTTACGGATCTTGTCTCAGAAGGGATGTTTTTTCCTCGCTTCGCTTGATAATTACCCACTGTTTTCTAAAATTAATTTCAGGCTTTGCTATGTCAGGTAAAGTCGTCGTTCAGGAATACCCGTGTGCTCAAGGACGAGCCATCCCTAGTTTTTTCTTTCCAGCTCTATCTGCCTTATGCTCGCGAAGTTGTTGTTACCCTTCTCAATAACGGCCAACAGAGGCTTAATCCAGAGAACAGCCTGGCAATATGTCATTGCGCTGGAGGAAGCGGAACTAACATTGGCCGCGTTAGCTCTGTCGGAATCGGCGTGCATGGCGCTGGCACGTAAACGGTGCGCGTAGCTGAGCAGCCCACCAGCGACATCAGCAGGAACAGGCAGATCACAGGTTTTTTCACGGTGGAGAATCTCCCGGTATTCGATTACGGTTTCTTCGGTGCTGGTGTCGATCAGGGAGTTAAGCTTGTTGGCATGTTCTGCAACCTGATTGAACCGATTGAAGTTGAATGCCTGGGTGGCGATTACCTGCCCCTGCATAGAGTTGTCACTTCGCAGAACGTCGTTATCGCTCTGAAGGCTACTTGCGTCGGAGCAACTCTTGACGAGAGCGACCGAAAGGACAGCAATAACGACAACGCCTATAAGACCCGGATTTATTTTCATTGGTCCAGCCCCCAGCACGCAAGTACGCTTTCCTGATCGCGCCGCTCGACCTGCCCATAACAGCCATTCTTCTGGCCTTTAGTCAGGCGGCAATCACGGCCACCATCTTTAATCCACCAGCGGATTGCCTCGCATGCACCGATACGGTCACCGGCATTGATCCGCTTATAGAAGGTTGAAGGGAAACATTTACCGGGGCCGATGTTATACGGGCAGAAGGATGCGATGCCCACCTTCTGTGGCTCTGTCAGAGGCACTTTGATATTGCGATCAACCCAGGCTAATGCCTTATCGCGTTCAATAGCGTTAACCTTCCGGCATCGTTCTTCTGTGGCCTTCATTCCTTTAACGACACGCCTGCCATCGATGACGGTCACGCCGTGACATAAAGACCAGACTCCACCCGGATCAACAACCGCCACCAACGCATTGCCTTCTTTCTCGCTGATGAACTGGTCGAATATGAGTGGAGCAGATGCACCCGACGCAATTAGCGCCAGCACTGCTGCGCTGAGCTTTGACTTGTTGGACATTATTCACCTCGCGCAACTCGTCGACGGTCTGCTTTGATTTGGAAGTAGAGATTAGTAAGAAAGGTGAGCAAGCCGAACAGTAAACTACCAATCACACCTATAGCTGCCCATTGTTCGGGTGAATAACCGTCAAGAAGTCTTCTGAACCAGTAAATGGCACTACCTCCTGATGCGCCGTAGGAAATGCCAGTAGTTATTTTGTCCATTCGATACATGCTCTCACCTCGCTATTCGCGGGCGCTTATTTTCAATGAATTAAAAAAGGCCGAAGAATTCGGCCTTTGGGAAAATTATCTCAGTGTTAAAGTTAGGCGGTTGCGCCTGAGTTTTTAATGCATACGTTATGGAAAAGACGACCAAATTTGGACAATGAAATGTACCAGTGCCCATAACCTTTAATGCTATTAATAAACTCAATATTCAAAAGATCTTCAGGCCCTTGGACGTATTCAATAACTCCTAATGAATGAAGATGCTCTAAATAAGTAAAGAAATATTCAGGCACATTAAAAACACCTGGATAAATGACTGTTTCCTTAATGGGCATTCCATCAAGAACTGAACCATACCAAGGAATCAAAACATTGTTTATTTCTTCATGAGTAGGTGTAATCCATGAATCATCTCTTTTTAAATATATAGTTCTTTCTCGTTGAGATAGAAAATCGATAAAACGTGCCTCATCCCCTGATATCTGGCTTATTAGATTTACGAAAGCTGGATGTACAGAGTTAATCCACTTTTTATTTACACAAGACGATAATAACTCCATATACATTTTAGAAATACTATCATCAACAGGCATGGATACTAATTTTTCAGCAATTTGGAAAACAGTATTTACTGGAGGCTCTGTTAAATCACTCGAAGGTACTTTTTCAAATGATTTTTTAACTCTCTCAAGAAGTTGATCATATCTTCCAGCCCCGTACACGAAAGGCAAGCTGAGCAAGCAAACCGTTTTTGCTACACTCTCCCCTGCCGCACCAAATTGACGCAAAGCCGGTTGGAATAAATCTTTATAAATTTGCCCCACCGTCTCAGCTGGTAATTTAGGTAACATCCCTCACCTCACTTTTTTAGCTAGCACCAACAATTTATCATAATGCACTACGCCATATAGTTAAATTGTTGACAAAACCAGCATTTTTTTGTCGTTAGTGTTGGCTGTGGAATGCTAAGACCGGCGATGAGACAGGGGTACTGGTGCAATGCACCTTCGCGAATACCCCTGTCGTATCGCCGGATAACAAAAAACCCCAGCTGGCGGGGTTTAAAGTTTTTTCAAATTGTCGCTTTACATCGCTGCCATCGTGGCGCAGCTCTGCCAAGCATGGATTGATTATCAACTTTTTTGACGCGTTTTCAAGTTTAATTTGGAAACAGTTAATTGCCAGGTGAAAAACCAGACGAAAAAACCGCCTGGGCGGGTTAGAGATGCGTAGTAAACTCAAGCCATGTAATCATGTTCTGCCACGATATCATTACGATAGTCTGACAGGATACGGAGAGCAAACGCTGTGTTTTCCAGCTCAGCCTCACCCATAGCGGCAAGGACGGTAAGCTTCACCAGCTCAAACGAGGCGTTAAGTTCATAACCGTTCATCAGCAAGAAAACGCTGGTTGCCTGAAATGCGGTGCGCTTATTTGCATCATTGAAAGCATGGGCTTTTGCTATAGCTATTAGGTACATCGCCGCAAAGGCGAAAATATCCTCGCACCCTTCATATTCGGCAAGCGTCTGTACACGAAAGAGCGCACCATGGAGCCTATCTTCATCCGGAGGACCGCTATTGGGCAATGTTGAATTCTGAATCTGGACAACCTGCTCCATGGTTAAAAATTCAATTTCATCCATTATTTATCTTCCAGGGCCTTAATGATTTTGGCATGCTTTTTCTTAGTTAATTCGAGTGCATCATAGAATGACACTTTCGGACTATCAGTTAAGACCTCACTAAGAATTTGGCCATTGGATGCCTTTTTGACAAACTTCACTCGTCCATCGGAAGTCTTCAATACCTCGGTCCAACCGGTTGAGTGATGTTCCCTTTGCGACTCAGTGAAGACACTGCGACCAGAATTAATTGAGCCCTTTAACACAGTGTCAGGTCGTCCCCTCTGGGTAACAACAACAGTCTCTCCGTTCCTGATCGCATCAAGAATATCGGACAGCTCAGCTCTCATCTGGGTATAACTAACTTTGCGCATACACACCTCTTCTCTTGTACATGTACAGCTTAGCATACTGATTCGAGCCTGTAATCAGATCAACAATCCAGCACTTTTTTTGCTGACAGATAGACTTTTGCCCTGAATATCTGCAGGCACCAAGTTACCCGCTCTCTCGCCGCTCGTTCTGTCAGCCATGGTGCTAAGCTCTGCAGTTCTCTGGTGATGTCAGAGATTTTATTCCTGGTGGTGTAATACTGACGGCCAACCAGATAAACAGGATCCTTCAAATCGAACGCCTGCAGCACCACATCCTCAATAAATTTCGCGTCATCACTGCACATCGCTGCGTCAATGACACTCACCGGCGGTTCGGGCCAGAGTATCGAGCGCGCACGCCTCATTGCCTGCTCTCCACGGTATCCCTCTTCTCTCGCCTGGTTCAACGCCGCCGTAAACCGCTCAAGCGCTTTATCAGACCAGTTTTTTCCACTGAGCACATTCCAGCACGAATGGCCGCACGGTTTGGCCGGAGCCGTTCCGCCGCGTACAGATTCCCCCCACACTGTTAGCAGCGATTTAATCCATCCGGACTGGATATCAGTCAGGAGAATACTTTTCCCGAGCCAGCTCTTGCGTGGCGCCATTGCGGTTTTTCCCAGTCCTTCAAAATACTGGCGTTTCTGGCGTGGCGTCATTTTATGTCCTCGATAATTATCATTCCGGTTTCGCCCCATACTTTTGATGTCCGGGCGTCCCAAATGTGGGAGTCATCCTCAAACAAGGCGTCCAAAAGAGATTTTTTTAAGTTGTCCAGATCGGGCTTTTGTTGATGGGGCTGGCCGTCCATAGCATCGCGCTTTTTCTTGCTCCAGCTCGGCGGCATCGGCAAAACGAAGGTTATATGGGCGCCGCTCTCCGGCACCCTGATTCCATGCAGGCGGGCTTCATCGCAAAACATGCGATAGCGCATCACTGGCGGGCGCTGTTTCCATTTATCGCGGCGAGTCATGCGGGGTTTACCGACTGGGGTGATGATGTATTTAGGCATAGAACACCCCCAGCTCTAACTGGACCTGCTCCAGCAGCTGCAACTCGGTACCGAAGTTTTTCTCCCATTGCTTACGGCCAGCATGAATCGCCACACCATAACCGCCGTTGCGATGATGCGTATGGCACAGGGGAATTGATTTTCGATGGTCAGCGCGCTGGCTTATGCCCTGCCCGGTTCGGATATGGTGGATTTCCGCAGGCGTTTCGCCCAGGTTCTGATTTCTGCACACGATGCAGCCCAGCGCGGCCACACGTGAAAGATGGAGGCTATCTGCTTTCTTCATGCTGGACCACCAGCACAAGCAGAAACCCCGCGCATTAACGGGCGGTGTGGGTAATTCGGGGTGGTTCTTTGCGCCATCACTTTTCTCCGGTGATGGTGCGACAGGCGCTGGTTGTTCAGGCCAGCTTGATTATTATAAATCAGTTGTCAGGGTTGCGGAAGCGCTCAAGGCATTGTCTGAGTGCTTCCCTGGTGATGAGTATTGCTTCGGCAGGTACCGGGACAACAACAAAGGAGCCATCCTCCTGGCTCACTACCTCATAACGTCCAGCAGGGCGAACGGCAGCAATTAACTCTTGCTCATTCATAACGGAAAATCCTATTCAATTCAGTTTCCCCCGACTAATCGGGGCCGTCCCTTTTCTCCCTGCGCGCTGAACGTTACTAAAGCAGTCCCACTAACGAACGTCTAAGCGGTTAGAAAGATCAATTAACCGTAATTGATCTGTGTAACCGATCGGTCCTTAAAGCACAGGAATCGTGTACGGTCTGCTAAATTACCGGTCTGTTGTCAGTATCGGTAACGCGATTCAGAAGGTGCGTGACAACTCCCATCACCGTCGTATCGTCCAAAGCATCCCCCTCTATCGCCTCCCCATCCTGTGTGATGAGCGCCTTACCCTGGACAGATGCAAAGTCCAGCCCCCCGCAGAACGAGATCAGAACGGTGTCACCAATTTCGGGTTTTCTGGCAACGTTGATAATCGCGTACCCGGCTGATATTTCGATGGTGCGGCAGTTACCGTCATAGCCGCAAAGGCTGGTGATAGTGAGCGTCTGATCTGCGTAGTCTGCTGCTGGTGATGGAAAACCCATGATGACCACCCCTGTCAATTAACTGTATATTTATACAGTATCACCAAAAAAACGAGGGTCAAGATTTTGGGCGCAAAAAACCCGCCGAGGCGGGTAAGTGATTAATCAACAATCAATTCCTCTCATAGCCAGCACCACCAGCAGGATTAAAACAACTAACCATACAGCCCCTAATTGCAGCGCCAGCGGTTCACGGTTTTACCTCATGCTTATCGCGCAGCTGCTGGTACTTGCAATATATAGGCAGGGCCATACGGCCTCCTTGACGGAAAACGCAGAATGCACAAAATCACAGGTGCATTTCTGCATCTGTGACTAGGTGAGGAGTTCAGATTGTGGTCGCATTTAAGTCCCCTTAAATGCGGAGAAGTCACCGGAGTTGTTCAGGCTCCGATGACTCAATTATGGCGGGATGATTTCAGAAAACCAATTTGTAAAAAAACGAAAAATAGTTAAGGGATCCAGCCTTCACCGCAGTTTCCTGTCTCTCTCATCCACTCATGACCGCATTCTGAGCAATTGTAATAACGCTCGTTTGCTTCGCGACCATGATAGCTGAAGTTAACGGATTTATCCCCTTGCAAGACCATGCATGCAAGAGGTGGATCCCTTCGTCCAAGGGGTTGTTTGTTACAAACTTCACAAGTCATAAATCCCGGACCTCACACGTTGTTCGTCTGTAAAAATCATTATACCGACAAAAATTTGGTTAAGATGCGAGCGGAATGTAAAACATGTGTATACCTCTGAAATCCGTCCTCAGCAATTTACTTTTTAGCGTCAAACCCCACATGATGGGACGCGACTTCAGTGAATTTACGAACAACATCCATGGCGAAATCACCTCTCTCAGCAAGTTTCCATACCCAATGTACCACTTGCTCTGCGTTCGTTAGGCGGGAAAGAGGAATTGAATAAACCTGAGCATGTATGTCTATCACCTCAAGCTCATCAAGGCATACCTTTACCAGATCCTCAAGCTCTCTTTCTCTTTCAAGAATCCGTGTGATGCTAATGCTATTTTCCATTTCCACCTCCTAATGAGCTATTTTGAATTTTGATCTGCCATCTCAACATAACGAGGATCCGATGGCTTCGGTAAAGTTATTGACGCTTCCCGGTAAAACTTCAACCTCTCCAAAAAATAATCTCGCAAATGCTCCGGCTGCTCACGCATCACCACCTCGGCGATAACCGGCATATTCAGACGCTCTTTGTACGCCACGCCTGAGGCCGCTAGGTCAACGTTTACCTTGACGCGATCTTCTTACGGTTTTACTGCTATATTGGAGCTTGGCATAGTGATTTAACTCAGAGTTAATATGGATAAGAAAAACTACGTAAGGATAGTTGCGGCTTTTATTGTTGCACTTATGTTTATAATCGTTCCAACAGATAAAATGGTTAACGGTCAGTCGTTTGACTTCACTTACAAATTCATTTGGAATCTTGGCGTTCCTGAAGGTGACATATTCCCCTATGTCGTTAATGTTCCGCTCATAGCGGCGCAAATTTTTGGCGTCCTTGCCATAGTATGGTTACTCAGTAGAGTTAAATAACCACACTCTTTACTTCACCCCTGCCGCGGTGATTCGATGAGCGCTCGGCAACTCCACCCAGACCAATGCGCCGCATTTGCGCGATCATCATCCTCTGGTCGAACGAGCGTAACCTCACTCGGGTGTTTTCTGTATGACCACAGCCATGCCACAGGCTCCGCATTCAATGAGGGTAGCGCGATGCTCAGCAACACGTAACCGGGCACAAACTGCCCAACATCTGCTACGTGCGCCACGGTAGTGCTAATGGGTTAGTCCTTCACAAAGATGATCCAGTGGGTTTTGTCGTTCTTCCCGGTACGCTGGCCGATCGCAGGTTTCTCGTCTGTTAGCTCCAAAATCTGGCTCACTGGGATCTGAGTTTCATTCCATTTGAAAATAAGCACACCATGGGTCCGCAAAACACGGAACGCCTCTTTGAATCCGGCACGTAGGTCAGAACGCCATGTATTTTTGTTCAATCGACCATATTTTTTCCCCATCCATGCCGATTGGCCGACACGCTCAAGATGTGGAGGATCAAACACAACAACCGGGAACGACGCATCAGCGAACGGCAGCGCGCGGAAGTCAGCTATCAAATCAGGACGGATAACCAGGCGGCGGCCGTCGCATAATTCATGCTCTTCGCTTCGGATGTCAGCGAAGAGCGTGCGCGTATCGCGCTTGTTGAACCAGAACATACGGGAACCGCAGCACATATCCAGAATTATTTGCTCAGACATAGTCACTAACCCTCCACTACCCCTTTCCATTTTTCTTCAAGCAACTGTCTGGCCGCTATCTCACCGCCAGACGGGAATGAAAAGCCCACGCGGCGGCCGGGACAACCGTTCGAACAGCGCACCTCTGCCGAACCCCAGTTCATTCCCCTGCTGCGAATCCTCAGTGAAGGAGCCATGCCGCAGTCAGGGCATTTTGGTAAATCAGTCATTTCCCAACCCCTGTAGCAGATGCTTGTGGCGACGCAGCTCTCGAACGGCAGCCTGAAGACGTTGCAGATTCGACAGCTTCGCTTTCGTGCGGCGGATTTCAGTCGAGATATAACGCGATGACGGAATAATCAGATCATCCGGACGGCTGGCGAAAGCAGGGATGTCTTCAACGATTTTGGCAGTGGTTTTCTCTACAGGAGCGGATGCTGTTTCGTTGGTTTCTATGACAGGAGCTGTGCTCGCTGGGGTTGGCACGCTGTCAGCTTTCAGGCTCCAGGTGATGTTTTTCCCGTCAACATGGCGCAGGACCAGACCGTCCTTGCACATCGCACCCAGCGAGGCATTCAGCGCTCGCGATCCTTTACCCAGTTTTTCGGCAACCTGATTGGCGGTCATTGCCCCCTGCCCCTGCATTGCGGACAGCACCCTCTCAACCAACGGTGATACCTGCTTTGGTCTGATACGCTTCGGCTTCTGCTCTTTCGCGGTACCGAGAGACCACGCCCCATCGTAAAAATCACATAAACCCTGTTCTTTCTGCTCGCGCAGCATATTCAGCGCTTCAACGGGTTCGATATCCAGACGGGCAGCAACCTCGCGATATGTCGCTTTTTTCATGGCTTTCAATGCGTCCAGTACGGTTTCCATAATTTTCTCCTCAAAAGTTACTTAACAGGTCTCAGGTGGCTAACGTTTCCGCGATAGCTCTCCCAGTCAAAGTTCACCCAAATGCCGTTATCCATGCGCAGGCGGTCAATAACCCTTGCCCCCAGGGTCTCTACCAGCGCGTCGTAATTCAGGTTGGTCAGAACGCCAACGGGGCGCATAGCGGCCAGGCGGCGATCGATAATCTGGTTCAACAAAACTTTCTCGCCGCGACTGTCGCGCTGAATGCCTACTTCGTCGAGCACCAACAAATCCACTTTGCAGAGGTCATCCAGCAGCGCGGCTTCAGAACGCCCTTCGTCATAGCAGGCCCTGGCGCGCAGGGTCAGGTCCGGCACGGTCACAATCAAAACCGTTCGCCCCTGTTTCAGCAGATAATTTCCGATCGCCGCTGAGAGGTGGTTTTTTCCCGTGCCGGGCTTTCCGGTGAAAACGAAGCTCGCAAAGCCGGTTCCAAAATTTTGCGCATAGCTCTTTGCCATACTCAGGGCATGGCGCTGGCCGTCGCCGTTCACCGTGTAATTCGCGAAGCTGCAGCTGCGGTGCAGGTTCTGGATCCCGGATCGCCCGAAAATTTTCTCTGCCCGCGCCTGCTGGTTGATCTTGTCAATCTCAGCTGCACGCTTTTGCCCTTCTTCCCGCTGCCAGGCCATCAGCTCAGCGGCGTTCTTGAATTTGGGTTCTACGCCTGCCGGAATGACGCGGCGAAGGCGATCGAGAATGGAACCTGCGTTTTGCATGCTTACCCCCTGAATCCTGGTGGAACGGTGCTGTCAGGACGGGAGATCCGATTGATATCCCGGCCACCAGCCTGATTCTGAGCTGCCCTTGCCGATGTCAGCCGTAGAATTAAGTCATCCCATTTTTCGCGCAGTTTTGACGGTGACATCACGTTTCGGCACCAGAACGGATCACGCTGTACACGCGAAAACATTTCGCAAATTTGCTTATGTGTTCTGCCATCAATGGCACACATCAGCCGGATTTCGTTGGACCATGCAGCCCAGTTAGGCTCTTTGGGGCGCACCAGTTCCCCGTCTGTCTCAGCGGCTTTTTCATAAAGCTTGACGATGCGGTTCCACATCCACTGAGCGCAGGTCAGATCTTCCTTGCTTCCCCACTGCCGTTTTCCTGCATGGGCAACCACGGCCTCTGGATGACGATTTAAAAACGCATCTTTGGCCAGCTGTTCGTCCGACAGCGAAGCGTCCGGACAAGAATTATTTTCTGGTTCTTTGACTGGTTCAGAAGAGTGACTGATTCTGGGTGAATCTCCTTCACTATCCCCTGGTGAATGTGGTGCACCATCTGGTGAATCTCCTGCACCATCCCCTGGTGAATTTGCTTCACCACCCTGGTGAATCTCCTGCACTACCCTTGCGCTGGTATTTGCACCGCTCAGGGTTAGTCGGTAGAAATTACTGCCGTTACCTTTAGGCCCCGATCTGGTCTCTTTTCGCATCAGTCCAGACTCGCAAAGCGCGGCAACATGATTCATGACTGAACGACGGCTGATCTCACACTGATCAGCGATATGCTGATAGCTCGGCCAGCACTCGCCCTGGTCACTTGCGTTATCGGCCAGCTTAAGCAGGACCAGCTTACGAAGCGGGTTTCCCACCTTGACCTTCATCGCCTGAACCATCAGTTCCATGCTCATAGAACACCTCGATACAACTGAACTAGGCTACGTTCGAACAAGTCGAAACGAGCTTCACTTTGACGCCAACCAGCTGCGCCAGGGCGTCGATCGCTTCCAGAGTCTCGCGGCGGATTACCGGTTGTGGTTTGCCAGTGAAGACCGCATTGGTGGCTTCGATGCACTCTTTGTTCACCCTGGCCGCCCGGTAGTGCATGCAGTCCTTCTGCGCCAGCTCGTTATCAATGGCGGTACGGATGGCATAACTCAGCGCTTCAGCCTGTTTCAGGTAGTTCGGCGTATCGTTGCGGAACGCACGCTGAATAATCTGCTTGTTGTTGTGCAGCCGCCGCGCGTACTCATCCGGATCCGAAACGTCATCCAGTGGCTGGAGAAGATCGCCAAAGTGATGCGGGGTTATCAGCTGCGTCACCGTCTTCCAGCCCTTTTCCTGCGCCCAAGACTCCAGCTCACATGCCAGTTTTTTGATTTCCATCAGTCAGACTCCTTTTGCGCGTGTGGGATATCCTGAACAGGAATTCCACTGGTAGGGGTTGGATGCAAATCCGGACGTAACTCATGCGGGGTGACACTCCAGCCGCCAAATTCACAGAGCTTTATCACTCGCTCACTTGGAACTCGGTTTCGAATAATCCAGTTTGCAACTGACTGTGAGGACTTAAAGTTGAATTTTCGGGCAACGGCCGAAACCGAACCGATCGACCTCACTGCCTTTTCAGTTATGTTCTTGTATGAAGTAGTCATCGTGTTCTCCTGAATGAGCCAATGACTGCAATATACTACATAAAGTAGAATATACAACTACGAAAAATAGAAATGACTATGACCGCGCCGTGCCTTACTCTTCTACCTATGGTAGAAAAAGCGAATAAACATCAAGATTTCGCGAACCGGCTGACCGATGAAATGCGCAGACAGCGCCGTTCCGTAAAGGATTTAAGCCAGGCTTGCGATGTCACATACGAAATGGCTCGTCGTTATACGCTGGGCACGGCTAAGCCACGCGATGAGAAACTGCAGAAAATAGCTGACTGGCTGAATGTCCAAGCGGCATGGCTTGACTACGGCGAAGGTGAGAGTGCGCCAGCTAAGCTTCAGGACACTGAGTTTTCGGGCTTCCAGGCGACAGAGTCAGACACCGGCAGTGATGCGGAATTCAGAGAGTTAAGCGAAGACGAAAAACGACTAGTTCGTGTGTATCGACAGTTCCCAAGCGCTGAAGCTAAGAACATGCTACTTGCATTCGAAATGCGGTATAAACAGCTTTATGATTTCTTTCTGAAGTACGCCAACAACCCGCAGAAGTAAAAAAAGTCCCAAAGAACCCGGCCCATGCCGGGTTTTTTTACGCCTTCCAACACTACCATAAGTAGTTAACACCTCTTTGATTTCTACTTTTGGTGTTGACACATCTACTTTGTGTTGTATCCTCTACTCATCGAAGCACAACAGGTGCGACAGGTAAACGTTCCGCCTACCCGGCGATAAGGGTGATTCACAAAGCAAAGCAGCAAACAGGGGTTTGAGATGGAAAAAGCATACGAAGAGTATTTCAACAGTCTGGCGGAGGGTGAAGAAGCACTGTGCTTTACCGAGTTCGTCCAGGCAGTTTCATGAATGTGGCGTAAGCCAGTGGAGTGTTCCTATATGGATAAGACACAATTAACACCGGAACAACAAATTGCCTGGGCACAGGGAAAACTCGTAACTTCAGTATTTCTTCGTGATGTTGCTGGATGCCATGCCGCCTGGAAAGTATTACGGAAATACAGAAATTTCGTTGTGCATCGCCAACCTCACCAGGAATGGCGTAATAGTTTAAAAGCAATTTAGTTTTCTCAATTTAAAACCTATGCCTTAAACGGCAGGGATTCTCACATCCTGAGTCAAGGAGTTAAAAATGAAAGTGAGCGTTACAACCGTTGAACTGAATCTTGTTATCGTAAATAAAGAAATTGCCACCTTTAATATTAACGGTACCATTTCAGGTGTAGTTCATTTGCCTTCATCAGGTCCTGTAACCGTCGTGCTTGACAGTGGCTACGTGCTCGGTGAATTTCATTGCCCGGTTTGCGCTGTTAAGCACATTAGCTTGCTGTCTGTGAATTTCGCAGAAGCGCAGAACGCTTGTGGCATGTCTTATTACGATTACAAACGCCAACAACTTAACTGATATGAATGACGCCATTTGTCATTGCGCTGTTTGCTGCCAAGAATATAAGAAATCGGGAATGCATGAAAGGAAAACAGACATATACCCCTTTAAGCGCACGATTTATTTATGTGAGCAATGCAATGAAAAAAGAGAAAGGCGTAACGCGTTAAGAAATGTAAGGCGCGTTATTCAAAAACCATATCGATAAACATCACTTCCCCAAAAATTAATAGAGGTAATTATGTCTGTTGAATTAAAAGTTTTCGGCGGCGCTTATTTCCCGAAAGATAAAGCATTAAAAAAATGTCCGGATTTAAAACCGCTTGCCACTGCTGTTAATGCGACCACAAAAGCCATAGCTGAAGCCGTTATTTTTGGCAAGCTGGCAGCTGAACACCCGGAACACATTGATGATTTCTTCAAAGTTAAAATCTGGGAACACCGAGAAGGTTTACCCTGCCCTGAGCTTGATGTTTTCTCACCTGCATTTTTCGATACCGTTGCTATATGGAATGTGAATGCAGGTGAGCCAGCTGCAGCGCCACAGCCAGAAATCAATGAAAAAGCAGACTGGGAGGACAACAAGGCACAGGAAGAAATTAAAACCGTTGCGCGTCTTGACCAGGCATCACGAGCAGCTTGTCTGGCACTGTTCGGGCCGGTCCCTGGAATCACTACGGCGCAGTTCGGCCAGATCGTAGACCTGATTAACGATGATGCTGGCAGCTTTACCCGCGAACTGGCAGAGGCACTGGCGAAAGAGACCCGTGCGCTGGCGCTGGCGCCGGAACGGCAGGAGCAGCTTCTCGCATGGGTACGTGAGAACACAAAAGATTCTGCGCAGTGGCCGGATATCAAAAAGCAGATCGCTAAATGGATCGATACCCCGGTAGATAAGCGACCTCAAACTGTTCGTACTACCACCGAAGAAAACCTCACAGACACTGGCTCCACTTTGGGCGGGGGAAATAAGACAGACCGAAGCCCGGATCTGGTACACAACCTCTCTACGCTCAAGATAGAGGTTGCTGTTGCGATTCTGAGCACCTTCGACGAAATCGATATTTACTCAATTCCAAACAAGTTTTTCATTCCCGCTAAGGCCATGGCCGAAGCTGAGCAGGACACCCGCTTCACAGCCTGGTGGAAAAAGCTGCGCGGTACCCCAGGCATTCTGGACTATTCACGCGCAGCCATTATCGCCCTGATTAAATCTGCTCAGGAAGACCTCTGGATGGATCCCGTCGCCTTGCGTGAGTACATCAATCGCGAGTTGGTTGAATCTGACCACGCGCACCCCGATCAGAAAACGATTGATAAGGCTTGCCGCCCAAAACCTCGCGCCAACCCTGAGGAAATCGAAAATGATAAAGCCAAACCGCCTGTATCTGGCGAAACTTTGCCACCAGCAGTTTGCCCTGGCAAAGCTGCGCAACTCGACAAAGAACTCAACGAGGCATTCGCTCAGGACTCCACACCTGAAAAGCAGGCTGGTGATCAGCCGCGGGTGGAGAATATGGGCGGCGGAGTCTTCTCAGTTGATACTCTGATAAACGCCACCTCCTCAAATGAAGTCGAAAAACAGGAAGTGCCTTCCGCGCTAAATGATCGCGAGATTGAAATCGCCCATGCATTAAACGAGCTGATGTCCGGGCGCACAAACATCGGTGACCAGGACGATATCGAAAATCTCACCGCCACCACGGGTAAAGACATCGAGCATATTTTCCCGTTACTGATTGCAGATATCACCACGACTGAATTCTCTCTGTCGCCTTATTTCAGTGATGATGAAGTACAAGACGTTGCTACTACGATTCTTGAACAGTGGTCTGACGATATCAGCGTTCGTCAGAAAATAGCCCTTGATGCGATTGTGGAATACCGCCGCCCTGAGCTGCCAAAACCTGTCGTGCTCGCTCCACCGACCGTTACTGCAAAGCCGAAAATCGAGTCCGAACCAGCACCTGAAACATACTCGCCGCTTTCGTCTGTTACCTACCTGCAACAGCTGACAATTGCAGCGCTGCAGGGCTTATGTTCCAACCCGGCTTATTGCAATCAGTATGAAGAGTTACCGGTTATGGCCGCCGGGCTTGCCCACAGCGTGATCAACCATCAGGAAGGATCCTGTGCGTCTGATTAACCGTAGCAAGGGAGACAGCATCGGCGGGCCAGCATGCGCCGCCGCGCTCAAATGCCATTTTGAGAAATATGGCGCGCATGGTCGCAGCGACAAGCAGACTTTTTACACCATCAAGTTCCAAGGGAGAAAAATTACGGTTGAGGTTGTTAACCGCCCCCGTAGTTACGTGGCCACGGCAATGACCGGTGCCAGGCATCTCCGGTGCCTCCCTGGCCTTGGTCGATGATTTTTGACAATCAATATACTATCTGCCGCTGCGGTATCGTGGCGGCGTCATGGAGTTAAGCATGGCGCAAATCATTTTTGATGAAGAGTGGATGGTGGCGGGAAAGCTAACTGAAAAAACGGGGCTGGATGACAGGCAAATAAAAGCTTATCGCCTCGGATGCTGGATTGAAGGGGTTCATTTTAAGCGAGTACCTGCGGTACCCGGCGGAGAAAGCAAACGCGCTTTGGTCTGGTACAACTTCCCGCTGATTAATAGATTTATTCAGGAAGCATGATGAACTTTCCAACCGGCGTTGAACTTCATAACGGAAAAATCAGGATCACTTTTACCTATCGCGGCATTCGCTGCCGCGAAGTTCTCCGTGGCTGGGTGGTTAACAGCAGCAACATCAAGAAGGCGGGAAACCTTCGCGCCGTCATCGTAAGTGAGATCCAGTTCGGCCAGTTCGATTACGCGGCGCGCTTCCCTGAATCAAAGGCTCTTAAAAAATTCTCATCAACTAAACGAATCGGCACATTCAACGATCTTTGTGAATTTTTTATAGATACTAAGGCGCTGGAAGTCTCAGAAGCTACATTGCATTCCATTGTCTCTGTGGTTAATACCCTTAAGCGTGTTGTGGGCGAAAACACTCGCCTGGTTGATATTCAGCATGCTGATGTTCTGAATTACCGCAAAGAGCTACTTACTGGGGAGGTTGTTAATCCTTCGATGCCCAATCGGAGCAAAAAAGGTCGCGCGCCTTCAACAGTCAATAAACAGATGGCTGTTTTATCAGAAATGCTGAAGCTTGCGAACAGAAGCCAGTTTATATTACACGCTCCTTATGAGGGAGTATCGAGGCTCAAGCTATCAAAGGCAGATCCTGATCCGCTTTTACTTCATGAGTATCATGCGTTAATTGCTCTCCTCCCTCGCAAGTGGGTTTTAATCATTATTGTGTCTGTCCATACAGGAATGAGGCCAGGTGAGGTTTGTGCTCTGGCATGGGATGATATCGACCTGAAGAAAGGTGAAATTCATGTATCCAGAAGCCTTACGAATAAAGGGTTGTTTGTGCCGCCCAAAACTGATGCCGGGATAAGAACGATCACTCTGCTGAAGCCTGCCCTTGATGCGTTGAAGGAGCAGTACGAAATCACCGGCAATAGTCCCAGGCAGCAAATCATCTTCCATCATCGGGAGCTTGGCAAAACCGAAACGCAAAATCTACGTTTCGTTTTTTCTCCTGAGAGGTGCACGTCGGGCAAGAACCGATATTTTTCGAAGAACTCGATTTCGTATGGGTGGAAACGGGGCACTAAACTATCCGGGATACGTGAAAGAAATCCCTATCAGTCCCGACACACATACGCCTGCTGGACGCTAATGGCCGGTGCTAATCCTTCCTTTATCGCCAGCCAGATGGGCCATGAGGATGCGCGTATGGTGTACGAGGTTTACTCGAAGTGGATTGGAGATATGAACCAGGATCAGGTCAATATGCTGAATAATCAGATGCCGACTGCAATGCCCCCAAGACGCCCCCAAGGCACTGGTAGCATTAAAAAAGTCATTTAATTTCATGACGCTGGTTTCAAACTACATAATCAGCGTTAAACTATTCATACCAATTATTTAGGGAGAAGAGATGATGCGCGTACTGGTTGTTGAGGATAACGCATTGCTACGACATCACCTGAAAGTTCAGCTTCAGGAGATGGGACATCAGGTGGACGATGCTGAAGATGCAAAAGAAGCCGATTATTATCTCAATGAACACCTGCCGGATATCGCCATTGTCGATTTAGGCTTGCCGGATGAAGACGGTCTCTCGCTGATCCGTCGCTGGCGCAGCCATGACGTCTCTCTGCCGGTGCTGGTCCTGACCGCCCGTGAAGGCTGGCAGGATAAAGTGGAAGTGCTCAGCGCGGGTGCGGACGACTACGTAACGAAGCCGTTTCATATCGAAGAAGTCGCTGCGCGCATGCAGGCGCTGTTACGTCGCAACAGCGGTCATGCCTCGCAGGTTATCTCCCTTCCGCCATTCCAGGTTGATCTTTCCCGCCGCGAATTTTCCATCAACAATGAAGTGGTCAAGCTGACGGCATTCGAGTACACCATCATGGAGACGCTTATCCGTAATAACGGCAAAGTGGTGAGCAAGGATTCCTTAATGCTCCAGCTTTACCCGGATGCCGAGCTACGGGAGAGCCACACCATTGACGTGCTGATGGGACGTTTGCGCAAAAAAATTCAGGCGCAATACCCGCAGGACGTGATCACCACGGTTCGTGGTCAGGGTTACCTGTTCGAATTACGCTAATGAAAGGAATTTCACGACACTTTCTGCCCCTTTCGCTGCGGGTTCGCTTTCTGCTGGCAACCGCTGCTGTGGTGCTGGTGCTTTCTCTTTCCTATGGGATAGTGGCGCTGGTCGGGTATAGCGTGAGCTTCGATAAAACAACCTTCCGTCTGTTACGCGGCGAAAGTAACCTGTTTTATACCCTGGCGAAGTGGGAAGATAACCACATTACCGTGGATATGCCTGAGCACCTCAATCAGCAAAGCCCAACGCTGGCGTTAATTTATGATGAAAAAGGCAAACTGCTGTGGGCTCAGCGCGACGTCCCCTGGTTGAAAAAACGCATTCGACCGGAATGGATCAGGACGAATGGTTTTCATGAGATTGAGGCCGATCTCAATTCAACCAGTGCATTGCTGCATGACGATCGCGCCCTTCAGCTAAAGCTGAATGAGATACGCGAGGATGACGACGACACGGAGATGACCCACTCCGTCGCCATTAATCTCTATCCCGCTACCATGAACATGCCGCAACTGACCATCGTGGTGATCGACACCATTCCGGTTGAGCTTAAACGTTCTTACATGGTCTGGAGTTGGTTCGTGTATGTTCTGGCCGCCAATCTTCTGCTGGTTATCCCTCTGCTGTGGGTCGCAGCATGGTGGAGTTTGCGTCCGATAGAATCACTGGCCAAAGAGGTTCGCGAGCTGGAAGAACATCATCGTGAAAAGCTCAACCCGGAAACCACGCGCGAACTCACCAGCCTGGTGCGTAATCTTAACCGCCTGCTGAAAAGCGAGCGCGAACGCTATGATAAATACCGCACCACGCTCACCGACCTGACGCACAGCCTTAAGACGCCGCTGGCGGTCATGCAAAGCACGCTGCGTTCCATGCGTAGCTCAACGCTCAGCGTCGATGACGCAGAGCCTGTGATGCTTGAGCAGATCAGTCGTATCTCGCAGCAAATTGGCTATTATCTCCATCGCGCCAGCATGCGTTCAGGAAGTGCGTTATTGAGCCGCGAGCTGCATCCGGTGGCGCCTTTACTGGACAACCTCACTTCCGCGCTGAACAAGGTGTATCAGCGTAAAGGGGTAAACATCAGCCTCGATATCTCGCCGGAAATCAGCTTCGTGGGCGAGAAAAACGATTTCATGGAAGTGATGGGGAACCTGCTCGATAACGCCTGTAAATACTGCCTGGAGTTTGTGGAAGTGTCCGCACGTCAGACGGATAACGAGCTGCACGTCATCGTTGAAGACGACGGACCCGGCATTCCCCGCAATAAACGTGAAGTGGTGTTTGATCGTGGTCAACGCGCCGATACGCTGCGTCCGGGTCAGGGGGTGGGGTTAGCCGTCGCCCGGGAGATTGTCGATCAGTACGATGGCAAAATTGAAACGGGTGAAAGCCTGCTGGGCGGTGCGCGAATGGAGGCTATTTTTGGCCGCCAGCATCCCATATCGAACGATACTTGACCCGTTATGTGAAAAATGCGCGGATCTCGCACTCAGGCTCCTGAGCTTCCGTTATAATCCGACTCAATAAGAGCCTGCGGAATAAAAAAATATGGAATATCACTTAGCACTTAACTGGCCCGAGTTTATCGAGCGCTACTGGCAAAAACGCCCGGTGGTTCTCAAACGCGGGTTCAGCAATTTTGTCGACCCTATCTCCCCTGATGAGCTGGCCGGCCTGGCCATGGAAAATGAAGTCGACAGCCGCCTGGTGAGCCACCAGGATGGAAAATGGCAGGTCAGCCACGGTCCTTTTGAAAGCTACGATCACCTGGGCGAAAATAACTGGTCTTTACTGGTGCAGGCGGTCAACAACTGGCATGAGCCTACCGCTGCCTTAATGCGCCCGTTCCGCGCCCTGCCCGACTGGCGAATGGACGATCTGATGATCTCCTTCTCCGTTCCCGGTGGCGGCGTTGGCCCGCATCTGGATCAGTACGACGTGTTTATCATTCAGGGTACCGGCCGCCGTCGCTGGCGCGTGGGTGACAAAGTGCCGATGAAACAGCACTGCCCGCATCCGGACCTGCTTCAGGTTGACCCGTTTGAAGGGATCATCGACGAAGAGCTGGAGCCGGGTGATATTCTCTACATTCCGCCGGGATTCCCGCACGAAGGTTACTCCCTGGAAAACTCGCTCAACTACTCCGTGGGGTTCCGCGCGCCAAGCGGTCGCGAAATGATCAGCGGCTTCGCTGACTATGTTCTGCAGCGCGAGCTGGGCAGCTACCGCTACAGCGACCCGGACGTGCCATCGCGTGAACACCCTGCTGACATCCTGCCGGAAGAGCTTGATAAGCTGCGCGGCATGATGCTGGATTTGATCAACGAGCCGGAACATTTCAAACAGTGGTTTGGTGAGTTTGTCAGCCAGTCACGCCACGAGCTGGACGTTGCGCCGCCGGAGCCACCGTATCAGGCCGATGAGATTTATGATGCCCTGCAACAGGGTGACAAGCTGGTTCGCCTTGGTGGGTTACGCGTGCTGCGGATTGGTGAAGATGTCTTCGTAAACGGCGAAAAGCTGGACTCTCCGCATCGTCCGGCGCTGGAGGCCATTGCAAGCCGCCTGGTGTTGACGGCCGATACCTTTGGCGACGCGCTGGAGGATCCTTCCTTCCTCGCCATGCTTGCCGCGCTGGTGAACAGCGGGTATTGGTTTTTTGAGGACTAAGTCGCTGTAATGCCCGGTGGCGCTTCGCTTACCGGGCCTACGATCAGAATGTAGGCCGGGTAAGGCGTAGCCGCCACCCGGCTTTTTACTTCCGCTCACCTGCCGCAAAATCCTCGATCTCTCCGGCCCAATCCTCTGGGTATAACCCTTCCCGTACGTCCCGATGAAACGTTGAATACGGCCAGTCGCGAACCTTACTGACGAAGCCATGCTTCAGCGGATTGATATAGACGTAATCCACATGCCGCCGGTAATCCTGTTCATTGCGAATGGTGTGCTCCCAGAAACGCGGCTGCCATATGTGGCGCATGTCGATGTTGCGGCTAAACGTTTTTTTAATATCCCGCCAGCGGGCCGAAAAGTCGCTGTCGCCTTCCGGTAGGGTCCAGATACAGTGCATATGTTCGGGAAGGATAACCCAGGCGTTTATGGTAAAGGGCTTCGCGCGTTTAACCATAGAGGTGGCAGCACGCAGGCTGTCGATATGACGTGTAAGCAAATCGCTCTGGCGGTTTTGCAGGTTGACGGTGAAAAACCAGGTACCGCCTGGGACGTAATGGCGACGATAGTTTGACATTGGCGCTCCTTGCCTAAAAGCCGGGTGGCGGCTGCGCCTTACCCGGCCTACAAAAGCGTGCTCCCGTAGGCCCGGTAAGCGAAGCGCCACCGGGCGTTTTCTCAGCGTTTTGCCGTCAGTTCAGCTATCCGCACAATCACCTTCACCGCTTTTTCCATTCCTTCCAGCGTCACAAACTCATGCTTGCCGTGGTAGTTATACCCGCCGGTAAACAGGTTCGGGCAAGGTAATCCCATAAACGACAATTGCGAGCCATCAGTACCACCGCGAATCGGCTTCAGCTGCGGTTCAATGTCACAGTCGCGCATGGCCTGCTGAGCGATGTCGAGGATATGAGGATGCTCCATCACCTTCTCACGCATATTGTAATAGCTGTCTTCTATGATCAGCTCAATATAGCAATCAGGGTGTAACCCTTTCCCCACCTTCTTGGCGATCTCCATCATCTTACGTTTGCGCGCCTCAAAGGCCTTACGGTCGAAATCGCGAACGATGTAGTGCATCTGCGCGCTGTCCACGGTGCCTTTGATGCTGGTCAGGTGATAGAAACCTTCATACCCTTCCGTCATTTCAGGGCTCTCTTCCGCCGGAACCTCGGCATGAATACGCGACGCCAGCGACAGCGCATTTACCATCACACCTTTCGCGGAGCCTGGGTGAACGTTGTTCCCCACAATCTTGATCGTCACCGACGCAGCGTTGAAGTTCTCATACTCGAGTTCACCGACACCGCCGCCGTCAACGGTATAGGCCCACTTCGCATTGAAGGCCTCGACATCGAAATGTTTTGCGCCCTTGCCCACCTCTTCATCCGGCGTAAAGGCCACGCGGATATCTCCGTGCGGGATATTTTTGCCTTT
The DNA here is from genome assembly GCF_052045065.1 of Enterobacter sp. 22452. NCBI lineage: Bacteria > Pseudomonadati > Pseudomonadota > Gammaproteobacteria > Enterobacterales > Enterobacteriaceae > Enterobacter > Enterobacter sp. 22452. Next base: position 928,933 of record NZ_JBQEOB010000001.1, on the reverse strand, counting down.
CAGCACCGCCAGCGCCGTCATGATCTCCGCAATGCCCGCCTTGTCATCCGCACCCAGCAGCGTTTTGCCGTCAGTGGTGATCAGCGTCTGGCCCAGCAGCTGATGCAATACCGGGAACATCACCGGCGAGAGCACTTCATCGCCAATACCCAGCGCGATATCCCCGCCGCGGTAGTTTTCAACAATCTGCGGGTTCACATGTTTACCGCTAAAATCCGGAGAGGTGTCGACATGGGAGATAAAGCCAATCGCCGGGATATCCCCGTCGACATTGGCAGGCAGCGTTCCCATCACAGTGCCTTTCTCGCTTAACGTGACGTTGACCAGCCCCATGGCGTCAAGCTGCTCTTTAAGCAGATTTAATAACTTCCACTGGCCTTCGGTGCTCGGCACCTGGCGAACACCCGGTTTAGATTGGGTATCCAGCGAAACGTACTGTAAAAAACGCTCAAGTAATTTATCCATGCAGTCACCCTCACTTTTTGTGACAACATTATCAATAAGCATCAAAACGCAAATATTGCGTCAGGTCACTTTTATCCCGCAAACGAGAACTTTTTTCGTTTATGTCATGCTGTGTTTATAAATGTAGCTTATGAATCAGTGACAAGGATTGGCGATTGCAGGGGATTGCCGTAGAATGTCCGCCCTCATTACGAGTCACCAAGGTGGTTACACACAAACCCCGCTTCGGTCTGCTGCCTGAGGCGTCTATATGGGACAGCGCAAAAATTGAATACACAATCCCGTTCACGTTCACCGCTGGTGCAACTGGAACGAATTCGTAAAAACTTTGATGGTAAAGACGTTATTTCCGACCTCACTCTCACCATCAACGACGGTGAGTTTCTGACGCTGCTTGGCCCCTCTGGCTGCGGCAAAACCACCGTACTGCGCCTTATCGCCGGGCTTGAAAGCGTTGATAACGGCCATATCCATCTTGAGAACCAGGATATTACCCAGGTTCCCGCAGAAGACAGACACGTCAATACCGTCTTTCAGAGCTACGCCCTGTTCCCGCACATGACCGTGTTTGAGAACGTCGCGTTTGGCCTGCGGATGCAGAAAACACCTGCCACTGAAATCCCACCGCGCGTCACCGAAGCCCTGCGGATGGTGCAACTGGAAGAGTTCGCCCAGCGTAAACCCCATCAGCTTTCCGGCGGTCAGCAGCAGCGCGTGGCCATCGCCCGCGCCGTGGTCAACAAGCCGCGTCTGCTCCTGCTGGATGAATCCCTCTCCGCGCTGGATTACAAGCTGCGCAAGCAGATGCAGAACGAATTGAAAGCCTTACAGCGTAAGCTGGGCATTACCTTTGTTTTTGTGACCCATGACCAGGAAGAAGCCCTGACCATGTCCGACCGCATCGTGGTGATGCGTGACGGAAAAATCGAGCAGGACGGCACGCCGCGCGAAATCTACGAAGAGCCGAAGAATCTGTTTGTCGCCAGCTTCATCGGTGAGATCAATATCTTCGACGCCACGGTGATTGAACGCCTCGACGACCAGCGCGTGCGCGCCAGCGTTGAAGGCCGTGAGTGCACTATCGCGGTGAATTTCCCCGTTGAAAAGGGACAAAAGCTTAACGTCCTGCTGCGCCCGGAAGATCTGCGCGTCGAGGAAATTCATGGCAATACCGAGGCCGAAGGGTTAATCGGCTATATCCGCGAGCGCAACTACAAAGGGATGACGCTGGAGTCCGTTGTTGAGCTGGAAAACGGCAAGATGGTGATGGTCAGCGAGTTCTTTAACGAGGATGACCCTGACTTCGACCACTCTCTCGACCAGAAAATGGTTATCAACTGGGTAGAAAGCTGGGAGGTTGTGCTGGCTGATGAAGAACACAAGTAAATTCCAGAATGTGGTGATCGCCACGATCGTCGGTTGGCTTGTGCTGTTTGTCTTTTTACCCAACCTGATGATCGTTGCTACCAGCTTCCTGACCCGCGACGACGCTAACTTCGTTTCGCTGGTCTTTACGCTGGACAACTACGCGCGCCTGCTCGACCCGCTCTATTTTGACGTGCTGCTGCACTCGCTCAATATGGCGCTGATTGCCACCCTCGCCTGTCTGGTGCTGGGTTATCCTTTCGCATGGTTCCTCGCGGGCCTGCCGCAAAAGGTGCGTCCGCTGCTGCTGTTTTTACTGATTGTTCCCTTCTGGACCAACTCGTTAATCCGCATCTACGGGCTGAAAATCTTCCTGAGCACTAAAGGCTATCTCAACGAGTTTCTGCTGTGGCTGGGGGTGATTGATACGCCAATCCGTATTATGTTCACCCCGAGCGCGGTGATTGTCGGCCTGGTTTATATCCTGCTGCCGTTTATGGTGATGCCGCTCTACTCCAGCATCGAGAAGCTGGATAAACCGCTGCTGGAAGCGGCAAGAGATCTGGGTGCCAGTAAGCTGCAGACTTTTATCCGCATCATTATTCCGCTGACGATGCCCGGTATTATTGCAGGCTGTCTGCTGGTGATGCTCCCGGCGATGGGCTTGTTCTATGTGTCGGATCTGATGGGCGGTGCGAAAAACCTGCTGATTGGTAACGTCATCAAGAGCCAGTTCCTGAACATCCGCGACTGGCCGTTCGGCTCGGCCACCAGCATTACGCTGACGGTGGTGATGGGCCTGATGCTGCTGGTCTACTGGCGCGCCTCGCGCCTGCTGAATAAAAAGGTGGAGCTAGAATGATCGGTCGACTGCTTCGCGGCGGTTTCATGACCGCCATTTATGCCTGGCTCTATATCCCGATCGTAATTTTGATCGTGAACTCATTCAACAGCTCGCGGTTCGGGATTAACTGGCAGGGCTTTACCACCAACTGGTACAGCCTGCTGATGAACAACGACAGCCTGCTGCAGGCCGCTCAGCACTCGCTGACGATGGCGATCGTCTCTGCCACCTTCGCGACGCTGATTGGCTCCCTCACCGCCGTCGCGCTCTACCGCTACCGCTTTCGCGGCAAACCCTTCGTCAGCGGCATGCTGTTTGTAGTGATGATGTCACCGGATATCGTCATGGCCATTTCGCTGCTGGTGCTGTTTATGCTGCTGGGCGTACAGCTTGGCTTCTGGTCGCTGCTGTTCTCGCATATCACCTTCTGCCTGCCGTTTGTGGTGGTGACCGTCTTTGCGCGTCTTAAAGGGTTCGACGTGCGTATGCTGGAGGCGGCGAAAGATCTGGGCGCCAGCGAGATGACCATCCTGCGTAAAATCATCCTGCCGCTGGCAATGCCTGCCGTGGCGGCCGGATGGTTGCTCAGCTTTACTCTGTCGATGGATGACGTGGTGGTCTCCTCCTTCGTGACCGGGCCGAGCTATGAAATTCTGCCGTTGAAGATCTATTCAATGGTGAAAGTCGGCGTCTCACCGGAGGTGAACGCGCTGGCGACCATTCTGCTGGTGTTGTCACTGGTTCTGGTGATTGCCAGCCAGGTTATTGCTCGTGATAAAACAAAATCTCAGGGGACAATGAAATGAAAAAAATGCTCGCCGCTGCGGCGCTGGTGCTTGGCATGGGTGCCGCGCACGCTGATGACAGCAAAACGCTCTACTTCTACAACTGGACCGAATACGTGCCGCCAGGGCTACTGGAACAGTTCACCAAAGAGACGGGCATCAAGGTGATCTACTCGACCTATGAGTCGAATGAAACCATGTACGCCAAGCTGAAAACCTACAAAGACGGCGCGTACGATCTGGTCGTTCCTTCCACCTACTTTGTCGACAAAATGCGCAAAGAGGGCATGATCCAGAAGATCGATAAAACGAAGCTAACCCATTTTTCAAACCTTGATCCGGAGATGCTTAACAAACCGTTCGATCCCAATAACGACTACTCCATTCCTTACATCTGGGGTGCGACAGCGATTGGCGTGAACAGCGATGCCATCGATCCGAAAACGGTTACAGGCTGGGCCGATCTGTGGAAACCGGAATACAAAGGTAGCCTGCTGTTAACCGACGATGCGCGTGAGGTGTTCCAGATAGCGCTGCGTAAACTCGGCTATTCCGGTAACACCACCGATCCGAAAGAGATCGAAGCGGCCTACAACGAGCTGAAAAAGCTGATGCCTAACGTGGCGGCATTCAACTCTGATAACCCGGCAAACCCGTACATGGAAGGCGAAGTGAATCTGGGGATGGTGTGGAACGGCTCCGCGTATGTTGCCCGCCAGGCCGGTACGCCGCTGGAGGTCGTCTGGCCGAAAGAAGGCGGGATCTTCTGGATGGACAGCCTGTCGATTCCGGCCAACGCGAAAAACGTGGACGGCGCGTTGAAGCTGATTAACTTCCTGCTGCGCCCCGACGTGGCGAAGCAGGTGGCTGAAACCATCGGCTACCCGACGCCAAATCTGGCTGCACGCAAGCTGTTAAGCCCTGAAGTCGCGAATGATAAATCGCTGTACCCTGATGCTGACACCGTCAGCAAAGGCGAATGGCAGAACGACGTGGGTGACGCGAGCCGTCTTTATGAAGAGTATTATCAGAAGTTAAAAGCAGGTCGTTGAGATGTGACGGGCGACGCGATGTCGCCCGTCACAACTACAGCCCCTTCAGGAGTTTATCCACAAAAGCTGGCACCACTTCACTTGCCAGGCCATAGTGTTTCTCTTCAAACTCACTGCCCACCTGGCTCGGCTCCAGATTAAGCTCTACCGTATGCGCGCCCTGGAGTTTAGCCTCGTGAACAAATCCCGCCGCCGGATAGACGTGCCCGGACGTGCCGATGGCAATGAACACGTCCGCCATCGCCAGCGCGCTGTAGATCTCATCCATGCCCAGCGGCATTTCGCCGAACCACACCACGTGCGGGCGTAAACGCGCAGGAAACTGACAGCAATGGCATTTGTCTTCCGGCAGCACGTCCTCTTTCCAGTCCAGCACCTGACCGCTCCAGGCGCAGCGAACCTTGAGCAGCTCGCCGTGCATGTGGATGATGTTTTTGCTACCCGCCCGCTCGTGCAGGTTATCGATATTCTGTGTCACCAGCAGAAAACGATCCCCCAGTGCCTCTTCCAGCTTAGCCAGCGCCAGATGCGCCGCATTCGGCGCAATCTCAGGCTGCTGAAGCTGACGACGACGGGCGTTATAAAACGCCTGCACCAGGTCCGGATCGCGAGCGAAACCTTCCGGCGTCGCCACGTCCTCGACACGGTGCTCTTCCCACAGCCCGTCCGCCGCGCGGAAGGTTCGAATTCCTGACTCGGCGGAGATCCCCGCGCCGGTCAGCACCACCACTCTGGGTTTATCCATCGCTTCTGGCATCATTCTGTCTCTGAAAAAGATCCGCTGGCGCAAGCGCTCACGCAAGCGGCGTTTGTTTTTGCGAAAACGGCTGAGTCGACCCTGGCGACGCGACAGCATAGAAACCTCGTAGACTAATCGGTGAGATGAAGGAATGCGGCTCCGCGCATGCCTCCCGCGTCCCCGTGTCGCGCGCGTTCAATACGCGGCACGCGGGCGACCGGCAATAAATGTCGGGGCAAACGCCCGGACAGCTGTTCCGTAATCGCAGTAAAGTTTGATAGCCCTCCCCCAATCACCAGCAGATCCGGGTCGACGATGGTGAGAATATTTCCCAGACACACCGCCAGCAGATCAAGATAGCGCTCGACGTGCTCACGCGCCTGCGCATCCCCTTGCTCCCACAGGGTAATGATTTGGGGGGCTTCAAGTTTCTGATGATAGAAGTGTTCGTAAAGCCATGCAAACCCGCGGCCGGAGAGTGTGTTCTCAATACAGCCGTGCTGGCCGCAGCCGCAGCGGATGAGCGGAAAATCACGCCCAACGACCTCCAGCGCGTCCACCGGCAGACGGATGTGACCAAACTCGCCGGTGATGTAACTGCGCCCGGTGATCGGCTTACCGTTGATCACAATCCCACCGCCGACGCCGGTACCGAGGATCAGCCCCATCACCAGTGGGTACTGACGGAACTCATCATCCCAGGCTTCGGAGAGGGCAAAACAGTTGGCATCGTTATCTAAACGCACGTCGCGTTCAAGGAGGACAGAGAGATCGGCGCGCAGCGGTTTACCGCTGGCGGCAGGCACGTTGGCGGCATACAGCGTGCCATCGTCGGTTTCGGGCATGCCCGGAATCCCAATGCCGACGCTGCCTTTCACGCCAAAGCGTTCATCGGCTTGCGCCACCAGCGCGGCAATGGCGGTTAAAAATTCATCGTAGCTTTCGCGCGGCGTGGGAACGCGGGTTTCCCACTGCAGTTTGAGGTCTTTATCAAACACGCCGAACGCAATCTTGGTGCCGCCAATATCAAATCCGTAATACATGATGCATTCCTCTGCTTGATCCAGCGGCCTAAAGACCGCTAAACCATGACGAAATTACTGGCCACTTAGTACCCTCGCCGGATCAATTCGGCTTGCGCGACGCGCCGGATACCAGCTTGCCAGCAGACTCAGTAAAAGTGCTGTAACCAGCACATAAAAAACATCCAGCCAGTGCAGTTCAGACGGCAGGAAGTCAATAAAATAGATATCACCCGACAGGAACTGGTGGCCAATCAGCTTTTCAATTCCGTTGATGATTGGGGTCAGCTGCAGGGAAACCACCACGCCAATCACCACGCCGCACAGGCTGCCGAACAGCCCCGCAAGCAAACCGTACCAGACGAAGATGGCGCGAATAAGGCCGTCTTTCGCCCCGAGGGTACGCAGCACGGCGATGTCACCGCTCTTATCCTTGACCGCCATCACCAGCGTCGAGACGATATTAAAGCACGCTACACCAATCACCAGCACCATCGCCAGATACATAATGGCGCGGATCATCTGGATATCACGGTACATATACCCGTAAGTGCCGATCCAGCTTTTGATGTAGACATAGTTATTGGTCACGCTGCCCGCATCACGCACAAGTTTGTTGGCGTTAAAGACGTCGTTCACCTTAATGGCAATGCCCGTCACGCTGTCGCCCATGTCGAGATACTGGCGCGCGTCTTCCATCGGCACCATGGCGAAGCTGTGATCGAGCTGCCCGCTCAGCTGAAGAATGCCGGCAACGTGCAGGCGCACGCGCTTAGGCTGCTGCAGTTTGTGGTCGGCGCTGGCGTTCGGGATCATGATCGAGACCCAGTCGCCCTGCTTCACCTTCAGAGCATCGGCAACGCCTTTGCCCATGATGATCTGCTGCTCGCCAGCCTTAAAGTTGGCCCACGCGCCGTTCTGCACAAATTGCGGCAGCGCGCTGAGACGCTCCTCCTGGGCGGGGTTGACACCTTTCACCTGAATGGCGCGCAGGTTTACCCCGCTCTCCACCAGCCCGGTAAAGTTGATGTAGGGCGCGGCCGCGGCAATGCCCGGCACTTTTTCGACTTTTGTGAGCGCATCGCTCCAGTTCGTCCACGGCTGGTTAACCGGCTCGATCTCCCCGTGCGGTACCACCGCCAGAATGCGGTTATTCAGCTCACGCTCGAAGCCGTTCATGGCGCTTAAGCCCACGATCAATACCGCCACCCCGAGCGCGATACCCACGGTGGAGATCACGGAGATGAGCGACACCATGCCGCCGCGACGGCGACCACGACTAAAACGTAAACCGATGAGTAGCGATAACGGTGACGCCATTACTCTGCTCCCATCAGGGTCAGTTCCGCGTTCAGATGGCCGTCGCGCATCTCAAGCTGGCGACCCATGCGTTTTGCCAGCTGCAGATCGTGGGTCACCACCAGAAACGCGGTGCCCTGCGAGGCGTTCAGCTCGCCCAGAAGCTGGAAAATACTGTCAGCATTGCGCGCATCCAGGTTACCGGTAGGTTCATCCGCCAACACCAGACGCGGATTGTTCACCAGCGCACGGGCAATCGCCACGCGCTGGCGCTCGCCGCCGGAAAGCTCTGAGGGACGGTGGTTCCCGCGATGGCCCAACCCTACCGCTTTCAGCATGTCGCTGGCGCGGGCGTTAATTTCTGCCGGTTTCTTTTTGCCAATCAGCAGCGGCATTGCCACGTTTTCCAGCGCCGTGAAGTCCGGCAGCAGGTGGTGGAACTGGTAGATAAAACCCAGCTCGCGGTTACGCAGCTCGGCCTTCGCCGCGGAGGACATCTTGCTCATCGGCTGGCCGGAGAAGATCACGTCACCTTCGGTTGGCGTATCCAGCCCGCCCAGCAGATGCAGCAGCGTACTTTTGCCTGAGCCGGAGCTGCCGACAATCGCCATCATCTCGCCTTCACCCACGCTGAAGCTCACATTGTGCAGCACGTCGGTCTGCACAGTGCCTTCCTGATAGCGTTTGGACAGGTTGTCGCATTGCAACAGGATCTTATTCATAACGTAAAGCCTCAGCGGGTTGAGTGGCGGCAGCGCGCCAGGAAGGATAAAGCGTAGAAAGCAGCGCAATGGCCATCGCGGCCAGCGCAATACCGACCACCTGCAGCGGCTCGATAGCCACCGGCAGCGCCGCGCCATCAAGCAGCGCGCCGATGATCGGCATTAGGTTATTCAGCTGGCTGGCAAGCAGCGCGCCCAGCACGGCGCCGAGCAGCGCGCCGATGATGCCTGCGCTTGCCCCCTGGACCATAAAGACCGCCATGATCTGGCGCGGCGTGAGCCCCTGGGTTTGCAGAATGGCGACTTCGCCCTGCTTCTCCATCACCATCAGGCCCAGCGAGGTGATGATGTTAAATGCCGCTACGGCGACGATCAGGCTCAGCAGCAGCCCCATCATGTTTTTTTCCATGCGAACGGCCTGGAACAGTTCGCCTTTACGGTCACGCCAGTCCTGCCATTTGGTACCTTCCGGCAGCGTTTGCTGGCTGAGGGTATCGACCTTGAGCGGCTGATCGAGCCACAGGCGCCAGCCGGTAATGTTTCCCGCCGGGTAGCGCATCAGGCGCGACGCATCCTGGATGTTAACCAGCATCTGATAGCCGTCGACTTCGCTGTTGGCGGCAAAAGTACCTATCACGTTGAACAGGCGCTGGCTTGGCAGGCGCCCCATCGGCGTAAACTGGCTGGCAGAAGGTACCATCACGCGCAGCTGGTCACCACGGTTGACGCCGAGCTGTCCGGCAAGCTGTTCGCCGAGGATGACATTGTATTTACCGGGCTGCAGATCGGATTGCTTCACGTTAACCAGATACGGCGTCAACGGGTCCTTTTGGGCAGGATCAATCCCCAGCATGACGCCGACCGCCACGCTGCGGGCGCTTTGCAACACGACATCGCCGGTGGTTAATGGCGCAACGCGCGTGACACCCTGTAACTTCGCTGCGCTTTCCGGCAGCTGTTGCGGGTTCACGGAACCGTTGGTTGAGGAGAGAACGGCCTGCGGCATCAGCCCCAGGATATTGTTTTGCAGCTCACGCTCAAAGCCGTTCATGACGGAAAGCACCGTCACCAGTGCCATCACGCCAAGCGTAATGCCAATAGTCGAAAGCCAGGAGACAAAGCGACCGAAGCGGTCCGCGGCGCGCCCACGCATGTAACGTAAGCCTATGAAGAGTGCGACAGGTTGATACATGAAATCCGTCTGTTTGCTGATAGCAGACCCACGAGTATATAAGCGAATCCGTTAAGCGTAAATGACTGAAACCGTAAGCTTTGGTAATCATTTTTCCGAAAAACTCAGATAAATCAGGGTGGTACTTTCGGTTTCTTCTTTGCACACCCTCCACCTTTTCCGAAAAACGTCCCGATACAGACAGTTACCCGTTACATCTCGCTGTCGTTTTAGAACAATTGCCCGTTCGTTTATGGCAAAACAGGTATTGGTTACCGATGAAACAAAAAGCATTATGGATTAATCAGATAAAGGGGCTGTGCATCTGCCTGGTGGTGATTTACCACTCGGTCATCACCTTTTATCCTCATCTCAGCGGGCTGCAGCATCCGCTGTCAGGGCTTCTCGCCAAATGCTGGGTCTATTTTAACCTGTATCTCGCACCGTTCCGCATGCCGGTGTTCTTCTTTATCTCCGGCTTTCTGATCCGCCGATACATTGATGAAGTAGACTGGCGCACCAGCCTCGACAAGCGCATCTGGAGCATCGTCTGGGTGCTGGCGCTATGGGGAATACTTCAGTGGCAGGCGCTGACCCACCTTAATGCCTGGCTCGCACCGGAACGTGAACTGGCAACGTCCTCGAATGCGGCCTACGCCGACTCTGTCTCGGGCTTTATTCTGGGTATGCTCACTGCCAGCACCAGCCTGTGGTATCTGTATGCCCTGGTGGTCTATTTCACCCTGTGCAAACTGCTGAGCCGCTGGAAGCTGCCAGTTCTGGGCCTGCTGGCGCTGGCGAGCATTGCCATTAACTTCCTGCCGCTGCCGTGGTGGGGAATGAACAGCGTCGTGCGTAATATGATCTACTACAGCCTGGGCGCGTGGTACGGTGCCCAGCTTATGGCCTGGATGAAGGGGCTGGAAATAGGTCGCATCTGGCTGGCGCTGGTCGCGTTCGGGGCGGTATCCGTGGTGCTGTGGTTTGCAAACGTTCCTCTCCCGCTCTCACTGCTGTCGATTGTGCTGATCATGAAGCTTTTCTACAGCGTTGAGCAACGTTATGCCGTCCATCCAGGAAACCTGCTGAATGTGGTGGGTTCGAATACCATTGCGATTTACACCACGCATCGCATTTTGATAGAGGCTTTTAGCCTGTGCCTGATTGGTGAAATGAATGCCGGGTACTGGCCGGTGTGGGCCGAGTTAACGCTGATTCTGGTCTACCCGTTCGCCAGCCTGCTGGTCTGCACCCTTGTAGGGCTTGGCATACGCAAGATTTCCACCTCTCTCTTTGGCGATCTCTTTTTCTCCCCACCCGCTACGCTCTCCCCATCAACCGCCACCCGTTGATGCCCTCTCCGCCCCCTTTTCGGGGGCGAATTGCCGCCCATACGCTTACGATTTGCTAATGCAAAACGATCGAGGATAATAAAGACATTGCGTATCAGTGATATGCCCCAATACTGTTGGTATATCCATAAGAGACTCTGACATAGCCATGCCTGAACACTATCGCTTTACCTTGCCTGTTAAAGCAGGCGACCAACGCCAGCTGGGCGAACTCACGGGCGCGGCGTGCGCCACGCTGGTGGCAGAAATCGCTGAGCGCCATCCCGGCCCGGTGGTGCTGGTTGCCCCGGATATGCAAAATGCCCTGCGCCTGCATGACGAAATCCGTCAATTTACCGATAGCCTGGTGTCCAGCCTGGCCGACTGGGAAACGCTGCCGTATGACAGCTTCTCCCCGCATCAGGAGATCATCTCTTCACGCCTGTCAACGCTGTATCAGCTTCCGACCATGCAGCGCGGCGTGTTAATTGTGCCGGTCAATACGCTGATGCAGCGCGTCTGCCCGCACAGCTATCTTCACGGCCACGCGCTGGTGATGAAAAAAGGCCAGCGCCTGTCGCGTGATGCCCTGCGCGCGCAGCTTGACGGTGCCGGTTATCGCCATGTCGATCAGGTGATGGAGCACGGGGAATACGCCACCCGCGGCGCGCTGCTCGATCTTTACCCAATGGGCAGCGACCAGCCGTACCGCCTGGATTTCTTTGATGATGAAATCGACAGCCTGCGCGTGTTCGACGCCGACACGCAGCGCACGCTGGAAGAAGTGGAATCCATCAACCTGCTGCCCGCACACGAATTCCCGACGGACAAAACCGCTATCGAGCTGTTCCGCAGCCAGTGGCGCGACAGGTTCGACGTGAAGCGCGATGCCGAGCACATTTATCAGCAGGTCAGCAAAGGCACGCTGCCTGCCGGGATCGAATACTGGCAGCCCCTGTTCTTCAACGAGCCGCTACCCGCGCTGTTCAGCTATTTCCCGGCGAACACGCTGATTGTAAACACCGGGGATATCGAGGCCAGCGCCAGCCGCTTTGAAAGTGAAACCCGCGCTCGCTTCGAAAACCGTGGCGTGGATCCGATGCGTCCGCTGTTGCCGCCGGAAACGCTTTGGCTGCGCACCGACGAGCTCAACGCCGAACTGAAGCGCTGGCCGCGCATGCAGCTCAGAACCGACTCGCTCGCGGATAAAGCGGCCAATACCAACCTGGCGTTCCAAACGCTGCCGGACCTCTCCGTTCAGGCGCAGCAAAAATCCCCGCTGGACAATCTGCGCAAGTTCCTGGAATCCTTTACCGGGCCGGTGGTGTTCTCCGTTGAGAGCGAAGGTCGTCGCGAAGCGTTAGGCGAACTGCTTGGCCGCATCAAGATCGCACCAAAGCGCATTTTGCGGCTGGACGATGCCACCGGAACGGGCCGCTATCTGATGATCGGTGCCGCTGAGCATGGGTTTATCGACACGCTCAACAACCTGGCGCTAATTTGCGAAAGCGACCTTCTCGGCGAGCGCGTGGCGCGCCGTCGTCAGGATAGCCGTCGCACCATCAACCCGGACACGCTGATCCGTAACCTGGCCGAACTGCATCCGGGCCAGCCGATTGTTCACCTCGAGCACGGCGTCGGCCGCTACCAGGGGATGACCACCCTTGAAGCGGGCGGCATCAAAGGCGAATACCTGATGCTGACCTACGCCAACGACGCCAAACTCTATGTGCCGGTCTCGTCCCTGCACCTGATCAGCCGCTATGCAGGCGGTGCCGAAGATAATGCACCGCTACACAAGCTGGGCGGCGACGCTTGGGCGCGCGCGCGCCAGAAGGCGGCGGAAAAAGTTCGCGACGTGGCGGCTGAGCTGCTGGACATCTATGCCCAGCGCGCGGCCAAAGAAGGTTATGCGTTTAAGCATGATAAAGAGCAGTATCAGCTGTTCTGCGACAGCTTCCCGTTTGAAACCACGCCGGATCAGGCGCAGGCCATTAACGCGGTGCTGAGCGACATGTGCCAGCCGCTGGCGATGGACCGCTTAGTGTGCGGTGATGTGGGCTTCGGTAAAACTGAAGTCGCCATGCGCGCCGCCTTCCTGGCCGTGGAGAACAACAAGCAGGTGGCGGTGCTGGTGCCTACTACCCTGCTTGCCCAGCAGCACTTCGACAACTTCCGCGACCGCTTTGCCAACTGGCCAGTGCGTATCGAGATGCTGTCGCGTTTTCGCAGTGCTAAAGAGCAGACGCAAATTCTGGAACAGGCAAGTGAAGGTAAAATCGATATTCTGATCGGCACCCACAAGCTGCTGCAAAGCGATGTGAAGTGGAAAGATCTGGGGCTGCTGATTGTCGACGAAGAGCACCGCTTCGGGGTGCGCCATAAGGAGCGCATCAAAGCGATGCGTGCCGACGTCGACATACTGACCCTGACCGCAACGCCTATCCCGCGTACGCTGAACATGGCGATGAGCGGCATGCGCGATCTGTCGATTATCGCCACGCCACCGGCGCGCCGTCTGGCGGTAAAAACCTTTGTCCGCGAGTATGACAATCTGGTGGTGCGCGAAGCGATCCTGCGTGAAGTGCTGCGCGGCGGCCAGGTGTACTACCTCTACAACGACGTGGAGAACATTCAAAAAGCGGCGGACAGGCTGGCGGAGCTGGTGCCGGAAGCGCGTATCGCTATCGGTCACGGGCAGATGCGCGAGCGCGAGCTGGAGCGGGTGATGAATGATTTTCACCACCAGCGCTTCAACGTGCTGGTGTGTACCACCATCATTGAAACCGGTATTGATATCCCGACCGCGAACACGATTATTATCGAACGCGCGGATCACTTTGGTCTGGCGCAGCTGCACCAGCTGCGCGGTCGCGTCGGGCGTTCGCACCATCAGGCCTACGCCTGGCTGCTGACGCCGCATCCGAAAGCGATGACCACCGACGCGCAAAAGCGTCTGGAAGCCATCGCCTCACTGGAAGACCTTGGCGCAGGCTTTGCGCTGGCGACACACGATCTTGAGATCCGCGGTGCCGGTGAACTGCTGGGTGAAGACCAGAGCGGCTCGATGGAGACCATCGGCTTCTCGCTCTATATGGAACTGCTGGAAAATGCCGTCGATGCGCTGAAGGCCGGACGTGAGCCGTCGCTGGAAGATTTGACCAGCCAGCAGACCGAGGTGGAATTGCGTATGCCTTCCCTGCTGCCGGATGATTTCATTCCTGATGTGAATACCCGTCTGTCATTCTACAAACGTATCGCCAGCGCGAAAAAAGAAAACGAGCTGGAAGAGATTAAGGTGGAGCTGATCGACCGCTTCGGGCTGCTGCCGGATGCCGCGCGAAATCTGCTGGATATCGCGCGACTCCGTCAGCAGGCGCAAAAGCTGGGCATTCGTAAGCTCGAAGGGAATGAAAAAGGCGGCGTGATTGAGTTCGCGGAAAAAAACCATGTCGATCCGATGTGGTTGATTGGTTTGCTGCAAAAACAGCCGCAGCACTTCCGCCTGGACGGCCCGACGCGTCTGCGTTTTACTCAGGAACTGACAGAACGCAAAACCCGCATGGACTGGGTGCGCAACTTTATGCGCCAGCTTGAAGAGAACGCTATCGCGTAATCTTCTCCCCCGTTAGCGCCTGGCTGACGGGGGAGAATTTACAAACTCTTTGCACTTCACCCGATCTTCCCGACACACCTCTTCGCCATAATTATCATTAACCCTTTATAAAACAATAACCTTATCATTTATAGGGATTATGATAATGACCGCTTCGCGTTTAACTCGCTGGATCACCCTGCTTGCGCTTGCCGCTACGGTAGCCGTTGCGCTGCCTGCACGCGCAAACACCTGGCCCCTTCCCCCCCCTGGCAGCAACGTTGTCGGGCAAAACCGTTTTCATGTTGTTGAAGATAACGGGGGTTCGCTGGAGGCCATTGCCAAAAAATATAACGTCGGCTTTCTGGCCTTGCTGCAGGCCAACCCCGGTGTCGATCCTTACGTGCCGCGCGCTGGCAGCGTGCTGACCATCCCGCTTCAGACCATTCTTCCTGATGCACCGCGACAGGGGATCGTGATTAACCTTGCCGAGCTTCGACTTTACTATTATCCGCCGGGTAAAAAAGAAGTGACCGTTTATCCAATCGGTATCGGCCAGCTGGGCGGGGACACACTGACGCCAACCATGGTCACTACCGTGTCGGATAAACGTGCTAACCCAACCTGGACACCCACGGCAAATATTCGCGCACGCTATAAAGCTCAGGGTATCGATCTGCCCACCGTCGTGCCAGCGGGCCCGGACAACCCAATGGGTCATCACGCGATCCGCCTCGCGGCATATGGTGGGGTTTATCTGCTGCATGGAACGAATGCGGATTTCGGCATCGGTATGCGCGTCAGCTCCGGCTGTATTCGTCTGCGCGATGACGACATCAAGACGCTCTATAGCGTGATTACGCCGGGCACAAAAGTGAATATTATCAATACACCGATTAAGGCCTCGGAAGAGCCCGGTGGCGTACGGTTGGTCGAAATTCACCAGCCATTATCAAAACACCTCGGTGACGATCCGCAGACGCTGCCTATTCCACTGAATGCCGCGATGGTGAGCTTTAAATCGAATACGAACACCGATAGCGTGGTAATGGAGCGCGCGATGGAAGCCCGGTCAGGAATGCCAATTGACGTCACGCGACATGGAAATGTCACTCCGCAGTCAATGTAAGTATCAAAAAAAACGCCCTGCAAATGCAGGGCGTTTTTTATAGCAGTGGCATAAATGAGGGTTTAGCCAGGCTTATTTATAGATAACAGCAGTACCGTGCAGGGTGTTAGGGCCGGTCACTGAGGTGATACGGAACGATTTCGCACCCATCTCATCCGCTTTCTGCGCCAGTTGATCTTCCAGAGAGCCCAGGTTTGTCCCCGCGTTTGCAGAGATGGTACCCACTTTTTGTTGGTCAGCAGGAGTAGATTGAACTTCTACAGCGGCGAAGCTTGCGAAAGAGAGTGAGCTAAGTACAGCAGCAGCGATCAGGGTTTTTACGTTTTTCATGATTTTTACCTTTAGGCAGATGAATTGGGCGTCGCAAGTTATTTACTTAACGATCGATAGGTAAATGATAGATGTGATCCAGCTCACACGTCAACATATTTTTATAACGACCGTTAAATTAATTTTATTTTCGTTAATTTTCATACCCATATGATTAATTTATTTTTAAGCAAACTACGCTGGTCGCGGGATGGGTTTATTTTTATAATGGTCATTCAACAAACCAACTGAGGACCAACGGCAAATGACAACCGAAGTCACGAGTTGCGCAAAGAAAAGCCGTGGCCGACCAAAAGTGTTCGACAGGGATGCGGCGCTCGATAAGGCCATGACACTCTTCTGGCAGCATGGATACGAAGCGACCTCGCTTTCCGATCTGGTAGAAGCGACCGGCGCCAAGGCACCCACGCTGTATGCGGAATTTACTAACAAAGAGGGGCTGTTCAGGGCAGTGCTGGACAGATACATCTCGCGCTTTGCGGCAAAACACGAAGCGCAGCTTTTTTGCGAAGAAAAAAGCGTTGAACAGGCGTTGCAGGACTATTTCTGCGCCGTCGCGACCTGCTTTACCAGCAAAGACACACCCGCGGGCTGCTTTATGATCAACACCTCCGCCACGCTTGCTGCTTCGTCGAAAGAGATTGCCAATACGGTGAAATCACGCCATGCCATGCAGGAGGAGACGTTAAGTACGTTTCTGGCCCAGCGGCAGCAGCGCGGTGAAATCCCGCCGCATTGCCGCCCGCAGGAGCTGGCGCAATACCTGAGCTGTATTTTACAGGGTATGTCCATCAGCGCCCGTGAAGGGGCTACGCTTGAAAAACTGCAGAGTATTACGCAAACCACGCTGCGTCTGTGGCCTGAACTGCTTAAACTTTAAGGCAAAAAAAAGCTCCTCAGCCTGAGCGCATGAGGAGCTAAGTTCAGAGAACATCTTTTTTACACTTTGTTGTTCAGTACCAGCTGACCATTGTTGTCCAGAGGGATCTGGGTGCCAGGGTCTTTATCCATGCGGATTTTGCCCTGCTGGTCGCCAATTTTGTAGGTTACGTCATAGCCCAGCATTTTTTCGGACTTGTCATAAACAGTTTTGCAGCGCTGCTGCGTGGTGGTGTAGGTGTCGTTGTCCTGCATTGCGCCCTGCACCTGATTACCGGCATAGCCGCCACCCAGCGCACCCACGACCGTCGCCACATCTTTGCCTCGCCCGCCACCAAACTGATGACCAATCACGCCACCGGCTACGGCACCGAGAACTGAACCGGCAATGCGGTTTTCATCCTGCACCGGACGACGGTGAGTCACGGAGACGTTACGGCACTCCTGACGAGGGGTTTTCACGGTTTCTTTAATCGGGGTAGCGGAAACGACCTGCGCATACTGCGGGCCACGATCAAGTACGTTGAGACCGGCTACGGCAGCCACACCTAGCGCAGCAGCGACGCCAATCCCTATACCCGCCAACATTGATTTATTCACGGGACTTCCTCCTTTGTTGCTATTGGAAACTATTTTGCAACAGGGGTCAGTCCTCGCCAATAAGACAAAGGATTAAAAAATGGGCGTCTGGGGGAGATATATCGTGTTTGAGAGAACTCTTAAGCACGCAAAGTGTGATGTACAGCATGAAATGCTAAAAAATCCCTCCGGATGGCCCGGAGGGAGAGAAATATCAGTGCAGCTTCAGTCGTGGACGGATCACGCGGTTGATTCGGCCGACCAGCATCATCAGACCGGTTTTGAAGTAGCCGTGCAGTGCAATCTGATGCATACGGTAAAGGGAGATATACACGAAGCGTGCAATCCGCCCTTCTACCATCATGGAGCCGCGCATCAGGTTACCCATCAGGCTACCCACGGTAGAAAAGTTAGACAGTGACACCAGCGAACCGTGGTCTTTATAGACATACGACTTCATCGGCTTCCCTTTGTACTGCGCCAGGATGTTGTGCAGCACCAGACTCGCCATCTGGTGAGCGGCCTGAGCGCGCGGCGGCACGAACCCACCTTCAGGGCGCGCGCAGGATGCACAGTCACCAATAGCGAAGATCTCCGGATCGCGGGTGGTTTGCAGCGTCGGCTCTGTCACCAGCTGGTTAATGCGGTTGGTTTCCAGCCCGCCGATCTCTTTCATGAAATCAGGCGCTTTAATACCCGCCGCCCAGACCATCAGATCCGCCTGGATATACTCGCCGTCCTTAGTATGCAGGCCGCCTTCGTCAGCGCTGGTCACCATGGTCTGCGTCAGCACCCGCACGCCCAGTTTGGTGAGCTCATTGTGCGCCGCACCGGAAATACGTGGCGGCAGTGCAGGCAGAATGCGTTCACCGGCTTCAACCAGCGTCACGTTCAGCGCTTCGTTAGTCAGCCCTTTATAACCGTAGCTGTGCAGCTGTTTCACCGCGTTGTGCAGCTCCGCAGACAGCTCAACGCCCGTCGCGCCGCCGCCGACAATGGCAATGTTCACCTTGCCATTGGCACCCATATTGCTGGTGTACTTCAGGAACAGGTTTAGCATTTCCTGATGGAAACGACGCGCCTGGTGCGGGTTATCGAGGAAGATACAGTGCTCTTTCACGCCCGGCGTATTGAAGTCGTTAGAGGTACTGCCCAGCGCCATGACCAGCGTGTCATACGCCAGTTTGCGTTCAGGAACCAGCAGTTCGCCTTTTTCATCACGCAGTTCGGCCAGTGTAATGGTTTTGCTTTCACGGTTGATATCCACCACGGATCCCAGCTGGAACTGGAAATGGTGATTGCGCGCATGCGCCAGATAGCTCAGCGCATCGACGCCCTCATCCAGCGAACCGGTCGCCACTTCATGCAGCAGCGGTTTCCACAGGTGGCTATGGTTGCGATCCACCAGCGTAATTTTGGCTTTTTTGCCGCGACCCAGCTTTTTACCCAGCTGTGTGGCCAGCTCCAGCCCGCCAGCACCACCGCCTACAATCACTATCTTTTTCAATGGCGTAGTCAACGTGACCCCCTCAAATTATTAACCAATTGTTAAGTAAAAGTTATAAAAATAACCCTTAATTAACAACAGGTTACAGCACTGAAACCATTCAGGTGAATTGAGAATAACACGTCAGGCGCATTGGTCATACCAAAATTGATATGCATCAAGTTTTGATGGCTTAAAAGTAGACAATTCTGGACAAAAAGAAACCCGGTCGCAAAGGCGTACCGGGTTTCGGGTGGCAGGCTGTGGCTTAGCCCAGCGTTTTGAAGGCTTTGATGCGCTGCAGATGCGGGGAGATATTCTTGAATTTGTGGGTCTGTTCCTCGTCCCAGACAATTTCATAGTAATGATGCAGCAGTTCTGCCGCCCGGCTGCTGTTCAGTGCCTCATCCTGGCGCGAGAGGATCACTAAACAGCGATCGCGGTTTTTCTCACGGAAGTTACTCACGCACTTGGTGGCAATGTCGACATACTCTTCCGGGCGGTCAATTTTGCCTTCCATGTTCTCGTTCGGGAACAGGTTGGGATTGAAAACGACCTGGCGGATATCGCACAGGAAGCCAATGCGTTCGGCCCAGTAGCCCCCCAGCCCCACGCCGCAGATCAGCGGACGTTCATCGACATTGAGCTGTAACATCTTGTCCACTTCCTTGAGCAGATGCTGCATATCATGCTTCGGATGACGCGTGCTGTAACTGATCAGCCGTACATCCGGGTCGATAAACTGCAGCTGCAGCACCTTCTCATGATTACCAGGACTGTTTGAGTCAAAACCGTGTAAATAGATGATCATTGTCTTCTCACCACGCTACGCCTTCCGGGAGGGTTTACAGGCTGGCTTTATGTGCCTGCCAGCGCTCATTCAGTGCTTCAAGCTGGGCGTTGACCGTCTTCCAGCGCGCCGAATCCATCAGCTCCTGACGGCTAAATGAGCCTTTATGATACAATTGTGTAACACGCTCTGCTTTGATCGGCGACAGGTTATCCAACACGCTGACGGCCCCTTTACGATTATTGCAGACGAGGATCATATCGCAACCTGCGTCCAGGGATGCCTGCCCGCGCTCCGCGTAGCTGCCCATAATTGCCGCCCCTTCCATCGACAGATCGTCGGAGAAAATTACGCCGTTAAAACCGAGCTCCTGACGCAGCACCGTTTTCAGCCAGTGCGGTGAACCGCTGGCCGGGCGCGGATCGACATCGCTGTAAATCACGTGTGCAGGCATGATGGCATCAAGCTTGTTATCGGTGATAAGCGAACGGAACACCGACATATCTTTGGCACGGATTTCCGCTTCCGGACGCGGATCGCGCGGCGTCTCTTTGTGAGAATCGGCCGTCACTGCGCCATGTCCCGGGAAGTGTTTGCCGGTGGTTTTCATGCCTGCTGCGTGCATGCCGTCGATAAAACGGGTGGCTATTGCCAGCGCAATGCGCGGATCTTCATGGTATGAACGCTCGCCAATCGCCGCGCTGATATGGCCCACATCCAGAACGGGAGCAAAGCTGATGTCGATATCCATCGCAATCATTTCGCTCGCCATCAGCCAGCCAGCATCCTGCGCCAGTTTACCGCCCTCTTCTGTACCCAGTAGCGCAGCAAAAGATTGTGCGGCAGGCAAGCGGGTGAACCCCTCGCGGAAGCGCTGCACGCGCCCGCCTTCCTGATCCACCGCGACCACCAGATGGTTACGGGACGCCGCGCGGATCTGACGAACCAGTTCGCGCAATTGCGCCGGATCGTGGTAGTTGCGGGTAAACAGAATCAGCCCCCCTACCAGCGGATGCGCCAGAATGTCGCGCTCCTCCGCATCCAGCTCAAACCCTTCGACATCCAACATGACTGGACCCACACGAACCTCTCTTATCCTTTAGTTTGTAACTGACGCCAGACGTCATCTGCCAGCGTAATAAAGTGTTTGTCGTTTGATTGCTGATAGCGCATTTCAAACCAGCCCGCCATCAGCATGAATACCCAGGGTCGCCACCGCCTGACCTGCCGCATCAGCATCAACGCATCCATCTGCGCTTCACGGGCATAGGCCAGTATAAGCTGCTCACGAGAGGCATCTTCCGGCATCCAGACCGCCGCCAGTTCCAGCGCCACGTCGCCATCTCCGGCATACTCCCAGTCGATGAGCCTGGCTCCCGCGGGCGTGTGTACAATATTCCCGGCGTGGACGTCCATATGCAACGGAGAAAGCCGTAAGGGTTGCGGTTCCCCTCGCTTTCGCATCCGTTTAAGCTGCGTAAGCCAGAATGGCGTACGTCTGTCGGGCGAGGCCTGCTGCCAGTATTTTTCCAGCAGCGGTAATAGCGTGACCCGCCATCCCAGGCAAGGCTGGCGGTGAAGATGATACAGCATCGCGGCGAGCGTGGGAGTATGCGGAAGCGTGCTTTTGATCTCCCCCGCAAGATACTCTACCGCCATCCAGCCCTGTCTAAAAAAACAGGGCTTCGGCACGAGATCCGCAGGCAAGCGCCTCAGCGTACGAAACTGTCGGCGAAAGTGGTAGGCAGGGGCAGAGAGATCGTGATGCTGTCGCAGCACCAGCCGATGTTCGCCCTGCTCAATGATGCAGCTCGCGCCGCCAAGCCCGGAATGGGCCTGCGGCGCGATAAGGCGATACTGAGGAAAATAACGCGTCAGAATCTCGTCACGCGTGCAGTTATTGTTGCGTAACGGCACCTTTACCTGACCAGATTATTTCACCTGTCTGAACCAGCATCAGCTGCATCTGCAGCGAAGGCGTGTTCACATTACCAGTGGCGTTAGAATAGAGGACATACTGAGCGCCAACGTTGCGCGCAATGCCTATCGCTTTGCTGCGCGAGCCCAGGCTATCCTGCGGCGACAAGCCCAACTGCTGTTTAGCTACTGCCAGCTGCTGTGTCGAGACCAGGGTAAATTTGCCGTTGTTTGCTAGTGCATTACGCAGCGTTTCCGTCGCTTCGCCCGCGTTGAGTGAACCATTGGTGCGGTTATTTACGCTATCCACCAACAGTACGCTTCCCGACGTCACGCCCTGAGCCTGCAACATTTTGCCCACCATAGGCTGCATTGCGCCATTCCAGTCATAGTGACGCACGCGCGGCGCAGGCTGTGACGTTTGGTCCGGGTGCTCAATTGGGCCAGGCTGCGCCGGAATGGTCGGGACAGAAGGCACCGTTGGCACAGGCTGCGTTGGCTGTGTCGGCTGTTCCGTACCTGGTTTCGCCTCATCCACTGGCGCAGGCTGTTCTGTACGCGTCACACACCCAGCGAGGAAAAGTGCAAACGCACTTAAGAGCACATAACGGCTCATATTTTTAATCAAGGATCACCCCTTACAGATAAAGATAAAGTCTCACCTTATGCGCACCCAAATAGTTAGCGCTGCCATAGAGCGTCACCGACGATCTTGCCGGAATGGTCACGCTACGCGGCGCCTCAAGCGGATGCATTTCAAGACCTCTTACGTCATACCAGTAGAAGCGGTAATGTACCGTCACTGGCTCATGTCTTTCGTTATAGAGCGTAGAGGAAGCAGAAGGTTGGATTTCGCTAATGGTCAGCGAAGGCTGCTCTGCCGTAATGCCTGCAGCAAGGACTGAGGACTCCATCACCAGCGTCTGTTCGTCGCTGACGGGGATCGCAGGACGCGCACTGCACCCTGCTATCACCAGCGTTATCATCAGCGCTGCAATACGCCCTGTTAACATGTCAAAGACCTTTATGTGCCAGCATCGGTCCCAGTGGTCGCCCACCCAGAAGATGCATATGGATATGATAAACTTCCTGACCGCCGTGGCGATTGCAGTTCATGATCAAACGATAGCCGTCTTCAGCGATGCCTTCCTGCTCAGCAATTTTCGCGGCTACCGTTAGCATACGGCCTAACGCCACTTCATGCTCGGTTTTCACATCATTGACGGTAGGAATCAGAATATTTGGAATGATAAGGATATGCGTCGGCGCCTGAGGTGAAATGTCCCGAAAAGCCGTCACCAGCTCATCCTGAAAGACGATATCCGACGGGATTTCGCGGCGGATAATTTTACTGAAAATCGTTTCTTCGGCCATGACCTTTTCCTTTTTTGATTAATCTGGCGTGATGCGTCCGCTATTCACACATACAGTCTTTACGACAGTGTGATACAACGCAAGAGTATGAGCGAGTTTCTCCTGTCCTTTCAACCTTCTCCCTCGATTTCTTTCCCGATCCCTCACCAGCTGGCTGGAGAGTGACCGCCAGACGACATTATTCCTCTGAAACATTATTTCAGTTTCGTCCGAAACATCTGTTTACAGTGCTAATAACAATGCGTATATTTCGCATTTGCATTTTCATGCGCGTTTTTAACAAAGAATACGACGCCAGCCCGCTTAAGGGACTGACGCATACAACCTTCACCATTCACTAAGGGTTTGATGATGTCTTTCATTAATCATACCAGGGATGGGCAACGTCAGCCTGTTGCAACGCCTTCGTTGCTGGCAGCCTGCATTGCTATGGCACTGATGCCAACCGTAAGTTTCGCCGCACCAAACGAGGAAACACTCGTCGTTGACGGTACTTCCCAGCCAGACGCGTCCAGCGAAGAGCAGGATTACAGCGTCAAAACCACCACCATCGGCACCAAAATGCAGATGGTCCAGCGCGATATCCCCCAGTCAGTCTCCATTGTCAGTGAACAGCGTATGGAAGATCAGCAGCTGCAAACGCTGGGAGATGTGATGGATAACACGATGGGGATCAGCAAAAACACCGCAGACTCCGATCGCAGCAGCTATTACTCACGTGGTTTCGAGATCGACAACTACATGATTGATGGTATCCCCACCTATTTCGAATCTCGCTGGAACCTCGGGGATGCCCTCTCGGATACCGCCCTGTTTGAGCGCGTGGAAGTGGTGCGTGGGGCGACCGGCTTGATGACGGGCACGGGTAACCCGTCGGCAGCGATCAACATGGTGCGTAAACATGCCACCAGCCGCGAGTTCAAAGGCAATCTGTCTGCGGAATACGGCAGCTGGAACAAACAGCGTTACGTCATGGATCTGCAAAGCCCGTTAACCGACGATGGCAATGTGCGTGGTCGCATCGTGGCAGGCTATCAGGATAATGACTCCTGGCTTGACAACTACAATCAAAAGAAAACGTTCTTCTCCGGCATTCTTGATGCGGACCTGGGCGATACCACCTCATTTTCGGCTGGTTACGAATATCAGCGCATTGACGTGAACAACCAGACCTGGGGCGGCTTACCGCGCTGGAACACGGACGGTAGCGTAAGGCATTACGATCGCGCCCACAGCACCGCGCCAGACTGGGCCTATAACGACAAAGAGTTCAACAAAGTTTTCGCCACCTTCAAGCAACGCTTTGCCGACACCTGGCAGGCCACGCTGAATGCCACCCATACCGAGGCCAAATTCGACAGTAAAGCCCTGTACCTTGACGCTTATGTTGATAAATCAACCGGCATGCTGGTTGGGCCTTATTCGAATTATGGACCGGACTACGGCTACATCGGCGGGACGGGCTGGAACAGCGGGAAGCGTAAGGTCGATGCTGTCGATCTGTTTGCCGATGGTGGCTATGACCTGTTTGGCCGCCAGCATACCGTGATGTTCGGCGGCAGCTTCAGTCGTCAAACGAACCGTTACACCAACGCGTGGGCGAACGTGTATCCGGACGAATTCGGTAATTTCTACGATTAT
The DNA here is from genome assembly GCF_052045065.1 of Enterobacter sp. 22452. Lineage (NCBI taxonomy): Bacteria > Pseudomonadati > Pseudomonadota > Gammaproteobacteria > Enterobacterales > Enterobacteriaceae > Enterobacter > Enterobacter sp. 22452. The sequence continues at coordinate 904,418 of NZ_JBQEOB010000001.1, read as the reverse complement.
GATGGCCATTTCCCGGAAACAAACTGGGGATCGCAGGCGCTGGCCCAGGACGACAAAACGAATATGAAATCGCTCTACGCCGCGACGCGCATTTCGTTGGCCGATCCTCTGCATTTGATTCTCGGTGCCCGCTATACGAACTGGAGCGTCGACACGATGACTTATGGTATGGAAAAAAACCATACCACGCCGTATGCGGGTCTTGTCTATGACATTGATGATAACTGGTCCGCCTATGCCAGCTATACCTCCATCTTCCAGCCACAGAACTACCGTGACAGCACCGGCAGGTATCTCGACCCAATCACCGGCAACAATTATGAAGTGGGCCTGAAGTCGGACTGGATGAACAGCCGACTGACCACAACGCTCTCTGTCTTCCGCATCGAGCAGGATAACGTGGCGCAGAGTACGGGGCGCGTGATTCAGGGGTCAACCGATACCGCTTATGAAGGCGTAGACGGCACAGTAAGTAAAGGCGTTGAATTTGAAATTAACGGCGCGCTGACGGACAACTGGCAAATGACCTTTGGCGCGACGCGCTACCTGGCTGAAGACAGCGACGGTAAAGACGTTAACCCTTACCTGCCGCGCACGACGGTTAAACTGTTCACCAGTTACCGTCTGCCAGCGATGCCTGCGCTGACCGTGGGTGGCGGTGTTAACTGGCAAAACCGCGTTTACAGCGACGTTGCCACACCTTACGGTACATGGCGTGCCGAACAAGGCAGCTATGCGCTGGTTGATCTCTTCACTCGCTATCAGGTCACGAAGAACTTTTCTCTGCAGGGGAATCTGAACAACCTGTTTGATAAGACTTATGACACTAACGTTCAGGGTTCACTGGTCTACGGTGAGCCGCGCAACGTGAGCGTGACCGCAAGCTATCAGTTCTGATCGCTCAGACGTATTAAAAGGGAGCCGAATGGCTCCTTTTTTTGTGCGCGCTTCTCGCCGGGTGACGATTCATTTCACGTAGGCCCGGTAAGGCGTAGCCGCCACCGGGCTGAACAGGCCGCACAAATAAAAAAGGCAGCCATTCGGCTGCCTCAGTCTCCCCACATCACAACTTAGTTGTTGCGGATGTACTCATCCATTTCGGTTTTCAGGTTATCGGATTTGGTACCGAAGATTGCCTGAACACCAGAACCTGCAACAACAACACCTGCTGCGCCCAATTTTTTCAGGCCCGGCTGGTCAACTTTTGCGACATCGGCAACGCTCACACGCAGACGAGTAATACACGCGTCCAGGTTAGTGATGTTCTCTTTACCACCGAACGCGGCTACCAGTGCCGGAGCCATTTCGCTGGTCACGGCTGCTTTGCTGTCTTCAGTTGCATCTTCACGACCTGGAGTTTTCAGGTCCAGTGCTTTGATCAGCACGCGGAAGATGGTGTAGTAAGCAACGGCATAGCACGCACCCACGATTGGGAACAGCCACAGTTTGCTGCTGTTACCGGACAGAACGATGAAGTCGATCAGACCGTGAGAGAAGGACGTACCGTCACGCATACCCAGCAGGATACAGATTGGGAACGCCAGGCCAGCCAGTACAGCGTGGATGATGTACAGGATAGGCGCAACGAACATGAAGGAGAACTCGATCGGCTCGGTGATACCGGTCAGGAACGAGGTCAGCGCTGCGGAGATCATGATACCGCCCACTTTTGCACGGTTCTCTGGTTTAGCAGAGTGCCAGATTGCAATCGCAGCAGCCGGCAGACCGTACATTTTGAACAGGAAGCCACCAGACAGTTTGCCTGCAGTTGGGTCGCCTGCCATGTAGCGTGGGATATCGCCGTGGAATACCTGACCTGCTGCGTTGGTGAATTCACCAATCTGCATCTGGAATGGAACGTTCCAGATGTGGTGCAGACCAAATGGTACCAGGCAGCGCTCGATGAAGCCGTAGATACCGAACGCCACAACCGGGTTCTGGTAAGCAGCCCACTGAGAGAAGGTCTGAATAGCGGAACCGATTGGTGGCCAGATGAAGGACAGGATCACACCAGTGAAAATCGCTGCCAGACCAGAGATGATCGGAACGAAACGCTTGCCCGCGAAGAAGCCCAGATACTCAGGCAGCTTGATGCGATAGAAGCGGTTAAACATATACGCTGCAATCGCACCGGAGATGATACCGCCCAGAACACCGGTGTCCGCCAGGTGTTTCGCGGCGATCTCTTCAGCCGGTAAATGCAGAACCAGCGGCGCAACCACCGCCATGGTTTTCACCATGATGCCGTAGGCAACCACTGCAGCCAGTGCAGATACACCGTCGTTATTGGTGAAGCCCAGAGCAACACCGATCGCGAAGATCAGCGGCATGTTAGCAAAAACAGAACCGCCTGCTTCGGCCATCACGTGGGAAACTACGGCTGGCAGCCAGCTGAAGTTAGCAGAACCGACGCCCAGCAGGATACCTGCAATAGGCAGTACGGATACTGGCAGCATCAGCGATTTACCGACCTTTTGCAGGTTAGCAAATGCATTCTTAAACATAATTGAGAGTGCTCCTGAGTATTTGTGCTTTTTTTACGCTTTCACGCATTGGCCCGGGGGGAGTACCGTGCCGTGGACAGGACATCTAAGCGCCCTTTATTTATTACGCAGAGTAAAATAATTCCCTCTGAGTTTGTTTGACGGCTATCACGTTTCAGTTCAAGACGGCCAAAAAACTTTCAGATATTTACAAAAAGCATGTCTGGATGTGTCTAAAAACACCGTCACCGCCCTAAATGAGGCGGTGAACTTTACTCGCTTTATATATTAATTACGAGCCTAAAAAAAACAGGTGTATCAGACAGATTGCAGGCGGGCGGGGTCGATGTGGAACAGCGTGGAGAAATTTTCCGTCGTCGCACGAGCCAGCTCTTCAATGCTGACGCCCTTCAGAACGGCCATATACTCAGCCACGTCTCTCGTCATCGCTGGCTGGTTCTCTTTACCGCGATGCGGTACCGGTGCCAGATACGGCGAGTCTGTTTCCACCAGAATGCGATCGAGCGGAACATAACGCGCAGCATCACGCAGCTGCTCAGCATTACGGAACGTCACGATCCCCGAAAACGAGATATAAAACCCCAAATCAAGCAGCTTGCCCGCCGTTTCTCTGTCTTCTGTGAAACAGTGTAGTACGCCACCGCAATCCGTCACCTTTTCTTCCCGCAGGATCGCCAGCGTATCGGCGCGCGCATCGCGGGTATGTACAATGACGGGTTTGTTCAGCTCGCGGCCAATGCGGATATGGTGACGGAAAGACGCCTGCTGGCGTGGTTTAGTTTCCGGCGTGTAAAAATAGTCAAGCCCGGTCTCACCCATCGCCACCACACCCTCTTCTGCCGCCAGACGACGTAAATCTTCCACGTCATACGCTTCATCCTGGTTCAGTGGATGAACGCCGCAGGAGAAGACGACGTTATCGCGAACGCCAACCAGTTCGCGCATGGAGCGGTAGCCCGGCAGCGTGGTTGCCACGGCCAGACAGAATTTGACATCGCGGGCGGCGGCTTTTTCCAGCACGTCATCGACGTTTTTATGCAGAGATTGATAATCCAGACCATCAAGATGGCAGTGTGAGTCGACTAAAAACATAATGTCTCTCTCAGAGATGGGAAACAGGCGGTATTACGCCCGGTTGCAGGTAGTGTTCGATACGCAGTAACTGGTCTGTCAGTAAAAGCTCGCGATTAAGACCGGTTACTGTCAAAAGTTGTTCGCGACTCAGGCAAACATCATGAAGGATAGCGCGCAACGAGACGCCCGACAGGCGATTCGCCAGGGTGTTCACCAGCGACCAGACGTCGAGGTTGGTCAGAAGCGTTGCCCCCTGTTGAAGTTTGAGCGCATCCAGCAGTAAAGCGGACAGCCAGTGCAGGCGCTCGGTCGCCTGATCGCTGTTCAGGGCAGGCAGCAAACTCAACCAGTCGCCGCTATCCAGCGCGGATTCGACGGCACGACACAGCGTTTCACGCTGCGACCAGACATCTGCCTGAAGCAACGCCAGAGCCGCCGCTGGCGCGCCGCTGCACAGCCGCAGGGCAGTCAGCGCCGCGTCTTGTGACACCGTCACTTCGCGTTCTATCCAGGTGAGCGCCCATGATTCCTGAGGTACTGCGAGGTGATGAAGACGGCAGCGACTGCGCAGTGTCGCCAGTAATCGTCCCGGTTCACGACATGACAGGAAGAACCAGGTTTTCTCCGGTGGCTCTTCCAGGGTTTTGAGCAGCGCGTTCGCCGCCGCCTCGGTAAGCTGCGCGGCATCTTTCAGCCAGACCACTTTGGCCCCGTTAAGCCGCGCGTGTTCATACAGTTTTTCACTGACTTCACGCACGGCGTCAATCCCGAGCGTGCTTTTGCCCTTTTCAGGCTCCAGCGTGTAATAGTCCGGATGTGTGCCCGCCTGCATCAGCTGGCAGCCACGGCATTTACCGCAGCTTTTATGCCCTTCCGGCTGCTGACACATCAGGAAACGGGTGATAGCGTAAATCAGCGCATCATCGCCCATTCCTGGCAATGCCTGAATCAGTAACGCATGATGGCCCCGCCCCGCCTGATAGCTGTTGATCAACTGCTCAAAGTGCGGGCGCAACCATGGATACCATTTCATGCCTGTTGCTCCTGGTGCCATTGCGCGACCGTATTCTGAATAGCGCGCGTCACCTCGTCCAGAGACTGTGTTGCATCAATAGTACGAATGGAAGCATCCTGCTCCGCCAGCTCAAGGTAGCGCGCGCGGGTACGGTTGAAGAAGTCAAAAGACTCTTGCTCAATGCGGTCCAGCTCACCGCGCGCGCGGGCACGCTTCAGGCCGACTTCGGGCGTCACGTCCAGATAGAGCGTCAGGTCGGGACGGAAATCACCGAGCACTGCGTCGCGCAGCGTTGCTAACATCGTCTGGTCAATCCCCCGACCACCGCCCTGATACGCCTGGGTCGACAGGTCATGACGATCGCCAATCACCCATTTCCCTTCTGCCAGTGCAGGTTTGATGACCGTTTCTACCAGCTGCACGCGCGCCGCGTAGAACATCAACACTTCGGCTTTGTCAGTGATGACCTCGTCGCCAACGGATTTGATATCCAGCACGAGGCTACGCAGCTTTTCAGCCAGTTGCGTACCGCCTGGTTCACGGGTAAATACCATGTCCGCAACGCCAAGCGCTTTCAGCGTATCAACCACCACGTTGCGGGCGGTGGTTTTACCCGCCCCTTCGAGTCCCTCAATGACAATATATTTACTGCGCATTTTTTTCCTTAAGTGCCTTCAGATAGTCCTGAACAGAGCGATTATGGCTGGCAAGGTTGGTATTAAAGGTATGCCCCCCTTTTCCGTCAGCCACAAAATAGAGGTACGGTGTTTTGGCCGGGTGCGCGGCTGCTTTGAGCGAAGCCTCGCTCGGTGTGGCAATCGGGCCAGGCGGTAAACCGCTAATCACGTAGGTATTATACGCTGTTGGCGTCTCCAGATCTTTTCTGGATATCTTGCCGCTATAACTCTCGCCCATACCGTAGATGACGGTGGGATCGGTTTGCAGACGCATGCCGATGCGTAGACGGTTGATAAATACGGAAGCAACCTGATCGCGTTCTGCCGCAACGGCAGTCTCTTTTTCAATGATCGAGGCCATGGTGACGAACTGGTTTTGATCTTTATAGGGCAGGCCATCTACACGCCCTTCCCACGCTGACTCCACCGCCGCGACCATTTTTTTATGTGCGCGTTTCAGAATAGCAACGTCGGTTGTGCCCGCCGTGTACATCCAGGTATCCGGCCAGAACCAGCCTTCCACCCACTCAGGATGCTCGAATTTCAGCACCTCAGCGACCGTCTGATAGCTGTCGTCTTTTAACGTGTGTTTGATATAGGGTGCGTCACGCAGCTGTTTGAGGTAATCGCTTAAGCGCATCCCCTCAACAAACCGCAGCGGAAACTGGGCCTCTTTGCCGCTCTCCAGCACCTGCAGCATCTGCCTGACGGTCATACCAGGGGTAAAGCGGTACGTACCGGCTTTGAAGTGAGACAGTTCAGGCTCAAGGCGCAGTAACCACTGGAAGACGCGTGGGCGGTTAATGACCTTATCCCCGTAAAGCTGCTCACCCAGCGCAATGCGCCCGGTACCGGCTTTAAGGGTAAAAATCGTCTCGTCTTTAATCAGGATTTTACTGTCCGCCAGCTGACGGACTTTCCACACTCCCGCGCCGCCAGCAATACCCAGCACAACGATGAGGAGGAGAACAAAGCGCAACATTTTCTTCATGACTATCTGGTTTGCTCACATAACGGGGCTAAAAACTGAAACAGTTCGCGCGATGACCAGACCTGTTGGCCATAGGCGCGGACGGGTAAAACAGGCATCAACGCGTTACAAACAATAACTTCATCAGCGGTCAGTAGCGCCTCTTCCCTTTCGCTAACTTCGACAACGCGAAAACCCGAGTGTGCCAACTGTTGCAAACAAAACTGACGCATAATGCCCTTCACCCCAGCCTGCTCCAGTGAAGGTGTGAAGACATCACGGCCCTTCCGCCAGAGTAAATTAGCCGCACAGCATTCCGTAATGAACCCTTCGCTGTCAAGAACCAGCGCCTCATCAGCGTCCGTCTGTTCAAGATGAGTACGAATCAGCACCTGTTCAAGGCGATTGAGGTGTTTAATTCCGGCCAGCATGGGGTTGCGGCCCAGTCGTATCGGGCTCAGCGTCAGCGTGACGCCGTCTTTGCGCCAGCTTTCATAATGTGCGGGATAAGCGGATACGGAGAGTATGCGCGTGGGGCTCTCACAGCTGGCCCCGCTATACCCCCGCCCTCCGCTGCCGCGACTGATGATGACTTTGAGCACGCCACTGCTCTTCTCTGACACCAGCTGGCTCATCTCACGTCGCAGCGTGTCCCAGTGCTGAAAGGGGATCATTAAGGTTTCGCAGGCCGTTTGCAGACGGCGGATATGCGCGTCAAGCAGGCATACTTGCCCGTCAATAATTCGCGCCGTCGTAAAGCAGCCATCACCAAACTGCGTTGCTCTGTCGCTGGCAGGCAGATTCTCCTGCTCAAGGCCATTGATCAAAAACATGATGTCTCCTGATGCGTGGGGGTTCAGTCTGGCAGGATGTCTTTAACCGGACAAGGGGATTACGCTTAATAAAAAAGGCCCGACAAGCGGACCTTTTTTATTAGCCATCGTGCAGTCAGGCTCAGACCTTTTTGAAGATCAGAGAGCCGTTAGTACCACCGAAGCCGAAGGAGTTACACAGGGTGTACTCCATACCGCTAACCTGACGCGCTTCGTGAGGAACGAAGTCCAGATCGCAACCTTCATCCGGGTTATCCAGGTTGATGGTTGGCGGAACAGCCTGATCGCGCAGCGCAAGGATGGAGTAGATTGACTCTACTGCACCCGCCGCCCCCAACAGGTGACCGGTCATGGATTTCGTAGAGCTCACCATTACGCGGCTGGCAGATTCGCCGAAGATAGACTTAACCGCCTGAGCTTCAGCTTTATCGCCTGCAGGCGTAGAAGTACCGTGCGCGTTAACGTAGCCAATCTGTGCTGGGGTAATACCCGCATCACGAATCGCATTTTCCATCGCCAGCGCAGCACCCGCACCGTTCTCCGGAGGAGACGTCATGTGATAAGCATCGCTGCTCATGCCGAAACCAACGATTTCAGCATAAATTTTCGCACCGCGTTTTTTCGCGTGTTCGTACTCTTCCAGTACGATCATCCCCGCACCGTCGCCCAGCACGAAGCCGTCACGGTCTTTATCCCACGGACGGCTCGCCGCCTGCGGGTTATCATTACGGGTAGACAGCGCACGCGCCGCACCAAAACCGCCTACACCCAGTGGGGTACTGGCTTTTTCAGCACCGCCCGCAACCATAGCATCTGCATCGCCGTACGCAATGATACGCGCGGCCTGGCCGATGTTATGTACGCCGGACGTACATGCGGTAGCGATGGAAATGCTTGGCCCACGCAGACCGAACATAATGGTCAGGTGACCTGCCACCATGTTAACAATCGTGGACGGAACGAAGAACGGGCTGATCTTACGCGGTCCGCCATTCATCAGAGATGTATGGTTTTCCTCGATCAGGCCAAGACCGCCAATACCGGAGCCAATAGCGGCGCCAATACGGGTTGCGTTCTCTTCCGTAATCTCAAGGCCAGAATCCTGCATGGCCTGAATGCCAGCGACAATTCCATATTGAATGAAGGCATCCATCTTGCGCTGTTCTTTGCGCGAGATAAATTCTTCACAGTTAAAATCCTTTACTAAGCCAGCAAATTTCGTTGCATAGGCGCTAGTATCGAAATGGTCGATTAGGCTGATGCCGCTCTGACCGGCAAGGAGAGCTTTCCAGGTGGACTCTACGGTATTGCCGACAGGAGACAACATGCCAAGTCCGGTCACAACTACACGACGCTTAGACACGTTTGTCCTCCAGGGAGGGAAAAATAAAAGAGATTCGTGGGACTAAAAAAGATAAAACTCAGGCGGTCGAATGACCGCCTGGAGATGTTCACTTACGCCTGGTGACCGTTGATGTAATCAATGGCAGCCTGAACGGTGGTGATTTTCTCAGCTTCTTCGTCCGGAATCTCAGTATCAAACTCTTCTTCCAGAGCCATTACCAGCTCAACGGTGTCAAGAGAATCTGCGCCCAGGTCTTCAACGAAGGAAGCGGAGTTCACAACTTCTTCCTGCTTAACGCCCAGCTGTTCGCCGATAATTTTCTTAACGCGTTCTTCGATAGTGCTCATACTCTTAAATTTCCTATCAAAACTCGCTTTCGCGATGGTTTTCGTAGTGTATAAAATGTTGAAAAATTTGCAACTAAATCCCGGCAGGTCTTACCACGATTTTACGTTATTTTGAGGCCAACCCCTACAATAACGCAAATATTTTTCATCGTGATTAAACCATATACATCCCGCCATTGACGTGAAGGGTTTCACCAGTGATGTAACCCGCTTCGTCAGAGGCTAAAAATGCAACCGCACTGGCGATTTCTTTAGGGTCGCCAAGACGACCCGCCGGAACTGCCGCCAGCGTACCCGCACGCTGATCATCAGTCAGCGCACGCGTCATGTCCGTTTCAATAAAGCCCGGAGCAACAACGTTTACAGTAATACCGCGGGACGCGACTTCACGTGCCAGCGACTTGCTGAAGCCAATCAGACCTGCTTTCGCCGCAGCGTAGTTAGCCTGACCAGCATTTCCCATGGTACCAACCACAGAACCAACAGTGATAATACGACCATGACGCTTTTTCATCATAGCGCGCATTACCGCTTTTGACAGACGGAATACAGATGACAGGTTGGTTTCGATGATATCGTTCCACTCGTCGTCTTTCATTCGCATTAACAGGTTATCACGAGTGATCCCGGCATTGTTTACCAGAATATCCACTTCACCAAACTCTGCGCGAATATTTTCCAGAACAGATTCGATAGATGCAGGTTCGGTCACATTCAGTACCAGACCTTTACCGTTCGCACCCAGATATTCGCTGATGGCCTGAGCGCCATTCTCGCTGGTTGCTGTACCAATCACTTTCGCGCCGCGCGCAACCAGTGTTTCAGCAATTGCACGCCCGATACCGCGGCTTGCGCCGGTAACCAGTGCGATTTTTCCTTCAAAACTCATGGTATTCCTCTTTTATTGCGCGAGTGCCGCTGACAGTGCTTCCGGCTCGTTAATGGCCGAGGCAGTCAGGGTATCAACAATACGTTTTGTCAGGCCGGTGAGGACTTTACCTGGACCGACTTCATACAGATGCTCAACGCCCTGTGACGCCATAAACTCAACGGTTTTGGTCCACTGTACCGGGCTGTAAAGCTGGCGAACCAGTGCGTTACGGATTGCCTCCGGCGCGGTTTCGCATTTCACATCGACGTTGTTTACAACGGAAATCGTCGGTGCGTTAAACGTAATTTTTTCCAGCTCAACCGCCAGTTTGTCGGCGGCTGGCTTCATCAGCGCGCAGTGTGACGGAACGCTGACCGGCAGTGGCAGCGCACGTTTCGCGCCAGCAGCTTTACAGGCAGCACCAGCACGTTCAACGGCTTCTTTATGACCGGCGATAACAACCTGGCCCGGCGAGTTGAAGTTTACCGGTGAAACCACCTGACCTTCAGCAGATTCTTCACACGCTTTTGCAATCGAAGCATCATCCAGACCGATGATAGCAGACATGCCACCCGTGCCTTCCGGCACCGCTTCCTGCATGAATTTACCGCGCAGTTCTACCAGACGTACCGCGTCAGCAAAGGCAATCACACCCGCACACACCAGTGCAGAGTATTCACCGAGACTGTGGCCCGCGAGCAGTGCAGGTGCTTTGCCGCCCTGCTGCTGCCATACACGCCACAGCGCAACGGAGGCGGTCAGCAGTGCTGGCTGAGTCTGCCAGGTTTTGTTCAGTTCTTCGGCTGGACCCTGCTGAGTCAACGCCCACAGATCATAACCCAGTGCATCAGAAGCTTCACGGAAAGTCTCTTCAATTACCGGATAGTGTGCTGCCATTTCAGACAACATCCCAACGGTTTGAGAGCCCTGCCCCGGGAACACAAAAGCAAATTGCGTCATTTTTTAATCCTTATCCTAGAAACGAACCAGCGCGGAACCCCAGGTGAACCCGCCACCAAAGGCTTCAAGCAAGACCAACTGGCCCCGTTTGATTCGTCCATCGCGTACCGCTTCATCAAATGCGCACGGTACCGACGCCGCAGAGGTGTTGCCATGGCGATCAAGCGTCACCACAACATTATCCATCGACATGCCCAGCTTTTTCGCGGTTGCGCTGATAATACGCAGGTTCGCCTGATGCGGCACCAGCCAGTCGAGCGCAGAGCGTTCAAGATTGTTCGCTTCCAGCGTTTCATCAACAATGTGCGCAAGCTCCGTCACCGCCACCTTAAACACCTCGTTACCAGCCATTGTCAGGTAGATAGAGTTGTCCGGATTCACACGGTCGGCATTAGGCAGCGTCAACAGTTCGCCGTAGCTACCGTCAGCATGCAGATGCGTGGAGATGATGCCCGGCTCTTCAGACTGGCCCAGCAGTACGGCACCCGCACCATCACCAAAAATAATGATCGTCCCGCGATCGGTTGGATCGCAGGTACGCGCCAGCACGTCAGCGCCGATCACCAGCGCGTACTTCACGGCGCCAGATTTAACATACTGATCGGCAACGCTCAGCGCGTAGGTGAAGCCTGCGCACGCGGCAGCAACGTCAAATGCCGGGCAGCCTTTAATGCCGAGCATGTTCTGCACCTGGCACGCTGCGCTTGGGAAGGCATGCGTGGCCGACGTGGTGGCGACCACGATCAAGCCAATCTGTTCTTTATCGATGCCAGCCATCTCGATAGCGCGCTGTGCGGCTTCGTAACCCATGGTGGACACGGTTTCGTCTGGCGCGGCGATACGACGTTCACGGATACCTGTGCGCGTGACAATCCACTCGTCAGACGTATCTACCATTTTTTCAAGATCGGCGTTGGTACGCACTTGTGTTGGCAGGTAGCTGCCGGTACCTAAAATCTTCGTATACATGTACGCTCAGTCACTTTTAGCTAATACAGATTCCAGGCGAGCGGCAATCCGTTGAGGAACTTGTCGCTGCACCGCCTGCACTGCCTGTTCTATCGCGACGGAAAAGGCTCGCTGATTGGCCGCACCGTGACTCTTAATCACGATGCCGCGCAATCCTAACAGACAGGCGCCATTATACTGGTCGGGGTTGAGGTGACTGAATCGCCGCGTCAGGCTTTTTTGTAACCAACGCTTTAATAAAATCAGCCACCAGGCGCTTTTTTTACCTTCCCCCTGCGATTTCAGCAGAGAAAGAAACATTCGCACCACCCCTTCCATAGTCTTCAACGTTACGTTTCCGGTGAAGCCATCACACACTAATACATCTGTCTTACCCGTCAGCAACTCATTGGCTTCGAGATAACCAATATAGTTGATGGAGGGAACCTGCTTGAGCAATTCGGCAGCGTCACGAATGCTGTCCAGGCCTTTGGTCTCTTCTTCACCAATATTCAGTAACGCAACGCGGGGATTGTGAATTCCCACTACGTCTTCAGCCAGCACGGACCCCATCACAGCAAACTGAGCCAGCATTGTACTATCACAATCAACGTTAGCACCGAGATCCAGCACCACCGTTTTGCCCTTTTGTTGATGCGGCAACACCGTCACCAGCGCCGGGCGCTCAATGCCCTCAATGGGCTTGAGCAATAATTTCGACAGCCCCATCAGTGCACCGGTATTTCCCGCACTGACGCAAGCCTGTGCTCGCCCTTCTTTCACCAGCTCCAGTGCAATGCGCATAGAGCTGCCACGGCTATTGCGAATAGCCTGCGATGGCCGGGCATCACTGGCAATAACTGACTGTGCAGGAATAATCTGCAGACGTGAACGTTGTTCGAAGTCAGCTTTTGCAAGTAATGGCGTGATTGTGTCGGGATTGCCGACTAAAAGAAGTGTGAGTTGCGAATTAGAATTCAGTGCCTGCAATGCTGCAGGCACTGTCACGGAAGGGCCAAAATCTCCCCCCATGACATCTAACGCCAGGGTTAGACGTGTCAAGGTATCGTCGCAGCCTGGTTCGGTAACTTCCCCGTTTGCACGGGGAAATCCTCACTAAGCCTAATCACGCGTTAGCGTGATTACTTAGTGATAACCTTGCGGCCGCGGTAGAAACCGTCAGCGGTGATGTGGTGACGCAGGTGTTTCTCACCAGAAGTCTTGTCTACAGACAGGCTGGTAACTGCAGTCAGCGCGTCATGGGAACGACGCATGCCACGTTTGGAACGGGTTGGTTTATTCTGTTGTACGGCCATGGACCTTACTCCTTAATTACTTACGCTTTAAGCTGGCTAATACGGCAAATGGGTTTGGTTTTTGCGCTTCATCAGGCAGTTCCCCAAAGACCATGTCCGCCTCGGACACTTCACAGTGTTCAGAATCATGCACCGGAACCACTGGCAAGGTGAGGATGATTTCATCTTCAACCAGAGCCAGAAGATCGATTTCACCGAATTCGTTAACCTCAATCGGCTCATACGCTTCCGGGAGTGCTTCAGCCTGCTCGTCAGAACGAACGGGACTGAAACAATACGTTGTGTGAACATGCTGTACAAACGGTTTCCCGCAACGCTGACATTCGAGGGTTACCGTCACCTTTGCATCACCGGTTAAAACGGCGAGACGCTGGTTGTCGATAGCGAACGACATGGAGCATTCTACATCACTGTCCACACTGACTACGGATTCGGCAATACGCTCAGCCTGATCGGAAGAATAGATTCCTTCGTAATCAAGGCGTTTTTGAGCCGTACGAACCGGATCAAGAGTCAGGGGTAATTTTACCTTTTGCATAGGGCGCGCATATTAACTTTGTAACGTCATAGAGTCAAAGAAAAAGGCAACCAGAGCTGCCTTTTGCCAATTATTCGCACACATTGCGGCCTGTAGTTTAAAATGGCTGGCATCGATACGCTATATCTGGTGATAAAAATATGCCAAATCTCGTTCTCGCCTCCACTTCACCCTACCGTCGAATGCTGCTGGAAAAGCTCGGGATCCCGTTTGAATGCGCTGCCCCCGACGTTGACGAAACGCCACACCCGGGCGAATCCCCGCGTCATCTGGTGACGCGTCTCGCACAAGAGAAAGCGCAATCGCTGGCCGCACGTTATCCCGCCCATTTGATTATAGGCTCCGATCAGGTTTGTGTACTGGACGGAGAGATCACCGGCAAGCCGCATACGGAAGAGAACGCCTGCCAGCAGCTTCTTCGTGCGCGTGGCACTATCGTAACCTTTTATACAGGGCTGGCGCTCTATAACTCCGCCTCAGGCCACCTGCAAACGGAATGCGAGCCGTTCGACGTGCACTTTCGCCATCTCAGCGAGCAGGAAATAACAGATTATGTCCGCCGGGAACGTCCGCTCAACTGTGCAGGAAGTTTTAAAAGTGAAGGATTGGGGATTGCGCTGTTCGACAAGCTGGATGGTCGTGACCCGAATGCGCTGGTCGGATTGCCGTTGATTGCACTGTGCCAGATGTTAAGGCGAGAAGCGTGTAATCCGCTGACGATGTGACTGGACCATTGGGGCCTGATGCCCTCACCCCGGCCCTCTCCCACCGGGAGAGGGAGCAAGGCATAATCAGCCGCGCAGAACCTTAAGACAGCGTTTCAGCTGCTCATCCAGCGGCGCTTCAATACGGATGACTTCCCCCGTATTAGGATGGGTAAACTTCAGCGCAGCCGCATGCAGGAACAGACGCGACAGCCCCGTGCCCGCCAGTTGTTTATCAAAATCGCGGTCGCCATAGCGGTCATCAAACGCAATAGGATGCCCGGCAAACTGGGTATGCACGCGAATCTGATGGGTACGCCCCGTCACCGGGCTGCAGCGCACCAGCGTGGCAAATTCATAGCGCTCTTCAACTTTAAAGCGCGTCTCGGACGGTTTCCCTTCCTGATTCACACGCACAATGCGCTCGCCGCTCTGCAGAATATTCTTCAACAGCGGTGCCTGCACCACTTTTACATGGGACTGCCACTGCCCGCGAACCAGCGCCAGGTAGTCTTTCTGCATTCCTTTTTCACGAAGCTGCTCATGCAAAGAACGCAGCGCAGAACGCTTTTTCGCCACCAGCAGCACGCCGGAGGTATCACGATCCAGACGATGCACCAGCTCCAGGAAACGGGCTTCCGGTCGAAGCGCGCGCAGCCCTTCAATCACGCCAAAGCTCAGGCCGCTGCCGCCGTGTACGGCTGTACCTGACGGTTTGTTCAGCACAAGGATATAGTCATCCTCATAAAGGATGACGTCACTCAGCGCAGCCACTTTTTGCAGCTTAGGCGAAACCGCCTCTTCTTCACGTTCAGCCACGCGCACCGGCGGGATACGCACTTCATCACCGGCTTCGAGCTTATACTCAGGCTTCACGCGTTTTTTGTTAACCCGCACCTCGCCCTTGCGCAGGATGCGGTAAATCATACTTTTTGGCACGCCTTTCAACTGGGTGCGTAAAAAGTTATCGATGCGTTGCCCCGCATAGTCATCCGCGATAGCAACAATTTTTACGGCTGGAGTCTCTGTTTTCATGGTTGGCGATTCTAAATATCGTCAGCCATTAGCGCCACTCATTTTTCTATGCTTATATTTACTTTTATCCGGCCTGCGCCCCGTTTCGCGCAATCGATTTGGTGGTTATTAAACCAATCACCACCTCGAAGTGAAGAAACTGTGAGTAACCGGGTGATAATTGGTAAAAGTCATCTTGCTATAACCCGGCGAGCAGTGGAATAATGAGGCTGTTTTCCGTGTTAAATCCAGGTTAAGTAAGGATGTCGACGGAATGACCAATTTTGTCTGACCGATCATCCACGCAGCAATGGCGTAAGACGTATTGATCTTTCAGGCAGTTAGCGGGCTGCGGGTTGCAGTACTTCCCGGTATAAGGATTGTTTTCTGGAGAGTTCTACCCAGGCAATTCCCCTGATAATTGCGCTGTGTTTCCGTATGAAATACAGGCAACCGACACTCTGCGCCTCTTAAGCGAGCGACAACCGTGAGGTTGGCGACGTGAACAGACACGAGGCCATCGGTTCATACCCCGGAAAGCGTCACCTTGCCCGCAGCTTTGTCGTCAATGTAAGAATAACGAGTAAGTTACGATGAAAAGAATGTTAATCAACGCAACTCAGCAAGAAGAGTTGCGTGTCGCCCTTGTGGATGGGCAGCGCCTGTACGATCTGGATATCGAAAGTCCTGGACACGAACAGAAAAAAGCGAACATTTACAAAGGTAAAATCACCCGCATTGAACCAAGCCTTGAAGCTGCATTTGTCGATTACGGTGCTGAGCGTCACGGTTTCCTCCCTCTTAAAGAAATCGCCCGCGAATATTTCCCTGCAAACTACAACGCCCATGGCCGCCCAAACATCAAAGATGTTCTGCGTGAAGGTCAGGAAGTTATCGTCCAGATTGATAAAGAAGAGCGTGGCAACAAAGGTGCCGCACTGACGACCTTCATCAGCCTGGCGGGGAGCTATCTGGTTCTGATGCCAAACAACCCGCGTGCGGGTGGTATCTCTCGCCGTATCGAAGGTGATGACCGTACCGAGCTGAAAGAAGCGCTGGCAAGTCTTGAACTGCCGGACGGCATGGGGCTTATCGTGCGTACCGCAGGCGTAGGC
Organism: Enterobacter sp. 22452; assembly: GCF_052045065.1. Lineage (NCBI taxonomy): Bacteria > Pseudomonadati > Pseudomonadota > Gammaproteobacteria > Enterobacterales > Enterobacteriaceae > Enterobacter > Enterobacter sp. 22452. The sequence goes on along the minus strand of NZ_JBQEOB010000001.1, from coordinate 888,187 downwards.
AAATCTGCCGAAGCGCTGCAGTGGGACTTAAGCTTCCGTCTGAAGCACTGGGAAGCTATCCAGAAAGCAGCAGAAAGCCGCCCTGCTCCGTTCCTGATCCACCAGGAAAGCAACGTTATCGTGCGTGCCTTCCGTGATTACCTGCGTCAGGACATCGGCGAAATTCTGATTGATAACCCGAAAGTGCTTGAGCTGGCTCGCCAGCACATCGCCGCGCTGGGTCGTCCGGATTTCACCAGCAAAATCAAACTGTACACCGGTGAAATCCCGCTGTTCAGCCACTATCAGATTGAATCCCAGATTGAATCCGCCTTCCAGCGTGAAGTGCGTCTGCCATCCGGTGGTTCTATCGTTATCGATACGACCGAAGCGCTGACCGCTATCGACATCAACTCCGCGCGTGCAACCCGCGGCGGTGATATCGAGGAGACCGCCTTCAACACCAACCTTGAAGCCGCTGATGAAATCGCCCGCCAGCTCCGCCTGCGCGACCTGGGTGGTCTGATCGTTATCGACTTCATCGACATGACCCCTGTTCGTCACCAGCGTGCGGTTGAAAACCGTCTGCGCGAAGCGGTGCGCCAGGACCGTGCTCGTATCCAGATCAGCCATATTTCTCGCTTTGGCCTGCTGGAGATGTCCCGTCAGCGTCTGAGCCCATCACTGGGTGAGTCCAGCCATCACGTTTGCCCGCGCTGTTCCGGTACCGGTACCGTGCGTGATAACGAATCGCTGTCCCTCTCTATTCTGCGTCTGATTGAAGAAGAAGCGCTGAAAGAGAACACCAAAGAAGTTCACGCCATTGTGCCGGTGCCCGTAGCCTCTTACCTGCTTAACGAAAAACGTGCAGCGGTAAGCGCAATCGAAGCACGTCAGGGCGGCGTTCGCTGCATTATCGTGCCAAACGACCAGATGCAGACCCCGCACTATCACGTGCTGCGTGTGCGTAAGGGCGAAGAGACGACCACCCTCAGCTACCTGCTGCCGAAGCTGCATGAAGAAGAGATGGCATTGCCATCCGATGAAGAGCCTGCCGAGCGTAAACTGCCTGAGCAGCCTGCATTAGCCACCTTCATTATGCCGGAAGCGCCGCCGGAAGCCGTGCTGGAAAAACCAGCGGCTAAACCTGCTGCGCAAAAACCTGCCCCAGACGTGGCGAAAGCCCAGCCAGAGCAACCAGGTCTTCTGAGCCGCTTCTTCGGCGCGCTGAAGAAGATGTTTGCTGGCGAAGAAGTTCAGCCGGAGCAGCCAAAAGAAGCACCGAAAGAAGCGAAGCCTGAGCGTCAGCAGGATCGTCGTAAGCGCCAGAACAACCGCCGCGATCGTAATGACCGCAGCGACCGTAACGACCGTCGCGACAACCGTTCTGATAACAACGAAGGCCGTGAGCAACGCGAAGATAACCGTCGCAACCGTCGCGAGAAACAGCAGCAGAATGTTGAAGATCGCGAAATTCGCCAACCGGCGGGCGATGAGTCCGAGAAGAGCAAACAGCGCGACGAGCAGCAGCCTCGCCGCGAGCGCAATCGTCGTCGCAACGACGAGAAGCGTCAGGCGCAGCAGGAAGTTAAAAACCTGAACCGCGAAGAGCCTGTTGAACAGCAAGACGCTGAGCAGGAAGAACGTACTCAGGTTATGCCGCGTCGTAAGCAGCGTCAGCTGAATCAGAAAGTCCGTTTTGCTTCTGAAACGACCGAAGAGACAACTGTTGTTACGGAAACCGTCGCCGAAAGCGCGCCGCAGACCCAACTGGCGAAAGTTGATCTGCCAGCAGTGGTAGAGAACAACGCCGAGCAGGACGATAACGGCGAAGGTCGTGATAACGCAGGCATGCCGCGTCGTTCACGTCGTTCTCCTCGTCACCTGCGCGTGAGCGGTCAGCGTCGTCGCCGTTATCGTGACGAGCGTTACCCGACTCAGTCTCCAATGCCGTTAGCTATCGCGTGTGCGTCACCTGAAATGGCATCCGGTAAAGTCTGGATCCGCTACCCGGTTGCTCGCCCGGAGCAGATTGTTGAAGAACAGTCTGTCACCGAAGAGGTGATTGCACCTGTCGTTGCAGCTGAAGAGGTTGTGGCTGCAGCAGCGACGGTGGTTGAGCCGCAGGCTGTGGAAGCCGAAGCCCCACAGGCGGTTGAAGTGGAAACCACCCATCCTGAAGTGATTGCTGCCCCGGTTGATGCCGCACCGCAGTTCATCGCCGAAGAAGACGCGGTCGTGGCCGAAGAGGTTGCTGAAGAAGTTGAAGCCGCCGCGCCGGTTGAAGACACCGCTGACGCTGTTATCGAAACGGTGACAGAAGAGGTGGTTCAGGAGGTTGAACTTGACGTTGAACCGGTTCGTGAAGCTGAAGAAGCTCCAGCGCCTGAGGTAAAACCAGAGCCAGTGGTTACTGCGCCAGCGGCTGCACACGTTGCAACGGCACCCATGACTCGCGCACCTGCGCCTGAGTATGTGCCGGAAGCACCGCGTCAAAGCGACTGGGTTCGCCCGGAGTTCAACTTTGACGGCAAAGGTTCCGCAGGTGGTCACAGCGCGACGCATCAGGCGACTGCACCGGCAACCCGCCCCCAGTCTGTTGAGTAACACGCGTTAAGACGAAAAGCCGACCTCAGGGTCGGCTTTTTTATTGCGCATTTGCTGGCTTTCTCATTCCGGCTATACCCGGCATCACCTGCTTCATCATCTCCAGAAAACGTCGCAAGCGCGCCGGATAGTATCGCGACCACGGATAAACCAGATGGACGGGCAGCGCCGTGGGTTGCCACTCGGGCAGAAGAGGGATTAAGCGCCCTTCCTGAATATCCTCTTTCACCGTCCAGCTTGATACCAGCGCCACCCCCAGCCCGGTCAGGGCCGTATTTCGCGCCACGTACAGGCTGTCCGTGCTCAGACGTGGCGTAATGGCAATACGTGTCGGCTGCGCTGCACCATCAAACAATTCAACGTGTCGCTGGTAGAAGGTGCTGATGGCAATCCAGGGCAGCGCCTGCAAATCCTCTGGCTTGCTAACCTTTGGGAAGCGTGCCAGCAACGCAGGAGAGGCGACGATGGAGCGCGGTACCTCTGCCAGCTGTACGGAAACCGTGGCGGGATCGACCTCGGCACCCACGCGGATCGCACAATCAATATTGTCGCTGAGGAAATCCACCGACTTATCGTTCAACATCCACTCAACGGAAAGCTGAGGATAACGCTGCAAAAACTCCGTCAACGGTTTCAGGAGCTGTTCCTGACCAAAGGCGTGCGGTGCCCGCACCCGCAATACCCCAACCGGTTCATCCTCCGCCTGACCGACTTCATCTTCCAGCGCCAGCCAGCTGTCAATCACCCGCCGGGCATGCTGATAGCAGCGTTCACCGTCGTCAGTGAGCCTGGTGGCATGGGTGGTTCGCAGCAGCAGGCGAGCCCCCAGCAAGGTTTCCAGAGACTGCAAACGTCGGCTTACCGTGGCCTGAGTCGTCGAAAGTTGCCTTGCCGCTGCCGAGAGCGAGCCGGTTTCCACGATGCGAACAAAAGTTCGCATCAGTTCTACCCTGTCTATACGTTCAACTCGCTTCATACTTTCCTCTGTCATACGCTTAACGTATAAGCGTTTTACCATCGGCCCCTCTACCGCCGCAAGGCGTAGTGATAAAAAATAGCCTCACACTATGACTGAGGAACGTCTTATGAACACAACAACTGCCTCCCATGCCGTGAGCCGCTGGGTGATATTAATGCTGGCTCTGGGTGCTGGTTTCAGCGTGGCATCCATTTACTACGCGCAGCCTTTGCTGCCGCTGATGGGCGCAGACCTTCATTTGAGCATTGAAGGAATGGGCCTGGTTCCGACGCTGACCCAGGCTGGCTACGCGCTTGGCATCCTCTTCCTGCTGCCGCTTGGCGATCGTCATGACCGCAGGACGCTGATTCTGATTAAAAGTGCCGCCCTGGCGCTGTTTCTTCTGGGCTGTAGTCTCACCGGGCAACTCCCTTCGCTGCTGCTGGCAAGCCTGCTGATTGGCATGGCCGCCACCATGGCGCAGGATATCGTTCCCGCTGCTGCGATTCTCGCCCCTGAAGGCAAGCAGGGGAAAACCGTAGGCACCGTCATGACAGGTCTGCTGCTGGGCATATTGTTGTCGAGAACCGTCAGCGGCGTGGTCGGTGAAGCCTTTGGCTGGCGGGTGATGTATCAGTTGGCTGCTGCAAGTATTGCCTTTGTCGGCGCGGTGATGTGGACCGTACTCCCACGTTTTGCTATTCACTCCACGCTGAGCTATCCCGCGCTGATGCGTTCCATGGAACACCTGTGGCGTCGTTACCCGGCACTGCGTCGCGCGGCGCTGGCTCAGGGTTTTCTGTCGATTGCCTTTAGCGCATTCTGGTCAACGCTGGCCGTGATGCTGCTGGAACGCTACCACCTGGGCAGCGCCGTGGCGGGCGGGTTTGGTATCGCAGGGGCCGCCGGGGCATTAGCCGCGCCGCTGGCAGGCGGGCTGGCGGATAAACTGGGTGCAGGAAAAGTGACGCAGCTGGGTGCCGCGCTCGTCACCGTCTCGTTTGCGCTGATGTTCCTGATGCCCGCCCTCGGCGTCCACGGGCAGCTGATTCTGATTGCCGTCTCCGCAGTGGGTTTTGACCTTGGCCTGCAGTCAAGCCTGGTGGCGCACCAGAATCTGGTCTACAGCCTTGAACCGCAGGCACGCGGTCGCCTGAATGCCCTGCTCTTTACGGTGGTGTTTATCGGGATGGCGCTAGGCTCAGCGCTCGGCAGCAAAATTTATACGATGGCAGGCTGGTCTGGCGTGGTGGCGCTGGCAACCCTGTGCGGCGTTATTGCCCTGGTCATCAGACTGATCGAAAACGCCCGGGTAACCTCCGCTCAGGCTGAAACCGTGTAAAAAAAATGCCCAGTCCATACGGACTGGGCAGTCAAAACATGCCCAGTTTCAAGACATGTTCTAAGAGGTCAAGACGTTATTTGTTCATCTGGAACAGGGACATCCCCTGCATATCGCTAAACGCCTTATAGGAGGCCTGCAGGGCCGCCTGCTGCATGGAGTAAGAAGAGATCACCGAGTTCCAGTCCACATCGACCAGGTCGCTCATCTGCTGCGTTTGGCCCAACGCACGGTCATCGCCCAGCGAATCCAGTTTGCCCAGCTCGTCCAGTTTGATCCCCAGATCTGCACGCACGGTCAGCACGTTGTTCAGCGAGTTGCTCAGGCCGCGGTTGGTTTTATCCATCGCCGCCGTAAACTCATCGGCTTTAGTCTGGTCGCCTTCAACCGGCGTATTCAGCGCAGCGATAGCGGTATCCAGGATCTTAAACAGGTTGGTTTCCGGCGCGCTGCCGTCCGGCTCCGGTTTCGCGTTACTGGTGAAGGTATCGAAAACTTCACTGCCCGTGTGGCTGATTTGCATGGTACGCGCGGCGTCAACCTGCTGGCTGATTGGCGTAGAGCCGCCGTTATAGGTGCCGGTCGTCTCGTCGAAGGCCGCCGCTTCCGTTTTGTAACCCGCAAAAATATAGCGTCCATTACCGTCGGTGCTGTTTGCCAGGTTCATCAGCTGATCGCGGATCCCCTGCAGGTTGGTGGCAAGCGACTGTCGGTCATCATCGCTCAGGGTTCCGTTACCGGCGTTAACCACTTTTTCCTGCGCGGTGATAATCGCATTCGTCACCTCTTTCAGCACGTTCTCTTCCAGCGACACCTTGGTCGTGGCAAAAGAACGCGCCAGCGCATACTGGCTGTTCTGCGTCTGCGCCTGGGAGAGCACAACGGCCTGTGACGCCGCAATCGGGTCATCGGAAGGACGGTTTACGCGCTTGCCGGTTGACATCTGCTCGCCATAGCCCAGCCAGAGACTCTGGGAGTTCGTCACTCCGCGCATGCTCTGCTCATACATCATTTGAGTACTAATACGCATTTTTTAACCCCGGCCTTAGCGAATGTTGATCAACGCATCAAACAGCGTGCTCGCCGTTTGCAGAACCTGTGCATTCGCCAGGTAATATTGCTGATAGCGCTGCAGGTTGCCGTATTCTTCATCCAGGTTAACCCCGGAAATCGACTGCTGCTGTTTGGTCAGCTGCGTTACCACATTGTCTTTCGTGGCGCTGCTGGTTTTCAGCGATGCCGTGGTGCTCCCCACCGTACTGACCAGTGACGCATAGGCATCGTTGAAGGTTTTGTTATTCCCCACCAGCTTCGCGCTCTGCAGATCCAACAGTTTTTGGCCGTTGGTATTGTCGCTATCGCCGCTGTCGCTGGCGGAGGCCATCGCCAGTTTGGATTCATCGCTAATCGCGACGTCCATATTCATAATGACGTCATTCACCGGTTTCACGATGAAGCTGTCTTTCTGGTTGGCCGCACCGGTGATGTTCACGTTCAGACCGTCAAACGACAGGTTACCGCTGCCGTCCGGCGTGGCCGTAAAGCTGGTTTTGTCAGACAGACGCGTGACCGTCCAGTTGGTCCCGTTGTACTCAACTTTATAGTTCGTCGCCTGCACCGCAGAGCTGTCCGTTACGCTCGCCGTTACCGACGCGCTGCCGGTGTTTTTGCTGTTACTCAGTACGGAAGGTGAACCGAAGTCGAACAGCTTGCCGCCCGCGTCGCCGTTGGCGTCGAACCCGGCTTCATGCTGTGTGTTCATCGCGTCGGCAAACGCCAGCGCCATCTGGTTAAGGGTGTTACGCGCTTTATCCAGATCTTCAGAACGGAAGGTCAACAGCCCACCCAGTGACCCTGTGGTGATCTGCTTTTCCGGGATCTCAACGTTTCCAGACGCTGCATCCACGTAGGCAATCGTGGTGCGCGACGGGTCAGCACTGGATTTCACCGCAGCCAGCTGGCTGGCAGTACTGCCCTGCACCAGGGTGTAACCGTTCGCGATGGAGATATTGTACGTACCGCTGTCCTGCACGGTCACGTCCACACCCACAATCTTGTTCAGCTCGCTCACCAGCTGATCGCGCTGATCGAGCAGTTCGTTCGGCGATGCGCCCGCGCCAACGCCGGTCAGACGGGAAATCTGATCGTTAAGGTTGGCTATCTGCTTAGCATAGTTATTGATCTGATCCACGCTGGTGGTGATCGCGGTGTTCACCTGCGCATCCTGATCGCGAAGATACTGATCGTTGGTTTTAAACTGGTTTACCAGGCCATCCGCTTTGCCAATCACCGTCTGGCGCGCAGCCGGGTCTTCGGCATTACTCACCAGCGTTTGCAGGCTCTTGAAGAAATCCTGCAGCGTGGTCGAAAGCGAGTTGGTGGTATCGGAGAGCACGTCGTCAATCTTTGACATCTGCTGATAGCGCGTTGTCAGCCCGCTGCTCTGCGTCTGTGCGGCGCGCAGCTGGTTGGTAATGAAGGCGTCATACTCACGCTGCACGCCGGAGACATAAACCCCGTTCCCCACCCAGCCACCGCCGGTCAGCGTGCTGTTAGCCGCGCCCAGAATGGTGTTCTGGCGGGTGTAACCTGCCACGTTATAGCTTGAAATATTATTACTTACGGTATTAAGTGCCGCCTGTGCCGCACTGAGGCCACTCATGGCGCTGTTAATCAAACTGGACATGGGGGTTCCTTTTATACTTTCAGACACGAGTCCTGATGAAGGTTATCGGCAGCCTCCACCGGGACTTGAGAACTTTCAGAACAGATTTTCAATATCGGTGCTATAGGCTTTACTCACCTTCTCACCCATCGATTTCAGCTGCTGGATCATGCTGGTGAGCTTGCGCGCATAGTTCGGATCGGTAGCGTATCCTGCATTCTGCAATGCCTGCGCGCCCTGCTCCGGCGTCGATGCCTGCGTCACGGCGGTATAGCGTGGGTTTCGGCTTAACAGGCCGACGTAATCTGACAATGCTTCAAGGTAGGAGCTGTAAACGCGGAATTTGGCTTTAACCTTCACTGCCGCGCCGTTTTCGTATTCGGTGGTGGTGATCTCGGTTGTCGGCCCCTTCCAGCTGGAGGTGGCTTTCACGCCAAAGATGTTGAAGCTCGGATCGCCGTTTTCCTTACGGATTTGACGCTGGCCCCAGCCCGACTCAAGGGCCGCCTGGGCCAGGATCAGGTGATGCGGTACCCCGCTCTGCTCGCTGGCCAGTCGCGCAGGCAGAGAAAGCTGCGCCAGGAAGTCCTTACTGTCGCCGGAGAGCGGCTCGTCGCGCGTCTCTGCGGGCTTCGGCATGGCCTTACGCACCATCTGCGTCAGCGCCTGGTTCTGATAACTGGTCACCGTTTCGATGTCGAACTTCATCGGCACCTGCTGCGGCTGATCCTCAGGCTGAATACCCTGTGCGGCAGCGGTCTGTTTGACAATCATGTCAGCCAGTCCGAGCCCTTTACCGGCGGTCATCTGCTGTGCAATCTGCTGGTCATACATGCTGGTGTAAAGCCGCGTGGAATCGCTGCTGAACATCCCGTCTTTCGGCAGGGTCTCACGCATGCTTTTCAACATCATCTGCACGAACATCCCTTCCACCTGGCGGGCGACCGGGCGGATATTCGCCGCCGGGTCTTTGCCTGCTTTGGTTTTCAGTTCGTTCAGCGACTGGGCATCCCAGGCGGCACCGGTCAGCAGTTTGCTATCGGTCAGCATTAGATGATTTCCAGTTTGGCGCGCAGGCAGCCTGCACTTTGCATCGATTGCAGAATCGACATCAGATCCATCGGCGTCGCGCCCAGCGCATTCAGGGCGCGCACCACGCTGTTCAGGTTCGCGCTGGAACGCACGCTTTGCAGCGAGCCGCCGCTCTGGCGCAAATCAATCTGCGTTTGCGGTGTCACCACCGTCTGACCGCCACCAAATGGCGTGTCCGGCTGGCTGACGTTGGCGGAGCGGTTCACCGTCACGGAGAGGTTACCCTGTGCCACGGCACAGCTGTCCAGCGACACCTCGCGGTTCATCACCACTGACCCGGTGCGTGAGTTGATGATGACTTTGGCATCCTGCACCGGCACGTTCACTTCCATATTCTGGATATCCGCCAGCATACGCACCTGGTTACTGTTACCCGAAGAGGTCCGGATCTGCACGGTACGCGCGTCCAGCGCCGTGGCGCTCCCGTAGCCGCGGCTGCGGTTGATGGTGTCGGCAATTTGCTGCGCCATCGTGAAGTCTTCATTATTAAGCTGCAGGTTGATGGTATTTCCTGCGCCAAACTGGGTTGGCAGCTCGCGCTCGATGATGGCTCCGTTAGTGATACGCCCGCCGTTCAGCTGGTTCACCTGCACGCTGCTCCCGCCCGCAGAGGCACCCGCACCGCCAACCAGAATGTTACCCTGCGCCAGGGCATAGACCTGGCTGTCGACACCCTTAAGCGGCGTCATCAGCAGCGTGCCGCCGCGCAGGCTTTTGGCGTTACCCATGGAGGAGACCACCACGTCGATGGTCTGCCCCTGACGCGCAAACGCCGGATAGGACGCGGTCACCATCACAGCCGCCACGTTTTTCAGCTGCATGTTGGTCCCGGCAGGGACGGTAATACCAAGCTGCGAAAGCATGTTGTTCAGGGTCTGGGTGGTGAACGGCGTTTGGGTGGTCTGGTCACCCGTACCGTCCAGCCCCACCACCAGGCCATAGCCAATCAGCGAGTTCTCGCGCACGCCCTGAACGCTGGTCAGGTCGCGAATACGGTCAGCCTGAGCGAAGGTTGCCACCAGCGCCAGCGCCACGGCGAAGATCGTTTTAAACATGGGTCACCTCGCTTACATCGGCGATAAGTTAAGGAAGAAACGCTGCAGCCAGCCCATATTTTGCGCTTCATTGATATAGCCGTTACCGACGTATTCAATGCGCGCATCCGCCACCTGGGTGGACGGTACGGTGTTGGTGCCGCTGATGGTGCGAGGGTTAACCACACCGGAGAAGCGAATGAACTCAGTGCCCTGGTTAATGGCGATCTGTTTTTCACCCACAACGTGTAAATTGCCGTTAACCAGCACCTGGTCAACCGTCACCGTCAGCGTGCCGCTGAAGGTGTTACTGGCGTTCGCACCACCTTTACCGTTAAAGGTATTGCCGCCAGACGCCTCAACATCCGCACGCGCATTGCCGAACAGGCCCTGCAGATAGCGTGGAACGGTGTCGAAGCCAAAATTGGTTTTGCCATCGCGGCTGGCGTTCGCCGACGAGCTCTTGCTCGCACTGACGTTTTCCTGCAGCACAATGGTCAGCGTATCGCCAACGTTACGCGGGCGACGATCTTCAAACAGCGGCTGATAGCCGTAGTTAATCGGCTGCGCGGTCTGGAAAATGGAGCCGTTCACCACGGGCGCGGGGCCGGGAACAGGCTGGGCGGTCGTCGCACCCTCGACCAATGGTTTAGACGGGATCCAGGCACACCCGCTGAGGGTGACGGCCAGAACAGTCAGTATCGGATAACGAAACGCCGCGTTTTTTTGCATTGCCTTCATCTTCGAAAACAGGGAGTCGGTGCGGCGTTGACCGCACCGGGCTGCACCTTAGAGTTGCGTCAGTTTCTGCAGCATCTGGTCGGTCGTCGACACTGCTTTACTGTTAATTTCATACGCGCGCTGAACCTGGATCATATTCACCAGCTCTTCCGCCACGTTAACGTTCGAGGTTTCAACATAACCCTGATACAGCAGACCCGCGCCGTTCAGTCCCGGCGTACTTTCATTTGGCGTACCGGAGGACTGGGTTTCGGTGTAGAGGTTCTCACCAATGCTTTCCAGACCGGTATCGTTCATGAAGGTGGTCAGGTTGAGTTGTCCAACCTGAACGGGTGCGGCCTGACCCTGCTGAGTGACGCTCACGATACCGTCGCGCCCGATGGTGATGCTCAGGGCATTCGCCGGAATGGTGATTGCAGGCTGAACCTGGAAACCGCCCGCCGTCACCAGTTGGCCGTTCTGATCGACCTGGAATGAGCCGTCACGGGTGTAGGCTGAGGTACCGTCAGGCAGCTGCACCTGGAAGAAACCCTGCCCTTTGATGGCGACATCTTTACTGTTGTTGGTCTGAGACAGGTTGCCCTGGCTGTGCAGACGCTCGGTCGCCACCGGACGCACGCCGGTACCAATCTGCAGACCGGACGGCAGCGTCGTTTGCTCAGAAGACTGAGCACCCGGCTGGCGAATGGTTTGATAAAGCAAATCTTCGAAAACCGCACGCTGACGCTTGAAACCATTGGTGCTGACGTTTGCCAGGTTGTTGGCAATCACATCCATGTTGGTTTGCTGCGCGTCCAGGCCTGTTTTCGCGATCCATAAAGAACTGATCATAAGGAGTCCTGTTAACTCATAGCCAGAAGTTGGTTAGCCTTGCTCGCGTTTTCATCCACGCTGCTGATAATTTTCATCTGCATTTCAAAACGGCGGGCGCTGGCGATCATGTCGGTCATGGCTTCAACCGGCTTGACGTTACTGCCTTCCAGCACGCCGGACATCACGCGAATGCTCGGGTCAGCCTGGAGCGTAGCGCCACGGGTGGCCTGTGCCGCCTGGGTCAGACGGAACATGCCGTCATCGCCGCGCTGCACCTCTTTGCCTTCCGCTTTAACCAGCTTCAGACGCCCGACGGGCGCAACGGTGTTGGCCGGGTCGCCCGGATTCAGCGCCGAGATGGTGCCGTCTGCCGCGATGGTCAGCTCTGAGCCTTCCGGCACCGTGAGCGGACCGGCTTCGCCCATCACCGGATGACCCTGAATGGTCAACTGCCCGGTTGCGCTCACCTGGATATTACCGTTACGGGTATAGCCTTCACCGCCGTCTGCCGTTTGCACCGCCAGCCAGCCGTCCTGCTGAAGGGCAACGTCCAGCGGACGCGAGGTGTAATCCATCTGGCCCGGCGTCATATCGGCACCGGGAGTGGATGCCGTCACCAGCGTACGCGTGGGCAATGAAAGCCCTTCGACCGGCACCGCACGCAGCGCATTAAGCTGCGCGCGAAAGCCCGGCGTGGAGGCGTTTGCCAGGTTGCTGGCGGTAACGGCCTGCTGATTGAGCGTCTGGCTTGCCGCGCCCATCGCTGTATATATTGCGTGATCCATTGCGCGTTCCTGTTAGCCGCTTAACGCAGGTTAACCAGCGTGTTGAGGATCTGATCCTGCGTTTTGATGGTCTGCGCATTCGACTGGTAGTTACGTTGCGCGACAATCATGTTCACCAGCTCTTTACTCAGGTCCACGTTAGAGGCTTCCAGCGCGCCGTTGGTCAGCGTACCGAAGTTACCGGTACCCGCCGTGCCGAGCAGCGCAACGCCGGAGGACTGGCTTGCAGACCAGACGTTGTCGCCTTCAGATTTCAGGCCTTCGTTGTTAGCGAAGTTTGCCAGCACGATCTGCCCCAGAACCTGCGTCTGTTCGTTGGAGTAGTTACCCACAACGGTACCGTCGTCGTTAATCTGATAGCTCACCAGATCGCCCGGCTTGTAGCCGTTCTGGGTGGTCCCGACAACGTTGTTGGCACCGGTATTCTGCTGCATGGAGTTCTGGAAGCTCAGGGAGAACGTCGCAGGCGTCGCGCCGCTCACCGAACCGGTGGTGATGTTGATGGCCGGGGTGGCGTTTGGCGTCGCGCTCAGCACGCCAGCCGCGTTGTAGTTGTACACGCCCGCCAGGTTACCGTTGCTGTCGAAACTCATTTGAGCGGCTTTGGTTGCTGGAGAACCGGCAACGCTACCGTCCTGGGTGTACAGATCCCATTTGTTGTCTGCTGTTTTGACGTAGTAGACATACATGTTGTGGGCGTTACCCTGGGTATCGAATACGGTCACGGTCCCTTTTTTGTTGTAGGTATCCGGGTTAGTCGCATCGAACGCGGCAGTCTGCGCATCATCCGTGGAGTTCAGGTTGATCTGCTGGGTTGCCGTTGTAGTCGCCTTCGCGGCCATCAGGGTGTTAGGGATGGTAATCGCCTGCGGGTTCGCACCGGTCTGCACCGTTGGTGGCGTACCTGCAACCGGATAGCCGGTCAACTGCATCCCCTGCATGTTCACCAGGGTACGGTTTTCGTCGAGCTTAAACTGGCCGTTACGGCTGTAGAACACTGAGCCGTTGGAATCCACCATACGGAAGAAACCGTTCTGGCTGATGGCAACGTCCAGACCACGACCGGTATTGGTGGTTGTACCGTCGGTAAAGTCCTGAGTGATACCCGCGACTTTAACGCCCAGGCCGACTTTAGAGCCTGCAAACATATCGGCAAACGAGGCCGAACCGGATTTAAAACCATAGGTCGCGGAGTTGGCGATGTTGTTGCCAATGACGTCCAGGTTGGTGGCCGCAGCATTCAGGCCGCTGACCGCTTGAGAAAAGGCCATGACTTACTCCTGATAAGTGTAAAGGCTTAGATAATCTGCCGAACTTCGTCGAGTGTGGTGGTACCAGAGGTACCCAAATCCAGTTTGTTGCCATCGCTACTTTTGATGACGCCCTGAACCAGTGCAAACTGCAGCGGCTGCGCAACCAGCTGGGTGGTCCCGGTGCTGGCGCTGATCGCCACCTTATAGGAACCGTTTGGCGCTTTGGTGCCGTCGGTCAGGCTGCCATCCCAGGTGAAGGTATGCACACCTGCTTTCAACTCACCGATGTCGATGGTGCGTACCACGGCACCGGTCGAGTCGGTGATCGTCGCGGTCACTTTGTCAGCCGCCTGCTGCAGCTCAACGCCAAACGGCGTGGTGGTGGTGGTTGAGGTGCCATCGGTGGTGCTGGTGCCCGCCAGAATGGTGGTCCCCGGGATCATCACCCCGTGACCAATCAGGTTGGCTGCCTGCAAAGACTGGCTGTTGTCGATTTGACCGGAGACGGAGCCGAGCGTGGTATTCAGTTTCTCAATGCCGCTCACGGTACTGATCTGCGCAAGCTGCGTGGTCAGTTCGTTGTTCTGCATCGGGTTGGTAGGATCCTGGTTCTTCAGCTGCGCCACCAGCAGCGTTAAGAAGCTGCTTTGCAGATCGTTAGCACTGCTTCCGGTCAGGGAGCTGGAACCGGAGGTCGTACTGGCACTGCTGACCCCCGTATTCGTTGGGTCATTCATACTGACGGCAATGGACATGCGTGTCTCCTTTACTGGCCGAGCGTGAGTGTTTTGAGCATCATGCTCTTCACGGTGTTGAGCACTTCGACGTTTGCCTGATAGCTGCGCGAGGCGGACATCGAGTTCACCATCTCACCGACCACATCCACGTTAGGCATCTTCACGTAACCACTGGCATCGGCGAGCGGGTTGCCCGGTTCATACACCAGCTTGTCAGGTGCCTGGCTCTCCACCACGTCAGAGACTTTCACGCCGCCTGTTGCCGCACCCGGTGCAGCATCGACCTGAAAGACCACCTGTTTTGCTTTATAGGGCTGTCCGTCAGGACCGGTTACGCTGTCGGCGTTAGCGAGGTTACTGGCGGCAACGTTCAGACGCTTGGACTGTGCCGTTAACGCCGAACCGGCGATATCAAAAATATTCAGCAAAGCCATGGATTAGTTGCCCCCTTGCAGGACGGTCATCATGCCTTTAATTTGTCCGCCGAGTAGGGTCAGACCCGTCTGGTACTGCAGGCTGTTATCGGCAAACTGCGTACGCTCCCGGTCCATGTCGACGGTGTTGCCGTCAAGCGATGGCTGGTCGGGAATGCGATAAAGTAAATCGGTCGTGGGCGCGGTCATCGCCTGAGCAGGAATATGGCGTGAGGATGTCAGTGCAAGTGCGACACCCGTTCCTTCGGCACGTCCACGCTCCATCACTTTTTTAAGTTCACTGGAAAAATCAATATCGCGCGCCTGATACCCCGGGGTATCGGCGTTGGCAATATTGGCGGCTAAAATCTCCTGCCGCTGGGCGCGTAAATTGAGCGCTTCCTGCTGAAAACGTAACGCGGCGTCGAGTTTATCGAGCATGTCTCCTCCGCTGATGGCAAAATTTCAGTTCACAGCTTAAATCTCACCCCGTCTCCCCTATCGACGGAATAAGCGCAAAATGCGTCGCTATTTATTGCGTTGATGTAAAACCACTGCGGGTAGAATCCTCTCAATTCTGGAAACGGTGGGATGTGCAATGCGGACGATAAAACGAGGCCTGGCGGCAACCTTATTGCTTTTAAGCCCTCTGGCGCAGGCTGAAAACTTACAGGCTCAGCTGACGACTTTTTTTGCACAGCAGTTGGCGGGCTTTAGTGATGAAGTCAGCGTCACCGTTCGCACGCCGCCTAATCTCTATCCCTCCTGCGAACAGCCCTCATTCACCGTGACCGGCACGACAAAGCTGTGGGGTAACGTGAACGTGCTGGCGCGCTGCGCCAACGAAAAACGCTATTTACAGGTTGCGGTTCAGGCGACGGGCAATTATGTTGTTGCCGCCGCGCCCATTGCCCGCGGCAGCGTACTGCAGGCCAGCAGCGTGACGCTTAAACGCGGTCGACTGGATCAGCTTCCGCCGCGAACGATGCTGGACATAAACCAGGCACAGGACGCGGTCAGCCTGCGCGATATGGCACCAGGCCAGGCCATTCAGCTCTCCATGCTGCGTAAAGCGTGGCGGGTGAAAGCGGGTCAACAGGTGATGGTGGTTGCCAACGGAGACGGCTTTAGTATCAACAGTGAAGGTAAGGCATTAAACAATGCCGCCGTGGCGCAAAATGCCCGGGTCAGAATGTCTTCAGGCCAGGTGGTTAGCGGAACCGTCGATTCTGATGGGAATATTCTGATTAACCTATAATCTTTTTAAAGATTTCGCGGTGCCTGCCGATAAATATTCAACTAATGATGATGTCAGGCGCAAACGCCGCGAACCCTCGATGAGGACAACACTATGAGCATTGATCGTACATCAGCCCTGAAGCCGGTTAGCACTGTACAACCTCGCGAAACGAATGACGCTCCCGCGCAGAAAACGCGTCTGGAAAAACCGTCTACGGCTAACAGCACCAGCGTGACCCTGAGCGACGCGCAGTCCAAACTGATGCAGCCGGGCAGCAGCGATATCAACATGGAACGTGTTGAAGCGCTGAAAACGGCCATTCGTAACGGCGAGCTGAAAATGGATACCAGCAAAATCGCTGACGCGCTGATCGAGGAAGCGCAGAGTTTCTTACAGAGTAAATAACCGTATGAGTCGACTGTCAGAAATACTGGATCAGATGACGGTTGTCCTGAACGACCTGAAAACGGTAATGGATGCTGAACAACAACACCTGTCTTCGGGTCAAATCAACGGCAGCGCGTTGCAACGCATTACTGAAGACAAAAGTTCGCTTCTGGCGACGCTGGATTACCTTGAGCAGCAGCGACGCGCTGAACAGGATCAGAAGCGCAGCGCCAACGATGAAATTGTCGAACGCTGGCAAACGATTACGGAAAAAACCCAGCATCTGCGCGATCTCAACCAGCATAACGGTTGGTTACTTGAGGGACAGATGGTGCGTAATCAGCAGGCTCTGGAAGTATTAAAGCCCCATAAAGAGCCGGGGCTGTACGGTGCGGATGGTCAGACGGCCACGGCACGCATTACGGGCGGGAAAAAGATTTCGATTTGACGCCTTAGCGGCAAATCAGGCAGTGGGGAGCACCATAAGGTGAACTCCCCTTTTGGCGTTTATGCCGTACGGCGGGTGAACTCTTTCACCTTGAATCCCAACACCGCGAGCGTGGCGAAGTATGCCACCACGCCGACCACTACAACGGCCATCAGGCGCATCAGGCGGAATGGCATGGTGCCCGCTGACCAGTCCGGCATGACATACAGCATGCCCAGCAATGCCGCCGACATCACCAGCACCGCGATCACCAGACGCACAAGAAAACGCGACCAGCCCGGCTGCGGCGTGAAAATATCCTGCTTACGCAGCTGCCAGTACAGCAGCCCGGCATTCAGGCAGGCCGCCAGACCAATCGACAGCGCCAGCCCGGCGTGTCTCAGCGGACCAATAAACGCCAGGTTCATCAGTTGGGTCATAATCAGCGTCACAATGGCGATTTTCACCGGCGTTTTGATGTCCTGGCGTGAATAGAATCCCGGTGCCAGCACCTTCACGACAATCAGCCCCATCAACCCTACCGAATAGGCAATAAGCGCCTGCTGGGTCATGGCGGCGTCATGGGCGGTAAATTTACCGTACTGGAACAGCGACACCGTCAGCGGTTTCGCCAGAATCCCCAGCGCCACCGCGCTCGGCAGCGCCAGCAGAAAGCAGAGACGCAGCCCCCAGTCCATCAGGCGGCAATACTCATCGTGGTTGCCGCTGGCAAAGCTTTTGGAGAGCGACGGCAGCAGGATGGTCCCCAGCGCCACGCCCAGCACGCCGGACGGAAACTCCATCAGACGGTCAGCGTAGTACATCCATGAGACCGAACCAGACACCAGGAAAGAGGCAAAAATGGTGTTGATGATGAGTGAGATCTGGCTGACGGAAACCCCGAGGATCGCGGGCCCCATCTGCTTAATAACCCGCATCGCACCGGCATCTTTAAGGTTGATACGCGGCAGGACCAGCATGCCGATTTTCTTCAGGTGCGGCAGCTGGTAAGCAAGCTGCAGCACGCCGCCCACGGTCACGGCCCAGGCCAGCGCCAGCACCGGCGGATTGAAATGGGGTGCGGCAAACAGCGCAAAGCCGATCATGCTGACGTTAAGAAACGTCGGCGCAAACGCCGGGACGGAGAAGCGGTTCCAGGTATTGAGTATCGCCCCCACCAGCGAGGCCAGCGAGATCAGCAGAATATAGGGGAAGGTAATGCGCAGAAGCTGCGAGGTCAGGGCAAATTTATCCGCCGTATCCGCAAAGCCCGGTGCCGTCACCATAATCACCCAGGGCGCGGCCAGCATCCCGATGACGGTCACCACCGCCAGCGCCAGGGTCAGTAACCCCGAGACGTAAGAGACAAAAACGCGGGTCGCGTCCTCGCCCTGCTTGCTTTTATATTCTGCGAGAATCGGCACGAAGGCCTGGGAAAACGCGCCTTCCGCAAAAATACGGCGTAGTAAGTTCGGCAATTTGAACGCGACGAAAAAGGCGTCCGTGGCCATCCCTGCACCAAATACCCTTGCCACAATGGCGTCGCGCGCAAAGCCGAGCACGCGGGAAAACATGGTCATCGAGCTGACGGCCGCCAGCGATTTTAATAAGTTCATTAACGTGAATTTCCAGAACCATACGGATTTGTAGACCGGGTAAGCGTAAGCGCCACCCGGCAAAGCCAACAAGCGGCGCTTAGTCTAACCGGATTTCAACGAATTACTATCCGCAGATGTTACAGCGAGTTATTCACTCATGGCGTCGCGCCAGAGCCTTTCTACAATGCGCTGCGCCAGAATCGCCTGCTCGCCGGAGGTTTCAGGAACCGTCTGATTTTGTACGCAGGTGATAAAGTGACGAGCACACCCGGCAAAACCGCGCTGCTCCAGCGTGCTCTGCCAGCCGGGAACAGGCAGCGTCACCACGCCGTTGCCCTTCTCTTCTCGCCACTCACGCATGTCCGTAATGTCGACCAGCGCGCCGTCGGTCACCGCCTGCACGGATTCACGCTGGCTACCGGCCCGACGGTGCATGCTGGTGGTCACCTGAAGATGCTCAACGGCAAAGTGGTGTTCCGCATAGACCATCTGCCCCTGATCGTTTGTCAGCAGCGTGCCGCTTTTCAGCTGTGCATTGCCGTCCGTCAGCCATAACGCCGTATCCACAACGTGAAGATAATCATCCAGCAGGGTGAAGCGCAGATCGTTCGGCCCGACGCTGTCGGTACGGTGCTTATCCATCCGCAGCGAGGCAAGCGTGCCCGACTGCGCCTTAAGCTGCTGATAAAGCGGTGCGAAGCGGCGGTTGAAGCCCACCATCAGCGTCAGCTTTTTGCGCGCGGCAAGCTCAATCAGCCGTTCGGCATCCTGAACATTTTCTGCCAGCGGCTTATCCACGCAGACGTGGACACCCGCGTTGAGCAGCTCGCTCACCACCTGATAGTGCGTTGCCGTTGAGGTATGCACAAATACCGCATCGCACTCGCGGGCTAACGCCTGAAGCGAGCTGGCATACGGAATGCGCCAGGTTTCACAGATGCGTTCGGCCTTCTCGCGCGTGGGCGACCAGGCCCCCTGCAGCGTCCAGTCAGATGCTGCGCCCAAAACCGGTAGCCACGCTTTTTGCGCGATACCGCCCAGACCGACCACGCCAATGCGTAATTTTTTCACTGTTAGTCTCCCAGATGTGCCAGCAACGCATCCAGACGTTGTTTTAGCCCGGCGACCTCGTCTTCCAGCGCCTCTACGCGCGCGGCAAGGCTGTCATTGCGTTCAGGAAGATCCGAGTCAGCCGTCGCGCTTGCGTCGTCAACGTCACCGCTGAACAGATGCATATAGCGGCTTTCGCGTTTTCCCGGCTCGCGCGCCAGACGCACCACGTAAGGGCCATCCTCACGAGCCGCCAGCCCTTCAAGCGTCTGTTCGACCTCCTGCATATCGCTGAACTCATGCATACGGGAAGCGCGCGTCCGCAGTTCCCCTGGCGTCTGCGCCCCCCGCAGCAACAGCGTGGTGATGACCGCCACTTCCGCGCTGCTCAGCTTCAGGTCGCCAAATTCGGAGTTACAAAAGCGCTGCTCATACTTAGTGACGCGGTTACCGAAGCCGCTGACGGTGCGCAGGTAGTGGCGTTTGACCAGCGCATCCAGCACGTCCTGAACATCATGCTCGCTGAGGTTCATCACCGGCTCACGGTTGGTTTTTTGGTTGCAGGCCATCGTCACGGCGTTGACCGAAAGCGGATACTGTTCCGGCGTGGTGACCTGTTTTTCCAGCAGGCTGCCGACAACGCGCGCTTCTGCACCGCTTAACTGATATTTCATCTTTTCTCCTTAACGACCTGCAGTCCAGTCCGGGGTGGTTAATGCGGTGAGGACATGATCGCGCCATTCGCCATCGATAAGCAGATAGTCTTTGGCGTAGCCCTCTTTCTCAAAGCCTAAGCGCGCCAGCAAATCCCCGCTGCGCTGATTATGCGGCATGTAGTTCGCCATAATACGGTGAATATGTTGCGTACGTTGCATGTAGCGGATTGCCGCCGTTAACGCCTCAAACATCAGCCCCTGCCCCTGCCATTTCTGACCGATAGAGTAGCCGAGATAACAGGCGTGGAACGATCCGCGCACCACGTTAGAAAAATTGGCGATGCCGATAATCTCTTTTTCTTCCGGATCCAGCAGCGCGAAATAAAACGCGCTGCCCTGTTTGTGAAATTCCGCGATCATACTGAGACGCGCCTGCCAGCCGGAGGGGTAACAATGGCTCTCATCCCGAACGGGTTCCCAGGGCTTTAAAAACTGGCGATTCTCGGCGTAATAATCCGCCAGACGCCAGGCATCACGCTCATGCACCAGACGAACGACGAGCCTGTCCGTTGTCAGACGCACTTTTGGCACATTGCTGCGATAGCCAAACATCGATACCACTCCTTCCCGTCACTTCTGTTCTATCGATTAGCTTTACTATACCTGCGCCTGCGCCGTCTGTGAAAACAGTGACATACCATTTTGACCTCTTTTCACATTTTTCGATGAGAACTCTCTATCAAAGCACCCTTTTGATAAAAAAATATTGTCACACCCGGGGGTGGGAAAAAACGCGGCGACACCGCAGAATGTTAGCGTGCTCACCGTCTTATTTTCCCTGGAGGGAAAATGTCCCGCGTATCACAGGCCAGGAGCCTGGGTAAATATTTCCTGCTCGTCGATAACATGCTGGTCGTGCTCGGCTTTTTTGTCGTTTTTCCGCTTATTTCGATCCGCTTTGTCGATCAGATGGGCTGGGCGGCATTAATGGTTGGCATTGCACTGGGGTTGCGCCAGTTTGTCCAGCAGGGTCTGGGCGTCTTTGGCGGGGCCATTGCTGACCGCTTCGGCGCTAAACCGATGATCGTTACCGGCATGCTGTTACGCGCGGCAGGCTTTGCCACGATGGCAATCGCCCACGAGCCCTGGCTGCTGTGGTTCTCCTGCTTCCTCTCCGGGATTGGCGGCACCCTGTTCGATCCGCCTCGCACCGCGCTGGTGGTGAAGCTGATCCGCCCGCAGCACCGGGGACGCTTCTTCTCAATTCTGATGATGCAGGATAGCGCTGGCGCGGTGATTGGCGCACTGCTGGGCAGCTGGCTCCTGCAGTATGATTTCCGTCTGGTCTGTGCGACTGGTGCGGTGTTGTTTATTCTCTGCGCCTTGTTCAATGGCCTGTTCCTGCCCGCGTGGAAACTGTCGACGGTGAAAGCACCGGTGCGAGAAGGCCTGGGCCGCGTTTTGCGCGACAAACGCTTTGTCACCTATGTGCTCACCCTGACGGGGTACTACATGCTGGCGGTGCAGGTCATGCTGATGCTGCCGATCATGGTTAACGACATTGCAGGAACCCCTGCCGCCGTGAAGTGGATGTATGCCATTGAGGCCTGCCTGTCACTGACGCTCCTTTACCCGATAGCCCGCTGGAGCGAGCGCCGCTTTCGTCTGGAGCATCGCCTGATGGCAGGGCTTCTGCTGATGACGCTGAGCATGATGCCCATCGGGCTCGTGAATTCGCTGCAGCAGCTGTTCATGCTGATTTGCACCTTCTACATCGGATCGATCGTTGCCGAACCCGCGCGTGAAACGCTGAGTGCCTCACTGGCCGATGCGCGCGCGCGTGGCAGCTATATGGGGTTCAGTCGACTTGGGCTCGCCCTTGGCGGCGCGCTGGGCTATGCCGGAGGCGGCTGGCTGTTCGACGCTGGTAAAGCGCTGAGCCAGCCGGAACTGCCGTGGATGATGCTCGGTGTGGTGGGCTTTATGACCCTGCTGGCCCTGTGGTGGCAATTCAGCCAGAAGCGCAGCGCGAGCGGCATGCTCGAACCCGGCGCCTAGTTCTTCTTTCTGGCGGGCATCCTATCCCGCCTCAATTCTCAGTTTTTTCTGCTGGTTTCTCCTTATTCACACTGACATACTGGCGTATCAGGACAGATGCGCCGATTTTTCGTTGAGGAACACTATGAAGAAGATTGTCATTGCCGCTGCGTTAATTGTGAGTGGCCTGCTGGCAGGCTGTAACCAGCTTACGCAGTACACCGTCAGTGAGCAGGAAATTAATCAGGCGCTGGAAAAACATAATAACTTTGCCAAAGACATCGGCGTCCCGGGCCTTGCCGATGCCCATATCGTCCTCAGCAATCTCGCCAGCCAGATTGGTCGCGAAGAGCCGAACAAAGTCACCCTTTCCGGTGACGCCACGCTGGATATGACCTCATTATTCGGCAACCAGAAAGCCGATATTAAGCTGAAGCTCAAGGCGCTGCCGGTCTTCAACAAAGAGAAAGGGGCCATTTTCCTGCAGGAAATGGAGATCGTCGATGCGGTCGTCACGCCGGACAAAATGAAGCCGGTACTGCAAACTCTGATGCCTTATCTGAATCAGTCGCTGCGTAATTACTTCAACCAGCAACCCGCCTATGTCTTGAGCGAAGACAAGAGCAAGGGTGAAGCGCTCGCGAAAAAGTATGCAAAAGGGATAGAGGTGAAACCGGGAGAAATCATTATTCCTTTCACCGATTAACCTGAAGGGCGCGGAAGCGCCCTTTTTTTTCGCAGAAAAGTGTGCAAACGAAAACGTTTCCGCTTATGATTTGTGTCCGGCAAAAACAGCCATCCTTATGACTGATTCCTGACAAGCCGGAGCTTCCATGACTGCACAACCCCAGGTTCTAAAAATCCGCCGCCCTGACGACTGGCATATCCATCTGCGCGATGGCGATATGCTGAAAACCGTCGTGCCCTACACCAGCGAAATTTATGGCCGCGCGATTGTTATGCCTAACCTGGTTCCGCCAGTCACGACCGTCGATGCCGCGATGGCTTACCGCCAGCGTATTCTTGACGCCGTTCCGGCGGGGCATGATTTCACCCCGCTGATGACCTGCTACCTGACCGATTCACTCGACCCGAACGAAGTGGAACGTGGGTTTAACGAAGGCGTCTTCACCGCGGCGAAACTCTACCCGGCCAATGCCACCACCAACTCCAGCCACGGTGTGACCAGCATTGATGCCATCATGCCCGTTCTGGAACGGATGCAAAAACTGGGCATGCCGCTGCTGGTACACGGGGAAGTGACGCACGCCGAGATTGATATCTTCGACCGTGAAGCCCGGTTTATCGAAACGGTAATGGAACCGCTGCGCCAGCGTCTGCCTGCCCTCAAAGTGGTGTTTGAACACATCACCACTAAAGACGCCGCGGAATATGTTCGCGATGGCAACGATCTTATCGCCGCCACCATCACGCCTCAGCACCTGATGTTTAACCGTAACCACATGCTGGTTGGCGGCGTGCGCCCTCACCTCTATTGCCTGCCGATCCTCAAACGCAATATCCACCAGCAAGCCCTGCGCGAACTGGTTGCGAGCGGTTTCTCCCGCGCGTTCCTGGGTACCGACTCCGCCCCGCACGCGCGTCATCGTAAAGAGGCCAGCTGCGGCTGCGCTGGTTGCTTCAACGCTCCGACTGCGCTGGCGAGCTATGCCACCGTGTTTGAAGAGATGAATGCGCTGGAACATTTTGAAGCGTTCTGCTCCCTCAACGGCCCACGCTTCTATGGTCTGCCGGTCAATGAGAGCTTCATCGAGCTGGAGCGCAAAGCCAGCCAGGTGGACGACGCGATTCCGTTGACGGATGACACGCTGATCCCGTTCCTGGCCGGTGAAACCGTACACTGGACGGTAAAACGTTAAAAAATCAACGCCTCTTGTTGTCAAACTCATAATATACCTGTATATATAAACAGTATATTACACAGGGGGCATTTATGCGTATTGAAGTCACCATTGCCAAAACAACCGTTCTGCCTGCTGGCGCACTTGATGCGCTGGCGGGCGAGTTATCCCGTCGTATTCACAGCACCTTTCCTGAAAATGATGGCGCCGTAACGGTACGTTACGCGGCCGCAAACAACCTCTCCGTCATCGGCGGTGCAAAAGAAGACAAAGATCGTATCCGCGAAATCCTGCAGGAAACGTGGGAAAGCGCCGATGACTGGTTCATAACGGATTAACCTTGCTCCCTCATTGTTTTGTTTTGCCGGGTCGCCCCGGCTTTTTTTGTTTTTTATCCTGGATAAGTTCAAATTATTTCAGCATCTTCTTAGAAAATCGTGAACAAGACGGTGTTTTATTGTTCGAAGAATCCTAAAACGCAGAAAAATGTGTTGCCAGCTGTTTATTTTTCTCTTCGGAACCCTTATTACTTGTATACTGAAGATGCTTTCAGAAAAACATGCATTGAACCTCAAAGCCGTTGTCTTCTAACACGCATTTAGGGGGTTATAATGGAAAAGAATAGTGAAGTCATCCAGACCCACCCGCTTGTCGGCTGGGATATCAGTACCGTAGATAGCTACGATGCGCTGATGCTGCGTTTGCACTACCAGACCCCAAATCAACTCAACCGTGACGAAGCGGAAGTTGGACAGACGCTGTGGCTTACAACAGACGTCGCCCGTCAGTTTATTTCTATTTTAGAAGCAGGTATCGCAAAAATAGAATCTGGCGACTATCAGGAAAATGAGTATAAACGGCATTAGTACAATGCCCATTTTTCACTCAACAGGCACCCACGTGGTGCCTTATTTATTTCTCCCTTGTATCAGCCCGCATAGTTAATTACTCTGCTAACAAAGCGTGAGTTAACGAGATGCATATGAGATACGACTTAATCATTATTGGCAGCGGTTCCGTAGGTTCTGCTGCCGGTTATTACGCAACGCAGGCCGGTCTGAAGGTTCTGATGATTGATGCCCATCTTCCTCCGCACGCGGAAGGTAGCCATCACGGTGATACCCGTCTTATTCGCCACGCCTATGGTGAAGGAGAGCGTTATGTCCCTCTGGTCTTACGTGCCCAGACGCTGTGGGATGAACTGGCAACGCTGACCGAAGAACGCATTTTTGACCGCACGGGGATTATCAACCTTGGCCCGGCCAGTTCTGCATTTCTTGCGAACGTGGAACAAAGCGCGAAGGAATTTAATCTTGATGTTGAACGTCTGGATGCGAACGACATTATGCAACGCTGGCCGGAGATCGCCGTTCCGGATGATTACATCGGGCTGTTTGAAGCCAACTCGGGCGTACTGCATTGTGAAGCGGCCATTAAGACCTGGATTGATTTGGCGGCAAAAGCCGGCTGTGCCCAGTTATTCAACTGTCCTGTAAGCGGCATTACCCATCATGCTGACGGTGTCACCGTCACCACCGCTGACGGAGACTATTTTGCGTCTCGGCTGCTAATTAGCGCCGGAACCTGGGTAACAAAACTGCTCCCGGATCTGCCCATTCAGCCCGTGCGCAAAGTCTTCTCCTGGTTCCAGTCAGACGGGCGTTACAGCACGCAGAATAAATTCCCGGCATTCACCGGCGAGTTACCGAACGGCGATCAGTTCTACGGCTTCCCGTCAGAGAAAGACGCGCTTAAGATTGGCAAACACAACGGCGGACAAATTATCTCCACGCCTGAGGAGCGCAAACCCTATGGCGCATACCCTCAGGATGGTTCAGAAGCGTTCATGTTCCTGCGCACTATCCTGCCGGGCGTTGGCGGCTTGCTCTACGGCGCGGCTTGCACCTATGACAATACGCCTGATGAAGATTTCATCATTGATACCCTGCCGGGGCATGACAACACGCTGCTCATTACCGGGCTCAGCGGCCACGGTTTCAAGTTCGCCTCCGTGCTTGGCGAAATTGCCGCGCAGTTTGCTCAGGGTATTACGCCGCCATTTGATCTGCAGCCCTTCTCGCTCTCACGTTTTAACGGATAATACCCGCCAGGCTCCGGCCCTCCGGAGCCTCTTTTATCTGAGGAAAAATGATGCGCAGGATCGTCGATTTACTCGTCAATAATATTCGCGAGCATTTTATGCTCTATCTGTTGTTGTGGGCGCTGCTGGCAATCATTGATGTTATTTACATTGTATTTTATTGAAAAGAAACGCTGACGTTTATTGACACTTCTTGAGGTTAATTATTTTTTAACGCATCCACTGATTCCGCCTGAGCTTTATTGCTCGAAGCTTTTGAAATACATCTGCGCAACACCTTCAAATACGCTGAAATAAATTAAATTAAAAAGGTTATCTACTTATTTCAGTTGCAATATCCTCTATTCCCGTTCATTTTTATTGCTCGAATGATTTTGATCGGTATCTCCTATGCAATTGCGTAATACCCCCCATCGCTACGGAATAATATCCATAGGTTTGCACTGGATATTCGCGCTTGCGGTGTATGCTATGTTCGGGCTTGGGCTCTGGATGGTCACGTTAAGCTATTATGACGGCTGGTATCACCAGGCACCGGAACTGCATAAAAGCATAGGTGTCCTGTTGATGATGGGTCTGGTTGTCCGCGTAGTCTGGCGACATATTTCCCCGCCGCCACCCGCGCCGAAAACCCACGGTAAATTCACGCGCGTGAGCGCTGTCGCGGCCCATATTGCTCTCTACGCCCTGCTTTTCGCCATTCTGATTAGCGGATACCTTATTTCAACAGCGGATGGTAAGCCGATCAGCGTCTTTGGTCTTTTTGACGTTCCCGCTACGCTCAGCGATGCTGGCGTCCAGGCGGATACGGCTGGCGTAGTCCATCTGTGGCTGGCCTGGAGCGTGGTTATTCTTTCTGTTCTTCACGGGCTCGCGGCCCTCAAACATCACGTTATCGATAAAGACGACACGCTGAAGCGCATGCTTGGCCGTTCGTCTTCTGACTCTGGAGCATAAAATGAAAAAACACCTGCTGGGTATCGCCTTAGGTTCACTGTTATTCACCACCGGTTCTGCTGTTGCGGCTGATTATAAAATTGATAAAGAGGGCCAACATGCCTTCGTCAATTTCCGTATTCAGCATCTTGGCTATAGCTGGCTATATGGCACCTTTAACGATTTTGATGGCACCTTTACTTTTGACGAGAAAAATCCGGCAGCGGATAAAGTCAACGTCACTATTAATACCAATAGCGTGGATACTAACCACGCCGAGCGTGATAAACATTTACGCAGTGCAGAATTTCTGAACGTATCGAAATTCCCGCAGGCGACATTCGCCTCTACCGGCGTGAAAAAGGACGGTGACAAGTTGGATATTACCGGCAACCTGACGCTTAATGGCGTAACGAAACCCGTCACTCTTAATGCGAAATTGCTTGGTCAGGGTGATGATCCGTGGGGCGGGAAACGTGCAGGCTTTGAAGCTGCAGGTAAAATTCACCTGAAAGACTTTAACATCACCACGGATTTAGGCCCAGCATCTCAGGATGTTGAACTGATTATTTCCGTGGAAGGTGTTCAGCAGAAGGGATAAAAATATGCCCGGCGGTATTTTCCGTCGGGCATAAACATTACTCAGGGTCGGGAATACCCAGTTTGGTATTCAGACGTCCGCGGGATTTATTAAAAATCTTGTTCCCGTTTTCGCGACCTGCGCGACGGCGACGCTGCTCTTCTTCCGGCAACACGCTCTCTTCACTGCACAGCTCACTACAGCAGCCGTTAAATTTCTCAGCGCAGGCTGGACACTGAATAAACAGCAGGTGGCAACCGTCGTTTTTGCAGTTGGTATGCGTATCGCAAGGCGTTCCGCACTGGTGGCAGTGGGCGATCACGTCGTCGGAAATACGCTCCCCCATGCGCTCGTCAAAGACAAAGTTTTTGCCGATAAAGCGCACCGGCAGACCCTGCTCACGCGCGCGGCGAGCATACTCAATGATGCCGCCTTCAATGTGCCAGACCTTGTTGAAACCGTTGTGCTTCATCCACGCACTGGCTTTCTCACAGCGGATACCGCCGGTGCAGTACATCACGATCTTTTTGTCTTTATGTTCCTGCATCATCTCAACCGCTTTTGGCAGTTGCTCGCGGAAGGTATCAGCCGGAATTTCCATCGCGTTCTCGAAATGGCCCACTTCATACTCATAGTGGTTGCGCATATCGATAAAGACCGCATCAGGATCGTCAAGCATGGCGTTCACTTCAGCAGCCTTCAGGTATTCCCCGACGTCACCCGCATTAAAGCTGGGATCGTCAATACCGTCAGCCACGATACGCTCACGCACTTTCATGCGCAGAACCCAGAACGATTTCCCGTCATCATCCAGCGCAATGTTCAGGCGTAAGCCATTAAGCGCCGGATCGAAGCCGTAAAGAAAATCACGGAAGGCGTTCACCTGACTTTCCGGCACGCTGATCTGCGCATTGATGCCCTCACGCGCCAGATAGACGCGCCCGAAGACATTGAGCGCAGTCAATGCCTGATAGAGTTCATCGCGGGTCGCTTGTGGGTCGTTAATAGTGAAATATTTGTAGAATGAGATGGTCGTGCGCGGTTCGGTTTCAGCCAACATACGCGCTTTCAACATCTCATTCGATACGCGGTTGTGTAACACTGGCATGGTGTACAAGTCCTGCATTCGTTAGAGAATTAAAATCGGTCGGCATCATATAGCAAACAAAGCTAATTTACATCCACACAATTTACGCTACATTTCAGCCTACCTGATTTACCAGGATTAACAATTGCTGGATTCGTGCACGTTTCGATGACAGACATTTTGGCTACGTACTAAAAAATGCGAGAATAGCCATTCAGGACGTAAGAACACAGGACAGACATGACCCAGTTACCGAAATTTACTGCCGCCCTTTTGCATCCCCGCTATTGGTTGACCTGGATTGGCATTGGCTTGTTGTGGCTTATCGTACAACTTCCTTACCCGGTTATTTTCCGCCTCGGTAAAGGGATCGGCCACGTTGCCCGGAAATTCATGAAACGCCGCGTCAGGATTGCTTACCGTAACCTCGAACTCTGTTTTCCGCAGATGAGTGAGACAGAGCGTCACGATATGGTGGTTAAAAATTTCGAATCCGTTGGCATGGGGCTGATGGAAACAGGCATTGCATGGTTCTGGTCGGACAAAAGAATGGCCCGCTGGACGGAGGTTGCCGGAACAGGTATGGAGCCCGTGCACACATTGCAGGCTAATCAGACCGGCGTACTGTTGATTGGCGTCCATTTCCTGACGCTTGAAATTGGCGCGCGTATGTTTGGCATGCAGGCGCCTGGTATTGGCGTATATCGGCCGAATGACAATCCGGTCATCGATCTCATCCAGACCAATGGCCGCATGCGCTCTAACAAAAGCATGATTGACCGTAAAGATCTGAAGGGCATGATCCGCGCACTCAAATCCGGTGAGGTGGTCTGGTACGCTCCCGATCACGATTACGGCCCGCAATCCAGCGTGTTTGTGCCGTTTTTTGCCGTCGAAGAAGCGGCGACCACCACGGGGACCTGGATGCTCGCCCGAATGTCTAAAGCGGCAATTGTTCCCTTTGTCCCACGCCGCAAGCCGGATGGTTCAGGCTATCAGCTCATCATGCTTGAGCCAGAACTCACGCCTCCTCTGGACGACGCAGAAACCACCGCGCGCTGGATGAACGATATTGTGGAAAAATGCATCATGATGGCACCAGAGCAGTACATGTGGCTCCATCGCCGCTTTAAAACACGCCCGCAAGGCGTTCCCTCCCGATACTGATTGTCATGCGGCCTCCGGGCCGCATGCTGTTTTAGCTTTAAAAGCTCCCCCTCATTGCGGCAATCCTGACCCAGGCGCATAATTAGCACGCTTATTACTTCCCCTTCCCGGCGCACTGTATCTTAATTTGCGGAGAGTTATGTCACCCTCAGATGCTCCCATAAACTGGAAACGTAACCTCGCGGTTGCCTGGCTCGGCTGCTTTCTGACGGGCGCGGCGTTCAGCCTGGTCATGCCTTTCCTGCCTCTCTACGTTGAACAGCTTGGCGTTACGGGCCACAGCGCGCTCAATATGTGGTCAGGTCTGGTGTTTAGCATCACCTTTCTGTTTTCCGCTATCGCTTCGCCATTCTGGGGCGGCCTTGCCGACCGCAAGGGGCGAAAAATTATGCTGCTACGTTCAGCGCTGGGGATGGCTATTATTATGGCGCTGATGGGCGTGGCGCAAAACGTCTGGCAGTTTCTGGTGCTGCGCGCACTGCTTGGCCTCCTGGGCGGATTCATTCCCAATGCCAACGCCCTGATTGCCACACAAATTCCACGCCATAAAAGCGGCTGGGCTCTCGGTACGCTCTCAACGGGTGGCGTCAGCGGTGCGCTGCTTGGACCTCTGGCGGGTGGCTTACTGGCGGATAGCTACGGTCTGCGGCCCGTCTTTTTCATCACCGCCAGCGTGCTGTTCCTCTGCTTTGTCGTCACCTTGCTCTGTATCCGTGAAAAATTCACGCCGGTCACCAAAAAAGAGATGCTTCATGCCCGGGATGTTCTTACCTCGCTGAAAAACCCCAAACTGGTGTTGAGCCTGTTCGTGACGACCATGATTATTCAGGTGGCAACCGGGTCGATCGCCCCGATTTTAACGCTGTACGTGCGCGATCTGGCGGGAAACGTCAGCAACATTGCCTTTATCAGCGGGCTGATCGCATCAGTACCTGGCGTGGCGGCACTGCTCAGCGCGCCAAGGCTGGGAAAACTCGGCGACCGTGTTGGGCCCGAAAAGATCCTGATTTGTGCCCTGGTGATTTCCGTTCTGTTACTCATCCCGATGGCGATGGTGCAGTCTCCCTGGCAACTCGGCCTGCTGCGCTTTTTGCTCGGCGCGGCAGACGGTGCGTTATTACCTGCCGTACAGACCCTGCTGGTCTACAACTCAACGAACCAAATCGCCGGACGTATTTTTAGCTATAACCAGTCGTTTCGTGACATCGGCAACGTCACCGGGCCGCTTGTCGGGGCGGGAATTTCCGCCAGCTTTGGCTTTCGCGCCGTTTTTATCGTCACGGCCGGTGTCGTGCTGTTTAACGCCATTTACTCCTGGTTCAGTTTATCCCGGACGATGCGTTCTGAACTGAATAAGACAAATGCCTGACGGCTTATTTTCGCATTCATACTTGCAAAAT
This sequence comes from Enterobacter sp. 22452, assembly GCF_052045065.1. Lineage (NCBI taxonomy): Bacteria > Pseudomonadati > Pseudomonadota > Gammaproteobacteria > Enterobacterales > Enterobacteriaceae > Enterobacter > Enterobacter sp. 22452. Next base: position 857,240 of record NZ_JBQEOB010000001.1, on the reverse strand, counting down.
CAGAGAATCAGCTATTCTTTCCCTGAATACCTTCATGAAAAACAGGGAGACACCGATGACCATGTACGCCACGCTGGAAGAAGCTATTGATGCCGCTCGTGAAGAATTCCTCGCCGATAATCCCGGCATTGAGGAAGAAGATGCTGACGTGCAACAACTCAATATCCAAAAGTATGTCCTGCAGGACGGCGATATTATGTGGCAGGCCGAATTTTTTGCCGATGACGGTGAAGAGGGAGAATGTTTGCCGATATTGAGCGGTGAAGGTGCTCAGGCCGTCTTTGACGGCGATTACGACGAAATTGAATTACGCCAGGAATGGCTTGAAGAAAATACCCTGCATGAATGGGATGAGGGCGAATTTCAACTCGAACCGCCGCTGGATACCGAAGAGGGCCAGACCGCAGCCGATGAGTGGGACGAACGTTAAGCTCTCATTACTCGTAAGGCCCATGGCTGGCGTCGATGGGCAGCAAAAGCGTGTCGAAGATCAGCGAAAACGGCAGATCGAGCACGGTCAGGTAGCGCCAGGAGGAATCTCGTACGTCCCATTTGACGCCGGGATAATACTGATTCCCGTGACCTTGTCCCGGAATAGTGCGGCTGATAATGCTGCCGCAACCGCTGAGCAGGCATGTCATCAACACCACGACAATTATTTTCATTCATTACCTCTAAAAAAATACCGGCCTCGCAGCCGGTATTTTATCTGGCGGGTGCGCTTCGCTTACCCGCCCTACTTAGCAGCTTACTTCGCCTTCAGCGCCAGCGGATTCAGCTTCAGCTCTTTGTAGTAGCCCACCCACGAAGAGTATTTCTCCGGAGCAGACCACACGCGATAGTGAAGCCTCGCCATGGTGACCGGGTCGCTCAGCAGCACCAAACGGCGGTCGCGATTGAGTTTTTCCGGCGTCTCGTTCAGCGCCTGCTCAACGTGGCGATCGCGGGCGATCTCCAGCACCTGGCTGGCGCGGTGACGCGCGGTCGCCATTGCCATCGCCAGGGCGTTGAATGACGGGTTAAACACCGCGTGCATAAAGCCATCATCCAGCGAACGGCTGCGGTTCTGCTCCAGGTACTTGTCGGTATCCACCAGCACCTGCGGCGGGGAATACTCTTCCGGGATCAGGAACAGCTTCCAGCGTTTGGTACGCAGCCCCACCGTTGAACGGCTGGAGATCACGGACACAAACGGCGACAGGATCAGCGAGAAGACAATCGGCGCCAGCCAGAACAGGAAGCGCAGATCCAGCCACGCCATCCCCGCAGCCCACACCAGACCGAGCAGCAGCTGCGAACCGTGACGCATGAAGGCTTCGCTCCACGGGGTGGAGTCGTCATCACGCTGCGGTGAATTCCAGACCACTTCCCAGCCCAGGAACGCGCTGACCACAAATACGGTATGGAACAGCATGCGTACCGGAGCCAGCAGCACGGAGAACAGCACTTCCAGCAGCAGCGAGAGCGTCACGCGGCAGAAACCGCCGTACTCTTTCGAGCCTTTGCACCAGATCAGGATGATACTGAGCAGCTTAGGCAGGAACAGCAGCACCATCGTCGACGCAAACAGCGCAATCGCCAGCTCCGGACGCCACTGCGGCCACACCGGGAACAGCTGGCGCGGTTGCAGGAAGTATTGTGGCTCCGTCAGGGCATGAACCACCTGTAAGGCAGTCGACAGCGCCAGGAACATAAACCACAGCGGTGCAGAGAGATAGGACATCACGCCGGTCAGGAATACCGCACGGTGAACCGGGTGCATCCCTTTCACCAGGAACAGGCGGAAGTTCATCAGGTTACCGTGGCACCAGCGACGGTCACGTTTGAGCTCATCCAGCAGGTTCGGCGGCAGTTCTTCGTATGAGCCTGGCAGGTCGTAGGCAATCCAGACGCCCCACCCTGCGCGGCGCATCAGCGCTGCTTCCACGAAGTCATGCGACAGAATCGACCCGGCAAAAGACCCTTCACCCGGCAGCGGCGCAAGTGCGCAGTGCTCAATGAACGGCTTCACGCGGATAATCGCATTGTGGCCCCAGTAGTGGGATTCACCCAACTGCCAGAAGTGCAGACCAGCCGTAAACAGCGGGCCGTACACACGGGTCGCAAACTGCTGGCAACGTGCGTAAAGCGTGTCCATTCCGGACGCTTTCGGCGAGGACTGAATGATACCGGCGTTCGGGTTGGCTTCCATCAGGCGGACCAGACCGCTCAGACAGTCACCGCTCATCACGGAGTCGGCATCCAATACCACCATGTAGCTGTACTGATTACCCCAGCGACGGCAGAAGTCATCAATGTTACCGCTTTTACGCTTCACACGGCGGCGGCGACGACGATAGAAGATCTGCCCTTCGCCCTGCACTTCCGCAATCAGCTCCATCCAGGCTTTTTGTTCTGCTACGCAGATATCCGGGTTGTAGCTGTCGCTCAGGATGTAAACGTCAAAATGCTCTGCGTTACCGGTCGCCTTAACAGACTCCCAGGTTGCACGCAGCCCCGCAAACACGCGGTCAACGTCTTCGTTACAGATAGGCATAATCAGCGCAGTACGGTGCTCAGGATTGAGGGGCTCATCCCCGACCGTTGACGCTGAAATACTGTATTTATCACGCCCCATCAGCAGCTGCAGGAAGCCCATCAGCGCGGTCCAGAAACCCGCCGAGACCCAGCAGAAGAGAACGGCAAACAACAGCAGAATGCCGCTTTGCAGAATATACGGCAGCAGCTGCATGAAGGAGACCCAGATATCCTGGCCTACCATGTCAGCCGGGTTGATCAGCGCCCAGCCCTGATACGGCAGAATGGTCTTCATGTACCAGGTTGCCACCACCGTCTGCGCCAGCGTCAGCAGTAACAGCGTGTAGCGACGGATCGTTCCGACAGTACGCCACTTCTGCTCTGAGGCCTGCTCTTCTTTGGTCAGACGCGACAGATAGCGCGGCGTGACGTCACGTCCGCGCAGGCGATCCCAGAAGCGACCCACCGGGTTGGTGCGCCATGGATCGGGGAACATAGAAGAACGCGTGGCTTTCGGCATCGCCTGAAGCTGGGCACGCCCTTCGTCGTCTTTAATCAGCTGTCCTTCTGCCAGCGAGTCTGGCCAGGCCTGCTCCAGACGCGCCTTTACTGACCCCAGCGGCGTATCATCATCACGTGTAAACTGACGATGATCGCCATCCAGCGCGGTGTGTACCGCACGGATGTCGCTTTTAGGCAGTGCCGCTTTTTCAATGTCCGTCAGCGGCATGGCATCAATATATTCAGATGTATTATTCATTGGCAGGTAGCTGATAGCTCCAGGTTTCACTCAGCGGCTGATCGTTGCTGACCAGCGCGGCGCGCATTTCAGTGGTCTGTTTCGGATCTTTCACTTTCACGCGCAGGGTCAAACGCCACCCTTTCGTTACCGGGTTGTAACGTACGGCATTTTCAACGATCTCACCGTTATCACCGATGCTCGCCTGCGCAGTCACGGCGGTATCCGGGGACAGTTTTTTCATGTCCTGGCCCGCGAAGTCCACGATGAAAGCCACGGTACCGTCAGGCTGACGGATCAGGTTTGACTGCTTCACATCACCCGTTGAACGGCGAGTCTGCATCACATACGCGTTATCCGGCGCATGCAGTTTGTCTTCGTCACGGCTAAAGGTGATGGCGTATTTGAAGTTCATCTCTTTACCGGCTTCCGGAAGCTGGTCCGGGGTCCAGTAAGCGACGATGTTATCGTTGGTTTCGTCGTTGGTTGGAATTTCAACCAGCTCGACTTTCCCTTTACCCCAGTCACCTTTCGGGGTTACCCAGGCGCTTGGACGCTGATCGTAACGGTCATCAAGGTCTTCAAAGCGAGAGAACTGACGGCCACGCTGCAGCAGACCAAAGCCCTGCGGATTTTCCATCGCGAAGCTGCTCACCGCGAGGTGTTTCGGGTTATTCAGCGGACGCCAGATCCACTCGCCGTTACCGGCATGGATAGAGAGACCGTTAGAGTCATGCAGCTCCGGGCGGAAGTTGGTCGCCGGAGACGGCTGGTTCGGCCCGAACAGGAACATACTGGTCAGCGGTGCAACGCCCAGCTTGCCCACTTTATCGCGCAGGTAAACTTTGGACTGCACGTCAACGACGGTGTCGCGTCCCGGCATGATCACGAAGCGGTATGCACCTGTTGCACGAGGGGAGTCCAGCAGCGCATAGATTGTCAGACGTTTATCCGTTGGTTTTGGACGCTCGATCCAGAACTCGCGGAAACGTGGGAATTCTTCACCTGATGGCAGCGCGGTATCAATAGCCAGACCACGTGCGGAAAGCCCGTACACCTGCCCTGCGCCAATCACGCGGAAGTAGCTGGCACCGAGCATGCTGACGATTTCGTCGTTTTTATCTTTGCTGTTAATTGGGTAAAGCACTTTGAAGCCGGCGAAGCCCAGGTCCTTAACCGTGTCTTTGTCGTGCTGCACATCGCCGAAATTGAAATAATCCGGGCTGTACTTGATTTTACGTACCGCGGTTGCCGTCACTTCATTGATAGCAACAGGCGTGTCGAAATACATACCCTGATGATAAAACTCAAGCTTGAACGGGGTTTTAACGTTGTTCCAGTATGCTTTGTCGTGATTGAACTGGATCTGCTGATAGTCCGCGTATTTCATGTCACGGAAAACGGAGGGCAGGTTACTTTTTGGCGCTTCGTAGCTCTTGCCAGCCATAGACTTGGCCTGTTTAGCAACGTCATCGATGGTAAAGGACCAGGCCGATGAGGTATACAGGGACAACAACACTGCCGCACCCAACCAACGCATTTTCATCATTTGTGATTTATGTTTCATAATAAGTAAGCACTTCCCCCTTTGTGTGCTTATATCGATCCGATCCATTTTAATGGAAACTCAGGCAATCCGACAACATTATCACTGCTTTGTTCAGCTCGCTGGCTCAGGGATTAAGCAAATGAAAGAACCCGCTTTTCACTTTGCGTGCTTATCCTGGAGACAGGGGTGTCGGTCTTGGTGTAGGGTTGGCTTCGAATGTAACCATTATGCGTCTTAGGGATAAGGCGATTAGTCTGAGAATGTACTGAGTTATATGAGCACAACACCCGTACAACGTGAATATTTCCTCGACTCGATCCGGGCATGGCTGATGCTATTGGGGATCCCATTTCACATTTCATTGATTTATTCCAGCCACACGTGGCACGTGAACAGCCAAATGCCCTCCTGGTGGCTGACGCTGTTTAATGACTTCATCCACGCCTTCCGTATGCAGGTGTTTTTTGTCATATCCGGCTACTTCTCTTATATGCTTTTTTTGCGCTACCCGCTTAAGCGATGGTGGAAGGTGCGCGTAGAGCGCGTCGGCATACCGATGCTCACCGCCATCCCGCTGTTGACGCTGCCGCAATTCATTATGCTGCAGTATGTGAAAGGCAAAGCGGAAAACTGGCCTAACCTGTCGCTATATGAAAAGTACAATACGCTGGTCTGGGAGCTGGTTTCACACCTTTGGTTCCTGCTGGTTCTGGTGGTTCTTACCACTGTCAGTCTGGTCATCTTCAGCCGTCTGCGCCGTCATTTAAGCGCTACGTCAGACACTTTCTTTGCCAACATAACGCTCGGTAAACTGTCCCTGCTCTTTTTGGTGCTGGGGATTGTCTACGCGGCCATCAGACGCACGCTGTTCGTTGTCTATCCACCCATCCTGAGCGACGGGCTGTTTAATTTCGTGGTGATGCAGTCGCTGTTCTACATTCCTTTCTTCCTGGTGGGAGCGCTGGCGTTTGTCTATCCGCAGTTAAAAGCGTTGTTTACCCAACCGTCGCCCTGGTGTGCCGTCGGCGCAGCCCTTGCCTTCGCAGCCTATCTTCTCAATCAGCGCTACGGCAGCGGTGACGCGTGGATGTACGAAACAGAGAGTGTCATTACCATGCTGCTGGGCTTGTGGATGGTGAACGTGGTGTTTGCCCTCGGTCATCGCCTGCTGAACTTTAAATCCAGCCGCGTTACCTATTTCGTCAATGCATCACTGTTCATTTATCTGGTGCATCACCCGTTGACGCTGTTCTTCGGCGCTTACATCACTCCGCATATTGCTTCCAACACGCTCGGCTTCTTCACCGGGCTGGTCTTCGTGATTGGGATTGCCATCGTGCTGTACGAGATCCACCTGCGTATCCCGCTACTGCGGTTCCTCTTCTCCGGGAAACCGCAGGTTAAAGCCTGATCGAAAAAGCGGCGCCGATACGGCGCCGCTTTTGTATCAGCCGTCCAGTTCTTCTCCACGCTGGGTCAAAAGTCTCTGGTAGAGATGCGTGGTTTCTTCGTCGAAACAGACAAAGATGACCTTTTCCGGCATGGGCTTCAGGGAAAGGTAGTGGTACACGGTATTCACCGCAATGGTCGCGGCAGCCGCTTTAGGATAGCCATAAACACCGGTGCTGATGGCAGGAAACGCCAGGGTTTTATAGCCATTGTCCGCAGCGAGGCGCAGGCAGTTACGGTAAGCATCCTCAAGGATCCGTGCCTCGTGGTGCTCGCCCCCCTGCCACACCGGTCCCACGGCGTGAATAACGGCTTTGGCGGGCAGATCCCCTGCCAGCGTAATCACGGCATGCCCCGGCGGGCATTCCCCCTGTTGTTGACGCACGGCCTTACAGGCTTCGAGCAATTGCGGCCCGGCAGCGCGATGAATGGCGCCATCCACGCCGCCTCCCCCCAGCAACGATGAATTCGCTGCATTGACGATCACATCAACATGTAACGTTGTGATATCGCCGTGAATAATCTCGATTTGCGGTCTCATACATTCCCCCTGCTACCCGCCTTTTTCTTAAGTGTATCGCAGAGGGGAGGGTCAGAAAAAACTATCGTTTAAAACGGCTAGCGATATTCCACCTTAACAACGGCCAGCGTTTTCTCAGGATTGAGATACTGCATACTCACGGTTGCCAGCCCTGGATAGGCCGAGCGCCCATTCAGTGCCTCCTCATAGCTGACCATTCGGGTCTGGATACGGTTATTTTCCGGGCAGGACATCGCAAACTGACGATGTTGAGGGGTAATCTCACAGGGATCGGCAACAATGGCACCACGGAAATGGATAACACCACCTTCAACAATCGTCGCTGAAAATGCGGGTGTCATATAAGCCGAGACAATCAGGCTAAAACCTGAGATGAGCAGAGCGGTAGATTTGGTCACAAGTTGTACTCCTCAAAATAAATCATCCTTGAGGGGTAAAAGCGCTCCAGTATGACAACGGGGTAGCAGGTAATTGAACAGCGAAACGAGTTCAGCTCCTGATATCATCATAGTTACACCTTTCAACTCCCGCCACATTCCCAAATCATTGATTTTGTGAATGATTAAAGCGAACGTTCTGCAGGCGACCATTGTTGTGATAAATGCAGCGATTTTCCGTCAGAGACGGTGACCGTAATTTTCACCGTATCCCCTGTACCAATATTTAAACTCAGTCTCATCAAATCAATCGTCTGATTAGCGGGTATAGAGAAGGTATTTTGCTGGCGTGAGGTACTTTGTCCTCCCTCCCCCTGGCGAACGGACAAAATTTGAACCTGACAATCGCACGCGTGTGTCAGGGTGACCTGCGGAATAATGGTGGTCATATTTCCCTGCTGCGATGTTTTAAAGGTTATTTGGCTGGAAAGCGCGGCAAGGAGTATTAACGTATTCATGATGAACTCCCGAAAAAAAACAGGGCAAATGCCCTGTTTTTTTGTAGCACAGATTTGAAATCAGTATTGATGTGCGGTCGCATTGTTGCCAAAGCCGACCTGATGCACGGTAACAGTTGATCCAGATGCTGTCTGGTCCACTGCCGCACCGTTGCCGCCGCCAAACTGTTTAACATCGATGACGGAGTTTTTGCTGTTCCACTGGTCAATGGTTGCGCTGTTACCAAAGCCTTTCTGCAGCAAATCGATGGTGCTGTCATCAGATCCTTGTCCAACATCAGCACCGTTACCGCCGCCGTGCTGGGTAATTGTCAATTCTGAATCTCTTGCATCCGTTTGCAAGGCAAGAGCAGAGTTGCCGCCACCATACTGGTAAATGCTCAGGGTTGAGTCAGGACCGCTATTACCGCCACCGCCGTGGCCATGACCGTGGCCGCCAAATTGTGGTACCGCACCTGCGAAAGCACTGCCAGAAACGATGATTGCTGCAATTGCTGCCACTTTAAAAAGTTTCATGGTAAACCCCCATCGGATTGATTAAGTCGCCACAACGCCCTAACGTTGAATAACGCGGATGGCCATTTGTGACTGTCTCTGCACTACAACTGCTGTTTTCTGCGTACCATATTGCGTAATACTCGCTCTGTTAGCCGACCCTTTTTGGATAATCATTGCGGTATTACCAAAAGCGTCCTGCTTAATACTCGCGTCATTACCATTTCCATCTTGATCGATATAAGCAAGGTTATAAGTTCCTGATTGATCAACCTTCGCTCGGTTGCCTCCACCTTCCTGAGAGACAACGGACATTAATTTGGAACCGTCCTGACGAATATCAGTAGAATTACCTGAACCTTGTTGACCAATAATGGCTGCCTGATTATAGGAAGACTTACTTAATTCATTAACCGCAAAGTTATATTCAGAACCGGCTAAGTCCGAACCGCCTGCGGTTACAAATCCAGGCACACCCAGTAATGTAAACATCATAAATAACGTTCTGTTTTTCATGTTGTCACCCTGGACCTGGCTATACACAAAACAACGTTTCTTCATGCATAAACGCGAATCGTTTTTTTGTTAACGCCGCGTTACGAAAAAGAGTATGTCTGCCGAAACAATTTAAATATCTCACCCGCGCGGCTTATTTTAATTAATGACTTCACCTCAAAGTATTAATTCCGGTAAAAATACGCTGGCAGACGTTAGGTTTAGCGCGAGAAAAAAATCGTCTCTCTCAGATCCTGTACAATGGCAGGTTTCTTGTCCAGCCTTACGCAGCCTGACTTCACCACACTCACGCGAGACAATTTGAAAACCTTGTCACACAGGGTGAGTTTTCTTAAGAAGGAATGCCCTGATGAGGGAAGGCTTAGTTTTCTTATGTATCTCATACCTTTTACCGGTGGGGGAAGAATTATAAATCCACTATTTTTTCATGCAGTTATAATTATTTGTATGATTTTTAAAATGTGTGCAGTGTTATTCTCATGTACAACTTTTCTCTTAAAAAAAAACTAATTTATTACCCCAAATACACAATTTAATATTGAATTTTACATTTAGTTACATGATTAACACTTGCTTTAACGTTTGTAATAGCTAGATTGAAAACAGTAGTAAGTCATTTTATTTTTATTTCCGTCCTCCTCTGGAGGAATGGTTTGATTCTACACACAGCAGTGCCACATCTGTCAGTACTTCTGGTATTCCTTATCTATTAACAAGGGATAGCTGCCAGGTGTCATAAATAAAGTGGGGTTTCATCATGTTTAATGAAGTCCATAGTTTACATGGTCATACATTATTGTTGATCACCAAACCTTCTTTACAAGCGACAGCATTATTGCAGCATTTAAAGCAATCTCTTTCATTGAACGGGAAATTGCATAATATTCAACGTTCTTTTGATGACATTGCACCTGGCAGTATCATTCTTCTCGATATGATGGAAGCGGATAAAAAGCTGATCCATTACTGGCAAGATAACTTAAGCAGGAAAAACAATAATATCCGCGTGTTATTATTGAATACCCCTGATGAGTATCCTTTTAGAGACATAGAAAGCTGGCCGCATATCAATGGCGTGTTCTACGTCACTGAAGAAGAGAATCGTGTCGTGGAAGGCTTGCAGGGCATATTGCGAGGCGAATGCTATTTCTCGCAAAAGCTTGCCAGCTACCTCATTACACACTCCGGAAATTATCGCTACAACAGTACAGAGTCTGCACTGCTGACGCATCGTGAGAAAGAGATCCTGAACAAGTTGCGCATTGGTGCTTCAAACATTGAAATCGCCCGTTCGTTATTTATCAGCGAAAATACGGTCAAGACGCACCTTTATAATCTTTTCAAGAAGATAGCTGTTAAAAACCGGACTCAGGCAGTTTCATGGGCAAACGATAACCTCAGGCGTTAATAGCATGAAACGCACGTTGAGTTGGATTGCTGCAGCAGGTTTCCTGCTTGCGGCCGGGAATCTCCAGGCAGTGGAAGTTGAGGTTCCCGGATTGTTAACCGACCACACTGTCACATCTATCGGGCACGATTTCTACCGCGCCTTCAGCGATAAATGGGAAAGTGACTACCCCGGTAACTTAACAATCAACGAACGGCCCAGTGCACGGTGGGGAAGCTGGATCACAATAACAGCCAATCAGGATGTTATTTACCAGACCTTCCTGTTCCCCACCAAAAGAGACTTCGATCAGAACGTCGCTTTTGCCCTGGCTCAAACAGAAGAAGCTATTAATCGTCTGCAGTTAGATAAAGCCCTGCTGAGTACAGGCGATTTAGCAAAAGATGAGTTCTAACAACGATACTTATTTCGGAGGCTGTAATGCGTCTCGCACACACAGTGATTTCGTTAATGCTCATTGCACCGCTAAGCTGGGCCGGGAATATGACCTTCCAGTTCCGCAACCCTAATTTTGGCGGCAACCCGAACAACGGGGCATTCATGCTTAACGAAGCCCAGGCTCAAAACTCTTACAAAGACCCAAGCTTTGACGACGATTTCGGTATCGAAACCCCGTCAGCGCTGGATAACTTCACCCAGGCCATCCAGTCGCAAATATTAGGTGGCTTATTAACCAATATTAATACCGGTAAACCCGGCCGCATGGTGACTAACGACTTTATCGTCGATATCGCCAACAAAGATGGGCAGCTTCAGTTGAACGTTACGGATCGCAAAACCGGAAAAACATCGACAATCCAGGTGTCGGGTTTGCAAACCAGTTCGACTGATTTTTAAACAACCCCAAAATAAGGACAATTATCATGCAGCGCTTTTTGATCATTGTTGCAGTGTGCTTATTGAGCGGTTGTTTAACTGCTCCCCCCAAAGAAGCCGCTAAGCCAACATTAATGCCTCGGGCACAAAGCTACCGCGATTTAACCCATCTGCCGACACCAACCGGTAAGATATTTGTCTCGGTATATAACATTCAGGATGAAACAGGACAGTTTAAACCGTATCCGGCAAGTAACTTCTCTACGGCCGTGCCGCAGAGTGCAACCGCCATGCTGGTCACTGCCCTGAAGGATTCACGCTGGTTTATTCCTCTGGAACGCCAGGGATTGCAAAACCTGCTGAATGAACGAAAAATCATCCGCGCCGCACAGGAAAACGGAACCGTTGGCGTGAATAATCGTATGCCACTTCAGTCGCTTACCGCGGCCAATATCATGGTGGAAGGCTCGATTATCGGTTACGAAAGTAACGTGAAATCGGGGGGAGCAGGTGCGCGTTACTTCGGTATCGGTGCTGACACCCAGTATCAACTCGACCAGATTGCCGTCAACCTGCGCGTGGTTAACGTGAGCACGGGTGAGATCTTATCCTCCGTGAACACCAGCAAAACCATTCTCTCGTATGAAGTTCAGGCCGGGGTATTCCGCTTTATCGACTACCAGCGTCTGCTGGAGGGTGAAATTGGGTATACCTCTAACGAACCGGTGATGCTGTGTCTGATGTCGGCTATCGAAACCGGGGTTATCTTCCTGATTAACGATGGTATCGATCGTGGGCTGTGGGATCTGCAGAACAAATCAGAGGCGCAAAACCCGGTACTGGTAAAATACCGCGATATGTCGGTGCCGCCGGAATCCTGATCGAAAGCGTATAAAAAAGGCGAGATCCCTGTCTCGCCTTTTTTTATTCACTCACCGCGGTGATGTTTTGCGTTTTTTCTCGCCGCGCTGCCAGCCACAGGCCGCTATTTTTCATGGCATAGCCGAAAAGAAGTCCCAGCGCCAACGAGGGAACGACCAGCTTCCAGTCCCCCTGCCCTGCAAAGGTCGCGCAGGCCCCCATGAACGTTCCCGGTACGAACGATAGCAGCAAATGCTTTGCCTGAACGCACATTAAAAATGCGACCACGCCCGTCATGACATAGCCCAGGATCTCCAGGTGCGGCGCCATCGCGCTGCCCTTCATGATCACCAGCGCCCAAATCACACCGCTCATCAGGGTACATCCGGAGATGAATAGCCCTTTGACGCCACCCTGCGGGCAGGCGAAATAGGCGGTGCAGCCGAGGAACCCGGCCCAACTGAGCAATCCGAGAGACACGGCCACCCATCCCCAGATACCGGAGAGGATGCCTGTTGTCAGTGCAATACAAAGTAATATGTTCATGGCGCGCATCTTAGCAGAAGCGCGCCATAGAAATGCGATCAGAAGCACATTATGTGCAAGTTGAAATGTATCGTTGCAGGATTTTTGTGATCTAAATCACTCTTCATTCTCTTCTTCAAGCTCATCCCACATCGCAGCAATCGCATCACGCGTCAGCGGTGCCAGGGTTCTCCAGAATGGCGAGGTGGCATGGGCTTCAACTTTACCCAGGAACGTCCCAACCCACGGCAGCAGATAGGTTTCAAACAGGGTTTCGATGGCTTCATTTTCGTCATCACCGGCATTGTCTTCAAGCCAGGAGGCCGCAAGCAGCAGCGTACCGATGTGATCGGCTGGCGTATCGCTCAGCGGCATCCCGCGCTCGGAGAGAAACGCACGCACTTCTGCTTCCGTCGCCCCTTCCTGCCAGGCAGAACGGTACGGCGAAACACGGCACTCGTCACCGACGAACAGCGCATTGTAATCCGTTGAAATCTGCTGCATGTCGCAGCTTTTTTGCAGACGTTCCAGCAAATCATCCTGTTCCAGCGGCCAGTTCTGCGCCAGCTTACCTTCACGGATCAGCGTGAAAAGCGGAACCAACAGCGGGTCTTGCGGCTGGCGATAATAGAGCGTACCCAGCACGCGGCAAAGGATGGAAAACTCGTTCATTTTTTATTCCATTACACAATTAAAGATCGGCAAATTCGGCAATCGGCTCCATTCCGCGCGACTCGAGGAAATCGAGCATGCGGCGTGGCGTCACGTTCAGGATTTGCGCTTCCGGGAAATCAACGTCATTTAATACTTTCATACACTCACTGAAATCACCCAGCGTAAACGCGGTATGAGAATCGGACCCCAGCGCCACCATTCCCCCCGCATCACGCACGGCGGCAGCCACGGCGCGACAGTTGGCTTCACTGCCCTTACGCGAGTGAACAAAGGAGGAGTTATTAATCTCCAGCGCCACGCGGTGTTTCGCTGCCGCCTGCGCGACAGCCTGAATATCAATCGGATACTTCGGGTTACCGGGGTGGCTGATAATGTGCACATTGCCGCTGGCAATGGTCGCAATCATCGCCGCGGTGTTGGTCTCTTTATCCTGAGGCGCAAAGACCGGCTCATGGAAACCGGCAAGGATAAGGTCAAGAGAGGTCACCATCGGGCCGGTGCAGTCGATCTCACCGTCGGTATTTTTGATGTTCGCCTCTATGCCGCGCAGTATCCCGATACCGTCCACCAAACGTGGCCAAATCCGCATATTCACAAAATGCCAGTAGTGCGGCGCATCCGCCATATCCGGGCCATGATCGGTAATCGCAAAAAGCTTGATGCCCTTGAGCTTAGCCTGGGCGATATAATCATGGAGGTTACTATACGCGTGGGTGCTGGCGACGGTGTGCATATGCAGGTCTACGGGATACATCTTTCTCTCCTCTGCGGTTTTTCCAAAGGATAGCAGTTATCAGCGGCGAATATTAGCAAAAACCCGGCGAACGCCGGGTTTCTCTCAGTAGCCGCGCTGTCTGTCGACCTGTCCGGTGACCGCGTTACCCTTTTCCATTTCGCTGATGGTATGGGATATATACGCCACCGCTTCTGCCGGACGCGTCACGGCAGCCACGTGTGGCGTCATCGCGACGCGCGGGTGCGCCCACAGCGGGCTTTCCGCTGGCAGTGGCTCACGGCTGTAAACGTCCAGCATGGCGCCTTTGAGTTTTCCGCTTTCCAGCGCGTTCAGCAGATCGCCCTCCACGACATGGACCCCGCGCGCGAGGTTCATCAAGTAGCTCTGCTCGGCTAACTGGTTCAGGAGAGTGGTATTGATAATGCCCACCGTTTCGGCGGTATTCGGCAGCAGGTTGATAAGCACGCGAGTCCCTTTCAGGAACGCAGGAAGCTCATCCGTTCCGGCAAAACTCTCGACGCCCGGATAATCCTTACGGCTACGGCTCCAGCAGCGTAGCGGGAAGCCCCACGGAGCGAGTGCTTCTGCCACTTTTGAGCCGAGCACGCCTGCGCCGAGGATCCCGACGGTGAAATCTTCATGTCGATAATCCGGCAGCGGCTCCCAGTGGGATTGCTGTTTAAAGGCCTGATAATCGTCGAAGCGGCGGAACCAGTGCAGCACCTGGCTCACGGCATACTCCTGCATCTGCTGGCCCATCCCCGTGTCTTCGAGACGGAACAGCGGAATATTGTCAGGCAGCATTTCTGGATGCGCTTTCAGTTTACTGAGGATCGAATCAACGCCCGCGCCCAGGGCGAAAACCGCCTTCAGCTTGCGGCCCTGCAGCATCTCAACCGGCGGGTGCCAGACCAGCGCATAGTCGGCATGTTCATTATCGCCACGCTTCCACTCGCGTACGCGTGCGCCGGGCAGCGCCGCCGAAAGTGCGTCGATCCAGTAAGCGGTATCAAATGTAGGGTGATAGAAGAGAATATCCATAGTCATTCCTGCCTTTTAGTGCGCTGTTTTGTTTTCATTTTCAAGTGGATTGCCAGCATAACAAATTTATCAGGAAACCGCGTTGCTGATAAAAGAGGCGCTTTGTGCACATTTAGGAATCAGGTTGCTTGAAGTTTGTCTAAATACGCTAAATTACTGAAAAAGTGAGTTGACGCCAGTTCGGCTTTTCCTTACATTAGCGCCCGTCCCGGCAACAACGGGATGACAATATGGTGAGGTGTCCGAGTGGCTGAAGGAGCACGCCTGGAAAGTGTGTATACGGCAACGTATCGGGGGTTCGAATCCCCCCCTCACCGCCATATTCGAGATGAGAGCTCGTACGAAAGTACGGGCTTTTTTCTTTTATATTCTCCGAAAGGGGGGATGAGAATCCCCGACCGGGGTTCGACAACTGGCGACAGCCAGTTGGACAGACTGAGAGCGCAGCGAACAGGATGCCCGCAGGGCGAGCGAAGCGAGTCAATCCCCCCCTCACCGCCATATTTAAGATGAGAGCTCGTACGAAAGTACGGGCTTTTTTCTTTTGGATCGCACCTGGGGATTCGAACCTTGAGACTCCCTGCGCTCTTTATGTCGGGTGGCGCTGCGCTTACCCGACCTACAAAAAACTACTCTTCCACCATTCGCGCATACTCTTCGGTCAGAAAATCTACCAGCGTCCTGACCGACGGCAGCATGCCGCGCCGCGAAGGATAAACCGCGTGAATCACTTCCCGTCGGGGTTCCCACGCGTCCAGCACCCGTACCAGTTCCCCTGACGCAAGCTGATCCTTCACCATCAATATCGGCAACTGTACAACGCCTACGCCCGCCATCGCCGCTTCCCGCAGTGCCAGCATGTCGGTGGTAATAAAGCGCGGTGCGTAGTGGATCTCCGCTTTCGCTCCCTCTGGACCACTGAGATCCCATTTATGCACCTGTTTACCGGCCCCCATACTTAAACCAGGCCATTCACTGAGCTCAGAAGGCATTCGAGGTTTACCCATACGTTCAATCAACTGCTGACTCGCCACCAGGCAATGCCCCCTGTCAGCCAGCACCCTTAAGACCAGATCGCTGTCATCAAACGGACGCGGACGCACGCGGATCGCCACATCAATGCCTTCGCCCACAAGATCGACCCGCCGATTGGTGGCCTCAAGCTGGAGATTAATCCCGGGGTAGCGCGCCATAAACCGTGCCAGCATCGGTCCCACGTGGACGTGCAGTAACGTGACGGGACAGGTGATCCTGACGACGCCGCGCGGCTCAGCCTGCAGCGCAGCAACGGCCTCCTCTGCCGCTTCTGCTTCTATCAGCATCGCCTTACAGTGCTGATAGAAGGTCTGCCCCACTTCCGTCACCGTAAACTGGCGCGTAGTGCGCTGTATCAACCGCACGCCAAGCCGCTCTTCCAGCTGCGCAATCCTGCGGCTCAGTTTGGACTTGGGTTGGTCGAGCGCCCTTCCCGCCGCCGCAAACCCCCCGTGGTCGACCACCTTCACAAACCAGACAAAGTCATTGAGATCCTGCATAAAACCCCATCGTTCTATTTTCGGAACAGTGAATGCCATTTTCCCTATCTACCGGGATATTAACTCTGAATATAAGCTAATTACATCAACAGAACATCAGGAGTTAATCATGAAAAACGTAACAGGCGTTTATACCGCTCCCCGCCAGCACTGGGTTGGCGATGGTTTCCCGGTTCGTTCGATGTTTTCTTATCAAACCCACGGCGAGCCACTGAGTCCGTTTTTGCTGCTGGACTACGCAGGTCCGTACACCTTTCCGGCAGATGGGGCGAAACGCGGCGTAGGCCAACATCCTCACCGGGGTTTTGAAACGGTCACCATCGTCTATTCCGGTGAAGTGGAGCATCGCGACTCCACGGGTAAAGGCGGCGTCATTGGCCCCGGCGACGTGCAGTGGATGACGGCAGGTGCAGGCATCCTGCACGAGGAGTTCCACTCCAGCGCGTTCTCGCAAAAAGGCGGGGAACTGAAAATGATGCAGCTTTGGGTCAACCTGCCAGCCAAAGACAAAATGGCGACGCCGGGCTACCAGAGCATCACCAAAAGCGACATCCCGGTTGTGGCGTTACCGGACAACAGCGGAACGGTGCGGGTTATCGCCGGACGCTACGACGATATTACCGGCCCTGCGCACACCTTTTCGCCGCTGAACGTCTGGGATCTTGCCCTTAATCAGGGAAGCCATCTTACGCTCGCTCAGCCGGAGGGCTGGAGCACGGCGCTGGTGGTGCTGGAAGGTCACGTTACGGTGAACGGCACTGCTCAGGCGGGAGAAGCCCAGCTGGTGGTGCTGAGTCAGGAAGGCGACAAACTGCACCTTGAGGCAAGCAGCGATGCCAAAGTGCTGCTGATGGCCGGCGCGCCGCTCAATGAACCCATCGTCGGCTATGGCCCGTTTGTAATGAACACTAAAACCGAGATCGCGGAAGCTATTCGTGATTTCAACTCCGGCCGCTTCGGCCAGATCCGATCGTAATCGTAATAAAGGAGAAGAACATGTCTACACCTGCCAATTTTAATGGAGCACGTCCGGTCATTGATGTTAACGATGCGGTGATGTTGCTTATCGATCACCAGAGCGGTCTGTTCCAGACCGTTGGTGACATGCCAATGCCAGAGCTGCGAGCTCGTGCGGCGGCGTTAGCGAAAATCGCTACCCTGGCGAAGATCCCGGTTATCACTACGGCGTCCGTACCACAGGGGCCGAACGGACCGCTGATCCCAGAGATCCACGCTAACGCGCCGCATGCACAATATGTTGCCCGTAAAGGTGAAATCAACGCCTGGGACAACCCGGAGTTTGTTGCGGCGGTGAAAGCGACCGGACGTAAGTCGTTGATCATCGCGGGCACTATCACCAGCGTCTGCATGGCCTTCCCGTCAATCAGCGCAGTTGCAGATGGGTATAAAGTGTTTGCGGTGATTGATGCCTCCGGCACCTACAGCAAGATGGCCCAGGAGATCACCCTGGCGCGTGTTGTGCAGGCTGGCGTGGTGCCAATGGATACGGCGGCTGTGGCCTCTGAGATCCAGCGGACATGGAATCGTGAAGACGCGGCTGAGTGGGCTGAGGTATACACCCACATCTTCCCTGCTTATCAGCTGTTGATCGAAAGCTACGGCAAAGCACAGGAAGTGGTTAAAAACAGCGAAGTGCTCGATTCACAGCGTTAATAACCCGTGCTGCGACAAGAGCTGATTAAGGCTTAACCGAACGCACACGAATACAGAAAATCTGCTTGACCGTTTTAGCGCAACTCCCTATAGTAGCGCCCCGTTGCCCCCCAAGCGGTCAGGCAGCAAAACAATATGGTGAGGTGTCCGAGTGGCTGAAGGAGCACGCCTGGAAAGTGTGTATACGGCAACGTATCGGGGGTTCGAATCCCCCCCTCACCGCCATATTTAAGATGAGAGCTCGTACGAAAGTACGGGCTTTTTTCTTTTGGAACGCACCTGGGGATTCGAACCTTGAGACTCCCTGCGCTTACCCGGCCTACGGGTNCGCAGCGCCACCCGACAAAAAGCCCGCACAAAAAACAAAGCCCGGTTTCCCGGGCCTTGAACACAACAGCAAACTCAATAATACGCTTGCAGCGTGCGCTGGCAGAGCGCCGAGCGCACGCAGTCATCTTTGGTGAAACGTACCACCCCAATCATTTCATCTTCCTCAAAACGTGACATGGCGTCGCTCAGCCCGGATTTCACGCCGGACGGCAGGTCACACTGGGTAATATCGCCGTTAACGATAACCGTCACGTTCTCCCCGAGGCGCGTTAAGAACATTTTCATTTGCGCTGCGGTCACGTTCTGAGCCTCGTCAAGAATAACGACCGCATTTTCAAATGTACGTCCGCGCATATAGGCGAACGGCGCGATTTCCACCTTGCCAATCTCTGGTCGCAGGCAGTACTGCATAAAGGATGCACCCAGTCGCTTCACCAGCACGTCATAAACGGGCCTGAAGTATGGGGCAAACTTCTCCGAAATATCTCCGGGCAAGAAGCCGAGATCTTCATCAGCTTGCAGTACCGGACGGGTAACAATAATGCGCTCCACGTCCTTATGGATCAGCGCTTCCGCCGCTTTGGCTGCACTAATCCAGGTTTTCCCGCATCCGGCTTCACCGGTTGCAAAGATGAGCTGTTTACTCTCGATAGCATTCAGGTAGTGCGCCTGAGCCTCATTGCGCGCAACAATTGGAGAATTATCACGGCTGTCTCGGGCCATGCCAATTGCTTCTACGCCACTCATCTGCACAAGCGAGGTGACCGATTCTTCTTCACGCTGTTTATGGCTACGTGAATCCCGTCTCAGCACACGTTTTGCTTCGCGACGAGCTTTGATCACTGCTTTTTGTCTTCCCATGGATAGCACCTTGAGTTGTTGGTATTCATCACACGCGCCAGCTTCGGCACGATTATGCGCACGAACATCAGAGGGTTGGCTTCCTTGTAAGCCATTGCTTGCTTTACCGGATGACGATACAGAATAGCTACGCGCACCAGTCTGCACGTCGGTGGAATCAGATTCTTGAGGTGAAGGGGAGAATTTAGTGGTGAGGAAATCGCTGCCGGAGTCAGAGCCTCCGCGCCGGGTGCTGCGGTTGTTATGTTTACCTTGTCCAGTACAGGACCCAACCATTCGCGATCTCCATAGTGATTCAGCATCACTGCCGGGAACTACCGCTGTCTTATCTTAAGTACATCAGGAGTTATCATAAATGCAACATTTATTTTACCTGAATGCAACTTTTAAGACTGCACCTGCAGTGGATTCAGTCTTATATAGAAATATTACAGAAATATAACAACAAGATAGTCATATGAAAAAATAATGTCCCCGCGAACTATCGCAGGGACGATTATCAGGCTTCGATCAGCCCTTGAGCGAGGTACGCGTTCCGGTCGCGCGGGCCAGGCAGGGCAAAGAAATAACCGCCGCCGATGGGCTTAATATACTCTTCCAGCGCTTCGCCGTTTAACCGCTTCTGTACGGTGAGGAACCCTTTCTCCAGATCGTGCTGATAGCAGACAAACAGCAGCCCCATATCAAGCTGACCAGAGTTGGTCACGCCTAACGAATAGCTGTAGCCACGACGCATCATCAGGCTCGACTGCGTCTCTTTGGTGCGCGGGTTCGCAAGGCGAATATGGCTGTCGAGCGCGATGGTATTCCCGTCAGGATCGCTCGCGTAGTCCGGCACATCGTGCTCGTGCTTCATGCCCAGCGGCGCCCCGCTCTGCTTGTCGCGGCCGAATATGGTCTGCTGCTCTTTCAGCGGCGTGCGGTCCCAGAATTCCACGTGGAACTGGATAATGCGCACCGCCTGGTAGCTGCCGCCCACCGCCCACGCCGGTTCACCCTGATCCGCCGTCACCCACACCACGTCTTTCATCAGCGCCGCATCGCTGCTGTTGGGGTTGGCCGTGCCGTCCTTAAAGCCCAGCAGGTTCACCGGCGTCTCTTTGCCTTTACTGCGGGCAGCGTGGTCAGAGATAAACCCTTCCCGCTTCCAGCGCACGCTCAGCAGATCCGGCGTGTGCTTGATGATATCGCGCAGGGCGTGGATCACCGTGTCCTGGGTATTGGCGCAAATCTGCAGGAGCAGATCGCCGTGGCACAGCGCCGCGTCGAGGGAGTCATTTGGAAAGCGCGTCATTTTTTGCAGCGCTTTCGGCTTCTGTTTTGCCAGGCCGTAGCGGTCATCAAACAGCGACTCGCCCACCGACACGGTAATGGTCAGGTTATCCGGGGCGATAAACGCCCCGAGAATACCGGAGTCCATCGGCGGCAAACGCGGATTTGGCGTTTCCGGTGCCGGACCGCCCGCGGTGAGAAACGCAATACGCGTTGTCAGCAGGCGGAACAGACGCACCAGATCGGCTTTATCGCTGGCCAGCGAATCAAACGCCACCAGCATCATGGAGGCCTGCTGCGGCGTCAGAATGCCCGCCTGATGCTCGCCATAAAACGGCTGCGTCTCCATGCGCGCATCCGGCGACAGTGTGCCGGGGGCACTCTGCGGTTTAGCCGCATGCGCCACCGGGCAGCCGCCTGCCAGGGCAAGCGCGCCGCCGAGCGCCCCTACCCCTTTTAACAAACGACGTCGGGAAGGTTCCGCCACGTCGTGCTCGTCATGCTTGTTCATCGTGCTTAGTCCAGACCCAGAACGCCGCGCAGCAGGGAGAGATCTTCCGCCAGGGTAGTAATCGGGCCTTTCAGCGCGTTACGGTCAGCGTCGGTCAGTTTGTCATAGGTTTCGAACCCGTCTTTGGTGCGGTACTTCGCCAGGATGGTATCGACTTTTTTGAAGTTGGCATCCACTTTGGCCAGCAGTTCGCTGTTCTCTTTTTGCAGTTGAGGACGCAGCAGATCGACAATTTTCTGCGCGCCGTCGACGTTGGCCTGGAAGTCCCACAGGTCGGTGTGGCTGTAGCGATCTTCTTCACCGCTGATTTTGCTGGCAGCCACTTCTTCAATCAGACCGGCCGCGCCGCCAACCACTTTCGACGGTGGGAAGGCCAGCTCGCTGATGCGCTTTTGCAGCTCCAGCACGTCGCTGTTCAGCTGATCGGCGTATTTCTCCATCCCTTTGGTGGAGTTGTCGCCAAACAGGGCTTTTTCCAGTCTGTGGAAGCCGGTAAATTTCGGATCGGCGGCCTTCTGCTCGTAATCGTCCTCACGGGCATCGATGCTGCCATCGAGGTCAGAGAACAGCTCGGCAATCGGCTCGATGCGCTCGTAGTGCTGACGGGTTGGCGCGTACAGGGATTTCGCTTTTTCGATATCCCCGGCTTTCACCGCATCGGTAAAGGCTTTGGTGCCCGCAACCAGGTCCGCCGTCTCTTTGGTGACGTAGGCTTTATAGGCGGTGATGGCCTCGCCCAGGCTCAGCAGCGCTTCGCCCTTCGCGGCATCCTTCGTGGCGTTGCCCTTGACGATCAGCTTACCTTTCGGATTGGTCAGCAGGCCGCAGGTCATGTCGTATTCACCCGGCTGCAGGTTGGCGGTCATCTTCTGGCTGAAGCCAGGGGCGATGTTTTCACGCTCTTCCACCACCATTACGCCTTTGAGGATCTCCCACTCCAGCGCCTTCTGGCTGTGGTTCTGGATGATAAACTGGGTTTTGCCGCTGTTGACCGTGATGGTCATCGGCTCGCACTGTTTATCATTGACGGTCACTTTGACCTGAGGAACATCAGCGCCCCAGGCAGAGAATGAAGAAGCGAACAGCGCGGCAATGCCTGCGCATAACGCACTACGACGGAACTGAATTGCCATGACTCTTCCCTTTAAAAGTATGTTGTAACTAAATTACACATTACGGCGCAACGCGCGTCGCCTGGGTGCCGGTACGCGGCGGCATAGCGAACAGCACCAGCGCCGGAACCAGATAGATAAAGTACATCGCCACTTCGCTGACGCTCGGCGTTTCCTGATAGCCGAAGATACCTTCAAGCAGGGTGCCGGTCAGTGAATGGGTGGAGATAACGTTGCTGAGATCGAACGCCACGTCCTGGAAGTGGTTCCACAGGCCCGCTTCGTGGAAGGCGCGTATCGCCCCTGCCGCCAGCCCTGCCGCCACCAGCAGAATAAACAGGCTGGTCCACTTGAAGAAGGCGCCCAGATTGAGACGAATGCCGCCCCAGTAGAGCAGAAAGCCCAGCACAACCGCGGTTGCCAGCCCGAGCATCGCGCCAACCGGCGGCCAGATGCCGACATCCTGTTGAAACGCCGCCA
This sequence comes from Enterobacter sp. 22452, assembly GCF_052045065.1. Taxonomy (NCBI): domain Bacteria; kingdom Pseudomonadati; phylum Pseudomonadota; class Gammaproteobacteria; order Enterobacterales; family Enterobacteriaceae; genus Enterobacter; species Enterobacter sp. 22452. The sequence continues at coordinate 834,702 of NZ_JBQEOB010000001.1, read as the reverse complement.
GCAGGAAGAAGACCGATTCCAGCCCCTCACGCGCAACGGCAAAAAAGACCATCAGGATCAGCGCCCAGCCGTGGTTGTTCCCCTTCTGCAGGGCATTGTCTACCGCCTGCTCCAGCTGCACCTTCACGTTGCGGGAGACTTTACGCATCCAGAACACCATCCAGGTGAGGATCACCACCGCAATCACGGCGACGATCCCTTCGAACAGCTCTTGTTCTTTCTGCGGGAATTCGCCGGTGGTTTCATTGATGAGGATACCCAGGCCCAGGCAGAGCGCCGCGGCAAGGAAGACGCCAATCCACATGACGCCAATCCAGCGTCCGCGCTGGGTTCGCTTCAGATAGCTGGCGATAAGGCTGACAATCAGGGCCGCTTCAAGGCCTTCACGTAACATAATGAGAAATGGAACAAACATGCCGACACCTTAAATGTTTATCGCGGTCAACTGATGCAAAGAAAGGTAAATTCTTGTGATAGTGATTATCATTACGGCAAGAAGAAAAACAAGCGAAATATGTGGCCTTTTGATGACGAGTTGTAACCGCATCGCAGGATAATAATTCCATCCGTTACGATTGCGTTTATAAGTTATAACGAAAATGCCCATTTACGGTTAATCAGCGCTGTGGCTAAATATCCACCTCGAAAACTAACTGAAAATAAACCATGTTTAAGATTATCCATTTCCTGCTGGCGCTGGTGATTATTCTTGCGCTTGCCTGGCTGGTGAGTTTCGACCGCCGAAAAATTCGCATTCGTTTTGTTGTACAGCTGATTGTTATTGAAATCGCGCTGGCATTCTTTTTCCTGCACGCAGAAAGCGGTCTGTTTATTATTAAATATGTCTCCGGCTTCTTCGAATCGCTGCTTAAATTTGCGGCCGAAGGGACGAATTTCGTCTTTGGCGGAATGGGAGAAAAAGGGCTGGCGTTCATTTTCCTCGGCGTGCTGTGTCCGATTATTTTTATTTCCGCACTGATTGGTATTCTTCAGCACTGGCGGATCCTGCCAATTTTTATTCGCGTCATCGGGACAGTGCTGTCAAAACTGAACGGTATGGGCAAGCTGGAATCCTTTAACGCGGTAAGTTCGCTGATCCTCGGTCAGTCGGAAAACTTCATTGCCTACAAAGGCGTGCTGGGGGATCTCTCCTCTCGTCGTCTCTTCACCATGGCGGCCACGGCCATGTCGACGGTCTCCCTGTCGATTGTCGGTGCCTATATGACGATGCTCGACGCCAAATTTGTCGTCGCGGCGCTTATTCTGAATATGTTCAGCACCTTTATTATTCTCTCCGTCATCAACCCGGCGCGCCCGGAAGCGGAGCCGGATATCAAGCTGGAAAAACTGCATGAATCGCAGAGCTTCTTCGAAATGCTCGGCGAGTATATTCTGGCCGGTTTTAAGGTGGCGATGATTATTCTGGCGATGCTGATTGGCTTTATCGCGCTTATTAGCGCCGTTAACGCCCTCTTCTCCAGCGTATTTGGCATGAGCTTCCAGCAGATCCTGGGCTATGTGTTTTATCCCCTGGCCTGGCTGGTGGGGATCCCGCTGAGCGATGCCTTAAACGCGGGCAGTATTATGGCAACCAAACTGGTGGCGAATGAATTTGTGGCGATGATCGAGCTGCAAAAAATCGCCCATCAGATGTCCCCTCGCGGGCTGGGTATTTTGTCCGTCTTCCTGGTGTCGTTTGCTAACTTTGCCTCAATCGGTATCGTCGCCGGGGCGATTAAGGGCCTGAACGAGCAGCAGGGCAACGTGGTATCGCGGTTTGGTCTGCGTCTGGTGTACGGCGCGACGCTGGTGAGCCTGCTGTCGGCGAGCTTTGCGGGGTTGGTGCTGTAAGTTTTGTGCCGTTTGTGCCCGGCGGCGCTTCGCTTGCGCGGGCCTACGATACAACAACGGCGGGTTATCCCGCCGTTTTCATTAAAACTGCACGCACACCGGCTGGTCGACACGCATCACCGACTCCTGCGCGAAGCGTGATTTATAAATTCCGCGTAACGCTTCGATGTTCTTCTCGCTCTGCGCATCTTTACCGTGGATCAGCATCAATGCCTTGCTGGGTTCACGCGCCACTTTCCCGTCATTCCCCAGCCACTGCCCGCGCGCATCAAATACCGTTAAGCCATCGCGAAAACGCGGCGTCACGTCCTGGTCAACAAACTGCTGCCATTCGTTGCCGGTAATCTGCGCCCCGGCAGGACGATTTAAGCCGAAATAAAGCGTGGTTTGCTGCATCTGGTTATCCGCTTTGCAGGTCTCAACCGCCGCATGTTGCGATGGCGCGTTGCAGCCCGCCAGCATCAGTAATGCCGCTGCGATTACCCCTGTTTTGATGGTCATGCTTCGCTATCCTCATTGTTATAAGCATATGGATATCACAGGAAAATACGGATTTTGGCAAGAAAAAAGCCGGGTGCGCTTGCGCTTACCCGGCCTACGGTGTTACGTGGGAAAATTATTCTGCCTGAAGTTTAGACGGTGGCGCAGTGTGGTAATGCGCGTCGGCTTCAGCAAAGCGTTTCTGCATAGAAGCAGACGGTGCTTTACCCAGCAGGCTGAACACCACGATACCGATAATGCCGAAAATGAAGCCCGGAATGATTTCGTACAGGCCCAGCCACGCGAACTGTTTCCAGACGATAACGGTAACCGCACCGATGATCATCCCCGCCAGCGCGCCGTTACGGGTCATACGTGACCACATGACGGAGAACAGAACGACCGGACCAAATGCCGCACCAAAGCCCGCCCACGCGTAGCTCACAAGCCCCAGCACGCGGTTTTCAGGGTTCGCCGCCAGCGCAATGGCCACCAGCGCCACCAGCAGCACCATAAAGCGCCCTACCCACACCAGCTCTTTCTGGCTCGCGTTTTTACGCAGGAAGGCTTTGTAGAGGTCTTCGGTGATCGCGCTGGAGCAGACCAGCAGCTGGCAGCTCAGGGTGGACATCACCGCCGCCAGGATTGCAGAGAGCAGGATACCGGCAATCCACGGGTTAAACAGAATTTGCGCCAGCTCGATGAACACGCGCTCGGCGTTCTGGTTCACCGCGCCCGCCTGCGCCGGGTTGTTGTTGAAGTACGCGATACCGAAGAAGCCGACCGCACACGCCCCTGCCAGACACAGGATCATCCACGTCATGCTGATGCGACGGGCATGAACGATGGTGTGGTGAGAATCCGCCGCCATAAAGCGCGCCAGAATGTGCGGCTGACCGAAATAGCCCAGGCCCCAGCCCATCAGGGAGACGATGGCAACGAAGTTCAGCCCTTTCAGCATGTCGACGTTTTCAATGCTCTTCTGCTTGATCACTTCCAGCGAATCGCCAAAGCCGCCAACGGTGAAAATCACAATCACCGGGGTCAGGATCAGGGCGAAGATCATCAGGCTCGCCTGCACGGTGTCGGTCCAGCTTACCGCCAGGAAACCGCCCACAAAGGTATAGAGGATGGTCGCCGCAGCACCGGCCCACAGCGCGGTTTCATAGCTCATGCCGAAAGTGCTTTCGAACAGGCGCGCGCCGGCCACGATGCCGGAGGCACAGTAGATGGTGAAGAACAGCAGAATAACCACCGCGGAGATAATGCGCAGAACGCGGCTGTTATCTTCAAAGCGTCCGGTGAAGTAATCCGGCAGCGTCAGGGCGTTATTGTTGGCCTCGGTATGCACGCGCAGACGGCCTGCCACCAGCTTCCAGTTGATCCACGCGCCCACGGTCAGACCGATGGCGATCCAGCTTTCAGAGATACCGGAGATGAAAATCGCGCCCGGCAGGCCCATCAACAGCCAGCCGCTCATGTCGGAAGCGCCCGCAGAGAGCGCGGTCACCATCGGGCCTAAACTGCGTCCGCCCAGAATGTAGTCGTCAAAGTTCTTTGTTGAACGCCATGCCAAAAACCCTATCAGGATCATGCCAAATATATAAACGAGAAATGTCACCAGCATCGGTGTGCTAATAGCCATTCAAATTCTCCAAAATGTCGAGCGACAACCATCCGGGCTGCCTTGTTATATGATCACCGGAACGAGGTGAATGTATCTTGTGTTTCTGTTGGGCGCGCTATCCTGCCGTATGCGCATCCCGCTGACAAACGATTTAACACTGCATTTACATCAATTTCATCCCTGGTTTGATACGAGTTTCCTATAGGTTGCACTTGCTCACGCTTTTACGGGTTGCACCTTTTAAAAGTGTTAACTCCCGCATAAAAACAGGCTTCCCGCCCAAAAGCCAGTGCGTTTTTCCAGCTAACTATTCGTTAACAATCCATTCATTTTCCGGGTTGCAAACCAGGTCACATTTAACACGGTTGCACAAAGTTGCAACATGGGGGATATTTCACGCTAACGACCAAACACGATGAAAGAACAACAGGAGCTTTGGCATGGGTATGACCACCATGGGGGTTAAGCTGGATGACGCTACCCGCGAACGGATTAAGACCGCAGCAACCCGCATTGACCGCACGCCGCACTGGTTAATTAAGCAGGCGATTTTTAACTATCTCGAAAGACTCGAGAGCGATGAAGGTCTGCCGGAACTGCCTGCCCTGCTGGCCGGTGCAGCGAACGAAAGCGAGGAAGCGCCAGCCGCTGGCGACGAGAACCATCAGCCGTTCCTCGAATTTGCCGAGCAGATCCTGCCGCAGTCCGTCAGCCGTGCCGCCATTACCGGCGCCTACCGCCGCGCCGAAACCGACGCCGTGCCGATGCTGCTGGAGCAGGCTCGCCTGCCGGAAGCCATTGCCGCACAGGCGCACAGCCTGGCGTATCAGTTAGCCGACAAGCTGCGCAACCAGAAAACCGCCACCGGCCGCGCCGGGATGGTTCAGGGTCTGCTGCAGGAGTTTTCCCTCTCTTCACAGGAAGGCGTGGCGCTGATGTGCCTGGCGGAAGCGCTGCTGCGTATTCCGGATAAAGCCACCCGCGACGCGCTGATCCGCGACAAGATCAGCAACGGCAACTGGCATTCCCACATTGGCCGCAGCCCGTCGCTGTTCGTCAACGCCGCGACCTGGGGCCTGCTGTTTACCGGCAAACTGGTCTCCACCCATAACGAAGCCAACCTCTCCCGCTCCCTGAACCGCATTATCGGTAAGAGCGGCGAGCCGCTGATCCGCAAAGGCGTGGACATGGCGATGCGCCTGATGGGCGAGCAGTTCGTCACCGGGGAAACCATTGCCGAAGCGCTGGCGAACGCCCGCAAGCTGGAAGATAAAGGTTTCCGCTACTCCTACGACATGCTGGGCGAAGCGGCGCTGACCGCCGCCGACGCGCAGGCCTACATGGTCTCTTACCAGCAGGCGATTCACGCCATCGGTAAAGCGTCCAACGGTCGCGGTATTTACGAAGGCCCGGGCATCTCCATTAAGCTCTCCGCCCTGCACCCGCGCTACAGCCGCGCGCAGTACGACCGGGTGATGGAAGAGCTCTACCCGCGCCTGAAGTCCCTGACCCTGCTGGCGCGCCAGTATGACATCGGCATTAACATCGACGCCGAAGAGGCCGACCGTCTGGAGATCTCCCTCGATCTGCTGGAAAAACTGTGCTTCGAGCCGGAGCTGGCAGGCTGGAACGGCATCGGCTTCGTGATCCAGGCTTACCAGAAGCGCTGCCCGTTCGTTATTGATTATCTGATTGACCTGGCAAGCCGCAGCCGCCGTCGCCTGATGATCCGTCTGGTGAAAGGCGCCTACTGGGACAGCGAAATCAAACGCGCCCAGATGGAAGGTCTGGAGGGCTACCCGGTCTATACCCGCAAGGTTTACACCGACGTCTCTTACCTCGCCTGTGCGAAAAAGCTGCTCGGCGTGCCAAACCTGATCTATCCGCAGTTCGCTACCCATAACGCCCACACCCTGGCGGCAATCTACAGCCTGGCGGGACAGAACTACTATCCGGGCCAATACGAGTTCCAGTGCCTGCACGGCATGGGTGAACCGCTGTACGAGCAGGTCACCGGTAAAGTGGCGGACGGCAAGCTGAACCGCCCGTGCCGCATCTATGCCCCGGTGGGCACCCACGAAACCCTGCTGGCATACCTGGTGCGTCGTCTGCTGGAAAACGGCGCGAACACCTCCTTCGTTAACCGCATCGCCGACACCACCCTGCCGCTGGACGAGCTGGTGGCCGATCCGGTGCAGGCCGTAGAGAAGATGGCGGCGCAGGAAGGCCAGATTGGCCTGCCGCATCCGAAGATTGCCCTGCCGCGCGAGCTGTATGGCGCAGGCCGCGTCAACTCGGCGGGTCTGGATCTCGCCAACGAACATCGTCTGGCGTCCCTCTCCTCTGCCCTGCTCAACAGCGCATTGCAGAAATGGCAGGCGAAACCGATCCTGGAACAGTCCGTTGCTGACGGCGAAATGCAGCCGGTCATTAACCCGGCAGAGCCAAAAGATATCGTTGGCTACGTGCGTGAAGCCACCGAAGCGGAAGTTGACCAGGCGCTGGAAAGCGCGGTGAATAACGCGCCAATCTGGTTCGCCACGCCGCCGCAGGAGCGTGCCGCCATTCTGGAACGTGCGGCGGTGCTGATGGAAGATCAGATGCAGTCGCTCATCGGCATTCTGGTGCGCGAAGCGGGTAAAACCTTCAGCAACGCCATTGCCGAAGTGCGCGAGGCCGTCGATTTCCTGCACTACTACGCCGGTCAGGTGCGCGATGATTTCGATAACGAAACCCACCGTCCGCTGGGTCCGGTCGTGTGTATCAGCCCGTGGAACTTCCCGCTGGCGATCTTCACCGGCCAGATTGCCGCCGCGCTTGCCGCAGGCAACAGCGTGCTGGCAAAACCGGCAGAACAGACCCCGCTGATTGCCGCACAGGGCATCAACATTCTTCTGGAAGCCGGCGTGCCTGCGGGCGTGGTTCAGCTGCTGCCGGGACGCGGTGAAACCGTCGGCGCCAAGCTGACCTCCGATAACCGCGTGCGTGGCGTGATGTTTACCGGTTCGACCGAAGTAGCCTCCCTGCTGCAGCGCAACATTGCTACCCGTCTGGATGCGCAGGGTCGTCCTACTCCGCTCGTCGCGGAAACCGGCGGGATGAACGCCATGATCGTTGACTCCTCCGCGCTCACCGAGCAGGTGGTGGTCGACGTGCTGGCCTCTGCGTTCGACAGCGCCGGTCAGCGCTGCTCCGCCCTGCGCGTGCTGTGCCTGCAGGACGACGTCGCGGATCACACGCTGAAAATGCTGCGCGGCGCGATGGCCGAATGCCGCATGGGCAACCCGGGCCGTCTCACCACCGACATCGGGCCGGTGATCGACGCGGAAGCCAAAGCCAATATCGAAAACCACATTCAGACCATGCGCGCGAAAGGCCGTCCGGTGTTCCAGGCGGTGCGCGAGAACAGCGAAGATGCCCGCGAATGGCGGACCGGCACCTTTGTGCCGCCAACGCTGATTGAGCTGGCAAGCTTCGACGAGCTGAAAAAAGAGGTCTTCGGTCCGGTACTGCACGTGGTGCGCTACAACCGTAACAACCTGAACGAGCTGATTGAGCAGATCAACGCCTCCGGCTACGGCCTGACGCTCGGCGTGCATACCCGTATCGACGAAACCATTGCGCAGGTCACCGGCAATGCCAAAGTCGGCAACCTGTACGTCAACCGCAACATGGTTGGCGCGGTCGTGGGCGTGCAGCCGTTCGGCGGTGAAGGTCTCTCCGGCACCGGTCCGAAAGCGGGTGGCCCGCTCTACCTGTACCGTCTGCTGGCTAACCGTCCGGAGAACGCCCTGGGCGTGACCCTGGCGCGTCAGGACGCACACTATCCGGTGGATACGCAGGTGAAAACCGTGCTGACCCAGCCGCTGGAGGCGCTGATCGCCTGGGCGGAAAAACGTCCTGAACTGCGTGCCGTCGCCCGGCAGTACGGCGAACTGGCGCAGGCGGGCACCCAGCGTCTGCTGCCGGGTCCAACCGGCGAGCGCAACACCTGGACGCTGATGCCGCGCGAGCGCGTACTGTGCGTGGCCGATAACGAGCAGGACGCGCTGGTGCAGCTGGCTGCCGCAATGGCAACCGGTTGTGAAGTGCTGTGGCCGGAAGATGCGCTGCATCGCGATCTCGCCAAACAGCTGCCGAAAGCGGTCTCGGCCCGCATTCGCTTTGCGAAGGCCGATGCGCTGCTGACGCAGCCGTTTGATGCGGTGATCTACCACGGTGATTCCGACCAGCTGCGCGAACTGTGTGAGCAGGTTGCGGCCCGCAGCGGTGCCATCGTTTCCGTGCAGGGCTTTGCGCGCGGGGAAACCAACCTGCTGCTGGAGCGTCTGTACGTTGAGCGCTCGCTCAGCGTCAACACCGCGGCGGCGGGGGGTAACGCCAGCCTGATGACAATCGGTTAATCGTGTAAACTCTCCCCGGTGACGCTACGCTTACCGGGGCTACAAAATCACCGTAGGCCGGATAAGCGCAGCGCATCCGGCTTTTTTACACGGAGGGAATGATGAAAAGAGTATTTCTCGCAGGCGCAGCACTGCTGCTCAGCGCCAGCGCGCTGGCCGACGAGTGCGACAAAGCGACCACCCAGCTTGAACTGAATACCTGTAGCGCGCAGCAGTACCAGGCTTCCGATAAAAAGCTCAACCAGACCTATCAGGCCGCCATTAAGCGTGCGGCAGCCCCCCAGCGCGACCTGCTGAAAAAAGCGCAGCAGGCATGGATAACCCTGCGCGATGCGGACTGCGCGTTTATCGGTTCGGGTACGGAAGGCGGAAGCGTCCAGCCAATGATTGTTAACCAGTGCCTGGCGGAGAAAACGGTCGAGCGCGAAGCGTTTCTGGCCTCGCTGATGCAGTGTGAAGAGGGCGACTTAAGCTGCCCTCTCCCGCAGGGCTGACGAGGCACGGAACTATTCCCTCTCCCTGTGGAAGAGGGTTAGGGTGAGGGAAACTAGCGCACACGGATCCCTTCGATAATCATCCGCTGCACGTTATCCAGCGTACTCTGGAAAAACGCCTCGTCCTGCAGCGTTTTACCGGTCACCGCTTCAACCTGGGCCGCAAAATCAGCGTAATGCTGGGTGGAGGCCCAAATCATAAAGATCAGGTGATGCGGGTCGACCGGGGCCAGCTTTCCGCTGGCGACCCATCCGGCAATAATCGCCGATTTATCGTCCACCAGCTGTTTTAAATCTCCGGTGAGCTCCGCCTGCAACAGCGGCGCGCCCTGCAGCATCTCCAGACAGAACAGCCTTGATGCCTGCGGGTAATCGCGCGACACCTCCAGCTTCAGGCGAATATACTCTTTGATCGCCACCAGCGGGGCCAGCTCTGCGCGGAAGGCTTTCAGCGGCGCCAGCCAGATATCGAGGATCTGCTGCATCACCGCAATATAGAGCGCCTCTTTCGACGGGTAGTAGTAGAGCAGATTGGTTTTGGATACCCCGGACTGCTCTGCCACCTGCTCCAGGCGCGTGCCGTGGATGCCAAATTGCGAAAACGTATCCAGCGCCGCGCTCAGAATGGCCTGCTTTTTCGCACTCACCGCCTGCGAACGTTTACCCGGTGTTTTCACTGCGCCTTGTGTCATTCCCGCTCTCCTTATTCTGCGTTGCCCTCAGCATAGCAAAACCCCCGTCTCGCCACGATATCCTGCACTCCGATCGCGCATGAATGCCTGTTTTCTGTGCAATGTTTTTGACCATTTAGTCCACATTTAGACGCATCAATCCACCAACCTCTGGTTAACACATTAATAACACTGTCATTTTCAAAACTGGCATTCCCTTTGCAAAAACATCCTTACACCTGCGACGTAATGAAGAGAGGTTCGTGATGAAAATTGGCGTATTTGTACCCATCGGCAACAACGGCTGGCTTATCTCGACCACCGCACCGCAATACATGCCGACCTTTGAGCTGAATAAAGCCATCGTGCAGAAAGCGGAGCACTACCATTTCGACTTTGCGCTTTCGATGATCAAGCTGCGCGGCTTTGGCGGCAAAACCGAATTCTGGGATCACAACCTGGAGTCTTTTACCCTGATGGCCGGGCTGGCCGCGGTCACCTCGCGGATCCAAATCTACGCCACCGCCGCCACCCTCACCTTACCGCCAGCGATCGTGGCGCGCATGGCCTCCACCATCGACTCCATCTCCGGCGGGCGCTTTGGCGTTAACCTGGTGACCGGCTGGCAAAAGCCGGAGTACGAGCAGATGGGGCTCTGGCCGGGTGACGACTACTTCTCTCGCCGCTACGACTACCTGACCGAATACGTGCAGGTGCTGCGCGACCTGTGGGGCACCGGTAAAAGCGACTTCAAAGGTGACTTCTTTACCATGAACGACTGCCGCGTCAGCCCGCAGCCTTCGGTCCCCATGAAGGTGATTTGCGCCGGGCAGAGCGACGCGGGTATGGAATTCTCGGCGAAATACGCCGACTTCAACTTCTGCTTCGGTAAAGGCGTCAACACGCCTGCCGCCTTCGCCCCGACCGCCGCGCGCATGAAAGAGGCCGCCGACAAAACCGGGCGCGACGTGGGCTCCTACGTGCTGTTTATGGTGATTGCCGACGAAACCGACGACGCCGCGCGCGCGAAATGGGAGCGCTATAAGGACGGTGCCGACGAGGAGGCCCTGAGCTGGCTCACCGAGCAGAGCCAGAAGGATACCCGCTCCGGGGCGGATACCAACGTGCGCCAGATGGCCGACCCAACCTCTGCGGTCAATATCAACATGGGCACCCTGGTCGGCTCTTATGCCAGCGTGGCCAGAATGCTTGACGAAGTGGCGGCCGTACCCGGGGCGGAAGGCGTCCTGCTGACCTTCGATGATTTCCTGACCGGCGTGGAGACCTTCGGCGAGCGCATCCAGCCGCTGATGCAGTGCCGCGCCCACATCCCTGCCATCACGAAGGAGGTGGCGTAATGACGACCCTTAACGCACGCCCGGAAGCCATCACCTTTGCGCCGGAGCAGAGCGCGCTGATCGTAGTGGACATGCAAAACGCCTACGCCAGCCAGGGCGGCTATCTGGATCTGGCGGGGTTCGACGTCTCCGCCACCCAGCCGGTGATTGAGAACATCAAAACCGCCGTCGCCGCCGCGCGCGCCGCGGGGATGCTCATCATCTGGTTCCAGAACGGCTGGGATGACCAGTACGTCGAGGCAGGCGGTCCTGGCTCACCCAACTTCCACAAGTCGAACGCCCTGAAAACCATGCGTAAAAGGCCCGAACTGCAGGGCAAGCTGCTGGCGAAAGGCGGCTGGGACTATCAGCTGGTGGACGAACTGGTCCCGCAGGCGGGCGATATCGTTCTGCCGAAACCGCGCTACAGCGGCTTTTTCAACACCCCGCTCGACAGCCTGCTGCGCAGCCGGGGCATTCGCCATCTGGTGTTCACCGGGATCGCCACCAACGTCTGCGTGGAGTCGACCCTGCGCGACGGCTTTTTCCTCGAGTATTTTGGCGTGGTACTGGAAGACGCGACCCACCAGGCCGGGCCGGAATTCGCCCAGAAAGCCGCCCTGTTCAATATCGAAACCTTTTTTGGCTGGGTCAGTAACGTCAATGATTTCTGCGACGCCCTGAATCCCCCGCTTGCCCGTATCGCCTGAGGAGACACCTGATGCCGAAATCCGTAATCATTCCGCCGGGCACCAGCACGCCCATTGCCCCGTTTGTTCCCGGCACCCTCGCCGACGGCGTGGTGTATGTCTCCGGCACGCTGCCGTTTGATAAAGACAACAACGTGGTGTTTATCAACGACCCAAAGGCGCAAACCCGCCACGTGCTGGAGACGATCAAAAAAGTGATCGAAACGGCGGGTGGCACCATGGAGGATGTGACCTTCAACAGCATCTTTATCACCGACTGGAAAAACTACGCCGCGATTAACGAGATCTACGCCGAGTTTTTCCCCGGCGATAAACCGGCGCGGTTCTGCATTCAGTGCGGGCTGGTGAAGCCAGAGGCGCTGGTTGAAATCGCCACCGTTGCGCACATCGCGAAGTGAGGCTGCCATGAAACTTTCCCTCTCGCCGCCCCCGTTCGAGGGCGCGCCGGTGGTAGTGCTGATTGCCGGACTTGGGGGCAGCGGCAGCTACTGGCTGCCCCAGTTCGCCGCGCTGGAAAAGGAGTATCAGGTGGTGTGCTATGACCAGCGAGGGACGGGTAATAACCCGGATACCCTTCCTGAAGGCTATAGCCTGGCGCAGATGGCCGATGAACTGGCTCAGGCGCTTACGGATGCCGGGATCTTACGCTACACCGTCGTGGGTCACGCGCTGGGCGCGCTGGTCGGCCTGCAGCTGGCGATCGATAAACCCGACGCGGTTTCTGCGCTGGTGTGTATTAACGGTTGGCTCACCCTCAATGCCCATACCCGCCGCTGTTTTGACGTTCGCGAACGTCTGCTGCATTCCGGCGGCGCGCAGGCCTGGGTCGAGGCGCAGCCGCTGTTTCTCTACCCGGCAGACTGGATGGCCGCCCGCGCGCCTCGCCTGGAGGCAGAAGAAGCGCTGGCGCTGGCCCATTTCCAGGGTAAAACCAACCTGCTGCGCAGACTGAGCGCACTGAAAAAAGCCGACTTCCGCCCCCATGCCGCGCGCATTCGCTGCCCGGTACAGATCATCTGTTCCGCCGACGACATGCTGGTGCCCGCTGTCTGCTCGTCCGAGCTGCAGGCGGCGATCCCGCACAGCCACAGCGTGATGATGCGCCAGGGCGGGCATGCCTGCAACGTCACCGAGCCGGACACCTTTAACACCCTGCTGCTGAACGGGCTTGCCAGCCTGCTGCACAGTCCTGAACCCGTTTTATAAGGAGCTTTAATGAGCGAAGCCATTACGCCCGCCGCGCTGGAAACGCTGTTCACCGGCGCCCGCACCCATAACGGCTGGCAGGATATGCCTGTCAGCGACGAAACGCTGCACGAAATCTACGACCTGATGAAATGGGGGCCAACGTCCGCCAACTGCTCCCCGGCGCGAATTGTGTTTGTGCGAAGCGCAGAGGGAAAAGAGAAGCTGCGCCCGGCGCTCTCCAGCGGCAATCTCGAGAAAACGCTCACCGCCCCGGTCACGGCCATTGTCGCCTGGGACGGTGAATTCTACGAGCGCCTGCCCGAGCTGTTCCCGCACGGCGATGCAAAGAGCTGGTTTACCTCCAGCCCCGCGCATGCGGAAGAGACCGCCTTTCGCAACAGCTCATTGCAGGCTGCCTACCTGATTTTCGCCTGTCGCGCCCTGGGGCTGGACACTGGCCCGATGTCGGGATTTGACCGGCAAAAGATCGACGAGGCCTTTTTCACCGGCACCACGCTTAAAAGCAATCTGCTGATCAACATTGGCTATGGCGATACCAGCAAACTTTACGGGCGCCTGCCGCGTCTGACCTTCGACGATGCCTGCGGGCTGGCGTAAAGGAGCGATTGTCATGACACCGGATAAACAAACCTTTCGCGACGCTATGGCCTGCGTCGGCGCGGCGGTCAACATCATCACCACCGACGGCCCGGCGGGGAGGGCAGGCTTCACCGCCAGCGCGGTGTGCAGCGTCACGGATTCACCGCCCACCCTGCTGGTGTGCCTGAACCGCGGGGCGTCCGTCTGGCCAACGTTTAGCGAAAACCGCACCCTTTGCGTGAATACCCTTAGCGCCGGACAGGAGCCGCTGTCCAATCTGTTTGGCGGGAAAACGCTGATGGAGGAACGCTTTTCCGCCGCCCGCTGGCAGACGGGCGACACGGGCTGCCCGCGCCTGGAGGATGCGCTGGCCTCGTTTGACTGCCGCATCAGCCAGGTGGTCAGCGTCGGTACCCACGACATTCTGTTTTGCGACATTGTTTCGATTATTCGCCACCCCGCGCCGCAAGGGCTGGTGTGGTTTGACCGCGGCTACCACGCGCTTATGCGACCCGCCTGTTAACCCGCCTTAAGGAGACAGACCATGTTCGGATTTCCCCACTGGCAGTTGAAATCGACCTCCACAGAAGCAGGCGTGGTCGCGCCGGATGAACGCCTCCCGCTCGGGCAGACGATGGTGATGGGCGTGCAGCACGCGGTTGCCATGTTTGGCGCGACGGTGCTGATGCCGATGCTGATGGGACTCGATCCCAACCTCTCTATTTTGATGTCGGGTATCGGTACCCTGCTGTTCTTTTTTGTTACCGGCGGGCGCGTGCCCAGCTATCTCGGCTCCAGCGCCGCCTTTGTCGGGGTGGTCATCGCCACCACCGGGTTTAACGGCCAGGGGATCAACCCCAACCTGAGCGTGGCCCTCGGCGGCATCATCGCCTGCGGCCTGGTGTACACCCTGATTGGTCTGGTGGTGATGAAAATCGGCACGCGCTGGATAGAACGAATGATGCCCCCCGTCGTGACGGGCGCCGTGGTGATGGCGATTGGCCTGAACCTCGCACCGATTGCGGTCAGAAGCGTCTCCGCCTCGCCGTTTGAAAGCTGGATGGCGGTGATCACGGTGCTGTGCATCGGCGTGGTGGCGGTGTTTACGCGGGGCATGATCCAGCGTCTGCTGATCCTGGTTGGGCTGATTGTCGCCTGCCTGGTCTACGCCCTGCTGGCGAACGTTTTTGGCCTGGGCAAACCGGTTGATTTTACGCTGCTGCACCAGGCTGCCTGGTTCGGCCTGCCGCAGGTGACCTCACCCACCTTTAACGCTCAGGCGATGATGCTTATCGCACCGGTGGCGGTGATCCTGGTGGCGGAGAACTTAGGTCACCTGAAAGCGGTCGCCGGAATGACCGGACGCAGCATGGATCCGTACATGGGGCGCGCATTCGTCGGTGACGGGCTGGCGACCATGCTTTCCGGTTCCGTGGGCGGCAGCGGCGTTACCACCTATGCCGAAAACATCGGCGTGATGGCGGTCACCAAAGTCTACTCCACGCTGGTCTTCGTCGCGGCGGCGGTGATGGCGATACTGCTCGGTTTCTCACCGAAGTTCGGCGCGCTGATCCACACTATTCCGTCACCGGTCATCGGCGGCGCATCGATTGTGGTGTTTGGATTGATCGCCGTGGCCGGGGCGCGCATCTGGGTGCAGCACCGCGTCGATCTCAGCCAGAACAGCAACCTGATTATGGTGGCGGTCACGCTGGTGCTGGGCGCAGGCGACTTCGCCCTGACGCTGGGCGGATTCACGATTGGCGGGATTGGTACGGCGACCTTCGGGGCAATTCTGCTGAACGCCCTGCTGAGCCGCCGCAAAGGGGATGAAGCGCAAGCGGAAGCCATCACCCCCTGAACCTGAAATAGCCGGGTGACGCTACGCTTACCCGGCCTACATGCCAATTGTAGGCCCGTGCAAGCGAAGCGCCGCCGGACAAAACGGGCAGCGTGCGCGTTGTTAGCTATCTGCCCCTTGTTCAGTGCCTAACCCGGCAATCGACTTACGTCGTTTTTTTAACTTTAACTCACTCACCAGCACCCCGGCGACGATAAATGCCGCGCCCACCAGGGCCAGCAGCGTCAGACGCTCCCCGGCGAGTCGTCCAAAAATCCCTGCCCAGACCGGTTCACCAGTATAAATCACCGTCGCACGGGTTGGCGATACGCTGCGCTGCGCCCAGTTCATGGTGACCTGAATAATGGCGCTGAAGATACCCAGCCCCAGTGCGACCACAACCAGCCCGGTGGACATCGGCGGTACGGACTCCCCTGCCGGAACCATCGTCGCGAAGGCCACCAGCGACGCCGTGGCGAGCTGCACCACCGTCACGCGCTTGACGTCCACCTTCCCCGCCCAGGCGCTAATCAGAATAATTTCCGCCGCAATGGCAATCGCCCCAATCAGGGTGATGATTTCGCCCGGTCCCAGCGCCAGCAGGTTATTTTCCGGCCCGGCAAGTAAGATCAGGCCGATAAACGCCAGCACGATGCCAATACAGGACATCAGGCCCGGAATTCTGCCGAGGCAGAGCCACTGCAATAGCGGCACCAGCGGCACATACATGGCGGTAATAAACGCGGATTTGCTGCTGGAGATAGTCTGTAAACCCCACGTCTGCAGGCTGTAGCCCATCGCTATCGCCACACCAATCGCCACGCCGGCCTTAAGTTCTTTAAGCGTCAGCCCCCGCAGCGTTTTAAGTGAAATCAGCCCTACGGCCAGCGCCGCCGTCGCAAAGCGCAGACCGACAAAAAAGAACGGATCGCTGAGGGTTACCGCGTACTGAACGGCCAGAAACGTCCCGCCCCAGAACATGGTGATGAGAATGAGGATGGCTTCCTGCGGTTTTATGGAGAATTTGAAGCGTGAGACAGACATGCGGCACTCGTAATTAAGATCAATTCTCTAGTGTGCGTTGCCTTTGGTTACAGTTCAATGTTGCAGAAATAAAAAAACCGCCGGGAAATCCCGGCGGCAGGGGTTCAACCCGGCGTGTTACTTATTGCTGCCGTGGCTGTTTTTGCCCCCTTTTTTACCAGCCTCTGATGCGCGCTGAGGGTCATTTTTGAAGTTACCCCCGCTGGACTGGCCACCTTTACGACCTGCTTCTGATGCTCTTTCACGGTCTTCAGCGAAATTACCTGAACCACCACGATGGTTTGCCATCTCTAACCTCCAGAGTGTGAAACATTAGACATCATATTGCATTCAGTAAAAGAGGATTCTTTCACCTCGCGACTCAAGGACAGTGCCTTTATCTGTGCCGCGTGAAACTAAGCTTAGTGGAATGCGGCTATCCAGCAAGCCAGAGGTAATATTCTGCAACATGATCTCAGTCTTTTGGGTGAGACGACGCGACGGTAACTCATAAGCCTTTCTTATCATTTCAAAATTCGACTGAGAGAAAGTTGTTTCATTTTGCTACAAAGCCATTTTTGTAATCATATTGTTATAAATCAAAGAAATGCCGTTCATTTTTGCAGTCTGGCTGTGATGGCATATCTTTAAAAGAACGCAGCGATCCGCTGTCAGAAAAAACAAACGAGGAGTGATGCAAAATGGCAAAAGTTCTGGTGCTCTATTATTCCATGTATGGACACATTGAAACCATGGCTCACGCGGTCGCAGAAGGTGCAAACAGGGTTGATGGCGTGGAGGTTGTGGTCAAACGCGTACCGGAAACCATGCAGGCGGAAGCCTTCGCGAAAGCCGGGGGGAAAACGCAAAACGCCCCGGTCGCCACCCCGCAGGAGCTGGCAGATTATGATGCCATTATCTTCGGCACCCCGACCCGCTTCGGCAATATGTCGGGCCAGATGCGCACCTTCCTCGATCAAACTGGCGGACTTTGGGCATCCGGGGCGCTCTACGGCAAACTCGCCAGCGTTTTCAGCTCTACCGGCACCGGCGGCGGTCAGGAGCAGACGATTACCTCAACCTGGACTACCCTTGCTCATCATGGGATGGTGATTGTGCCGATTGGCTACGGCGCGCAGGAGCTGTTTGACGTTTCCCAGGTGCGCGGCGGTACGCCTTACGGTGCGACCACCATTGCCGGTGGGGACGGTTCACGCCAGCCAAGCAATGAAGAACTGGCTATCGCCCGCTACCAGGGTGAACACGTCGCGGGTCTGGCCAAAAAACTGAACGGCTAACACCCAACAGGAGGACAAGCATGCCAACTCAAGAATCCAAAGCTCACCACGTGGGCGAATGGGCAAGTTTACGCAATACCTCTCCGGAGATTGCCGAAGCTATCTTTGAAGTCGCGAAATACGATGAAAAGCTGGCCGAGCAGATTTGGGAGGAAGGTAACGATGAGGTGCTGGTGCGCGCCTTCAAAAAAACGGATAAAGACTCGCTCTTCTGGGGTGAGCAAACCATCGAACGTAAAAACGTCTAAGCGTTGCCCCCCGCCGCAGCGGGGGGTTCTCTTTTACTTCGCCGCGTTATTCATGACCGCATTGAATTTATCGACAGGGCAGAAGCCGTTCGCATCCACCGGACAGTCTTTCAGCTCCAGCGTCACGCGCTGCGCAGGCGACTGCAGCGACAGCACGCTGGCGTTACGCAGCTGCTCTGAGCTCTGGTAGACATACTCAATTTTCATCAGCTCGCGGTTGGCATTTTTGTCATGCCAGCGCTGGAAGACAATCTTGCCGCCAATCGGGGTGCGCTCCTGCTGGTCGTGCAGCTGATACGGTTTGAAATCCAGCGCGGTGAGCAGGGAAGCAATGTTCGAATCATGCCCCACCAGCAGGGTGATTTTCGGCGCTTTTGCCTGTTCGGTGACCAGCGTTTTATCGATATATTTCACCAGCGGTTTCGCCACGTTTTGCGCCACCTCGGTGGAGGTAAAGAGCGAATCCTGGTAACCGTTTTTCAGCTTCGACAGCACACGCCACTGCTGGTCAGTTTTGATTTCACCCCAGGCCACCTGGTCGGCCGGGAAGCCTTCGTAATACTGCAGCGTAAACGCATCCACCAGCGAGTTACCCACTTTCAGCGGCCCGGATACGCCTGGCTCTTTTTCATAGTCGGCGCTGAAGGTGTCTTTCGCGTCTGCCAGCGAGCAGACCTTTTTCTCTTTGCAGGACGGAGAATCCGCGTAGTTCGTCATCTGCTCCAGCAGCTTATAGCTTTCGCCAAGCTGCATTTTCTGCCGTTCCGTCTCCATTGCCTTCAGCGCTTTTTCACGGAATTCCGGCGAATTATCGGTAATCACCGGGTTAAAGGTCGGATCCATGGTGCCCATTTTTTCCTGATGGTGCACGGGAACGTCGCAGCCCGGGAACGCGCCGGTGATAAAGAATTGCGCGGTGGCGACGGTGCGCTGCAGGCTGTTGGCGTAGGCATAAACGCTATCCGCAGGAGGACATTCTCCGGTGGTTACCATTCCCTGCTGCGCCAGCCACTCGCGCATGTAATGGCCCATATAGACCTCCAGCACGCCCCCCTTGGTGGTGAGCTGACCGCCCGGCACTTCCCACTCCGGCCACTGCTTCGGCGTGGACTGCTCCAGCACGCTGCCGTTATTGGCGAGCGGCGCGCGCAGGTTGTGACGGCTCATGATTAAAACTTGCTCCAGCTGATATCCGTCTGGCGTCTCCTGCGCCTGTGCGCCAAAGGTCACTGAAAGGGTACCTGCGACTGCAACTGCGAGTAGTGCTTTTCTCATCCCTTATTCCTCACGCGTTTTATTGTTGCGGCGAGTGTGACACATTCGTGACAGTTTTTTCGGGAAGCATTTCTCAAACTGATGATTAACGTGCTTACGGTGTGTGCCAATTAGTTTTATAATAAAACCACACCCTACCGGAGAATTGACCGTGAAACGTACCCGCCTTGAAGAGAGCACCTGCCCCGTCGCCCGTTCGCTGGATATCATCGGCGACTGGTGGTCGCTGCTGATCGTGCGCGACGCGCTGCGCGGGATTAAACGCTTCGGCGAGTTCCAGAAAAGCCTCGGTATCGCAAAAAACATGCTGACCACGCGGCTGAAGCTGCTGGTCGACGAAGGGATCCTCCGGCTTCAGCCCGCGTCCGACGGCAGCGCCTGGCAGGAATATGTCCTGACCGATAAAGGGCGCGCCCTGCAAACGGTGCTGGTTGCCCTGTCCCAGTGGGGGAATGAATTTTTGTTTGCTGAAAACGAATGTGGCACCGTGCTGGTCGATAGCGAACAGCGCAAACCCCTGCGCAGGTTGGCGCTTATTGCCGACGATGGGCGCGAACTGACGCCTGAAGAGATCGTGGCTAAACTCCCCTCCTGATCGTTCCCGATGGCAAAAGCACAAAATGCCCACCAAAATGGTTGCATTATAAAACCAAATGGCAGAGAGTTAATTAAGTTTCATATTGAAACCAAATAACCCACTTTGCTTTGAGGTAACACACGATGACTACGCAAATCACCACCGCCCTGATTACGGGCGCCTCTTCCGGGATTGGTGCCGTTTATGCCGATCATCTTGCCGCGCGCGGTGCCAACCTGGTGCTGGTTGCCCGCCGCGAGGATCGCCTGAAAACCCTCGCTGCCGACCTGCGCGCGCGCTATGGCGTGGCCGTCGATATTCTGGTGGCCGATCTCACCGACGAGACCGGGATCCGCGCCGTGGAAGAGGAGCTGCGCAGCAATACCGCCATTGACACGCTCATTAACAACGCGGGCACCGCCCAGATGGCGCCGTTCCTCGCCGGTGAAGTAGCGCAGCATCAGGCCATCAACACCCTGAACACCACGGCGCTGATGCGTCTGACCTACGCCATCCTGCCCCGCCTGGCGCAGAACAATCGCGGCACGCTGATCAATATCGCGTCCGTGCTGGCCCTGCACGTGCGGGCGGGCAGCGCGCTCTACAGCGCCACCAAGGCGTGGGTACTGAGCTTTACCCGTGGGCTACAGGAAGAGTTTGCCGAGAGCAATGTGCGCATTCAGGCCGTGCTGCCCGCCGCCACGGCGACAGAAATCTGGAGCCATTCAGGCGTCACGGTGAACGATCTGCCGGAAGGCTCGGTGATGACCACCGACGATATGGTCGATGCGTCGCTGGCGGGTCTGGATCAGGGCGAACCGATCACCATCCCGCCGATGCATGATGCAGGCCTGTGGGAGCGCTACGAAGCGGCGCGCCTTGAGCTGTTCAACAGCGCGCGCACCGGCATTCCGGCACCGCGCTACGTAAAACGCTAGCCTAACGCTCCAGCTGGTCGCCGTATTCGCTCACCCAGGCGGCCAGCGGAGAAAGCGCCCCCTGAAGGGTTAGCCCAAGGTCGGTTATCTGATACTCCACGCGCGGCGGGATCTCCGGATAGACCGTCCGCGTCACCAGCCCGCGCTGTTCAAACAGGCGAAGCTGTTTGGTCAGCTCTTTTTGGGTGATGGGCGCGGCCGCCCTCAGCAGTTCGCCAAACCGCACGGGCGTATTGAGGATAATCAGGCGATAGAGGATCGGGATCGCCCATTTACCGGAAATCAGGTTCACAAACTGCGTCATTGGGCAGGTGTAAACCTCAGATTTTTTTTCGCATGACACGTCCAGCATTTCTGCCATAGCACACCTCTTGCCGCGTTAGTATCCATTTGGTACCTGGTTTCCTTTCGATACTAACGTTTCTATAGTGCTTTCTCCAGTGACATTTCAGGAGAAGAACATGGGTCGTTTAACAGATAAATATACGCTGATTACCGGCGGCACCAGCGGCATCGGTCTTGCCACCGCGCAGGCGTTTATCGCCGAAGGCGCGCGCGTCGCCGTGACCGGACGCAACCCGGACACCCTCGCCGAAGCAGAACGTATTCTTGGCGATAAGGCCTGGGTGATCCCGACCGATGCGGGCGATATCGCGTCGCAAAAAGCGCTGGCGGAAACCCTCGCCGCTCGCTGGCCGCGCCTCGACGCGGTGTTTCTCAACGCTGGCGACGTAACGCACGCGCCGCTGGAAGCCTGGCAGGAGGATGCCTGGGACCGCCTGATGGGCATCAACCTGAAGGGACCGTTCTTTTTAATTCAGGCGCTGCTGCCGCTGCTGAATAACCCATCGTCGGTTATCCTCTGCGGCTCCGTGAGCGCGCGCATCGGCCTGCCCACCAGCAGCGTGTATGCCGCGAGCAAGGCCGCCCTGCTGTCTCTGGCGCGCACGCTGTCGGCGGAGCTGCTGCCGCGCGGGATCCGCGTCAACGGTCTGAGCCCCGGTCCGGTGGAAACCCCGGCGTTTTCGAAGACGGGCCTGAGCGATGAGGCGCTTAACGCGATGATGGCAGAGGTCATCAAGCTGGTGCCGCTCGGCAGAATGGGCTCGACGACGGAGCTGGCAAAAGCCGCGCTCTATCTGGCGTCCGACGAGTCGAGCTATACGGTAGGAACGGAGCTGCTGGTAGACGGCGGAATGGGAAGTTTGTAACTCAAAAGGCGCTGATGCCGGTGACCGCGCCGACATACAGCGCCGCCCATACGCAGGCGGAAAGCAGGCTGACGGCGTAGACCTTGACTGCATTCAGCCTGAGCATCCCTGCCGCCAGCGGCACAACGTAACGTAACACCGCCAGAAACCGCGACGTAAACAGCACGATGACACCGTTCTTTTGCAGCTGGTGCTGTACCCGCAAGAACTTATCGGCATGCTTCGACGTGAAACGCGTGACCAGCCGGGTATGCCCCATCAGTTGGCCGATATGGTAGTTCAGCACCGACCCCGCCGTTGCCCCCATCACCACGGCAAGCCACGCCAGCGCAGGATGCATGCTCCCCTGGCCGACGCTGATGCCCGCCAGCAGCATCACCGAGGCGGGCGGCAGCGCGGAGGAGACCAGCACCGTGGATTTACTCAGCGCCATCACGAATAACAGCGCGAACAGATGTGCCGGGTAGAGCGCAAAATGATCCAACAACGTATCAAACCACGCCATTTACCCTTCCCCCACGAATTATGTCATCCTCCATTTAAAATGAATAAACTTAAATAAACCCTCAACGTTTAATTAATAAAATTCTTCTAAACCATTCTTAAACATTATTTAATTTCCTGAGCGGCAAAATGAAATAAGCGTATTATCCCTCACGCTTTACAACGATCTCGTTATGGCGAGGCTCCTGTACAAATACACGTTATCGCTCTGGTGGGTTCGAGAGAACCGGCACAGGGTAAAACAGGCACTGTCGAATCAAGGCTTTGTCAGTATAACTTCCCTCACGGGATACGGTGTACAGTGCTGAACCCAGGACGTGGGGATCTCCTCTTCGACATGCCCTGTCTTGCTCGCCCCTGAGAGATGTTATTATTCAAAGGGAATTCACTATGTCTTACGCTATCCACAACCAAAATCTGGCATTCAATGACAGCGCGATCGCGCAATATATGAATACTGACTTTATCGTCCTTGATATTTCATTATGCGTGGCCCTCGCGCGCGAGCAGTTTTTTCAAAGATTAAAAGACGACGATATTCCATCGCATATTTTTATCGAAGATAACGGCCGCCTCGCGGGCATGATTGCCGTGCGCAAACTTTTGCAGACTACCGATACGCTGCAGTCCGTTAAGGCGCTGATGATTTCGGAATTTATTCAGGTAAAACCCGAAGATGAACGTGCGGACGTGGCAGGCGTGCTGGCCCACGCCGGGGCGGATGTGGTGCCCGTGGTCACGCACGGCAAGCTCGTCGGCTGCCTGACCGAGCGCGAGATCGCCCATCTGCTGGAAGATGACGTCACCGAAGATGCGCAGCTTCAGGGTGCAACGCTGCCGCTGGAAAAGCCGTATCTGGAAACCAGCGCCTTTAGCCTGTGGAAAAAACGCTCCGTCTGGCTGCTGCTGCTGTTTGTCGCGGAAGCCTATACCAGCTCGGTGATCCAACATTTCGAGGAGGCGCTGGAGTCCGCCATTGCGCTGGCGTTCTTTATTCCGCTGCTGATTGGCACGGGCGGCAACAGCGGGACGCAGATCACCTCCACGCTGGTGCGCGCGATGGCGCTGGGAGAAGTCCACCTTCGCGACGTCGGGCGCGTGCTGCGCAAAGAGATGACCACCTCGCTGATGATTGCCGCCACGCTCGGTATCGCCGGGTGTATCCGCGCCTGGATGATGGGTATCGGCCTGGAGATCACGTTTATCGTCAGCCTGACGCTGGTGTGTATCACGCTCTGGAGCGCGATTGTGTCGTCCGTGATCCCGATGGTGCTCAAGCGCTGCCGGATCGACCCTGCCGTGGTGTCCGCGCCGTTTATCGCCACGCTGATTGACGGGACCGGGTTGATTATCTATTTCAAAATTGCCCAGTACACGCTGGGGCTGGAGTAAGCTTGCGAGCACCTCATTCACGTGATTGAGGTGCTCACTTCGCTACGCATCGCCGAGCTGATGCGCGATCTCACGCAGCTGCTGGGCAAGCGCCTGCAGGTTTTTCCCCTTCTCCCCTTTTGGTCCGGTGGACTGACGCACCACCAGACGGGCAGGTAAAATCGAGGACATGCGCTGGGCATTCTCTTCACCGCTGTCGAGAATACGGCGCACCGCCTCTTTACCCTGCAGATCTAAATCCAGCGATACCGTCGTCAGCGCCGGGTAGAAGAACGAGCTTTCATAGGTGTCATCGTAGCCAATCACCGACTTCTCGCCCGGAATTGAAATCTGCTGCTGATGGAACGCGCTCAGCACGCCGAGCGCCATCTGGTCGTTAGCCACCAGCACGGCGGTAAACTGCGCCGTTTCCCGCAGCATTTGCAACGCTCCCGAATAACCGCTTTGCGCATCCCAGTTGCCGCGAATGACCGATGCCGGCTCCAGGCCGTAGCCCTTCAGGGTCTCGATCCAGCTTTTCAGCCTCAGCTGCGCCGACACGGAAGACGTCGGTCCCGCCAGCAGGGCAATGTCGCGATGACCCAGTTCGTAAAGATATTTGACGCTGGCGCGGGTGCCGTCCGCCGGGTTAAACGAAACGTTAAACACGGAACTGTACGGGTCCACGTCGAGGAACAGGCAGACAATGTCATCGTTGTCGGTGGCGATTTTCTGCGCCGCTTCAGCCTCCAGCGGCACGTTGATGATCACTTTGCTCACCAGCTGAGATTTCAGCTCGTTGATGGAGTCCTGAATGCTGTGGTTGACGTTCTCATCAATCATTGAGATCAGTACCTGGTAGCCTTCCACATTGGCATAGCGTTTCACCGCCGCCGCAACCTGCGAAGGCGCGTGCAGCGCCAGCGAAATGGTCACCAGCCCAACGGTCTGGCTCTGCTTGCCCACCAGCTGCTGAGCCAGTCGGTTGGGTACATACCGCAATAACTCTATGGATTTCTCCACCTTGCTGCGCGTGGCGTCGGATACATTGGCAGATTTATTCAGTACCCTGGACACGGTCTGATAGGAGACGCCCGCATGGCGTGCCACGTCCTCTAACGTTGCGCTTTTCGACTTCATGGTCCGGTTCCTTATGTTGTTATGCGCTGATTGTAACAGGGGTGCTGAAAAAAAACGCTTACCACCCTCTCGCTGCGGACATAACCCCATCAAAAAGTATGACGCTCACAATGCCATAATTTGTGTCCAATCTCATTACCTGTAACAAAATTGTCTATTTTATTTGCAGTTAATCACACATTTCGGATCGTGTAATTGCCAGTTAACGGGTTTAGGCATTTTATGACAGCGGATTTGTGAACGTATTACAAAACAATAAGAGGGTTACAATGAACACGACGATCCGCTCTGTATCTGTTGCGTTGGCTGCCGCGCTGGCATCGCCTTCGCTGTTTGCAGCGTCTTCAGTACCGATTGATTTTCATGGATATCTTCGCTCCGGCGTGGGCGTCTCACGGGATGGTGGGATGGAAGAGTGGCAAAAAAACAAAATTGGCCGTCTGGGTAACGAGGCCGACACCTACGGCGAGCTGGAGCTAGGCTCGGAGGTATACAAAAAGAACGACGTCAGTTTCTATCTCGACAGCATGGTGAGCATGGTCTCAGACGGCTCCAACGACAATGAAACCACCTTAGATGACGATGCCCAGTTCGGCCTGCGCCAGCTTAACCTGCAGATCAAGGGGCTGATCCCTGGGGATCCCAATGCGGTGATTTGGGGCGGTAAGCGCTACTACCAGCGCCATGACCTGCACATCATTGATACCAAATACTGGAATATTTCCGGATCCGGTGCGGGTATCGAGAACTACACGCTTGGCCCGGGCGCAGTCTCCGTTGCGTGGATCCGCGGCGATGCCAACGACGTGGACTACCGCGTGGATGGCGACAGCGACGTTAACATCAACTACATCGACCTTCGCTATGCGGGCTGGAAGCCGTGGGCGGGCGCGTGGACGGAAGTGGGTATTGATTACGCCATGCCAAACCCGACCAACAAGCAGAAAGAGTACGGCGGGCTGTACGAGGCCGATAACGGCGTGATGGTCACCGGTGAAATCAGCCAGGATATGTTTGGCGGCTATAACAAGCTGGTGCTGCAGTACGCCAATAAAGGTCTGGCCCAGAACATGGTGTCACAGGGTGGGGGCTGGTACGACATGTGGAACTACGTGAACGACGCCACCGGCTACCGCGTGATTAACACCGGCTTAATTCCGATTACCGACAAGTTCTCCTTTAACCACGTCCTGACATGGGGCTCGGCAGACGACACCACGCAGTATACGGACAAATCACGCCTGGTATCGCTGGTGGGGCGCGCACAGTATCAGTTCACCGAATACGTGCGTCTGATTGGCGAAGTGGGCGGATTCTACCAGGAAGATACTTACACCGACGGCACTAAGTACAAGCAGAGCGGCGAGAAGTACACCCTCGCGCTGGGCCTGGCAGATGGCCCTGAGTTTATGTCACGTCCTGAACTGCGCGTGTTCGCCTCCTATCTGAATGACTCCGAAAAAGGGCAGTCCTTCGAGGATGGCACGGCCAACAATACCTGGAACTTTGGTGTGCAGGTCGAGGCCTGGTGGTAAGTCGTAAGTCTTAATTCATAATTTGCGTTAATCGTTATCGTATCTCCAGCAACCTGCAGTCTATTTTACTGCTTTGGGATAGCCATTACTTTGGCTATCCCTTTTTTATATTTACTGATTAAAATGTTCGTCTAATAATTTCCGTAACGTATCAGACTGCCTGCCGAATATAGCGTGCACCTGCTGACCGATAATAATCACCCCCAGCGCCCCCTCATTCTGTAACGCCTGTGAATCGACCTTATTTAAATCTTTTACCGTCACGCGCAGGCGGGTAATACAGGCTTCGACGTGCTCGATATTATCGTCGCCGCCAAATGCCGGAATCAAACGCTGGGTAATTTGACTGTCCATAATACGCCTCTCTGTTATGCAGATAAAAAAATGCCCGCTCGGGGAGCAGGCGTTTTGTGCCTTGTTGCCGGGTGGCGCTGCGCTTACNAGCGCAGCGCCGCCGGGCGGTTCTTACGCCTTACGCCTAAGCACCCGGCAGTCCCACGCCAGCAGCACGGTATCGCCCGCAGCGGCGGCGTCGGTCATACAGTCGGTATACCCCTGCGGCAGCGTGATGAGCTGCTGCTGGGCCGTGTAGTTCTGCACAAACACCCAGGCGGTTTCGCCATCCGTGCGCGCCGTCGCGACCACGCCCGGAGGGAAATCCCCTTCGACTGCGCGCGGCAGCGCCAGCTCGTCGATAATCCCGGCGAAGAAATCGCGCTGGAACGGCAGGTCGTTGCGCGACGCCACGTGCCACGCCTTGCCTTTGCCGAAGCGGTTGACCGTCACCGCAGGGCGACCGGCGTAGAAATCATCCCGGTAGGTCGCCAGCGCCTGCGCGGATTCAGTATGGATCAGCTCGCACAGATGCCTGACCTGATACGGCCCCTGCAGGCCCGCCGCATTGCCCGCCAGCCCCTGAACCAGGTTTCGCTCCCCCTCGCCCAGGCAGTCAATCTCTTCCGCCCAGATGCCGAGGAGCTTGCGCAGCGGGCCCGGGAAACCGCCGAGGTGGCAGAGATCGGTCTCATCCACTACCCCGCTCCAGTAGGTCGTCACCAGATGCCCGCCCGCAGCCACAAAGGCTTCCGCCCGCTCGGCGAAACCTTCACGCACCATGTAGAGCATGGGGGCAATCACCAGCGCGTAGCGGCTCAGATCGCCGTCAGCGTCGATGACGTCGACCGCGATGCCCTTTTCCCAGAACGGGCGATAGTGTTCGTTGACGGTTTTTTCGTACTCCAGCCCCATGTTGCGCGGGCCTTCGGCATCGTCCAGCGCCCAGCGGTTTTGCTGGTCAAAGATAATGGCCACGCGCGCGTCAGTGCGGCACCCCACCACCTCAGGCAGACGCGCCAGCATCTCCCCCAGACGCGTCACTTCGCGCCCGACGCGAGTATCAAGATGCCCCACGTGATCGATAATCGCACCGTGGAATTTCTCCACCGACCCGCGGCTCTTACGCCACTGGAAGTACTGCACAGAATCCGCCCCGTGCGCCACCGCCTGAATAGAGGAGAGAATATGCATCCCCGGCTTTTTCAGCTTGCTGGTCGGCTGCCAGTTGGTGGTGCTCGGCGTGGATTCCATCAACACAAAGGGTTTACCGCCCTTCAGGCTGCGCATCATGTCATGGTACATGGCGGTATAGCAGGCCAGCTGCGTTTCGTCTTTCTCCTTGTGCCACATCGGGTAGCTATCCCAGGAGATGAAGTCGATCGCTTTCGCCAGCTGCCAGTAGTCGTAATCGTAGAAATACTCCATAAAGTTGGTCGTCACCGGCAGTTCGGCATTGGCGGCCTTCAGCGGTGCCACTTCATGCTGGCAAAAATCGGTGACCTGCGCGGTATTGAAGCGGCGCCAGTCGAGATTCAGGCCGTGAATCGACATTTCTCCCTGCGGCGCGGGGGACTCAATCTGCGACCAGTCGGTGTAGGTATGGCTCCAGAAGGTACTCCACCACGCATGGTTCAGCGCGTCGAGGGTTTTGTAGCGCGCCTTTAGCCAGTCGCGGAAGCGTTCCTGGCACAGGCTACAGTGGCATTCGCCGCCGTACTCATTGGAGATATGCCAGCCCAGCACCGCCGGATGATGCGAATAACGCGCCGCCAGCAGGCTGTTAATTTTCATCGTCTTTTCGCGGTAGACCGGAGACGACATGCAGTGGTTATGACGCCCGCCGTGCAGCGCGGGGACGCGGTTGCGCCCGACGCGCAGCACTTCCGGATATTTTTTCGACATCCATGCCGGACGTGCGCCGCTCGGCGTAGCGAGAAATATATGAATGCCCGCCGCATAGAGTTTTTCAATAATGCTGTCCAGCCAGGCAAAATCATATTCTCCTTCCTGCGGCTCCAGTTTCGCCCAGCTAAATATCCCCACCGACATGACATTACATTTCGCCTGCTGCATCATGGCGATATCTTTTTCAATAATACCGGGGTAATTCTCCCATTGCTCCGGGTTATAGTCGGCGCCATGCAATAACGCCGCGACCTTTGGACTTAAAGGCGCAAATTTATTCATATTTAAAACGTCCTGAATGGAGATAAAAACTAGTTAAATACCGTTATTGACGGCAGCACTTTACCCTGGCAATCAAATAACGCCTGATTCTCGCGGGCATTACCCTCTTTCCATTCGTCATGGATATATTTCATGCCGGTTTTGGTGGCCCACGTGGTGCCCGGAACGGTAATCCAGGTCGGTTCCCAATAAAAGATGCCCTTGCCGCGACGGTCAGGCACATCAATAACGGACTGCATTAAATCGTGAATATAGTCGTACTGACCCTGAACGGTGCCGGGATAGCCGCCGTCCTTTTCTTCTTTGGCCTGGAAGCTGTTCTCGGCGTTATCGCAGTTCTCCAGCGTGTAGCCGTAGGCCGCTTCCACCACAATCACGTCTTTGTTATAGCGCCTGCTGATGTCATCCATATTGGCCTTCAGCGCGCTAACCGGGCCGTTCCAATAGGTGTACATCGACAGGCCGATGATATCGAACGGCACGTCGCGCTTCGTGATTTCATCAAACCACCAGCGGAAGGTGTCATTTTTGGTGCCTTCGGCCAGATGGAGCATGATTTTCACCTGCTCGCCGTCGGTCAGGTTCTCCTTTAGCCCGCCAATCGCGGCGTTGAGCAGCCCGGCCAGGCGGTCAAATTCGCCGCCGCCCTGCCCCCAGCTTTTCCCTTCCGGCCACAGCATGCCGCCGTTAATTTCGTTTCCTATCTGCACCATGTCCGGCAATACGCCCTCTTTCTTAAAGCGGGCGATCGTGTCGCGGGTATAGTCATGAATAGCCGTTTTCAGCTGCGGATAGTCCATCTTCTCCCAGGCTTTTGGCTTGAACTGTTTGCCCGGATCGGTCCAGAAATCGCTGTAGTGGAAATCGAGCAGCAGCTTCAGGCCCTGCGCCTTTACGCGCTTCGCCAGCGCGAGGGTGTTTTCGAGATTATTACTGCCGCCGCCGTAGGTGTTGCCGTCGGCATCCTGCGGATCAACCCACAGGCGCAGGCGCACGGTGTTCACGCCGTTGGCTTTGAGGATAGCAATCGCGTCCTGCTGCTGGCCGCTCTGGTTATAAAATTTGGCGCCATGTTGTTCCGCTTCCAGCAGCGTCGAAATATCCGCGCCCTTGATAAAGTCCGTGGGCATGGCGTTAAAAGGACGCGTTTTCACCCCGTCCGCAGCAAACGCGCTCGCGGCCAGGCCACATGAGAGGCAAACGGCAAGTAAAGCAGGTTTGAGTCTTTTCATGATTATCCTTTGGTACTCCCGGAGGTCAGGCCGGAGACGAAGTATTTTTGTAAGGCCAGATAGAGGATCGCTACCGGCACCGCAATCAACACCGCGCCTGCCGCGTAGGTGGTGTAGCTGGCACCCATTTTTTGCGCCACCAGGTTATAGAGCCCGATGGGTAAAGTGTATTTATCCGGGGTGCGCAGAATCGTGCTGGAGAGGATGAAATCCCCCAGCGGCCCGGTGAAGGAGAACAGCGCCACCACCGCCACAATCGGCTTCGATAGCGGCATGATAATTTCGATGAAAATCCGGAAATTACTGGCCCCGTCCATGCGCGCGGATTCATCCAGATCTTTTGGGATGGCGTCGAGGTAGCCTTTCATCAGGTAGGTATTCATCGGGATCATGCCGCCCACGTAGATCAGCACCAGCGCCAGATGGCTGTTGATGAGGCCCAAAAGCTGCGACAGCACGAAGATGGCAATCAGCGCCGAGAACTGGGGGATCATCTGCAGGAGCAGGAACAGCATCAGCCCGTTCTGGCGTCCCTTAAAGCGAAAGCGCGAAAAGGCATAGGCGGTAAAGCTGACGCTGATTAAGGTCAGCACCATGGTCAGGAAGCTGATTTTCATCGAATTCCAGTACCAGGTCATGTAGTTCACCTGGCCGTTAAACAGGTCGGCGTAGTGCTGCACCGAAAAGTTCTCAGGAATAATTGAGGAGCTGAGCAGGCTATTACCCGCGTTGAACGACGCGCCGACCGTCCACACCAGCGGGTAGATGATAATCGTCGACACCAGCACGATAACCAGCCAGGAGAGCGAGAGGCGTACCCACTTCTCACGTTTAATACTTTGTGATTGAGCCATTGTTACGTCCCTTACGCCATGTCGTCGTTTTTGAAAGATTTGGTGGCGCGGAACTGCCACAGCGCCAGGCCGACGACAAAGATCGACAGCAGGATAGTGATGGTCGCCGCAATCGCGTACTGCGACGACGACATGGTGAGCTTGTAGATCCACGACACCAGGATATCTGTCCCACCCGCATTGGACCCCACCACCGCCGGCCCGCCGTTGTTGAACAGGTAGATGATGTTGAAGTTATTGAAGTTGAAGGTGTATTGGGTGATCAGTATTGGCGCAATCGAGTACAGCACCAGCGGCAGCGTGATGGTGCGCAGCTTGGTCGCACTGCTGGCCCCGTCCATGGTCGCCGCTTCGTACAGATCGTCAGGGATCGCCTGCAGCACGCCGGTTGTCATAGCAAAAACAAACGGGAAGCCGAGCCAGGTCTGCATCAGGATCAGCGCCGTTTTGGTCCAGAACGGATCGGTCATCCAGGCTTTAGGCGCAATGCCGAAGAAGGCCAGAATGGCGTTGTTTATCACACCGAAAGAGTCGTTGAACATTCCGGCAAACACCAGAATGGTGACAAAGCCCGGCACCGCCCACGGCAGAATGAAGATGGTGCGGATAAGCGGCTTAAAGCGCAGGTCTTTCTGGTTCACCAGAATAGCCAGCAGCACGCCCACGGTACATTGCAGCGTGGTGGCGAGCAGCGTCCAGACCACCGTCCACTGCAGGACGTCAAAGAAGGTTGAGCGCCAGATGGAGAGCGTGAAAATATTGATGAAGTTCTTAAACCCAACCCAGTCCACCAGCTTAGCCGGCGGCGTGTGGTAAAGATTGTAGTTAGTAAAGGCAATGGCAAAACCGAAGAGGATCGGGAAAACCACCACAAACACCAGCAAAATAAAGCCCGGCGTGATCATCAGATACGGAAAGCCGTCGCTTAGCAGCATCTGATACTGCTTACGCACGCTGTTTAGCCCCAGCCCTTCATCGCGTTTTCGACCGTTGACCCAGGCATCGCGCATCGACAGGTAATACACCATCACGCCAAATGCGGCGATCAGTACGCTAATGATCCCTTCTGCCAGCAGGAAGATGGAGTTATCCCGCGGCACTTCCTCCCCCAGCGTCACCAGCCCCCACAGCCCTTCGCGCAGGAAATCGGCAAAAACGCCGATAAAACTGGCCAGCAGCACCAGGAAGATAACGCCCTTCAGCCACTGGCGGTGATAGAACTGGCCGAAGCCGGGGATGACCGCCAGCAGCAGGCCGGTCCAGGCGTGACGCCCGGCCCCGTGCGGTCTGGCAAAATTTTCCGGGATGATACTCACAGACAACTCCTTTCAATAAAACGGGAGAGCAGCCTCCCGTTCTGCGACGTCAGAAAATTACTGGTTGCTGGCCTGCATGGCTTCGATTTGCATCTGGACCTGTTTCTCTGCGCTGTCCAGCGCGGCTTTGGGATCCTGTTTGCCGGTCAGGCTCAGCTCCAGCGCGGCGTTGGCCGGCCCCCAGACTTCGCCCATTTCAGGGATACCCGGCATGGCGGTGGCTCGCGCGGCCTGCACCGCAACGGCGCTCGCCTTCTCGTCGTTCTTGATTACCGGGTCGTCGATCATTGCGGTCAGCGGCGGGATCTCCCGCGTGGCCACGTAGCGGGTTTTCACGTACTGCGGCTGGTTGATGAATTCGATAAATTTCTGCGCCAGCGCTTTGTCCTTGCTCCAGGTGGAAACGACGTAGCCTTTCACGCCGAGGAAGGAGCTCATTGGCTTGCCGTCCGGCAGCGTGGGCAGCGGCGCCACGCCGTAGTTGATGCCTGCCGCTTCATACGGCTGGAACGCCCACGGGCCGTTGATCACGGCAGCCGCTTTCTTCTCGGTGAACAGGGAGTCGATAGCGTTCAGGCCGTTGTCACCGACTATCCCGGCCGGGAAAATATCGTCAGCGTAGAATTTTTTCAGGTACGTCACGGCTTCTACCGCACCCGGCTTGTTCAGGCCGACGTCGCTGGCGTTATAGCCGCCTTTGCCGTTTTGACCGAAGATGTAGCCACCCATCGGGGAGATCGCGCCCCAGCTGTAGTAGATCTGATCAAACTTGGCGAGCAGGCCGTACTGGTTTTTTGCGCGCTGCTTTTTAGAAAAGTCATACCAGTCCTGCAGCGAGTTGAGCGGCTTGTCGATGAGATCTTTGTTGTAGATCAGCACCAGCGTCTCAACCGCTTTCGGCACGCCGTAGAGGGTGTTATCCATTTTGAAGGCGTTAATCGAGGCCGGGGTGTACTGTTCGGTCTGCTTAGCCTCCAGATTCAGGGGGGTCAATAACCCTTGCACGACGGCGCCGCCCAGCTGATCGTTAGGAATGACCAGCACGTCCGGGCCAATGCCTGCCGGGCCGTCCAGGCGCAGTTTTTCCAGCTGCTGTGCGTAAGGGGTTTCCTGCACGTTGACCTTAACGTCGTACTGTTTTTCAAAGTCCGCGACCGCATCTTTAATACCGGACGACTTCTTGATGTCTTCCCAGACGTTAATCTGCGCGGTGGCGTGAGCCTGTACCGCGAGCGTAGAGAGGATCAGAGCAGCGAGTATGTTCTTTTTCATTATCAACCTCATGTGAAGGTATAACAATTTTATGGCTGTTATTGCATCTGACGCCCTACAAACCCCGCTATATATCCTGATAAAACTGGCGTTGTACGTCTGACACCAAATGCCTTTGGTTTGTTATACGCTACCCTTCACATCATGATAACTCTACATAAAACTGTAAGTTGTGTGATCGTCATAACATTAATGGAATATCTGTATAGGGCGCATGAATGCTGGAAGTTATAGTCAAGGCAGACAAATTGCACCGTCCGGCCACGTTGAACACAATTGTTATACGTAAAACTTGCTGGGCGATTTACCTGGGGAACACTGATGTCGAACATACAATTGAGGAATGTCACCAAGCGCTTTGGCGACACCGTCACGCTCCACAACGTTAATCTTGATATTGAGGACGGTGAGTTTGCCGTATTCGTCGGGCCTTCCGGCTGTGGCAAATCCACTATGCTGCGCATGATTGCCGGGCTGGAGGAGATAAGCGAGGGTGAAGTGCTGATCGGTAACGAGGTAATGAACGACATCGCCCCTTCCCATCGGGGTGTGGCGATGGTCTTTCAGTCCTACGCGCTCTATCCGCATATGACGGTGGCCGAAAACATGGGCTACGGGCTGAAGGTGAATAAAGTGCCGAAAGATCAGATCCGCCATCAGGTCGAGATGGTCGCCAAAACGCTGCAGCTCTCCCACCTGCTGGACCGCAAACCCAAACAGCTCTCGGGCGGGCAACGCCAGCGCGTCGCGATTGGCCGCGCTATCGTGCGTAACCCGCGCGTCTTTATGTTCGATGAGCCACTTTCCAACCTGGATGCCGAACTGCGCGTGGAGATGCGCCTGCACCTCGCTCGCCTGCACCAGGAGCTAAAAACCACCATGGTGTATGTCACCCACGACCAGATCGAAGCGATGACCCTGGCCGACAAAATTGTGGTCATGAACTACGGCAAGGTGGAGCAGATGGGCGCGCCGATGGATCTCTACTACAAGCCGGCGAATAAGTTTGTCGCCGGGTTTATCGGTTCGCCGAAGATGAACTTTCTCCCCGCGACCGTTGAAACCTGGCAGCCGGGCAAGCTTAGCGTCAGGCTATCACAGCAGAAGTCGCTCACGCTCGCGATAACCACCACACCGCTGCAGCCGGGCAGTCAGGTCACGCTGGGCATCCGTCCGGAACATTTAACCACCGACCTTCACCGCGGCACGCGGCTGGAATTTAACTGTGAAGTGGTGGAGCGACTGGGAAACAATACTTACCTGTTTGGGCAATGCTATGGCCATGACAATGTGAAGATCTTGCTGCCGGGCGACGTGAAGTTCGCGCCCTGGCAGAAGATAGACGTGGTCTTCGACGATCGCCACTGCATGGTCTTTGACGAGCAGGATGTCCGGGTGAGCGCGGATATCGACGATGCGGTGCGTTCGGTGGCTTAACGCGCGCCACCGTCAGCCAGTTTTCTCACCGCTAGCCCAAACGCCTCAATCGCCAGGGCAACATCCTCAGCCATCACCGATTCCGCCGGATGGTGGCTGACGCCCCCTTTGCAGCGCACAAAGAGCATGCCGACCGGCCAGCGTTCTGCCAGCGCGATGGTGTCATGCCCGGCACCGCTCGGCAGCGATAATGAGCGCCCCTGCACCGACTCAACGGCCTGCCCCAGCAGATCCTGCAAACGCGCATCGCACGGCGTGGCGGCGATACGGTAAAACTCCTCGGCGCTGAAGCTCAGCCCGCGACGAGCGGCGATGGTTTGCGCCTGCGCCAGCAGTTCCGCGAGGAGCGCGTCCAGCGGGGCATCCTGCGGGCCGCGAATATCCAGCGAGAGCGCAACCTCACCGGGGATCACGTTGACCGCACCGGGCAGGCAGCGCAGTTCACCGACCGTCGCCACCAGATTGCCGCCCTGCTGCAGGGTCGCGTGTTCAATGAACACCATCCATTCGGCGGCGGCGGCCAGGGCATCTTTACGATGGTTCATCGGCACGGTGCCCGCATGCCCGGCCTCGCCAGTGAAGCGGCAGTTAAGGCGACGCGCGCCGTTGATGGCTTCCACCACGCCCAGCGCCAGACCTTCCTGCTCCAGACACGGTCCCTGTTCGATATGCAGTTCCAGACAGGCGCTGAAATCGTCCTGATGGCGTGCCGCCAGCGCCACGCGGGCGGGATCGAGCCCCGCCTGCACCATCGCCTGCGCCACGCTGATGCCACTGGCATCACACGTCTCCAGCCAGCCCTGCGGCCAGGTGCCCGTAATGCCCCGGCTGCCTAGCAGGGTGATCCCAAAACGGGTGCCCTCTTCGTCGCCAAAGCCGACAATCTCGACCGCCTGGGCCAGATGCAGCCCCTGCTGGTGCAGGCTGTCCACCACTTCGATGGCGGTGAGCACCCCGAGCATGCCGTCGTAGCGCCCGGCGTTGCGCACCGTGTCCAGATGCGAGCCGAGCAGCACCGCCTGCGCCCCTTCCTGCACGCCCTCATAGCGTCCACAGATATTGCCCACGCTGTCCTGCCAGACGGTCATACCCGCCTGGCGCATCCACTCTCCGACCAGCTGGTTGGCCTGCAGATGCTGCGCCGAGAGGTAGACCCTTGTCAGCGCATCCGGGGTTTCGCTGATGGCGGCCAGCGCGTCGGCGCGCGCCATCACCCGTTCTGCCGCCGGGCTCATTGCGGCGTCTCGCGGCGATAGTGGTCCCACGCGGCCTGCATGGCGGCACCCTGCGTGGTGGTGAATTTCAGATAGTTCAGCACCGACTCCAGCGCGCTCAGGGTGGTCATCACGCAGTCTTTGCGCGCGTTGTAGCCCATGGTGCCAATGCGCCACACTTTGCCGTGCAGCGGGCCAAACGAGGTGCCGATTTCAATCCCGAAATCCTCCAGCATCAGCTTGCGCACCTGGTCGCC
Source organism: Enterobacter sp. 22452 (assembly GCF_052045065.1). Taxonomy (NCBI): domain Bacteria; kingdom Pseudomonadati; phylum Pseudomonadota; class Gammaproteobacteria; order Enterobacterales; family Enterobacteriaceae; genus Enterobacter; species Enterobacter sp. 22452. Next base: position 798,276 of record NZ_JBQEOB010000001.1, on the reverse strand, counting down.
GTTGACGCCCTGCGGTATCACCACGCCCAGCACGTTGTTCATCTTGTGCTTCAGGTCGCCGAAGGTCTCCAGCCCCATCGCCTGAATGCCCTTCAGCAGCGCATCGCCGTGCAGCCTGTGGCGGGCGATGCCGTTATCCAGCCCTTCCTGCAGGATCAGCCGCGCGCATTCGCGGGCGCCAAACAGCGCGGTCGTGGCTTCGGTGTGGTGGTTCAGCCGCTCCGGCCCCCAGTAGTCCATCACCATGCCGAGATCGAAGTAGTTGGAGTAGATCATCTCCTCGTCGCCGTCGCGGTGGGCGTCGGTGCGAATGCCTTCCTCGACGCATTTACGGCGGCGGATCGCCTCTTCCATGCGCGCGCTCAGGGTGATCGGCGACGTGCCCGACGGGCCGCCGAGGCACTTCTGCATCCCGGCCGACACCGCATCCAGCCCCCAGGCGTCGGTCTCCAGCGCGTTACCGCCGAGGGACGCGGTGGCGTCGGTATAAAACAGCACGTCGTAGCGGCGGCAGATGGCACCGAGCTCCGCGAGCGGCTGCAGCATCGTGGTGGAGGTGTCGCCCTGCACGGTCAGCAGCAGGCGCGGGCGAATACGCTTAATCGCATCCTCGACCTGGTCCGGCGTGAACACCTCGCCCCACGGCACCTCAATGGTATGCACTTCCGCGCGGCAGCGGCGGGCAATTTCGCACAGCAGATGACCAAAGCGGCCAAAGACCGGCACCAGCACCTTATCTCCCGGGCGAATGGCGGAGACCAGAACAGCTTCAATTCCCGCGCGGGAGGTGCCGTCCACCAGCATCGTCCAGCGGTTTTCGGTGCGAAACACCCCGCGATAGAGCGCCATCACCTCGTTCATGTAGTGGGTCATGGCCGGATCGTACTGGCCGATCAGCTGGCTCGACATGGCGCGCAGCACGCGCGGGTCGGCGTTGATCGGGCCCGGCCCCATCAGCAGGCGCTGGGGCGGGTTGATTTGCGGAAAGTGTGCGATATCCATTAGTCAGTCCTTATCAGTTGAGGCCGCGCACGGAGGAGATGAACTGCTTCAGTTCCGTGGTCTGCGGGTTGGCGAACAGCGTTTTGCTGTCGCCCTGCTCCCAGACTTTCCCCTGGTGCATAAACACCACGCGGTCGCCCACTTCGCGGGCAAAATTCATTTCATGGGTAACAAGTATCAGCGTCATCCCCTCGGCGGCCAGCTGCTCCAGCACCCTGAGCACTTCGCCCACCAGCTCCGGGTCGAGCGCGGAGGTGATCTCGTCACAGAGTAAAACTTTTGGCGACATCGCCAGCGCCCGGGCAATCGCCACGCGCTGCTGCTGGCCGCCGGAGAGGCTCGACGGGTAGTAATCCAGACGGTCACCGAGGCCGACTTTTTCCAGCATGCGCTGCGCCAGCTCGCGGCATTCGGCGGCGCTTTTCTTCAGCACCCGACGCGGGGCGAGCATTACGTTTTCCAGCGCCGTCATGTGCGGGAACAGGTTGAAGCTCTGGAACACCATCCCGACCGAGCGGCTGATTTCACGCGCCTGAGAATCCCGGTCGGTAATGGTCATTCCGCCGAGCTTGATGCTGCCGTCCTGATAGCCTTCCAGCCCGTTGATGCAGCGCAGCAGCGTGCTTTTGCCCGATCCGCTGCGCCCGATAATGGAGATCACCTGGCCCATGTCGATATCCAGATCGACGCCCTTGAGCACGTGGTTATCGCCGTAGTACTTCTGCACCTGATTAATGGTGATGAGAGGCATTGAATTTCGTCTCCAGATAGCGGCTGTAGCGCGACAGCGGATAACACAGAATAAAGTAGCCCAGCGCCACCAGCGCAAAGACCTTAAACGGCTGATAGGTCACGTTGGTCAGCATCGTCCCGGCCTTGGTCAGCTCGATAAAGCCGATAATCGACGCCAGCGCGGTGCCTTTGATCACCTGCACGGCAAAACCGACCGTCGGGGCGATGCCGATGCGCAGCGCCTGCGGGGCGACCACGCGAAACAGGGTCTGGCCAAAGGTCAGCCCTAGACAGCGCGAGGCTTCCCACTGCCCTTTCGGCAAGGCGCGAATACTGCCAAACCAGATATCGAGCAGAAACGCGCTGGTGTAGAAGGTTAACGCCAGCGAGGCGGCGGTCCACGGCGAAACGTCGATGCCGAACAGCGCCACGCCAAAGAAGGCAAGGAACAGCTGCATCAGCAGCGGCGTGCCCTGGAACAGCTCAATGTAGCCGCGGATAATGCGCCTCACCGCCCGCCCGCCCGTCAGGCGCAGCAGCAGGAGCGGCAACGTCACCGCCGCGCCGCCGACGAACGCCACCAGCGACAGCAGCACCGTCCAGCGCCCGGCCAGCAGCAGGTTGCGAATAATGTCCCAGTCGGTAAAGGTGGTCATCATGCCTGCACCCCCAGCCATTTGCGTCCTGCCGCCATCATCAGCTGGCGCAGGGTAATCGACAGCGCTAAGTAAATGCCGGTTGTCACCAGATAAACCTCAAAGCTCAGAAACGTTCTGGACTGGATCAGGTTGGCGGCGAAGGTCAGCTCTTCATACGAGACCTGCGACACCACCGACGAGCCGAGCATCACGATGATGCACTGGCTCACCAGCGCCGGGTAAATGCGCTGCAGCGCGGGCGGCAGCACCACGCGGATAAAGGTCTGCAGACGGGTCAGGCCGAGCACACGTCCGGCTTCCCACTGCCCTTTCGGCGTGACCTGAATGCCCGCGCGGATAATCTCGGTGCTGTAGGCACCAAGGTTCACCACCATAGCCAGCAGCGCCGCTTCCCCCGCCGTCATCTTCAGCCCCAGATTCGGCAGGCCGAAGACGATGAAAAACAGCTGCACCACAAACGGCGTGTTGCGGATGATTTCCACGTACGCGCCCCAGAGCCGGCTGAACCAGGTGGTGCGTCCGCTGCGGATCGCCGCCCCGAAAATCCCTATCGCCAGGCCGCCGACGGTCGCCATCACCGTCAGCTGAACGGTGACCCACAGCCCCGCCAGCAGCTCCGGCCAGTACGGCCAGAGCGCTGAAAAATCGAGTTGCTCAGCCATAGCCTTAAACGCCGAGGCTTGCCGGCAGCGGGGCCTTCAGCCATTGCTCAGACAGGCCGTTCAGCGTGCCGTCCTTGATGCCCTGCTCAATCAGCGCATCCACTTTTGCCTTCAGGGCCGGTTCGTTTTTCTTCAGGCCAATAAAGCACGGCGAGTCTTTCAGCATAAAGCTCGGGACCGGGGCTTTATCCGCGTTCTGGCGCGAAATGGCCGCCACCACGAGGTTGCCGGTTGCCACGTACTGCACCTGGCCGGAGAAGTAGGCGGAGAGCGTGGTGTTGTTGTCTTCGTAGCGCTTCACGTCCGCGTCTTTCGGCGCCAGGCCGGTCAGCACCATGTCCTCCACCGCCCCGCGCGTCACGCCGATGGTTTTTCCGCTCAGCGCGGCGGCGTCTTTCAGCTCGGCGCCTTTCGGGCCAAACACGCCGAGGAAGAACGGCGCGTAGGCGCGGCTGAAGTCGATCACCTTCTCGCGCTCCGGGTTTTTACCGAGGCTTGAAATGACCAGATCCACCTTATCGGTTTGCAGATACGGCACGCGGTTGGCGCTGGTCACTGGCACCAGCTGCAGCTTGAGCTTCATCTGTTTGGCCAGATAGCGCGCCATGTCGATGTCATAGCCCTGCGGCTGCAGATCGGTCCCCACCGAGCCAAACGGCGGGAAGTCCTGCGGAACGGCAATGCGGATAGTGCCGCGCTTCTCGATATCCTGAAGCTGGTCAGCCTTTGCCGGCAGCTGTGTGAAGAGGCATGCGGCCCCGGCCAGTGCAATCAACAATTTTTTCATGGTGCTTCCCCGTAACGTTAACATGAAACAAAAGATTCTTTGAATGTGATTTTGCAACTAATGTGCCAGATAAGGCGAAGCGGGGAATATTCTTGTAAAGCCTGATAAAACGCGGACGGGGCGAAAATGCTCTCCATTTTCGCCCCGTCTGGCTGCACCATTTCAATGCAAAGCACCAGCCTGATGCCCCATTATCGTTGTTCGAGTTCGTCCAGCTGCTGGTAGAGGGAGGCAATGTCGTGAATGCGCGGACGGCCTTTATCGAGAATTTCATGCAGGAAGGCATTCGCCAGCAGGTTGATCAGACTGTTGACCGAGGAGTAGCTGTCATAGGCCGAGACACTGTCCAGCGGGGCGCAGAGCTGCCAGCTCGCCAGCGGAAACAGGCTGTGAGCCTGCGGCTCGCACATCAGCAGCACCGGAATACCGCTGCTCTGAAGCTGCTGCATCAGCGGGCGGATAATGCGCGGGCGGCGGCGAAAGGCCATCATTACCACCAGATCGTTCGGCGTTAAATCCACCAGCTCTTCGCTCAGGCTCTGCCCCGGCTGCGGCAGGACCATCACCTGACCGCGCGCCTGCAGCAGCTGCTGGCGCAGGTGCAGCGCCGCCGGATAGGCGTTACGCATGCCGATAATGACGATGCGCCGCGCCTTCACCATGCAGGCCATGGCGTCGGCAAACTGCTGCGCGTCGAGGGCATTGACCCACTGGGTCAGGTTCGCCATCTCTTGCTTATAGTGGCGCGCCAGCAGCGTATTGCCCTGCACCGCATCGCGGTTATCGGTGAGCGGCATCCCGCTCTGGCGCAGGGTGCGCAGCTCGTCGCGCATGTCCTTATATTTCTCATAGCCCAGACGCTTAAACAGGCGGCTGACCGTGGCTTTCGACACCCCGCTCAGCTGCGCCAGCTCGGCGCTGTTGTAGCTAATCAGGTCGTCAAAATGATCGAAAATAAAATCCGCCACCCGCTGCTCCTGCGGCGACAGCGACGGGTACTGTGCTTTCAGACGTTCATCTAACTGTTCCATAGCGCCTCTGTAACTTTTGTTTCATCACATTGTACCTTTTATTCTGCGTATTCATTATACGTGCCAGTTTACTGAAACTTTTCTTTCAGAACTGGAACAGCTTTTGCAGCACCTTGTGACTTTCAGGGTTACGAGGATGCTTCATGCAAAGTAATGTCTCCACGCACGGCATGGCCGTTGCGCCCCACCATCTCGCCAGCCAGAGTGCGCTGGCGGTGCTGCGCGAAGGCGGCAGCGCGATAGAGGCAATGGTCGCCGCGGCGGCCACCATTGCCGTGGTTTACCCGCACATGAACGGGCTGGGCGGCGATGGCTTCTGGCTTATCGTGCCGCCGGAAGGCGAACCTGTCACCATTGATGCCAGCGGCGCGGCGGGATCGCTGGCAACGCTCGCCGCCTACGACGGTCTGGCGCATATCCCCCATCGCGGACCCCGTGCGGCGCTGACCGTCGCCGGTACGGTGAGCGGCTGGGACGAGGCGCTGAAGGTTTCGCGCGAGATGACCGGCAAGGCGCTGCCGCTGGCTCGCCTGCTGGCCGACGCCATTGACTATGCGCAGAACGGCACCCCGGTCACGGCCTCTCAGGCTCATGCCACGGCCAGTAAATTCGACGAACTGAAGGCCGTCCCCGGCTTCGCGGAAACCTGGCTGGTGGACGGTAAGCCGCCGCAGGTCGGGAGCCGTTTTTACCAGCCCGCCATAGCCACGACGTTGACGCGTTTGGTGGAAGACGGTCTGGACAGCTTTTATCGAGGCCCGCTGGCGGACGTACTGGCGCACGGCATGGAGACGCTGGGCCTGCCCGTGACGCTGGCCGATTTACACGCGCACGCTGCCCGGCGCACCTCGCCGCTGAGGCTGCAGCACCAGCAGGGGGAGATCTTTAACCACGCCCCGCCGACGCAGGGGCTGGTCTCGCTGGCGATACTCGGCATCACCGATCGGCTGAACATGGCGGAGGCCGACGATGCCGACACCATTCACCGCATCGTTGAAGCTACCAAGCTGGCCTTTGGCCTGCGCGATGCCCACATCACCGACCCGCGCGAGCTGAAAACCGATGTTCAGAAACTGCTGGATCCTGCCGCTCTGCAGGCGCTTGCCAACAGGGTTGACGACGGCCGCGCCGCGCCGTGGGGTACCGGTAAAGGCCCCGGCGATACGGTGTGGATGGGGGTGATGGATAACAGCGGGCTCGCCGTGTCGTTTATCCAGAGTATCTATCACGAGTTCGGCAGCGGCGTGGTGCTGCCCGACACCGGCATCGTCTGGCAGAACCGCGGCGCGTCTTTCAGCCTCGATCCCGATCATCTTCTGGCCCTCGCGCCGGGCAAGCAGCCCTTCCATACCCTGAACCCGGCGGCGGCACGTCTTAATGACGGACGCGTGATGGTCTACGGCTCGATGGGCGGCGACGGACAGCCGCAAACCCAGGCCGCGCTCTTTACCCGCTACGCGATTCAGGGCGTGCCTTTACAGGAAAGCATTTCCCGCCCGCGCTGGCTGCTGGGTCGCACCTGGGGACAAACCTCGGACACGTTAAAACTTGAAGGGCGCTTTAGCGCTGAGACGGTCTCGCAGCTCCGCGCGCGGGGACATGAGGTAGAAATGTTCCCGGACTTCAGTGAAGCGATGGGCCACGCGGGCGCGATTGTCCGCCACCCCAACGGGCTGTTCGAAGGGGCATTTGACCCGCGCAGCAACGGCGCGGCCGCCGGATTCTGAGGAGAAAAAATGACGACACAACAACCCGACTGGCATGCGTATCTTGCGCAAATGGAGTCCGTGCTCGGCGTGACGCTGGACGATGCCCGCCGTGCCGAGCTGCAGTTGCAGTTCAGCCGCATTGCCGCCCTGGCCGCCCCGCTGATGGCGCTGCCGCTCGATGACCGTCTGGAGATCGCAGGAGTATACAAAGCATGAGGCTACACGAGATGAGTATCAGCGCGATCCAGCATGCGCTGAGCGCAGGCGAGCTGAGCGCCCGCGAGATTGCTCGCCAGACGCTGGAGGCAATTGCGCGCGTTAACCCGCAGATCAACGCCTGGACCGCCGTGACGGAAGAACGCATGCTCGCCGAGGCCGAGAGTATCGACACTCTGCGCCGCGAGAAGCGCCCCCTGCCGCCGCTGGCGGGCGTGCCCTACGCGGTAAAAAATTTGTTCGACGTTGCCGGTCACACCACCCTCGCCGGGGCAAAGCTGTTCAGCCAGCGGCCCGCCGCGGCCGCTGACAGCTTCGCAGTGCGCCAGCTGCGCAGCGCGGGCGGGCTGCTGACCGGGATGGTAAATATGGACGCCTACGCCTACGGCTTCACTACCGAAAACAGCCACTACGGCACGACGCGTAACCCGCACGATCTGGCGCGCATTGCGGGCGGGTCGTCCGGCGGTTCAGCCGCCGCCGTGGCCGCCGGGCTGGTGCACTTTTCGCTCGGCACCGACACCAACGGCTCGATTCGCGTTCCGGCCTCCCTGTGCGGCATCTATGGCCTGAAGCCCACCTTTGGCCGCCTGTCGCGATCCGGCAGCCATCCGTTTGTCGCGAGCCTGGATCATATCGGCCCCTTTGCCCGCCGCGTGTGCGACCTGGCGTCCGTGTATGACGCGCTGCAGGGGCGGGACAGCAGCGACGGTTTTCAGGCAGAGAGCTCGCGCGAGCAGACGCGCCCCCTGCTTGAGCGCGGGCTTGACGGCCTGCGCTGCGCGGTGCTCGGCGGCTACTTCACCACCTGGTGCGACGCGGATGCCAGAGACGCCGTGGCCCGGGTGGCGAAGGCGCTCGACGTGCAGGATGAGCTGCAGTTCCCGGACGCCGAGCTGGCGCGCTCCGCAGCGTTTATCATCAGCGCCTCCGAAGGGGGAAACCAGTACCTGCCCGCGCTTCGCCGCGAGCCCGAGCGTTTTGAGCCGCATTCCCGCGAACGGCTGCTGGCCGGGGCGATGATCCCCTCCGCCTGGTACATTCAGGCCCAGCGGTTTCGCGCGCACGCCCGGCAGGCGTTTAAAACCCTCTTCGCGCAGGCCGACGTGCTGATCGCCCCGGCAACGCCGCGCAGTGCGACGCTCGCGGGTGAGCAGACCATGGAGATTAACGGCCAGCCGCTCCCCATTCGCGCCAGCATGGGGATGCTGACCCAGCCGATATCATTTTTGGGCCTGCCCGTGACCACCGTTCCGCTGCGCACCACCCAGGGTGCGCCGATTGGCCTGCAGCTGATTGCCGCGCCGTTTAACGAGCAGGCGTGCCTGCGCGTCGCGCGCGTGCTGGAAGAGAGTGGGATCGCCGATGCCCGCCCGGCGGAGGTGGCCGCATGATGAATCACGATGACATTAACCTGCCGTGGGTGGTTGCCGAGGTGACCGCCACGTTTTACCGCTATGAAGACGCGCTGGTCAGCAACAACGTTGCGGTGCTGGACGAGCTGTTCTGGCACGACAAAAACACGGTGCGTCTGGGGGCGGGTGAAAACCTGTACGGGATTGATGAAATCCGCGCCTTTCGCGCGACGCGCCCGTCCGCCGGGCTGCAGCGAACGTTGCGCCACACCGTCATCACCACCTTCGGTGAGGATTATGCCGTATGCAGCACCGAGTTTACCCGGGAGGGCACGGAGCGCATTGGCCGCCAGCAGCAGACGTGGGTGCGGTTTGCCTACGGGTGGCGCATCGTGGCGGCGCAGGTGAGTTTGATGTCGTAATATCACCGGGCATGCGACGTCCTGTAGGCCGGGTAAGGCGCAGCCGCCACCCGGCAAAACACGGCACAATTATTTCTGAAACGGATGCACTTCCCGCCAGTGCTCCGCAATCTGCTGGCGGGTACAAACCCACACCCGCTCATGCTGCTGCACGTAATCCAGGAACCGCTGCAGCGCGCGAAAACGCCCCGGCCGCCCCAGCAGGCGGCAGTGCATGCCGATGGACATCATCTTCGGCGCACTCTCGCCCTCTGCATATAGCACGTCAAAGCTGTCCTTCAGGTACGTATAAAACTGCTCGGCGGTGTTAAACCCCTGCGCGGTGGCGAAGCGCATGTCGTTCGCATCCAGCGTATAGGGCACAATCAGGTGCGGTTTGCGGGTGCCGTCACCGCAGGCCACTTCCGTCCAGAAGGGCAGGTCGTCGCCGTAGTAGTCACTGTCATAGTCGAAGCCGCCGTGCTCCACCACCAGCTGACGCGTATTGGGGCTGTCGCGCCCGGTGTACCAGCCCGCTGGCGGCTTGCCGAACAGGTCAGTCAACACTTGCACCGCTTTGTGCAGGTGTTCGCGCTCCTGTTGGATATCCATGTGCTGATAGTGTATCCAGCGCCAGCCGTGGCTCACCACGTCGTAATCCGCTCCCTTGATTGCCTCGACGATCTCCGGGTGACGCGCCAGCGCCATCGCCACGCCAAAGACCGTCAGCGGCAGGCCGCGCTTTTGAAATTCATTGTGGATCCGCCAGAATCCGGCGCGGCTGCCGTATTCGTAGAGGGAGTCCATCGACATGTGTTTATCCGGGTAGCTGGCCGCGCCGATGATATCCGACAGGAATTGCTCCGACCCGGCATCGCCGTGCAGAACGTGGTTTTCCGCCCCTTCCTCATAATTGAGCACAAACTGCACCGCGATGCGCGCCTGATTTGGCCACCGCGCGTGCGGCGGGTTGCCTGCGTAACCGCGCAGATCCCGCGGGTAATCCTGTTCAAAAAGCGCCATTACGTCTCCCCTCACCTTCAAAATGGATTCAATGCCTGAAACTGTCCGCTTAATACTTTTTTCTCCGGGAAGGCCAGATCCCCGTGCTTGCTGGTCGAGAGCCCCAGCGCCACCAGCGATTCCACCATCTTCACCGCCGCGCTGACGCCGTCGATGACCGGCACGCGCAGCTCGCGCGTCAACTCCTGCGCCAGCGTCGCCATGCCGCCGCAGCCCAGCACGATAGCGCCGCATCCGTCCTCTTTCAGCGCCTGTATACAGCGCGCGCGCACTTTTTCCTGCGCCAGACCGCTGCCGTCTTCCAGCGCCAGCACCGGGAGATCGATAGCGTGCAGCGCCGCGCAGCGATCCTGAAAGCCATACTGGTGCAGCAGATGACGGGCAATAATCAGCGTGCGCGGCAGCGTAGTGACTACTGAAAAGCGCGTCGCCACCAGCGTCGCCATATGCATGGCGGCTTCCGCAATTCCGACCACCGGCCCCTGCGCCAGCTCGCGCGCCGCCAGCAGGCCCGGATCGCCAAAGCAGGCGATGACGTGACCATCCACGCCCTGCTCTCTGCCGAGCCTGACCTGTTCGAGAACGCCCACGGCGGCGATGGCTTCATCAAAGTGGCCTTCTATAGACGGCACGCCCGCGCTCGGGCAGACCGCGAGGATCTCCGTCCCCGGTGCCGCCACCGCGCGGGCCGCCGCGCCGATGGTTTCCGTCATCGCGAGGCTGGTGTTGGGGTTGATCACTTGTATACAGACAGAGGACATTACGACTCCTTGTGGCCGGCAAACAGCCGGGCAAAATCAGGCAGGCACTCGCCCGCCCGCTCGAAGCAGAGGCTGGCGATGATATGTTCAAAATGGTGCATTAAGGCATCGCTGAGCGGCTGGAGCGCTTTCTGACGCAGCAGATCCACAAGCTGTTCGTGATCGTTGCAGCGACAGCCCTGACGCCACGGCGCGCCCCAGGTGGCAATCACCAGCGAGGAGCGCTGGCTCAGGCTGGTCACCATCTCCGTCAGCACCTGGTTGCCGGAGATCGCCTGCAGCTGAATGTGGAAATTGGCAGAGTGGCGGATCGCCGCCGGGCCGTCGTACGCCTCGTGCGCCTGCTGCTCCTGACGAATAATGGCCTCCAGCGCGGCAAGGTGCGGCGGCTGACAGCGGACCAGCACGTCCGGCAGGTTGGCCACCTCCAGCAGGGCGCGGGTGCGGAAGATATGCTGCGCCTCTTCCACCGTCGGGCTGGCAACGTGTGCACCACGCTTGGGCGTTAAGGTGACCATTTGCACAGCCGCGAGTCGCTGCAGCACCTTTCGGATGCCCGTGCGGCTCACGCCAAACACCTCGGCCAGCGCCTCTTCCGGCAGTTTGCTCCCCGGCAGCAGTTGATGTTCGACAATCGCGGTCATCAGCGCCTGAAAGATCGATTCATCTTTGTCATGCAGGTCTGGCGCGGTCTGCAGGGCGTTTATGTTGTTCATTCACCACTCCGTCTTTTACTCTTCGTTATCGAATCGTATACATAAAAATAAAATATTGCATACAAGATTTATTATTTTGGCCTGGATCCTGCAATACCGTCTGCACTCCCACTCAACGGGTTTTCATTCACAGGAGCAGGTTTCATGCCAAACAGTCAAAACGCGCAGCAGGGTACGGCCGCTGATTCCGGTGCGGTTTACAGCCCACGTCTTTGCAATGAGGATCTGGCACCGACGCGTGACCAGAACTGGAGCTGGTACAACATCTTTTCGTTCTGGATGTCGGACGTCCACAGCATGGGGGGGTATGTTGTCGCCGCGAGCTTCTTTACGCTCGGACTGGCAAGCTGGCAGGTGCTGCTTTGCCTGCTGGTGGGGATTTGCATCGTGCAGCTGTGCGCCAACCTGGTGGCCAAACCGAGCCAGATGGCGGGCGTGCCTTACGCGGTGATCAGCCGTCAGGCGTTTGGCGTCTTCGGGGCCAATATTCCGGCGGTGATCCGCGGGCTGATTGCCTTCGCGTGGTACGGCATTCAGACCTATCTGGCCGCCAACGCCCTGATGCTGGTGGCGCTGAAGTTCTGGACGTCTCTCTCTTCGCTTACCACCGGCGCGTTCCTGGGCCTGTCGCATCTGGGCTGGATCTGCTTTGCCATCATGTGGGTACTGCAGGCGATGGTCTTCTGGCACGGCATGAGCGCCATCAAGCGCTTTATTGATATCGCCGGTCCGGCGGTCTACGTGGTGATGCTGGCCCTTGCAGGCTGGATTGTATACAAGACCGGTTTTGACGGCATTTCCTTCACCCTCGCCAGCAAATCCCTGAGCGCGGGCGAGCAGACCTGGCAGATGATCACCGCGACCGCGCTGGTGGTTTCCTATTTCTCCGGCCCGCTGCTCAACTTTGGCGACTTCTCCCGCTACGGCAAAAGCATGGGCGAGATCCGCCGCGGCAACCGCTGGGGCCTGCCGTTTAACTTCCTGCTGTTCTCCATCGTCACCGTGGTCATTGTCTCCGGCACCCAGTCGCTGTTTGGCCGCATGATCACCGACCCGATTGAAACCGTCAGCCGCGTGGGCAACGATCTGGCAGTGGCGATTGGCCTGCTGACGATGATCACCGCCACCATCGGGATCAACATCGTCGCGAACTTCGTCTCCCCGGCGTTTGATTTCTCTAACTGTTCGCCGCAGAAAATCAGCTTCCGCACCGGGGGGATGATTGCCGCCGTCGGCTCGATCCTGCTCACCCCGTGGAACCTGTTCAACTCGCCGGAGCTTATCCACTACACCCTGGATGTGCTCGGGGCGTTCATCGGCCCGCTGTTCGGCATTCTGATTGCCGACTTCTACCTGATTAAACGCGGCAAGGTGTCGGTCGACGATCTGTTCGACGACACGCCTAAGGGCAAATACTGGTACCGCAACGGCTTTAATCCGAAAGCCATTGGCGCGCTGATCCCATCCGTTGCCGTGGGACTGGTGATTAGCTTTATTCCGGCCCTGCATGAGGTGGCGAACTTCAGCTGGTTCATCGGCGTCTTCCTCGGCGGCGTGACCTATCGCTGGTTGGCGCGGGAAGATCGCGAGACGGCAGGCGCGACGTCGTTCAGCTCCCGCGTGGCGACGCAAAAAGAGTAACCCTTCCTTCTGGCCGCAGCTTATCTGCGGCCCGTTCATTCTGGCACCGTTCTTGCTGCGCCTTATCACCCCGCTACGCAAACACTAAGGCAGGAACCATGATGGATTACCAGACAGCGATCCGCGGTGCATTTTTTGATATTGCCCAGGTCTGCGACAGCGCAGACGCGATTGCCCGGCACGCGCGCTACCTTGAGGACGGGCTGCTGTTTATACAGAGCGGGAAAATCCTGGCGCAGATGCCGTGGCAGGAGGGCGAGCAGTATCTTGACCCCCACAAGGGCTACACCGACCTGCGCGGCAGGCTGCTGCTGCCCGGTTTTGTCGACACCCACGTCCATTACCCGCAAACGGAGATGATCGGCGCCTTTGGCGAACAGCTGCTGGAGTGGCTGACCACCTACACCTTTCCGGTGGAGAGCCAGTTTGCCGATGCAGCCTACGCGAAAGAGATCGCCGAATTTTTCATTCAGCAGCTGGTGAGCAACGGCACCACCACCGCGCTGGTGTTTTGCACGCTGCATCCGGAATCGGTCGAGGCGCTGTTTACCGAAGCCCTGCGCCTCAATATGCGACTTATCGCCGGAAAGGTAATGATGGACAGACACGCGCCGGACTACCTGAGCGAAGACGCGAAGCAGAGCTACCGGCAGACGCGGGAGCTGATTCAGCGCTGGCACCACCGGGGGCGGCTGGGCTATGCCATTACGCCGCGCTTTGCCCCGACCTCATCACCCGAGCTGCTTGCCGCGGTCAGCCTGCTCAGAGAGGAGTTCCCGGATACCTGGCTGCAGACCCATCTGAGTGAAAACCCCAACGAAGTGGCCTGGGTAAGCGACCTCTGGCCGGAGCACGAGCGCTATCTGGACGTGTATCACCACTACGGCCTGACCGGCGAGCGCAGCGTGTTTGCCCACGCGATTCATCTTCACCACAGCGAGTGGCAGTGCCTGCATGACACCGGTTCGGCGGTGGCGTTTTGCCCCACCTCGAACCTGTTTCTCGGCAGCGGGCTGTTTCGCCTGCCCGCCTGCTGGCAGCACAAGGTGCGGATGGGCATCGGCACCGACGTCGGTGCGGGCACCACCTTCAGCATGCTGCGCACCCTGGGGGAAGCCTACAAGGTCGGCCAGCTTCAGAGCTACCGCCTGCGCGCCAGCGAGGCGTTTTACCACGCCACGCTGGGCGGCGCGCACGCCCTCAGGCTCGACGATAAGATTGGCAACTTCGCGCCCGGCAAAGAGGCGGATTTTGTGGTTATCGACCCCGACGTGACGCCGCTGCAGCGCCTGCGCAATCGCCGCTGCAAGGATATCTACGAGCAGCTTTTCGTGCTGATGACCCTGGGCGACGAGCGCAACATCAGCGAGACCTGGGTTAACGGCGCGCGGGTATGGTCAACTGCCCCGGTAGGTTGACCACCCGCCGGGCGCAATCACAAACGGCAGATGGAAGTGCTCGTCTGCCGTTTCCCCCGTCACAAAATCAATTTGCGCGCAGGGGTAGAGCGTGTCGCGACCGGTTTCTCTAAACCACGCGCCGATCTCCGCCACCAGCCGATAGCGGCCTGCGGGCAGAGAGGGAACGAACGCGGCGATGCGCCCCTGCGCGTTGGTCACGCCCGTGGCGAGCGTCTTCCCCTCCTGTTGAAGATGGACCGTCACGCCCTGCGCCGGTTTGCCCGTCGAGATATCCAGAATATGCGTGCTTAACGTACTCATTCGCTAATGACTCCCTCCAGACGTAGTAACGTAATGTCCCGCAGCTGTTCGAGTGCAGCCCGTACTTCCTGCGCATCGCTGTTTTCAAGGCGCGCGTGCAGCGCCTGTAAAATGTCTTCGCCGCTGCGGCCCTTCGCGCGGATGAGAAAGACGCGCCCAAAGCGAGCTTCGTAGCGGGCATTCCCCTCGCGCAGCGCCTGAGCAAGGTCAGCATCGCCTTCATTCACCGCGCCCTGCTCCTGGCGCGACAGCGCCGCCTCCGCCTGTGAGCCCGCCGGCTTTTCCCCGATGCGTGGATGGGCGCTCAGGGCCTGCGCTAGCGCCGCTTCGTCCCAGGCTTGCGTCAGCGCTTTCGCCGTACTGAACAATTCGTCCCGGTTGGCGTAGGGCCGCCCCAGAGCCAGCGCGTCGGCCCAGCCGGGGAGCGCCACGCAGGGGTGAATCAGCGCTAACGCCTTTTCGTGGGAAAGATGATTGAACTCATGCAGTGCGATCATAGCGTCTCCTTTATTGTCATCCTCCGGGCTCTTGCACAAACCACGCCATTCTGAGCGCAGGTGTGAAACAGTCGATTCCGTATAGTTCAACAGGAAATTATTGATTCATAAAAAGGCACATTCACCGCGTTTGCGCACCTTAGCAGTGCAAACTCACCGCTCACAACGCCGTTTTCGCCACTCTGCAGCCTGGTACGCAAATTGCTGAATGTTTTTACACCCTGCAAAAGGAGAGAAGCATGAAAGCAATCGTTATTGGTGCGGGAATTGGCGGCCTGAGCGCCGCCGTCGCGCTGAAGAAAGCGGGCATCGACTGTACCGTGTTTGAAGCCGTAAGAGAGATCAGGCCCGTCGGGGCAGCCATCTCCATCTGGCCTAACGGCGTGAAATGCATGCAGCACCTCGGCATGGGCGACATCATCGAGACTTACGGCGGTCCGATGCGTTTTATGGCCTACAAAGATTACCGGCGCGGCGAGACCCTGACCCGCTTTAGCCTTGCCCCGCTGGTTGAGCGTACCGGAGGGCGTCCCTGCCCCGTCTCGCGCGCTGAACTCCAGCGCGAAATGCTGGACTTCTGGGGTCGCGACAGGGTGCAGTTCGGCAAGCGTGTGGAACACGTTCATGAAGACGACGCGGGCGTGAGCGTGACCTTTACCGATGGCACCACGGCAACAGGCGATTTTCTGATTGCCGCCGACGGCAGCCACTCGGCGGTTCGTCCGTACGTGCTGGGATACACCCCGGAGCGCCGCTACGCCGGGTACGTGAACTGGAACGGGCTGGTAAAGATTGATGAAGAGATTGCCCCGGCGCACCAGTGGACCACCTTCGTTGGCGAAGGCAAACGCGTGTCGCTGATGCCCGTCTCCGGCGGTCGTTTCTACTTCTTTTTTGACGTGCCGCTGCCCGCGGGCCTGGCGGAGGATCGCACCACCCTGCGCGCCGATCTCACGGGCTACTTCCGCGGCTGGGCGCCGCCGGTGCAGACGCTTATCGCGGCGCTGGATCCCGAGACCACAAACCGCATTGAAATCCACGACATTGAGCCGTTCGACAGCCTGGTGCGCGGCAACGTCGCGCTGCTCGGCGATGCCGCGCACAGCACCACGCCGGATATCGGCCAGGGCGGCTGTGCGGCGATGGAAGATGCCGTGGTGCTGGGGGAATGCCTGCGTGAAAACCACAGCATTACGCTGGCGCTGCGGCAGTACGAAGCGCTGCGCTGCGACCGGGTGCGCGACCTGGTGCTGAAGGCGCGTAAACGCTGCGACGTCACCCACGGGAAAGACATGGCGTTGACGCAGGCCTGGTATCAGGAGCTCAAAGAGGAGACCGGCGAGCGCATCATCAACGGTCTGTGCGAGACCATTCAGGGCGGCCCGTTAGGCTGAACGTAAGAGGGATAACGATGAAAAGAGAACCGACTCCACCCACCCACTGCACGTTTGAGCCAGAGGACTGGCTACGCCTGGCGAAATGCTGGCATCCGGTCGCGCGCGCCTGTGACGTCGGCCCGGCGCCTGTCAAGGCGACCCTGCTGGATGAACAGCTGGTAATTTACCGGATCCACGACCAGGTCGTGGTCGCCCGGGACGTCTGCCCGCACCGCGGCGTGCCGCTGACGCTCGGCTTTCACGACGAACACGGGGTTATCTGCCCCTATCACGGTTTACGCTTCGGGGAGGACGGGCGCTGCAACCGTATTCCGTCCAGTCCCGACCAGCCCGTTCCGGCGAAGCTGAACCTGATTAACTACGCCGTGGAGGAGCGCTTCGGCCTAATCTGGACCTGCCTGGCCTTTGACCCGGACAATCCTGCGCCGCTGCCCACCATGCCGCACTGGGATGACGCAGGCTTTCAGCAGATCAACTGCCCGGCATTCGAGGTGAATGGCTTCGCCGGGCGACAGGTGGAGGGGTTTCTGGACGTGGCGCACTTTGCGTGGATCCACACTGATACCTTTGCCGATCCCAATAATCAGCTTGTGCCCGCCTATCAGCCACAGGAGACGCCGTTCGGCTTCGTGGCGGATTACTGGAGCTCCGTGAGCAACTATCCCGCCGGTTCACCCGTGCAGGCGCCAGAAGGGTTCCAGTGGCTGCGCCATTTTGAAATGCATCTGCCGTTTACCGCCACTCTGACGATTCATTTTCCGGGTGAGTCGAGACTGGTGATCATGAACGCCGCGTCGCCCGTGTCATCGCGCGTGACCCGCATGTTCGCCCCTATTGCGCGCAACCTTGACCTGCATATTCCGGTGGAAGACGTGCATGCCTTTAACCTGCGCATCTTCGAAGAGGATCGCCTGATGGTGGAAACCCAGCGTCCGGAAAGCCTGCCGCTGGACCTGACGCTGGAAGCCCATATTCCCGCTGACAAAAGCTCAATAGCCTACCGTCGGGGACTGAAAAAAATGGGCTTTGGCGAGTTTTTCCTGGTATGACGGAGACCGATATGCTGAGCGTGATTGTTGACGGGCTGTGGCGCGAGGGCGACAAAAGCCTCGCTGTCAGGCTGGTGTCTGAAGACGGTAAAGCACTCCCGACGTGGCAGCCCGGCGCGCACATTGATGTGCATCTGCCCTGCGGCGTGGTGCGCCAGTATTCCCTGACCGGGGCCTGTGAAGAAGAAAGCTATCTTATCTGCGTGGGCCGGGAAACCGCCTCGCGCGGCGGGTCGCGCTACGTTCACGAGACGCTGCGTCCCGGGCAGAAGCTGGTGATTTCCGCCCCGCGCAATCAGTTTCCGCTTGGTCAGGCAGAGCGGGTTTTGCTGCTGGCGGCAGGAATTGGCATTACGCCGCTGTATGCGATGGCCCTGCAGCTGAAGGCGGCCGGAACGCCGTTTACCCTGCACTATTATGTCAGAAACCGCGAAAGCGCGGCGTTTGCGCGCGAGCTCTCGCAGTGCAGTGAGTGCATCATTCATACCGCCAGCCCGCGCACAGCGCTGGGTGAGCATCTTCCGGTGCCGGAGGTGGGATTTCATGCCTGGGTGTGTGGACCAGCGGGTTTTATGGAAAAAGTGCGCGAGGTGGCCACAGCGAAGGGATGGGATGACGCCCATCTTCACAGCGAGGCGTTTCAGCCCGCGGCCACTGCCACAAGCGACGTCGCGGGCGAGATCTTTACGGTTAAACTGGCCTCCACCGGCGAGCGCTGGCCGGTACCTGCGGATAAAACCATCGCCCAGGTATTGCAGGAAAACGGTGTAGACGTGCCGCTGTCGTGTGAAATGGGGATTTGCGGCGCGTGCCTGACGCCGGTGATTGACGGCGTGGTGGATCACCGGGATAGCGTGCAGTCGGCGGCGGAAAAAGGCGCGCCGGACCAGCAGGTGGCGCTGTGCTGTTCTCGAAGCCATTCCGGGGAACTGGTGATTGCGCTGTAAAACGAAAAAACCCTGCGATATTGCTATCGCAGGGTTTTCGAATTTGGCGGAAGCGTAGAGATTCGAACTCTAGAACCCTTTCGGGTCGCCGGTTTTCAAGACCGGTGCCTTCAACCGCTCGGCCACGCTTCCAAAGTGAGGCGCACTATAAACATCTCCGGGGGCGATGTAAAGCAGGAAATTGAATAATTTAGGTGTTGGTTGTTATCCCTTCTCAATGTGCCTATTGTTTATCCAGTCAGCGGCTAAAATGTAAACGTTTATTTTTGGATAAGTGAATCTTATTTTTCAGTGGTTTCTGATATAGGCTCTTTTTCATACCAGGCTTTGTACGCAGACAACAATTCCACCTTTATAAATTTCCGCAGAGACTATTCACTGCGATAAGCGATTTTTCATGAATATAATCAATATCAGTAAATATAAACTTTCTCTCTGGCGTAATCTCTTACCGTGGCTGGAACAAGTTGGCACCCCAAAAAACGATCCACACGACTATTTTCTGGTTTATTTTAAAGACGCGGATAATACAGCTATATTCTGAAGTTAGTCCTGTTCTCAATGGCAGGTATCGTCGACCTCACGGCTATATGGCATAAAGCCCTTGAGATTACGCCACTTCGATTTTTAATGAATTCTGTCTAACCCTTAAATAAACCATTATGAGCTTTCTCTTTATCAGCGATCGTTGACCAGAAGCTATAATCCTACGATACCGCCTTCCCTGGCGGCCACCTCACTTCAGAACAGGTACATTATTTTTCTCCCGGCGGAGGGGCCGCAGGTGCCGGGTACCAGTTTTCTTTGGCAACCATCACACTGCCCTCCGGCTGCATCACAAAGTTCGGCGACATAATCTGTACGTTGAACTCGTTGAAGACGTCCTGAATATGGCTGTGCAGCTCATTACGGGCAATAGCAAGAGACAGATCTGGCTGCAGCCGTACCTGCAGTTCATACGCGATATACCAGTCCATTAACCCTAACTGACGCACCAGCGGCGGTTCGGAGAGATCAATCCCTTTTGCCCGTTTGGCCGCCAGCTCCAGCATGGCATGCACCTGACGCCACGGGGTGTCGTAACCGATGGTTACGCCCACCGTCAGGTTAACGCTGCCATCCGACTGCTGCGCGCTAAGATTGGTGATCTTGCCGCTCACCATCACCGCATTAGGCACGGTCACCACATAGTTCTCGCGGGTGATGATTTTGGTGGCGAGCATGCCGATTTCGCTGACCTTTCCCTCATTTTCCGACACACGAATAACATCGCCTTTTCGCAGGGCGCGGGAGTAAATCAGCACCAGACCACTCATCGCATGGTTCATCACCCCCGCCGATCCCAGCGTGAGCATCAGGCCAAAGAAGACGCTAATACCTTTAAAGGCCAGCGAATTCGCACCGGGTAAAAACGGGTACGCGGCTGAGAGCGCAAAGAGCCAGACGGCAACGGAAATTAACTTACGGGTCGCGCCTACCGTTTCCGGGTGAATGCCGGGGAGTTGTAAACGCCCTGCTTCCACCTGATTGAGCACCAGTTTCAGCAGCTTCAGAATAAACGCGGTAATGATGAAAATAATCAGGACAATCATCAGCCCCGGTAAAGCAGACACAATGGATAACGCGATTTCTCGCGCGACGCGTATCGACCAGTCTCCCAACGATGTGCCCCACACGCGCGTCCAGGGAAAGAGACTGAATGCCCAGCTAAGCCAGACATAGAATCCGATAAGCCCCAACACAATCATCAGTAGCGCGTAGAGTCGGATTTCAATGGCACCGATATAACGCCGCCAGCTTTGCGGCACCCAACTCCGATTCTCCAGAATACGCCTGTGGTACAGGCGTCTGAACCAGCGCCAGGATCGCCAGGCGCCATAACACAGCAGAGCCAGTGCCAGAAGCCCCGCTATCGTTTTTACGCCCGAGAGGGTCAACCAGCCGGTATTGTATTGATCGCTTAGCGCCGCTCTCTGCGCTTCCATTCGCGTTAACACTCTCTTTGCGGCCTGGTCGAGGGTGAGATCGTCCCCTTCGTCTAAATCAGACTCGGTCAGCAGCATCACCGGCTTACTGTTCATCACAATCAGCCGTCCCTGCTGGTTGTAGCGGGTCACGGGGACAATTTTTAGCGGCTCGCTGACGTCCGCCTGGGTAAAATTACGCAGGGTATTGCGGATGCGTAACACACGTTCTTCGGGCGTGGTAAGGCCAAATTTTGCCTGCAGCATGACAATCGGTTGATGGAAGATATAGACCGTGCGCGCGCGCTCCTGCTCCGTAGGCTCCTGACGGGGCTCGGCAGCAAAGGATGAGAAAGCGATCAAGGCGGCAAAACAGGGTAGAAACGCAAGTTGGATCCTTTTCATCACCACGACCCCACAGGCAAAAATTCTTTTATTTTCAGACAACCAGCGAAAGGCGAGTTAGTGTTTTGAGCATAGACCAGCCTTTCGCTTCTGCAACAAGGCCGGGAAACGACGCGCATTTTCTCGAGACAAATAAACCGGAAAGGACATTATCTGAAATTATCCCCCTTATTTTTGATGCGGGTCGAAACGTAAGGCCTGTTCCCCCGCAGCCAGCGGGTGTATGGCTGCCTTTAACGGTAATGAAACCTTCTATTTCCACTATTTCTCCTACACTTTAAAGGTTCTACCGGTACGGTGAACGTCAAAAAGCCGGATCGATTAGGGCTATGAGGGTGCGAGCCTTTCAGCCTGCGATCATGTTGCCTTTAACTGAGGAGTTTGCGGTATGGCATTCGTAACAACGAAAGACGGCGTCAACATTTTCTACAAAGACTGGGGTTCAAAAGAGGCGCAACCCATTGTTTTCCACCACGGCTGGCCTTTAAGTGCCGATGACTGGGATAACCAGATGCTCTTCTTCCTTGCGGAAGGCTATCGCGTTATCGCTATCGACCGTCGTGGTCATGGGCGTTCTGATCAGGTGAGTGAAGGCCATGATATGGATCATTATGCCTCCGATGCGTCGGCCGTGGTTGAAAGCCTGGACCTGCGCAACGCCGTGCACGTCGGCCACTCCACCGGCGGCGGCCAGGTCGCCCGCTATGTTGCGCAGTACGGACAACCGCAGGGGCGCGTCGCCAAAGCGGTGCTCGTCAGCGCCGTCCCGCCTCTGATGGTAAAAACGGACGCTAACCCCGGTGGAACGCCTATCGAGGTTTTCGACGACTTCCGCAAAGCGCTGGCGGCTAACCGCGCCCAGTTTTACCTCGACGTCGCCAGCGGTCCTTTCTACGGCTTTAATCGGGACGGGGCCGACGTTTCACAGGGCACCATTCAAAACTGGTGGCGCCAGGGAATGATCGGAAGTGCCAAGGCTCACTATGAGGGAATTAAGGCGTTTTCAGAGACCGACCAGACGGAGGATTTAAAAGCCATCACGGTTCCTGTACTGGTGCTGCAGGGCGACGACGATCAGGTTGTGCCGTATAAAAATGCCTCTTTACTGCAGGACAAGCTGCTGGCGAACAGCGTACTGAAAGTTTATCCGGGCTTCCCACACGGGATGCATACCACCCATGCGGATACTATCAACGCGGACATTCTGGCCTTTATCCGCTCTTAGACGTCACCTTTCTTATTTCTTGCCGGGTGGCGCTGCGCTTGCCCGGCCTACATTTCGCACGCTCCACCGTAGGCCAACGCCACCCAAGGGTGGCGTTGTTTATTCCGGTTAACGATTATCCAGCTGGGCGCGAACGTTGTTCAGCCCGGTTGTATTGATGCGATAAGGCTGCCCGTTGACGGATCGGATCAGCTTTTTAGTGCGGAGTTTTTTAAAGACGTTAAGCGTGCAGTCGCTCAGCACCAGCCCTTCACGGGTGTAGCACTCAACGGACGTGACGCGGCCAGAACTGTCGCGGACGTGCACAATACGTCCACCTTTGGCGAGAACGTGTAAGGTTCGTTGTTCCTGACGGGATAAATTCATACTGGAAAACCTGTGTAATCATCATGCGTAAAAACGAGCCCACACCTGCAGGTGCGTGCGTAAGGTTTAAGCGCAGCGATAACCAGTCCGTCCTGAAAAGAGCGGGAAACTGATTATCTGATGAAAACATTCTCCAGCATCAAAGCCTCGGTGAGAGATAGCAAGATATTTACGGCGTGAATGATAACGCCTGTTTTATATAGGGGAATAGTGGTTTTTTAAAAATGTGAGCCGGATCGGCCAATCCAAAAGAAGAAACCCCAGGTTGACGAGCAACCTGGGGTTTATATTTGGCGGAAGCGTAGAGATTCGAACTCTAGAACCCTTTCGGGTCGCCGGTTTTCAAGACCGGTGCCTTCAACCGCTCGGCCACGCTTCCTAAGTGAGGCGAACTATAAACACCTCTCTGCGTGCTGTAAAGAGCCACGGCATTCGTTCGCTTTAAAAATAGCCAATACGCGTTTAATCGGTTGAATTGACAACGTATTGGCCGTTTTCTCAGCACATAATGCAGCGTTCAGGCTTAGTGCTTCTTGATGTACATATCTTTGGTGTAGTAGTACCCCAGCTTATCCGGCGTGAATCCGCCCACCCACGGTTTCACCAAGTGTGTACGCACGTAGTGATAGACCGGGATCGCAGGCACGTCGCGCCCTAAAAGATCCTCTGCCTGCTGGTAGAATTTGCCGCGCTCTTCCGACGTTTTCGCTTTCGCCGCGTTGACTAACGCCTGGTCATACTCCGGGTTGCTGTACTGGCTGGTGTTTTCACTGTCTCCGGTACGGTAGTTGTTGAGGAACGTCGCCGCATCATCGTAATCCGCAATCCAGGCGTAGCGCACCACGTCAAAGTTGTGGGTGTGCATGGTATCCAGCATGGTTTTCCACTCCTGATTTTGCAGCTTCGCCTCCACCCCAAGATTTTTCTTCCACATTGAGCTGGCCGCGATGGCAATGCGCTGGTGCGATTCAGACGTGTTGTAGAGCAGATTAAAGCGCAGCGGGTGGCTGGCGTTAAAACCGGCTTCGTTGAGCAGTTTTTTGGCTTCGGCAATGCGTTTTTCCATCGGCCAGCTGGCGTAATCCGGGTTTTTTAGCGTGATACCGCCGATATCCGGCTGGCTGACGAGCCACGCCGGACGCTGCCCCTGCCCTAACACTTTCTCCGCGATGATGTCTTTATCCAGCGCCATGTTCAGCGCCCTGCGCACGCGGGCATCATTAAACGGTGGACGGGTGGTGTTGAACTCATACCAGTACGTGGCAAGCTGTGGAGAAACATCCAGTTCGCTGCCCAGCGTTTTCTTGAGCTGCGCAAACTGATTGATCGGCACCGTATAAACGATGTCGATTTCACCGGCCTTATAGCGGTTCACATCCGAGGCTTCAGAGGTGATGGGCAGGTACGTCACCTTATTGATAACGGTATGCGCGTTATCCCAGTAGCGCGGGTTGCGCTCGGCCACAATGCGCTCGTTGACCACCCACTGCGACAGTTTATAAGCACCGCTGCTGACGAAATGCTCGGGTTTGGTCCATTTATCACCGAAACGCCCAATCAGCACTTTATCCACCGGCACCAGCGAAGGGTGCGCCAGCATCGCCAGGAAAGCGGCATTTGGCTGGGTGAGCTTGACTTCAAGCGTAGTGTCGTTGATGGCTTTCACGCCCAGTTTATCGGGCGTTTGTTTACCCTGCGCAATCTCTGCGGCGTTGATGATGTGCATGTTGCCCGGATAGCTGGCGTACGGCGAGGCGGTTTTAGGGTCGACCAGACGCTGCCAGCTCCAGACCACATCTTCTGCAGTAATGGCGGTGCCGTCGCTCCAGGTGATGCCAGGACGCAGATGGAACGTCCAGACGGTGTTGTCTTTGTTCTCCCATTTCTCCGCCAGCCGCGGCTGGATATCACCGTTCGGAGAAACGCTGACCAGCCCTTCGAATAAATCGCTGATAATATTGAATTCGACATCGCTTTCGACTTTATGCGGGTCAAGCGATGAGGGTTCACTGCCGTTGTTCCTGACCAGTTCCTGCTTCTCTGCCAGTTGCGTTCCTGCCGGCACGTTAGCCGCCCAGCTTACCGTGCTGGTGCACAGAATGGCCGCGGTTAACAAAGAGAGTGTAAAGTTAGTGCGTGTTTGTGGTTTCATGTCCTTCGCCTTATTGTCTGTTTTATGACGATCCGGGAATAACTCTTAGCGCTCGGATTGAAATAAGGCAATATTTTTCAGTAACCTATAAGAGGTTGATCTGAATAAAATTCGTAATCCGCTGTTCATCCTGTGGGAAATGATTTTCGCAGAAGAAATAACCAGCATCAGCGCTAACGTGCTGAGTAAAGATGGGTAAAACCACTTTGAGACTGGCGCGCCGTTTCCTATTCTTGCCGTTAATTACATCTGTCATAAGAGAGTGACTCATGGATCGTATAATTACTTCTTCACGCGACCGCACATCGCTACTCAGTACCCACAAGGTGCTGCGCAATACCTATTTCATGCTTAGCCTGACGCTGGCATTTTCGGCGATCACCGCCACCGCCAGCACCGTGCTGATGCTGCCGTCTCCGGGGCTGATCCTGACGCTGGTGGGGATGTATGGTCTGATGTTCCTGACCTACAAAACCGCTGACAAACCAGTTGGTATTCTGTCTGCGTTTGCCTTCACTGGCTTCCTGGGCTACATCCTGGGGCCGATGCTGAATGCGTATCTGTCTGCAGGTATGGGCGACCTTATCGGTATGGCGCTGGGCGGTACCGCGCTGGTGTTCTTCTGCTGCTCGGCCTACGTGCTGACTACCCGTAAGGACATGTCCTTCCTCGGCGGTATGCTGATGGCGGGCGTCGTGGTCGTGCTGGTGGGTATGGTGGCAAACATCTTCCTGCAGCTGCCTGCCCTGCACCTGGCAATTAGCGCCGTGTTTATTCTGATTTCTTCAGGTGCCATCCTGTTTGAAACCAGCAACATCATTCGCGGCGGTGAGACGAACTATATCCGCGCTACCGTGAGCCTGTATGTGTCGCTGTATAACATCTTCGTCAGCCTGCTGAGCATCCTGGGCTTCGCCAGCCGCGATTAAAGCCACAGTAATGTAAACCTGGCCCCGCTTATGCGGGGCTTTGTTTTTTGATACACTGCTGCGGTTTTTGACTGATGCGTGAATGATTATGTTGAGTTTTGAAGGCAAAGAGATCGAGACCGATAACGACGGTTATCTCAAAGAGAGTGGCCAGTGGAGCGAAGCGCTGGCAGCGGTGATTGCGGAAAAGGAAGGAATTGCACTTTCCCCCGAACACTGGGAAGTGGTGCGTTTCGTGCGCGAATTCTATCTCGAATTCAACACCTCTCCGGCTATTCGTATGCTGGTCAAAGCCATGGCCAATAAATTCGGCGAAGAGAAAGGTAACAGCCGTTATCTGTATCGCCTGTTTCCAAAGGGCCCGGCAAAACAGGCAACAAAGATTGCCGGCCTGCCTAAGCCGGTGAAGTGCATTTAATAGCGAATACCGAAGTTAACGTACTCCCGACCGGGTTGATGCGGTTCCGTTAAAACCTTATCAACCCGCGCACTTCGCGGCCCGCCCGCTTTCAGCCACGCCACCAGCTTCTCAACCTGCTCCGCTTCGCCACAGGCGACCACCTCAACGCTGCCGTCATCCATGTTTCGCGCGTATCCCGTTAGCCCAAGCTCAATTGCTTCGCGCTGGGTGCTGTAGCGAAATCCGACCCCCTGAACGACGCCGTGAACCCAGGCGATGGTGCAGACTTTAGACATATTTCTTCTCCTTAACGTAGCGTTTTCGGCAAACAGCCATAGTGTTGCCGGAAACGGGCGGTGAAACGAGAGCTGGAAAGATACCCACATTGTAATGCGATTTCGCCAATCGGTAATCGGGTTGACTGCAGCTGTGACAAAGCAACGGCCATTCTTACCTCCTCCATAATCTGGCGAAAACTCTGCGACTCTTCACGTAGCCGTCTGCGCATCGTCGGCACGCTCAGGGCCAGACGGCTGGCGACATCCTGCGCGGTCCAGGCTCTTGCGGGCGACAGCATAATGAACTGTCGCACCTGCTCGGTCAGGTTATTGTTTCGCTCAATAAGCAGCGGACCTGCCACGCCGTCATGCAGCAGTGCCAGCAAAAGCCCAAAGGCCTGATGCTTTTGCAGCGCCTCCGGTAAATCCTGACGCACGGCGTGCAGCAGGTTATCCCACATAAACGCCAGCCCCTCGCTCAGCGGAGCGCAGAGCGAATGCAGCGTCGTGCGCGGCCAGGATTTCAGGTAATGCGCTTTGAACCCGGCAACAATTTCCGGCGATAACATCAGCAAATCCGAGTGAAACAGACCGTTTGCAGGCTGGTTGATAATCTCCATCGCCGTATTGGCAGGGATAATGATGAGCTCATCCCGGGTTGCCACCAGGCGGTTGCCATCCTGCACAATCACCTTACTGCCGTGAGTGATATGACAAATCGCCGGAAAAAAGAGTTTAACCTGGTGCAGGCGATGCATTTTGCTGGCACTCACTTCACCCGCCGTGAGATGTTTATGTCGAAAATGAAACTCCTGCACACCGCCATCCTTATCTGCTGTAGATTGCTGTTAACTGAGCCTTTGCCAGAACGTGACTATTGAGCATAAAGCCGACCAGCGCGCCGCTGGCATTTTTATCGACGGGCAGTTTATCCACGTCCAGCGCCCAGACGGTGATCTGATAGCGATGAGGCTTATCCCCTGCGGGGGGACATGCGCCACCGAATCCAGAATAACCGAAATCATTACGCCCCTGCACAACGCCTACGGGTAATTTTTCGCCGTTCGGGTTACCCGCATCGGCTGGCAGCGTCTGCGTCTTCGCGGGAATGTTGACCACGGTCCAGTGCCACCAGCCGCTGCCGGTAGGCGCATCCGGGTCATAAACCGTGACGGCAAAACTTTTCGTACCGGCGGGCGGATTGGTCCATGCCAACTGCGGTGAGGTATTCCCACCGTGGCAGCCAAATCCCTCAAACACCTGCTGTTGCGCCAAATGGCGTTCGCCGGAAATATCCTGACTGGTCATGCTGAAAGGCGTTGCGGCTAAAACCTGACAACTCATCGCCGCCAGAGCGGCTATTGTGATTACATTGTGCTTTTTCATGGGGGTTTCCTTTGCTGAACCGGAAGCCCACTGTATATCCCGCCGCAGTGCCGTAATGTGCTTAAGCGATTTGATTTTGTGCCGAAACGCTCAATGGCATCCGCAGATGATTGCGCCTTGCTGAATGTGGTAATCTACGCGCCATTTCCTGAAATCGACAGAATAGCAAATTATGAGTGTACGTTTAGTGTTAGCCAAAGGGCGCGAGAAGTCATTGCTGCGCCGCCATCCCTGGGTCTTTTCCGGCGCGGTTGCGCGTATGGAAGGTAAAGCCAACCTCGGTGAAACCATCGATATCGTTGACCATCAGGGGAAATGGTTAGCGCGCGGCGCATACTCGCCAGCATCGCAGATCCGCGCTCGCGTCTGGACGTTCGATAAAGATGAAAGCATCGATATCGATTTCTTCGTCCGCCGCCTGCAGCAGGCTCAGCAGTGGCGTGAGTGGCTGGCAAAACGTGACGGACTGGACAGCTATCGGCTGATCGCCGGTGAGTCCGACGGCCTGCCGGGTGTCACCATTGATCGCTTTGGCAACTTCATGGTGCTGCAACTGTTAAGCGCAGGTGCGGAATATCAGCGTGCTGCCCTGATCAGCGCCCTTCAGTCTCTGTTCCCGGAATGCGCCATTTATGACCGCAGCGATGTGGCGGTGCGTAAAAAAGAGGGCATGGAGCTGACGCAAGGGCCAGTTACCGGTGAATTACCGCCTGCCCTGCTGCCTATCGAAGAACACGGCATGAAGCTGCTGGTGGACATTCAGGGCGGCCACAAAACAGGTTACTACCTCGACCAGCGCGACAGCCGTCTGGCAACTCGTCAGTACGTGGCGAACAAGCGCGTGCTGAACTGCTTCTCCTACACGGGTGGTTTTGCGGTGTCTGCGCTGATGGGCGGCTGTGCCCAGGTCGTTAGCGTGGATACGTCACAGGAAGCGCTGGACGTGGCGAAACAGAACGTTGAGCTAAACAAACTGGACCTGAGCAAAGCGGAGTTTGTACGTGATGACGTCTTTAAACTGCTGCGTAAATATCGCGACCAGGGCGAGAAGTTCGACGTTATCGTCATGGACCCGCCTAAGTTTGTGGAAAACAAAAGCCAGCTGATGGGTGCATGCCGCGGGTATAAAGATATCAACATGCTGGCTATCCAGCTGCTGAACCCGGGCGGGGTTCTGCTCACGTTCTCCTGCTCCGGCCTGATGACCACAGATTTATTTCAGAAAATCATCGCCGATGCCGCAATAGATGCTGGTCGTGATGTACAATTTATAGAGCAGTTCCGTCAGGCGGCCGATCATCCGGTGATCGCTACCTACCCGGAAGGGCTGTATCTGAAAGGGTTTGCCTGTCGCGTCATGTAACTTGAAAAGAGAAATATTGCCCTCACATCGTGTGTAAGTAATGTTTCCCGGGAGGTGACTATGATTGCCAGCAAATTCGGTATCGGCCAGCAGGTCCGCCACACCTTGCTTGGGTATTTGGGTGTGGTCGTGGATATCGACCCGGAGTATTCCCTTGACGAACCGTCAGCCGACGAGCTGGCGGTTGATGCAGAGCTTCGTGCCGCGCCTTGGTACCACGTGGTGATGGAAGGTGACGACGGGCAACCCGTTCACACCTACCTCGCTGAGGCGCAGTTAAGCAGTGAGCTGCAGGATGAACATCCGGAGCAACCCACGATGGATGAATTAGCGCAGACTATCCGCAAGCAGTTGCAGGCGCCGCGCCTGCGCAACTGAGCGTGTAAAAAAAGCCCGATAATCGGGCCTTTTTTTTTACTTAGCCAGCCCCAGCCGGGGGATTTCAATCGCAGGGCATCTGTCCATAACCACCTGTAGACCCGCCTCGCGCGCCAGTACGGCAGCCTGTTCGTTGATGACGCCCAACTGCATCCACAGCGTTTTCGCACCAATGGCAATCGCTTCCTGCGCGACACCCCATGCCGCCTCGGAATTACGGAACACATCTACCATGTCCACTTTTTCCGGAACATCGTTAAGCGTGGCGTAGCCCTGCTGGCCTAATAACGTTTTTCCCGCCACTTTCGGCGAAACGGGGATCACGTGATAGCCCTGATCGAGAAGGTATTTCATCACGCGATAACTTGGACGATCCGGTTTATCGCTGGCACCCACCAGCGCGATCGTGCGCGTGGATGTCAAAATCTCGGCAATATCATTCTCTCTCATGGTTTTTCTCCTGGCTTTTTTCAAAGTGTACGCCAAAGCGCACATCTCAACCATCCATCCCATACAGATGTATGAGGGCAAAACGGTGATTTATGTCTATATGTTAGTAAACGTGATTATCGAAAAATTTTGATACATTCTTGCGGGTATATTTTCATCTGGAGTCACCTATGAAAACCGGCATTGTCTCTGCTGTGATTGCGTTAGTGATGCCGGTTTGCGTTTTTGCAACCACGCTTCGGCTCTCTACTGATATTGACCTGCTGGTGCTGGACGGAAAAAAAGTCTCCAGTTCATTATTGCGCGGCGCAGAGAGCATCGAACTGGATAACGGGCCGCATCAGCTGGTGTTTCGGGTAGAAAAAACGATCGGTCTTGCGAACCATGAACAACGGATGTACATCTCTCCCCCACTGATTGTCAGCTTTAATACCCAGCGGGTCAGTCAGGTAAACATTACCCTGCCGCGGCTTGAGAGCGAAAAAGAGTCCGTCGCTTTCGACGCCGCGCCGCGCGTTGAGCTGCTGGATGGGGATTCGATGCCGATCCCGGTGAAGCTTGATATTCTGGCGCTAACCACCTCGCCAAAAGGCACGGACTACGAGGCCGCAACCGAGTCTTATAACAAAGCGGGTAAGCGCGCCTCTCTTCCGCAGTTTGCCACCATGATGGCCGACGACAGTACGCTGTTATCCGGTGTTTCAGAGCTGGATGTTATACCGCCTCAGTCCCAGACGCTGACGGAGCAACGCCTGAAATTCTGGTTCCAGCAGGCCGATCCCGATACGCGCGCCCGTTTTTTGCAGTGGGCAAAACAACAACCTTCGTCGTAAGCCACATTTTTTACGCCTTTCTCTTGCAGCATCAGGCGGTTCCCGTCATCGTGTAGTCAGTTAACCTGATGGATATGATTATGGAACTGACAACACGCACGCTCCCGGAACGCAAACACATTGCTCTGGTTGCGCACGATCACTGTAAACAAATGCTGCTTAACTGGGTTCGCCGCCATCAGTCATTGCTGGAAAAGCACGCCCTCTCAGCGACCGGTACAACCGGCAATCTGATCCAGCGCGAAACGGGTCTCGAAGTGAACGCCATGCTGAGCGGCCCGATGGGCGGCGATCAGCAGGTAGGCGCACAGATTTCGGAAGGGAAAATTGATGTGCTGATTTTCTTCTGGGATCCGCTGAACGCGGTTCCGCACGATCCGGATGTTAAAGCGCTGCTGCGCCTGGCGACAGTGTGGAATATTCCGGTGGCAACAAACCTGTCGACGGCGGATTTCATCATTGAATCGCCGCAGTTTAACTCGCCGGTTGATATCCTTATTCCGGACTATCAGCGCTATCTTTCCGAGAGACTGAAGTAGCTTTTTTGCCGGGTGGCGGCTACGCCTTACCCGGCCTACAAAATCTTGCCTTGCATCGCTATGGTTTACGCGCCACCGGCACATCAATACTCTTCAGAATATCGACAAACACGGATGGCTCCTCTTTATTGAACAACAGCCATACGCGATGACGCGCGCGGGTTATCGCCACATACAGCAGACGTCGCTCTTCTGCATCCGGGAAATCTTCCGGTACCGGCAGCAGGGCCTCTTCCATCACCGACTCACGGGCCGGGGCCGGGAAACCGTCGCTGCCCTCTTTAAGCCCCACCACAATCACATAATCAGCCTGCTGCCCTTTGCTGGCGTGAATTGTCATAAATTCAAGCTGCAGTTTCGGCCAGCGTGTAGCGGCCTTTTCCAGCGCGGCCGGTTTGAGGTGATGATAGCGCGCCAGCACCAGAATGCGTTCGTCGGGTTTCGCGTAGCCGCTCAGTTTATCCAGTAGCGGCTCAAGCTGATCTTCTGCTAACAGGGTGACCGCTTTTTTATCCCCCGGCGTCAGGCTATTGAGCGGTTTGGTCAGCTGGTGCGGGTTCTGCTGAATAAAGCGGTTGGCTATTTCGCCAATGCGCGCATTGAAGCGGTAGGTGGTGTCCAGATCGCTGCGATCGCCTTCGCCAAAATAGTGGTGAAACGCTGTCGTCAGTGAAAGTTGCGCCCCGCTAAAGCGATAGATGGCCTGCCAGTCATCCCCCACCGCAAACAGCGACGCATGTTTGTTCTGCGCCCGCAGCGCCGAGAGCAGAGCAGCACGCTGCGGAGAGATATCCTGAAACTCATCCACCAGTATGTGCTTCCACGGGCTGACGAAACGCCCCTTCTCTAAAATGATAATGGCCTGATGGATAAGCCCGGAGAAATCGACGGCATTCTCCTCTTTCAGTGCCGTTTTCCAGGCTTTTAGCATCGGAGCCATCAGCTTCACGCGCTTTGAAAATACCGCGCGGATCGCCTCCGGCGCGCTTTCAATCATCTCGGCCTGTGAACCGCCGTGCATGCGCATCAGGCTGACCCAACGATCGAGACGCGAGCCGAGCCGACGTGCCAGCTTGTCGTCCTGCCAGAAACTGCCTTCCGGCACCGCCCAGTTCAGCTCTTCCTCCAGCCACTGACGCCAGCCTTTTGCCTGTGCTTTTTTCTCACTGCACTGTTGCCGCCACGTTTTAATGAACAGCGCCTGGCGCGCCTGCGTGTCGTTTTCCAGCTTACTGATGGACGGGACTTTCTTGCTGCCCTGCTGAATGATATGCAGCGCAAGCGCATGAAACGTTCTGGCCGAGATATCCTGGGTATGCAGTCTCGCCTGGATACGTTCGTCCATCTCCTGTGCGGCTTTGCGACCAAATGCCAGCAGCAGAATCTGGTCTGCAACGGCCTCGCCAGTGGTCAGAAGCCAGCCTGCGCGAGCCACCAGCACCGAGGTTTTACCGCTCCCGGCGCCCGCAAGTACCAGCAGCGACTGTTCACCGTTGACCACCGCACGCGCCTGCGCAGGGTTAAGCGGCGATGACTCGACCGTGCTGAAGAAATCAGCATATTGGGTGAGCATGGCATCGGTCCAGGCCTGGTTATGCGCCATGCGACTTTTATCAATATCGCTCAGCCATGCCTGGCACTTCCGCCATGCATCACGGCAATTTTCAAACTCATTGAGACGCGCTACGGGGAACGGCAACGCAGTCAGCGCCTGTTTTATTTTTTGCTGCAGTCCCGCAGTTTGCTGGCGCGTGAGCCATTTGTGTTGGGCATCGCTCTGCGCGATTTCATCCAGTACCTGCTGCAAAACCTGGGCGGCAATCACGCTCATATCCTGGCTCCACTGCTGCCAGAGCGTGTTCAGATGGTAATGAAAACGCTGGGTTTCCCCCCACTCAGTACCGTGAAGGCGCACCACTTTATCGGCAGGCAAAACGAACTCCAGCTCGCCCCACACCAGCCCACGTTTACAGTGGATCGCCAACATTTGATTGAAGGGAATGAGATATTCGTGGCGTTCCCCGGAGACTTTCACTCCCGCGTTAAGGAGCACAACCTTGTCGTAAGGGTGTTGAGCCAGGCGTTTGCCCATTGACGTTGCTTTCAGTTCCATATCCAGCCGGATCCACGAAGAGATAATTTGCCTGATAGTTTAACTGCCAGTTTTAAGGTGCTCCAGCCTAAAAAAACGTTACAATCAGTGGGCGTTAATTTTATCGAAAGGAAGTGAGGGTTTATGCGTACCGTTCTGAATGTGTTGAATTTTGTGCTGGGCGGTTTTGCCACCACCCTTTCTTGGCTTTTTGCCACTCTGGTCAGCATCGTGCTTATCTTTACCCTGCCGCTGACGCGCTCCTGCTGGGAAATCACCAAACTCTCCTTTATTCCCTACGGTAATGAGGCTGTCCACGTTGATGAACTGAACCCGGAAGGTAAAAACGCGCTGATGAATACCGGCGGCACCGTACTGAATATTCTGTGGCTGATTTTCTTTGGCTGGTGGCTGTGCCTGATGCACATTTTTGCCGGTATCGCCCAGTGCGTGACGATTATTGGCATTCCTGTTGGGATCGCGAACTTTAAAATTGCCGTCATTGCCCTGTGGCCGGTTGGACGTAGGGTCGTCCCGGTTGAGGTGGCGCAAGCCGCGCGTGAGGCCAATGCTCGCCGTCGTTTTCAGTAATAAGGACTGGCCGCGCTCATGCTAAGCCCACTGCTTCGCCGTTATACCTGGAACAGCATCTGGCTTTATAACGTCAGAATTTTTATCGCTCTTTGTGGCACCGTTGCCCTGCCGTGGTGGCTGAATGACGTTAAGCTCACGATTCCGCTCACGTTAGGGGTGGTTGCGGGGGCGCTTGCGGACCTCGATGACCGTCTGGCCGGGCGTCTGCGCAACCTGGTTATCACTCTTGTCTGTTTCTTTATTGCGTCCGCGTCCGTCGAGCTGCTCTTCCCGTGGCCCTGGCTGTTTGCCTTAGGTCTTACGCTCTCCACCAGCGGATTTATTCTGCTCGGCGGGCTTGGACAGCGTTATGCCACCATCGCATTTGGCGCGCTGCTGATTGCTATTTACACCATGCTGGGTGTGTCGCTGTACGATCAGTGGTACCAGCAACCCGTGCTGCTATTGCTGGGGGCCATCTGGTATAACCTCCTGACGTTAACAGGGCACCTCATCTTCCCGGTGCGCCCTCTGCAGGATAATCTTGCTCGCAGCTATGAGCAGCTGGCTCATTATCTGGAGCTGAAATCCCGGCTGTTTGACCCGGATATCGAAGAGGAAAGTCAGGCCCCTCTTTACGATCTGGCGCTGGCAAACGGCCAGCTGGTCGCCACGCTGAACCAGACCAAAGCCTCCCTGCTGACCCGACTTCGCGGAGACCGCGGCCAACGCGGGACGCGAAGAACACTTCACTACTACTTTGCCGCTCAGGACATCCATGAGCGCGCCAGCTCTTCGCACGTTCAGTATGCCGCCCTGCGTGAAACGTTCCGCTACAGCGACGTGATGTTCCGCTTCCAGCGGTTACTTTCCATGCAGTCTCAGGCGTGCCAGCAGCTAGCGCGTTCAATTTTACTGCGAACGCCCTATCAGCATGACCCGCGGTTTGAGCGCGCGTTTAGCCATCTTGATGCGGCAATCGACCGCGTGCAGGCCAGCGGAACCGCACCGGAACATATAAAAGCGCTGGGTTTTTTGCTTAATAACCTGCGGGCAATCGATGCTCAGCTCGCGACGATTGAATCCGAACAGGCGATGGCCATGCCGGGCAACGATGCCGATAATCAGCTTGCTGATGACAGCGTGCATAGCGTTAGCGACATGTGGCTGCGGCTGAGCCGCAATTTTACGCCGGAATCTGCCCTGTTTCGTCACGCGGTGAGAATGTCACTGGTGCTCTGCGTGGGTTACGCGTTTATTCAAATAACCGGTTTACACCACGGCTACTGGATCCTGCTCACCAGCCTGTTTGTCTGCCAGCCCAACTATAACGCCACCCGCCACCGCCTGGCGTTACGTATTATTGGAACGCTGGTAGGCGTCGCCATTGGCCTGCCGGTGCTCTATTTCGTGCCGTCCATCGAAGGCCAACTGGTGCTGATCGTCATTACCGGCGTACTGTTCTTCGCCTTCCGTAATGTGCAATACGCCCACGCGACGATGTTCATCACGCTGCTGGTTTTACTGTGCTTTAACCTGCTGGGAGAAGGGTTTGAAGTTGCCCTGCCCCGCGTGATCGACACGCTCATTGGCTGCGCTATCGCCTGGGCGGCGGTGAGTTTCATCTGGCCCGACTGGCGTTTTCGTAATTTGCCGCGTGTGTTAGACAGGGCGATGAATGCAAACTGCCGGTACCTTGATGCGATCCTTGAGCAATACCACCAGGGGCGCGATAACCGCCTTGCTTATCGTATTGCCCGACGCGATGCGCATAACAGCGATGCGGAACTGGCGTCGGTGGTCTCGAACATGTCCACGGAACCGCGCGCCACCGCGGAAATTCGGGAAACCGCTTTTCGTCTGCTGTGTCTGAATCATACGTTCACTAGCTATATTTCTACGTTGGGCGCACACCGTGAGAAACTGACCAACCCGGGCATTCTCGCCTTACTGGATGATGCCGTCTGCTACGTCGATGATGCGCTTCACCATCGGCCAGCCGATGAGCCGCGCGTTCAACAATCGCTGGATGAACTGGCCCAACGTATTGCCCACCTTGACCCGGGCGCCGACAACAAAGCACCGCTGGTCCTGCAGCAAATCGGCCTGCTGATTGCCCTGCTGCCGGAAATCTGCCGGCTGCAGCAGCAGATCGCTACCTTGAGGAATGATGCTCCTGACTCTCGGGCAGCGCATTAAACCACTCTGTCAGCTCCCGGCGAATGTCGGCCGGGAGCGCCGCTTCATGTAGCCCTTCGATGGCACCTTCCAGCGCGAACAGCACCTTAATACTTAAGGCCTTGTTTTTAGACCTCATCTTTAACCAGCATTTCCTGGCGCCCAGTTCCCGTAAGGTTTCCTCATTAGCGATGCCTGCTTCTAAAAGCAGCACCTCAAGTTGAAAGGTCAGGTTCGGAAGATCTTTTAGCCGGTTGCGCTGATGGCGCTGGCAGCGCTCCTTCCTTGCCGCGTCGAGAGCAAAGGAGGAAAGCTGGAGCAATTTGTCCCTGTCCTGCCACAGCCCGTCGTCCACCCGATAGTAATTAAGCAGGACGGGTCGGCCGCGTTTCATCAGCGTCAGAAACGAAGAGGCGTTTTTTACACAATACCTGGCACTTTCTTCACAGGCCCGGAGGTAGAGTTCCCCCTCCGACACCATCGCGAAAACCGCATTATCCACCGCCAGGGTGTACCCACCGAATAGCGCCCGATGATGAATTTCGCCTAACGGTGAGAGGTATTCCTGCGATTTATAAATCCGCTCATAAGATATCTTTTTCATGATAATTCCATTAAAAATCAATTATTAACAACGATATTTCTCACTAACGGATCCGTTAGCAGGAAAATAGGCAACTTATTGCTGGAGGGCAAGATGATTTTTTATGGCGCACCAAGAATGGGTGAAATTTGCGAGTCTCTTTCCGAAAATGAGGTTGATCTTTATGCATACAGGGGTTACTGTATATCCATACAGTAACTACAGGGCTGGAATGAATATGTACACTTCAGGCTATGCAAATCGCTCAACATCTCTCTCTTCTACCGCTGGCAATGTCGCGCAGAAATCCGTCGGGCGTGATTCTACAGGGCTTATCAGTGAAGTGGTTTACCGTGAAGACCAGCCTCTGTTAACGCAACTCTTATTACTGCCGCTGTTGCAACAGCTTGGTCAGCAATCACGCTGGCAGCTTTGGCTAACGCCACAACAAAAATTGAGCCGCGAGTGGGTTCTGTCTGCGGGCCTGCCGCTGGCGAAAGTGATGCAGATTAACCAACTCTCACCCTGCGATACGGTAGATTCAATGATTCGGGCCTTACGCACAGGGAATTACAGTGTGGTGATCGGATGGCTGCCTGATGAACTGTCGGAAGAGGAACACCTGAGACTGACGGAAGCAGCGGAAGAAGGTCACGCGATGGGGTTTATTATGCGACCGGTTCGTGCAGATTCTTATCGCAGAGGACAACATTCCGGGCTAAAAATTCACTCAAATTTGTATCATTGAGTGAAATTAGGAGTTTTCCTGGAATTTTTTTCGACCATAAGATGCAGAAATAGTTCAACGCGTCAAATCTTCGGCAAGGCTTGTCTGGAGCGGTTCTCGTTAATTTTGCTGCACAATTTTCGTTCAAGAAATGTTAAATATTCGGTATACGGAACTTTTTTTTTCATATGCCTGACAGACTTCACACTTGTAAGTTTTCATCTACGTTGTAGACTTTACATCGCCAGGGGTGCTCGGCCTAAGCCGAAGATATCGGTAGATTTATATTTGACCACGCCCCCCGGTGAAGGATTTAACCGTGATTTCTCTGCAGAGATCTTCATGGCAAATTTTGGATGATAACGAGGCGCAAAAAATGAAAAAGACAGCTATCGCGATTGCAGTGGCACTGGCTGGCTTCGCTACCGTAGCGCAGGCCGCTCCGAAAGATAATACCTGGTATGCAGGTGGTAAACTGGGCTGGTCTCAGTTCCATGACACCGGCTGGTACAACAGCAGCCTGAACAACGATGGCCCGACTCACGAGAGCCAGCTGGGTGCAGGCGCGTTCGGTGGCTATCAGGTTAACCCGTATGTTGGTTTTGAAATGGGTTACGACTGGTTAGGTCGTATGCCATACAAAGGCGACAACGTCAATGGCGCTTTCAAAGCTCAAGGCGTTCAGCTGACCGCTAAACTGGGTTACCCAGTAACTGACGATCTGGACGTGTACACCCGTCTGGGCGGCATGGTATGGCGTGCAGACTCCAGCAACAGCATCGCTGGCGACGACCATGACACCGGTGTTTCCCCAGTATTCGCTGGTGGCGTTGAGTGGGCTATGACCCGTGACATCGCTACCCGTCTGGAATACCAGTGGGTTAACAACATTGGTGACGGTGCTACCGTTGGCGTTCGTCCAGACAACGGCATGCTGAGCGTTGGTGTTTCTTACCGTTTCGGTCAGCAGGAAGATGCTGCACCAATCGTAGCTCCAGCTCCGGCTCCAGCTCCAGAAGTACAGACCAAGCACTTCACTCTGAAGTCTGACGTTCTGTTCAACTTCAACAAAGCTACCCTGAAACCAGAAGGTCAGCAGGCACTGGATCAGCTGTACACCCAGCTGAGCAACCTGGATCCTAAAGATGGTTCTGTAGTGGTTCTGGGCTTCACCGACCGTATCGGTTCTGACGCTTACAACCAGAAACTGTCTGAGAAACGTGCTCAGTCTGTAGTTGATTACCTGGTATCTAAAGGTATCCCAGCTAACAAGATCTCCCCACGTGGTATGGGCGAATCTAACCCAGTGACCGGTTCTACCTGTGACAACGTGAAAGCTCGCGCTGCACTGATCGACTGCCTGGCACCAGATCGTCGCGTTGAGATCGAAGTTAAAGGTATCAAAGACGTTGTAACTCAGCCTGCGGCATAAGTTATCGTCTTATAAAAAAACCCCGCCATGCGGGGTTTTTTATTGTCTGAAGAAAAGTAAGAAACTACTTTTTACCCAGCAGAGCCTGAAGATCGTTCTTCAGCGTCGACATCTGGCTGGCATACTTCTCTTTGTGCTCGGCATCTTCAATCAGTTGTACTACGGTCTCTGACAGCGTTTTTCCTCGACGTTGCGCTAGCCCCGCCAGACGCTGCCAGACCATAAACTCCAGGTCGATTGATTTTTTACGGGTGTGCTGATGCTCAGCATTAAAATGCCGTTTTCGCCGCGCACGGATAGTTTGCTTCATCCGGTTTAACAGGGCGGGATTAATATGCTTCTCAATCCAGCTATTCACCTGTACCGGTTCATTTTCGAGGGTCAGCAAAATATCCACGGCCTCTTGCGCAGCGCTGGCTTCGATGTAGCAGGTGATCAGCTCCCCTTCACGGTGCTTTTTGACCAGGTACTTCCATTTCCAGCCGCTTTCGAGATTTTCCAGTTGTTGATATTTCATTGCGATCTCAGTGTTACCACGTAACTCTGTTCAGAATATCAGTTTTTTGGCAATCTGCTGAAAAGAAATCATATCCTGTGAAACATCGCTTGAGATTCACTCATTGAAATCCCCAATCCTGCTTGGGAAGAGCCCCTCGCTTACGGTATACTCCACGGTTTTACATCTGACTAAAAAACATCAACTTTGACCATTACGAAACTAGCATGGCGTGACCTGGTTCCGGATACCGAGAGCTATCAGGAACTGTTTGCACAGCCAGACCTCGCACAAGAACACGAATTCATACTTAGCGATACACAACCGCGTTTGCATTACGCGCTGGAGCAGGTGTTAAGCCCATGGGCAACATCTCCCTTCATGCTGCTCAAAGCCCCGGAAGAAGCCGAGTATTTGACGCTTCTGGGTGATGCCATGCGCGAGCTGAAACCGGAAGCGAATGCTGTTTTCGGCGGCGAGTATCGTATCACAGGGCATAATGTCACTTTCGCCCCCGCTACGCAGGCTGATGACCGTTTTGCTGCGCAGGGCGAAGTAGTTACCGCTAACTGGGTCGAGGCAGAACAACTGTTTGGTTGTCTTCGTCAGTTTAACGGTGAGCTCTCACTGCAGCCAGGGCTGGTGCATCGCGCAAACGGCGGCGTACTTATTATTTCCCTGCGCACCCTGATGTCGCAACCGCTGCTGTGGATGCGTCTGAAAACGATCGTGAGCCAGCAGCGCTTCGACTGGGTA
Source organism: Enterobacter sp. 22452 (assembly GCF_052045065.1). NCBI lineage: Bacteria > Pseudomonadati > Pseudomonadota > Gammaproteobacteria > Enterobacterales > Enterobacteriaceae > Enterobacter > Enterobacter sp. 22452. The sequence goes on along the minus strand of NZ_JBQEOB010000001.1, from coordinate 758,465 downwards.
GGCTATGACGAGTCTCGCCCTCTGCCTGTATCCATCCCGTCAATGCCGCTCTCTCTGACCGTCGTGCTGACGGGGGATCGTGAGTCTCTGGCCGACTTCCAGGAAATGGAGCCAGAGCTGGCGGATCAGGCGGTTTACAGCGAATACGAAGACAACATTCAAATTGCCGATGCGGATGATATGGCGCAGTGGTGCCAGTGGGTGATGGCCGTTGCTGAACGTTTTGCGCTGCCAACCCCTGCGGCTGACGCATGGCCGGGCTTAATCCGCGAAGCGGTACGCTACACCGGCGACCAGGAAACCCTGCCGCTTTGCCCACTCTGGATCGGCAAACAGCTGCGTGAAGTGGGTGTGATCAGCGGCGAAGGCGCTTTCACAGGCGAACAATTGACCCAGATGCTTGCCCAGCGAGAGTGGCGCGAAGGCTATCTTGCGGACCGCATGCAGGATGAAATCCTGCTGGAACAGATTCTGGTCGAGACCGAAGGCGAACGAATCGGTCAGATTAACGCCTTGTCCGTAATTGAGTTCCCTGGCCACCCCCGTGCATTCGGCGAGCCTTCCCGTATCAGCTGTGTTGTTCACATTGGTGACGGTGAATTTACGGATATTGAGCGGAAAGCGGAGCTGGGTGGAAACATTCATGCTAAAGGCATGATGATCATGCAGGCTTTCCTGATGTCCGAGCTGCAGCTTGAGCAGCAGATCCCCTTCTCTGCGTCCCTGACGTTTGAGCAGTCCTACAGTGAAGTCGATGGCGATAGCGCCTCAATGGCCGAGCTGTGCGCCTTGATCAGCGCCCTGGCAGAAGTCCCGATTAATCAGAACATCGCCATTACGGGTTCCGTGGATCAGTTTGGCCGCGCCCAGCCGGTCGGTGGTCTGAACGAGAAAATCGAAGGCTTCTTCTCCATTTGTCAGCAGCGTGGGTTAAACGGCAAACAGGGCGTTATTATTCCTGCGCCAAACGCGCGCCATTTGAGCCTGAGCCAGGAACTGCTTGATGCGGTGGAACAGGAACAATTCACCCTGTGGGCCATCGAAGGCATTGAGGATGCACTACCCTTACTGACAAACCTGGTATGGGATGGCGAGGGTCAAACCACGCTGATGCAGACCATTCAGGAGCGCATTGCTCAGGCAACACAGCCGGATGCTCGTCATCGTTATCCCTGGCCGTTACGTTGGTTAAGTTGGTTTAGTTCAAACTGATCGGACTTGTTCAGCGTACACGTGTTAGCTATCCTGCGTCCTTCACTAAAATAAGGCTTACTGAGAACATGGTAGATAAACGCGAATCCTATACAAAAGAAGACCTTCTTGCCTCTGGTCGTGGTGAACTGTTTGGCGCTAAAGGCCCACAGTTACCGGCCCCAAGCATGCTGATGATGGACCGTGTCGTGAAAATGACCGAAACCGGCGGTAACTTCGATAAGGGTTACGTAGAAGCAGAACTCGATATCAACCCGGACCTGTGGTTCTTCGGTTGCCACTTTATTGGCGATCCGGTAATGCCTGGCTGCCTGGGCCTCGATGCGATGTGGCAGCTGGTTGGCTTCTATCTGGGCTGGCTCGGTGGCGAAGGCAAAGGCCGCGCGCTGGGCGTGGGTGAAGTGAAATTCACCGGTCAGGTACTGCCTACCGCGAAGAAAGTCACCTACCGTATCCACTTCAAGCGCATCGTTAACCGTCGTCTGATCATGGGCCTGGCGGATGGTGAAGTGCTGGTAGATGGTCGTCTGATTTATACCGCGAACGATCTGAAAGTGGGTCTGTTCCAGGATACCTCTGCTTTCTAAGCCCGGCTTTTAGCTGCTTCAGAAAGGCGAAACCTCCGCTCTGCGGAGGTTTCTTTTTTAAAGAGACGCTATCAAGCAAGTACTGCCCTGTCTCCGATGGCTTCTCGCCAGCCCCCTAACCATTGAGACCTTTGGTTCAAAGTCTGATAGGGACACATTTCTTTAGAACGTCCGGCGATGCCAGCCTGATAACCACGTTGATGAGCCCTTTCCAGGCGATCTCGTTTCTGTCTCTTCATGCCTCGTTTCCCTCATTCTTTTGTCTGGTGGAAAGAAAACAGTGATTGCAAAGTGTGCAAGCACAGATAACGAATAACCCGAATTAGCCTCAGCGTCAACGTTCAAAATTCATACGGGTGTCATATTTGTGAGCTAAGCAGAAGATCATTTGTACAAAAAATGTGATGCAGCACAAGTAACAACCTGAAGCCAAAATGAAAAAAAAGCCGCAATCAGCGAGAATCTGATAGCGGCTTTTGTCGATGAATTTTACTTATGGCAGTCTGGAAATCTCTCTGGCGATACTCGCAGACTCCTGCGCCCAACCCTGGGCCAGCACTTTCACCATCTCATCATATCCATCTTTTTGCTGCTTCATTTCCAGATGGAAAGGACGCTTAATCAGCTGCCCCTGATGATTCAGTAGCCATTCTCCACTCACCACAACGACGCCATCATAGCGGCCGTGGAAGCCCGTCACGGTGACGTTAAGCGTGTCCTGGTCGCTTCCCAGCGGCTGTGATGCAACAACCCAGCCAGGAAGCTGGCTGCTGAGATTCGCTACCAGCGTATTGCGCAACTGCTGGTCCAGCGGGCTGGCCCACAGGTTATTGCTGGCAATAACGTACTGAACGTCGCTGGTTTGATACACCACGCCGTTGCCAGCCAGATAATCCGGCACCGCAACCTGCTCCACCCATAACAGACGGTTGCCCTGCGAGGCGGTGCTTTGTGCGCTCGCCTGGGTCGTCAGCGGCAACTGATAGTAGCTTTTGTTATCACTACCCGAGCTACAGGCCGTTAATACCATCGCTCCTGCAATCGCTAGCCATTTTTTCATTGTTTAGCCCTCTTCGGCTCAGGATCCTTTTTATCTTTCGCTTCGAACACCAGTGCGTTGCTCTTCTCATTGAGCGTTTTCAGCACAGGCTGCAGTTCACGTAAGACCTGATCAAGACGTTGCATATCGGCCACCATCTTGTTGTACGCCGCTGAACCCGGCTGGAAGCCCTGCATGCTACGGTTGAGTTCACGCAACGTTTTCTGCATATCCTGCGGCAGCTGCTGCATGGACTGGCTTGCCGTGATCTTATTAATATTATCCAGCGTCGTTTGCAGACGTTGCATCGTCGCCTGACTTTGATGTAACGAACCTGTCGCGGCTTCCAGCATCGGATTAAGCGGCAGATTGTTAATCTTATCGAGCGTATCCATCAGACGCTGCTGAATTTGCGCCAGACCGCTGCTGACCGTTGGGATAATTTTATAGCCCCCGAATTCACGAATACCGGTAATCGCTGGCGCTTTAGGATAGAAGTCCATATCCACATACAGCGCACCGGTGACCAGGTTTCCGGTTTTCAGCGAACCTCGCAGACCGCGCTCCATCAGCTGGCTGATATGGGTGGCAATATCCTGATTTTCGCCAATCTGATTGAGCAGACGCTCCGGCTCAATGCGGATCAGCACCGGAATACGGTAATCGTCATCCAGCATCTGCTGAAGTCCCGGCACGAAGAACGGAACCTGTCCTACAGTCCCGAGTCGAATACCGCGGAATTCGACCGGTGCACCCGGCTGAAGACCACGGACCGAGTCCTTGAAGAACATCAGGAAGTCAACGTGATCGGTATAAAGCGCATCCTGAATACTTTTTTGATCGTCAAAGAGTCTGAACGCCGTTTTCTCTGCAACCGGCTGGCCCAAATCCTGCCCTTCCGGCACGTCAAAACTGACGCCACCGCCAAACAGCGTGGTCAGGGATCCCATTTCGACACGCATACCCGCCGAGGTCAGATCTACCGCGATCCCACTGTCTTTCCAGAAGCGGACGTTGCTGGTGACCAGACGATCGTTTGGCGCATTGATGAAGAGCTGATAGCTAATGGTGCGTTTTTGCGCGTCAAACGTACTGGTTTCAACTGAACCCACGCGATAGCCGCGGAACAGCACGGGATCGCCAGGCGAGAGCTGGCCCGCTTTTTTACTGTCCAGGATCACGCGAATGCCTTTCGCATCCGGTGGCGCAAGCGGCGGAGAGTCCAGCAGCTCGTATTGTCCCGGCTGGCCCCCTTTCTTACCCGGCTGCAGCTCAATATAGGCGCCGGACAGCAGCGTCCCCAACCCGCTGATCCCCTCACGTCCTACCTGCGGTTTAACTACCCAGAAAACCGAATCGCCATGCAGCAATTTTTCCATACCGGAATTTAAACGCGCCTTGATTTCAACGTGCGTCAAATCATCCGTCAGGGTTGCACTTTCAACCACGCCCACATCCACACTGCGGCTTTTGATGGTGGTTTTGCCCCCCTCAATACCTTCTGCATTGGTGGTGATAAGCGTGACTTCCGGTCCCTGATGGCTGTAATGATAAAACAGGATCCATGCACCGATCAGCGCGGTTACGATGGGGAAAATCCACACCGGAGACCAGTTCTTGACCTTCTGCACTTTCGCCTCTCCACTCTTATTTTCCATGCTCTTACTCTTCCTCATGGCTTGACTCGGGCTCACGATCCCACGATAAACGAGGGTCGAAGGTCATGGCCGCAAACATGGTCATAATGACGACCAACGCAAACATTAGCGCTCCCATTGCGGGATAAATACTCATCAGTCCTCCCATGCGCACCAGCGCAGAGAGAACGGCAATGACAAACACATCAATCATTGACCAGCGGCCAACAAATTCAACAACTTCGTAGATCAGGTGCATGCGTTCGCTGTCGCGTTTACCGTGACCTTTCGCGTCCCAGCAGAGCCAGGCAATGGCGATCATTTTTAAGGTCGGCACCATAATACTGGCGATGAAGATCACGCCAGCCACCGGATAGGATCCTTCGCCCCACAGCAAAACGACCCCAGCAAGGATGGTTGAGGGCATTTTGTCGCCGAGTAAATCGGTGATCATAATGGGCAGAATATTGGCTGGCAGATAGAGCATGATTGATGTGACCAGCAACGCCATCGTCCACTGCAGGCTATTTTTACGACGTACATGGCCTTTCGTTTCGCAGCGAGGACACACATCGAGATCCGCGGGCAGAACGGCGGTACAGCATGAGCAAGAGCGCAGCCCCTGACGGATACCCGGCACACCGACCTTAACCGTCTGCGCAAGCGTCGGTGCTGGCGCGATGTCATCCCACGCCCATCGCCTGTCTACGCACTGGAAGGCGCGCAGCTGTAATACACAGTAAAGGCACCAGGGAATAAAGCTACTGCCAATTCCCACATCACCATAGGCCATCAGCTTGACGAAACTGACCAGAATCCCCGCCAGAAAGATCTCGGCCATCCCCCAACTTTTCAGCTGGAACAGGATACGCGCGAGTTTAATTTTAAGGGATGCGGGCATCCTGACGCGGTTTACCAGCAACAGGATCACCACCAGACAGAACGCCGGGACGATTTGGACAAAGAGGAGGAAAAAGGTGCCGAGGCTGGCGTAATCTTCCGAGAACATCACGCCAGGAATTTCAAGCAGATCGACCTCGCTGGTCATGCCGCCCACTTTCATATAAATGAAAGGGAAGAGGTTGGAAAGCAGCAGCATGAACAATGCAGCAAGGGCATAAGCAGTGGGACGCTGCCTTGGCGCGTCCCACTCCGTCGTCAACGTTGCGCCGCAACGTGGACACAGGGCTTTATGTCCGTGACCAAGCTCTGGCAACGCCACGAGCATATCGCATTGCGAGCATAATATATGCCTGTCGGCGTGGTGCTGGTCACACATAGATAATCCCTGTTTATGCGCCGTTTTTCAGAGACTCGAGGTACTCCCAGCGCTCAAATGCTTCTTCCAGGGCTTTTTCAGCCGCGGACAGTTCAGCCAATATTTTCTGAGTATAGTCGTGCGGCTGCGTAAAGAATGACGCATCAGCAACCTGAATTTGCAGCGTTTCAAGAGCAGCTTCCAGTTCTTCAAGACGCTGAGGTAAGCCTTCCAGTTCGCGCTGCAGGTTATAGCTCATTTTAGCAGGAGATTTTTTGACAGTTTCTGCTTTTGCTATAACCGGTTCCGGTGCACTTTTGGATTTTGCCTGTTTTTGCAGCAGTGACTGGGTTTGTTGTCCACGCGCGTCATGATAACCGCCCACGTATTGACCAATCCGGCCTTCACCTTCAAAAATCCAGCACTCGGTCACGGTGTTATCAACGAACTGACGATCGTGGCTCACCAGCATCACGGTTCCCTGATAACCGTCGATTAACTCCTCCAGTAATTCCAGCGTTTCGACATCCAGATCGTTGGTTGGTTCATCGAGAATCAACAAGTTACTTGGCTTCAGGAACAGACGTGCCAGCAGCAGACGATTTCGCTCACCGCCAGACAGCGCGCGTACCGGTGTCATTGCACGTTTCGGATGGAACAGGAAGTCCTGCAAATAACCCAGCACGTGGCGCGGCTTACCGTTAACCATCACTTCTTGCTTACCTTCAGCGAGGTTATCCATCACCGTTCTGTCCGGGTCAAGCTCAGCGCGGTGCTGGTCAAAGTAGGCCACTTCCAGCTTCGTACCACAGTGAACGCGGCCGCTATCAGCCTGCAGCTGGCCTAACATCAGCTTGAGCAGCGTGGTTTTACCACAGCCGTTCGGGCCAATAAGGGCAATTTTGTCGCCACGCTGAACCTGAGCGGAAAAGTCTTTCACCAGCACTTTGCCGTCAACCTGGTAATTCACGTCTTCCATCTCAAAGACGATTTTGCCCGAGCGGGATGCCTCTTCCACCTGCATCTTCGCGCTACCCATCACCTCACGGCGGGCGCTACGCTCGTTACGCATCGCTTTTAACGCACGCACGCGGCCTTCGTTACGGGTACGGCGGGCTTTGATACCCTGGCGGATCCAGACCTCTTCTTGCGCCAGCTTGCGGTCAAACTCAGCGTTTTGCAGCTCTTCTACGCGCAGATTTTCTTCTTTTTCCAGCAGATAGGTGTCGTAATCGCCAGGATAGGTCACCAGTTTGCCGCGATCGAGATCGACAATGCGGGTCGCCATGTTGCGGATAAACGAACGGTCGTGCGAAATGAAGATGATGGTGCCGTTGAAGGTCTTCAGGAACCCTTCCAGCCAGTCGATGGCTTCAATGTCCAGGTGGTTGGTCGGTTCGTCAAGCAGCAGCACTTTCGGGCCGCTGACCAGCGCGCGTCCCAGTGCCGCTTTACGCAGCCAGCCGCCGGAAAGTGATGCCAGCTCCATATCCGCATCCAGACCTAACTGGTCCAGCACTTCAGTGATACGGCTTTCAAGCTGCCACAGGCCGTGATGATCCAGCAGTTCCTGCAGGCGCGCCATTTCATTAAGATTTTTTTCGCTCGGGTCGGTCATCACCAGATGCGAAATTTCATGATAGCCCTTCAGGTATTCGGCTTGTTCAGAGATCCCCTCCGCAACGAAGTCGTAGACGGTCCCCGCCACGTTACGCGGTGGATCCTGCTGCAGTCGAGAAACAATCAGATCTTGTTCGTAAACGATACGGCCGTCATCCAGACCCTGCTCACGGTTAAGGATCTTCATCAGCGTGGATTTACCCGCGCCGTTACGGCCTACCAGACAAACACGTTCGTTATCTTCAATGTGCAGTTCAGTATCGTCGAGAAGGGGCGCATCGCTGAAAGACAGCCAGGCGCCGTGCATGCTAATTAGTGACATTTATATTTCCTTTCAGACCGCTGAGATTAACCAGCAGTTATGGATCTGACGGTTACGGGCAAAGTCCTGAGACAGCGTTTTCTGGCTGATTTCTTGCGCTTTCAGTCCCAGCGTGGCTAAGCCTTCATGATCCATGCGGAAGCCGCGTTTGTTGTTCGAGAACATAATGGTGCCGCCTTTACGCAGCAGGCGTTTCAGGTCGGTCATCAGGCGCAGGTGATCGCGTTGAACATCAAAGCTATCCTCCATACGCTTGGAGTTGGAGAAGGTCGGCGGATCGATAAAGATCAGATCGAACTGCTCGTCAGTATCACGCAGCCAGCCCAGCACGTCGGCCTGCATCAGGCGATGCTGGCGTCCGGTCAGGCCGTTCAGACGCAGGTTACGCTCCGCCCACTCCAGATAGGTGCGAGACATATCCACCGTGGTGGTGCTGCGCGCCCCGCCCAGACCTGCATGCACGCTCGCGCTGCCGGTATAGGAGAAGAGGTTGAGGAAGTCTTTGCCCTTGCTCATCTGGCCCAACATGCGGCGCGCGATACGGTGGTCAAGGAACAGGCCGGTATCCAGATAGTCGGTCAGGTTTACCCACAGGCGCGCGTTGTACTCGCCCACTTCGATAAAGTCTCCCTTCTCGCCCATCTTCTGATACTGGTTTTTGCCCTTCTGGCGCTCGCGGGTTTTCAGCACCAGCTTGTTCGGCGTAATGCCGAGCACGGCGATGGTGGCCGCAATCACATCCAGCATGCGCTGACGCGCTTTTTGCGCATCGATGGTTTTCGGTGGCGCATATTCCTGAATCACCACCCAGTCCGCGTAGCGGTCAACCGCCACGTTGTACTCCGGCAGGTCGGCGTCGTACAGGCGGTAGCATTCAATCCCTTCCTGCTTTGCCCATTTCTCATATTTCTTCAGGTTCTTGCGCAGGCGGTTGGCGTAATCTTCCGCCACGCCGGACGGCTTGCTGTCCGCCGCTTTCTCTGCCAGATGGTAGTTTTTCTGCACACAGTCCAGCGGGCCGTTTTTCGCCTTAAACTGGCGATCGGCACGCAGCTGCAGGCAGCTCAGCAGCTCCGGTGAGGCGCTAAACAGGGAGAGATTCCAGCCACCGAAGTAGTCCTTCATATTGCGGCCCAGCAGGCTGTGCAGGGCAATCAGCGCCGGCTCGCTGTCCAGACGCTCGCCGTATGGCGGGTTACTGATTACGGTGCCGTACGGACCTTTTGGCAGCGGGTTGGTCAGGTTCGCCACGTCTTTCACGTCGAAGGTGACCAGCTCGCCGATACCGGCGCGACGGGCGTTGCTGCGCGCGCGCTCAATGACGCGCGGGTCGCTGTCCGAACCGTAGAAGTGGGAGGTGTACTCCGCCAGGCCTTTACGCGCGCGGGTCTGCGCATCGTCTTTGACCTCTTTCCAGAGTGCTTCATCGTGCTGTGCCCAGCCTTTAAAGCCCCAGTGACCGCGATGCAGCCCCGGCGCGCGGTCAGTTGCCAGCATGGCTGCTTCTATCAGCAGCGTACCAGAACCACACATTGGGTCGAGCAGCGGCGTGCCCGGCTGCCAGCCGGAGCGCATTACGATGGCGGCGGCCAGCGTTTCTTTGATCGGCGCCATACCGGTGCGATCGCGGTAGCCGCGCAGGTGCAGACCCGCGCCGCTCAGATCGAGAGATATACTCGCCGTGTCGCCGTTCAGCCAGACGTTAATACGCAGATCGGGATTTTCGCGATCAACGTTTGGACGTTCCTTATTTTTACGCGTGAAGCAGTCCACAATGGCGTCTTTTACACGCAGGGCACCGTACTGGCTGTTGCGGATCTCGTCGTTCACGCCGTTGAAATGCACCGCAAAGGTGGCATTTGGCGTGAAGATCTCTGTCCAGTCGATCATCTGTACGCCGGTATAGAGGTCCAGGTCGCTATAGACCTTGCACTCCTTCATCGGCAGCATGATGCGCGACGCCAGACGGCTCCACATCAGGCTCTGGTAAATAAGCCGCGTGTCGCCCTCAAAATGGACACCACCCTGAACCACCTGGCACTCTTGCGCGCCCAGGCTTTCCAGTTCAGTTTTTAACAGCTCTTCCAGCCCACGGGCCGTACTGGCAAACAGAGAATTCATATCGTCACTTTTACTCTTAGAAAATTGTCGCGCATTATAGCTAATATGGCGTGTATGTCATAAAGTTGAAGGCTTATTTTCATTTGTGGGAGTGTGCAGTGGCGACGTTATCCAGGCTTTTTATTCATCCGGTGAAATCCATGCGCGGCATCGGCGTCTCTCACGCACTGGCCGACATGAGCGGATTCGCCTTCGATCGCATTTTTATGGTCACCGAGCCTGACGGTACGTTCATTACCGCACGCCAGTTCCCGCAGATGGTTCGCTTTACCCCTTCTCCACTTCATGACGGTTTGCACCTGACCGCGCCGGACGGTTCCAGCGTAGTGATTCGCTTTGCCGATTTTGCGCCTGTCGACGCGCCAACGGAAGTGTGGGGCAATCATTTTACCGCGCGCATCGCCCCGGATGAAATTAACCGCTGGCTGAGCGGGTTCTTCTCCCGCGACGTGCAGCTGCGCTGGGTTGGTCCTGAACTGACGCGTCGCGTGAAGCGCCATGACGCCGTTCCCCTCTCCTTCGCCGATGGCTTCCCGTTCCTGCTGACCAACGAAGCCTCGCTGCGTGATTTACAGCGCCGCTGCAAAGCCAGCGTTCAGATGGAACAGTTCCGCCCTAACCTGGTGGTCACCGGTGCCGACGCCTGGGACGAAGATACCTGGAAGGTGATCCGCATCGGCAGCGTGATTTTCGACGTGGTGAAGCCCTGTAGTCGCTGCATATTCACCACTGTCAGTCCGGAAAAAGGCCAAAAACATCCTTCCGGTGAGCCGTTGAAAACGTTGCAGTCATTCCGTACCGCCCAGGACAACGGTGATGTGGATTTCGGTCAGAACCTCATCCCGCGCGCCAGCGGCGTGATCCGCGTCGGTGACGAAGTCGAAATCCTCACCCGTGGTCCCGCCAGGATTTATGGTTCCAGCCAGGAAGAGGAGTTTGTTGATATCGAGTCCGCGCCCTCGTCAGGGGTCGATATTCACTGGCAGGGTAAAGTTATCCGTGGCAACAATCAGCAGGTATTACTTGAGCAACTGGAACAGGCAGGGATCCGCGTACCTTACTCCTGTCGTGCAGGTATTTGCGGATGCTGTCGAATCAAACTGGTCGAGGGAGAAGTCACTGCGCTGAAGAAATCGGCGGTAGGTGATGACGGTACGATTTTATGCTGCAGCTGTGTGCCGAAAACGTCCGTCCAGCTGGAAGCTTAAACGGCCTGTTCAAGGCTGAACGAATCAACGCGCAGCTGTGGCTTCAGCCTGTCATTCATGACTTTAATCGCATCACCTAACTGCATAACTCGCCCGGCAATGGTCACGCCGGGCTGCGCTAACAAACAGAGCGCGGCGTTTTCACCGGGTTCAACGACCAGTAAATTCACCTCTTCTGCAGTATCACTCAGATTGACGCTTGCCGCATCGCCCGTTGCCGGGGTCCAGCTCATGCCATGTGCAAGAAAATGCCAGCTTTTTGGCATTTGCGGTTTCAGGAAACGGATAGCCACCAGCGCATTCAGGACCAGCTCAGCGCGCTGTTCTTTGGAGAGCATCAGGTCGCGGCATTTTTCTTCGAAGGAAAAATAAAGCGCAGCATCGTCCACACAAAAGCCTGACGGCGAGAAAGCGTCCGGGGTTAACATTCGACGCGGAAAACGTGAACGAAACAACATGCCATTGGCTAAATCGAGCATCATTCGATCGTGCTCGTCGCAAAAATACCAGCGCCAGTTATCGTCAGGTTTAATTCGCATGTGTCTCTCCCGTCCCCAAACGTCCTGTACTAAAAATGTCCTGTTTGCCGCCTCGTTTATAACACCATTAATAAAAGACTATAATGACTAAATAAGCAACAGTGACGGAATATAAAACAACCAGGGCCGGAAATAAAGCCCTGGTTGTCTGATTAGGAGAAAAGATTAGATATGAGTAACGATTTCTTTAATCAATGGCGGGCCTTTAAAAATAAAGCCGGAATAAATTTGCACCAGTGATGCCCCGGCAGCCATCTTCTCGCGGGCGGCAATAACAGAGTCGATACCGCCCACGCCAATAATGGGCAGACGTCCCTGTAATTCAGCAGAGAGTGCGCGAATAATTTCCGTACTTTTTAATTGTACCGGACGGCCACTTAACCCACCCGCTTCGTCACAGTTTTTCATTCCCTGAACGAGAGAACGATCGAGCGTTGTATTGGTTGCTATCACACCATCAATATTATGACGCACTAAACTGTCGGCAACCTGGATCAATTCTTCAATAGAAAGATCCGGCGCGATCTTAACCGCGACCGGAACATATTTATGGTGGATCGCCTGGAGCTCGTTTTGTTTATTTTTAATGGCACTCAGAAGATCGTCCAGCGCATCGCCATATTGTAATGAGCGCAGGCCCGGGGTATTGGGTGAAGAAATATTCACCGCAATATAACCGGCATAGGCATAGACTTTTTCCATACAAATCAGATAGTCATCTTTGCCTTGCTCCACCGGCGTGTCTTTATTTTTACCAATATTGATGCCTAATACGCCATCAAAATGGGATTTTTTAACGTTCTCAACCAGATGATCGACACCGAGGTTGTTGAAGCCCATGCGGTTGATCAACCCCTCAGCTTCGACCAGGCGGAACAGACGCGGCTTGTCGTTACCCGGCTGCGGACGCGGCGTAACGGTACCGATTTCGATGGAGCCAAACCCCATCGCGCCCAGGGCATCAATACATTCGCCATTTTTATCCAGACCGGCCGCCAGGCCCAGCGGATTCTTAAAAGTCAGGCCCATGCATTGGACAGGTTTTTCCGGCACATTTTGACGCACCAGCGCAGCCAGAGGCGTGCCTGTAATACGACGTAATTGCTGGAATGTAAATTCATGAGCGCGCTCAGGATCGAGCTGGAAAAGGGCTTTACGAACGAAGGGGTAGTACATGAACTCTCCTGGATTCCCGGTGTGCAAACCGGGAGGGGATTATGTGCGATCCCGCCCGGAAAGGGAATTGACCTGCGGCAAAAAAATCGCGCAAAACGCAAACGTTTACCTGCACGGCTATTTCTTATGCACTTTTTCGCATTTAAATTGCAGATAAATCATTTAGTGGAATAACCCGGCGATGTCACACTCCTTAAAATTGTTATGAATGTTAGATAAAAGCAAACAATTAGTTATAAGGAGCAAACATGCGCGTCATCACCCTGGCCGGTAGTCCACGGTTCCCCTCGCGTTCCAGCGCCCTGCTGGAATATGCCCGTGAAAAGCTCACTGCTCTGGATGTGGAAGTGTGCCACTGGAATCTGCATAACTTCGAACCTGAAGATTTGCTGTATGCCCGTTTCGACAGCCCCGCGCTGAAAACCCTGATCGAGCAGCTCAAGGGGGCAGATGGCTTAATTGTGGCGACTCCCATTTATAAAGCCTCTTTTTCTGGCGCACTGAAAACCCTGCTTGACCTGCTTCCGGAGCGCGCGCTGGATGGCAAAGTGGTGCTGCCGCTGGCTACGGGCGGTACGGTTGCCCATTTACTGGCAGTGGATTACGCCCTGAAACCGGTGCTGAACGCCCTGAAAGCACAGGAGATCCTGCATGGCGTTTTCGCAGATGATTCACAGGTCATCGACTATCAACACAAACCCCACTTTACGCCGAATCTGCAAACACGCCTTGATGCCGCACTGGAAACGTTCTGGCATGCGCTGCATCGCCGGGATATCGAGGTTCCCGCTTTTAATCCGCCGCAAGGAGTCGCTCATGTTTAAAACACTGACACGTATCGGGCTGGCAGGGCTGATGGCTCTGTCGTCGCTGGCTCATGCGGCGGAAACCGCGCCGGAAAGCCTGCGCATCGGCTATCAAAAAGGCAGCGTCAGCATGGTGCTGGCGAAAAGCCACCAGCTTCTGGAAAAACGCTTCCCGGACACCAAATTCTCCTGGGTGGAGTTCCCTGCAGGCCCACAGATGCTGGAGGCCTTGAACGTCGGCAGTATCGATTTGGGCAGCACGGGCGATATTCCGCCTATCTTTGCTCAGGCTGCCGGGGCCGATCTGGTCTACGTGGGCGTTGAACCCGCTAAACCGAAAGCAGAGGTGATTCTGGTCCCTGAAAATAGCGAGATTAAAAGCGTTGCCGACCTTAAAGGCCATAAAGTGGCTTTCCAGAAAGGTTCCAGCTCACACAACTTGCTGCTGCGCGCCCTGCAAGAGGCCGGGCTTAAGTTCACCGACATTCAGCCCGTATACCTGACGCCTGCCGACGCGCGCGCCGCGTTCCAGCAGAAGAACGTGGATGCCTGGGCCATCTGGGATCCGTACTACTCCGCAGCCTTACTGCAGGGTGGCGTGCGGGTGCTGAAAGATGGTACCACGCTGAAACAAACCGGCTCGTTTTATCTCGCTGCACGTCCTTACGCGGAGAAAAACGGCGCATTCATTCAGGGCGTACTGGATACCTTTACCCAGGCCGATGCCCTGACCCAGAGCCAGCGTCAGGAAAGCATTACCCTGCTGGCAAAAACCATGGGCTTACCTGAACCGGTGATCGCGAGCTATCTCAGCCACCGTCCGCCGACCACCATTGCGCCTGTCAACGCGCAGGTCGCCGCCCTTCAGCAGCAAACCGCTGACCTTTTCTATCAAAACCGCCTTGTGCCTAAACAGGTCAATATTCGCGAACGCATCTGGCAGCCCGCAGGCAAAGAAGGAGCTAAATCATGAGTCTGAATCTTTTCTGGTTTTTACCCACCCACGGTGATGGACACTATCTTGGTACAGAAGAGGGTTCACGCCCGGTTGACCATGGCTATCTGCAGCAGATTGCGCAGGCGGCGGACCGAATCGGTTTCACCGGCGTGCTGATCCCAACCGGACGTTCGTGCGAGGATGCGTGGCTGGTTGCCGCGTCGATGATCCCTGTCACTCAGCGTCTGAAGTTCCTGGTCGCGTTACGTCCAAGCGTGGTTTCCCCCACCGTGGCGGCGCGTCAGGCAGCAACGCTGGACAGACTGTCCAACGGCCGCGCCCTGTTTAACCTTGTCACGGGTAGCGATCCGCAGGAGCTGGCGGGCGATGGCGTGTTCCTCGATCACACGGAGCGCTACGAGGCCTCCGCCGAATTCACCCGCGTCTGGCGACGCCTGCTGGAAGGTGAAACCGTCACCTTCGAAGGCAAACATATTCACGTTCGCGACGCGAAACTCTACTTCCCGCCGGTGCAGCAGCCGCGCCCTCCCCTCTATTTTGGCGGATCGTCGGATGTGGCCCAGGATCTGGCCGCCGAGCAGGTCGATCTCTACCTGACTTGGGGCGAACCGCCTGAGCTGGTGAAAGAAAAAATTGCCCAGGTCCGCGCCAAAGCAGCAGCCCACGGTCGCAAGGTACGTTTCGGCATTCGCCTTCATGTGATTGTGCGCGAAACCAATGAGGAAGCCTGGCAGGCCGCCGACCGGCTGATCTCGCATCTGGACGATGAGACCATCGCCAGGGCGCAGGCCGCGTTTGCTAAAACCGACTCCGTCGGGCAGCACCGGATGGCGTCCCTGCATAACGGCAAGCGCGAGAATCTGGAGATCAGTCCGAACCTGTGGGCGGGTGTCGGTCTGGTACGCGGCGGCGCAGGTACAGCGCTGGTCGGCGATGGTCCAACGGTGGCCGCGCGGATTAATGAATACGCAGACCTGGGCATCGACAGCTTTATCCTCTCCGGCTATCCGCATCTGGAAGAGGCCTACAAGGTGGGCGAACTGTTATTCCCGCACCTGGATGTCGCCATCCCGGAAATTCCGCAGCCGCAGCAACTCCAGCTTCAG
Source organism: Enterobacter sp. 22452 (assembly GCF_052045065.1). Classification (NCBI taxonomy): domain Bacteria; kingdom Pseudomonadati; phylum Pseudomonadota; class Gammaproteobacteria; order Enterobacterales; family Enterobacteriaceae; genus Enterobacter; species Enterobacter sp. 22452. The sequence continues at coordinate 742,876 of NZ_JBQEOB010000001.1, read as the reverse complement.
GGCGAAGCCGTGGCGAACGAATTTATTCCGCGAAAAGCCGCGCAGAGCTAAGGAGTGACCATGTCTGCCACCTCACAAAAATGGCTGCTGCGCGCCGCGCCGTGGTTTTTACCCGTCGGCATCGTGGCCCTCTGGCAGCTCGCGTCGTCCACCGGCTGGCTGTCGAGCCGCATTCTGCCCTCTCCGGAGGGCGTTGTTGAAGCGTTCTGGTCGCTGAGCGTGAGCGGAGAGCTATGGCAGCATCTGGCGATCAGCTCATGGCGCGCCGTGATTGGGTTTTCCATTGGCGGCAGTATCGGCCTGGTTCTGGGTCTGATCAGCGGCCTGTCCCGCTGGGGTGAGCGGCTGCTGGATACGTCTATACAGATGCTGCGCAACGTGCCGCATCTGGCGCTGATCCCGCTGGTTATCCTGTGGTTTGGCATTGATGAGAGCGCCAAGATCTTCCTCGTGGCGCTGGGCACGCTGTTCCCGATTTACATCAACACCTGGCACGGCATCCGCAATATCGATCGCGGTCTGGTCGAGATGGCGCGAAGCTACGGCTTGTCCGGTTTTTCTCTCTTTATACACGTGATCCTGCCGGGCGCCCTGCCCTCGATTATGGTTGGGGTGCGTTTTGCGCTCGGCCTGATGTGGCTGACGCTGATTGTGGCGGAAACCATTTCGGCTAACTCCGGCATCGGCTATCTGGCGATGAACGCCCGTGAATTCCTGCAAACCGACGTGGTGGTAGTAGCCATCATCCTTTACGCCCTTCTCGGCAAACTCGCTGACGTCAGCGCCCAGTGGCTGGAGCGCAGCTGGCTGCGCTGGAACCCGGCCTATACCCTTCAGGAGGCAAAAGCATGAATACTGCACGACTGAACCAGGGGACGCCGTTACTGCTTAACGGCATCACCAAACGCTACGGCGAAAACACCATTCTTAACGGGCTGGATCTGCATATTCCCGCCGGACAATTTGTGGCCGTTGTCGGACGCAGCGGCGGCGGCAAGAGTACGCTGCTACGCCTTCTGGCCGGGCTGGAAGCCCCCAACGGCGGTGAAATCCTGGCAGGGTCAACGCCGCTGGCCAATATTCAGGACGATACGCGCATGATGTTTCAGGACGCGCGCCTGCTGCCGTGGAAAACGGTTATCGACAACGTCGGTCTCGGTCTGAAGGGCAGCTGGCGGGATAACGCACGTCAGGCGCTGGCCGCCGTCGGGCTGGAAAACCGCGCAGGCGAGTGGCCTGCTGCGCTGTCAGGGGGACAGAAACAGCGCGTGGCGCTGGCGCGCGCGTTGATTCACCGTCCCGGCCTGCTGTTGCTTGATGAACCGCTCGGCGCGCTTGATGCGCTGACGCGGATTGAAATGCAGGATTTGATTGAGTCCTTGTGGCAGGAGCATGGCTTTACGGTACTGCTGGTGACGCATGACGTGAGCGAGGCCGTCGCGATGGCGGACCGGGTGCTGCTGATAGAAGACGGGAAGATTGGTCTGGATTTGACGGTGGATATCCCGCGCCCTCGCCGCGTGGGCTCGGCAAAACTGGCGGAGCTGGAGGCGGAAGTGTTGGATCGGGTGATGAAGCGCGGGGTGAATGAGCGCGCGTTGATTACGGCTAATGCCTGATGCCCTCACCCCGGCCCTCTCCCAGTGGGAGAGGGAGGGTTAAGCTTTTTATCAGGCCAGCGCCTTAGCAATCTTCTCGTACAGATCGCCAGACAGGTTCTCCAGCCCTTTCAGCTGCTCAAGCGCGGCGCGCATCTTCGCCTGACGCTTCGCATCGTAGCGTTTCAGGCGGATCAGCGGCTCAATCAGTCGCGACGCCACCTGCGGGTTACGGCTGTTCAGTTCGGTCAGCATTTCCACCATAAACTGATAGCCGCTGCCGTCTTCCGCGTGGAAGGCAGCCGGGTTGCTGCTGGCAAACGCGCCAATCAGCGAGCGAACGCGGTTCGGGTTGCTCATGGTGAACGAGCGGTGCTTCAGCAGGCGACGTACGGTGCTCAGCACATCGGCGGACGGGCTGGTGGACTGCAGAATGAACCATTTGTCCATCACCAGACCATCCTGATGCCATTTGTCATCGTACTCCTGCATTAGCGCATCACGACACGGCAGCTCGGCGGCAACGCTTGCGGCGAGTGCAGCCAGCGCGTCGGTCATGTTATCGGCTTCGTGATACTGCTTGCTGACCAGCGTGTTCGCCAGTTCCACCTCACCAAAGGCCAGATAGCGCAGACAGGTATTGCGCAGGGAACGTTTGCCGATATCGGCATGCTCAACACGGTACGCATCCAGCTTGTTGGCGTTGTAAATGGCCAGGAACTCATCCGCCAGTTCGGCAGCCAGCGTACGGGTTAGCGCTTCACGCACTGCGACAATCGCAATCGGGTCGATAATCTCGAACAGCTCGGCGATTTCAGTCGCGGACGGTAAGGTCAGAATTTCAGCCGCCAGTGCCGGGTCAATGTTCTCGTCCAGCAGGATCGCGCGGAAGGCATCCGCAACATGAACCGGCAGCGTCAGCGGCTGGCCCTGCTGATAACGGTTAACGTTCAGCTTGATGTAGGTTGCCAGCAGGCTCTGCGCCGCATCCCAGCGAGAGAAGTCATTGCGCGCGTGACGCATCAGGAACGTCAGTTGCTGATCGCTCCACTTGTACTCCAGTTTTACCGGCGCAGAGAATTCGCACAGCAGCGCCGGCACCGGCTGGAAGTAAACATTATCGAAAATAAACGTCTGCTCCGCCTGGGTGACGTTTAGCACGCTGTGTACCGGGTGACCGCCCTTCTTCAGAGGGATCACTTTGCCTTCGTTATCGTACAGCTCAATGCTGAACGGAATGTGGAGCGGCTGTTTCTCCGCCTGCTCGGCCGTTGGCGGCGTGCGCTGGCTGATGGTCAGGGTGTACTGCTCGGTTTCCGGATTGTAGTCGTCTTTAACGGTCACGACAGGTGTACCGGCCTGGCTGTACCAGAGGCGGAAATGGGACAGATCCACGTTGGACGCGTCTTCCATCGCCTGGACGAAGTCGTCGCAGGTGGCGGCGCTGCCGTCGTGACGCTCGAAGTAGAGCTGCATCCCTTTCTGGAAATTCTCTTCGCCCAGCAGGGTGTGGATCATGCGGATGATTTCAGCGCCCTTTTCATACACCGTCAGGGTGTAGAAGTTGTTCATCTCGATGACTTTATCCGGACGAATCGGGTGCGCCATTGGGCTGGCATCTTCCGCAAACTGCAGGCCGCGCATGGTGCGCACGTTGTTGATGCGGTTCACGGCGCGGGAGCCCAGATCGGAGCTGAACTCCTGGTCGCGGAAGACGGTTAAGCCCTCTTTCAGGCTCAGCTGGAACCAGTCGCGGCAGGTGACGCGGTTACCGGTCCAGTTATGGAAATATTCGTGCCCGATGACGCGTTCGATATCGAGATAGTCTTTATCGGTGGCGGTATCGGTACGCGCCAGCACGTATTTGGAGTTAAAGACGTTAAGACCTTTGTTCTCCATCGCGCCCATGTTGAAGAAGTCGACGGCGACGATCATATAAATGTCGAGATCGTATTCGAGGCCGAAGCGCTCTTCGTCCCACTTCATGGAGTTGATGAGCGAGGTCATCGCCCACGGCGCGCGGTCAAGGTTGCCGCGGTCAACAAACAGTTCCAGCGCCACGTCGCGGCCAGAGCGGGTTTTGTAGGTGTCGCGCAGGACGTCGAAATCACCCGCCACCAGCGCAAACAGATAGCACGGTTTCGGGAACGGATCCTGCCACTGCACCCAGTGACGACCATTTTCCAGTTCGCCTTCGCCCACGCGGTTGCCGTTCGAGAGCAGGAACGGATAAAGGGTTTTATCGGCAATGATTTTGGTGGTAAAGCGCGCCAGTACGTCCGGGCGGTCAAGATACCAGGTAATGTGGCGGAAGCCTTCTGCTTCACACTGGGTACACAGCGCTACGCCTGACTGGTAGAGCCCTTCCAGCGCGGTATTCGCGGCCGGGCTGATTTCGTTAACGATGCGCAGCGTAAAGCGTTCCGGCAGGTTGTCGATAACCAGCTGGTTGCCTTCTTCTTTATAATCAGTCCACGCTTCATCATTAATGTGCAGGGAAACCAGCGTCAGGTCTTCACCATCAAGACGCAGCGGTACAGCCGTCGCGCTCTGGCGCGTCACCTGGCTCACCGCTGTCACGACGGTTTTAGTGGCATCCAGGTCAAAAGTCAGATCGATATCGCTAATCAGGTAATCCGGCGCACGGTAGTCGTGGCGGTATTTGGCTTGTGGCTGTTGTGTCATAGAAAACCTTATGCATCGTTTGTCGAGTAACGTTTCAATATATTCCTGTTGTCTAAAACGCGCTATGCAGAATGTTCATCTTTTCAGGTACAAACACCTTTTTCGCTACATTTGTATAACACGAGGCACAAAATGCCCTCGACCATAAAGAGCGCTTATGTTGTGATCGGGGTTCAATAAATCACTAAAACAGGTATACTCCGGAGTTGTTTATTGTACTAAACGCTCCCGTGAGAGGATGCTACTGCGCACCTATGACTCAATTCGCTTCTCCTGTTCTGCATACATTGCTGGATACCGACGCGTATAAACTGCATATGCAGCAAGCCGTTTTCCACCATTACCATGACGTTCATGTTGCGGCGGAGTTTCGCTGCCGGGGCGACGACTTGCTGGGTATCTACGCGGATTCCATTCGTGAACAGGTCGATGCCATGCAGTATCTGGCGCTGCAGGACGACGAATATCACTGGCTTTCCGGCCTGCCCTTCTTTAAAGCTGACTACCTTACCTGGCTGCGCGACTTCCGCTACAAGCCAGAGCAGGTCACGGTGACTAACGATAATGGCAAGCTGAATATCCGCCTTGCCGGTCCGTGGCGTGAAGTGATCATGTGGGAAGTGCCGCTTCTGGCGGTGATCAGCGAGTTGGCCCACCGCTACCGTTCGCCGGAAACCGGCGTCGAGCAGGCGGTTGCCTCACTGGAGAATAAGCTGGTTGAATTTTCCCACCTGACCGAAGGGCTGGATATGTCCCGCTTCCGCCTGATGGACTTTGGCACTCGCCGCCGTTTCTCTCGCGAAGTACAGCAGGCTATCGTTAAACGTCTTCAGCAAGAGCCGTGGTTTGTGGGCACCAGCAATTACGACCTTGCACGTCGTCTGGACCTGACGCCAATGGGTACCCAGGCGCACGAGTGGTTCCAGGCGCATCAGCAGATCAGCCCTGACCTGGCCAATAGCCAGCGCGCGGCTCTGGCCGCATGGCTTGATGAGTATCCGAATCAACTGGGGATCGCCCTCACCGACTGCATCACAATGGATGCCTTCCTGCGCGACTTCGGTCCTGAATTTGCTGAGCGTTATCAGGGTTTACGCCATGACTCCGGAGACCCGGTGGAATGGGGTGAAAAGGCCATTGCCCATTACGAGAAGCTGGGCATTGATCCGATGACGAAAGTCCTGGTCTTCTCTGATAACCTTGATTTAGCCAAAGCCGTGGATCTTTACCGCCATTTCTCCTCCAGAGTGAATCTGAGCTTTGGTATTGGCACCCGTTTGACCTGCGATATTCCTCAGGTAAAACCTCTGAACATCGTCATAAAGCTGGTGGAATGTAACGGCAAGCCGGTGGCGAAACTCTCTGATAGTCCGGGTAAAACCATCTGTCATGACAAAGCCTTTGTCCGCGCATTGCGCAAAGCCTTCGATCTGCCGCAGGTCAAAAAAGCCAGTTAAGCGCTTTCGGGAGCCGTAAAGGCTCCCCACTTCTTATTTATTTCTTATTTCTTCTCTTAAGACTGCGAAATCTGCTTGTCTGATGGCGGATGCCAGGTAACATAGATATCCCCCCATAAGGGCGGACAAGTGTTTATCATTTCCGACAATTAACAGAGAGAATATTATGAGCGTTGTGCCTGTAGCCGACGTACTCCAGGGCCGTGTCGCCGTTGACCAAGAAGTCACCGTGCGCGGATGGGTGCGTACCCGCCGAGATTCTAAAGCTGGCATCTCCTTCCTCGCCGTCTATGACGGTTCCTGCTTTGATCCTGTACAGGCCGTCATTAATAATTCTCTGCCCAATTACAATGATGACGTTCTGCGCCTGACCACAGGTTGCTCCGTCATTGTTACCGGCGTGGTTGTCGCATCGCCTGGTCAGGGCCAGAGCTTCGAAATTCAGGCTTCGGCGATTGAAGTCACCGGCTGGGTGGAAGATCCAGATACCTACCCGATGGCGGCAAAACGCCACAGCATTGAGTATCTTCGCGAAGTGGCACACCTGCGTCCACGCACCAACCTGATCGGCGCGGTAGCCCGCGTGCGTCACACGCTGGCGCAGGCACTGCATCGTTTCTTCGATGAGCAGGGTTACTTCTGGGTATCCACGCCGCTGATCACCGCGTCCGACACTGAAGGTGCGGGTGAGATGTTCCGCGTTTCCACGCTGGATATGGAAAACCTGCCGCGTACGCCGGAAGGTAAAGTGGATTACGACAAAGACTTCTTTGGTAAAGAAGCCTTCCTGACGGTATCCGGCCAGCTCAACGGTGAAACCTATGCCTGTGCGCTGTCTAAGATCTACACTTTTGGCCCAACCTTCCGCGCAGAAAACTCCAACACCAGCCGCCACCTGGCGGAATTCTGGATGCTGGAGCCAGAAGTGGCCTTTGCCGATCTCAATGATGTGGCAGGCCTGGCGGAAGCCATGCTGAAATACGTGTTTAAAGCCGTTCTGGAAGAACGTGCAGACGACATGAAATTCTTCGCTGAGCGCGTGGATAACGACGCGATTGCCCGTCTGGAGCGCTTTGTATCCGCTGACTTCGCGCAGGTGGATTACACCGATGCGGTTTCCATCCTCGAGAAGTGCGGTGAGAAGTTCGAGAACCCGGTTTACTGGGGCGTGGATCTCTCTTCTGAGCACGAACGCTATCTGGCAGAGAAACACTTCAAAGCACCGGTTGTCGTGAAAAACTACCCGAAAGACATTAAGGCCTTCTATATGCGCCTTAACGAAGACGGTAAAACCGTTGCCGCAATGGATGTCCTGGCACCTGGCATCGGTGAAATCATCGGGGGTTCTCAGCGTGAAGAGCGTCTGGACGTCCTGGATGCCCGTATGGAAGAGATGGGTCTGAACCCGGCTGACTACAGCTGGTATCGCGATCTGCGCCGTTACGGTACTGTTCCGCATTCAGGCTTCGGCCTGGGCTTCGAGCGTCTGATTGCCTACGTAACCGGTGTTCAGAACGTCCGTGACGTGATTCCGTTCCCACGTACACCGCGTAACGCAAGCTTCTAACCCGCATCAATGATAATGGCCAGCACATGCTGGCCATTATTTTATTCTGCAATGTCAGTTTATGTCAGTGCAAAGTCAGCCTCTTTAAAAGACAACCCCGTCAAAAGCACCAGCTGTTACGTTTTGTTTCCATGAAATATCTGTGAATAAAAAATATTCCGCATTCTTATTGTGCTTATTTAATTCTCAAGCAATAGCATATTTTTTATTCAATTTCACAGCCATCCAGAAGGCCTTTCGCGGTCATAAGAAAAGATGAGCTGTTTAACCGCTGTTTATATGAATTGCCTTTAGCCAAATTAAACATAAGCAATTCATATATATAGGAATGAAACCGCCGCTTAATCAACCAAGTCTCTCTGAAATTTGAGATGGTTCACAAAGTTCCCAAAAATACACATCTAGTTACACATTATTTCTTTTTGTTACCTAATCTTGAGAATTGTAGCACTTTCAGGCTAGCGAAACGGTTCTATGAATGGAAAGATGCCTGTCAGATACATAAAGACACCTAACTCTCATCAATAGTTCCGGAAATATTTATTGACAGAATTTATTGACGGCAGTGGCGAGTGTCATAAAAAAACCAATGAGGGTAATAAATAATGATGAAGCGCAATATCCTGGCAGTGGTTATCCCTGCCCTGCTGGTAGCCGGTGCAGCAAACGCTGCAGAAATCTATAACAAAGACGGCAACAAATTAGATCTTTACGGGAAAGCTGTTGGTCTGCATTACTTCTCTGATAATGACGGCAACGATGGCGACAAAACTTACGCGCGTCTGGGCTTCAAAGGCGAAACTCAGATCAACGATCAGCTGGCTGGTTACGGTCAGTGGGAATACAACTTCCAGGGTAACAACTCTGAAGGCTCCGATGCACAGTCCGGTAACAAAACCCGTCTGGCATTCGCAGGTCTGAAATTCGGTGACGCAGGCTCCTTCGACTACGGTCGTAACTATGGCCTGGTTTATGATGCAATCGGTATCACCGATATGCTGCCAGAGTTCGGCGGCGACACCGGCGTGAGCGATAACTTCTTCTCTGGCCGTACTGGTGGTCTGGCGACTTACCGTAACAGCGGCTTCTTCGGCCTGGTTGACGGTCTGAACTTTGGCGTTCAGTACCTGGGCAAAAACGAGCGTACCGATGCGTCACGTTCCAACGGCGACGGCTGGGCAACTTCTGTTAGCTACGATTTCGACGGCTTCGGTGTTGTAGGTGCTTATGGCGCAGCTGACCGTACCAATGCCCAGCAGAATCTGCAGTGGGGTAAAGGCGATAAAGCTGAGCAGTGGGCTACCGGTCTGAAATACGACGCGAACAACATTTACCTGGCAGCACTGTACGGTGAAATGCGTAACGCGGCTCGCCTGGACAACGGCTTCGCTAACAAAACTCAGGACTTCTCTGTTGTTGCTCAGTACCAGTTCGACTTCGGTCTGCGTCCATCCATCGCTTACTACAAATCTAAAGCGAAAGACGTAGAAGGCGTGGGTGATGAAGACTACATCAACTACATCGACATCGGTGCGACTTACTACTTCAACAAAAACATGTCCACCTATGTTGACTACCAGATCAACCAGCTGAAAGACGACAACAAACTGGGCATCAACAACGATGATACCGTTGCTGTAGGTCTGGTTTACCAGTTCTAATCAGTACACCACGTTGTTATATGCTTAATGAACAGGGCTTCGGCCCTGTTTTTTTATGCCCGACAGAAAATAATGGCGACTTTTGAAAAGCCGCACGCTTTTCGTCGCAAACGGTTGGCATTTTGTAAATCTACCGTTAACCTGATAGCGGATTTCACTTCTGTAATCACAATGGAACTTCGTCATGTTTGAGAACATTACCGCCGCTCCTGCCGACCCTATTCTGGGCCTGGCCGATCTGTTTCGTGCCGACGACCGCCCTGGCAAAATCAACCTGGGTATTGGTGTATATAAAGATGAAACCGGCAAAACCCCGGTCCTGACCAGCGTTAAAAAAGCTGAACAGTATCTGCTGGAAAACGAAACCACCAAAAACTACCTCGGTATTGATGGTATCCCTGAATTTGGTCGCTGCACTCAGGAACTGTTGTTCGGTAAAGGCAGCGAAATTGTGAGCAGCAAACGCGCTCGCACAGCACAAACCCCTGGCGGTACCGGCGCGCTGCGCGTTGCGGCGGATTTCCTGGCGAAAAACACCTCTGTTAAGCGCGTATGGGTGAGCAACCCAAGCTGGCCAAACCACAAGAGCGTCTTTAACTCTGCGGGTCTGGAAGTACGTGAATATGCTTACTACGACGCGGCAAATCACTCTCTCGACTTTGACGGCCTGCTGGCAAGCCTGAGCGAAGCGCAGGCAGGTGACGTGGTGCTGTTCCACGGTTGCTGCCATAACCCAACCGGTATCGACCCGACGCTGGAGCAGTGGGAACAGCTGGCTAAGTTGTCCGTGGAGAAAGGCTGGCTGCCGCTGTTTGACTTCGCCTATCAGGGCTTTGCCCGTGGTCTGGAAGAAGATGCGGAAGGCCTGCGCGCGTTCGCAGCCGTGCATCAGGAACTGATCGTGGCGAGTTCCTATTCAAAGAACTTCGGCCTGTACAATGAGCGCGTAGGTGCCTGTACGCTGGTCGCGGCAAACGAAGAGACTGTCGATCGTGCGTTCAGCCAGATGAAGTCCGTAATCCGCGCTAACTACTCTAACCCACCGGCACACGGTGCGTCCGTTGTTGCCACCATCCTGAGCAACGATGCCCTGCGTGCGATCTGGGAACAAGAGCTGAACGATATGCGCCAGCGCATTCAGCGTATGCGCCTGCTGTTCGTGAACACGCTGGCTGAGAAAGGCGCTGACCGCGACTTCAGCTTTATCATCAAACAGAACGGCATGTTCTCTTTCAGCGGCCTGACCAAAGAGCAGGTTCTGCGTTTGCGTGAAGAGTTTGGCGTGTACGCCGTAGCGTCTGGCCGCGTGAACGTTGCAGGCATGACGCCTGACAACATGGCGCCACTGTGCGAAGCGATTGTCGCCGTACTGTAAGTTGCGCCCATAAAAAAGCCTGCATTATGCAGGCTTTTTTTTTATTCGGGTTACCAGACAGGCATTTCGTCCTGAAGGAACGGGTTATGGAGCCGTTCATAGCCCAGCGTCGACATCGGACCGTGTCCTGCGATAAACGTGACGTCATCACCCAGCGGCAATAACTTTTGTTTAATCGACTGAATCAGCTGACCGTGATCGCCGCGCGGGAAATCGCTGCGTCCTACGCCACCTTTGAAAATAACATCGCCGGAAATCAGCAGACGTGACTGGTCATCAAAGAAGACGATATGGCCTGGCGTATGCCCAGGACAATGCAACACCTGTAAAGTAACATTCCCTACGGTAACGCGATCTCCTTCGTTTAACCAACGATCGGGCGTCAATGGCAGACACTCATCAAGGCCAAACATGCGGCTTTGGGCGGGTAACCCCTGCAGCCAGAACTCATCTTCTTTTTCCGGGCCGATCACCGGCACACCGTAGTGTTCAGCCAGTTCAGCCGCAGCACCCACATGGTCAAGATGACCATGAGTAAGCAAAATCTGCATCAGCGTGACGCCGCTTGCTGCGACTTCCTGCTTGATTTTCTCAGCGTCACCGCCGGGATCGACAAGCGCGGCCAGTTTAGTTTGCTCGCACCAGATCAATGAACAGTTCTGGGAGAACGCGGTAACCGGAATAATACGATAGTTCATACTGCTCCTGTGTTTCGTTATTACCAGTGCCGAACCGGCCCGGTATCAATATGCACAAAGTTGCTACGTGGGTAGTATCCTACACCACCTGCGCGCATAGATAACGCGGCTTTGCGAATATTGGCTAACGAAACGCCTTCAATGTGGAAATCCATTGCCTGCCCTTTGGTGTGATAGCTTTTTTTCGCTACCCCACGGCTGTGGGCGCGCAGTTCATTGTTGGTATCGAGTGAACGGTATCCTGAAATGAGCTGCACCGGCTTGCTGGTTCCCAGCAGGCCCTGAAGGCGGAAAATCTGATCAAACAGTCCTGGATCGATGGCTTTTATTTTATTCGCGCGGAAATCACGGAAAAAATGGTTAAGTCTTGCTAATTCATCCTGAATATAGCCTCTGCCATCGAAAAACTCCGCTTTAAGCGACTCACCGGTATGAAGATTGTTGAGCGTTAAAATACGCGGACGTGGTGTCGAGAGGGTGGCAAATGCTGGCGTCGGAAGGATGGCCGCAGCGCCGAGCGCAACACCACCTAACGCCAGCAATTTGCGGCGATTAGCGTCAAATTTGTCCATGATAATCAGGTCTACAGGTCAATGAAATCGTAAATATGCTTAGCGCACGAAGGGCACCTTAACTGTCAAAACAGCCTACGTCAAGGCGCCCAACCCCAGTGAATACGCGGCTTACAGCCAGATCGCCCCGTATTCACCATAACTTACGACAATCAATTTGACCGAACTACTTCATTTACCTGATTAATTGTTCAGCTTTTGGCAAAATTTGTGCGCCGGATCGCGCAGTGAGATCATAATTGTAAATATCTGTACGGTACTGGGTGCGCCCGTCCTCGCCGACAAACGCCGTCAGATAGTAAAGATTGACCGGAATGTTGTGTCGAATATTAACGTAACGGGTATCACCTTGTTTCAACGCATCTGAAATCCGCGTATCGTTCCAGCCCGCATCCTGCAGCAGCATATTCGCCAGCTCGGAGGCCTTATTCACACGGACGCAACCCGAACTGAGCGCGCGCGTGTCCTTCTGGAACAGGTTGTGGTTCGGCGTATCATGCAGATAGATTGCATCAGAACTTGGCATGTTGAATTTATAGCGCCCCAGCGAGTTATGGGCGCCCGGCGCCTGCTGGAAGCGGAAAGGCAGGTTCGACGGTGTAATCGTTGACCAGTCAACCATCCAGGGATCTATCGTCTCTTTGCTGTTCCAGCCGCGTATCACCGTATAGTTATGACGCTCCAGATATCCAGGATCGTTCCAGACCTTAGGCAGAATATCCTTACGGGCCAGCGTCGGGGGCACGTTCCATGGCGGGTTCACCACCACGTTATTCAGCGCGCTGCTCATCATCGGCGTTTTACGGTCAGGTCGACCCACAATTACCCGTGATGCCAGCACTTCGCTACCGTCCTGATAGTAGACCAGCGAGTAAGCGGGGATATTCACCATTATTCCGGTGGATAAGGTGCCGGGTAATAGGCGCAGGCGCTGGATATTTAACGCCAGCACCCCCGCGCGCTGAGCCGGAGAGACGTTCAGCCAGTCGCGGGTGGATGGACCGATCACCCCGTCTGCGCCCAGCCCTTGTGCAGCCTGGAACTGCTTGACCGCCGCGACCAGTTCGCGATCGTAAGCCGCGGGCTTGTTGCTTAGCGCAACGGCTGTTTTCTCTTTTACCGGCGCCGACGGGCTGACGACAGCGTTTTGCGGATCGTCGCCAGGCAAGGCTATATGTGGCCCGCCGTCCAGAAGACCGGAACGCATCAGGATCTCGCGCAGGGCAGGAACATCGCTGCTCCACTGCCCCGGGCGCAGCGTTGCTGCGGCACGTAGCTGAGGCCATGGACGGGAATCGCCTACCAGCGCCAGAAGCGACTGGTGCAGAGCGGCATATTGTGGATGTGCCGGTGCCAGGCTGGCAATAAAGCGCGGCAGTTCACCATTATCCAGGGCTAATTGCCACTGGTTTATGACCGACAGCGCCGGCGTCGCCAGCTTATACGGCTTATCGCTGTACAACCAGCGGTTGCCGTTGACCGGAATACCCGCCACAAACTGGAGATAGCCCATCATGGCATCTGACAGAACGACGTCACGCGCCAGCCCGGTAACCGACGGGTCAGTCAGGAGTTCAACCCATTTTGTGAACTGCGGCTGGAAACCCGCAATAGCCACTTCTGCCAGCTGTTGCTGGAAAGCACGCACCGCATCACGATCTTCCCACATTGGCTTCATGTCCCGCGAGGCATAAAGCAGCGTAAGCTGACTTATGTAAGCCGGTGTGTAGCCAGCAGGCAGCCCAGTCGCCAGCTGGCCCTGGAGTGACGCAATATCGATACCTTCAGGAAGCGGCTTGATACCGGCCATAATGGCCGTCGCTGGCGACTGATCCAGCGGTTGTGACAGCGACGTCGGCTGCACGCCAAGTGTCGCAGAACTGTCCGACGGTACAACTTCAGGCTCATCTGCCTGGGCGGTAAACAGCGGAGCAAACATCACTGCCAGGCATAAACTCACCGCTGACAGCTGATGACCACGATTTTTCTTTAGCAACATCCCTTGCCCCCTGTTTTCTCACGACATGCCCATCACACTGGGGCTTTAATTCATTATAGGAAGGCATGCTCGCTGCTGCCTTACCTTATGTAAAGAAGTTTAAAGATAACGCAGGCGAAGAGAGAAGTTAAGCGTAATCAAACATGCCTGCGATATTGCTACCGCAGGCACAGCAGATTAATTGACGGTCAATGAGGTCGTAATATCGTAGGCAAGAAGCGGGCTGTTGTTATGCCACTCAACGCCGTTAAAGGTGATATGCCCCGTATAATGTCCGGCAGGAAGTGAAGGGTTATCGCTGGCGTTATAGACCACTTCAGGCAGATTCTTTTGGGTTTGGCACGATTGCGCGGCCTCGAACTGGACGGTTGAACAGTCCCACCGGTTGCGTTGCCCCTGGAAAATAACGTTCACCGTTTCGCCTGCGTCATTTTTCATCGGAACCGTTAATGCGGTTTTAGACGCATTGCCGAGCCAAATAAGCGAGCCAGGGCCTTTCACTTCACCGGTTGCGAGGAAACCGACCGCCGGGTAGTCAACAATCACGGTTCCCTGATATTTCGCCGTTGAACCGGTAATGTTCCAGTCGTACAGCACGATATCCGTGAAGGTGACGCTGCTGTCCGTCAACATAGTGCCGTTCAGCGTCGCCTTGACGGTCGCCCGCCCTCGCGTTTGGCCTTTAACCGTGATGCTCGCCTTTCCACTCGCGTCGGTCACGCTTTCTGAAGCGGACAAGGTGTTAATATCCGTCTCCCACGTCACCTTCTCGCCTTGTACAGGGTTTCCATTCGCATCATTCGCCAGCACGGTATAAGTCACTCCGGCGCCGTTAATTGCCACGCGCGTTGAATCTGGCGTGATGGAGACCAACCGTGCCGTTTTAGCGTCAGCAATAAATGACGCCTCTCCACCGGTCAGTTTCTCTGCGCTATTTTTCTCAGGCGAGGCGGTTACGGTCACCTTCCCTGCTTTGACTGAGGTCCCCGATGTGGTGGCCTCACCCCTGGCATTGGTCAAACTGCTCGCAGGCATTAAACTCACCCCATCAAGGCTGGCGCTCCAGTTAACGCTAATATTACTCAGGAGGTTACCGTTGGCATCGGCTGCGGTAGCGGTCCACATCAGCGGCGAAGCCCCATCAGCAACGGCCTGTGAATTATCCACTTTGATGCTGGTAATCTTTGCCGTGTCTGCGTTTCCAACCACAGCCAGCGTTTGGGTTTTACTGCTCGCGCCGGTCATTGCCGTCACAGTAATAGTGCCCGCCTTCAGGCTGGAGAACGTCGCGACGGCCTTACCGCTGGCATCGGTCACAGAGGTTATTGCATCAAAACTGCTCCGCGCTTCACTGCTGCTCCAGCTCACTGTCGCGCCCTCAACGGGGTGTTGCTGCGCGTCCACCACCTGGGCGGTTAAGATTACTGAATCCTTATCAGCCACAATGCCCGTTGTGATATTCGCCGTGAGCGATTCCAGCTTCGCCGTTGCGCTATCAGCGGTAAAGCTCAGACCAGAGATATCCTGACGACTGCCATTCACGCTGGCCGTCACGCTGTAGATGGCCACCGCGTCAGAGCTCAGCGTGATCTGAGCCATGCCGTTGCTTGCCGTTGTACTTCGCTCGTCAGAAAGCGTGCCGGTTGTCGGCGTCACAGCCCAGCTCACTTCAGCGCCTTCCACCAGGTTATTATTGGCATCCGTTACTTTTGCCTGAAGCGCGATCGCATCCGTGCCGTTCGCCGTCGCCGTCTGTTTATTGCTTGTTACCGCAACCACTTTCGCGGTGGTGACATCAGCAATGAATGTGGCTTGATCCGCATGATACGCCGTGCTGTCAGCGGTTTTTGCGCTGACCACCACCGAGCCCGAGGCCAACGAGGTCAGCGTAATGTGCGTCTTCCCGCTGTCGTCACTGGTGGTCTGGGTCTCACTCAGCGCTGCCGTAGCGCTGTCGGTCGTCCAGCTGACAGGGATATTCGCCAGCGCATTTCCCTGCGCATCGGTTACCGTGGCTTCATACAGAATGCTGTCGTTGCCGTTGGCGACCGCCTGCAATTTACTGACGCTTATCTGGCTTATCTTCTGGGTACTGCTATCGGCCACAAAGGAAATAGGATCGGTTTCCTGCGCCTCTGAGCTGTTTACCTGTGCGGATACCGTGATGGTGCCCGTTTTCAGTGATTTCAGATCCAGCGTCGCCACGCCCTGACTGTCGGTCTGAGTGGTTTTATCGGCAATTTTAGCGTTATCGGATTTTTCAACCGTCCAGTTGACGGCCACACCTTCCAGCTGATGGTTATAGCTATCCATCACCAGGGCGCTCACCGTGCTGGTGTCGTTGTTATTGGCGATGACCTGCTGCTTTTCCGTCTCCAGAGAGACGATTTTTGCGGTTGAGCGATCTGCGGTAAAAGTAAGGAGCGAGCTGCTCAGGCTATTTCCCTGCTCCACCTGTGCGGTGATCGTTGTGGTAATGACCGCACTACTGCTTACCTGAATTTCGGCGGTGCCAGATTCATCCGTCGTCGACTGCGTGGCTGAGAGCAGCGCTTCCGGGCGGTCCGCAGACCAGGTTATCGCCGCATTGCTCAGTGCATTGCCATATTGATCGGTCACGTGTGCCGTCAGCGTGATCGGGTTGCTGCCGCTGGCCATCGTGCTGGTGGCCGAGACATACAGCGCGGTCAGTTGCGGGATCACCACAGCGGCCTGCTCAACGAGTTTTACGCTGGCAAGTTTCAGTGTGCCGTCAATGAGAGGCTGAATGGTGAGCGTTTCCGGTGTGGTGCCTGCAGTTAAGGTCGCAGCGTACACCCCGGGCGACGTTTCACTAAAGCTCCCTATCACAGCGCTTCGGGGCGCGGTATCGCTGGCTATTTTCGTTTTGCTGGTTGCAGAAGAGGTAAGCGTTGCGCTCAGTCGTGACGCCAGACCGGTGGCATTTTCACCTGCAACCGTTTTCAGGCCGACGGTAACGATAGCCGTCGTGCTGCCATCAGCCGGAATAGCCCCTGATGATACCCGCGTCGTTGACTGGAGCGAATTTATATCAATGCCGCTAACGCTCACTTTCATCTTGCTCACGTTTGATGCATTGCCTTTTTTATCCCAGGCGGTGGCGCTCAGGATATAGTCGTTCGACCCACTCCCCTGCCAGGCAGGCAGGGTTAGCACAACCTGTTCCGGGCTATTGCCGGTTGCGATCTTGCCGCCGTTATTGAGGAAGGAGGCTGATTGCCACTCAATATGATCCAGGCCGTATTTGGTTTTCACCTTCGCCGTCACGCTCTGGGTAGACTGCTCTGCACCTTGTAACTGCACTGGCAGTGTCAGTGAAATAAGATCCTGCTTGCGGTACTCCAGCACAATATTGTTGTTGCGATCCACTAGCTCCTGACGGCTTCCCAACAGCGTACGACGCATTGCCACAGCGGAGGGATCAAGCTGATCGCTGAAGGGCACGCCCGGGGTCCAGTTTAGCGACAGATTGAGCTGCGTGTCGTTCTCACCGTCTTTGCCCAGCTTTTGGTTAACACCAAATGTCACCAGTGGAACCGGCGTGTAGTTGAGACCAAAGGTAACCGCATAGGGATCTTTTTGTCGGTCATCTTCATCGTCGCCAAACAAGCCCACGCTGTCGCCGTAATATTGCTCGAAAACAATATTTGCCCCCAGCTGAGGCATAGCGGGTAAATAGCCTGCCGCACGAATATCAAATCCGTTCGCCGCGCGCTCGTCATAATCACGATAGCGGGTGGAGGACATCCATTCACTTAAGCGATAATATCCGTTTGCAGAAAGTTTAAGATAATCCCAACCCAGTTCAGCCCCTACTCCCAGGCGTTGGTGTTGATTATCCGAGATTTGCCGATCGTAGAAAACGTTGGTTCCCCACATCCATTGGGTCGCAAAATAACGATAACCGAGACCAGTATTAATAACATTACGCTCGTCCTGTCGACGTCCCCCCAACTGAGTAAAAAAGAGATGTTCTTTTTGATCGTAGAGCGGAATAAGCACATCCAGCTCAGAATCTTGCAGGGTAAAGCGTTCATCCGTGCTGATACTCACACGCGCCGTACCAAACTGGTTTAGCCAGGACTGAACCGCAGAGGACGCTTCGCCAGAAGCGGCAGATGCTACCACGCTGCCGAAGGCATTAGTGGTATTATCCCCGCTCAGCAGGGTTCCCGCCTGCACAGCTGCCTGCGCAACAGCGCTACCGTTCTGGTCCTGGTTTTCCTGTACAGTTTCATCGACAGGACGATTTCTCTCCTGCGCATGCGTGGTAAATGAGGGAATAAGATAAACGGGGAAAAGCTGGAGGAATATCTGTATGCAAGCGAATAGCTTCCTTGCCCGACGTGTCATAGTAGCGGCCTCGAGTAGAGTTAATTCAATTTTCAGGGAGGCACTATATGCGCAGGGGAACTATCAGACAATATAATGAAATTAGCGTACACGCAGCTCAATCATAATAATTTACGAGCATATTCAACAAACAAATTATTAATAGGGTAACAAGCCTCCCCCTTGGGTAATATCGGCACAAAGAATAATTATCATGAATATCTTTAATCAAAGCAGCACCGTATTTTAATTATTAAAAAAACTAAAAATGTAATGAAGGATTTATCATTTCATTTCTAACATCCATAAAAAAACGCAACTTCAATGAAGTTGCGTTTTTATACTAACAGCAGTATCAGGAGGCGTCTGCTTCGGTGCCAGGCATGGACTCTGGTGGCTGCGGGGCAAAGCCACGCAGACCGACAACGTGCACGTGTTCGCTGTTCTGGAACACTTTACGTACCAGTTTGTAAGTCGTCCCTTTTTCCGGGCTGATGTTCTCAGGTGCCGCGATGATGAGCTGCATATCGAGGCGATCGCAAAGCTCAAACAGCGTGGCGATGGAACGGGCATCAAGACGCGCCGCTTCATCAAGGAACAGCAGACGACATGGCGAGATGTCTTTACCGCGCAGACGACGCGCTTCATCTTCCCAACTCTGGACAACCATCACCAGAATCGACATACCGGTACCGATAGCCTCACCCGTCGACAGCGCACCAGACTCCGCACGCAGCCAGCCGTCGGAGCCACGGTTAACCTCAACTTCCATCTCCAGATAGTTACGGTAATCCAGCAGCTCTTCACCAATGGTTTGCGGCGTACGCTGGCCCATATCGATCTGCGGGTTCAGGCGCTGATACAGCTTCGCCAGCGCTTCAGAGAAGGTCAGACGGTTGCTATTGAACAGATCCTGGTGCTGTTCGTGTTGTTCAGACAGCACGTCCAGCAGCGTAGAGTGAGCCTCACGCACGTTCACGTTCAGACGTACGCTGTTAACCTGACCAAACGACACGCTCTGCAGCCCCTGGTTCAGCTGGCGGATACGGTTCTGCTCGCGCTGAATGGTCTTACGGATGATGTTCGCCACGCTGCGGGAGCTGATAGCCAGCTTCTGCTCGCGGGAGGTCAACTCTTCCGTCAGGCGACCCAGCTCGATTTCCATCTGTTCGATGGCTTCGACCGGATCGTCGGTACGGATGATGTCCTGACGAATACGTTCGCGCAGGTGCTGATAAACGGCCACGAAGAACTGGATTTTGCGCTCTGGACGCTTCGGATCTTCCGACATGCGCAACACATCACGCAGGTGTTCGTTATCCGCCACCGCCAGACGCAGCGCACCCAACGCTTTATCCGACATGGAACGCAGTTCGTCCCCGGAAAGATAGGCCAGCTCGCGACGGTGTAGACGACGCTCAACGTTATTGTCTTTCACCATGCGCATCACCGCGCACCAGCCCGCCTTCGCGGTCACGACCTGCTCGCGCATTTCGTGATAGTCGCGCTCCAGCTTGCGCAGGCGACGCGTCAGGTTGTCCATTTCCGCTTCGCAGAAGGTCAGCGCTTTTTCCAGCTGATTGCGGCGCGCGCGGTTGTTGCTGAGCTGGCTGTGCAGTTCATCGCGACGAATGCGCGCACGTTCTTCCGCACCGCTGTCGGCACGAACGCCAATATCCTGCAGCTCTTTGTGCAGATCGTTCAACAACTCTTTCTTGGTATCGAAGGAGCTTTTCAGCGAGGCCATGACCTGACTGTACTGGCTCAGCTGTGCGGCATGCGTACGCATGGCTTCACGAGCGCGGGTACGCTCGGCTTCGGCCTGCTCGAGACGCTGACGCAGCTTTTCATTCAGATCGCTGTTTCCGCTCAGCATTTCTGCCGAATCGGAGTAGCCGAAGTGGGCACGACGCTGTACGACTTCCGTCAGGGCAAACGCCTGCTGACGCGCTTCGCGCTGCACCTGCTGTGACCAGGCGTAATCTTCTTTTAACTGCTCGAACTGCTCCGGGTCGCTTTGAAGAACGGAGATGACCGGCTCCAGCTTCGCCAGCTGATTACCGTGCTGCTGCACAAAACGCGCGGCTTCCTGCGCTTCATCCAGGCGTTCCTGGATTTCATCTACGCGGTCAGCCAGCGTGTCATCAGCCAGCAGATTCAGGCGCGGCAGGATGCGGTTAAGGGCGGCGACGCCCTCTTTCGCCTGTTCAAACTGGACGCGGCTCTGCTGGTTGTCACTTTCATGATTGGCAATCGCGCGCTCAAGTTCACCACGGCGGGTATTGAGCTTGCGAATCTCTGCTTCCGGATCCGCGTCAAAGGCCACGGCAAGATGGCTACCGATAAAGCGGCTGAATGCCTGGTGCAAACGCTGGGTTTTCTGAACGTCAAACGACAGCGTCGCAAAGCGTTCGGAGAGCGTTTCACGCTCGGCGTGCAGGCTTTCAATACGGTTTTCACGCGCGGCACGGCCAAACAGCGGCAGTTCCGGGAAGCGAGAATAGCGCCACTGGCGGTCAGCGATTTTCACTACCACCGCTTTTTCCAGCTCGTCGACACTGAATACGCTGTCATCAAACGACTGCGGATCGCCTTCGATCAGGTAGAGATCTTCCGGGCAATCTTCCAGTCCTGCCAGTTGCTCAGAAATCAGCGACAGATCCGGGACGACAATTGCATTACGCGACGGGCCATACAGCGCGGAGAAATACGGCGCATCATCCAGGCCAACATCGTCATAAATTTCGGACAGCAGTACACCGCCGAAACGCTCTGCCAGGGTATTCAGGCGCGCATCTTCCGCACCGCCCGGCTGGCTTAAGCGTTCAATCTCTTCATCGACTTCCCGCTTGCGGGCGCCGACTTCATCGCGCTCAACAATCGCTTCGCGCTCGCGCTCCAGCAGCTGCTGCAGGTATTCGGTCACTTCCTGACTGGATTCAAACTGCTCGCCGCACTGTTCGCTGAGCTGGCTCAGGCTGCTTTGAGCTGCCAGCCAGACCGGCGCACGCTGCAACAGTTTTTGCGAGCGGGACTGAAGCTGCTCCATCTCCTGGCGCAGCGTCATACGCTGTTCGCTGGCGTTAGAGACACTGTCTGAAAGTGCCGCAATACGCGCTTCAAGCTCCTGATGCAGAGCCTCAAGCTCGTCGAAATCGTAATTTTTCCCCTGACGCTTGCAGAATTCGGCCAGCAGACGCTCGGCTTCCTGCTGCTCGCGCAGACGCTGCTCCAGCTCGTTGAGACGCATACGCAGCGGCTGAACCTGATCGGCCAGATGGCGCTGGTTCACACCGTCGCGCAGCAGTTCACGGGCGACGTCCCAGGCTTCATTACGCGCCAGCGGGCCGTTAATCGCCACCACCAGCTGGTAAGCCTGCTCAAACTGGCTGTGCGCCGTTTGCGCGACGCTCATCTTCTGATCGAGTGACAGGAGTTTCTCAGTGGCTTCCTGCTCTTTTGCCTGGAAGGTATCCAGCCATTCGTCGGCGCTTTCTGGCGTTAAGTCAGGCAGATGACACAGCTCTTTGGCACGCTGTAACGCCTGCAGGGCCTGAGTGTACTGAATAGCACGCGTCTGCTGCACGTCCAGCGCCTGCTGGTAATCGGCGAGCTGGCTTTTCAGCTCATCCACTTCCAGCTCGGCGGCTTCGGCGCGGGCTTCATTCTCTTCCTGCATGTCGGCGGCTTCAGCCACCACTTCGTTTTGCTCTTCGAGGCGAATTTGCAGCTCATCGAGGTCCGCTTCATAGCGCTCGATTTTTTCCTGCTGACGCAGCGCGGTCTGCACCAGGTTGAGGTGATCGCTGGCAGCCTGGTAATCCGCTTCCAGGTCGCCTTCGGCACCGTTGTGCTCACCCAGCTCGCGCGCCATTTCGACGTGCTTATACTGCTCGGCCACCAGCTGCTTACGCGAGGTAAACAGCTCGCGGCGGTACTCTAATGCCTGATCGAGATGAATGCGGCGCTCGTTGGCGTGACGCATATAGTCTGCGGCCACATAGTTGGTGGCTTCGCTGATAAGGTGTTTAAACAGGTCGCGGTCAGACTGGGTAACGCGAATGGCTTCCAGCGTCATGCGGTTTTCACGCAGCGCGGCTTCCATATCCTGGAAGGCTTTACGCACGCCGCTGTTTTCCGGCAGCAGGTAGTCGCGCAGGGAGCGGGTAATGGCGCTGGAGATACCGCCGTACAGGGACGCTTCGATCAGACGGTAGTATTTGCTACGGTCTGATGCCGTGCGCAGACGACGCGCCACCACGCCCAGATCGAACATCAGGGAGTGGTAGTCGGTAATGGAGTTGAACTGCTTGAACTGCACGCCTTCGATAGTTTCGAGCTTGTCTTTCAGCTCCTGCAGCGTCAGCACGCGCGCCTGACGTTCGTTCAGCGTTTCCGTCAGCAGCGCCGTCGGCTGCACGGACGTTGGCAGCCCCTGGATGGCGAACGGTTTGATATCCACTTTACGGTCGCGACCGGCGACCTGCTGCAGACGCACGCCCACCACCACGCGCTGGTGACGAGAGTTGATGACGTCCAGCACCGAATAACAGACACCGGCCTTCAGCTTACCGTGCAGACCCTTATCACGAGAGCCGCTTGTCGCGCCCGCTTCGGTGGTGTTACGGAAGTGCAGCAGCGTCAGATCGGGGATCAGCGCCGTCACAAATGCCGCCATGGTGGTGGATTTACCCGCACCGTTACCGCCGGAGAGCGTCGTAACCAGCTCATCCAGATCGAAGGTTCGGGCAAAGAAGCCGTTCCAGTTAATCAGCGTTAGTGAGCGAAATTTACCGCGTTCAATCATTACTCTTCCTCCCCGCTATCCGGCTGATTCTCTTCATGCTCATCATTGAGCTGCAAATGGTTTTCCACCGGCATCGCTTCACCGTCGCGGATCATGCGCAGCTGCGCTTCACGGGCGTCGTCACCCGCGCGCACGTCGGCGCCAAAGCGGAAGACGGATTCCGTAATGCGGAATTTGCTGCTGTCATGGCCCATAAACCAGACCATGCCCAAACGACGTAGACGGTTCAGGGAAGAGCGAACTTTTTCCTGTAATTTCTGACGGTCAAGATCGGAACCTGTCGAACGGTTGTTCACCAGCTTCAGCAGTTTGCTTTCATCTGCCAGCGACAGCAGTTCGTCGTAGAGTTCCTGCTGAGTGAAAATCCCTTCGTTCGCCAGACGTTCCGGGCTGAGGTAGAGGTAGCAGAGAATTTTGCCGACCATCATATCCAGCTCGGAGAGTACGGAACGCGGAATCAGCGTGGTTGAGCGCGGGCGCAGGTAGAAAAACCCTTCCGGCGCGCGAATCAGCTCCACGTTGTAGCGCGCGTAAAACTCTTCCAGGTATTCCTGGAAATCCATCAAAAAAGCGTGATTATCCAGCTCGTCAAGACCAATGTGACGACCGGCACGCAGCTGGCTGTCCAGCGCCGGAAATAACGGATTCGCCAGCGCCTGTGCCAGCTTCACTGGCATCACTTGTTCAATATTTGTCAATGACATGCGCCTGTACCTTGGCTCCGTAATCGTTGATCGGCTGCCACTTCGGCGGCAGTCCGGTGAAATCTGCTTGCGCGACGCCCAGGCGTACCGCCTGCTCTACCACGATGCGGGCAACGTCAAAGTGCCGCGCGCGAGGATATTGCGCCAGATAGTCGCGCACCACGAGACCAAGATCCAGCGGTGCTTGTCTGGTTTTGTAGACAGCGAGCTGTTCTTCGATCATCGCCGCAAGTTGTTCGCGAATTTCGTTAAATTCTTCGTATTCCAGATCCGGTGGCAATTCACCGGTCACCTCTTCATCACGCAGCGCCATCTCTTCGTCGCGCATATCCAGCAGACGGTCGGCATTCGCGTAGGTCAGCGCCCACGGGGCATCGAAATAGGTTTGTACCGACTGGCGCAGACGCTGAGCGAAGACGCGGTTTTTATCCATATCGATCGCGGTACGGATAAATTTATGCACGTGTCGGTCGTAGCCGATCCACAGGTCGATCGACTGCTGGCCCCAGCTAATAATACGATCGAGTTTGCTTTGCAGATCGAAGACCAGACGGTCGACAAAGTGGAGGTCGTCGTGCGCCATGGTCGCATCCTGGATGCGGAGCAGATTGGCCTGCAGCTTGTCGCCTGCGGCTTCCAGCGTATCCTGCAGTTCACGCAGCGTACCGGAGGTTTCTGACAATAAAAGTTCACAGCTGGAGATGGCTGCACGCCAGTCTTTATTCAGCAATTGAGCGATATCGTCTTTCACCTGCTGCTGCTGTTCATCCATCAGACGCTGGGTCAGATCGATGCTGTCGAAAATCTCTGCCACCGAGTACTTCAGCGGCGCGTAAACATTGCGGTGCCAGTGGAATTCGTCACCGTTTTCATCTGCCGCATCGGCGGCGCGCTTAAGCTCGCCCGCCACGATCGAGAGCTGCATGGAGAGACGCAGCGTCGAAAACTCGCGCTGGCGAATGTAGTAATCGGTAATGCCGATCCCCAGAGGCGTCAGACGATAAATGGCGTTTCCTTCCGCCTGCTCGCTGGTAAAGCGGTTCAGCAGACGTTGACGCACCATATCGTTGATTGCGTTGTTGGCACGCACGCTAATGGTTTCGCTGGTTTGCTCAAACGCATCACTGACATGGCGGAACGCATCCACCAGTTCACCCTCGCTCATTTCACCATCCAGCCGTTCGCCGTTCAGCGTGGCAACCGCCAGCAGGAAGGAGAGTCTGTCTACCGGCAGCGTGATGGAGAAATCGTTTTTCCTGGCCCAGGCAACCAGTTCGGGGACTGTCTGGGAAAATTCACTCATAGATTATCCTTGCTTCTGCGGCTTGCGCGCGGTGACGTGTATATAGCGGCCAAGGCTCAGATAAGGCTCCTGGCGGCAATACCGCGTTTCTATTTCTGTTAAGGCGTCTAAACAGTCATGCTGTTTTTGTTTATCACGCAGATAATCATGAAACACCCTCACGCCTGTTTTACCGGTGATCTCCCAACCTATCTCCTCCAGCCAGCCATAGACCTGCTGCGGTTCACGTGGGAAATCCGGCGATAGCGTGCGCCGTTTCTTTTTATACATACCCTGCTGCACGTAGCCAAAATTGCCCACCAGCACGTTTCGCATCAGCAGACCGTTTGCATTGTAGAACATCAGCGATAACGCACCGCCCGGACGCAACATCGACCACAGCGTTTTTAACATGGCTTGCGGTTCGGCGACCCATTCGAGCACAGCATGAAACAATATCAGATCAACCTGCGTTTCCAAATGCTGGGGAATGTCCTGAGCGGCGCAATGTATAAAATGCATGTTGTCGCTCACACCTTTCTCTTCTGCCGCGCGTTCGGCGCGAGTAACCATCTCAGCAGAAAGATCGCAAAGCGTGACGTGGTGCCCCCGCTGCGCCATCAGAATTGCAGTCTGACCTTCCCCGCCACCGGCATCAAGCACGCGCAACCGTCGGTCACCCAATTCCGCCAACAGCTTGTCCAGATCCTGCCAGAGGATCGTCTGCCGAAGCTGACCTTTGGTGGTGCCATAAATGTTGCGCGAAAACTTTTCCGCGATGTCATCAAAATTGCGATCCCGCATTGGGAAGGTTCCACTCGCTAACTGCAAAACCGCTATTTTGTCACACCCGCGCGGAGAATGAACCACTCTGGTGTAATATCACGGGTAATCGCCTGCTGTATGGTTAAAAAAGGAACCAAAAAGGATGCTTTTTACCCTAAAAAAATACATCGGAGGCATGATGCTTCCCCTTCCCCTGCTGCTGCTTCTCATCGCGTTGGGGCTGGCACTGGTGTGGTTCAGCCGCTTTCAGAAAAGTGGCAAAACGCTTATCACCCTCGGCTGGCTGATGCTGCTGCTGCTGAGCCTGCAGCCGGTCGCGGATGGTCTGTTACGCCCCATCGAAAATAAGTACCCGACCTGGCAGGGAAATCAGAAAGTGGAGTACATCGTGGTATTGGGTGGCGGGTATACCTGGGATCCGAGCTGGGCACCCAGCTCTAATCTGATCAACAACAGCCTGCCGCGCCTGAACGAAGGTATCCGCCTGTGGCTTGCTAATCCGGGTTCAAAAATGATCTTCACCGGAGCCGCAGCCAAAACAAACCCGGTGAGTACGGCGGAGGCTGGCGCACGCGTCGCTGAATCACTGGGCGTGCCGCGTTCATCTATCATCACCCTGGACAGCCCAAAAGACACCGAAGAGGAAGCCGCCGCGGTGAAGCAGGCCATCGGCGACGTGCCGTTCCTGCTCGTAACATCGGCGTCGCATTTACCGAGAGCGATGATTTTCTTCGAGAAACAGGGATTACACCCCCTACCCGCACCGGCTAACCAGATAGCGATCAACGCGCCGCTTAACCCGTGGGAACGAGCTATCCCGTCCCCGGTCTGGTTGATGCACAGCGATCGTGTCGGTTACGAGACGCTCGGACGCCTCTGGCAATGGCTGAAAGGCGCGTCAGGCGAGCCAGGGCAAGAGTGATTTTGTCGCCAGGTCGAAGTTGGCGCGATTGAACCGTCCGGTATTCACCAGTTGCGCCACTTCATCCCAGAGCAAATAGAGCCAGCGCCGCCAGAGAAACGCCTCCGCGACAGGCGCCCGTTGCAGATAATGCCAGAGCAAACCTTCCGCAGAGGCGCTGTCGCATAGTCTGAACAGTTCGTACTCGCGCGGTGCCCAGAGCATAATGCCCGGCCCAACCATCGCCAACAGCTGATCGCTGCGGGGATCTTTCAGCATACTGCGCAGGGTAAAATTGCCGTGTATCAGCACGCAGTTGTCATTAAAGCCGTCAAACAGCGCAGGCAAGCACTCGCGGGTGCGAAACAGAATGCGTTTGTCCTGCATGGTTAAACCGGTGTTGTTGAACTGGTTAAGCGTTCCCCACAGCACTTCCACCCGCTGACGATACCAGAGCGGCCACAGGTTCTCCTGAGTGCTGTCGACGGGACCGACGAGCCCGCGGCTATCCTGCCGGTGCCAGGCCAGCAACGCCTCGACAATCTGATCTTTCAGCTGTTCCCAGCGGTCCGGCGTGCGCGCCGGGGCTTCAACAGAGACACCACGCAGGCGCTCAATAAGCAGGACATCCGGGCCAGGGTGTTCCTCATGCGTCATGACACCGTAAACCGTCGGCATTCGCACCGTACCTTCCCTTGCCAGCATCGATATTTTCCATGCCAGCTGTCTGGCGACGCCGGGTGAGGTAAAGCTTCTGGCCATGAGAGGCATTGGGTTTCCATGACTGTCATACAGCGCCCAAAGTGCGGTATCCGCCTTTTCATTCACACACTCGACCCGGCTCAACGTCTCGCCAAGCAGATGGCTCAGTTCGGCACGCAGCTGTTCCATATGAGATTACCCCCATTAAGGCTACTGCTTTTATAATGAGCGCGTGAGCAAAGGATGTCACCCGGAAGAGATCAATTAAGAGTAAGAAAGGAAAAATTGTGGGGTGAGAACACCCCCCCGAAAGGAGGGATGAAGGCAACATTAATGCAATTCAGCGCGAACGCGCTCAAGATCTTCCGGCGTATCAACGCCCGTTCCGGGAACTTCTTTGGCAACGGCTACGTGGATTTTTTCGCCATACCAGAGCACGCGGAGCTGCTCCAGCATTTCAATATGCTCCAGCGGGCTCGGTGCCCAGTTGACATAGCGGCGAATGAAGCCCGCACGATAGCCGTAGATCCCAATGTGGCGCAGGAATGAATCACCGATGGTCTCTTTCGATACCGCAAAGCGATCGCGATCCCAGGGGATCGTCGCGCGTGAGAAATAGAGCGCATAGCCCTCGGCATCCATAACCACTTTAACCGCATTCGGGTTGAATGCTTCTTCAGCATGATGAATGGGTACCGCAAGGGTGGCCATGCCAACCTGACGCTGCGCCAGATTTTCCGCCACCTGGCGAATAATAACTGCCGGGATCATCGGCTCGTCGCCCTGCACGTTGACAATGACCGTATCATCGCTGAAACCGCATTTCTCAACCACTTCCGCCAGACGCTCAGTGCCGGACTGGTGATCGGCGCGAGTCATGCACACTTCCCCCCCCGCCGCTTCAACCGCTTGCGCCACGTCCGGGTGATCGGTTGCCACGATGACGCGGTCTGCACCCGATTCGCGCGCACGCTCCAGGACATGCACAATCATTGGCTTGCCGTTGATGTCTACCAGAGGTTTACCCGGCAGACGCGTTGATGCGTAGCGCGCCGGAATAATGACAACGAAACTCATGGCTTGCTCTCTTCTGCCACCAGGGAACGGGCTTCATTTTCCAGCAGGACCGGAATACCGTCCCGCAGCGGGAAAGCCAGACTGTCCAGCTTGCAAATCAGCTCTTGTTTATCCTGGCTGTAGTAGAGTTTGCCGTTGCACACCGGGCAGGCAATAATTTCAAGTAAACGGTGATCCATAGTTCCTCCGTATGGGTAATCGCTAAAGCTTAACACATTCCCTTTTCAGGGAGTGTCTGTTTCCCAACCACTTCGGCAGGTCGTAAACAGCCCGTCCGGCATACGGCCCAGCGTCACACTGCTCGCCCCTTGCCAGCGCGCAAAATCGCTAATGGCGGATGATAATCCTTTCTCCAGGGGGGCCGTCGCCTTAACCCCGTCTTCAAGATACAGCGCGATGATTTCAAGCGTCCCGGTTTTGCGGTGCATTTTGGCATCCATACGTCCCACCAGTTGCCCTTTATGCAGCAGAGGCAAAACAAAGTAGCCGTACTGGCGTTTTGGCGCGGGGGTGTAACACTCAAGCCGGTAGCTGAAATTAAACAGCTGCTCGGCCCGCTTTCTGTCCCAGACGACCGGGTCGAAAGGTGACAGTACCGCGCTGTGTGTGGCCTGGAGCTTACCTTCCAGCGCCTGTGGTAAAAGCGGGAGTAAATCGGCATGCAGCCACATCTCGCCCAGCGTTTCGACAGCGACAAGTATGACGCGCTGCTCGCGCTGCCACGCCTCCAGCAACGGTTTAAGCGCGGGCTGACGGAGTCGGTAGTAATCTGCAAGCCATTGCGGACGAAAAATCCCCAGACTGCGGGCGCTGTTCTCCAGCATGATGGCTTCGGCCGCTTCCTGCGTAAGCAGGTCACGCTCGTCGTCCCAGTGCGGCATCACGCGGTGCGTCAGGTCGTACACGCGCTGAAAGTTACGTCGCTCCACAACCATCACTTTACCGGATGTAAACAGCCCCTCCAGATGACGTTTATGCGGCTTCCACTCCCACCATCCGCTCGCCCCTTTTCGCGGATGCTCAAAATCAGCCGAACGCACCGGACCGTTCTCCTGAATATGCGCGATAAGCTGCTCAATTTCAGCGGCGTGTTCCTGCATCCACTCCTGACGATATTTCCAACCCATCTTATCCGGAGAGAGCATGCGGTGACGAATCAGCGCGAAATCACTGCGGGGCAGGAAACAGGCTTCATGCGCCCAGTATTCCATTAGCTCACCCTGGCTAAGCGCATTGTCCAGCCACTGCGTCTGATAATTTCCCAGGCGGCTGAAGAGCACCAGGTAAGGGCTTCGCGCCACGATGTTGATAGTATCGATTTGCAGCAACGACATGCGTTGTACGGTGGAGAGAATGTCAGAGGGTTGTGCGCGACGGCGAGGCTTTTTAAGCAGCCCCTGCGCGGCAAGGTGTAAATGACGTGCGGCTGAAAGCGAGAGTTGCGGTAAAGACATGCGTTTTCCTGTCAGTCAAAGCGCCACCAGAACCGCGTAAGCGTTTATCGCACCAACGCAATCAGTTCCTTGAGCAAGTGTTCCGGCTGCTCGCCGCTGAGTTCAGCGTCAACCGGCAGATACCACCAGTTTTCTTTCGCAAAGGCACGGCATTTCACCGCATCTTTTTCGGTCATGATCAGCGACTGTCCGGGTACGGTCAGGGCATCTACCTGACCTTCCTCCAGCGCCTGGTGGTCGGCCAGGGGAACGCGTTTTTCTAGCCGGGCACCACACTGCTCCAGCGTCGCGAAGAAGCGCGGAGGGTGACCAATACCCGCCATCGCCACCAGTGCAGGCAGTTGTTCAACCGCCTTACGCTCGCCCGTTAACAGGTTAACCGCCATGCCAGGCTGAAGATGCATAGGGATTTCCCTTGGCTTAGCCTGGCCACCGTTAACAATGACCGCATCAACGGACTGAAGACGCGACGCGCGTTCACGCATCGGGCCGGCAGGCAGCCACCAGCCGTTGCCAAAACGGCGCACGCCGTCGATAACCACAATCTCTTTATCACGCGCCAGCGCGTAATGCTGAAGGCCATCGTCGGTGATAATGATGTCCGCAGCGTGCCCGGCAAGAAGCGCCTGAACGGCGTCGCTGCGCACCGGTGAGACCGCAACCGGCACACCTGTCCGCTGATAGATCAGGACAGGTTCATCACCCGCTTCGGCCGTTGTTGTATCAGCCGTAAGCAGAAGCGGATAGTGCGTCGCTTTACCACCGTAGCCGCGCGATACAACCCCTGGGCGTATACCGCGTTTTTGCAACTGCTCCACCAGCCAGATCACCACCGGCGTTTTGCCGTTCCCACCAGCGGTCAGGTTACCGACCACCACAACCGGAACCGGTGCGCGCCAGGCGCGCTTCAGCCCCAGGCGGTACATCAGACGAATGGCACCGCTCACCAGGCCATAGAGCCAGGAGAGCGGCAGAAGCAGTCGCCACAGCGGTGATTCACCGGACCAGATGCGTGCAATCATTGTTGACCGAACTGCATCTTATGAAGCTGAGCGTAGACGCCACGGTGGGCGAGCAGATCGGCATGGCTACCCCGCTCGACAATCACGCCATCTTCAACAACCACTATTTCATCAGCCTGTTCGATAGTCGACAGACGGTGCGCAATCACCAGAGAGGTACGGTTCTTCTGCAGTTCGTCCAGCGCTGACTGAATAGCGCGTTCAGATTCAGTATCCAGCGCGGACGTCGCTTCATCCAGAATCAGGATTGGGCTGTCGCGCAGCAGCGCACGCGCAATGGCGATACGCTGACGCTGACCACCGGAAAGGAGCACGCCGTTTTCACCAATGATGGTATCCAGACCGTTATCCATCTTGTTGATGAAGTCCATCGCATACGCCATGCGTGCGGCATTCTCGATCTGCTCGCGGCTGTACTCTTCAGTACGCGCATAGGCGATGTTGTTGGCAACCGTGTCGTTGAACAGATGCACGTTCTGAGAAACCAGTGCAACCTGGTTACGCAGCGACTGCAGGGTATACTCCCGCAGGTCATGGCCATCTAACAGGATTTCGCCTTCATCGATGTCGTAGAAGCGCGTAATCAGGCTGGCAATGGTTGATTTACCCGAGCCGGAACGGCCCACCAGTGCAACGGTTTTACCTGCTGGAATCGTCAGGTTGATATTACGCAGTGCAGCCACTTCGCGGCCTGGATAGGTAAAGGTCACGTTGCGGAATTCAACGTCTCCGTTTGCACGCTCAATCACGCGCGTACCTTCATCTTTTTCCTGCTCGGAATCCAGAATGCTGAACAACGTCTGGCATGCTGCCATCCCGCGCTGGAACTGCGCGTTCACGTTGGTCAGGGATTTCAGCGGACGCATCAGCGCAATCATGGACGAGAACACTACGGTGATCGTCCCTGCAGTCAGGGTCTCCATTACGCTCGGGAAGCTCGCTGCATACAGAACAAATGCCAGTGCCAGCGAGGCAATCAGCTGAATGATAGGATCGGAGATAGAGGAAGCCGACACCATTTTCATTCCCTGCAGACGCATTTTATTGCTGACCTTATCAAAGCGCTTGGTTTCAACCTCCTGACCACCAAAGATCAACACTTCTTTGTGCCCTTTCAGCATCTGTTCAGCGCTGGTCGTGACCTGCCCCATCGTATTCTGCATATTCTTGCTGATATTGCGGAAACGCTTTGAGACAACGCGGATAGCGATGGAGACAACCGGTGCCAGCACAATCAGGATGAGCGACAGCTGCCAGCTGTAATAGAACATCATGATAAACAGGCCGATGATCGATGCGCCTTCACGAACCACGGTAATCAGCGCGCTGGAGGACGATGATGCCACCTGCTCTGAATCGTAGGTAATACGTGACAGCAGCGTGCCCGTAGACTGTTTATCAAAGAATGAGACCGGCATGCCCATCATGTGACCGAAGAGTCGGCGACGCATGGACATTACCACTTTTCCTGATACCCAGGAGATACAGTAGCTGGAGATATAGCTGGAAATACCGCGTAAGATCATCAGCCCAATAACCACCAGCGGCATCCATAGCAGCACTGAGCGATCCGTTTTACCAAAACCGTCATCCAGTAACGGTTTGAGGAGCGATAGCATAAAAGTATCGCTGGCTGCGTTGAGGATTAACGCTACGCCCGCCACGATCAAGCCTGCTTTGAAAGGGGCAATCATCGGCCAGAGTCGGCGGAACGTTTGCCACGTGGAGAGATCTTTGTCGTTATGCATTCAAAAAACCAGCATTTGTTGAAATAGCCGCATATTCTACCCGTTATCTACGGGCGCGCCAAACCACTGATGATACCAACGCGGTAAATTGTGCTCACGCAGGCGTCGGATCTGCCTGTTATGTTGCGAAAATGTCACCGATATTTGTCCAGAATGAGGGGTGTCTAGCCAGGTATATCCCTCTTTCCCGTAGCGCCGCATTACTTTCGCGGATGGAAAATGCCACGCGTTATAGCGGGCTGCAGAGGCCAGCGCTATTTTCCCTTCGGCACGCTGCACCAACGGCATAGAAGACGAGGTGTTGCTGCCGTGGTGAGGTACCTGAATGAGTGTAGACGCAAGATTGCGCCAGCGGTGGCTCAGCATTGCCATTTCAGCCTGTGCTTCAATATCCCCGGTCAGCAGGATGCTCTGCTCACCGTCGTCGATTTTAACCACGCAGGAGCGGTTGTTCCCTTTGGCGTGCCCTTCTTCAGGCGGCCAGTGGACGCTGAACGTTAGCCCCTGCCACTGCCATCGCTGCCCTCGAAAACAAGGAAGATGCCCATCCTGGTGCAGCGGACTCCTCACCCACATTTCGGGCCAGGCTTTTTGCAGCGATGCCAGCCCTCCCGCGTGGTCGAGATGCTCATGACTCAGGATCACCCCTTCTGGCTTCAGGTGATGCCAGCGTAACCATGGAATGATCAACTGCTGCCCGCTATCGCCCCCCGGCCAGGCCAGCCCGGTATCGTATAAAATAGCCCTCCCCTGACGTTCAACCACCATTGCCAGCCCCTGCCCGACATCCAGCATGTGCAGCGTCCAGCTGTCAGTTTTGTCCGTTCGCCACAAAGGAAGTGCGAGCATAATACTGGCTGTCAGACATACAGCCGGTAGAACTTTCCAGCTTCGAAAACGCCAGCCGATAATGGCAAGCCAGGGTAGCAGCGTCAGGTATTGCCAACGTTCATCAACATCTAGCCAGCCGTCTGGCAAACGAGTCAGCAACCCGAATAACCCTGCCAGAGACTTATCGGCCGCATACCAGACAGCGTTCTCCAGTAACGCCAGCGGAAAAAGATGGAGCAGCATACCGAGAAGGATCAGCGGCACGGAAATAAACGTGACCAGCGGAACAGCAAACAGATTCGCGAGGAATGAAGACAGGCTGAAACCATGAAAAATCAGCACCTGCAACGGAAGCAGCAGGCACAGCATCCCTGTTTGCAGATGAATGAGATTTGCCAGAGGTTTTATTCGGCGGATCCAGCGCCCGTTCGGAAGCGGTAGCCATTGGTACCAAAAAATTAATGCCGAGACCGCAAACGCCGACAACGCAAAACTTTGTGACAGAACAGCCACAGGGTCAAAAATCAGAATTGCCGCCACGCAGGCTAACCAGACCTGCCAGGGAGACCATTGACGGCCGCTAATCCGCAGCGCAGCCACCACCATGAGAGAGACCACCGTGCGCATGGCGGGCGGTTGCATCCCCGTTAACCATGCATAAAAAGCCGCAAAGCACAGACCTGCAAGCATGGGAAACTGCCAATGGATAGCGTGGCCCGGCAGGAAATATTGCAACCCTCTTGCCAGTAACCAGACGATAGACGCAGCCAGCGCGATGTGCAGACCCGAAATCGCCATCAGGTGTATTGTTCCTGTCTCGCGCATGAGATTTTTTATCTCACGCGGTACATTCAGGCGCTCCCCCATCCCCAGCCCAAGGATCACCGGCCCCCACTGGTATGCTGTGAGTGCGTTTTGCAGTGAGCTCAGATACCGTGAACGCAGGCTACAGCGTGCGTCAACAACCTCAGCATGCGTAAAACGCCCGCTCAGCGTTTGATGTCGGGTAAAAGCATTTTTCTGCGAATCGTAGCCACCGTCGTTTAATTCACCATGTACCGCTCTAAGATGCAGCACCATGGACCACCGTTGACCGGCACACACTTTTTGGGGCAGATAATTGCCAAACAGCGTCACCCCAGTGACGCCCCACCAGCGTTTTCTGTTGAGACTGACAATGTTTCCCTGATGCATTGTTGCGCCGTCGGTTGCTGTAATGACCACCTCCGCCTGCTGCGGTCCTGTCGTGAGATGATTCAAAGGCCAAACGCTCTCCTGCGCCGCTAATACGCCCCAGCAAAAAAAGAGCAACCCGATGCCTGAGAACGTTAGCCATCTTCTTTGCTGCGCGGCTAACGCGATCCCTGCGGCAATCATCATCCAGACGCTCTCTGGCTCCGGTAAAACAGGTAACCAATAGAGCGGAATAATGGCCAGAATGGCGCAAACACTGACAATGTGGATCTCCATTTATACCTCCCTGTTTCGGGCAGTATGCCGTGAGAATAGCGTGTCGTCAGACAGGAAAAAGGGGCGTTACGGCGGGCGCTGCAACGTTTTTAGCGGTTTGCAGAAAAGTCAGAATGGAAATGCGTGACGTATTCAAAAATGCAGACGAGAGGCACAAAAAAAGCACCCGCAGGTGCTTTCTTTTAAACCCAGTTTAGCCATTATGGCCAAAACTCAGTTGCCGTAAATATTGGCGCGATCGCGCAGTTCTTTACCCGGCTTAAAGTGCGGAACGTACTTGCCTTCCAGCTCAACTTTATCGCCAGTCTTCGGGTTACGCCCGGTACGTGGAGCACGATAGTGCAGAGAAAAACTACCGAAACCGCGGATTTCAATGCGCTCGCCCTGGGCAAGAGTGGTGGCCATATGCTCCAGCATCTCTTTAACAGCATCTTCCACAGCCTTTGCAGGGATGTGCGGTTGCTGACTGGCAAGTCTTTCAATCAATTCTGACTTGGTCATGATTCCTCCGGTTCCTTTCAAACCAATTAGCTGGACAGCTCATTAAACAAGGGCGGCCGTAGCCGCCCTTTGTTATTGATTACAGGACGAATCCTGCAATCTGTCAAGTCTGCTCCTCATCCTTCTCGCTGTAAATGCGTTACAGCTCAAATGATGGTGAGAACTTGATATTACTCGCCTTTAGCTGCTTTGAAAGCTTCAGCCATTGCGTTGTTAGAGAAGTTTGCATCTTCCTGTTTGTTAACAGTTGCGATTGCATCTTTCTCATCAGCTTCGTCTTTAGCACGAACAGACAGGCTGATTGCGCGGTTCTTACGGTCAACACCGGTGAACTTAGCTTCAACGTCGTCGCCAACGCTCAGAACCAGAGTGGCATCTTCAACGCGGTCACGTGAAGCTTCGGAAGCGCGCAGGTAACCTTCAACGCCGTCAGCCAGTTCTACGGTTGCGCCTTTAGCGTCAACTGCAGTCACTTTACCGTTTACGATTGCGCCTTTCTTGTTCAGTGCAACCCAGTTGTTGAACGGATCTTCTGCGAGCTGTTTAACGCCCAGGGAGATACGCTCACGCTCTGCGTCAACCTGCAGAACAACTGCAGCGATTTCGTCGCCTTTTTTGTATTCACGTACTGCTTCTTCGCCTGCAACGTTCCAGGAGATGTCAGACAGGTGAACCAGGCCATCGATGCCGCCGTCCAGGCCGATGAAGATACCGAAGTCAGTGATAGACTTGATTTTACCTTCAACACGGTCGCCCTTGTTGTGGGTTTCCGCGAACTGCTGCCATGGGTTGTTTTTGCACTGTTTCAGGCCCAGGGAGATACGACGACGTTCTTCGTCGATATCCAGAACCATCACTTCCACTACATCACCAACGTTAACAACTTTGGATGGGTGGATGTTTTTGTTGGTCCAGTCCATTTCGGAAACGTGCACCAGGCCTTCAACGCCTTCTTCGATTTCAACGAAGCAGCCGTAGTCAGTCAGGTTGGTAACGCGACCAGTCAGTTTAGTACCTTCTGGGTAACGCTTAGCGATAGCGACCCATGGATCTTCGCCCAGCTGTTTCAGGCCGAGGGATACACGAGTACGTTCACGGTCGAACTTCAGCACTTTAACAGTGATTTCGTCGCCAACGTTCACGATTTCGCTTGGGTGCTTAACGCGTTTCCACGCCATGTCGGTGATGTGCAGCAGGCCATCAACGCCGCCCAGGTCAACGAATGCGCCGTAGTCAGTGAGGTTCTTAACGATACCTTTGACTTCCATGCCTTCCTGCAGGTTTTCCAGCAGCTGATCGCGTTCTGCGCTGTTTTCGGATTCGATAACGGCACGACGGGATACAACAACGTTGTTACGCTTCTGGTCCAGCTTGATTACTTTGAACTCAAGCTCTTTGCCTTCGAGGTGCAGGGTGTCACGGACTGGACGAACGTCTACCAGTGAACCTGGCAGGAACGCACGAATACCATTCAGCTCAACAGTGAAGCCGCCTTTAACTTTGCCGTTGATAACACCGACCACAGTTTCAGCTTCTTCGTAAGCTTTTTCCAGCGTGATCCAAGCTTCGTGACGCTTAGCTTTCTCACGGGACAGCAGGGTTTCACCGAAGCCGTCTTCCACTGCATCCAGAGCAACGTCAACTTCGTCACCGACCTGGATTTCCAGCTCGCCCTGGGCGTTTTTGAACTGCTCTGCCGGAATGGCGGACTCAGATTTCAGACCGGCGTCAACCAGTACTACGTCTTTGTCGATAGCAACAACAACACCACGAACGATGGAACCCGGACGGGTTTCGATTGTTTTTAAGGATTCTTCAAATAGTTGAGCAAAAGATTCAGTCATGTTTAATCTTCAGGTTAAGATAACGTCCACCTGGCTCCGTGCCGGATGGGGTTGTTTCACATACCCGCCGTCAATCCATTGCAGCGGGGGTACTACTAAATCGGTCGCGATTACGCGAGTGCCAGTTTCTGGCGCGCATATTGTAGCGCTTTTTCAATCACTTGCTCAATAGTTAAACTGGTTGAATCCAGCACTAATGCATCTTCTGCAGGAACAAGTGGGGCAACGGCGCGGTTACGATCGCGGTCATCGCGCTCTTTTATCTCGGATAAAAGGCGATCAAAGTTAACACTAAACCCCTTTTCCTGCAACTGAAGCATGCGGCGTTGCGCACGTTCTTCCGAAGAGGCGTCGAGGAAAATTTTCACTGGCGCATCAGGGAATACCACCGTTCCCATATCACGTCCGTCAGCGATCAGACCCGGGGCTTCACGGAAACCACGCTGGCGGCGCAGCAAGGCTTCGCGAACGCGCGGGAAGGCCGCGACCTGGGAGGCCGCGTTAGCGACTTCCTGAGTACGAATTTCCCCGCTGACGTCCTCTCCTTCCAGGATCACTTCAAGGTTGCCATCAGTCGAAACAAAACGCACATCCAGATGCGCAGCCAGCGGTACCAGCGCTTCTTCAGAGGCGACATCCACATGGTGATGCAGCGCAGCCAGAGCCAGCACGCGATAGATTGCTCCCGAATCTAAAAGATGCCATTGCAATGCTTCTGCCATCGCTTTGCACAGAGTACCTTTCCCTGCGCCACTAGGCCCATCAATGGTGATTACCGGGGCAAGTGCCGTCATCTTTTTCTCCTTAAATAAGGCATACCGTTTACATGAACGCCGCGCATTATACGCGCCAACGTGCGCAACTGTTACCTTTGCGTGCAAATTACAGAATGATAGAAGCAGAGTGTAGAAGAAATGAGCGGGAGTGTTCGTCAGGAAGCGTAAGGAAATGCCGCATCGGAGGATGCGGCATGAGGGTATCAGGCCAGCGTGCTAATGCGCGCCAGCTGCTCGAAGTAGTCCGGGAACGTTTTCGCCGTACATTTCGGATCAAGAATGGTCACAGGCGTGTCGGACAGCGCCACCAGCGAGAAGCACATCGCCATACGGTGATCGTTATAGGTGCCGATTTCCGCAAACTGCAGTTTTGCCGGCGGGGTCACGCGAATGTAGTCTTCGCCCTCTTCCACCTCTGCGCCGACCTTACGCAGCTCGGTCGCCATCGCGAACAGGCGGTCCGTCTCTTTTACGCGCCAGTTGTAGATATTACGCAGCGTGGTAGTGCCTTTGGCAAACAGCGCCGCCGTGGCGATGGTCATCGCCGCATCCGGGATATGGTTCATGTCCATGTCGATGGCATTCAGCTCGCCGTGGGTACAGGAGATAAAGTCATCGCCCCAGGTAACAACCGCGCCCATTTTTTCCAGTACGTCAGCGAAACGGATGTCGCCCTGCACGCTGTTGCGCCCAATGCCGGTCACTTTTACCGTGCCGCCTTTAATCGCACCCGCGGCCAGGAAGTAGGACGCGGATGATGCATCCCCTTCAACCAGGTAGTTGCCCGGAGACTGGTACTGCTGTGCCCCGCGCACCACGAAGCGCTGATAAGACTGGTTTTCCACCTCAACGCCGAAGGTTTTCATCAGGTGCAGCGTGATATCAATGTACGGTTTAGAAACCAGATCGCCTTTAATCGCGATCACCGTATCCTGCGGTGCCAGCGGCGCGGTCATCAGCAGTGCCGTCAGGAACTGGCTGGAAACGCTGCCGTCCACCTCAACGTTACCGCCGGTAAAACCACCGCGCAGACGCAGTGGTGGATAGTTTTCCTGCTCCAGATAGTCAATCTGCGCGCCGCCCTGGCGTAAGGCATCGACCAGATGGCCAATCGGACGCTCTTTCATACGCGGTTCGCCGGTCAGCACAATATTGTTGCTGCCCAGACACAGGGCTGCCGCCAGCGGACGCATTGCAGTACCCGCGTTACCCAGAAACAGCTCAAGCTCTTCAGCGGAACGTAATGCGCCGCCGTTGCCGGTTACTTCACAACGGGTACGATCGTCAGAGAGAGTGTAATGAACGCCCAACGCTTTCAGTGCATTGAGCATATGGCGCACGTCATCACTGTCCAGCAGATTTGTGAGGACGGTGGTGCCGTTTGCCAGAGCTGCCAGCAGCAGAGCGCGGTTCGAGACACTTTTTGAACCAGGCAGATTGATGGTGCCATCTACCCGCGCGATAGGTTGTAACGTCAGGGATTCCATGAAAACTAAACTCTCAACTCAACATAATAAAAACCCCGCAGGGATACTGCGGGGGTGAATAACAGCAAATTAACCGTGACGACGTTCGAAGTCGATCATGAAATCGGTCAGCGCTTTGACGCCTTCAAGCGGCATAGCGTTGTAGATGGAGGCACGCATGCCGCCCACCACACGGTGGCCTTTCAGCGCGTGCAGACCCGCAGCGAAGGACTCATCCAGGAAGGCTTTATCCAGGTTGCTGTCGGCCAGCTGGAACGGCACGTTCATGCGGGAACGGTTAGCGATGGCCACATCGTTGCGGTAGAAATCGCTTTTGTCGATCACGCCATACAGCAGTTCGGCTTTCTGCTGATTAATTTTGTCCATCTGCGCCACACCGCCGTTGTGCTTCAGCCATTTGAAGACCAGGCCGGAAAGATACCAGGCAAACGTTGGTGGGGTGTTGAACATGGAATCGTTATCGTTCAGGACGGTGTAATCGAGAATCGACGGGCAGGATTTATGCGCTTTACCCAGCAGGTCTTCACGTACGATAACAATCGTCAGACCAGCAGGACCGATATTTTTCTGTGCGCCAGCGTAAATCACACCATAACGGCTGACATCCAGCGGCGTGGAAAGGATGGTCGAAGAGAGATCCGCGGTAACCACCACGTTATCACCAAAGTTTGGCTCTTCGTGGATAGCGATGCCGTCGATGGTTTCGTTCGGGCAGTAGTGCAGATAAGCCGCATCACGGGAAAGTTTCCACTCACTCATCGGCGTTACGGCACGCAGACCGTCAACGGTCACTTTGGCATCGATAACATTCGGCGTGCAGTATTTGTGCGCTTCTTTTACCGCACTGGCCGCCCAGTAGCCCGCATCAACGTAATCAGCGGTGGTTTTGTCACCCAGCAGGTTGAGTGGAATGCCCGCAAACTGACCACGTCCACCGCCGTGACAGAACAATACTTTGTAGTTCGAGGGGATATTCAGCAGATCGCGAAAATCCTTTTCTGCCTCTTCCGCCACCTGAATAAACTCTTTACCCCGGTGGCTGATTTCCATCACCGACGTACCGAGACCATTCCAGTCACAAAGTTCCTGTTGAGCCTGTTTAAGCACGTCTGCCGGTAACATCGCCGGACCTGAACTGAAATTAAAGACTTGAGCCATTTCCCCTCACCACGCTAAAAGCCATAAGTTATAACTGTGGATATCGGTTTTATCATTCAGTGACACGCGCCGCAATGTCTAAAACTTATGACCCGTGAAATGTGTCCTGCGTCACACAAAACAATCTGCCGCCTCGCTAAGACAAAACCGACAAAATGGCTGTCAGGTGATGCGTTTAGCCCGGCTAACCTTCGTCCATTCCGGATTTGCACAGCGAGGGCATAGTTGACGATCCCCCGGCAGCATCGCAACTACGTGGCTGCATCTCACGCAGGCATATTCGCCCGCTTCAGGTACCGTTCTGAAACGCTCAATCAGCATATCCGGCAGGATACACAGTCCCGGCTTCACCTCGTCGTCAGAATAGTAATAGACGCTGATCTGCCCGTTGGTTTCCATGATCGCCAGCCGCACCTGCCCGAGCTGTTCAACGCTGTTCAGGCGTAGCTCCATAAAGAACTCAAACTCGGTCATATTGGCGCTTTGCACGTTTTCCCAGGCCAACTGTCCGTCCTCGACGATAACGACCGGCTTCCCTTCAAGCAGATCTTCCAGCTTTTCGCTTTTCGACATCAGCCACATCACAAGACGGTAAAGTAGCGCCAGTGAGACAAAAACGATAAACACCGGCACCATAGGCACATCGTCATAAAAGGCGACGTCCCCCGCCGCTGACCCCAGCGTCAGGATGATCAACACTTCAAAGAGCGACATCTGCCGCACGCCGCGACGGCCAGTGATTTTAAGAAACAGGAAGACGAGTACGAAGGTATACAGGCTGCGCAGCGCCACTTCGCCCAAAAACTCAGGAGGAACTTTATCAAACGCCATCCGCTGGAGATCAAATGCTTTCATTTTTCTATGCCTTAACAGTCAGTTACTGCCACTAAGCATAGCCCAGCCTTTTATTTTCGCCGAAGATAGCACCCGTCACGCAAAACCCGTATCATTGCGCGCTTTACGTACGATAAAAGTGAACGCCATGACTCAAACGTTTATCCCCGGCAAAGACGCCGCTCTGGAAGATTCCATCGCTCGCTTCCAGCAGAAACTGACCGACCTGGGTTTTAACATCGAAGAAGCCTCCTGGCTTAATCCGGTGCCGCATGTCTGGTCCGTGCATATTCGCGATAAAGACTGTGCCCTGTGCTTTACCAACGGTAAAGGCGCGACAAAAAAAGCGGCACTGGCCTCTGCGCTGGGTGAGTATTTTGAGCGTCTGTCCACCAACTATTTCTTCGCTGACTTCTGGCTGGGCGAAACCATCGCTAACGGCCCGTTCGTTCACTATCCGAACGAAAAATGGTTCCCGCTGACTGAAGACGACGAACTGCCGGAAGGCATTCTCGACGCGC
Source organism: Enterobacter sp. 22452 (assembly GCF_052045065.1). Lineage (NCBI taxonomy): Bacteria > Pseudomonadati > Pseudomonadota > Gammaproteobacteria > Enterobacterales > Enterobacteriaceae > Enterobacter > Enterobacter sp. 22452. Next base: position 701,006 of record NZ_JBQEOB010000001.1, on the reverse strand, counting down.
GCCTGCGTGCGTTCTACGATCCAGATAACGAACTGACTGCCAGCATGCTGATCGATCTGCAGTCCGGTAACGAGGAGCGCGGTATCTGCGCCCTGCCGTTTACCCGCCAGTCTGACGAAAAGACCGTTTACATCCCGATGAACATCGTCGGCAACCTGTATGTATCTAACGGTATGTCCGCTGGTAACACCCGCAATGAAGCGCGCGTTCAGGGTCTGTCTGAAGTCTTCGAACGTCACATCAAAAACCGCATCATCGCCGAATCCATTAGCCTGCCTGAAATTCCGGCCGACGTGCTGGCGCGCTATCCGGGCGTGGTGGAATCCATCGCTAAGCTGGAAGCAGAAGGTTTCCCAATCTTTGCCTATGACGGCTCGCTGGGCGGCAAATATCCCGTTATCTGCGTCGTGCTGTTTAACCCAACCAACGGCACCTGCTTCGCCTCATTCGGCGCGCACCCGGACTTCGGCGTGGCGCTGGAGCGTACCGTCACCGAGCTGCTGCAGGGCCGTAGCCTGAAAGATCTCGACGTGTTCACCCCGCCAACCTTTGACGATGAAGAAGTGGCCGAGCATACCAACCTCGAAACCCACTTCATCGACTCCAGCGGTTTGATCTCCTGGGACATGTTTAAGCAGGATGCAGATTATCCGTTCGTGGACTGGAGTTTTGCCGGTACCACGGAAGAAGAGTTCGCCACGCTGATGGCAATCTTCAAAGCGGAAGACCAGGACGTCTATATTGCTGACTACGAACATCTGGGCGTCTACGCGTGCCGCATTATCGTTCCTGGCATGTCCGACATCTACCCGGCTGAAGATCTGTGGCTGGCGAATAACAGCATGGGCGCGCACCTGCGCGAAACGCTGCTGGCTCTGCCGGGCAGCGAGTGGGAGAAAGAAGATTATCTGAACCTGATCGCCCAACTGGACGAAGAAGGCCACGATGACTTCACCCGCGTGCGTGAACTGCTGGGTCTGGCGACCGGTAAAGACAACGGCTGGTACACCCTGCGTATTGGTGAGCTGAAAGCGATGCTGGCTCTTGCGGGTGGCGATCTGGATCAGGCCCTGGCCTGGACCGAGTGGACAATGGAATTCAACCAGTCCGTCTTCTCAGCCGAGCGCACCAACTACTACCGCTGTCTTCAGACGCTGTTGCTGCTCGCTCAGGAAGAGGACCGTGAACCTCTGCAGTACTTGAATGCCTTTGTTCGTATGTACGGTGCAGATGCCGTCGAAGCAGCCAGCGCGGCGCTGAGCGGCGAAGAGCCGTTCTATGGCCTGCAGGCTGTTGATAGCGATCTGAAAGCCTTCCCGGCGCATCAGTCGCTGCTGAAAGCGTATGAAAAATTACAGAAGGCAAAAGCCGCTTACTGGTCAAAATAAGCGCACATAACATTACCAGATGTAGGCGTATCCAATCGTCTGGGCTATATTACGGGGCAATTTCATTGCCCCTTTTTTTTATTTTTTCGGTAATGACGTTTGATTGTAATAATTAAGTTAATTACGGGTAAATATAATAATACTTACCCAGGCTGGACTGTTACTTTTTGTGGTAAATACTCCATTTTAATTAACTGTTTTACAGGAGGCCTAACGAAAAAATTCAACTCTTTTCATAACTTTTAAAATTTATTTTTATACGGATAATCAAATACTTACTCCGCATTCGCTGTAAATCCATACACACTGCGGGCCTATAAGCCAGGCGAGATATGATCTATATCAATTTCTCTTCTATAATGCTTTGTTAGTATCTCGTCGCCGACTTAATAAAGAGAGAGTTAGTGTGAAAGCTGACAACCCTTTTGATCTTTTACTCCCAGCTGCAATGGCCAAAGTTGCCGAAGAAGCGGGTGTCTATAAAGCAACGAAACACCCGATGAAGACGTTCTATCTGGCGATCACGGCCGGTGTGTTCATCTCAATCGCTTTCGTCTTCTACATCACTGCCACCACCGGTACTGCCGGGATGCCTTTCGGCATGGCCAAACTGATTGGCGGCATTTGCTTCTCACTGGGTCTGATTCTTTGCGTCATCTGCGGCGCCGACCTCTTCACCTCTACGGTGCTGATTGTTGTGGCGAAAGCCAGCGGAAGAATTACCTGGGGTCAACTGGCACGCAACTGGCTAAACGTCTATGTTGGTAACCTGATTGGCTGTCTGCTCTTTGTTCTGTTGATGTGGCTCTCTGGCGAGTACATGACCGCCAACGGTGGTTGGGGGCTTAACGTCCTGCAAACCGCTGACCACAAAATGCACCATACATTTATCGAAGCTGTTGCTCTCGGCATCCTCGCAAACCTGATGGTCTGCCTGGCCGTCTGGATGAGCTACTCGGGTCGTAGCCTGATGGACAAAGCCATGATTATGGTTCTACCGGTTGCGATGTTTGTTGCGAGCGGCTTCGAGCACAGTATTGCGAATATGTTTATGATCCCAATGGGGATTGTTATCCGCAACTTTGCGAGCCCGGAGTTCTGGACCGCAGTTGGTTCAAATCCGGAAAGTTTCTCTCACCTGACTATCATGAACTTCATTACTGATAACCTGATCCCTGTCACTATCGGGAACATTATCGGTGGGGGTCTGTTAGTTGGGTTGACATACTGGGTCATTTACCTGCGTGGCGACGACCATCATTAATGGTTGTCTCAGGCAGTAAATAAAAAATCCACTTAAGAAGGTAGGTGTTACATGTCCGAGCTTAATGAAAAGTTAGCCACAGCCTGGGAAGGTTTTGCGAAAGGTGACTGGCAGAATGAAGTAAACGTACGTGACTTCATTCAGAAAAACTATACCCCGTATGAAGGTGACGAATCCTTCCTGGCTGGCGCAACTGACGCGACCACCAAGCTGTGGGACAGCGTAATGGAAGGCGTTAAACTGGAAAACCGCACTCACGCGCCAGTTGATTTTGACACCTCCGTTGCATCCACCATCACTTCTCACGATGCTGGCTACATCAACAAAGCCCTTGAGAAAATCGTTGGTCTGCAGACTGAAGCACCACTGAAACGCGCAATCATCCCGTTCGGTGGCATCAAAATGGTTGAAGGTTCCTGCAAAGCGTATAACCGCGAGCTGGACCCAATGCTGAAAAAAATCTTCACCGAATACCGCAAAACCCACAACCAGGGTGTATTCGATGTTTACACCAAAGACATTCTGAACTGCCGTAAATCTGGCGTTCTGACCGGTCTGCCAGATGCGTATGGCCGTGGCCGTATCATCGGTGACTACCGTCGCGTTGCGCTGTACGGTATCGACTTCCTGCTGAAAGACAAATACGCACAGTTCGTTTCCCTGCAGTCTGACCTGGAAAACGGCGTAAACCTGGAAGCGACTATCCGTCTGCGTGAAGAAATCGCTGAACAGCACCGTGCACTGGGTCAGATCAAAGAGATGGCGGCTAAATATGGCTGCGATATCTCTGGTCCTGCTACCAACGCTCAGGAAGCTATCCAGTGGACCTACTTCGGCTACCTGGCCGCGGTTAAGTCTCAGAACGGTGCAGCAATGTCCTTCGGTCGCGTATCCACCTTCCTGGATGCGTACATCGAACGTGATATCAAAGCAGGCAAAATCACCGAGCAAGACGCTCAGGAAATGATTGACCACCTGGTCATGAAACTGCGTATGGTTCGCTTCCTGCGTACCCCTGAATACGATGAACTGTTCTCTGGTGACCCAATCTGGGCAACAGAATCAATCGGTGGTATGGGCGTTGACGGCCGTACTCTGGTAACCAAAAACAGCTTCCGCTTCCTGAATACCCTGTACACCATGGGTCCTTCTCCGGAGCCGAACATCACCGTTCTGTGGTCTGAAAAACTGCCTCTGAACTTCAAGAAATTCGCCGCTAAAGTGTCTATCGATACCTCTTCTCTGCAGTACGAGAACGATGACCTGATGCGTCCGGACTTCAACAACGACGATTACGCTATCGCTTGCTGCGTAAGCCCAATGGTTGTTGGTAAACAAATGCAGTTCTTCGGTGCGCGTGCAAACCTGGCGAAAACCATGCTGTACGCAATCAACGGCGGCGTTGATGAAAAACTGAAAATGCAGGTTGGTCCTAAGTCTGAGCCGATCAAAGGCGACGTTCTGAACTTCGACGAAGTGATGGATCGTATGGATCACTTCATGGACTGGCTGGCTAAACAGTACGTCACTGCGCTGAACGTTATCCACTACATGCACGACAAGTACAGCTACGAAGCCTCTCTGATGGCGCTGCACGACCGTGACGTGGTTCGCACTATGGCATGTGGTATCGCGGGTCTGTCCGTTGCAGCTGACTCCCTGTCTGCAATCAAATATGCGAAAGTTAAACCAATTCGTGACGAAGACGGCCTGGCTGTAGACTTCGAAATCGAAGGTGAATACCCGCAGTTTGGTAACAACGACTCTCGCGTTGATGACATGGCGGTTGACCTGGTAGAACGTTTCATGAAGAAAATTCAGAAACTGACGACTTACCGTAACGCTATCCCGACTCAGTCTGTTCTGACCATCACCTCTAACGTTGTGTATGGTAAGAAAACCGGTAACACCCCAGACGGTCGCCGTGCTGGCGCGCCATTCGGCCCAGGTGCTAACCCAATGCACGGTCGTGACCAGAAAGGTGCAGTTGCCTCTCTGACCTCCGTTGCTAAACTGCCGTTTGCTTACGCGAAAGATGGTATCTCTTATACCTTCTCTATCGTGCCAAACGCGCTGGGTAAAGACGACGAAGTGCGTAAAACTAACCTCGCGGGTCTGATGGATGGTTACTTCCACCACGAAGCGTCCATCGAAGGTGGTCAGCACCTGAACGTGAACGTAATGAACCGTGAAATGCTGCTCGACGCGATGGAACACCCTGAGAAATATCCTCAGCTGACCATCCGCGTATCTGGCTACGCAGTACGTTTTAACTCCCTGACTAAAGAACAGCAGCAGGACGTTATCACCCGTACTTTCACTCAGTCCATCTAACTGGAATTGACTGAAATCACGCGTTAAAAAGCGTACAATAAAGGCTCCACGTCAGTGGGGCCTTTTTAGCACCCTCTCCATCTCAGTCTCTTTTGTCCGCTATCTATACTTAATGGATAACAGCCAAAACAGACTTAACACAGCCGGTTTTGAGCTGTGCATACACAGGCCCCGGACGGGCCGATGCTGGAGATATCACCGCAATGTCAATTATTGGTCGCATTCACTCCTTTGAATCCTGTGGCACCGTCGATGGCCCGGGCATCCGCTTTATCACCTTTTTCCAGGGCTGCCTGATGCGCTGCCTGTACTGCCATAACCGTGACACCTGGGATACGCATGGCGGTAAAGAAGTCACCGTTGAAGATCTGATGAAAGAGGTGGTGACCTACCGCCACTTTATGAACGCGTCCGGCGGCGGTGTCACCGCGTCCGGCGGCGAGGCCATCCTGCAGGCTGAATTTGTCCGCGACTGGTTCCGTGCCTGCCGCAAGGAAGGCATCCATACCTGTCTCGACACCAATGGCTTTGTACGCCGCTACGATCCGGTTATTGATGAACTGCTCGAAGTGACCGATCTGGTCATGCTCGATCTCAAACAGATGAATGATGAGATCCACCAGAACCTGGTTGGCGTCTCCAACCATCGTACGCTGGAATTTGCCAAATACATTGCCGACAAAGGAATCAAAACCTGGATCCGCTATGTGGTCGTGCCGGGCTGGTCAGATGATGATGATTCCGCGCACCGTCTGGGCGAATTTACCCGTGATATGGGCAACGTGGAGAAAATTGAGCTTCTGCCCTATCACGAACTCGGTAAACACAAATGGGTGGCGATGGGTGAAGAATATAAGCTTGATGGCGTGAAGCCGCCGAAAAAAGAGACCATGGAACGCGTCAAAGGTATTCTTGAACAGTACGGCCACAAGGTGATGTATTAAACAAAAGGCCCGGTAAACCGGGCCTTTTCTATATTCTATTTGAAGACGCCGTTAATAACGGAGGTCACAATCGCGGTACTCAATGCGATTAAGACCAGGTCATCCCCCACCACCCGCCATTCATAGCCCGGATAAGAAGGAAGTTGGCCCAGCATAGACGCTGGCACAGTTTTCTTCGCAATGCCCGGAGGCAGTGGTTTACCGCGCGCCAGGTTTTTTGCGATCCCCGGAGGCAGAGAATCATAGCCCGTTAAGCCGTAATTCAGTGCCAGATGGCGGGCATGATCGAAGCTCACGCGAACGTCGACATCATTACTGACATCTTTGCTGTTTTTGAAGCTCTTATCCGATTTTCCCGGATTATCCTTACCGTTATTTTGCTTATTACCATGGTCACCAGAATTCCCGTTGCCATGATTGCCGCTATTACCTTGTCCGCCACCGTTTCCGTGACCACCGCCATTCCCATTTCCAGGATTAGCCATGACCGGAGCGGTTGCAAACGTTAAAGACAATACTACGGCAAGCGCAGTAGTGGAAAAACGACGAATAGACATGATGGCTGCCTTATTGTGGTAGGACTCCTGTGAATTATCGCCTGGTGAGATAAACACACAATAAGTAAAACTCTTAGTTGTGATGGGGACAAAAAAGCCTGTCATCGACAGGCTTTTATTTAATCAGGCATGTGCCACTGGCGTTGGGTGCTCGCCCGCTTTGCGCAGCAGCATTAAGAGATAAATAAACGATACGCTGGCGATCATGATAAACAGCAGGTTATCGGAATAATTCTGCATCAGCATCGCGGTAAACGTCGGCCCTAATAAACTGCCGATGGTATAGCTCAGTAACAACGCCTGGTTCATCGCCACCAGCTGGTGATGTTCAACTTTCTCACAGGCCCAGGCCATCGCAACAGGATAGAGCGTAAAGCCCGCAGCCCCAAGTATAAACAGGGCCGGTGCCATGGCGGCATTGCTGAGCATCGCAAGGCATCCCATGATCACCACGAAGACCTGAACGCGCAGCACCAGCAGGCGACCAAAGCGGTCAGCCAAACGACCAATAGGCCACTGCCCTACAATCCCGGCGCTGACCATCACCGCCATCCAGAACCCTATTCCGGAATCGCTCACGCCCTGATGATTCAGGTAGAGCGGCATCAGGCCATAGAGTGAACCCAGCACAATCCCGGAAATAATACAGCCGTTAATCCCCAGGCGCGCATGACGCAGCCTCAGCATCGGCCAGATGTGGGTCGCTTCCTGATGCTCGCTGTTCTGGTTCACAATGCGCGTAAACAGCAGCGGCAGGATTGCGGCGAGCACCATGCCCGTAACCCACGGCAGAACGCTCATCAGGTCGGTTGGCAGCTTGCTGACCATCAGTTGTCCCAGCACGGTGCCGACGTAGTAAACCATCATATAGGCCGCCAGCAGGCGTCCGCGGTTACGTGATGTGCCGCTGCACATCAGCGCACTTTCAACCACCACCCAAATCATCGCGCAGCCTACGCCAGCGATAAAGCGCCATGCCATCCAGCTCCAGAAACCAACCATCAGTCCCAGCCCGGCACATCCGGCGGCAAAAATCAGCGAAGCCAGATAATAGCTGCGATTAAAGCCAAAACGCTTAATCAGGCTACCGGTTAATAATGTGCCCAGCAGGTTCCCGGTAAAAAAGGACGAGCTGACCATGCCCACCTGCCAGGTCGGTAAGTTTTCATGGGCGAGCCACAGCGGGACGAGCGTATTTAACACTGCGATCGCCAGGGTCAACAGAAGCAGGCCACAGAGCAACAGAAGCACTGGCCGGGTATAGGTGGTCATGGATTAAAAACCGTGAGGAAGTTCAGATTTCGTGCGCATCATGCCACTGGCAAAAACAAAGTCAATCCACTGATTTAAGCGCCACGCACAATATGATCCCTGTCGATTTAAAAAACTTATCCTGCTAATGCCACGCCTGCTATAGATATTAATTATGTCTCTGTTTTTATTTATTAATGCCCGAAATTAAAACAAAACGACAGTCGAAAAATTTCATGATTGAAAAAAGAAAAGCCGGGCGCTCGGGCCCGACTTGATAGAACTAAATACAACGCTAACTGGCGATAGCCATACCAACGGTCATATGCAACCCGTAGAACACACCGCGGCCAATCAGTTCACCCGCCAGTACCAGCACAAAGGCCAGTGACAGCAGCGGCAGCGCGGGCTGATAACCTTTAAGCTGAGGGGCGATCCAGAATACCAGCGCCGCGGCCAGCAGAACGATGCGCCAGGCCATCAGAGAACCGTAATCCGGGACCAGGGCAGATGCCTGCTGAATCGAACTGTGAATCGTTGCCAGCTCCGCCCCTTGCATCAGAGCAACCACAGCGCTCACGACCAAAGCCAGTAGCGAAACGGCAGGCAGCAAACGCATTGCCCAGCCATCCACACCCGCCACGCGCAGCAGCAGGTAGCCCAGCAGCGGCCCGCCAATAAACATCGTCAGGAAGAAGCTCATCGGTGTCCAGACGCTGTACCAGGTTGGGACAGTATCGATGGTGTTATAGACACGCACCATCATCCACACGAACACCACGCCCAGCACCATCGTCACAATCAGCCACAGGCTACGCAGCGCCGCAGGCAATTTCTTCAGCGCGGCCAGCAGCCAGCCCAGCCCGCCGACAGCAAAGAAAATCGCCCCACTGGCAATCTCGTTACTGAGGGACGATGCGCCTACGCGGTTAAGAGAGTTGAACGCGCGCATTGGTGAACCGAGGTGCAGCGTAGAAGCGATAAAGCCAAGCCCCATCAGTACCCACAGGCCAAACATGCTCAGCACCAGACGCTGCTGCTGTTCAGCGTTGAGATTACCCTTCAACAGCGCCAGCGCGAGCACAATAAAGCCACCCGCAACACACTGCCCAAAGACCGTGAAGATCATCAGCGGCCATTCATGCCATCCACTTCCCATCTCACACCTCCTTCGGGTTTGCCAGATAGCCGGTGGTATCACCTGTAGGACGGCTGTTGGCATTAGGTTTAATCACAATGCTTGGCTTCGTGAAGTGCGCGGACGGCAGCGGCGCAACGGCAGCAAGCTGGCCATGTTTTTTACGCAGCTCTTCAATCGGGCCAAAGTCCAGCGCGCGCAGCGGGCAGGATTCCACGCAGATCGGTTTTTTACCGTCGGCCACGCGGGAGTGGCAGCCGTCGCACTTGGTCATATGGCCTTTTGCTTCGTTGTACTGCGGCGCACCGTACGGACACGCCATGTGGCAATAGCGGCAGCCGATGCAGACATCTTCGTCCACCACCACAAAGCCGTCTTCACGCTTGTGCATCGCACCGCTCGGACAGACTTTGGTACAAGCCGGATCTTCGCAGTGGTTGCAGGCAATTGACAGGTAGTAGGCAAAGACGTTCTGATGCCAGACGCCGTTATCTTCCTGCCAGTCGCCACCGGCGTATTCGTAAATACGGCGGAAGCTCACGTCCGGCGTCAGGTCTTTGTAATCTTTGCAGGCCAGCTCGCAGGTTTTACACCCTGTGCAGCGGCTGGAATCAATAAAAAATCCATACTGGGTTGTCATCGGTTACTCCTTACACCTTTTCAACCTGAACAAGGTTCGTGTGGGACGGGTTGCCCTTCGCCAGTGGCGACGGCCGCTGTGTGGTCAGTACGTTAATACTGCCCGCCTGGTCAATGCGGTTTGCATCCGGGTTATACCAGGCCCCCTCTCCCAGCGCGACAACGCCAGGCATCATGCGCGGAGTGACTTTGGCTTCGATATGTACCTCACCACGACCATTGAAGATGCGTACGCGGTCACCATTGTTGATTCCACGTGCTTTGGCATCCATCGGGTTGATCCACATCTCCTGGCGGCACGCGGCTTTCAGCACATCGACGTTACCGTAGGTTGAGTGGACGCGGGCCTTGTAATGGAAACCGGTCAGCTGCAGCGGGAATTTCGCGGTAAGCGGATCGTTGTAGTTTTCGAAACCCGGCGTGTAGATTGGCAGTGGATCGATGACATCCCCTTCCGGTAGCTCCCAGGTGGAGGCAATTTTTGCCAGCTCTTCGGAGTAAATTTCGATTTTGCCCGACGGTGTGGTCAGCGGGTTAGCCTGCGGGTCTTTGCGGAAGGCTTTGTACGCCACGTGATGCCCTTCCGGATCGCGCTGTTTATACATCCCCTGCTTGCGGAAGGTGTCGAAGTCCGGCAGGTCAGGGATAGCGTTACGAGAGAGCTCGTGCAGATGGCGCATCCACCCTTCCTGCGTCCTCCCCTCGGTAAACTGCTGCTCTACGCCAAGACGCTTCGCCAGCTCAGAAGTCATCTCATAGATGGTTTTGCACTCGAAGCGCGGTTTAATGGCCTGGTCGGTAAAGATCACGTAGGACATGTTGCCGCAGGAAGCATCCAGGGCGAAATCCATCTGCTCTGACGCGGTACAGTCCGGCAGCAGGATATCGGCATATTTCGCCGACGATGTCATGTGGCAGTCAATCACCACAATCATTTCGCACTTCTTGTCATCCTGCAGGATTTCATGGGTACGGTTGATTTCGGAGTGCTGGTTGATAAGACAGTTGCCGGCATAGTTCCAGATCATCTTGATTGGCACATCCAGCTTGTCTTTGCCACGCACCCCGTCGCGCAGCGCGGTCATCTCAGGACCACGTTCGATTGCATCCGTCCACATAAACATGGAGATGCTGGTCTGCACGGGGTTGTCCAGCGTCGGCATGCGTTCAAACGGCAGCGAATACGAGCCTTCACGGGCGCCGGTATTCCCGCCGTGAACACCGACGTTGCCGGTCAAAATAGAGAGCATGGAGATGGCACGGGTCGCGATTTCGCCATTGGCGTGACGCTGCGGCCCCCAGCCCTGGCTGATGTAGGCCGGTTTGGCTGAGCCAATCTCGCGCGCCAGCTGAACAATACGCTCAGCCGGTATCCCGGTGATGGTGGACGCCCACTCTGGCGTTTTCGCCACGCCGTCGCTGCCCTGTCCGAGAATATACGCCTTATAGTGGCCATTCGCAGGCGCGCTGGCGGGCAGCGTTTTCTCGTCATAGCCGACGCAGTATTTATCCAGGAAAGGCTGATCGACGAGGTTTTCGGTGATCATCACCCATGCCAGCGCTGAGACCAGCGCCGCATCGGTACCCGGACGGATTGGGATCCACTCGTCTTCACGTCCGGCACCAGTGTCGGTGTAGCGCGGATCGATGATGATCATGCGGGCATTGGATTTGGCGCGGGCCTGTTCCAGGTAGTAAGTCACCCCGCCGCCGCTCATACGCGTTTCACCCGGGTTGTTACCGAACAGGACGACCAGCTTACTGTTTTCGATATCGGACGGGCTGTTGCCGTCCGCCCAGCCACCGTAGGTGTAGTTCAGGCCAGCAGCGATCTGCGCAGAAGAGTAGTCACCATAGTGATTAAGATAACCACCGCAGCAGTTCATCAGGCGTGCGACCAGCGTTTTTCCCGGCGGCCAGGAGCGAGTCAGCGTGCCGCCGAGCGTCCCGGTGCCGTAGTTCAGGTAGATGGACTCATTGCCATACTCTTTGATCAGACGCTGCATGTTGGTCGCGATAATATCGTAGGCTTCGTCCCAGCTAATGCGCTCGAACTTCCCTTCCCCACGCTTACCGACACGCTTCATCGGGTATTTAAGACGATCCGGGTTATAGACGCGGCGACGCATGGAGCGCCCGCGCAGGCAGGCGCGAACCTGATGTAACCCTTCATAGTTATCGTCCCCGGTGTTATCGGTTTCGACATATTTAATTTCACCATCCACCACATGCATGCGCAGTGGACAACGGCTACCGCAGTTAACGGTACATGCACTCCACACCACTTTTTCCGGGGCTGAGGCTGGGGATAATGCATCCGTCGCCGATGCTAGTCGGGTAAAAGGGAGCGTGAAGGCGCTGCTGGCTACAGCCAGGCCGCCAATTGCCGTGGTTTTCATCAACCCACGGCGAGTGACCTCGGCAGCCATTAACGCTTCAGGCGCTTTGATTTTCATAAAGACTCACTTTGGTTGCTCACAAAGAAAAGAGAGGCGGCACAGACCGCTATATAGTTTTATATAGAACGAATTTCTTCGTTATCAGCTTTTTATGCTGACTTTCATTCGGAGGAGTATTACTACTTTAGAGGGAGAGGTTATTGAGTCGTATCAATTAGCAGTCATAAAAAAAGCGCCCTGAGGCGCTTTCTTGTTTTAAGACATATTATTAGCCGATGAACTGCTGGCCCTTCATGTAGGGACGCAGCACTTCCGGGATCTCAATACGTCCGTCTGCCTGCTGATAGTTTTCCAGCACGGCAACCAGCGTACGACCCACAGCCAGACCAGAACCGTTCAGAGTGTGCACCAGACGGGTTTTCTTGTCGGACTTGCTGCGGCAGCGAGCCTGCATGCGGCGCGCCTGGAAATCCCAGACGTTAGAGCAAGAGGAGATTTCACGGTAAGTGTTCTGCGCTGGTACCCAGACTTCCAGGTCGAAGGTTTTGCAGGCACCAAAGCCCATGTCGCCGGTGCACAGCGCCATACGGCGGTACGGCAGACCCAGCAGCTCCAGCACTTTCTCAGCGTGGCCGGTCATCTCTTCCAGCGCGTCCATAGACTCTTCCGGACGGACGATCTGCACCATTTCAACTTTGTCGAACTGGTGCATACGGATCAGACCGCGCGTGTCGCGACCGTAAGATCCTGCTTCAGAACGGAAGCACGGAGAGTGTGCAGTGAGTTTGATTGGCAGGTCGTCTTCGTCGATGATTTCATCACGCACGAGGTTAGTCAGCGGCACTTCCGCGGTTGGGATCAGCGCATAGTTGCTGCTGTCTGCTTCCTCGTCCAGCGGACGGGTGTGGAACAGATCGCCGGCAAATTTCGGCAGCTGACCCGTACCGTACAGCGTATCGTGGTTAACCAGATACGGAACGTAGGTTTCGCTGTAACCATGCTGTTCAGTGTGCAGATCCAGCATGAACTGTGCCAGCGCACGGTGCAGATGAGCAATCTGACCTTTCATCACCACGAAGCGAGAACCGGTCAGCTTAACCGCCGCCGCAAAGTCCAGGCCCGCATGCATTTCGCCCAGCGTCACGTGATCGCGAACCTCGAAGTCGAACTCGCGAGGCGTGCCCCAGCGTTTCACTTCAACGTTGTCGTTTTCATCTTTACCGACAGGCACGCTGTCGTCAGGAATGTTCGGGATAGCCAGGGCGATATCACGAATTTCGGTCTGAAGAACGTCCAGTTCAGCTTTCGCCTGATCCAGCTCTTCACCCAGTTTGTTCACTTCCAGGCGTAATGGCTCAATATCTTCCCCGCGCGCTTTCGCCTGGCCGATGGATTTCGATCGAGAATTACGCTCTGCCTGCAGATTTTCAGTTTGTACCTGCAGAACTTTACGACGCTCTTCAAGAGCGCGCAGCTTATCTACATCCAGCTTAAAGCCCCGGCGTGCCAGTTTTTCAGCGACTGCGTCTGGCTCATTACGCAGCAGATTGGGATCGAGCATGCTTATCCTGTGCTTATCGAATTAAAATAGGAAAAAGTGGCCACAGCCTGCGGCCACAGGGATACTATGCCAACATTACCGCAACGATAGCGCTAACGGTAGCGTTTTATAGGGCTATTTTGATCCTGTCCGGCAAGCCAGGCGAGCTTTTCGCCAATCTTACCCTCAAGACCTCTGTTTGTGGGGTGATAATAGCGGGTTTGTGCCATCTCCTGCGGGAAATAGTCCTCTCCGGCGGCATAGGCATTGGGTTCGTCGTGGGCGTAACGATACTCCTGCCCGTACCCCATCTCTTTCATCAACTTTGTTGGTGCGTTACGCAGATGAACCGGCACATCATAGTCCGGCCGCTCGCGCGCATCAGACATTGCTGCTTTGAAGGCGGTATAAACCGCATTGCTTTTCGGCGCGCAGGCCAGATAGACAATCGCCTGCGCAATCGCACGCTCGCCTTCCGCAGGGCCGACGCGGGTGAAACAATCCCAGGCGGAGATAGCCACCTGCATAGCGCGCGGGTCGGCGTTACCGACATCTTCTGACGCAATCGCCAGGCAGCGACGTGCGACATACAGCGGATCGCCACCTGCGGTAATAATGCGCGCGTACCAGTAGAGCGCCGCATCGGGGGCACTACCGCGCACAGACTTATGCAGCGCCGAGATCAGGTCGTAAAAACGATCGCCTTTATTATCAAAACGCGCGCTGCGCTCACCGGCTATTTCAGTGAGCAATTCAGGCTTCAGCACCCGCTTGCCGGAATCATCCATTTCGGCCATATCGGCCATCATTTCCAGCGTGTTCAATGCCCGACGCGCATCACCGTTAACTAACTGAGCAATCGCGAGGCGCGTCTCATCCGGTAGAACGATGTCTTGTCCGCCGTAGCCCCGCGCTTTGTCATCCATCGCCTGGGTGAGCACCTTTTCGATATCGTCTGTAGTCAGCGATTTGAGCAGGTAAACGCGCGCACGGGAAAGAAGTGCTGAGTTAAGTTCAAACGATGGGTTTTCCGTGGTGGCACCGATGAAGAAGATCGTGCCGTCTTCAATATGCGGCAGGAAGGCATCCTGCTGGCTCTTGTTGAAGCGGTGAACTTCGTCCACGAAGAGGATAGTCCGACGTCCTGCATTGCGGTTCTGCCGCGCACGCTCGATCGCTTCGCGGATCTCCTTCACGCCGGAGGTCACGGCAGAAATCCGCTCAACGTCCGCGTTTGCATATCGGGCGATCACTTCAGCGAGGGTCGTTTTACCGGTGCCTGGTGGCCCCCAGAGGATCATCGAGTGCAGATGCCCGGCCTCAATGGCGCGTGGCAAAGGTTTCCCGGCAGCCAGCAGATGCTGCTGGCCGATGTACTGCGCTAAATTTTCTGGCCGCATACGAGCGGCCAGAGGTTGAAACGCATTATCTGAAAAATCGAGCGACAGATTGCCCACTCATGCCTCTTACTTATTGCGTTGGTCATCCACCGTTACGCCCTGCGGCGGGGTAAAGGTGAATTTCGATGCATCAACAGCGCCGTTTTGCTGCGTTTTCAGCTGGTAGCTGCTGCGCTGGTCATCTTGCTCAACCGCACCGAACTGATTGATCGTGCCGTTGCTGCTCACGTTAATGGTGAACTGCTTCAGATTGCCGTTGCTGCCTTTCGGCGTCAGGACAAACTCATCACCGTTTTGTTTGATGTTGTACTGCTGCCAGTCGCTGGACTGGTTGCGGGCAATCAGCATAAACGGCGTATTGCTGGTCGCATCTTTCAGCCAGGTCGCCGTGGCTTGTTCAACAAACGGGTTGAAGAACCACAGGGTTTTACCGTCAGACACCAGGATACTCTCATCCGGCTGGGTCATGTGCCAGTTGAAGAGATTTGGGCGTTTTACCCACAAATCTCCCTGGCCTTCCTGCACCGCGTTGCCGCTGCCGTCAGTCACTTTTTGCGTGAAGCTGGCGTGGAAGCTGCTTACTTTATCCAGTCGGCTTTTAAGGTCGCTGGCTGCATCAGCCCAGACGCTGCTGGCAACAAAACTGGTAAGTAAAGCACAGGCGATAGCGATTTTTTTCATTGTTATTCCTTAAAATACGTCTTCCCGATATGGGGTTTCCGTCTTCTATTCTGGCCCTGCCCGAAGGCAGGCGACAGAAGAAAATGCTTAATTTTGGCTGATTTACCCTTCTTTGCAATCGCTGAAGGTTAATCAAACGGCGGCGGAGCCAGCACCTCGCGGTTACCGTTATGCCCCTGCTCGCTCACAATCCCCTGCGCTTCCATCTGCTCGATGATACGCGCCGCGCGGTTGTAGCCGATGCGGAACTGACGCTGCACGCCAGAGATGGACGCTTTGCGTTTTTCGGTCACGAAGTTAACCGCCTGATCGAATAACGGATCCAGCTCTTCACCGCCGTCAAAGCCACCGCCGCCGCCTTCGCTCTCGCTGTCAGAGGTGATCCCGTCCACGTATTGTGGACGACCGCGCGCTTTCCAGTCCTGCACGACAGCGTGAACTTCCTCATCGCGGACAAACGCACCGTGGACACGCACCGGCGAGGTGGAGTTCGGACCTGAGTAAAGCATATCACCCATACCCAGCAGCGACTCAGCGCCGCCCTGGTCAAGAATGGTACGGGAGTCAATTTTACTTGATACGGTAAACGCAATACGCGTCGGAATGTTCGCTTTGATAAGACCAGTAATAACGTCCACGGAAGGACGCTGCGTCGCCAGCACAAGGTGAATACCCGCCGCACGCGCTTTCTGCGCCAGACGAGCGATCAGCTCTTCCACTTTCTTACCGACGGTCATCATCAGGTCAGCAAACTCATCAACCAGCACGACGATATAAGGCAGTTTTTCCAGCACCGGATGCTGGGCATCCATGCTGTCACCCGGCTTCCAGTAAGGATCCGGAATAGGACGTCCCATGCGCACCGCCTGGGCGATTTTCTCGTTATAACCGGCCAGGTTACGCACGCCCAGCGCAGACATCAGCTTGTAGCGGCGTTCCATCTCATTGACGCTCCAGCGCAGGGCGTTGGCGGCGTCTTTCATGTCCGTCACCACTTCCGTGAGCAGATGCGGAATGCCTTCGTAGACCGACAGTTCGAGCATTTTCGGGTCGATCATGATGAAACGCACATCTTCCGGCTGCGCTTTGTACAGCATGCTGAGGATCATGGCGTTAACGCCAACTGACTTACCGGAACCGGTGGTACCGGCAACCAGCAGGTGAGGCATTTTCGCGAGATCTGCCACCACCGGATCGCCTGCGATATCTTTACCCAGTACCACGGTCAGCGGGGACGGGTTATCGCGGAACTTGGTGTTATCCAGCACTTCTCGCAGGTAAACGGTCTGACGTTTCTTGTTCGGCAGCTCAAGGCCAACGTACGGCTTGCCTGGGATCACTTCCACCACACGTACCGCAACGGTCGACAGGGAACGCGCCAGGTCTCGTGACAGGTTAGAAATACGCGCTGCTTTTACGCCTGGCGCCAGATTCAGTTCGAATCGCGTGATCACCGGACCCGGTGAGTAGTTCACCACATCCGCCTTGATGCGGAAATCAGCCAGACGGGCTTCGACCAGACGCGCCATTTGTTCGAGCGCAAAGGTATCGACCGGCTCCACTTCTGACGGTGGCGGCGTTAACAGATCCAGCGACGGCAGCGGCGTGCTTGGACGCTGCAGCGGACGGCTATCGCCGTTACGCATCAGCAGCGGGTGAATAAGGCTTTCCTGCGGCTGAGGCGCAGGCTGCTGGAACTGCGGCGGCTGTGGCGCAGGCTGATGTGGCTGCTGCGCGTAGGCCTGAGGTGCAGGCTGCTGGCGCACGGGTTCAGCGTCCGGCATTACGCTCGGCGTAAACAACGGTTCGCTAGGGCCATCATCCACCAGATCTTTCATCGGTGAGAATTCAAAATCCGTCAGCGAGAACGGGTTCGCGCCCGAAGGCTGTTCACCAGAATAACGCTGCTGCTGCGTAGCGGCGAACTGGCGGGCTAATTCCGCTTCTGCCGCATCGTCTTCATCTTCCTGGATTTGCTCGTCGTGCTGATATTCTTCACCGTAACGCTGATTTTGCTGCGCGGCGAACTGACGCGCCAGCTCATCCTGATGAAGTTCATCGGCGTCGTCTTCATAGTCCGATTCACGCGCTTTTTCTTCGGCCATACGCTGGGAAGGCAGCTTGATACCGTAGGAAGCCAGCTCACGGCGCGTGGGCACACGTACGCGATTAGGACGAGGCAATTGCGGGCCAATGCCCTCTTTCACCTGAGGACGAGGCGCGCCGCCGGTCGCCAGGCTAAAGACTGGTGCCGCAGCGGCGGCGGCGGCAGAGGCTTGCTTCACGCTCTCTGCCACAGGCGTTGGATCTACTGGCGGTACGGAAATGGAAGGCGCTTTTGTGACAGGCTCTTGCACCGGCTCCGGCACAGGTTGATACCAGGCTGCCAGCTGCTCGCGCTCACGGGCGCGGCGCTCTTCCACTTCTTCAAAGTAGTACAGTGGTGGACGAGACGGTTTCGCCTCTTCCGCCACGTCAGGCTCAGGTTGCGCGTATGGCTGCGCAGGTTCAACCGGTTCCGGTACATACGGCTGTGCGACCGGCTGCTCATATTCCGGGTACCCCTGTGGTTCATACACAGGCTCCGGCTGATAAGGCGGCTGCCATTGTTCCTGCTGCACAGGAACATAGCTTTCTGGTTCAGGCGCAATAACAGGTTCCGGGGTGTGAACACCCGGCGCAGTCTGCCAGTCAACCTGAGGTTGCTGGATAACCGACTCCGGTGCAGGAACAGGCGCGGATGGCATTACGGCTTCCGCTGGCGCAGCAAAAGCCTGCGCTGCCGTGGTTGCGGCGGCAGCGGCTGCGACCGGCTCTGTCACTGAATGACCATTCAGCAGCGGATCGTATTCGTCAAAATCGCCCGGCATCGCACGGTTGCCGGAGCACAGAACATCATCAGGATCGACGGCGGCACCCGCCGCACGGTACTCCACCTGCTCGTCTTCATCCATGCGTTTGCCGGAGAAGAGCGCCGCATCTGTTTTACGCCCAAGCGGATTGGCAAATTTTTCAGCGACGCGCTGACGACGCGCAAGCGCGCCACGAAGAATACGGGCCCGACGAGATTCACGACGCTGTACCGGCGCCTCGTCTTCCTCTTCGTACTCATCTTCATATTCGTCTTCATCGACCCACGTATCGTCACGGCGGGTACGGTTACTGGCGAAAGTGAGGATAGTGAGAATAAAGCTGCCGATCTTCTCGGCGATGCTCACCCACGACCAGCCAGTAAACAGGGTCAACCCTGCGGCCCAGATGCAAAGCAGCGTCAGGGTACCTCCGCTGCTGTGAAGCATCGGCTGCAGGGCGGAACTCAGCAGGCTGCCGATGACGCCACCGGAGGCGAAGTACCAGATATCGTCGGCGTTTATAGCCGCCAGCCCGCACGAGGTGAGGATCAATGCCAGCGCGCCAATCAGGCGCAGCGATACCGCGAAGTAATCGATGTAGTCGTCATTCTGACGATGACGCCAGGCAAACCAGCATCCACCAATGATAATGACGGGAATGGTATAGGCCATCACACCGAAAATGAAAAAGAGCGTGTCCGCAAGCCAGGCACCCGGTACACCGCCTAAATTATGGATAGGCTCATGCCATGCGGTTTGCGACCAGCTGGGATCGGAGGGGTTGAAACTGAGTAAGGCTGCCATCAGCCAGACGGCGAAAAGGGCAATAACTAACAGCAAAGCCTCGAGGAGACGACGTCCGCTGCTTAGCTTCGATAGTGTGACTTCTTTGTCTTCAGTGTATTCCTGGCTCAAGAAAGGCTCTCCAGGTATCAGGCATATCCTGCCTGTTTGCTAAAACGGACAACAGCGCCGGGGACTCCCCGGCACTGTTGCTGTATGGATTAACAGGAGTGTAATCAAACTACGCTGATTTTGCACCTGTTCCGTGTTAGCGCGTCTTAATTACCAGACGATTGCTCTGTTTAACCTCTTCCATCACCACATACGTACGGGTGTCGTTCACGCCCGGCAGACGCAGCAAGGTTTCACCCAGCAGCTTACGGTAGGCGGACATGTCAGGCACGCGGGTTTTCAACAGATAGTCGAAATCACCGGAAACCAGATGACACTCTTGAATTTCTTCAAGTTTTTGTACAGCGGAGTTGAATTGTTCAAACACATCCGGCGCACCACGATTCAGAGTAATCTCAACAAATACCAGAAGTGAGGCATCCAGATAATGCGGGTTAAGCAGAGCCGTATAGCCCTGAATAAAACCCTGTCTTTCCAGTCGGCGCACACGCTCAAGGCACGGCGTCGGGGAAAGTCCCACACGTTTTGAAAGCTCGACGTTGGAAATACGCCCATCCTTTTGCAATTCATTAAGAATGTTACGATCGATACGGTCGAGATCTTTGCCAGGGCGCTTCTTGCTATCTACCATTATTATTGTCTCTCTGTATTCCTTCCCTACTCCTGCCTGGACCCTGTGCACATCACTGTTCAGAGCCTGTACCCGTTAGTCATCACATCGCCTGGTTATGTATCATATCCGTCATACTTCAAGTTGCCTGTGCGTTGGCGTTCCTCGCTCACCCCAGTCACGTACTGATGTACGCTCCCGGGGATTCGCTGCGTCGCCGCCTTCATGCAACTCGAATTATTAGGCTATAGACGCGATGCGGATTCGGGTTCTGTTGGTAAGAAGACCGTTGCCCGAAGGCAGTCACCGACATCACGTATGGCGTCTGTCCACGCCATGCGTAGATTTCACTGACACGGTAAAAATGGCATTTACGTGCATGCCTATGCGGCACACGGTTAACGCGGTTTTTTTTCTTCCTTGAATGTTTTCGCAAAAGCGCAGGTGATTGTCAAAGCAAAACATCGATTTTTAGTACAACATGCCGGATATTCATTACGGCAGGGTATTAATCGTCATTTTATTGCCTTATAAACGACCGGATTTCAGGCGAAACAGTGATGTTATAGCGCCTCATTCATCGTCCGTGGCTATTACACAGATTGATATCAAAATTGCTGCGCTCTTTTTTTACGACAACAAATTCCCTACAATCCAGCCAAATGTCTGCCAACAACAATGGGGATCTCATGGGCACGGCCAAACACAGTAAGCTGCTAATCCTTGGTTCTGGACCTGCGGGATATACCGCAGCGGTCTATGCTGCACGCGCTAACCTGCACCCGGTACTCATCACCGGTATGGAAAAAGGCGGTCAGCTGACCACCACCACCGAAGTGGAAAACTGGCCAGGGGACCCGAACGACCTGACCGGGCCGCTGCTGATGGAACGTATGCACGAGCATGCCGCCAAATTCGAAACTGAAATTCTGTTCGACCACATCAATAAGGTCGATCTGCAGAACCGTCCGTTCCGCCTGACGGGCGACAGCGGCGAATACACCTGTGACGCGCTGATCATCGCCACCGGCGCCTCTGCCCGTTACCTTGGTCTGCCGTCTGAAGAAGCGTTCAAGGGCCGCGGCGTATCTGCCTGCGCTACCTGCGACGGTTTCTTCTATCGCAATCAGAAAGTCGCCGTGATCGGTGGCGGTAACACCGCAGTGGAAGAAGCGCTCTACCTGGCAAACATCGCCTCTGAAGTGCACCTGATCCACCGTCGCGACACCTTCCGCGCGGAAAAGATCCTGATCAAACGCCTGATGGATAAAGTGGCGAGCGGCAACATCGTACTTCACACCCACCGTACCCTGGAAGAGGTCACGGGCGACCAGATGGGCGTTGCCGGTCTGCGTCTGCGCGATACCCAGAACACCGATAACATCGAGTCGCTGGAAGTGGCGGGTCTGTTTGTGGCGATCGGTCACAGCCCGAACACCGCGATCTTCGACGGTCAGCTGGAGCTGGAAAACGGCTACATCAAAGTGCAGTCCGGCATTCACGGTAACGCGACCCAGACCAGCATTCCGGGCGTGTTCGCGGCTGGCGACGTGATGGACCATATTTATCGTCAGGCGATTACCTCTGCGGGCACCGGCTGTATGGCCGCGCTGGACGCTGAACGCTACCTCGACGGACTGGCTGAACAAGGTAAATAATCTTTACAAGTCAGTAACAAACGTAAATAAAGGCGGCCACAGGTCGCCTTTATTTTTCCCCACGTGTAACATGCAGTGGTCTAATTTCTTATAACGTCACCTGCAAAGTACGCAATGGAAAAAACCCGTCAACAAGAGTTAACACGCTGGCTTAAACAGCAAAGCGTTCTTTCCCGCCGCTGGCTCATGATTTCCCGTCTTCTGGGACTCGTCAGTGGTTTGTTGATTGTTGCCCAGGCATGGCTGCTGGCCCGCATTCTTAATCATATGATCATGGAGAACATTCCGCGTGAAGCGCTCCTGTTGCCCTTTATTGTCCTGATTCTGGTTTTTATCCTTCGTGCGTGGGTAGTCTGGCTGCGTGAACGCGTTGGTTTTCATGCCGGGCAGCATATCCGCTACGAGATCCGCCGTAAGGTCCTGGATCGTCTTCAGGAGGCCGGGCCAGCCTGGATCCAGGGTAAACCTGCGGGGAGCTGGGCGACGCTGATCCTTGAACAGATCGACGATATGCACGACTACTACGCCCGCTACCTGCCGCAGATGGCGCTGGCCGTTTGCGTACCGCTGCTGATACTGATTGCGATTTTCCCGACCAACTGGGTAGCGGCGCTGATCCTGCTGGGTACCGCCCCGCTTATCCCGCTGTTTATGGCGATGGTCGGTATGGGCGCGGCGGATGCTAACCGACGTAACTTCCTCGCGCTGGGCCGCCTGAGCGGCCATTTCCTTGACCGACTGCGCGGAATGGAAACCCTGCGTATTTTTGGCCGGGGTGAAGCGGAAACGGAAAATATTCGCCTGGCGTCTCAGGATTTCCGTCAGCGCACCATGGAGGTGCTGCGTCTCGCATTCCTCTCCTCTGGCGTGCTTGAATTCTTCACTTCGCTGTCGATTGCCCTTGTGGCAGTCTACTTCGGGTTTTCTTACCTCGGCGCGCTGGATTTCGGCCACTACGGCACAGCCGTAACGCTTTCAGCAGGTTTCCTGGCATTGATCCTGGCTCCGGAGTTTTTCCAGCCGCTGCGAGATCTTGGCACCTTTTACCATGCCAAAGCACAGGCGGTTGGCGCGGCCGACAGCCTGAAAACCTTCCTTGAAACACCGCTGGCGCATCCCGAGCGTGGTGACATCGTTCTGAACGCCAAAGAGCCCGTGACGATTGAGGCGAAGGATTTTTCTGTACTGTCACCTGAAGGCAAAGTGCTGGCAGGTCCGCTCAACTTTACCCTGCCTGCCGGGCAGCGCGTGGTGCTGGTCGGAACCAGTGGCTCAGGGAAAAGCTCGCTGTTAAATGCACTCTCCGGCTTTATGGCTTACACCGGTTCGCTGTGCATTAATAAAACTGAGTTGTGCGATTTGGAGCCTGATGCCTGGCGCAAACAGCTGAGCTGGGTAGGACAAAACCCGCAGCTTCCGGCTTCCACGCTACGCGAAAACGTGCTTCTGGCTCGCCCGGACGCGCGGGAAGACGAGTTGCAATCGGTCCTCGATCGCGCCTGGGTTAGCGAGTTTCTGCCGCTGCTCCCGCAGGGAGTGGATACGGTCGTTGGCGACCAGTCTGCCGGACTGTCCGTAGGGCAAGCGCAGCGTGTGGCTGTTGCCCGCGCGTTGTTGAATCCTTGCCAACTGATGTTGCTGGATGAGCCTGCCGCGAGCCTGGACGCGCACAGCGAACAACGCGTGATGGAAGCGCTTAATGCCGCATCACAGCAGCAAACCACGCTGATGGTCACCCACCAGCTTGAAGGCATCGCCGACTGGGACCAGATTTGGGTGATGGAAAACGGTCAACTCGTTGAGCAAGGCGATTATGCCTCACTCGTTGCCGCGCAGGGGCCTTTTGCGGCCCTTCTCGCGAATCGTCAGGAGGACATCTGATGCGTGCCCTGCTCCCTTATCTTGCCCTGTATAAGCGCCACAAATGGATGCTGACGCTGGGGATTGTGCTGGCGATTATTACCCTGCTCGCCAGCATCGGCCTGCTCACCCTTTCTGGCTGGTTCCTGTCTGCCTCTGCCGTTGCAGGTTTCGCCGGGCTCTACAGCTTTAACTACATGCTCCCGGCAGCAGGCGTACGTGGCACCGCCATTACCCGTACCGCCGGGCGTTACTTCGAGCGTCTGGTCAGCCATGACGCCACATTCCGCGTGCTCCAGCACCTGCGCATTTACACGTTCAGCAAGCTGCTCCCGCTCTCCCCTGCCGGGCTGGCGCGTTTTCGTCAGGGCGAATTGCTCAACCGCGTGGTGGCGGATGTCGATACGCTGGATCACCTGTATCTGCGCGTGATTTCACCGATAGTCGGCGCGTTTGTGGTGATTGTTGTCGTCACGCTGGGTCTGTGTGTTCTGGACGTCCCTATCGCGCTGACGCTCGGCGGCATTATGCTGCTGACGTTGATTATCCTGCCGCCGCTGTTCTATCGCGCCGGTAAATCCACCGGCGAAAGCCTGACGCGCCTGCGGGGAGAATATCGTCAGCAGTTGACCTCCTGGCTGCAGGGACAGGCAGAACTGACCATTTTCGGTGCCAGCAAGCGTTACCGGGCGCGTATGGAAAGTACGGAGTTGAACTGGCATGAAGCCCAGCGTCGACAGTCTGAACTCACGGCCTTCTCCCAGGCGCTGATGATGCTCATCGGCGGCGTGGCTGTTATCGCGATGCTGTGGATGGCCTCCGGCGGCGTAGGTGGAAATCTGCAGCCAGGCCCGCTGATTGCACTCTTTGTTTTCTGTGCCCTGGCAGCCTTCGAAGCCCTGGCACCAGTGACGGGAGCCTTCCAGCATCTTGGACAGGTTATCGCCTCTGCCCTGCGCATCACCGAGATTGCCGAGCAGGAACCAGAGGTGAAATTCACTGCTAAACAGAGTGCGGTTCCTGCACAGGTTGCGCTGACGCTGAATAACGTCACCTTCGCCTATGACACACAGACGCAGAATGCGCTTGAAGATATCAATCTCTCCGTTAACCCGGGCCAGCACATTGCTATCCTTGGGCGGACCGGATGCGGTAAGTCAACGCTTCTGCAGCTGTTGACGCGCGCCTGGGATCCGCAGCACGGTCAGATTCTCTTTAACGAAGTGCCGCTGGTTGACTTCAGCGAGCAGATCTTACGCAAGACCGTCAGCGTTGTCCCACAGCGCGTGCATCTCTTTAGCGCCACGCTGCGCGACAACCTGCTGCTGGCAGCGCCGGATGCATCTGACGTTGCACTTCGTACCACGCTCGAACAGGTCGGGCTACATAAGCTGCTTGAGGACGAAGGCCTGAATAGCTGGCTGGGTGAAGGCGGTCGTCAACTCTCCGGTGGCGAACTGCGTCGTCTGGCGATTGCCCGTGCGCTGCTGCACGATGCGCCGCTGATGTTGCTGGACGAACCCACCGAAGGGCTGGACGCCACCACCGAAAGCCAAATCCTTGATTTGCTGGCGAATGTTATGGCCGGTAAAACGGTGCTGATGGTGACGCATCGCCTGCGCGGACTGGCGAGTTTCGATCGGATAATTGTGATGGACAACGGACACATTATTGAGCAAGGTAGTCACGCAGAACTGTTGGCAAAACAGGGTCGCTACTACCAGTTTAAACAACGTCTGTAGACTATATTTGTACCGATCCTCACTCGCGTATTGGAGTTCTGCTGTCATGCGCCTGGTCCAGCTGTCTCGTCATAATATTGCGTTCCCTTCACCTGAGGGGGCGCTACGTGAACCTAACGGGTTGCTGGCACTGGGCGGCGATCTCAGCCCTGCTCGTCTGTTGATGGCTTATCAGCGCGGGATTTTTCCGTGGTTTTCCCCAGGCGACCCGATTTTATGGTGGTCGCCCGATCCACGAGCCGTATTGTGGCCAGCGCAGTTTCACATTAGCCGCAGCATGAAGCGCTTTCACGCGAAGTCGCCGTATCGCGTAACCCTGAATCACGCTTTTGGTCAGGTCATTGAAGGCTGTGCTGAAGATCGGCACGAAGGTACATGGATCACTCGCGATATCATCACCGCCTATCATCAGTTGCATGAGCTGGGTTACGCGCATTCTATTGAAGTATGGGATGGGGGTGAGCTGATGGGCGGCATGTACGGCGTGGCTCAGGGAACGCTGTTTTGTGGGGAGTCGATGTTCTCGCGTGCGGTTAATGCCTCAAAAACGGCACTGCTGGTGTTCTGCGAGGAATTTGCCCAGCGTGGCGGACGATTGATGGATTGCCAGGTGCTTAACGAGCACACCGCCTCGCTCGGCGCCGTCGAAATCTCCCGCCGCCACTACATTGAACATCTCGATAATTGTCGTCAGGAGAAGCTCCCGCGCGACTTCTGGATACCGCGTACACTCTTTCTGCGCAATGCCTAAATGTTTTCCGCATATTTTTTATGAGGGTGTTATAATTATGCCGCAGAGTAGCTTCTGCCTGTTGCCCCGCCGCCGTTTGGGACCCTCGCTTCAGATAACGTCCTGACGTTTATCCTGTCGTTTCCCCTTTACGAATGCGCTTTCCGTTCGGTTGTACCGTGACGCTTGGGCAATGCGCTGAAACTGTTTTGCTGCGTTTTAAACGCGCAATTCTTTACTTAATTGATGAATTTCGGCATTATCTTGCCGGTTCAAAACTTGGTAGTGATACCCCAGAGGATTAGATGGCCAAAGAAGACAATATTGAAATGCAGGGTACCGTACTTGATACGTTGCCTAATACCATGTTTCGCGTAGAGCTGGAAAACGGTCACGTGGTAACTGCGCACATCTCCGGTAAAATGCGCAAAAACTACATCCGCATTTTAACGGGCGACAAAGTGACTGTTGAACTGACCCCGTACGACCTGAGCAAAGGCCGCATTGTCTTCCGTAGTCGCTAATTGTTTTCGCCTGTAATGGCAGATGAATATTTAAAAGGTCGGGATAATCCCGGCCTTTTTTATTTATGGCTTCAGTGTTGCTGCCTCGGAAGATGTATTGTCATCCACGGTTGTGCAGGAGCGATTAAATCCCCTGCCATAGAATGAGCCATGTCGTGAAGTAATCCCGTGAGATGCGGCAACATATCGCGGTCAAAATGCGACACCAGCAGCACGTGGTTTAACGCACGGCAGTAGTCGCATTTCGTTTCTGTATCTTCCAGCAACCACTCTTTTTGTCGCGGTTGTTCCGCTTCGTCCTCAAATTCTACCACCTGAAAATCGCGCATTGATTCTGTGAGGCCGGATTTCACCTCTTCCAGGTAAGCTCCGAGACAACGGCAAACGGGCTGCGTTTGCGGGAGTGATTTGCAGTCAAGGAGAATTTCGGTGAGCAGTTTGCAGCGCTCAGCGAGGGTTGGGAGATCGGGGTTGAGGGAGAGTTCGGTGTAGAGCTGGGAGATAGACTGGTTTTCCATAATCATAATTTCCATATTAAGAGCTGAAAACTACCACCAGAAACGCCAACTTCGGGTGGCAGACTGAACCGGTTTGGCGTACCGACCATATGGAAAATCGGCGCTTCAAAAGAAGCCCCAGTTCAGCCCACCATATTTGAAGATACGGATTATACCGCAGCTAAAAAAAGAGTGAACGAAACCAGTGATGTTGCGTTGAGCAACATCTTTCCATATGTGTGTAATCAGGACGCCAATCCCGGCACCTGATTTTGCAGGTGCGCCGCCATTTTATTACTGTAGATTTATCCAGCAACTGACTTCGAAGGAAACTGGAAAGCGCCTCGCAAAATTCTTCTGCGGCCTGATGCCCTCACCCCAACCCTCTCCCACAGGGAGAGGGAGAAAACACTAAAAACGACAACACTGTTGTCGTTTTGCTTTTACCTTGGCAAGCATAAAAAAACCGGGCAAAAGCCCGGTTTTTAACATTAACGTTCAACTCACTCAGTGAGCCGCTTCCGGCTTGTGCTTCGCCGCGCTCTGGAAATCGTACGTCAGTTCGTTCTTCGCCTGGTCCAGCGCCACGGTCACCTGGCCGCCGTCCACCAGCGAGCCAAACAGCAGCTCGTTCGCCAGCGGTTTCTTCAGGTTGTCCTGAATCACGCGCGCCATCGGACGGGCACCCATCGCTCGGTCGTAGCCTTTCTCGGCCAGCCAGTTGCGGGCCTCCTGGCTCACTTCCAGCGACACGCCTTTCTGATCCAGCTGAACCTGCAGCTCGACGATGAACTTATCCACCACCTGATGGATCACCTCGGTAGACAGATGATCGAACCAGATAATGTTGTCCAGACGGTTACGGAACTCAGGCGTGAAGATCTTCTTGATCTCCTCCATCGCATCGGTGCTGTTATCCTGGTGGATCAGGCCGATAGATTTACGCTCGGTTTCCCGTACCCCGGCGTTGGTGGTCATCACCAGCACCACGTTGCGGAAGTCCGCCTTGCGCCCGTTGTTGTCGGTCAGCGTCCCGTTGTCCATCACCTGCAGCAGGATGTTGAACACGTCCGGGTGCGCTTTCTCGATTTCATCAAGCAGCAGTACCGCGTGAGGATGCTTGATCACCGCGTCGGTGAGCAGGCCGCCCTGGTCAAAGCCCACATATCCCGGAGGCGCACCAATCAAACGGCTGACGGTGTGACGCTCCATATACTCGGACATATCAAAGCGCAGCAGCTCAATGCCCAGCGCTTTCGAGAGCTGAACCGTCACCTCGGTTTTCCCCACGCCGGTCGGGCCAGCGAACAGGAAGGAACCGACAGGCTTGTGGTCATGCCCCAGTCCGGCACGGGCCATCTTGATCGCTTCAGTTAAGGCCTCAATGGCTTTATCCTGACCAAAGACCAGCATTTTCAGGCGATTGCCGAGAGTGCGCAGCGTGTCGCGGTCGCTCTGAGAAACGCTCTTCTCAGGGATACGCGCGATGCGGGCCACCACGGACTCAATATCCGCCACGTTAACGGTTTTCTTACGCTTGCTGGCCGGCATCAGGCGCGCACGCGCCCCTGCCTCATCAATCACGTCAATCGCCTTATCCGGCAGATGACGATCGTTGATGTATTTCACCGCCAGTTCCACCGCCGCACGTACCGCTTTCGCGGTATAACGCACGTCGTGGTGCGCTTCGTACTTGGTTTTCAGGCCGTTGATGATCTGCACCGTTTCCTCGACGGACGGTTCGGTGACGTCGATTTTCTGGAAGCGACGCGCCAGCGCGCGGTCTTTCTCAAAGATGTTGCTGAACTCCTGGTACGTCGTGGAGCCCATCACGCGGATCTTGCCGCTGGAGAGCAGCGGTTTGATCAGGTTAGCCGCATCCACCTGGCCGCCGGAAGCCGCACCTGCGCCGATGATGGTGTGGATCTCATCGATAAACAGAATGCTGTTGGTGTCCTGCTCCAGCTGTTTTAACAGCGCCTTGAAGCGTTTTTCAAAATCACCGCGGTATTTCGTACCCGCCAGCAGCGAGCCGATATCCAGCGAGTAGATGGTGCAGTCGGCAATCACTTCCGGCACGTCGCCCTGCACAATGCGCCAGGCAAGCCCTTCGGCAATCGCGGTTTTACCCACGCCTGACTCACCCACCAGCAGCGGGTTGTTCTTGCGGCGACGGCACAGCACCTGGATCGCGCGCTCCAGCTCTTTATCGCGACCAATCAGCGGGTCGATACCGCCAACGCGAGCAAGCTGGTTAAGATTGGTGGTGAAGTTTTCCATACGATCCTCCCCGCCTGCTTGCTCTTCATTGTTATTGACCTGATTGCTGGAATCCGATGCCTGGTTAGGCTCGTCTTTGCGTGTTCCGTGAGAAATAAAGTTAACCACGTCGAGGCGGCTGACTTCGTGTTTACGCAGCAGGTAGGCAGCCTGTGACTCCTGCTCGCTGAAGATGGCGACTAAGACGTTTGCGCCAGTCACTTCGCTACGTCCGGAAGACTGGACGTGGAATACCGCGCGCTGCAGCACGCGCTGGAAGCTGAGCGTCGGCTGCGTGTCGCGCTCTTCTTCACTGGCTGGCAGCACCGGCGTGGTTTGTTCGATGAAGGCTTCGAGTTCCTGACGTAGCGCCACCAGATCCACGGAGCAGGCTTCCAGCGCTTCGCGGGCAGATGGGTTGCTAAGCAGTGCGAGCAGTAAATGCTCGACGGTCATAAACTCATGTCGGTGCTCACGCGCTCTGGCGAAAGCCATGTTTAAACTGAGTTCCAGTTCTTGATTGAGCATAGGCACCTCCCCCAATTTTATGCCTTATCAGGCCTTTTCCAGCGTACACAGCAACGGATGCTCGTTCTCCCTCGCATAGTCGTTCACCATCGCCACTTTGGTTTCCGCGACTTCGGCAGTAAAGATGCCGCAGATCGCTTTGCCTCGATAATGAACGGTAAGCATCAGTTGCGTTGCACGTTCTACATCATAAGAAAAGAACTTTTGTAGCACGTCAATAACAAATTCCATCGGCGTGTAATCATCGTTCATTAACATAACTTTATACATAGATGGCGGTTTTAGCGCGTCGCGCACTTTATCTTCCGCCAGCTGGTCAAAATCCAGCCAATCGTTGGTCTTACCCATTATGCATAACCACTTTGAATCTACCTCAGATGTTAGATAACAATCATCTATTACTGTCATCCGCGATGTCTGTCACAAACTGTTGCAATAGCGTTAACTGCCTCAAATTTTGGTTGATTATTGTCCCAACTCCAGCGCCAAACGCTTGACGGCTTCTTCCGTTTATCTAAATTGTACAAGCGTGAGATGGCGAGGTTTTGAACAGCCCCCACTCCACCACCGGTTCATTCCATCTTAATTTATAAGATTTACGAAGGATGTCGAAGCATGGAAATGGGTACTGTTAAGTGGTTCAACAACGCCAAAGGGTTTGGTTTCATCTGCCCTGAAGGCGGCGGCGAGGATATCTTCGCTCACTATTCCACCATTCAGATGGATGGTTACAGGACGCTCAAAGCCGGGCAGTCCGTTCGGTTCGATGTACACCAGGGGCCTAAAGGCAATCACGCCAGTCTGATCGTCCCCGTTGAAGCAGAAGCGGTTGCATAGCTCCCTGATTCATTGTGTACACCCCGCAGGCAAAATGCCAGCCCGATCGGCTGGCATTTTTATTTTCGGGTTATTCCCGCGCCAGTGCGTCCACCGGATCCAGCCGCGCCGCATTGCGTGCTGGTAACCAGCCAAACAAAATACCCGTGAAGGTCGAGCATAAGAACGCCGTGAGGATCGCCACGGGGGAAAAGCCAATCTCCCAACCCGGTAAAAAGAGCTGGAGCGCAAACGCGATCATCATCGAAAGCGCAATGCCCATCGCCCCGCCGACCAGACACACCAGCACCGCTTCAATCAAAAACTGCTGCAGCACGTCACTGGCTCTGGCCCCGACCGCCATGCGGATGCCAATCTCCCGCGTGCGCTCCGTGACCGACACCAGCATGATATTCATCACCCCGATACCGCCGACGACCAACGAAATCACCGCCACCAGCGTCAGGAACATCTGAAGAGTACGTGTGGTCTTTTCCGCCGTTTTCAAGAGACCGTCCATGTTCCAGGTGAAGAAATCTTTCTTCCCGTGGCGCAGGGTGAGCAGCCGCTCAAGCTGCTGTTCGGCCATGGCGCTGTCGTAGCCCTCCTTCACGCGAACGGTAATGGAGTTGAGCCAGGACTGGCCCATAATGCGCCCGGAAATCGTGGTGTACGGCAGCCAGACGCGCAGGATTTTGCTGCTGCCGAACATCGACTGCTTCTCTTCCGCCACGCCGATCACCGTGGCAGGCATATTGCCCACCAGGATCACTTCCCCCACCACGTTGGTTTTATTCGGAAACAGCTGCCTGCGGGAGTTGGCGTCTAACACCACCACCTGCGCCCTGCCCGCCAGCTGCTCGGCGTTGAAGGTCGCCCCTTCGCTGAAGGTCATGCCGTAGACGTTGAAGTAGTCGCCGCTGACGCCGTTGGCGCTGGCCGCAACGTCGATGTTGCCGTAGCGCAGACGCAGGTTCTGCGAGACCGCAGGCGTAGCCGAGTTGACCCACGGCTGCTTCTGAATAGCCGCCAGATCGTCATACTTCAGTGCCTGCTGATACTGCGGCTCGTCGTCGCCGAAGTCTTTGCCGGGATAGACATCGATGGTATTGGTGCCGATAGCGCGGATATCCGCCAGCACAAGCTGTTTTGCCGCGTCGCCCACCACCACAATCGACACCACCGAGGCAATACCGATGATGATGCCGAGCATCGTCAGCAGGGTGCGCATTTTATTTGCCGCCATCGCCAGCCAGGCCATGGTCAGCGCTTCACGAAATCCGCTGGAGAACTGACCCCAGCCGGTTGCGGCCGGCAGCGCCTCTTTCGGTGCGGCTGCCCGGGACTCGCGCGGCGGCGGGTTGCTCACCAGCTCGCCGTCGTGGATCTCAATAATGCGTTCCGCCTGCGCCGCCACCTGCGGGTCGTGGGTGACGATAATCACCGTGTGGCCCTGATCGCGCAGCTGGTGAAGGATTGCCATCACCTCTTCGCCGGAGTGGCTGTCGAGCGCGCCCGTCGGTTCATCCGCGAGGATCACCTGCCCGCCGTTCATCAGGGCGCGCGCGATACTCACGCGCTGCTGCTGACCGCCGGAAAGCTGCGACGGCTGATACTCCACGCGTTCCGCCAGCCCCAGACGCGTTAAGAGCGCCTTCGCGCGCTCAAGCCGTTTCTTCCGCTCGACGCCCGCATAAACCGCGGGAACCTCCACGTTCTGCGCCGCGCTCAGGTGAGAAAGCAGGTGGTAACGCTGGAAGATAAAGCCGAAGTGTTCCCGGCGCAGCTTCGCCAGCGCGTCGCCGTCGAGCGTGGAGACATCCGTTCCGTCCACCCGGTATGTACCGCTGGTGGGTTTATCCAGACAGCCGAGAATGTTCATCAGCGTCGATTTACCCGAACCGGACGCGCCAACAATCGCCACCATCTCCCCCGCTTCCACGCGCAGCGAGATCCCTTTCAGCACCTCGACCGGGCCGTCGCCGGACGGATAGCTGCGGCGGATATCCTTCAGCTCAAGCAGCGCGGTCATTTAGCGGCCCCGGGCAGGCTTTCGCTGGTGACAACCTCCTCGCCCTCTTCCAGCCCTTTCACCACCACCACGTCGGTGTCGTTGCGCGCGCCAATCACCACTTCGCGCTCGCGCGTTTCGCCGTTGCGCAGCACCTTCACCTTGTAGCGGCTCTCCCCGGCGGATTCACCCAGCGCGGAGAGCGGAACGGTCAGCACGTTTTTCACGCCGGTCAGCTGGATATGTACCTGGGCGGTCATGTCCAGACGCAGCACGCCCTGCGGGTTTGGTACCTCAAAGCGGGCATAGTAGAAGATGGCGTCGTTCACTTTTTCCGGCGTCGGCAGAATGTCTTTCAGCACGCCTTCGTAGCGGGTCTGCGGGTCGCCCAGCACCGTAAACCAGGCGTTCTGCCCCGGCTTAAGATGGATTACATCCGCCTCGGAAACCTGGGCTTTGACCAGCATGGTGCCCATGTCCGCCAGCGTCAGGATGTTAGGCGCCTGCTGCGCGGCAATTACCGTCTGTCCCTGGAGCGTGGTGATTTGCGTCACTTCTCCGGCCATCGGCGCGACGATTTTGGTGTAGTCGAGGTTGGTTTTTGCCGTATCCAGCGAGGCCTGATTGCGTTTAATCTGCGCGTCGATGGTGCCGATCTGCGCCTGTTTTACCGCCAGCTCCGTGGCGGCGGTATCGAGATCCTGTTTCGAAATGGCCTGGGTTTTCGCCAGCGCCTGCTGGCGCGTCAGCGTCACCTGCGCAAGGTTACGCTCCGCCAGGGCCTGCGCACGCTGCGCGCGCAGCTCCATCAGCGTCGCTTCCACTTCGCGGATCTGGTTTTCGGCCTGTTCAGGATCGATAACGCCAAGCAGCTGGCCTTTTTTGACCTTGTCGCCAATCTCGACGGACAGCGTTTTCAACTGGCCGCTCACCTGCGCGCCAACATCGACTTTACGCAGGGCATCCAGTTTGCCGGTCGCCAGCACGTTTTGCTGCAGCTCGCCGGGGCGAACGATCAGCGTTTGATACTGTGGTACAGGCGCATTGAGGATCTGCCAAAGCCAGAATCCACCGACCACCAGCACGACCGCCAGCAGCAGAAACAGTTTTCTGCGTTTTCCCTTAAGGTTCATAAATATTCCAAATAATTATTCTGGCTAACATCACCGTTGATTCTATCTAAACCACTCCTCAACGAAACCCCTGTTTTCTGGAAATGGCCACATTTGTTTACATGACGTTGACAAAACGCCTGCTGAAATAGCGTTCTTCCCTCAGAAGCAGGATCTAACATGTCTTCCATAGTCGATACACCTTATTCCAATCTGCCGCAGCCTACGTCCGGCTGGGCGCTTTTTAAAAGTCTGGCAACCGGTGCCATCACGCCCGGTCTGGCGTGGCAGAACCCCTCATATCGACGCAAATTTATGTTACGTTCCCTGGCTTCCCCTTTCAGCACCGCTCGCCTGCTGGCAAGCCTGGCAAAGCAACCGCGTCTGATGCAAATCTTGCAGGTCCAGCCAGGGTTGCCGTGCCGACTGCATCGTCCGTGGCTGACGGTCAGTATGAACCGCCGGAACGCGCTGGAGGCGCTAAACGGGCACTATCAGACGATGAGCCAACACCTCCCCGCGACGCTGCTCAAGGGCTATCTTTCAAGTCAGGGGATGACGCTGCTGATGCTAACCGGAAAGGACGAGCAGCAATTCACGATTCGCCTGTGTGCCGATGCCTTTATGGATAAAGAGGGTGAAGCGACCCTTACCTTCTGCAACCATCAGAACACCGTGCTGGCCGAAATGACCTTTACGCTGTGCCCGTTTGAGGGAAAATCCACGCTGTTCATCGGCGGGTTACAGGGCGCAAAAGCGCACGTTCCACATGAGTTGATTCAGGGCGCAACCAAAGCGTGCCACGGCCTGTTCCCGAAACGTCTGCTGGTTGAAGCGGTGATGACGCTGGGCACCGCGTTCCCGGTTGAACAGATCCTCGCCGTGAGCAACGCCACCCACATTTACCGTAGCTGGCGTTACCGCAAGAAAAAAGAGGGAAAACTGCTGGCGGATTACGACAGTTTCTGGCGCTCCCTGGGTGGCGAACGCCAGGAGAGCGGCCATTTCGCGCTGCCGTTAACCATGCCGCGCAAACCGATGGAAGAGATTGCGAGTAAGAAACGTGCTGAATACCGCCGCCGCTACGAACTGCTGGATAGCCTGATCCAACAAATGACGCAGGCGACCCAACGTTAATCCGCTCTCCCGCGTGCCAGCCAAAGCACGCGGGAGAACATTTTACGCAGCAGCGTGGGCACGGACTCCACGCCTCGCCTTCCCGCCTCCGTCGCCACTTCGATGGCCAGGTCCGGCTTCGACGAACGATGAATCGCTTTGGCGATCACCCGCCGCATGTTCATCGGCACATCCACCGGGATCATCGCCACGCGGTGAAAAACATCGTCAAATCCCTGTCGATACATAAAGTGTTCCATGTCCATCGCGGGGAGCATAGTCAGATGGTCACGCTCTTCTTCGCGATCGTTATTCAGCAAACCGCGCACGGTTGCGGCATACTTTTTACCGGCTTCATCACCATCGACCAGAACATGCCATTCAATCCCCATCCTGCGGGCAAACTTGATCAGCGGTTTTAATCCCGACTGGGCAAACTCTATGACCTTAATACCTTCCGCATCGAAGTGGTGACCGCACTGACGTGCCAGTTCGTTGATAACCCAGGTCTCGGTTTCACCCTCAACCAACAGCCAGCAGCGGGCAAACAGCGATGAAGCACGATTAAAGCGAATATGAAACGCAATGCGGCGACCGTCTTCCGCATTCAGGCCGCCCGGCCCCAGCCGGTATGCGGATACGCGTGAGGATTCACGCACCAGGCGGCAGACGTATTCCACGGGCGTTAGCGAGAGCAACTCGCCGGAGTTGGTGGTGGTCACGCGCTGCAGCGGCAGCAGGTTCAACAGGTGCCACGCAACGGAGAGCATGATCGGATGAAGACGTGTCTCGGGGTCTTCCACCAGCAGCAGCGGGCGGGCGTCCCGGTCTAACCGGACGGTGCCTTTCGCCTGCAAAAGCGTCGAGAATAACCCCAGCAGGATCACCCGATGGGTACGTCCACCGGGCCGGTCTATCATCCGGTTAATGATATCAAGATAACGCCAGCTGCGTTGTTCATCGTGCGAACGGCGACGCATCAGGCGATGGCGTGACTGTGACGTCCCCTGCTCGGAAAAATAGTGCTCCAGCAGCTGCACCATGGCCGAAAGCCCCTGACGAATTTGACCGTCGGTGAGGTTCTGCGGGCGAGAGACCAGCTCACGCGCCAGGAAATCCAGTTCGCGGGCGGTGACTTCCACCTCCGGCATATTGGGTACGGAACCGTTGCGGATCCGGCGCATAAAGCGTGCATCGCGCAGGCGCAGCACTGGCGACAGGCGAATCAGGTGGCGCGCCAGATCGTCAATATTCTCCAGCGGGATGGGGTTGCCTTTTTCATCAAGGAACTCACGCAGGGTTAACACCCCGTCATTTTCCGCCATTTCACCTTCAAGACGGTAGAAAATACGGTGATAGTCATCATCGCATGGCACCCAGCATGGCGACATCGGGCGGAAACGACGCACGCGATGCCGCCCCGGCTCGGACTCCCGGAACGTCAGGATGATATGCAGATGCTTCTCGCGCCCCGCGACATCCCCCGGCGGAAACCAGAAGTCATCGTGAACGAAGTGGTACAAGTCATCTTCAGGGGAAAGCAGCAGTGTCAGCGCATCCAGCAGGCTGGATTTACCCCAGGCGTTTTCACCGATCAGGACGTTATTCTGCTCCAGCTGGAGCGACAGGCGGTTAATACCGCGAAACCCGACAATTTCCACACGTTCGAGAAGCATAAATCCCCCGCGTAATAACCACTTTTTCCTTCAAGTTATCAGCAGTATAGCGGCAGCAGAGCCGAGTGGACACTGCCAGACACCTCCGTTATTCCGATGAAGCACGAAAAATTCAGAATTTACCCATCAAGTTTCATTTGAAAAGGTGCTTCCAGAACAAGATACTCCCGTTTGAAAATTGGACTATGCTCTATTTACCTCCAGTTTGAACAAGGATTGACATCACATTGCCTTAAATCAAATTAACCGAATTTATTTAAGTGGCGAAGGGGTGTTGTTGCTTTCTAAAATAAAGGCTCTTTGAGTCGTCATCCCTTTATGGCGATATAACCCGTGCGCAGGATAGCGTGCGGAAATTTATTATTGAGGTGGTTATGTTCAGAAAATTAGCGGCAGAATGTTTTGGTACATTCTGGCTGGTGTTTGGCGGCTGCGGTAGTGCAGTGCTGGCAGCGGCATTTCCGGAATTAGGCATTGGTTTTGTCGGTGTCGCACTGGCATTCGGCTTAACGGTCTTAACCATGGCATTCGCGGTAGGGCATATTTCCGGCGGTCATTTTAACCCTGCAGTAACGTTGGGTTTATGGGCGGGCGGTCGTTTCCCGGTGAAAGACGTATTAGGCTATATTATTGCCCAGGTTATTGGCGGTATTATTGCAGCCGCAGTCCTGTACGTGATCGCCAGCGGCAAAGCAGGCTTTGACGCCGCAGCCAGCGGTTTCGCCTCTAACGGTTTCGGTGAACACTCACCCGGCGGCTACTCAATGCTGTCTGCCATCGTGATTGAAATCGTACTGACCGCAGGCTTCCTGCTGGTTATTCACGGCGCAACGGACAAATACGCACCTGCAGGCTTCGCGCCAATCGCCATTGGTCTGGCGCTGACGCTGATTCACCTGATCTCAATCCCGGTGACCAACACCTCCGTTAACCCGGCGCGCAGCACCGCGGTTGCTATCTTCCAGGGCGGTTGGGCGCTTGAGCAGCTGTGGCTGTTCTGGGTGATGCCAATTATCGGCGGTATTCTGGGTGGCGTGCTGTACCGCACCCTGCTGGAAAAACGCGATTAATGGTTTTCCCCTCTCCCTGTGGGAGAGGGCCGGGGTGAGGGCATCAGGCCGCACCCCCCCAAATATACAAGCCGGGTAAGGCGTAGCCGCCACCCGGCTTTTTTATTGCTCCTTTACCTGACAGCCTTTATTGGGTAGTGTCTCTGGCGCTCAACAGATACTCAAAAGGACCGGCTGTTCATGTTTTCAGGACTCCTCATCATTTTGCTGCCCCTGATCGTGGGCTACCTTATTCCGCTGCATCGTGAATCTGCATTAAGACTCATTAATCGATTCCTGAGCTGGATTGTCTACGTTATTCTTTTCTTTATGGGGATAAGCCTGGCCTTCCTGGATAACCTGTCAGCGAATTTACTCTCCATCCTCCATTATTCCGTCGTCACCGTGGTGGTTATTTTGCTGTGCAATATTGCCGCGCTGTTCTGGCTGGAACGCACTATTCCCTGGAAAAATAACCATCAACAGGAAAAACTCCCATCCCGTATTGCGATGGCGCTGGAATCATTAAAACTCTGCGGCGTCGTGGTGCTCGGTTTTCTGCTGGGCCTTACCGGATGGTCATTTTTACAGCACGCCACGGAGGCCAGCGAATATACCCTGATCTTCCTGCTGTTCCTTATTGGTATTCAGTTGCGAAATAATGGCATGACGCTGAAACAGATTGTCCTCAACCGCCGGGGAATGATAGTCGCCATTGTCGTCGTCGCCAGTTCAATGGTCGCAGGCGTGATTAATGCCGTTATTCTCGACCTGCCGCTGAAAACCGGCCTGGCGATGGCGTCGGGTTTTGGCTGGTACTCCCTCTCCGGTATTCTTCTGACCGAATCGTTCGGTCCGGTCATTGGCAGCGCCGCTTTCTTCAATGACCTTGC
Source organism: Enterobacter sp. 22452 (assembly GCF_052045065.1). Classification (NCBI taxonomy): domain Bacteria; kingdom Pseudomonadati; phylum Pseudomonadota; class Gammaproteobacteria; order Enterobacterales; family Enterobacteriaceae; genus Enterobacter; species Enterobacter sp. 22452. The sequence goes on along the minus strand of NZ_JBQEOB010000001.1, from coordinate 662,623 downwards.
GCGCGAATTGATTGCCATCATGCTGATCCCGGGTCTGGTACGCCGCAGCCGCTCTACCGCGTTGGGGCTGTGTGGCGCGACCTCGATGGACTTTACCCTGCCGGTTTTACAACGCTCAGGGGGGCTGGAGCTGGTCCCTGCCGCCATCGTACACGGCTTTATTTTAAGCCTGCTGGTTCCCGTTCTGATGGCCTTCTTCTCGGCCTGATACTTCTTTGGCGGTAGTGAACCTGCCGCCAAAATTGCGCTAAATCAATCTCCCTCTATTTTGTAGCAGAAAGCCCTTTTCACCGTTCTGGCACAGGCATAACCTTAAACATGTATATCAAATATAACTTTAACAGGTGTGATTATGTTTTGTGTGCAATGTGAACAAACCATCCGTACCCCGGCAGGCAATGGCTGCTCCTACGCACAGGGTATGTGCGGCAAAACCGCAGAAACATCTGACCTGCAGGATCTGCTGATTGCAGCCCTGCAAGGCCTTTCCGCCTGGGCCTTTAAAGCCCGTGAATACGGCATTGTCGACCACTATGTCGACAACTTCGCCCCTCGCGCATTTTTCTCCACGCTGACCAACGTTAACTTCGATTCTCCGCGCATTGTCGGCTATGCCCGCGAAGCGATTGCCCTGCGTGAAGCGCTGAAAGCGCAGTGTCTGAAGGCCGATGCCAGCGCCCGCGTGGAAAACCCGATGTCCGAACTGCAGCTGGTGAGCGACGATCTGGGCGACCTGCAGCGTCAGGCGGCAGAATTCACCCCGAATAAAGATAAAGCGGCGATTGGCGAGAACATTCTCGGCCTGCGCCTGCTGTGCCTGTACGGCCTGAAGGGCGCTGCGGCCTATATGGAACACGCGCACGTTCTCGGCCAGTACGATAACGACATCTACACCCAATATCACAAAATCATGGCGTGGCTGGGCACCTGGCCTGCCGATATGAACGCGCTGCTGGCATGCTCGATGGAAATCGGCCAGATGAACTTCAAGGTAATGAGCATTCTGGATGCCGGTGAAACCAGCACCTACGGCCACCCGACGCCAACCCAGGTCAACGTCAAGGCGACCGAGGGCAAGTGCATCCTGATTTCCGGTCACGACCTGAAAGATCTCTACAACCTGCTGAAACAGACCGAAGGCACCGGCGTTAACGTCTACACCCACGGTGAAATGCTGCCCGCGCACGGCTACCCGGAGCTGCGCAAGTTTAAGCATCTGATCGGTAACTACGGCAGCGGCTGGCAGAACCAGCAGGTGGAGTTCGCCCGCTTCCCTGGCCCTATCGTGATGACCTCTAACTGCATCATCGACCCTACCGTCGGCGCGTATGACGACCGCATCTGGACGCGCAGCATCGTCGGCTGGCCGGGCGTGAGCCATCTTGAAGGCGACGATTTCGGGCCGGTTATCGCCCAGGCGCAGCAGATGGCGGGCTTCCCGTACAGCGAGATCCCGCACCTGATCACCGTCGGCTTCGGTCGCGAAACCCTGCTGGGCGCCGCTGATTCGCTGATTGACCTCGTCAGCCGCGAAAAGCTGCGCCACATCTTCCTCGTCGGCGGCTGCGACGGCGCGCGCGGCGAGCGTAACTACTTCACTGACTTCGCCACCCGCGTGCCGGAAGACTGCCTGATCCTGACGCTGGCGTGCGGTAAATACCGTTTCAACAAACTGGACTTCGGCGACATCGAAGGTCTGCCGCGCCTGATCGATGCGGGCCAGTGTAACGATGCTTACTCGGCCATCATTCTGGCGGTCACGCTGGCGGAGAAACTGGGCTGCGGCGTGAACGACCTGCCGCTGTCGCTGGTGCTGTCATGGTTCGAGCAGAAAGCGATTGTCATCCTGCTGACCCTGCTCTCTCTCGGCGTAACCAACATCGTGACCGGCCCGACCGCGCCAGGCTTCCTGACGCCGGACCTGCTGGCGGTGCTGAACGAGAAATTCGGTCTGCGTTCCGTGACCAACGTTGAAGATGACATGAAGCAGCTGCTGAGCGCGTAAGGAGTAACTCATGACCATGCCAACCTCACAATGTCCGTGGCGGATGCAGGTTCATCACATCCATCAGGAGACGCCGGATGTGTGGACGCTGTCGCTGCTGTGCCATGACTATTATCCGTACCGCGCGGGCCAGTATGCGCTGGTCAGCGTCCGTAACGCGGCGGACACCCTGCGCGCCTACACGATCTCTTCAACGCCGGGCGTGAGCGAGTACATCACGCTCACCGTCCGCCGCATTGACGACGGCGCAGGCTCCCAGTGGCTGACGCGTGACGTGAAGCGCGGGGATTATATCTGGCTGTCCGACGCGCAGGGTGATTTCACCTGTGACGACAAAGCAGACGATAAATTCCTGCTGCTGGCGGCGGGCTGTGGCGTAACGCCAATTATGTCGATGCGCCGCTGGCTGGCGAAAAATCGCCCTCAGGCTGACGTGCAGGTGATCTTCAGCGTGCGTTCACCGGAAGATGTCATTTTTGCCGAGGAGTGGCGTGATTATCCGGTGACGCTGGTGGCTGAGCACAACGCGACCCACGGTTTTGTGCCCGGTCGCCTGAGCCGCGAGCTACTGCAAAGCGTGCCGGATATGGCGAACCGCACCGTGATGACCTGCGGCCCGGCGCCTTACATGGATATCGTCGAGAATGAAGTGAAAGCGCTTGGCGTGACCCGCTTCTTCAAAGAGCAGTTCTTCACACCGGTGGCGGAAGCGGCAACCAGCGGCGTTAAGTTCACCAAACTTCAGCCAGCGCAAACCTTCTTTGGCCGCGTGGGCACCACGCTGCTGGAGGCGCTGGAAAGCAACAAGGTGCCGGTAGTGGCTGCCTGCCGTGCGGGCGTGTGCGGCTGCTGTAAGACAAAGGTGGTTTCCGGGGAGTACAGCGTCACCAGCACCATGACGCTGACGGATGCGGAAATTGCTGAAGGCTATGTTCTGGCGTGTTCGTGTCATCCGCAGGGTGATCTGGTGCTGGCATAATCTTGCGCAGTGCCCCCATTATTTGTCGGGTGGCACTGCGTTTACCCGACCTACCACGACATTACCGCCACGCGGGCGCTTTCCCCACCGCGTACCGTCCTGCTCCTAAAAACGCGACAGCCAGCGCGCCAATAAAGAAATACACCAGGCTTTCGATCGCCCATGCGCCTACCGCATCCAGCGCAAAGGTTTTGCCCGTGCCCACCATCAGCCACGCCACGATCATCGTAAACGCCAGCACCAGCGCGGCCGGACGCGTGAAGAGCCCGACAATAATCAGGATCGGTGCCACCACTTCGCCAATCAACACGCCGTAGGCGATAAACCCCGGCAACCCCTTTTCCACCAGCATGCCGCTGATGAACCCCACGCCACCAAAAAGCTTATGCAACCCGTGAAACAGCATCAGTCCACCGACGGCAAGTCGTAACAAGAGTTTGCCAAGATCGTCGCATGATAGCTTTTCATTAACAGCAGTTAACAATGATTTAACCATTTGAAATTATTCCTGTTTTTACCCAATGTACAGCCAGATTATGCCGAAGAGTGACATTTGAAAACCACCTTTTAATGAGGGGGTAAAACAGGCAAGACAGTGACTTTCTTCTAAGCTTGTAAGCGATATCACAAAAAGGAGATGGACAACCATGAAACAAACCGTGGCTGCATACATAGCGAAGACCCTTGAACAGGCTGGCGTAAAACGTATCTGGGGCGTGACCGGCGATTCCCTGAACGGACTCAGCGACAGCCTCAACAAGATGAAAACCATTGAATGGATGCCCACCCGCCATGAAGAGGTTGCCGCCTTTGCTGCAGGGGCTGAAGCACAGCTCACGGGCGAACTGGCCGTCTGCGCCGGATCCTGCGGGCCGGGCAACCTGCATCTGATTAACGGCCTGTTCGACTGTCACCGTAACCACGTGCCGGTTCTGGCGATTGCCGCCCATATCCCCTCTTCCGAAATCGGCAGCGGTTATTTTCAGGAAACGCATCCGCAGGAGCTGTTCCGTGAATGCAGCCACTATTGCGAGCTGGTTTCATCCCCGGAGCAGATCCCGCAGGTGCTGGCGATTGCCATGCGTAAAGCCGTGCTGAACCGCGGCGTTTCTGTGGTCGTCATCCCGGGCGATGTGGCCCTCAAGGCTGCGCCAGAAGGGGCCAGCACCCACTGGTATCACGCCCCGCAGCCCGTCATAACGCCTGCTGAAGAGGAGCTGAAAAAGCTGGCCCAGCTGCTGCGTTACTCCAGCAATATCGCCCTGATGTGCGGCAGCGGCTGCGCGGGCGCGCATAAAGTGCTGCTCGAATTTGCCGGGAAGCTGAAAGCGCCGATTGTCCACGCCCTGCGCGGCAAAGAGCACGTCGAGTACGACAACCCCTATGACGTGGGCATGACCGGGCTGATCGGTTTTTCGTCCGGTTTCCACACCATGATGAACGCCGACACGCTGGTCCTGCTCGGTACCCAGTTCCCGTACCGCCCGTTCTACCCGGCGGATGCGAAAATCATTCAGATTGATATCAACCCGGCCAGCATCGGCGCGCACAGCAAGGTCGATATGGCGCTGGTGGGCGATATCAAATCCACGCTGACCGCCCTGCTGCCGCTACTGGAAGAAAAAACGGACCGTAAGTTCCTTGATAAAGCCCTGAGCGACTATCGCGATGCCCGTAAGGGGCTCGACGACCTCGCCAAACCGAGCGACAAAGCCATTCACCCGCAGTATCTGGCGCAGCAGATCAGCCATTTCGCTGACGACGACGCTATCTTTACCTGCGACGTGGGCACGCCAACCGTCTGGGCGGCCCGCTATCTCAAGATGAACGGCAAACGCCGCCTGCTCGGCTCGTTTAACCACGGCTCGATGGCCAACGCCATGCCGCAGGCGCTGGGCGCAAAAGCGACAGCGCCGGAGCGTCAGGTAGTGGCAATGTGCGGTGACGGCGGGTTCAGCATGCTGATGGGGGATTTCCTGTCGGTGGTGCAGATGAAGCTGCCGCTGAAAATCGTGGTCTTCAACAACAGCGTGCTGGGCTTTGTGGCGATGGAGATGAAGGCCGGGGGTTACCTGACGGACGGCACCGAGCTGCACGACACCAACTTCGCGCGCATTGCCGAGGCCTGTGGCATTACCGGTATTCGCGTGGAGAAAGCGTCCGAGGTGGATGAAGCCCTGCAGCGCGCTTTTTCCATCGACGGTCCGGTGCTGGTGGATGTGGTCGTCGCCAAAGAGGAGCTGGCGATCCCGCCGCAGATCAAGCTGGAGCAGGCCAAAGGCTTTAGCCTCTATATGCTGCGCGCCATCATCAGCGGGCGCGGTGACGAGGTGATCGAACTGGCAAAAACCAACTGGCTCAGGTAAAACATCTGGCATCGCCTTTTAAATAATAAGGACATGCCATGATCGATTTACGCAGTGATACTGTTACCCGCCCGAGCCGCGCCATGCTCGAAGAGATGATGGCCGCCCCGGTCGGGGACGACGTCTACGGTGACGATCCGACGGTCAACGAGCTGCAGCGCTACGCGGCTGAACTGAGCGGCAAGGAAGCGGCCCTGTTCCTGCCCACCGGCACGCAGGCTAACCTCGTCGCGCTGCTCAGCCACTGCGAGCGTGGTGAAGAGTACATTGTCGGCCAGGGTGCGCATAACTACCTGTATGAAGCAGGCGGCGCGGCGGTGCTCGGCAGCATTCAGCCGCAGCCGATTGACGCCGCGCCGGACGGTTCTCTGCCGCTCGATAAGGTCGCCGCGAAAATCAAAGCCGACGATATTCACTTCGCCCGCACCAGGCTGCTCAGCCTCGAAAACACCCACAACGGTAAGGTGCTACCGCGCGAATACCTGAAGGCCGCATGGGACTTTACCCGCGAGCGCAAGCTGGGGCTTCACGTGGACGGCGCACGTATCTTCAACGCCGTGGTGGAATACGGCTGCGAGCTGAAAGAGATTACGCAATACTGCGACTCGTTCACCATTTGCCTGTCTAAAGGTCTGGGCACGCCGGTGGGCTCTCTGCTGGTCGGTAACGCAGACTACATCAAGCGCGCTAACCGCTGGCGCAAAATGACCGGCGGCGGTATGCGTCAGGCGGGCATTCTGGCGGCTGCCGGACTGTATGCCCTGAAAAACAACGTCACGCGCCTGAAAGACGATCACGACAACGCCGCGTGGATGGCTGCGCAGCTGCGCGAGATTGGTGCCGACGTGATGCGTCACGACACCAACATGCTGTTCGTGCGCGTCGGAGATGAGCGCGCCGCCGCACTGGGCGAATTTATGAAATCACGTGGCGTGCTGATCAACGCCTCATCTGTCGTGCGCCTGGTCATGCACCTTGACGTGAGCCGCGAACAGCTGGCGGACGTGGTGAAACACTGGCAGGCCTTTTTACAGCGTTAAGGAGCATCACGTGCCGCAGCGTATTCTGGTGCTTGGCGCCAGCGGGTATATCGGTCAGCACCTGACCACGGCGTTAAGCCAGCAGGGGCATCAGGTGCGGGCAGCGGCACGTAACACCGAGCGCCTGCAAAAGCAAAACCTGCCCGGCGTGACCTGTCACAACGTCGATCTCAACTGGCCTGTCGCGCTGCCTGCGCTGCTGGACGGGGTCGATACGCTTTACTACCTTGTCCACAGCATGGGTGAAGGTGGCGATTTTATCGCCCATGAGCGTCAGGTGGCGATGAACGTCCGCGACGCCCTGCTGCAAACGCCGGTTAAGCAGGTGATTTTCCTAAGCTCGCTACAGGCTCCCGAAAACGAGCAGTCCGACCACCTGCGCGCACGCCAGCTGACGGCGGACACCCTGCGTGGCGCGAACATTCCCGTCACCGAACTGCGGGCCGGGATTATCGTCGGCGCGGGCTCCGCCGCCTTCGAAGTGATGCGCGATATGGTCTACAACCTGCCGGTACTCACGCCGCCGCGCTGGGTCCGTTCGCGCACCACGCCGATTGCGCTGGAGAATCTCCTGCATTATCTGGTGGCATTGCTGGACCACCCGGCGGAGCAACACCGCGTGCTGGAAGCCGCTGGTCCTGAAGTATTGAGCTACCAGGCGCAGTTCGAGCACTTTATGCGCGTCAGCGGCCGCCGACGCTGGCTGATACCCATCCCCTTTCCAACCCGCTGGATTTCGGTGTGGTTTTTGAACGTTATTACGTCGGTGCCGCCAACCACGGCAAAAGCGCTGATTCAGGGGCTAAAACACGATCTGCTGGCAGACGACCGCGCGCTGCGGGCGCTCATTCCCCAGGATTTGATCCGCTTTGACGACGCGGTGCGCAATACCCTGAAAGAAGAAGAGAAGCTGGTGAACTCCAGCGACTGGGGCTACGACGCCCAGGCCTTTGCCCGCTGGCGGCCGGAGTACGGCTATTTCCCGAAACAGGCGGGCTGCACGGTGAAAACCACGGCCAGCCTGGCCGCGCTGTGGGAGGTGGTAAACCAGATCGGCGGCAAAGAGGGCTATTTCTTCGGCAATGTACTCTGGAAAACGCGCGGTGCGATGGATCTGCTGGTGGGCCACCGGCTGGCAAAAGGCCGCCCTGCTCGCCCGTATCTTGAAGTGGGCGATGCGGTCGACAGCTGGAAGGTCATCATCGTCGAACCGGAAAAACAGCTGGCGCTGCTGTTTGGCATGAAAGCGCCCGGGCTGGGCCGTCTTTGCTTTACCCTGAAAGACAAAGGCGACCATCGTGAACTGGACGTCCGCGCCTGGTGGCATCCGCACGGAATGCCCGGTCTGTTCTACTGGTTGTTCATGATCCCAGCGCACCTGTTTATCTTCCGCGGGATGGCAAAGCGGATTGCGCAACGGGCAGAACAAAAGACGGAAAAGATCTAAATAAAACTCTCTTTCTTTCACCTTTCCCATTGCATAGCGCCGTAATTCACGAAAGAATGCGCACGAAATTCTTTTCAACACAGTGGATTGATATGAAGGTACTGGTTACCGGGGCGACCAGCGGCTTAGGCCGAAATGCGGTCGAATTTCTGCGCAACAAGGGCATCAGCGTCAGGGCTACCGGTCGCAACGAAGCGATGGGAAAACTGCTGCAAAAAATGGGCGCAGAGTTCGTCCATGCAGACCTGACGGAGCTGGTCTCCTCTCAGGCAAAAGTGATGCTCGCCGGTATCGATACGCTGTGGCACTGCTCCAGTTTCACCTCCCCGTGGGGTACCCAGGAAGCCTTTGATCTCGCCAACGTGCGGGCAACCCGCCGTCTTGGCGAATGGGCCGTCGCCTGGGGCGTGCGTAACTTTATCCATATCTCGTCTCCGTCACTCTATTTCGACTATCACCACCATCGTGACGTGCAGGAAGATTTCCGTCCGGCCCGCTTTGCGTGTGAGTTTGCCCGCAGCAAGGCAGCCAGCGAAGAGGTGATTGACCTGCTGGCGCAGTCGAATCCGCATACCCGTTTTACGGTACTGCGTCCGCAGAGCCTGTTCGGGCCGCACGACAAAGTGTTTATTCCCCGTCTGGCGCAGATGATGCACCACTACGGCAGCGTGCTGCTGCCACGCGGCGGCGATGCCCTGGTGGATATGACCTATTACGAAAACGCGGTCCACGCCATGTGGCTGGCAAGCCAGCCGGACTGCGATAAGCTGATTTCCGGCCGCGCCTATAACATCACCAACGGCGAGCCCTGCACGCTTCGCAGCATTGTGCAGCGCCTGATCGACGAGCTGCAGATCAACTGCCGTATCCGTTCGGTGCCTTATCCGATGCTGGATATGATCGCCCGCAGCATGGAGCGTTTTGGCAGTAAATCGGCCAAAGAGCCGGCGCTGACCCACTATGGGGTATCAAAGCTTAATTTTGATTTCACGCTGGATATTTCGCGCGCGGAGAACGAGCTGGGGTATAAGCCGATTGTGACGCTGGATGAAGGGATTGTACGCACGGCGGCGTGGCTGCGGGATCATGGGAAGCTGCACAGGTAAGCGCAGCGCCACCCGGCAAAAAACAGAATTCTGCGGCCTGATGCCCTCACCCCGGCCCTCTCGTAAAGACTAAAACGGCAACCTTTCGGTTGCCGTTTGCTGTTTATAGTGCCGTCCAGGCCTCTGCCCATGCCAGACCTGCGCCTGGTTCATAGTAGGTTGGAGAGTTGTTACACCAGCCGCTGTACGGGAACGGTTTGCACTGGAACAGTTTACCGTGGTTGTTCACGATATCGCCTGCGTTGTACTTGCTGTTCGCGCTCCATGCCGCGTAAGAGCCAGAAGTGCCTTCGTCATTGGACGGAGCCGCTTCTTTCGCTTTCACGTTCAGCAGGTAAGAGGTGGTGCTGCTCAGCTCACCATCGCTAACGGTCAGGCTCACTTCATACTGCTGCGCTGTTGCCGCTTCTGGTGCGGTGAAGGTGACTACCGCTTTGTCGTCGCCAGTCACGGTCTGACCATCCTGTGAACGCCAGGTGTAGGTCAGCTTATTACCGTCTTCGTCTGTAGAGCCTTCTGCGCTCAGAGAAACCTGCGCACCCGCTTCCACCGCACCGATTGGACCGGCAATCTGCGCGACTGGCGCGTGGTTGACAGCAACCGGTTCTACCGGCGTTTCGTCAGGCGTTGGGGTCGGGGTGACCGGGGTTTCATCTTCAGATGGCGTTGGGGTCGGCGTTACCGGGGTTTCATCCGGCGTGGTCGCGGAACCGTCGTCATTCACAATATTCACGTTAAAGAACTTCTGTACACACTTGGTGTAGTCGCCGTCTTTGAACGCGCTGAATGGTGTCTGGTAGCCCACCAGCTGGCAAGAGTAGGTTTTGCCGTCAGGTGTATCCGCGCTCCATCCCCAGTCCTGTTCCCAGTAAATCTTCAGGGCACCTGCGCCGCCTTCGTCAAACTGCTTCATGTTGGCACAGCCAAGCACTTCGTTAGCAGGAACCTCTACTTTCAGGTAGTTTGCGAACTCTTTGTAGTACTTGATACGGTTCTGAGACTGCGCAATTTCAGTCGGGCCACCGCACTCAACGCCGCCGTTGATGATCTGGGTGGTCACGCCGAAGCCAGGGACCAGGCCGTTAGCCTTGTCGTGATCGTTCGGCTGCCAGGTACCGTCGATAACCTGCAGCATGCTTGGTTTTGGCGGCTGTGGATAGGCGAAGAAGAAGATCGCACTCGCCAGGTTCAGCCAGGTGTCCGCCACCAGCTCGGGTTTTTCCAGCAGAACTTTAACATCGCCGTACATCGCTTCGGAGAACGGACCGTAGTTATAGTTGTAGGACAGCTGTTTCGCACCGCGACCGAAGTAGCTCAGGAAGTCACCGTCTTTGTCTTTACCGCACGGCCAGGTTTGCCCCTGCCACACGTCGGTATTACATTCGCCGTTGTAACCGCCCTTCTGTCCTTCGCTCCAGCCCATTTCACGAACGTAGACCAGCGCCTGACGCCATTCGGCTTCCGGACGCCAGCTTTCGTGGCCACCGGTTTCCTGCGCAAAGTGAGCAAACATGGTTGCCAGCTCTTTACGGCAGATGGCGTCGCTGTCGCGGCCATCTTTGTAGGTGTCGCACAGCGCCGGGAATTTACCCACCGCTTTCAGGAAGTTGCTGTAGCTGTAATCCTTCGCGCGCAGTGGGAACAGGTATTCCCAGTCGCTCTCTTTCAGGATCCCTTCAACGCGTTTTACGTTAACCGGGTTTGACGCACGGCCTGGCTCGATCTGCTCAACTGAAGCGTTGTCCAGTGTACGGATGGTATCCTTCACTGACTGCATCAGAGGGAAGTCAGTGAGCTCTTTCTCCTTTTTCGCCAGATCGCTGGCTTTGATGGTGTAAGGCGTGGTGCTTTCTGCCTTCAGCATGGTGGCCTGAGCCATGATCGGTGCCACACAGGCACCGGCAATCAATACGCTCAGTAATGTCCTTTTATTCATCTCGATTGTTCCTGTTAAATACGTTTGTGTTAGTAAATAAAATCCCAGCTTATTTATTAATCCATTAATAAATAAACTCCAGACAGCTGTTTTTCATTTTCTGAAGAATACGTGTAAGTACGCTTCAAAAAAGAAAAAACTCACCAGTTCGTTCTGTCATGTGCGTCTAATTTTAATTGCTGATACTTTTTCCAGACTTTATGGGCATAGACCATACGTTTAGGATAATTTTTCCTTTTCAGCCCGGCGTTATAGGCCCCTACCGCTTCCCAGTTGTAGCCATAAACCTTAATCATGCCTGATAAGATAGAGGCGCCAACCATAATGGAGGTGCAGGGTTCCGTCATCAGGCGATATTCATTAATCCCTCTACGCGACAGTTCAGGAAAATGCGAGCTGTTAATTTGCATTAATCCGACATCGTGCGTTCCGTCATGGTTGGTGTTGACGGCATACGGGTTCATTCCCGATTCCACATTGGCAATGGCATAGAGTAAATACGGGTCGACATGATAATAGTGCGCCGCTTTATTCCAGCAATTTGCAAATGCGCTTTGACTTAATATTAATAACAGCAACAGAAACCTTTTCATTATTCACCTGCGTAGTCGATTTTTATTCTCCTTACACACGTCCTGTTAAAATATTCGAATTTACTGACCACACCCGAAGTGGGGTGTGGTCAGTGATTGCGGGCAGATATCACACCCACAATTTCAGCTGCAGAGGATTATTTGCAATCCGCTGACGCGCCTTCTTTCACCCAAACATCGCTGTTACCTGGTTTGTCGCCCTGAGTCCACCATTTCGCGCGGTACTCGAAGCCCTGGTAAGTCGTCTTGTCGCCGCCGTTGTAGACGGTGTCAGCACGCCAGTTCATTTTCACCTGGCTGACCAGTTCCCATGCATCCGCACCGAAGCCAGGCTGGTTGCCCTGCGTCCAGTACTTCGCTTTCCACACCAGATGGTCGAAGCTTACGGTATCGCCATTGTTGTAGACTTTGCTGGAATCCCATGCAGCATATTTGCTGGCATTGGCATCAACCGGGGTGTCGCAGCTGTTAGACGCTGAACCTTCGTCAGACGGCGTTGTGCCTTCGTCAGATGGAGTCGTGCCTTCGTCAGATGGGTTGGTGTCTTCGTCTGGAACAACCGGCGTCGCTTTAGGCGTCACGGTAACCTGGACGTTAGACTGTACGCTGGTTTTGCCATCGCTCACCACCACGCTCAGGGTGTAGGTCGCGTCAGCGCTCACGTCCGGCGCAGTGATGTTAACGTTCGCGGTGTCAGTACCGGTAGCGTGCATATCTGCTGGAACGCTCCATGCGTAGGTCAGGGCATCACCATCTGGATCCGCAGCCTGAACGTTCAGTGCGTAAGACTGGCCTGCTTCCAGAGTCACAGCCTGCATCTGGTTCACAACAGGTGCCTGGTTCGCTTTCGGTGCTTTGTTCACAACCTGAACGTCAGCGGTGCTGCTCAACCCTTTCGCGTCGGTCACGGTCAGACGGAATGCCAGGGTCTGGTTGCTGGTCACAGCGCCTGCGTTGAAGGATGCCTTCGCTTTGGTACTGTTAGTCAGCGTGACGCTGGAACCCGAAATCTGGGTCCATTTGTAGGTCAGCGCATCGCCATCTGGATCGGTAGAAGCGGAACCATCCAGCGTGACGCTTACAGGACCGGTCACAGACTGATCGGCCGCCACAGCAACCGGTGCGTGGTTAGTCACAACTGGCTCTGGCGTTGAGCTGCCCATCAGGCTCTCGTTCATGGCGTTCAGGATGTCGCCGTTATCGGAGTCGATAGACCAGGAGAACAGACCCCCCAGGTTTTTCGCCAGAACATACTTACCTTTCGCGGTCGTTGAACGGGCATCTTCATAGGAGATCAGGTCGCCAGTGGATTTGTTAAAGACGTATGGTGCTTCCGCATCCGCGTCATAACCGTATTCCCAGCCTGGTTTGCCTTTGTATTCGTTAACAATCTGACGATAGTCAACAACGCCTGGTTCCCAGGTGCCTTTCACTCCGCCCGTTGCAGTACCGGTGAATGGATTGTCGCCGGTGTAGCCGTGAACGCCCGTCCAGCCGCGGCCATACATGCCCGCACCCACTACGATTTTGCCTGGCTGTACACCCTGCTCCAGCAGCGCGTCAACGCCGTTTGAGGTGGTGTAGTTAGTGTCAGGACGCCATGCTGGTGCATGCAGTGCCGCCTGGTGACCCAGTTCGGTGTTGCTCCATGCGCCGTAGAAGTCGTAACTCATCAGGAAGATATGGTCGAGGTACTGCTGGACGGTGTTGTAGTCCACGTCTTCGATCTTATCTTTACCGGAACCAATCGCCGTGGTCAGCTCATAGGTACGACCGGTTTCCGCTGACAGCTCGTTCAGCATGGTGCGCAGATCGTGCATCACTGCGGTGTAGGTGGCTTTATCCTGCTGAGGATTACCCAGGGTTTCGTTCACGCCGCCGCCGCCCGGGAATTCCCAGTCGATATCCACGCCGTCGAAGAATTTCCAGGTTTTCAGGAAGTCTTTAACAGAGGCCACAAAGCGTGCGCGAATTGCGGTGTCGTTCATTTTGTAGAACGGATCGGACATGGTCCAGCCGCCGATGGATGGCAGCACTTTCAGGTCTGGATGCGCTTTTTTCAGCGCCATCAGCTGACCGAAGTTACCTTTGTACGGGTCGTCCCAATTGGAAACGCCAGACTGAGGTTTCTGCAGTGCCGCCCATGGATCGTGGATCGCCACGGTGAAGTCCTGACGGCCCGCACACGCACGCTGCAGCGCCGCGAAACTGTTGCCGTTTTCAACGGTTTTCAGACCGTCGTTGATGCCGTCGCCGCCGCAGATTGGAATGAAGCCATACAGGATGTGGTTCAGGTTAGCTGCCGGGATTTTATCAACCGGGAATTCACGGCCGTATACGCCCCACTCAGGGAAATACGCACCCACGACTTTGTCGGTATGCTGAGTGAAGGTTTTGTTGTTCTCTTGCAGAGGGGTATTCAGCGGCAGCAGGTGGCTACCGTCGGTATCCGCAACAATAATCAGCTTGCTTGCGCTTTTGGAACATCCGCTGGCGTTACAGAGTTCAACCTGTTCCTGATAGCGGCCGCCTTTTTTCACTTTGAAGGTCGCAGAGCCAGAAGCACCGGCTGCGCCTGACCATACGGTCTGGCCGTCGAGCAGAACTTTACCGGTTGTCGGCGCATCGCCGCTCCAGACGTTCCATTCCACTTTCACGTCCACGCCATCGTTGTGCACTTTAACGAGCGTACCGTAATCCTGTGCGGCCTGGTCGATTTCAACGAGGGCAAATTTATCATTACCACTGCTGATTGAAGGCGTACCTGGCGCGGCGGCGAATGCGGAGCCGGAGACAGCCGCAACAAAAAGTGCCAGATATTTAGGCTTCATAAATTTCATTATTAATTCCTGATAACATTATTTGTGAAAATTAAAATAACCATGTATTCCATATAACATGGGCGAGTCGTGAATAAGCTAGTTCAATAAAACCGTAGACAACACTTAATTGTTCAAAACAGGTAATACGCTAAAATATCCTCCATAAAAAGACATGAGCGACAATCCTTACAGCTTATGTCCCTTACAATACGCCGGGAATTAAATTAAATCCTTCCATTCCCTTATCGAAAAAATTTCCAAAAAAACTTGACCGTACAAATCAGAATGTGAATTGCAGCGTCTGGAGAATAAAAATAGTCAATCCTGCCAGTGACAACATTGGACCAAACGGAATAACGCTATTTTCTTTAACAGCTCTATAAAAAAGAAAATACAACGCGATACCGCTTAATGCGGCGGCCAGTAATAAAGAGGGTAATGCCTGCCAGCCGCACCACGCCCCCAGCGCGGCCAGCAGTTTGAAATCACCGTAGCCCAATCCTTCACGACCGGTGGTCAGGCGAAATGCCCAGTAGATCAGCCACAGCGACAGGTAACCCGCCGCCGCGCCGTACAGCGCATCCGACAACGGTAAGGTCTGAAAAAGCGCATGATTTAACAGCCCTGCCCACAGCAGGGGTTGCGTCAGACAATCCGGCAGCAGCAGATGTTTCGCGTCAATCGCCGCCAGCGGCAACAGCCCACACCAGAGAACCCACAGCGAAATCAGCGCGGCCGCAGACGAGGCATACGCCGCCGTCAGGGCAAAAAACAGGGCACTGGAAAGCTCAAGCAACAGCAGACACAGCGGGATAGGCGTTTTACAGCAACGGCAGCGGCTGCGCAGACCGCACCAGCTCAATACGGGGATATTTTCCCACCAGGAGAGCCTGTGCGAGCAGGTCGGGCAATGGGATGCCGGAAACAGCAGGTTCCCGGCCCCCTCTTCTTCTTTTATCAGCGGCGGTATGCGCTCGACGACGACACCGAGAAAGCTGCCGATAATCCCGCCAAGCGCGCCGCTCAACAGGCAAAGGGCAGGCATCTGACTGCCCTGAAGCAGCATTAGCGGGTTCATGCCACTTTCGCCCAGGAAAGTTTGACCTGGGCTTTTACGTCGCTGAGGTGATCAACGGGGGTAAGTTCCATTTTCTCCAGACGCACGCCGGAGACTAAATTAACCTCCCTGAGCCAGTTTTTCAGTTCATAGACATTTACCCGGTCAATATTAAATGACATGGTTTGACCGTCCTGCTGAATATTACTCAGCGCAACGTGGATCTCTTTGGCGCTCTCTTCCACCACACTTCTTGGATTACTGGTTTTTAATACTCTGGCCTGAAGATGATTTTTATTTATTTCTGCACGCATCCAGTTGAGGGTTTGTTTCTGTTTCAATAACGTGCTTTGACTGTTTTTAATCATACTGTCCAGAGGGGGCATCACCCCGTACCAGATTATTGCGCAGCAGAGCGCCGCGCCGCACAGTTTAAACAGATTTCGCTCACGTGGGCTGTAACTTTGATAGCGAGCCTTTAATTGTCCTATTTTCTCTTTCATTTATATTTCCCTGTGATGATGGCGGTATAGGGCGCCTCACTGGAAACCGGCTGCAGCGTAAAGTCGAAGGTGTCACTGGCCTTATTGACGAACGCCTGCAACGCAGCGGGATCCGTGGCGCTGATATTCAGCGTAAGCTGATTCTGCGTGTCGTCATACCCGACTTCACTCAGTTCAACCGAAGGGAGCGAGGCTTTGATCTGCTCCAGAGCCTCCAGTTGAAGAAAGACGCCTTTTTTCTCTTTCTTAATGTTCTGCCCAAAGTGGTACTTCAGGTTGGTGGTCTGACGCAGCGTGGGGAAATAGTGCTGGGCCAGCTCAACCATTTGCTGCTGGGCCAGGTTTTCCTGGTTGGTCAGCATCCAGGCCATGCCAATGCGGGGGCCGATCAGCAGCCCCAGGCTGAGCACCACCACCGCGGCGATGGCGGATTTCGCATAACGGAAACCGCCGCTCGTGCCTTTGGCCGAAAATCCGCCGTGCAGCAGGTTGGCTTTGCCGCTTTTCCACTGCGGCTGGATCAGCACCAGCGGATGCTGCCAGGCCAGTTGTTCATCCACCTGCACGCCCGCTGGCGCCTCGCCATAACAGACAATCTCACCCGCGCTCTGCTGGCTCAGCAGCAGCGGCAGCAGTACGGCGTCGGTTTCGCAGGCGCCAAACGGCGAGTAGCGCATCCAGTAGCCTTCGTCGATGGCAACCAGCGTGCTTCCGCCTTCGGCGACCGGCAGCAGGATCGCATCCGGCAGCACCTGCACCACCGTCAGCCCGGCATCAGCACAGCGATCGAGCCAGTACTGCAGACGCGCAGCCTCAATGGCCACCGCGTCAACTTCGCGCCCTTTGTTGTTCAGCACCGTCCAGTGGAGGGTCTCCACGTCGCCAATCAGTGTCTCTTCTGCCATCCAGGAGAATTCAACGCCCCCTTTTTTAGGCAACGTGAAGTGACGGAAGATCATTTCACTGGCCGGCAGTAACAGACAGACCCGGGCCGCTAAGGCGTGACCGGCGAGCTCCGCCAGTGACGCCAGTCCCTGGCGTTGTTCCACCTGGTCGCTACCGGACTCGCACCACATTATGTTCCCGTCCTCGTGCGTGTCGGGACGAATAAAAAGCACTTGTTTCATAGAGTTCGTCTTGTGTTATTCAACCATTCGGTAGCGACGTTGCCAGGTAATCACCTTCCCGGCTTCATTATCAACATGAAGCTGGCTGACGACGCGCAGCGTTAAATCGTCGGTATTGCCGGTACTGTTGACCCGGAAATAGCTACTGTTCACCGCAAGCAACGCCTGAACCTGCTTGAGGGCGTCTTTGGTCTGCGGATAATTTGTCTCAAGCTCTTTCAGGAACGCCTCCATCGACTCCCAGCCCTCTTCCGGGCGGGAGGCGATAAGCCGGGCGGCCTCGTCCTCACTCAGCGAACCGATAAACAGCGCGGCCAGCAGCGGCGCCTGTTCCCTGGTCAACGTATTCACGTCCACCTTGCTGGCGCTGTCGGGTAAGGCACACAGCACTTTGCTGACCTTCCCGTAGGCCGCCGCCGGAAACGCGGGCAGCAGCTTGAGTTCGCCCGGGGTGCGCATCATCTGATTCGCGGGCTGACGCGCTGGCTCAACGCCAGCCCAGGCATCCGTCTCCAGCCCCTCTTTTGCCGTCGTGGTATCGCCGTCGAGATAGTCCAGCAGCTGCTGATAGATCTCTTCGGCATCCCCCGAGGAAATACCGCTGTCGGCCAGCAGTTGCTCGACAATGCGCTCTTTCGCCGGTTTTTCCGGTAGCGCGCCCGCCGTCTGGACCGCTGGCGTTTGATCTGCCGCCAGCAGGTTATTGACGTTAAAGCAGGTCTGGGCATCCTCAATCTGGCTCACCACGGTGTAGTTTTCCCCCCTGGTCTCCACCGGCTCCGTCCATTCCCCCTTCGGCGACAGCCCTTTGCTCTCGCCGCTGGCATACGTCTGGAGCAGATCTTCAATCGTTTTTTGCTGGCTCTGAATGGACCAGCGCAGCTGCTGCTGGCTCACCTGATAACGGGTTTTCTGCAAATTGCGGCAGAACTGCTGGCTGATTTTCGCCGCCAGGGCCGACATCATGACCAGCAAAATTAGCACCACCAGCAGCGCGACA
Organism: Enterobacter sp. 22452; assembly: GCF_052045065.1. Taxonomy (NCBI): domain Bacteria; kingdom Pseudomonadati; phylum Pseudomonadota; class Gammaproteobacteria; order Enterobacterales; family Enterobacteriaceae; genus Enterobacter; species Enterobacter sp. 22452. The sequence continues at coordinate 644,642 of NZ_JBQEOB010000001.1, read as the reverse complement.
CCGCGCTGTTTCCGAACCGATTTTCCGCTCATTTGTTCTCTCCTGACGGAGCCGGCACCGGCTGCGGTTGTGCTGGCGTCGCCGCATCGGTCGGCGAGGCAGGCGTTTGTTCTTTTGGTGCCACAGGCCCGTCCGGCATATCTCCCGGCGTGGTAAACACCCAGCGCCAGGTCTCGCCATTCTCCATGGTCAGCAGCAGCTCTACGCCGTCCGGCTGGTGCGCCGTGTCGGTCCACTTGTCCAGCCAGCTCGCTTTCCAGAAGCGCCACGACATCTCTTTAACATCGCTGAGGATCGGCACCTCTTCCGGTTTCGCATCCGCCGGACCATCGATGACCGGCCAGACATCGCGCCACAGTTTTTTATCTTCTAACCGCCAGCGCACGCGCTCCAGCTGAACCTGACCGCTCACGCCGTTCAGCGTGGTCAGCTCCAGGCTGTCATCATGCTGAATAAAAACCTCAGGCTCGTTGCGCGGGGCGCGCGCCTGAAGCTGGAAGAAATCCCGCTCCAGCAGGTTATAGGCGCGCTGAAGCTGGTTTAAGCGGGTGGCCGCCACGTCGGTGGCGTTCGACGTACGCATCGCACCATCCAGAATTTGCCAGGCCAGGGTGCTGATGATTGCGAAGATGGTCAGCGCAATCATAATCTCCAGCAGCGTAAAGCCCTGCTGACGCTGAAGTTGCTTACTCATTTCAGCTCTCCGGGTTCCGTGACCAGCAGGGTAATGACCGGCTTATCTTCATCGCCCTCGGCATACACCTGAACCTCATCGGCAAAGCGATTTTCTGCGGTTTTTACCCGCTGCTTACGCCAGGTCCAGTTCCGCCCCCCCATCATTTCCGTGCCCGTCTGCTGGGCGTCCGGGAACGACGTGTTGCTCAGTTTCGCTTCCGCCAGCTGGTTTTCCGCCACCCAGCTCGCCTGCAGCGTATCGCCCAGGCCGTGAGTAAAGCGCACGTTCAGCGAGACGGAGTTCATCAGCGCCAGCGCGGCGGTGGAGAAGATCACCAGCGCGACCATCACTTCCAGCAGGGTCATCCCCTGTTCTTTACGTTTAGTCATCGTTCTCTACCGACACCGGTGATGCGCCCTGCGACACCACGCTAAAGCGCTGCTTTTTGTCGAAACTCTGCAACTCAAGCCTGAAACGGCTGATCTCCCCGTCCGGTAAAAAGACTATCTGCGGCGTCGCGTCCGTTGTGGCAGCAATGCGCTGCGGCGACAGCGAGACGTGCATCTCTTCCGGGAACGCGCCGTGGGTGACAATGCGCCCGGCGGTTAACGGCTCCCAGTGATGTTCGCCGTCTTTTTCGGCCCAGGCGACCAGCTGATATTCAGACGTGGTGACCACCAGCCCGACGATATTGCCGTCCATCACCGCGCGGTCTGAACCATATTCAACGAGGGCTTTTAACTGCTGACCGAAAATATCCGCACCGCTGCGCGAGGGAATAGTCGAAACGACCATCATGGCGCAGCTGGCAAATATCACCAGCGCCAGAATAATTTCCAGCAAAGTAAACCCACGTTGCTTATTCATTACTTCTCTTTTTTATCTAAAGACCAGTTGGTAATATCATCAGCCGTATTGGCTTCGGCATCCGGGCCCGCGGAGAAAACATCCACCGCGCCATGTTCACCCGGGCTGACCAGAATATAATCATTGCCCCACGGATCTTCCGGCAGGCGGCGAATATAGCCGTCGTCACGGTAGTTTTTCGGGATCGGCGCGATTTCAGGCTTGGTGACCAGCGCCTGTAAACCCTGTTCGGTGGTGGGATAACGGTGGTTATCCAGCTTGTACATATCCAGCGAACCTTCCAGCGCCACGATATCGCTGGTCGCTTTCTGGCTGTCCGCTTTCTCTTTATTACCCATTAAATTTGGCACCACCATACTGGCCAACACGCCAAGAATAACGATGACCACCATTAATTCGAGCAAAGTAAACCCGGCCTGACGCTTCAGGCTATTTCGTTTTAAAGACATAGTTAACCCACCATATTATTGAGCTGAAGAAGCGGTTGTAATATTGACAGCACGATAAATAAGACGACTGTCGCCATTGTTACCACCAGTGCCGGTTCAAATACCGACAGTGTTAAAGTAATTCGATGCTGTAATGCCGATTCCTGGTTTTCCGCGGCGCGATCCATTAATGAACCTAATTCCCCGCTCTCTTCACCGGAGGCAATCATGTACAGCATGGTTGGCGGAAAAAGTTTCGCCTGGTCCAGCGCGTTATACAAAGACGCCCCCTGCCGCACGGTATCCGCCGCCTGCTCCAGCACCTGCCGGGCATAGAGGTTTTCAATACCGTCCATCGCGATATACATCCCTTCCAGCAGCGGCACGCTGCTGGCCTGCAGGATGCTGAGCGTGCGGATATAGCGCGCACTGTTGATGGCGCAGACCAGCTTTTTGATCGGCGAGCCATTCACCAGCCAGCTGTTCCAGCGAAAACGGTTCGCCTTTTTCTTTACCCACACCTTAAAGCCGACAGCCGCGCCAAACAGGCCTCCGGCAATATAGATCCCGTACGCCTGCAGAAAATCGCTCACCGCGATCAGCGTACGGGTGGTGATCGGCAGCTGCTGCTTCATATGCACAAACTGCTCGATCACCTGCGGCACGACCGCCACCAGCAGGATGCTGATCACCGCCACCGCCACCACCGTCAGGGTGATGGGGTAAACCATCGCCTGCGTCAGCTTGCTTTTCATCTTCTGGCGCTGCTCGTTGTACTCCGCCAGCTTTTCCAGCACATCGCCCAGATGGCCGGTTTTTTCCCCGGCCATCACCAGCGTGCAGTAGAGCTTGTCGAAGGTGCGCGGGAACTGGCTGAAGGCGTCAAAGAGGGTATGACCTTCCACCACTTTCTCGCGGATTTCGGTCACCATCACCGCCAGCTTTTTGTCTTCCGTCTGCTTCGAAATCGCCTTCAGGGCGCTTTCCAGCGGCAGCGACGCATTGACCAGCGTCGACAGCTGACGGGTAAACATCGACAGCACCGGCACAGAGAGTTTGGCCCCGGTTTTGGCTTTTGTGCTGGCCGCGTTTTCATGGGTTTCGGTGATGGTGAGCGGCATCAGCTTCTGCTCACGCAGCGACTGACGCACCTGCTTTGGCCCTTCCGCCTGCAGCGTGCCGCGCTGGGTTTTCCCGGCGGCATCGGTGGCGGTCCACGCGTAGAAAGCCATTATTCATCGCCTCCACGCTCGGCGGTTACGCGCATCACCTCTTCCAGCGAGGTGACGCCGCTGATGACTTTCATCAGGCCGTTTTCGCGCAGGCTGTAGGCCTGTTTGAAAAGCTCGGTCTCAATGGACATTTCATCTTTGTCTTCATGAATGGCGCGGCGCATGGTGCTGTCGACCACCAGAAACTCGTGAATGCCCGCGCGTCCCTGATACCCGCTCTGGCGGCAGTGCTCGCAGCCAACGGCGCGATAGATGGCCTTCGGGGGCGTATCCATAAAGCTAAACAGCGCTTTTTCATTGTCATCCAGCGGACTGGTGGTACGGCAGTGGGAACACAGCCGACGCACCAGACGCTGGGCAATGACGCCGAGTAGCGACGAACCGATCAAAAAGGACTCGAGGCCCATATCCCGCAGGCGGGTGATGGCCCCCGCCGCGCTGTTAGTATGCAGCGTAGACATGACCAGGTGACCGGTGAGCGACGCCTGCACCGCAATTTGCGCGGTTTCACCGTCACGGATCTCCCCGATCATCACCACGTCCGGATCCTGACGCAAAATGGCGCGCAGGCCGCGGGAAAAGGTCATGTCCACGCGCGGGTTGACCTGCGTCTGTCCCACCCCTTCCAGCTCGTACTCAATCGGATCTTCGACGGTCAGAATGTTGCGTTCATGCCCGTTCAGCGCCGAAAGGATGGCGTACAGGGTGGTACTTTTACCGGAGCCTGTCGGCCCGGTGACCAGGATAATGCCGTGGGGGCGGCCAATCAGCCCTTTCAGTTTTTCCAGCTCTTCATCGATGAGTCCGAGCTTGTTGATGTCCGGCTTCAGGTTGCTCTTATCGAGCAAACGCATGACCACGCGCTCGCCGTACTGCGAGGGAATGGTCGACACGCGCACGTCGATCGCTTTACGGCCAATGCGCAGCGAGATACGCCCATCCTGCGGCAGGCGCTTTTCGGCAATGTCGAGCTTCGACATGACTTTAATACGCGACACCAGCAGCGGCGCGAGCTTGCGCGCAGGCTGCAGCACCGGGCGCAGCACGCCGTCAACGCGAAAACGGATGCTCAGCGTGCGCTCAAAGGTTTCGATATGGATATCCGATGCGCCGTCTTTCACCGCCTCGCCGAGAATGGCGTTGATCAGGCGGATCACCGGCGAGTTTTCGTCGTTATCGAGCAGATCTTCGTTGTCCGGGATCTCCTCGGTTAACGCCATCAGATCGATATCCGCATCCATGTCGTCCACCAGCTGCTGAGAGACGCCGCTGTTCTGCTGCCAGATTTTGGCCAGCATTTCATCGAACGCTTCGGCGCTCAGCGTCTCGGGCACAAAGGCGCGTCCCAGCACCCGGCGCATCTCCAGCAGGGCGAACGCGGGAACGTCTTCACGGATATAGACCGCGTCGTTCCAGTACAGGATGCCGTTATCTTTAGCAAAGCTGCTGGTACAAAGCTGTTTCGTCAGTTCATCCACGCATCACCTCCGCTTACTCTTTGAAGGGGTTGCGGGACGCGGACGTCGCGGTTACGCCAACGGGCGCGGCGTGACTCTGCGTTGGATAGGCTGGCAGAACAGGGCTATCACTGTTTTCCAGAATGCCGAGTTTTTGCTCTTCCATACGCTGCTGCTGACGCGCGCGGATCTGATCGTATTTCTCTTTCGTCGCCGCGCTGTAGTTGTCATCATCGCGCAGCACGGTGGTGTGGATAAACACCATCAGGTTGCGTTTCGAATTGTCCTGCGAGGTGTAGCGGAACAGCTGACCCACCAGCGGCAGATCGCCCAGCAGCGGCACTTTCGAGACGTTCTGTTTGTTGACGTTTTCCATCAATCCGCCCAGCACAACCGTCTGCCCACTGTGAACCATCACTTCGTTATTGATGGTACGGGTGTTGAAGGTTGGGCCAAGGCTGGCGTCTTCGGTGGCGCTGGCATCTACGCTGGAGACTTCCTGCTCAATCTTCAGGTGGATCATGTCCCCGTCGTTGATCTGCGGCACAATCTTCAGCTTGGTACCGACGGTTTTACGCTCAACCGAGTTAAATACGTTGTCGCCACTGGTGGTCTGGGAACCGGACAGTACCGGCACATCCTGACCGACGTTGAACGAGGCTTCTTTGTTATCCAGCGTGACCACGCTTGGCGTAGAGAGAATGTCGTTCTTACCGCTGGTAGAGAGTGCTGTCAGCAGCGCGCCATAATCACCGTTAAAGAAGCCGGTCGCCAGGCCGGTAAAGCTTGCCCCTTTGAGCGTGCCGTTTTTGATCTGGCTGATAGGCAGGCCGGTCGAGCCAAACTGCACGCCGCCGTGCTTGCCGGTCCACTGCACGCCTAAATCCATGCCGTTACCGTCCTGCACTTCAGCAATGATGGCTTCCACCAGCACCTGCGGACGGCGAATGTCCAGCTTGTCGATCACCTTCTCCAGCGAGTTCATGACGTTTGGCTGGGCGGTGATCACCAGTGAGTTGGTCGACTCATCGGCGGTGATATTCAGATCGCTGTTGGTGGTCGTGGTTTTGCTTTTCGCCGCGCCAGCTTTGTCTTTCAGCTGCTCACCAATGCCGGTCAGCACCGGCACCACTTTCGAGGCGTTAGCGTATTTCAGGTAGAAGACGCGGGTATTACCCTCGTTATTCTGCTCGCGATCGAGCTGGCCAATCAGCGAACGGGTGCGCGTACGCGCATCTTCGGTGCCGCTGATCACCAGGCTGTTGGTTTCGTCATCGGCCACCACTTTGGTCGCCAGCTGCGGTGCGTTCTGCCCTTTCTGCTCTTCATTGTTGAGGTTGTTCAACATATCGGAGAGCTCTTTGGCGGACGCATAGCGCAGCGGCACAATTTCACGACGCTGCATGCCGGAACGATCCACGCGCTCAACCAGGTCCACCAGGCGGTTCACCACCGAGGCTTTACCGGTTAACAGCAGCACGTTGGAGGGTTCAAAGTGCACCACGTTGCCAATGCCCGAGGCATCATTCAGCTGGCGCAGCAGCGGGGCCAGCTCGCGCACCGGCACGTTTTCCATACGCACCACGCGGGTGATGATCTCATCCCCTTTGCCCGGGTTTTTGCTGTCGGCCACCGGCACACCGGCGGTACGCGCCACGCTGGACCGCACCACTTTGACCATGCCGTTATCCATCGGGATGACCGACAGACCGTAGAGATCCAGCACGCTCAGGAAGAACTGATAATATTCCTCTTCCGACAGCACGTTATAGGTTCTGACCGACACGGTGCCCTGAACGGACGGATCGACCAGAATGGTTTTATTCAGATTGCGACTTACCGTATCGATAAATTCGCGAATATCGGTATTTTTAAAGCTGGCGCTAAAGTTGGCTGCAAGCAGCGAACTGGAATATAACGACAATGCGGTCAGCGCCACGCACGCCCACGGAAATTTCTTCATGATGTACACTTGTTAATTGTTTAAAACATTAACCCGAATATTTTCAAGGTGAGCGTGCCGCCTTACGACGACGTCCGCCTCTTTCATTTTCGACCAGTTGGCGATGATATTTTTCGCCTGCGCTTCTTTCGTCATATCGACGTCGTTGACTTTCACTACCACATCCCCTTTTTCCAGTCCTATATCGCTGTAAAAAGGAGACGCATTCCGTGGATTAATATTAAAGCCTTCCAGTTGGCCCTTATCGATTAACGGTTTTAACACCAGATAATCATCGAGATGCAGACTGTCGGCGCCTGCATCTTTTTTCGATTTGGTGACCGGGCCGCTGTCAACGCCGCCCTTAAAATACGCCGGTTTCTTGAGGGCCAGCGTCTGTTTCGCCCCCTCGTACTGCACAACGACGTTATCTTTATTAATTTCATCCACATACGCATCATCGAAGCCGACAAGCGGCTCTCCTTCCCGGTAGCTCTGCTGCCCGGCGGGTGTCTTGATCACGGCAAACGACAGCCAGGATTCATCGCTGCGAATAATGCCTTCGATTTCTGCGGATAACGGCGCTTTTACCGCAGCGGGCGCGTCGCTTTGACGCACTGCAGCGGTGAAAAGGCCAAAGTTTTTTTCAGCGTCACGGTTTTTTAGCGCCGGCTTATCCGCATTCGCTAACTTATTCGTAACTTTCTTATAATCTTTATAAACGACATAACCCTGCTGGCTGCAAAATATCAGCATGACAAGCATAATGCAGGGTGTCATTACACGGGAAAGGAGTGCGTTCCTCATTATTTATCCGGCCTTTTAGCAAAGCAGTCATTCGCAGCGACGTGCTGCATCACTTAGTGAGTTAATAATAATCAGCACCCTGAATGCCGACCATCTGCTTCGCTATTAACTTTCATGAAGAAATTTATTGACCGGGAAAAAGGGGAATGTTAGAGGCGACGGTCAGGTTATTTTTACTCTGGTGTTAAATTGACCAGGGCTGGTGCATACCTTACTTTTCGCCCATTGCTATTAAAGAGAAGAGACGGTCAGTCGCTATGTATCAGAGTCATTTTAAATTCAGTACCCCTCCGTTCAGAACAATCACCCGTAAATCGGGTGATTTTCTGGTGCCTTATCATCAGGATGTGTTCAATCTTCTGAAAGAGAAAAGCCAGCAGGCAGGGATCACCGGACTCTTTTACCACGACAGTGAACTGCTGGGGCAGTTCAGCGATGCGCTGAAGAGCAGCAGCACCGTCGTCTCAATTAACGCGTTTCCAAAGCTGAGCGCCAACAGCCTGCTGTATAAGCTCAACCCGTCGGCGAAAGAGAGCAAAAATAAACTGCAGGCCGTGGATGCCGTGCTGCGCCAGTGGCGGGATAGCCGTGCAACGCATAAGGTGCTGGTCATCACGCACGCTGAGGCGATGAAGAACAACAGCTATGATGTGCTGGCCATGCTACTGACGCGTGCCCAGGAGCTGGACGTGCGTTTGTCGGTCATCCTGATGGGCAGTGAAGATCGGGAGACGATGCTGACAGACTCCGCGCTGCAGGAATTTGTTCTGACCAGCCACACCCTGCGCAGCCTGACCTGCCGCGAATTCCTGAGCTATGTTGACGCCCAGTGCCAGGAGCACGGCGCTGACGTCTCCCCGCTGACGCCCGCTCGCGTGAAAAAGATCCACGCCCTGACCAAAGGCAACGTCAGCAAGCTGAACGAGCTGGCGCACCTTTCCATGCTGGCCGCGTGGACCGAACGTGCGCCGATCGTCGGGCCGCGTCATTTGCGTCTGGCCACCGGTGAAGTCCTTCCGGCACCGAAACGCGGAAAAACGCTGGCCTCCATCGGGCTGTTCGCCTCCGTCCTGTTCGCCGCCTGCGGCTGGATGATGACCTCTTCCATCACGGCAAAACTGCCGGTCATCGAACATGAAGTGGTAAACCAGCCAGATGCTATGCATCAGCTTTACGCCATGTGGGGGTATGACGCTTCAGCAGACGTCGCGCTGTGTCAGAATGCCGATAAAGTGAACCTGATGTGTAAACAGGGAAATGCCACCCTGGACTCGCTGGCGAATGAAGGGTATCCGTGGGTCAGCGAAATGAAAACGGGCGATCATATTAACTACGCCGTGGTGGCGCGAGCAGGAAAAGATTCCCTCGACCTGCTGATGAATAACCGCACCTGGCAGGTAAGCCGCACCTGGTATAACCAGCACGCGACGGGGAATTACACCCTCCTGCATCGCCTGACGCCGGAAGGCAAAGACGAAATCACCGCCGCCAGCGGCAGCAAAGATCTCGAATGGCTGGATCAGCAGCTGAGCGTGGCGCTGGGCGAAAGCGAAACGCACGATAAAAACTGGACGGCGGAGCTGATGAAACGCACCCGCGAATTCCAGCAGAAAATGCACCTTCACGTGGACGGTATTCCGGGCGAAGACACGCTGATGCAGCTGATGCGCGAAACCCATACCACGCCGAGCGTGTTGATCCAGTCAACCCAGGCCAACCCGACTACGCAAGAGAAGCACGCATAATGTCTACCATCTGCCTTGCTGCCCAGCGCAGCTACACCACTGGAGAACCGGTGTGGTTCTCATGGCGTTTACCGTCGTTCAGTAACATCCTCAGCGTGACCGCGCTGTGGTGTCTTGGGCTGTGTGCACTGATCGCGGCCGGTCTTTATGCGCACGTTTACTGGAATTTGCGCCACCCGACGCCCGTGATAAAAAAGGTGAGCGTGGCGAAACCGGAAACCACGCTTTCTGATATGCATTACGTGTACGTGACGAAGCCGTTCCCACACCCGCATCCAAAACCCCAGCCGGTAAATATGCAGGAAAATCTGCCACCGATGGACAATATGCCCATTAATAGCGACGAAAATGACTGGCAGCAGGCACCTGATGGCGCGTTACCGGATAGCCCCGTCGCGCATGACACCTCGCGCGATACCTTACCCGGCACCGAGGCACACGAACAGGCGATGAAATCGGATGACGACAGCTCATTAAAAGAATTGTTTATGCAGGCGCTAAAACAGCAGCAGGATGATATGTCGAAGGGAAAAATGCCCGCGCCACCGGTTGATGAGACGCAGAAGGCGTCTCCTTCTGGGATAAAAGGAGACGCCGGAGGGGATTAGTATTTTTCAGGTAAGGTCGTCAGGCTGAGCAGTCGCCCTTTTTCCACCACAATATATTGCCCTTTTTTCAGGTCAGAAAGGATTTTAATAATGGTGCTGCGTGCCAGGTTGGTGTATTCCTGAATATAATCATAAATATTGATATCACGCTGTTGTTGAACGATAAGCTCATTAATTTCAATTAAAAACTCACGCACCACGGAATAAGCGCTGCGGGCAACTAAAACATCGTCACGCTTGCTGAGCATAAGGATATACCATGCCAGCACTTTGGTTAACTCGGGCCACAGCCCTTGCTGGGTCATTAACCGCTGGAATTCATCTTTATGAATGGTGCGCACCACGGTATTGCTGCGTACAACGCCCTGCATATGTGTAGAGTTATAAAAAATGGCGGAGAGACCAAAAATACACTGCCCCTGCAGAGTAAAAATACATAAATCATCAGAGGAACGACGGAATTCAACTTCACCACTGATAATGATATGAATATTATCTGAGTTTTCCGTTGATATCTTCTGCCATTTTCTTAATGTTTTTTCCTCATATCCTGAGGTTGCTTCAATAATAGCGCCCATTTCATTATGAGGACGCGTGCCTTTAGCAAAAATAGTTAACATTGTTATACCTAATTAAGATGTTAAAATGAGAAATTATGCGGCAAACATTAATGTTGCCGAAAAGTTACTTTTGTATTCTTTTAAAATTAAAAAAACCAAATCAACGCTGTTTTTTAAATTGATTCATGTAGTGAATCGATGAGTCCATCTTAATTGAGGGCAATTTTAAATCAATTAACTTAAAATGAATTGAGAATGTACTTAAGATTAATCTGAAGAGCATTAATAGCTAATCTTTCGCTTCGGGGCATTCCGAAGAATTACCCCTGCCCGTATTTCTCTAAAAGTGCTTCTGCGATGGCCATCGTTTCGACGTCAGCGACGCCGTTCCACAGCTGAGGACGGAAATGCATCTGGAACACCATGATGACCCGTTTCTGCTGCGCGGGGGTGCTATTTTCGGGCACCTCGTAGCCGTAACGCGCCAGCAGATCGAGTAACGTGGCGGTATCTACCGCCTGATAGTGCGGTCGGCTATTGATATAGAACGTGACGCGATCGGGATCGGGCCAGGCGCCAATCCCCTGCTGCGCCAGCTCGCGCCACGGAAACAGCGGGCCAGGATCGTCTTTGCGCTGCGGCGCAATGTCAGCATGGGCCACCACGTTCTCAGGTTTGATGTTGTAGCGGGCGATGATATCTTTGGCGAGCGGCACCAGCGCCGCAATTTGCACAGGTGCGAACGGCGTAAAATGCTTCACCCCGGCCGTTTTCTGCCAGCCACGGTTCTCCAGCTCAATGCCCACCGACGTATCATTAATCCGGTTAGTGCCGCGCCAGAAGCTGATCCCCGCATGCCAGGCCAGTTCGCTTTCAGGCACCAGTTGCCAGATGCGCGGCTTACCGTCCGGTGCCGGGGGGTTGGCAGGGATCAAATAGTGAGAGCTGACGTTTTTATCCGTCAGCGTGGCCAGCGAGCTGTCAAAATCATCCGCGGTATAGTGGATAACCAGCACCTTGATACGCGGGTAGGCCGCCTGCGCCTGGTGGCGGGTATCCAGCTCGTAGGCACCTTTATCAATAACACCCTTTTCCGTGGCGCACCCTGCCAGCAGCAGCGCCAGCAGGAGTGTTGAAAACGAACGTTTCATCGACGGGTTTTCACCGCCGTGCCGCTAACGCTCACCATCAGCATGCTGGCGTCTTTACCGACGGTTTCGTAGTCGATATCAATACCGACAACGGCGTCTGCACCCAGCGCTTTCGCCTGTTCGCCCAGCTCTTTAAAGGCAATTTCGCGCGCCTTGCGCAGCTCTTTCTCGTAAGCACCCGAGCGTCCGCCGACGATGTCGCGAATACCGGCAAAAAAGTCGCGGAAGATGTTGGCGCCCAGAATCGCTTCGCCGGTCACTACGCCGCAGTACTCGGTAATAGGTTGCCCTTCCAGGGTTGGGGTGGTTGAAAACTGCATACTTTCTCTCCTTCTTTAGCGTTCAATGCCTTACCACCAGCATTATCGGTTCGTTACGCTATGATTGAAAGGATAGTTAATAAATAAGGAAATCAACATGCGCTACTCTGCTTTAACGCTTTTAGTGCCTTGCGCGCTGGTGCTCAGCGCGTGCACCACCCCGGTCACGCCAGCCTTTAAGGATATCGGTACCCGCAGCGGCCCCTGCATTGACGGTGGCCCGGATACCGTGGCGCAACAGTTCTATGATTATCGTATTCAGCTTCGCGGTAACGATCTTACTGCCCTTCGTCCGTATTTGAGCGACGGTCTGGCCAAACTGCTGAACGATGCGACCCGCGATCCGCAGCATAACGCGCTGCTTCAGTCGGACCCGTTCTCCAGCCGTGCAACGCTGCCCGACAGCGCCGAGGTCGCGAGTGCTTCCACCATCCCAAACACCGATGCGCGAAACATCCCGCTGCGCGTGAAGCTGACTCAGGGCACCCAGTCCTGGCAGGATGAAGTGCTGATGATCCGCGAAGGCCAGTGCTGGGCCGTCGACGATGTACGCTACATCGGCGGCAGCGTTCATGCCCCGGCTGGCACGCTGCGACAGTCGATTGAGAACCGCTAACTCATCAGTAAAATAATTGTTAACCCCGTAAAATGTCCGGCATTTCTCGCGGAATGCCGACATTTATACTCGCCCCCCTTGCCCTTCGCTATTTTGTGCTATGTTTAAGAGGAAACACGGGTTATATTTAACTTTTAACGCAGAAATATTGCATAACTATTCTGTCAACGGTACTATCTGCGGCCTCAATTGCTATAGATTGCCTGGATGAGTAAAGACTGCCCCGATGAGTATTAAACTAAACGGCATTAACTGCTTCTACGGCGCACACCAGGCGCTGTTTGACATCACGCTGAACTGCCCGGAAGGCGAAACGCTGGTTTTGCTTGGCCCAAGCGGTGCAGGCAAAAGCTCCCTTCTGCGTGTCCTTAATCTGCTTGAAATGCCCCGTTCAGGTACGCTGGCTATCGCCGGTAACCATTTTGATTTTGCGAAAACGCCGTCTGATAAAGCGATTCGCGAACTGCGTCAAAACGTCGGCATGGTCTTCCAGCAATACAATCTCTGGCCGCATCTGACCGTGCTGCAAAACCTGATTGAAGCCCCGTGCCGCGTGCTGGGGTTAAGCAAGGATCAGGCGGTAGCGCGTGCTGAAAAGCTGCTGGAGCGACTGCGCCTGAAGCCCTACAGCGACCGCTATCCGCTGCACCTTTCCGGCGGTCAGCAGCAGCGTGTGGCGATTGCCCGCGCGCTGATGATGGAGCCCGCGGTACTGCTGTTTGATGAACCGACGGCGGCGCTGGACCCGGAAATCACCGCCCAGATCGTCAGCATCATTCGCGAGCTGGCGGAAACCAATATTACGCAGGTGATCGTTACCCACGAGGTGGAAGTGGCGCGTAAAACCGCCAGCCGAGTGGTGTATATGGAAAACGGGTATATCGTTGAGCAAGGTGATGCGGGCTGCTTCGCTAACCCGCAAACCGATGCCTTCAAAAACTATTTATCTCATTGATTGTGTCAGGGGAAATATAATGAAAAAAGTATTACTTGCCGTGCTGCTTGCTGGCGTTACCCTTTCCGCTACCGCAGCCCAGACCATTCGTTTCGCCACGGAAGCGTCTTATCCTCCGTTTGAATCCATCGATGCGAACAACAAAATTGTGGGCTTCGACGTGGACCTGGCTAACGCCCTGTGTAAAGAGATCGACGCGACCTGTACCTTCAGCAACCAGGCGTTTGACAGCCTGATCCCAAGCCTGAAGTTCCGCCGCATCGACGCCGTCATGGCCGGTATGGACATCACCCCTGAGCGTGAAAAGCAGGTGCTGTTTACTACCCCTTACTACGACAACTCCGCCCTCTTCATTGGTCAGAAAGGGAAATTCACCTCTGTCGACCAGCTGAAAGGCAAAAAAGTCGGCGTGCAGAACGGCACCACGCACCAGAAATTCATCATGGATAAACATCCGGAAATCACCACCGTTCCGTATGACAGCTACCAGAACGCGAAGCTGGATCTGCAGAATGGCCGTATCGATGGCGTATTTGGTGATACCGCTGTCGTGACCGAGTGGCTGAAAGCGAACGACAAGCTGGCGCCAGTGGGCGACAAAGTGACCGATAAGGATTACTTCGGTACCGGTCTGGGGATTGCCGTTCGTCAGGGCAACACTGAGCTGCAGCAGAAATTCAACGCTGCGCTGGAAAAAGTGAAGAAAGACGGCACCTACGAAACCATCTACAAAAAATGGTTCCAGAAGTAATTCCTGATGAATGAAATTTTTCCTTTAGCAAGCGCCGCCGGGATGACCGTCGGCCTTGCCGTTTGCGCACTGATTATCGGCCTCGTGCTGGCGATGTTCTTTGCGGTGTGGGAATCAGCAAAATGGTTCCCCGTCGCCTGGGCAGGCTCCGCGCTGGTCACCGTGCTGCGTGGGCTACCGGAAATTCTGGTGGTCCTGTTTATCTATTTCGGCTCCTCGCAGCTGCTGCTCACGCTGTCTGACGGCTTTACCCTCAATCTCGGTTTTGCACAGATCCCGGTGCAGATGCAGATTGAAAACTTCGATGTCAGTCCGTTCCTGTGCGGCGTGATTGCCCTCTCCCTGCTCTATTCCGCGTACGCGTCGCAAACCCTGCGCGGTGCGCTGAAGGCCGTACCGCAGGGACAGTGGGAGTCAGGTCAGGCGTTAGGTTTGTCGAAATCAGCGATTTTCTTCCGTCTGGTGATGCCGCAGATGTGGCGTCATGCCCTGCCGGGGCTAGGTAACCAGTGGCTGGTGCTGCTGAAAGATACCGCGCTGGTGAGCCTGATAAGCGTTAACGATCTGATGCTGCAAACCAAAAGCATCGCCACCCGTACTCAGGAGCCCTTTACCTGGTACATTGTGGCGGCGGCGATCTACCTGGTGATCACGTTGCTGAGTCAGTACATCCTCAAGCGTATTGACCTGCGAGCGACGCGCTTTGAACGGAGACCAGGCTGATGCTTGAATATTTTCCCGAGCTAATGAAAGGGCTGCACACCAGCCTGACGCTGACCGTGGCGTCTATTATCGTGGCCCTGATCATGGCGCTTATTTTCACCATCATCCTGACGCTGAAAACGCCGGTTCTGGTGTGGATTGTACGCGCTTACATCACCCTGTTTACCGGTACGCCGCTGCTGGTGCAGATCTTCCTGATTTACTACGGCCCGGGGCAGTTCCCGTCGCTGCAGGAGTATCCGGTCATCTGGCATCTGCTCTCTGAGCCGTGGCTGTGTGCCCTGATTGCCCTTTCGCTGAACAGTGCGGCCTATACCACCCAGCTGTTCTACGGGGCGATCCGTGCCATCCCGGAAGGACAGTGGCAGTCCTGCGGGGCGCTGGGCATGAGCAAGAAAGACACGCTGGCGATCCTGCTACCGTACGCCTTCAAGCGCGCGCTCTCTTCCTATTCCAACGAAGTGGTGCTGGTGTTCAAGAGTACATCTCTGGCCTACACCATCACCCTGATGGAGGTGATGGGCCACGGACAGCTGCTGTACGGACGCACCTATGACGTGATGGTGTTCGGCGCGGCAGGGCTGGTTTATCTGGTGGTTAACGGTCTGTTGACGCTGATGATGCGCCTGATCGAGCGTAAAGCGCTGGCGTTTGAGCGCAGAAATTAATCAGAAAAATGCATAAATCTGTATTTTAAAAGCGGGTAACCCAATGGGTTATCCGTTTTTTTTTATTCTCACTATAATATTTAATCATATTTATTGCATATAAATTCATTAACTGGCATTGTACATCCATGCCGCAGACACGGCGCATAATGACAAGATAGACAGACGGGAGCATTACAATGAAAAAGTTAGTTCTGGCCGCATTACTGGCAACGTTCGCCGCTGGCGCATCCGCTGCGGATAAAATCAATTTTGGCGTTTCCGCCACCTATCCGCCGTTTGAATCGCTGGATGCCAGCAACCAGATCGTCGGTTTCGACATCGATCTGGCGAAAGCACTGTGCAAACAGATGCAGGCCGACTGCACCTTTACCAACCATGCCTTCGACAGCCTGATCCCGTCGCTGAAATTCAAAAAATACGATGCGGTGATCTCCGGAATGGACATCACGCCTGAGCGCAGCAAGCAGGTTGCGTTCACCGACCCGTACTACGCCAACTCGGCGGTGGTGATTGCGAAGAAAGGCGCTTATACCTCTTTCGATCAGCTGAAAGGCAAACGCATCGGGATGGAAAACGGCACCACGCACCAGAAATACCTGCAGGACAAACATCCTGAGGTGAAAACCGTGGCCTATGACAGCTACCAGAACGCGATTATCGACCTGAAAAATGGCCGTATCGACGGCGTATTCGGCGACACCGCCGTGGTGAACGAGTGGCTGAAGACCAACCCGCAGCTGGGCACCGCCACGGAAAAAGTGACCGATCCACAGTACTTCGGCACGGGTCTGGGTATCGCGGTACGTCCGGATAACAAAGCTCTGCTGGAAAAACTGAACGGTGCGCTGAAAGCGATTAAAGCGGACGGTACGTATCAGAAAATTAGCGACCAGTGGTTCCCGCAGTAATGTCTTTTGCCGGGTGACGGCGTCGCCTTACCCGGCCTACGGGGGGAATTGTAGGCCGGATAAGCGTAGCGTCATCCGGCAATTCTACAGCGGTACAAAGAAGCGAAAACGCGCCCCGCTCACCGACTCCATCAGCCTGATCCCGCCGCCGTGCAGTTCCAGCATCCGCTTAACGATTAACAGTCCCAACCCGCCGCGATTCTCGCGAGATGCCTGGGTATTTAAAGCCGATGGCCGCTGAAACAGATCCTCTCGCAGCGCGGCATCGACGCCCGTTCCATTGTCTGCCACTTCGACCTGAAGCCGTTCATTCTCCTGCCAGACCGCCAGACGAATTTCCCCGCCGGTTGGCGTATGGCGCATCGCGTTATCGAGCAGGTTGGTCACCACGCGTTCGATCATCGACACATCGGCGTTAATCAGCGGCAGCGGTCCCGGCACGTCAATATGCAGATTCACCTCGCGCGTGCGGGCGGTGAGCTCAAACTTCTGCGCCACGTCGGAAATCAGCTCCGCCATCGCGAAACGCTCGCGCTGCGGCTTAATACCGCCGTGCTCCAGGCGCGCCAGCTCAAACAGCTGCTGTGAAAGATGGCGTACCTTTTGCCCCTGACGCAGCGCGGTAGCGAGATACTGCTGGTGCTCCTGCGGCGTCAGGGTCGCGGATTTTAGCGACAGGGTTTCCAGATACCCCAGCAGCGAGGTCAGCGGCGTACGGAGATCGTGCGAAATGTTGGCGATAAACTCCCGGCGCTGGCGATCGCTGTCGGCCAGCTGGTCCCACTGTTGGGTAATTTTGCGTGCCAGCTCGATAAAGCTGTTGCGCAGGATCGCCACTTCATCCTTTGCCGTCGCGTCCGGCGTCTCTACCGCCAGTTGTCTGATTGCGCTTATGCTGTCCTGATCCAGCCCGGCGACCTCGACCGTCAGCTCTTTTACCGGGCGCGTGACCCAGTACCAGACCAGCAGGCCTGCCAGCAGCCCAAACAGCGCCACCCACAGCAGTGACCACAGCACCGTGCTCCACAGCGCCTTATGCCAGGCCATCTCCGCCAGCGCGTTCGACTCCTCGCCCTGCAAAATAATGTACAGATAGCCTTTTAGCTCGCCGTCCTGCCGCAGCGGCGTGGCGCTAAAGACTTTTTTATTCTGGCTGCGCGGATCGTCGCCCAATACCGGAATAGCGGTACCGCTCAGGAAGGTCTGAACCGGCGCCAGGTCGATTTTTTGCCGCTGAATATGGCCCGGCGGTGCGGCATCGGCCAGGATATCGCCGTCCGGGGAGACGACGTACAGCTCAACGCTCGGATTAAAGGTCATCAGCCGGTCAAACAGCGGCTTGAGTGACGTTCGGTCGACCCTGCCCTGCGCGTCCAGAATCGGTTCGCGCTGGACTATCTGCTGCGCCAGCCCGCCCGACAGCCGCTGCACCATCGCATTACCGTACTGCGTACTGCTGTAGAGCTGTACCACGCAGGCGACGGTGGCGCAGAGCATCATCAACAGGATGAACAGCAGCGTCAGGCGCTGGCTCAGGCTAAAGCGGCGCATCATGATTTGGCTCCGCAAATTTGTAGCCCTTGCCCCAGACGGTGCGAATAATCTCCGGCTCGGCGGCGTCCTTCTCAATCTTGATGCGCAGGCGGTTGATGTGGGTGTTAACGGTGTGCTCATAGCCCTCGTGCTGATAGCCCCAGACCTGCTCCAGCAGCGCCAGGCGAGAAAATACCTCACCCGGATGACGGGCAAAGAAGTAGAGCAGCTCGAATTCACGCGGCGTGAGATCAACCACCTGGCCGTGCAGCAGCACGCTGCGCGCCAGCGGATCGATGGTCAGACCGTGAGCCTGAATTTGCCCGTCGGTTTGCGCCTGCCCCATCGCCTGCTGGCGGCGGAACAGCGCTTTGATGCGCGCAATCAGCTCCTGCACCGAGAACGGCTTAGCCAGATAATCATCGGCGCCGGTTTCCAGCCCGGTGATGCGGTCGGTTTCGCTGCTGCGGGCGCTGATGATGATCACCGGCAGGTAGCGCGTCATCTGACGGATGCGGCGGCAAATCTCCAGACCGTCAACGTTGGGCAGCATCAGGTCGAGGATCACCGCATCCCACGGCTGTTTTTCAAGACGCTGCAGGGCGTTGCCCCCGTCGGGCTCGTGGGTGATGGCGTAGCCTTCGTCTTCTAAATTGAGTCGCAGAAGCGCCGCGATATCGTGGTCGTCTTCCACCAGCAGGATCTGCTTCATGGGTAAGCCTTATTCATTTCTTATGACGTAAGCTTACCTGATTTCGCCGGGATGAAGAGTTCACATTTTGTTGAACATTGTGCGGGGTTCATGCCGGGTGGCGGCTACGCCTTACCCGGCCTACGGATTAACAACGTCAACACTTCATAATGCGCGGTATGCGGGAACATATCGAAAAGCTGCACGCGTTCAATGCGGTAGCCCGGCAGGTTAGCGATATCTTTCGCCATGGTCTGCGCGTTACAGCTGGAGTAGACGATGTATTCCGGTGCCATCTGGCTCAGATAGTCGCACAGCGCCTTTCCGATGCCACGACGCGGCGGGTTCACCAGCACCAGCTCAGGCACGTTGCCCTGGCCGGTGGCGAACTGCGTGGAGTCCAGCGCCTGGAAGCGCAGATTCGTTAACCCCAGCTCGGCGGCGGACTGTTTCGCGCAGGCAATCGCTTCGGCGGAGATCTCAATTCCGGTGAGCTGCATCTCTGGCGTCGCGCAGTGCAGGCCAAAGCCGCCCACGCCGCAGAACAGATCCCACATATGCTGGATGTTTAACGCGCGCACCCAGTCGCGGGCGGTGGCGTACAGACTGCTTGCCACGTCCGGGTTAGTCTGGAAAAAGCTTTGCGGGCGGATCCACAGTGGCACACCGTTGAAATTCTCGGCCAGCGCGTGCTGTTCGGTGAAGAAAATCTCTTTCTCCCCCTCCATGATCGCCATATGCACCGGCTGAATATTTGCGGTAATGACCTTAAGCTGCGAAAGCTGTTCCTGCAGCCACGGTATCGCCGCGCGCAGCTGCGCCAGCTTGGATTCGGTGCGCAGCACGAAGCGCAGCATCATGCCGCCGTCTTTCTGGCTTTCGGTCAGCAGAAGGTATTTCAGCTCGCCGCGCTTGCGGGCGACGTTGTAAGGCGTTAAGCCCGCACGCGCGATAAAAGGTTTCAGTGCGGCAAAGACGGGCTCAAACGAGGCGGGATACAGCGGACAGTCGGTTAAGTCTTCCGGCGTGCCGTCGCGATGCAGCATCCCCAGCAGCGGTTTTTCAACGCTGCCGCTGACCACCATTTTGGCTTTGTTGCGAAAGCCCTGCTCCGGGCCGCTGACGGGTGCGCACCACTCGCCCACCGCGTGTGCTGCCAGCAGCTGTTGCAGGTCGGCCATTTTGGCGGTGAGTTGTTGAGAGACCGGCTGTTCTATCCACTGACAGGAGCGGCAGCGTCCGGCGTCAAAGAGTGCGCACTGCATATGAAAACCTTAAGAATCACGAGGGCTGCGATTATACACATTATTGCAGACGGAAGAACCGCCGACTGGAAGCCGGAACGAAGAGTAGGCAGAGCACCAGCATGTCCGGAAGCTTTTGCATCACCAGCGACTGGAAAATTTCCCGCCGGGAACCGCCGGGAATGCTAAACAGTTCAGGATATCCGTAGCCCAGCGAAGCCGCCCACAAATAACCCGCAGCAATGATTTGCGTCAGCAGATAGACCCAGCGCGCCCAGTTGCGCCCTTTGACCAGCGAGAATGCACAGTAGATTTCAATAAACACCAGCACCAGGCTGCTTAAAAAAACCAGCGTCAGATTCCACGTCTGTACGCTGCGGTGAATGAATTCACCGATGCCGCGGGCGCCTAAGGTGTTCAGAATCATCAGCACGTCCAGACAGCGGATCATAATAATGGCGAGCGCCGCCACCTGCACCAGCGCAGGAACGTTCGGACGAGCATGCGTATGACGTGTTTTTTGAAAGAATCCCAATGTTTTACTTCCCTGAAAAACAGTGCCGCGTCATGCGCGGCACTTCACTGGAAATTTTAAATGCTTCAGCCGCGTCTTGCACGCTGGATATCACGCACCCGCTGCTTTTCCGCGCGCGCCATCAAATACCAGGCGATAAATCCGACAATTCCGACTACGCCGAGGATAATTGACGCCAGGGCGTTGATCTCCGGATTCACCCCCATACGCACGCTGGAGAAGACCAGCATTGGCAGCGTCGTCGCGCCCGGCCCGGAAACGAAGCTGGCGATAACCAGATCGTCGAGCGAGAGCGTAAACGCCAGCAGCCAGCCGGAGATCACCGCAGGCATAATCATCGGCAGCGTGATGATGAAGAAGACCTTCAGCGGCGTGGCGCCGAGATCCATCGCAGCCTCTTCAATGGAGCGATCCAGCTCGCGCAGACGTGACGAGATCACCACCGCCACGTAGGCGGTACAGAAGGTGACGTGGGCCAGCCAGATGGTGAGCATGCCGCGATCCGCCGGCCAGCCGATGGCGTGCGCCAGGGCAACGAACAGCAGCAGCAGCGACAGGCCGGTGATCACATCCGGCATCACCAGCGGCGCGGTGATCATAAAGGCAAAGCCGTTTGAACCGCGAAAACGCCCGAAGCGCACCATCACCAGCGCGGCGATGGTGCCGAGAACACAGGCCATCGTGGCCGCCAGTGCGGCTATGGTCAGGCTCAGCCCCACCGCGCTCATCATCGCATCGTCGTGGAACAGCTCGCTGTACCAGCGCGTCGACCAGCCCGCCCAGACCGTTACCAGCTTAGAGCTGTTAAAGGAGTAGATCACCAGCATCAGCATCGGCGCATACAGGAAGGTAAAGCCAATCACCAGGATCGCAATTCGCCACGGGGAGCGCACTACCGGTAAGTTGTTCATCCGTGGTCTCCCATCTGTTTCTGCTGATGCTTGTGGAACCACATGATCGGCACGATCAGCAGCAGCAGCATGACAATCGCCACCGCCGAGGCCACCGGCCAGTCGCGGTTATTGAAGAACTCCTGCCACAGCACGCGGCCAATCATGATGCTGTCCGGGCCGCCGAGCAGTTCAGGGATCACAAACTCCCCTACCGCCGGGATAAAGACCAGCATTGACCCGGCGATAATACCGCCTTTGGTCAGCGGGACAATGACGCTGAAGAACGTTTTCAACGGGCGCGCGCCGAGATCGAGCGACGCTTCCACCAGCGAGTAATCAATGCGCGTCAGGGCCGTGTAAATCGGCAGCACCATAAACGGTAGATAGGCGTAAACAATCCCGATATAGACCGCAAGGTTGGTATGCAGGATGGTCAACGGCTGGTCGATCACCCCGAGCCACATCAGAAAGTTATTCAGTATGCCGTTGTTTTTCAGGATCCCCATCCACGCGTAAACGCGGATCAGGAACGAGGTCCACGACGGCAGGATCACCAGCAGCAGCAGGATGTTACGCGTCGACGGCTTGCTGTGCGCGACCGCCCAGGCCAGCGGATAGCCCATGAGAAGGCAGCAGATCGTCGAGATCGCCGCCACCTGCAGCGACTGCAAATAGGCTTCGAAATAGAGCGGGTCGTCGGTGAGCTGCAGGAAATTACCCAGGTTTAAGGTCAGCGTCAGCTGCCCGTCGGCCCAGTCCAGCAGATTGGTATACGGCGGGATCGCCCGCGCCATTTCCGCCAGGCTGATCTTGAAAACAATCAGGAACGGCAGCAGGAACAGCAGGATCAGCCAGATATACGGCATGGCGATCACCAGCTTGCGACCGTGGTTCATCTGCACGCGCGCCAGCCAGTAGGCAAAGCCGCCCGGTTTTTTGACGCGGGCTGGAGGTTCAAGTGTACTCATGATCGCTCCTTATACCGTCAGTACGACGCAGCTGTCCGCGTCCCAGCACAGGCGCACTTCGTCGCCCCAGGTCGGCTGTCCCTTGCGATAGCGATGTTCGTTCTGCAACTGGGCGCTGAGCATTTGTCCGCTTTTCAGACGCACATGGTAAATAGACAGGTCGCCCAGATAGGCAATGTGCACCACTTCCCCGACGGCAAAGTTATAGCCATCGGCAGGCGGATCCTCACAGAGCATGATCTTCTCCGGACGCAGAGCAACGTAGACCGGCACGTTATCTAACACCGAGTTATCAGAGTCGACCTTAAGCGGATGCTGCAGCCCCGGCGATTCGATGACCAGCCCGTCTTCCTGACGATCTTTCAACAGCCCTTCGAAGACGTTCACCGAGCCGATAAACTCCGCGCTGTAGCGCGTAGTCGGATGCTCATAAATCTCTTCCGGCTCGCCGATCTGCACGAACTTACCGCGGTTCATGATCGCGATACGTCCGGCCATGGTCATCGCCTCTTCCTGGTCGTGGGTAACCATCACGCAGGTCACGCCCACGCGCTCAAGGATATCCACCACTTCGAGCTGCATACGGTCGCGCAGCTTTTTATCCAGTGCGCCCATCGGTTCGTCGAGCAGCAATAATTTAGGACGTTTTGCCAGACTGCGGGCCAGCGCCACGCGCTGACGCTGGCCGCCGGAGAGCTGGTGCGGTTTACGCTTCGCGAACTCCTGCATGTGTACCAGGCTCAGCATCTCGGCCACGCGCGCGGTAATTTCAGCCTTCGGCAGTTTGTCCTGCTTCAGGCCAAAGGCGATGTTCTGCTCCACCGTCATGTGCGGAAACAGCGCGTAGGACTGGAACATCATGTTAATCGGGCGCTGATACGGCGGCACGCTGGACAGGTCTACGCCGTCCAGCACGATTTGCCCGGCGGTAGGCTGTTCAAAACCCGCCAGCATACGCAGCAGGGTGGATTTACCACAGCCGGATGCGCCCAGCAGCGCGAAGATTTCGCCTTTGTAGATCGTCAGGCTGACGTCGTCCACGGCATGCTGGCCGTCGAAAGATTTGGTGAGGTTACGAATTTCAAGCAGCGGGGTCAGCGCTTTACGGACTTTCGCCTGCGGGCGGGGGATCGCGTCATTCACGGGGTGTTCTCCGGTAGAGATCAAAACTGGTGCAGGCGCACCAGATCGGTGCGCCTGTTGCCGGAGGCGCTAGCGCCTGCCCGGCCTACGACTCACGGTAGCTTATTTACCGCTCTTCACCTTGGTCCACGCGCGGGTACGCACGCGATCAATTTTGGGATCCTGAACTTTCAGGGTGAACAGCTTGGCAAACACATCCGCCGGTGGATAAATCGCCGGGTTATTGCGGATCTCTTCGCTCACCAGCGGCACCGAGGCCTTGTTACCGTTCGCGTAGTAAACGTGGTCGCTGATGTGGGCAATCACGTCCGGACGCATCAGATAGTTGAGGAACTGATAGGCTTCGTCTTTGTTCTTCGCATCAGCAGGCATCGCGAAGACGTCGAAGAACGCCAGCGCCCCCTCTTTTGGAATGAAGTAAGAGACGTTCACGCCGTTTTTCGCCTCTTTCGCGCGGTTAGCCGCCTGCCACACGTCACCTGCCCAGCCGATTGCGACGCAGATGTCGCCGTTCGCCAGGTCGTTGATATACTGGGAAGAGTGGAAGTAGCGAATATTTGGACGCAGCTTCAGCAGCAGATCGGTCGCCGGGCCGGTGTAGTCATTGGCTTTGTTGCTGTTCGGGTCTTTGCCCAGGTAATTCAGCACGGTCGCGAAAATCTCTTCCGGCGCATCGAGGAAGGAGACGCCGCAGCTTTTCAGCTTCTCAAGGTTTTCCGGCTTCAGCACCACATCCCAGCTGTCCAGCTTGACGTCCGGGCCGAGCGCCGCTTTCACTTTATCGACGTTGTAGCCGATACCGGTGGTCGCCCACAGATAAGGCATCGCGTATTTGTTGTCCGGGTCGTGCTTCGCCACCAGCTTCAGCACTTCCGGGTCGAGGTTTTTCCAGTTCGATAATTTGCTCTTATCCAGCGGCTGGAAAACGCCTGCGGTCAGCTGACGCTCAAGGAAGCTCGCAGAGGGCACCACCAGGTCAAAACCGGTGCTGCCCGCCATCAGCTTTCCTTCCAGCACTTCGTTGGAATCGAAAACGTCATAGACCACTTTAATGCCGGTCTCTTTTTCAAAATTAGCGACCGTATCCGGCGCGATATAGTCAGACCAGTTGTAAACGTGCAGCGTTTTTTGTTCCGCAGCGAGCGTGCCGGCAGAGACGGCCATCAGAGCACCCGCAACCAGACCCGATAACCATTTTTTATTCAAGGCGATCATAGTGTTATTCCTTCTGAAAGCTCGTTAACAAACGAACCAAAACTGTGCAATCTGGATATATGCAAAAATCATGCATAGTTTGTCGTTCTGCCCGAAATAAAAATAAACCCCTTTCCTGGCAGGTTCCGCTCGCTTTTTTGTAAGCATCGCAAGAATAACTGTAGCCCGTGTCTCCGGCTATAGCCCAGACGAAAAAACGCCTTTTATCAATTTTTTATGCAGGTTATGTCTACGTGATAAGCCGAAAGGGCCTTCAGGGAGGTGAAAAATTCTTTAAGGAAAGGTTAAAAGCAGCAGAAAAAATGGCGTTATGCAGCCGCTCTGGCAGCGACTGCGCAAAAGTCAGACAGGCTTAGTGGAGAAAATTGGGAGATGCATCATTATTCTCTGCGTCATCTTCCGCGCTATACAGCAGATGATGTGCATTGGCTTCCATCATGACCATCGAAATTTGCTCTTCACTCAAGCGCATAAACCAGGCGAACTGCTTAAAGGATAAGCCAGCACCGGAGAATAAAGACTGGCAAACGACCAGTTTTGGCAGATTATCATCCTGTATGTCGAGAAATGCTTTCACCGTCAAGGAACTGGCGTTGATGGCCGAGAGATCGGAAGCCAGCGCCAGCAGCGCGGACGGCTTCACTTCGGCCAGCGCGGAGAAAAGGATCACGTCGTTTATGAGATCGACTTTAGCATCGAAAATGCCGTCGAAATTTTGCATATGAGGCAGATGCAGCGCCTGGCAGGAATCGCATTCAAAGAAGGTGATACCGGCATCATCGAGCCATTGACGTAACGTATCCAGTGTAGGAACGACCTGTAAATCCATCGCTGTGCAGCCTCTTAAATAAAAACTTTGCATAGATTACGCAAAAAGCGTGCTCAATACCATTTAACCGCCCGTTTTCAGACAGTAACCCGGCGTGGCATGAAGCTCGATCCAGGCGATCATTTTACCCGCAATATCGACACCTGTGGTTTTTTCCACGCCTTCCAACCCCGGCGAGGCATTGACCTCCATGACCAGCGGCCCGCGTGTCGCCCGCAGAAGATCGACTCCGGCCACGTCCAGCCCGAGGGTTTGCGCCGCTTTCACGGCAATTTCCCGCTCGCGCTCGCTGATATCCGCGATCCTGGCAATGCCGCCGCGGTGAAGATTAGAGCGGAAATCACCCTCTTTCGCCTGGCGCTCAATGGCCGCCACCACTTCATTACCCACGACGAAGCAGCGGATATCGCGACCTTTGGCCTCTTCGATATACTCCTGCACCAGAATATGAGCGTTAAGGCCGCGAAAGGCGTCAATCACGCTTTCCGCTGCCTGCCGCGTTTCTGCCAGCACCACGCCAATGCCCTGCGTGCCTTCCACCAGTTTGATGACCAGCGGCGCACCGCCCACCATGTCGATCAGATCGCTGGTGTCGTCCGGTGAATGGGCAATCCCGGTGACGGGAAGATCGATCCCCTGACGGGCGAGCAGCTGCAATGAACGCAGTTTATCGCGGGCGCGGGAAATGGCGACAGATTCATTGAGCGGATAGCTGCCCAGCATCTCGAACTGCCGCAGCGCGGCGGTGCCGTAATAGGTGATCTGAGAGCCGATGCGGGGGATCACCGCATCGAAATGCGGCAGCTTGCGTCCTTTGTAGTGAATCGACGATGCAGCAGGGTCGATGTTCATATAGCAGGACATCGGATCGAGGATCTCAACCTGATGCCCGCGTTTTGCCGCCGCCTCACGCAGGCGCTTACATGAATAGAGCGTTCCATCCCGGGACAATATGGCAATTTTCACCCTGCACCTCTCTGAAGACATGGATAAAGCCTGCATATCATACACGAGGCGCAGGAGGAATGGACTACCGCGTCGCCCAGCCCTGTTTATGAAGATAATCGAGAATAAACGGGCGGTTTTCTTTAATGATGGTGCGACGAATATGGTCAGTCCAGGTATCGCGACGGTTATTGCTGCCGCGCGTCATGTAGTAGTTCGCCAGCTCTTCATCATATTGATTCAGGACGTCCTGATTGACCGGCTGGTAGTGGTTTTCATGCACCAGCATCGCCGCAGGAATACGCGGCTTCAGGTCCGGGTTATCCGCAGGCCAGCCGAGACACAGGCCGAACAGCGGCAGCACATGTTTTGGCAGCTTCAGCAGCTCAGTCACGCTTTCGATGTTGTTACGCAGACCGCCGATGTAGACGCCGCCTAACCCCAGCGATTCCGCCGCCGTAAAGGCGTTTTGCGCCATCAGCGCAGTATCCACCACACCCAGCAGCAGCTGTTCGGCCAGCCCCAGTTCGGCTTCAGGGCAGATTTGCAGATGGCGGTTAAAGTCGGCGCAGAACACCCAGAACTCTGCCGCCTGCGCCACATGCTTCTGCCCGCCGGTCAGCGTGACCAGCTGCTCGCGCATGGCCGGGTCGGTGATGCGGATAATCGAACTGCACTGCAGGAAGCTGGAGCTGGAGGTCGCCCTGGCGCTGTCAATAATCGCGGCACGCTGCGCCTCGGTAATCGGCTCATCGGTGAAGTGGCGAATGGAACGGTGGGACTGGAGCAGGTCTATGGTTGGCGTCATCTTCTCTCTCTTTATCTTGCTAAAACCCTATGGCAGCCAGTATAGGCAATGATGTGCACGGTGTAATTGGCGAAACATAGCTCATAGATATTATAGCGACAGGCGAAACCTTCTTTAATGACGGCGGGTTATGGGGCACTATACGTGTCATTCGCCGTCAGGCTTGTTTTTTGAGGAGAGAGAAATGTTTGCAGTAATTTTTGGTCGTCCAGGGTGCCCTTACTGTGTTCGCGCGAAAGAACTGGCTGAGAAACTGACCGAAGAGCGCGATGACTTCAACTTCCGCTACGTGGATATCCACGCGGAAGGCATCACCAAAGCGGATCTCGAAAAAACCGTCGGCAAGCCGGTTGAAACCGTACCGCAGATCTTCCTCGATCAGAAACACATCGGCGGCTGCACTGACTTTGAAGCCTACGCCAAAGAAAACCTGGGCCTGTTTGCCGCTCAGTAATGCGAAGACGCCCTCACCGCGAGGGCGTTTTTATTGCGGATGTTTGCGCCGGTGCAGCAGGCTGCGCACAAACAGATAGCAAAGCGCCCCCAGCGCACACCAGAACACCCCGCTCAGTAACCACGCCAGCTCCTGCCACAGACTTCTTGTCGGGACATACATCAGACGCATCATCAGCAGGCACAGCGGTGCTGCCAACATGGCCCCGAGCAGAGGCTTGATCACCTCTCCTTTACGCGAGAGAAAACTGGCTGCGGCACCCGGCAGGATGAAAAAGAGCAAACCCAGTTCCGGATGGCCGGACGCCCTGAATGCTCCCTTCACATTAAAAGCGAGCGACATGCAAACGACCGTAAACAGCAAAAAGCAGCTGACCACGCCCGCCCAGTTTCGTTTAATGTTCAAACTATCCTCCTGACTTATCTCTATCAAATACAACTTCGTCCAGTGGACGCCCAGTCAGATAAAGCAGTACGGCAATCCTTGCCAAAGCACGCACAGGCTGATGCGATAATAGGTGGCTGTTGGTAGCTAATACGATTAAACTAACCGCCAGCGCATGTTTTAGGGAATTTATTAGGAAGCAGGGAGTCGTGAAGTCTTTCCCTGGCCCTAAAAACAGTAGCCCAAATAGTCCTTTCATTCAACAACTTACTGGTAAACAAGAAGTTAGCCTCCGTGAATATAAACGTCGCAGACTTGTTAAATGGGAATTACATCCTGTTATTATTTGTGGTACTGGCGTTGGGCCTTTGCCTGGGTAAATTGCGCCTGGGTTCAGTTCAACTGGGTAATTCCATTGGCGTTTTGGTCGTCTCTTTATTATTAGGTCAGCAGCATTTCAGTATTAACACGGATGCGCTTAATTTAGGCTTCATGCTGTTTATTTTTTGTGTCGGCGTGGAAGCAGGGCCGAACTTTTTTTCAATTTTCTTCCGCGACGGCAAAAATTACCTGATGCTGGCGCTGGTGATGGTCGGCAGCGCGCTGCTGATTGCGTTAGGACTGGGCAAACTGTTTGGCTGGGATATCGGGTTAACGGCCGGTATGCTGGCAGGCTCCATGACATCCACCCCGGTGCTGGTGGGTGCGGGTGATACCCTGCGTCATTCCGGCATGCAGGGCGCACAGCTTTCCACCGCGCTCGACCACCTGAGTCTGGGCTATGCATTGACTTACCTTATTGGTCTGGTGAGCCTGATCGTGGGCGCGCGCTACCTGCCAAAGCTGCAGCACCAGGATCTGCAGACCAGCGCACAGACAATTGCTCGCGAGCGCGGTCTGGACACGGATACCAAGCGTAAAGTCTATCTTCCTGTGATCCGCGCCTATCGCGTCGGGCCGGAGCTGGTGGCCTGGACCGACGGCAAAAACCTGCGCGAGCTGGGCATTTATCGCCAGACGGGCTGTTACATCGAACGTATTCGACGCAACGGCATTCTGGCAAACCCGGACGGCGACGCGGTGCTGCAGATGGGCGACGACATCGCGCTGGTGGGTTACCCGGACGCCCATGCCCGTCTCGATCCGAGCTTCCGCAACGGTAAAGAGGTGTTCGACCGTGACCTGCTCGACATGCGTATCGTCACCGAAGAGATCGTGGTGAAAAACCATAACGCCGTGGGCCGCCGTCTGGCGCAGCTGAAGCTGACCGACCACGGCTGCTTCCTCAACCGCGTGATCCGCAGCCAGATTGAGATGCCCATCGACGACAACGTCGTGCTCAACAAAGGTGACGTTTTGCAGGTGAGCGGCGACGCACGACGCGTGAAAACCGTTGCTGACCGTATCGGCTTTATCTCCATTCACAGCCAGGTCACCGACCTGCTGGCCTTCTGCGCCTTCTTCATTGTCGGCCTGATGATCGGGATGATCACCTTCCAGTTCAGCAACTTTAGCTTCGGCATCGGTAACGCCGCCGGGCTGCTGTTTGCCGGGATCATGCTGGGCTTCCTGCGAGCGAACCACCCAACCTTCGGCTACATTCCGCAGGGCGCGCTGAACATGGTGAAAGAGTTCGGTCTGATGGTCTTTATGGCGGGCGTTGGCTTGAGCGCCGGTAGCGGCATCGGCCACAGCCTGGGGGCCGTCGGCTGGCAAATGTTGGTTTCCGGACTTATCGTCAGCCTGGTGCCGGTCGTTATCTGTTTCCTGTTCGGCGCCTACGTGCTGCGCATGAACCGCGCCCTGCTCTTCGGGGCAATGATGGGTGCACGTACCTGTGCGCCAGCCATGGAAATCATCAGCGATACCGCGCGCAGCAACATCCCGGCGCTGGGGTATGCGGGCACCTATGCTATCGCTAACGTGCTGCTCACGCTGGCGGGTACGCTGATCATTATCATCTGGCCAGGACTCGGATAAGTCTCAAGTTTGCGCGTGGTGAAAATTATTTTCGTTACGCGCAGAACTTTTTTATCAGGGGGCAGTCATAACTATTGCCACTGCTTTTCTTTGATGTCCCCAATTTGTGGAGCCCATCAACCCCGCCGTTTTGGTTCAAGGTTGATGGGTTTTTTGTTGCCTGAAATTGATAAACTAGCCATTACACAACGACATGCAGCATTAATACTCCGTCAATACTTCGTCTCTCCCTGACACTGTAATGAGCCACTGATATGAGCCACATCACTATCTACCATAACCCCGCCTGCGGCACGTCGCGCAACACGCTGGAGATGATCCGCAACAGCGGCACGGAGCCAGAGATTATCCTCTATCTGGAAACCCCACCGTCGCGCGATAAGCTGACCACACTGATTGCCGATATGGGCATTTCAGTGCGGCATCTGCTGCGTAAAAACGTGGAGCCCTATGAGCAGCTTGGCCTTGCCGAAGCTAACTTCACCGACGAGCAGCTTATCGATTGTATGCTGAAACACCCAATCCTGATTAACCGCCCGATCGTGGTAACGCCGCTCGGCACGCGACTGTGCCGCCCGTCTGAAGTTGTCCTCGACATCCTGCCGGACGCGCAAAAAGGGGCGTTTACGAAAGAGGATGGCGAAGCCGTCGTGGACGCCAGCGGGAAACCCATCGGCCGCAAGTAGGTCTGGCTGGAGCGAGGGGGCCTAACGAGCGCTCTCGCCCGCGATCCTGCCCACCATCGCGCGGATCTCGTCCCGGCTTAACGGCTTGCGGTCGGTGACAAAATGCAGCGTCATCCCTTCAATAAACGCATCCAGCGCGCGGGTGGTGACCGGGTCGAACCACTGCTCCAGCGTATCCTGGCTCATCTTCATCCACTCCTGCATCACCGTTTTAAGGGCCGCACTGCGGTGCATAAAAGCGTAGAGCTGATACATCAGCGCCATGTTGTGCGGCGTGGTCACCTGCGAGCTGTGGATCAGCGTAGTGATGGACTCACACGCCATTTCCGGTCCTGTGACGCCCGCAAAGAAATCCCGGTACTGCTGCGACATCTGCCGGGTAAACCACGTAAAAGCCTCTTCCAGCAGCGATTCCATACCGTCAAAATAGTAGGTCATCGACCCCAGCGGTACGCCCGCGCAGGAGGCGATTTTACGGTGCGTGACGGCGTGAATACCGTGCTCAGCGATGGTGTCCAGCGTCGCCTGGAGTATTTTTTCCCGGCGGTGCGGATCGTTGGGTGGTCTGCTCATAAATTCCTCATCCGGTTTGTGTACAAATGTACACAAACTTGCTAGTGTTGTCGCTATTGTTGTACTTCTGGTGCTACCCCAATGACGCTGACCTCTCCCCGTAAGGCCCTGCAATTACGCATGTGGGCGCTGTTTATGTTCTTCTTTATTCCCGGGCTGCTGATGGCCTCCTGGGCCACGCGCACCCCGGCGATCCGCGATATTTTGTCTGTCTCTACCGCCGAGATGGGCATCGTGCTGTTCGGCCTGTCGATAGGCTCCATGAGCGGCATTCTCTGCTCCGCGTGGCTGGTTAAACGCTTTGGCACGCGGTCGGTGATCCGCACCACCATGTGCTGCGCGGTGTTCGGGATGATGGTGCTGAGCGTAGCGCTGTGGTTTGCCTCGCCGGTCCTGTTTGCCCTGGGGCTGACGGTCTTTGGCGGCAGCTTCGGCGCGGCGGAAGTGGCGATTAACGTCGAAGGGGCATCTGTCGAGCGTGAGATGAACAAAACCGTGCTGCCGATGATGCATGGCTTTTACAGCCTCGGCACGCTGGCGGGGGCGGGCGTGGGGATGGCGCTGACGGCGTTTGGCATGGCGGCCAATCTGCATATTTTACTGGCGGCGCTGGTGTGCATTATTCCGATCCTGACGGGCATCCGGGCGATCCCGGACGGCACCGGTAAGAACTCCGCTGGCGAACAGCACTCGGCCGAAAAAGGGCTGCCCTTCTACCGCGACTTCCAGCTGATGCTGATCGGCGTGGTGGTGCTGGCAATGGCGTTCGCGGAAGGCTCCGCCAACGACTGGCTACCGCTGCTGATGGTGGACGGTCACGGCTTTAGCCCGACCTCCGGCTCGCTGATTTACGCCGGGTTTACGCTGGGGATGACCGTCGGACGCTTCACCGGCGGCTGGTTTATCGACCGCTACAGCCGCGTGGCGGTGGTGCGCGCCAGCGCCCTGCTCGGCGGATTAGGCATCGCGATGATCATCTTTGTGGACGTGGACTGGATTGCAGGCGTTTCCGTGATCCTGTGGGGACTGGGGGCATCACTTGGCTTCCCGCTGACCATTTCCGCAGCCAGCGACACCGGCCCGGATGCGCCAACGCGCGTCAGCGTAGTGGCGACCACCGGTTACCTCGCCTTCCTGGTCGGGCCGCCGCTGCTCGGCTTCCTCGGGGAGCACTACGGCCTGCGCAGCGCCATGCTGGTGGTTTTAGGGTTAGTCATTATCGCGGCGCTGGTGGCGCGCGCGGTGGCAAAGCCGGAAGCAGAACAAACGACACTGGAGAAGGGATATGAGCGTTAAACTGATTGCAGTCGACATGGATGGCACCTTCCTGAGTGATGCGAAGACGTACAACCGCGCGCGTTTTCTGGCGCAGTACGCGCGCATGAAGGCGCAAGGCATTCGTTTTGTGGTCGCCAGCGGCAACCAATACTACCAGCTGATCTCCTTTTTCCCGGAGATCGCGCATGAGATTGCGTTTGTCGCCGAAAACGGCGGCTGGGTCGTGAGCGAAGGTGAAGATGTCTTTAACGGTGAACTGTCGAAAGCCCATTTCGACACCGTCGCGAACGTGTTAAATGACGTTCCGGGCATTGAGATTATCGCCTGCGGCAAAGGTAGCGCCTACACTCTCAAAGCCTATGACGATGCCTTCATCGATATGGCCTCAAAATATTATCACCGCCTCGAAAGGGTCAGTGATTTCGATAACCTGAACGATATTTTCTTCAAGTTTGGGCTTAACGTTTCCGATGATGAAATTCCGCGTATTCAGGCGCTGCTGCATGAAAGACTGGGCGATATTATGGTGCCCGTCACCACCGGTCACGGCAGTATCGACCTGATAATCCCCGGCGTGCACAAAGCTAACGGTTTGCGCATTTTGCAGGCGCGATGGGGCATAGAGAACAGCGACGTGGTGGCCTTTGGCGACAGCGGTAACGACGTAGAAATGTTGCGCCAGTCAGGGTTTAGCTTTGCGATGGCCAATGCCAGACCGCATATTAAAGCGGTGGCGCGTTTTGAAGCGCCGCATAATAACGACGAAGGCGTACTGGATGTGATTGAGAAGGTGTTGAACGGGGAGGCACCGTTTAATTGACCGCGTGCGGTCTGGTGCCCTCACCCTAACCCTCTCCCACAGGGAGAGGGAATAAACAGATCAAGGTTGCAGGGCGCTGCCGATGCGTTTGTCTTTCAGGAACACCACCATTAATCCCACCCACAGCACGCCGTTGGCAAGGTTGAACAGGCTGAACAGCCCGTTGCCGCCAAACGCGTAAGCGTGCTTGCTCACCTCAATTCCGACGGTAAAAATCAACATCTGCAGCATGCCCATCGCGGCGGACACCGTGCCTTTACTCATTTCGCTGGCAAACAGCGTCAGGCGCACCAGTCCGGCATTCGCCACGCCAATACCAAAAGCATAGACGCTCAGCCCCGCGGTCATCCACAGGTAGGCGTGGGAAGAGGCCACCGTAGCGACCGCGGCCATGACCAACCCTGCCGCAATCGGCCAGCCACCCATAATAATCAGCGAGCGAACGGTGCGGCGCGACGTCAGACGTGCCAGCACGAGGTTACCGGCGATCAGCGCGCCAAAGATCGGCACCTGCAGCAAACCGTACTCGTAACTGCTGAGCTTCTCACCGCTGATGATAATGACCGGCGACTGCGCAATCCACGCCAGCAACGGCAGGCTGACAAAGCCCGTCGCCAGCGCACCCGCGACAAAGCGGCCATTTTTCAATACCTCTTTGTAGTCGCGTCCCAGCTCTTTCAGGGAGAGCTTTTCACCCAGACGCGTAGCCGTTTCCGGCATCGCACGGTGCAGACCAAAGAAGGAGATGGCAGCAAGGGCGGCGAAGAGTATGAACATCCCCTCCCACGGCGCAACGTGTACCCAGGCTGCGCCCACCAGCGGTCCCAGCAGCGGCGCAATCAGCGCCACGTTCGCCATCAGCGCGGTGATTTTGATACACACCGCCTCTTCAAACGACTCCTGAATAGCGGCATACCCCACGGCACCGATGAAGCACAGGCTCACCCCCTGCAGGAAACGCAGCAGGGTAAATTGTTCAATGTTTTGCGCCAGCAGCGTGGCAAGACAGGTGACGATAAACCACACCACGCCGGTCAGCATCACCGGACGACGACCAATACGGTCCGACAGCGGCCCTAACAGCCACTGTAAAAACATGCCGCCCGCCAGATAGGCGGTCATGGAGGTCGGCACCCACTCGATACCCGCGTTGTACTGTTCTACCACGGCCAGCATACCGGGCTGGATCATATCGTTGCCGATATAGGTAGAGAATTCGTAGAGCACCAGACACAGAGGGAAAAGTAACGCCTGACGTCCCAGACGATTACCGGAAGAAGAACGGTTTAACATGCAATCTCTTTATGATGAAAAAATCGCGATGAGTGTAATGAATTGCCGCAGCCCGAGATAGCAAATTATCGATAGTAAACAGAAATAAAGCACTTATCGTCGTTGTTTAAGGTTTCCTTAAGTTGACAGATTTATGATAGCCCTATTTCACGTCACTGACCCCAATTATGCCATACACCTTCAGCGCTTCAGAATTGTCTAAGTTACCGACAAATAAGACAAAACAACTTTACCGTTTACCCGCACACTTTTATGGTTATCAGCTTTTCGTGCTGATTGTCCTCGCCGTCCTGTTTACCTGGCTTTCACGCGACGAAACGCTCGACAGATGGATCACCGGTTTCTGGTATAACGCAGCGACGCGCCATTTTCCGTTGCAGCAAAACCCGATGCTGGACCTGCTCAACCATCGGCTGGCGAAGTACGTCTCTATCGCCCTGGCTGCGGTTGCGCTGATTTACGGTGTCGTCAAGCGCAATGCCCGACTCCTCACGGCTGCGCTTCTGATGGGGCTGGGTGCACTGGTTGTCGGCGTGCTGAAAAGCATTAGCCACCATAGCTGTCCGTGGGATCTGGTGGAGTATGGCGGGAAGGCGGTTTCTTACCCCCTGTTTAGCGCGGTACCGGCAGACAGCGGGCCGGGCCGTTGCTTCCCGGGCGGCCACTCGTCAAGCGGCTTTATGGTGATGGGGCTGTTTTTTGCCTTCTGGCGCGAACGTCCACGTCTGGCCTGGAGTTTCGTCGTACTGGGTGCGGTATTGGGTCTGGCCATGGGCTACGGTCAGGTCATGCGCGGGGCGCATTTTTTCTCTCACAACCTGTGGGCTGGGTGGTGGGTCTGGTTTTCCCAGGTGGTGGTCTATGGCCTTGTTTCCGCCTGGTTTGCGAAAGAGTGACGACATTATGTTAGAGAATCTGAACTACGGACTGTTTTATTTCATCAACGCCACGCCAGCCTCGCCGGAATGGATGATTGATTTCGCCACCTTTGTTGCCAGAGATGTGATCTCGATTGTGCCTGTACTGGCCGTTGTTCTCTGGCTGTGGGGTCCGCGTAAAGAGGTCACTGCACAGCGCCAGCTGGTGATCAAAGTGGCGATGGCCATCGGTGTCAGCGTAGTGACCAGCTATCTGCTGGGACATGCCTTCCCCCACGACCGTCCGTTCGTCGATCACGTTGGCTATAATTTCCTGCACCACGCGCCTGACGACTCCTTCCCAAGCGATCATGGCACCGTGATTTTCACCTTCGCTCTGGCATTCCTGTTCTGGCATCGCCTGTGGTCTGGCGCAGTGCTGATGGGTATCGCGCTGGCCATCGCCTGGTCCCGCGTTTATCTGGGCGTTCACTGGCCGCTGGATATGGTGGGCGGGTTCCTGGTGGGGCTGATCGGCTGCGTGAGCGCGGCGATCCTGTGGAGCCTCTTTGGCCCGGCGCTTTACCGCGGGCTGTCTCAGCTGTATCGCGTGCTGTTTGCCCTCCCGATCCGCAAAGGCTGGATACGTGACTAATCCCGTTCCGACAGGTTACACTTGAACCCGCGCCCTGCGGGGGTTCACTTTTTCATCCTGAGGATCTATGGAAACACGACGCGATGACCGCATTGCTCAGCTGCTCCAGGCGCTGAAGCGCAGTGATAAACTGCACCTCAAGGAAGCCGCCACGCTGCTCGGCGTCTCTGAGATGACCATTCGTCGGGATCTTAACAGCGACAGCGCCCCCGTTGTGCTGCTGGGCGGATACATCGTCCTCGAGCCGCGTAGCGCCAGCCATTACCTGATCAGCGATCAAAAAACGCGTCTGGTGGAAGAGAAGCGCAAAGCGGCACGGCTCGCGGCCTCCCTGGTGCAGCCGCATCAAACCCTGTTTTTTGACTGCGGGACCACCACGCCGTGGATCATCGAAGCCATCGACAGCAGCCTCCCGTTTACCGCCGTCTGTTACTCATTGAACACCTTTCTGGCGCTGCAGGAGAAACCCGAATGCCGGGTGATCCTCTGCGGCGGTGAGTTCCACGCTAGCAACGCCATCTTTAAGCCGCTGAACCTGCAGGACACGTTGAGTAACTTATGCCCGGATATCGCGTTTTATTCTGCGGCGGGCGTGAACGTGCGTCAGGGCGCGACCTGCTTTAACCTGGAAGAGTTACCCGTGAAGCACTGGGCGTTAAATGCCGCGCAGTATCATGTGCTGGTGGTGGACCACAGCAAGTTTGGCAAGGTGCGTCCGGCAAGAATGGGCGAGCTGGCGCAGTTTGACGCTATTGTGAGCGATTGCCGCCCGGATGACGAGATTGTGGCCCATGCGAAGGCGCAGCAGGTGAAGTTGATGTATTGAGAGGGGTGCGGCCTGATGCCCTCACCCCGGCCCTCTCCCACAGGGAGAGGGAGAAAACCCATAAGGTTTAGCTAAACCAGCTGCCAAACCACCCGTGGAATTTCATCAGTACGAAATCCCACATCCGGCTGAAGAATCCGCCCTCTTCTACTGCTTCCATCACAATCAGCGGACGCTGTTCAATCGACTTGCCGTTAAGCTGGAAATCAATCGTCCCGACGACCTGGCCTTTTTTCAGCGGAGCCGTGAGCTGCGGGTCGGTCAGGGTGAAGCTGGCTTTCAGGTTTTTCAGCTGACCGCGCGGAATAGTCACCGAGCCGGCCTCACCCGCGCCCAGATTCACCTCGCTCTTATCGCCAAACCAGACGCGCTGGCTGACGAACGTGGCATCCGGTTTAATCGGCGTCACGGTTTCAAAGAAGCGGAAGCCCCACGTCAGGAGTTTTTCTGATTCGTTAAAGCGAATTCGATCGGTTTTGGTGCCCAGCACCACCGAAATCAGGCGCATATCGCCCTGGGTAGCGGACGCGACCAGGTTATAACCCGCGCCCGCCGTGGTGCCGGTCTTCATCCCGTCCACGTTGACGTTGCTGCTCCACAACAGACGGTTGCGGTTCTGCTGACGGATCTTATTGAAGGTAAACTCTTTCTCTTTGTGGATCGCGTATTCGTCCGGTACGTCGTGGATCAGCGCTTTCCCCAGCAGCGCCATGTCACGCGCGGTACTGAACTGCCCCGGCGCATCGAGACCGTGGACCGTTTTAAAGGTGGTGTTGGTCAGGCCCAGTTTTTGCGCATAGCCATTCATCAAACCAATGAACGAATCCTGGCTGCCCGCGACGTAATCGGCCAGCGCGATACACGCATCATTTCCCGACTGAATGATCACACCTTTATTCAGATCGGAAACGGAGACCTGATCCCCAGGCTTAAGGAACATCACCGACGAGCCCCGCAGCGCCGGGTTACCGGTCGCCCAGGCGTCTTTCCCGACGGTGACCATATCATCAAGCTTAATTTTGCCTGCTTTCAGCGCCTGACCCACCACGTAGCTGGTCATGATTTTGGTCAGGCTGGCCGGGTCGAGTTTCTCGTCGGCATTCCCTTCCGCCAG
Source organism: Enterobacter sp. 22452 (assembly GCF_052045065.1). NCBI lineage: Bacteria > Pseudomonadati > Pseudomonadota > Gammaproteobacteria > Enterobacterales > Enterobacteriaceae > Enterobacter > Enterobacter sp. 22452. The sequence continues at coordinate 606,501 of NZ_JBQEOB010000001.1, read as the reverse complement.
CACTTTACCGCTGGCGTAGTCCATTAAGATCCAGGCGCGGGCATCCACCGGTGGCGCTTCGGGCGCCGCCTGTTCCGCCGCGTAGAGCGTTGGGGCAAAAAGGAAGAGGAGCGCAGAGCCTGCCGCCAGGCTGCGCAGAGAAGTCAGTTTTCGCGTCATAAATGCCACCCGAGTGTCCATTCAAAAAATTACGTCACATCACCGTGTCGCAAGAAGCGATGAGTAATAGCGCACTAAAACGGTTAAAGAAACCCAACCAGGGTAAAGTTATTAAAGTTTATGCAATAACATTCATTTACGCTTTGATTCAGGCGATTTTTTTGTCTTCTGTTGCGTAATTGTTAGGTTTATCTCACCATGGCGAAAAGCTGACTCGGATTCACATCTCATCGGGAGTAAATATGATTACGCTGTGGGGCAGGAACAACTCAACCAACGTGAAGAAAGTGCTCTGGACGCTGGAGGAACTGGATTTACCGTTTAATCAAATCATGGCCGGCATGTCGTTCGGCGTGAACAAAGAGGCCGACTACCTGGCGATGAACCCGAACGGGCTGGTGCCGCTGCTGCGCGACGATGAGACCGATGCCACGCTGTGGGAGTCCAACACCATTGTCCGTTACCTTGCCGCGCAGTACGGTCAGGGCCGTCTGTGGGTAGAGAGCCCGACCCAGCGTGCTCAGGGTGAAAAGTGGATGGACTGGGCAAACCAGACGCTCTCTCCCACTCACCGCGTGATCCTGATGGGGCTTATCCGCACGCCGGAAACCGAACGTGACTATCCCGCCATTCATGCAGCCCAGGACACCTGTGAGACCCTGTTTGCGATGATTGACGACGAGCTGGCGAAGCACAAATGGTTCTCAGGCGACGCGTTCGGCGTGGGCGATATTGCGGTTGCACCATTCGTCTGGAATCTGACCAATATGGGTCTGAAATGGACGCCGCGCCCTCACCTCGACCGCTGGCTTCAGCAGCTCAGCGAGCGCCCGGCGTACCGTAACGCGGTGATGATCCCGGTTACCTGATTACGTGCCGGACGGGCTGACTTTCAACAGCTGCCCGTCCGTCTCGTCGGTCAGGACATATAAATAGCCGTCCGGCCCAACCCGCACATCGCGAATACGCCGATCTTTATCACCCAGAATACGCCCGTCTTCCGTCACCTTATTGCCGTCGACGCTCAGCACGATGACGTCTTTCTCCTTCAGCGCGCCGATAAACAGTTTGTTTTTCCACTGCGGGAAGACGTCGCTGTTGTAAAACGCCATGCCGCTCACCGCCGGGGAAACCTTCCAGACAAACAGCGGTTTTTCCGTTCCCTCCGCGTGCTCGCCTTTGGCTTCCGGAATTTTCAGGCCGCTGTAGTTGATGCCGTGGGTCGCCAGCGGCCAGCCGTAATTCTTCCCTTTTTCCGGGATGTTGATTTCATCCCCGCCGCGCGGGCCGTGCTCGTTAAGCCACAGCGTGTCGCTCCACGGGTTCATCGCCATCCCCTGCGGGTTACGAATGCCGTAGGACCAGATTTCAGGCCGCGCGCCGGAGGTATTCACAAACGGGTTATCCGGCGGCACCTTTCCGTCCTCCGTCAGGCGCACCACTTTGCCCTGAAGCTTGTCCAGGTCCTGCGCCGTCGGGCGCTGGTTATTCTCGCCAAGGGCAATAAACAGATAGCCTTTACCGTCGAACACCAGCCGACCGCCGAAATGGTTCCCGGTGGAGAGTTTCGGCATCTGGCGGAACACTACCTGGAAGGCTTCAATGCGCGACAGATCGTCGCTCAGCCGACCGTAGCCCACCGCCGTTCCCGCTTTCCCGTCATTGCCCACTTCGGCATAGCTCAGCCAGATGCGTCGCGATTGTTCAAAATCAGGTGCCAGCACCACGTCCAGCAAACCGCCCTGGCCGTTTGCCCACACCCTGGGCACGCCGACAATCGGGTCAGACAACCCTTTCCCGGCCTGCCAGTGTTTCAGCTGGCCGGCTCTGAGCGTGATGAGCACGCCTTTATTGTCCGGCAAAAAGGCCATTGACCAGGGGTGATCGAGTCGGTTCTGCAACACCTCGACCTTTACCGCGTCAGGGGCAGCGAGGAGAGAAAAAGGGAAAAATAACGCAGGCAGTAAAATCAGCGAGGATCGATGCATAACGCGCTCCTTTATCGGCATATGGCATAAAGATTAGCCACAACGTTCGGCCGCGTTACCACTTTTACAAAAGCTTAATCAGAAGGGGGAGTCGCCTCCCCCGGGCTCAGTGCTGGGCAAGCTTCGCGTGCTCGTTCAGACACATGATGCAAAGAGAGAGCGTTGTCAGGCAGTTTTCAAGCTTCTCCGCGTTAACAGCGATAAAATTAGGGCAGTCGTGGCGTCCGTTCATCAAACATACCCCTGCAATGGAGAGCACCTCAGCGGCGCGGCGCAGCGCCATCAGCTCGCTTTCGTCGTATTCCGCTTTCAGGGTCGGTGCTTTTTCACGCATGAAATTGCAAAGTTCAAACAGATTATCACGCAGATGTTCGCTTTCGCTGACTGACATATAGCCTTTTGCCTTCCTGAGCTGCAGATACGCGGCCAGGTCGATTCGGGCGTTGATCAGCTTGTTAAGCAGATCGCGTTTCAGTCTGTCAACGGACATGCTATTTCCTCCTCTGTCAGTCATGTTGCACATTCAGAATAAGGTCATTTTTTGTACAATTTAATGCCTGAGATCAATAATTCTTAACTGATTAACATTCTTTACAATGTTACAACCTTTACTCACCGCATCCGCCATGCAAAGAATGTATAAATCCCCCGCGATACGCTGTAAAATCCCGCCCTGATAACTCCATAATTGATGAATTTTTAACCTATGAGCAATGTTACGCACCAGCCGAAAATCGGCTTCGTCTCCCTCGGCTGCCCGAAAAACCTGGTGGATTCCGAACGCATCCTGACCGAACTTCGTACCGAAGGCTATGACGTGGTGCCAAGCTACGACAATGCCGACATGGTGATCGTCAACACCTGCGGCTTTATCGACAGTGCGGTTCAGGAGTCTCTGGAAGCCATCGGTGAAGCCCTGACAGAAAACGGCAAAGTGATTGTCACCGGCTGCCTGGGCGCGAAAGTGGATCAGATCCGCGAAGTGCATCCGAAGGTGCTGGAGATCACCGGCCCACACAGCTACGAGCAGGTGCTGGAACATGTTCATCACTACGTGCCAAAACCCAAGCACAACCCGTTCCTGAGCCTGGTGCCGGAACAAGGCGTGAAGCTGACGCCGCGCCACTACGCGTACCTGAAAATTTCCGAAGGCTGCAACCATCGCTGCACCTTCTGCATCATCCCGTCCATGCGTGGCGATCTGGTGAGCCGTCCAATCGGTGAAGTGCTGGCGGAAGCCAAACGTCTGGCCGACGCGGGCGTGAAGGAGCTGCTGGTCATCTCCCAGGACACCTCGGCCTACGGCGTGGACGTGAAACACCGCTCCGGTTTCCACAACGGCGAGCCGGTGAAAACCAGCATGGTCGGCCTGTGCGAGCAGCTTGCGAAGCTCGGTATCTGGACGCGTCTGCACTACGTCTACCCGTACCCGCACGTTGACGATGTGATCCCGCTGATGGCGGAAGGCAAAATTCTGCCGTACCTGGATATCCCGCTGCAGCACGCCAGCCCGCGTATTCTGAAGCTGATGAAGCGTCCTGGCTCCGTTGACCGCCAGCTGGCGCGCATCAAGCAGTGGCGTGAAATCTGTCCGGATCTGACCCTGCGCTCCACCTTCATCGTCGGGTTCCCGGGTGAAACCGAAGAAGATTTCCAGATGCTGCTCGACTTCCTGAAAGAAGCCCGTCTGGACCGCGTTGGCTGCTTCAAGTACAGCCCGGTAGAGGGCGCAACCGCCAACGAGCTGGCGGACCAGGTACCGGAAGAGGTGAAAGAAGAGCGCTGGAATCGCTTCATGCAGCTGCAACAGCAGATCTCTGCTGAGCGTCTGCAGGAAAAAGTGGGCCGCGAAATTCTGGTGATTATCGACGAAGTTGACGAAGAGGGCGCGATTGGCCGCAGCATGGCGGATGCCCCTGAAATCGACGGCGCGGTGTACCTGAACGGCGAAACCAGCGTTAAGCCGGGTGATATTATTCGCGTGAAGGTTGAAAACGCAGACGAGTATGACCTGTGGGGTAGCCGGGTTTAATCTTTAACCCCTCACCCCGGCCCTCTCCCCAAAGGGGCGAGGGGGAACAGACCGCACAGAGCAGTCCCCTCTCCCCTCAGGGGAGAGGGTTAGGGTGAGGGGTAAGATCCTGCAAAAACCTACCCCTTAATCCTCGGATCCAGCGCGTCGCGCAGCCCGTCCCCCAGCAGGTTAAACGCCAGCACGGTCAGGAAAATCGCCAGGCTCGGGAAGATCGCCACGTGCGGTGCAATCACCATATCTGCTCTCGCCTCGTTCAGCATCGCGCCCCACTCCGGCGTGGGAGGCTGCGCCCCTAACCCCAGAAACGACAGGCTGGCCGCCGAGATAATCGACACGCCGATACGCATGGTGAAATAGACCACGATGGACGACACCGTACCCGGCAGAATATGGCTGAACAGGATCGTGGCGTCGCTGGCCCCCATACTGCGGGCGGATTCGATAAAGGTCTGCTGTTTCAGCACCAGCGTGTTGCCGCGCACCAGACGAGCGAAGGCCGGTATCGAAAAGACCGCGACCGCAATGATGACGTTCGCCATGCCGCTGCCCATGATCGCCACCACGGCAATCGCCAGCAGAATGCCGGGGAAGGCAAACAGCACGTCGCAGATGCGCATGATGATGCGGTCCCACCAGCCTTCGTAATACCCGGCGACGAGACCCAAAACCGTGCCTATCGCCGCGCCGATCAGCACCGCAAAGACCCCGGCGGCCAGGGAGATCTGCGCCCCCACCAGCACGCGGCTGAAGATATCCCGCCCGAGCGAATCCACGCCGAACCAGTGCATCATCGACGGCCCGTCGTTCAGACGGTCATAGTCAAAATAGTTTTCCGCATCAAACGGCGCGACCCACGGCGCAACGATCGCCACCACAATCAGCAGCAAAACAAACAGCCCCGCCGTCATCGCGACAGGCTGACGGCGAAAACGCCGCCAGAATTCAGACCACGGAGTGCGGATGTGCTCCGGCTTTAGCCCCGGCATAGCATTTAATACGGCCTGACGACGCCAGTTCAACAATCGCATCTTACTTGTACCTGATGGCCGGGTTAATGGCGGCGTAAAGCACGTCCACCACTAAGTTGATAAGAATAAACTCCAGCGAGAACAGCAGGACTTCCGCCTGAATCACCGGATAATCGCGCATGTCGACCGAATCGACCAGCAGACGCCCCAGCCCCGGCCAGTTGAAGACCTTCTCCACCACAATAGAGCCGCCCAGCAGGAAGCCAAACTGCAGCCCCATCATCGTTACTACCGGGATCATCGCGTTGCGAAAACCGTGCTTGAGGATGACCCACTTCTCGCTGACCCCTTTCGCCCGCGCGGTGCGGATGTAGTCTTCGCTCAGCACGTCGACAAATGAGGCGCGGGTAAAGCGCGCCATCACAGCCGCCACGGCTGCGCCAAGGGTCATCGATGGGAGAATGTAGTGCTTCCAGGTATCCGCGCCCACGGTCGGCAGCCAGCCCAGCTCCACGGAGAAGATCTGCATCAGCAGCATCCCGAGGGCGAATGCCGGGAAGGAGATGCCGGTCACCGCCAGCGCCATACCCAGTTTATCCGGCCAGCGGTTGCGCCAGACGGCGGCGACAATCCCCGCACCGAGACCAAACACCACCGCCCAGCCCATGCTGGCAAGGGTTAACCAAAAGGTCGGCATAAAGCGGCTGGCAATCTCTTCCGACACCGGGCGACGCGACACCATCGAGGTGCCAAAATCGCCCTGCAGCACGTTGCCCATATAGTGCAGGAACTGCATATACAACGGCCTGTCGAGACCCAGCTGCTTGCGCACCAGTTCAATAACGGTCGCATCCGCCTCGGGCCCGGCAATCAGCCGCGCCGGATCCCCCGGCAGCATATGGACAAACAGAAACACCAGCACCGCCACAATTAACAGCGTCGGGATAAGCCCCAGCAGGCGTTTACAAACATAATTCAGCATGAGTGTTATTTTAAATCCGCGTCGTCAAAGCTAAAGCCCGTATCCGGCATGATATAGAACCCGGTCAGCGCTTTGTTATGGGCGGAGACCAGTTTTTCCACCACCAGCGGCACCCACGGCGACTCTTTCCAGATAATATCTTGCGCGTCTTTGTAGAGGCGCGCTTTCTCCTCCGGCCTGGTGGTTTTCAGCGCGTCAGACAGGTCTTTATCCACCTGCGGGTTGCTGTAGAACGCGGTATTGAACAGCGTTGGCGGCCAGTTCTGTGAGGCAAACAGCGGTGACAGCGCCCAGTCGGCTTCACCGGTGGAGGCGGTCCAGCCGGTGTAGAACATCCTCACGCCGCTCTCTTTCTGCCCTTTGCCCTCCACTTCTGCCGCACGCTGTCCGGCATCCATCGCGGTCACCTGCGCCTTGATGCCGACCTGCGCCAGCTGCTGCTGGGTAAACTGCAGCACCTTCTGGGCGGTACTGTGGTTATGCGACGACCACAGCGTGGTGCTGAAGCCGTTCGGGAAGCCCGCCTCTTTCAGCAGCTCGCGCGCTTTGGCCGGATCGTAAGGCCACGGCTGGTAGCTTTGCGCATAGGCGATAGCCGGCGGCACCACGCCGGTCGCCGGGGTGGCATAGCCCGCAAAGGCCACTTTCACCAGCGCCTGGCGGTTAATGGCATAGTTGATGGCTTCACGCACCTTCGGGTTATCGAACGGTTTTTGCGTGACGTTCATGCTGATGTAGCGCTGCATGATTGACGGGCTGGCAACCAGCTCCAGCTTGCTGTTTTTCGCCAGCAACGCTGCCTGCTCGTACGGGATCGGGAAGGCAAACTGCGCTTCACCGGTTTGCAGCATCGCCGCGCGGGTGTTGTTATCCACCACCGGGCGCCAGGTAATGGTGTCGAGCTTCGGCAAGCCCTGCTGCCAGTATCCGGCGAATTTCTTCACCTTCACAAAATCGGTCTGATTCCAGGTAAGCAGTTCGTACGGGCCGGTCCCGACCGGGTGGAAGCCGATCTCTTTGCCGTATTTCTTCAGCGCCGCTGGCGAAATCATTGCCGTTGCCGGATGCGCAAGGATATTGATAAACGCGGAGAACGGCTCTTTGAGGGTGATCTTCACGGTTGCCGGGTCAACCGCCTCGGTGCTAGCGATATTTTTATACAGGTTGTAGCGCTTGAGGCTATTTTCCGGGTTGCTGGCGCGGTCGAGGTTGACCTTTACCGCTGCAGCATTGAAATCTGTGCCGTCCTGGAACTTCACGCCGGAACGCAGCTTGATGGTATACACCAGCCCGTCGTCCGAAACGGTATAGCTCTCCGCCAGCACGTTTTTGAGCTTCATCTCTTTATCCAGGCCAAACAGCCCCTGGTAGAACGATTTCGCCACCGCCTGCGACAGCGTGTCGTTAGCATCATACGGATCGAGCGTCGTAAAATTAGAGCCGACCGCCACGACCACGTCTTTGGCAGCGAACGCGGGGGCGACGGCCAGCGCCGCCGTCACGCTCGCGGCTAACAGCCATGTACGAGCAACAAATTTAACCATTGTGTTCTCCTGCCTGGTGTACGTTATAACCGCGAGAATGCATTGTCCTGACGCGGTGGTGCGACAAAATGACCGGGACCGACTTCCCGAAGCGTAACGCGCTCCAGGGTTTCGCCCCGCTTACGAATATTGCTCGGCATTTCATCCTGCAGCAGCACGCGCTGGGCGTGGTGATGCGCAGGATCGGCAACCGGCACAGCGGCCATCAGCTTGCGGGTGTAAGGATGCTGCGGGTTTTCAAATACCGCCCGCCGTGGGCCAATTTCCACAATTTGCCCCATGTACATCACCGCAACACGGTGGCTGATACGCTCCACCACCGCCATATCATGCGAGATAAACAGGAAGGCAATGCCCATATCCCGCTGTAAATCGAGCAATAAATTGATGATTTGCGCGCGGATAGAGACATCCAGTGCCGAAACGGACTCATCCGCAATCACGACTTTTGGGTTCAGCGCCAGCGCCCGCGCAATGCAAATGCGCTGCCGCTGTCCGCCGGAAAACTCGTGGGGATAACGCCAGGCATGTTCAGGCTTCAGCCCGACGCGCTCCAGCAGCCAGGCCACGCGACGCTGCGCCGCGTCCCCGTCGAGCAGGTTATGCACCCGCAGCGGCTCCATGATCGAATACCCCACCGTATGACGCGGATCGAGAGAGGCATACGGATCCTGGAAAATAAACTGAATATCTCGGCGCACGGCCTGCAGCTTGCTGTCTGGCAGAGTGTCGATACGCTCGCCGTTAAAGGTAATGGTCCCGGCCTGGGTCTCAACCAGCCTGAGCAGCGCGCGTCCGGTCGTGGATTTACCGCAGCCCGACTCACCCACCAACGCCAGCGTTTCGCCCGGCCAGAGATCAAAACTGACGTTTTCCACCGCATGGACTTCGCGCTTCACGCGATTGAACACCCCGCTACGCAGCGGAAAACGCGTGACCAGATCGCGCACTTCCAGAATGGGCCTGCCCGGCACCACCGTGTCTTGCTCGGTTTCAGCCGTCTGCACGCCCGACTCGCCCTGAGCCATCAACGGAAAACGGCGCGGTAAATCGCTGCCGTTCATCGCCCCAAGACGCGGCACCGCCGCCAGCAGCGCTTTGGTGTAAGGATGAACAGGCGCATGAAAAATTTGCTCAACCGTGCCCGTCTCCACGGCGTGCCCCTGGTGCATCACCAGTACGCGGTCGGCGATATCCGCCACCACGCCCATGTCGTGGGTGATAAAAATCACCCCCATCTCCATCTCCTGCTGCAGCACTTTGATCAGCTGCAGGATCTGCGCCTGAATCGTCACGTCCAGCGCCGTTGTCGGCTCGTCGGCGATCAGCACCGCCGGACGGCACGAGAGCGCCATCGCAATCATGACGCGCTGGCGCATTCCCCCGGAAAGCTGATGCGGATAGCGCCCCAGAATGGCCTGCGCTTCAGGAATGCGCACCCTCTCCAGCATCCGCTTCGCTTCGAGGAGCGCTTCATCGCCGCTTAACCCCTGATGCAGGCGGATGGACTCGGCAATCTGCTCGCCCACCGGAAAAACCGGGTTCAGCGAGGTCATCGGCTCCTGGAAAATCATGGCGATATCCGCCCCACGCACGCCCTGCATCTGCGAACCACTCAGTTCATTTAAATCAATGACCTGACGGTTACGGCGGCGCAGGAGCATTTTCTCGCTGCCGATCTGTCCGCCCGTTTGCTCCAGCAGGCGCAACAATGCCAGTGCGGTAACCGATTTACCGGAACCAGACTCACCGACAATGGCCAGCGTTTCGCCGCGATGCAGCGAAAACGATAAATTCTGTACTGCGGGGATGAACTGCCGCTCCTCCTGAAACGCAATATTCAGCTGATGGACAGCCAATACCTGGCGGTTGTCCAGCTCTTCACTGTGCGGCACGTTTTGCCCCCTTATTCACGATAGATCCCCGTACTGGGCTCATCACCGGCGTAGCCCCAGGCGCGGTACATCCCTTCGCTGTTAAACGGCAGGGCCACGTTGCCCTCACGATCCACCGCAATCAACCCGCCGACGCCGCCAAGCGCGGGGAGTTTTTCCATTACCACGCGCTCGCAGGCCTCGCTCAGGCTTAATCCGCCGTAATCCATCAGCGCGGTGATGTCATAGGCCGCGAGAGCACGAATAAACACTTCGCCGGTTCCGGTACAGGACACGGCGGCCGTGGCGTTGTTGGCATAGCACCCTGCGCCGGGCAGCGGGCTGTCGCCGACGCGCCCCGGCAGCTTGTTGGTCATCCCGCCCGTTGACGTTGCCGCCGCGAGGTTTCCGGCTTTATCGAGCGCGACTGCGCCGACCGTGCCCATTTTGGTGGTTTCATCCAGCGGCGCGGCGTGGTCAAGCTGCGTCTTGCCTGCCGTACGCGCGTCCAGCAGCTGCTGATAGCGCTCCTCCGTGGAAAAAAGATCGGGCGATACCGACTCCATTCCGTGTTCGAAGGCAAACGTCTCCGCCCCTTCGCCCGTCAACAGGACGTGCGGACTCGCTTCCATCACCAGACGCGCCGCCAGCACCGGGTTGCGCAGACGACTGACGCCTGCCACGGCACCCGCTTTCAGGGTAATACCGTCCATCACGCAGGCGTCCAGCTCGTGCGTTTCATCCCGGGTAAAGACCGAACCGATACCCGCGTTAAACAACGGGCACTCTTCCAGCAGGCGCACCGCCTCGGTGACCACATCCAGCGCGCTCTCGCCCGCTTCCAGCATCCGCTGGCCTGTTTCCACAATGGCGTACAGCGCGTCAATGTAGCGCTTTTCCTGCTCGGGACTGAGCTGTGCACGGGTGATTGCCCCGGCGCCACCATGAATTGCGATTACCGCATTAACCATTTCGCATCACCCGTTAGCCTGATTTGCGGCTTTTTCTATAAATATCATTATCGTCGATGAAACTTCAGATGATTTTTGAATATAGAAAGACGCAACTGTGATGTAAAGCGTACACCCATCGGGTCATACAGTTAGCCGCACTTTTCTGCCATAATGGGCGCTTTCGTTGTTACTCCGCAGGAGCCCACCATGGATTTTACCGCCGGACTGATGCCGCTTGAGACGGCACTCACGCAGATGCTTGACCGCATTACCCCACTGCATGAGGTTGAAACGCTGCCGCTTGTACGCTGTTTTGGCCGTATTGCCGCGCGCGATATTGTCTCTCCGCTTAACGTGCCGGGGTTTGATAACTCCGCGATGGACGGTTACGCGGTGCGCCTGGCGGATCTCCAGACGGGTAACGCCCTGCCGGTGGCGGGTAAAGCCTTTGCGGGTCAGCCGTTTAGCGGTGAATGGCCTGCGGGTACCTGCGTGCGCATCATGACCGGTGCGCCCGTTCCGGCTGGCTGCGACGCCGTGGTGATGCAGGAAGAGACCGAACAGACCGACGACGGCGTGCGTTTTACCACGAACGTTAAAGCGGGCCAGAACATTCGCCGCACGGGCGAAGATATCACCCTTGGCGCGACGGTCTTTTCTGCCGGGCAGAGGCTGACGGTAGGTGAGCTGCCGGTGCTGGCGTCGCTCGGCGTTGCTGAAATTGACGTTATCCGTAACGTGCGCGTTGCCGTTTTCTCCACCGGCGACGAGCTGCAGCTTCCGGGCCAGCCGCTGCAGGACGGTCAGATTTACGACACCAACCGCCTGGCGGTACACCTGATGCTGGAGCAACTGGGCTGCGACGTGATTAACCTCGGCATCATTCCTGACGATCCGGAAAAACTGCGCGCCGCGTTTATCGAGGCGGATAACGCAGCCGACGTGGTCATCAGCTCTGGCGGCGTCTCCGTGGGTGAAGCAGATTACACCAAAACCATCCTTGAAGAGCTGGGCGAAATCGCCTTCTGGAAGCTGGCTATCAAGCCGGGCAAACCGTTCGCCTTTGGCAAGCTCACACACAGCTGGTTCTGCGGCCTGCCGGGTAACCCGGTCTCTGCGGCACTCACCTTCTACCAGCTGGTGATCCCGCTGCTGGCGAAGCTTTCCGGCAACAAGGCTAACCCGCTGCCGGAGCGCCTGCGCGTGCGTGCCGCCACGCGCCTGAAAAAATCACCGGGCCGTCTCGATTTCCAGCGCGGCATTCTGGCGCGCAACGCGGACGGTGATCTCGAAGTGAGCACCACCGGGCACCAGGGCTCGCACATTTTCAGCTCCTTCAGCCAGGGCAACTGCTTTATCGTGCTGGAGCGCGAGCGCGGCAATGTGGAAGCAGGCGAATGGGTTGAGATCGAGCGCTTTAACCACCTGTTCGGAGGCTGACATGACGGTGGAGCTGAGCGACCAGGAGATGCTGCGCTATAACCGCCAGATTATCCTGCGCGGGTTTGATTTCGAGGGCCAGGAAGCGCTCAAGGCGGCCAGCGTGCTGGTCGTCGGCCTGGGCGGTTTGGGCTGCGCGGCCGCGCAGTACCTTGCCGCGGCGGGCGTGGGCAGAATGACGCTGCTGGATTTCGATACCGTATCGGTGTCCAACCTGCAGCGCCAGACGCTGCACAGCGACGCGACCATTGGCCAGCCGAAGGTGGGATCCGCCGGGGCTGCGCTGGCCCGCATCAACCCTAATTGTGAATTCACCCTGATTGACGCGATGCTGGATGACGAGGCGCTTTCCGCGCAGATTGCGCAGCATGACCTGGTGCTTGACTGCACCGACAACGTCGCCGTCCGTAACCAGTTAAACGCAGGCTGTTTTGCCCATAAAACCCCGCTGGTCTCCGGTGCGGCGATCCGCATGGAGGGGCAAATCAGCGTCTTTACCTACGCGGAAGGTGAACCCTGCTACCGCTGCCTGAGCCGCCTGTTCGGCGAGAACGCGCTGACCTGCGTTGAGGCAGGCGTGATGGCGCCGTTAGTCGGCGTGATTGGCTCACTGCAGGCGATGGAAGCGATCAAAGTGCTGGCATACTACGGCACGCCTGCGGCGGGGAAAATCGTCATGTATGACGCGATGACCTGCCAGTTCCGCGAAATGAAGCTGATGCTTAACCCGGGGTGTGAGGTTTGTAGCCAGTAAAAAAGTCGGGTGGCGGCTTCGCCTTACCCGACCTACAGCGGCTCGAACGTAGGCCGGGTAAGCGCCAGCGCCACCCGGCAACAGCATCAGATAGACGTCCTTCCAAACGCCCCCTGCCAGTCCTGCTCAAACTTCACAATCGCCGCATCCACGGCCGGAGTAGTAATAAACTGCTGCGCCACGTCCAGCGGCAGCGTGATGGACTCGCAGCCTGCCAGCAGGCAGTCCAGCGCCTGACGCGGCGTTTTGAAGCTCGCGGCCAGCACTTTTGACTGCGGGGCATGCAGCGTCAGCAGCTGTTGCAGTTCAACCACGGTCTGGATCCCGTCCCCGCCCTGCGCGTCCACGCGGTTTACGTAAGGCGCCACATATTCCGCCCCCGCCAGCGCGGAGAGCATTCCCTGTGCAGCGCCGTAGACCGCCGTACCCAGCGTCGGGATCCCTTCCGCTTTCAGCATCTTGATTGCCGCCAGCCCTTCTGCGGTCACCGGCACTTTCACCACCAGGTCATTAATGATGGCGCGGAGCTTGCGCGCGTCCTCCACCATACCTTCAGCGGTAGTCGCCATCACCTGCGCGAACAGACGGCCTTTACCGCCCAGCGCGTCGTGCAGTTCAGGCAGCAGAACATCGAGCGGCGTTTTACCGGCTGCCACAATGCTTGGGTTGGTGGTCACGCCCGCCAGTGGGAAGATACGCGCCAGCTTTTTGACTGCCGCAACGTCAGATGTGTCGAGATAAAGTTCCATGATGTCACCCTCAAAATTAGCCTGCACTTACCCTATCACGACAAAACCTGCTCAAGAGTTGACCTGCATCAAGATAACTTTCATTCGAAAGTAATTTAATCTTCATATGCAAGATGAGAGGCGAAATCATGATCTTCAATATTCAGCGTTACTCTACCCACGATGGCCCCGGCATTCGAACCGTGGTGTTCCTGAAAGGCTGCTCGCTGGGCTGTCGCTGGTGCCAGAACCCGGAAAGCCGATCCCGCAGCCGGGACGTGCTGTTTGATGCGCGCCTGTGCCTGGACGGCTGCGACCTGTGCCAGCAGGCAGCGTCGGGCTGCATCGAACGCGCGCTGAACGGGCTGGTCATTCACCGTGAGAAGCTTGATGACGCCACGCTCAACGCCCTCACCGACTGCTGCCCGACGCAGGCGCTGACCGTCTGCGGTGAAGAACAGCAGGTCGAGGAGATCATGGCGACCGTACTGCGCGATAAGCCTTTTTACGACCGCAGCGGCGGCGGCATCACTCTCTCCGGCGGCGAGCCGTTTATGAACCCGGAGCTGGCGCACGCTCTGTTTAAAGCCAGCCACGTCCAGGGGATCCACACCGCCGTCGAAACCTGCCTTCACGTGCCGTGGCACTATATCGAGCCGTCATTACCCTACGTCGATTTGTTCCTCGCCGACCTGAAGCACGTCGACGGTGAGGTGTTCAAGCAGTGGACGGACGGTTCGGCTAAGCGGATCCTGGACAACCTGAAACGGCTTGCCGCAGCCGGGAAAAAAATCACCATCCGCGTGCCGCTGATCCAGGGCTTTAACGCCGATGAAGCGTCCGTAACCGCCATTACCAACTTCGCCGCCGACGAACTCGGCGTCGAGGATATTCATTTTCTGCCGTATCACACGCTGGGCATGAACAAATACACCCTGCTCGGCCAATCCTACTCTGCCCCTGACAAACCGCTGGATAACCCTGCCCTGCTGGACTTCGCGCAGCAGTACGCCTGCCAGAAAGGGTTAACCGCGACCTTACGAGGATAAACCTATGACAACCCTGAATCTCAACACCCTCAGCGAACGCATCAAGGCGCACAAAATGGCGCTGGTGCATATCGTCAAGCCGCCGGTCTGTACCGAGCGCGCGCAGCATTACACCGAAATGTATCAGCAGCACATGGACAAGCCGATCCCGGTGCGTCGCGCCCTGGCGCTGGCGCATCACCTGGCTGAACGCACCATCTGGATCAAGCACGACGAGCTGATCATCGGTAACCAGGCAAGCGAAGTGCGCGCTGCGCCAATTTTCCCGGAATACACCGTCTCCTGGATTGAGAAAGAGATCGACGATCTGGCCGACCGCCCGGGTGCGGGCTTTGCGGTGAGCGAAGAGAACAAGCGCGTTCTGCATGCGATTTGCCCGTGGTGGCGCGGCCAGACGGTGCAGGATCGCTGCTACGGCATGTTCACCGACGAGCAGAAAGGCCTGCTGGAAACCGGCATTATCAAAGCCGAAGGCAACATGACCTCCGGCGACGCGCACCTGGCGGTGAACTTCCCGCTGGTGCTGGAGAAAGGTCTCGACGGCCTGCGCGCCAAGGTGGCCGAACGCCGCTCGCGCATCAACCTGACGGTGCTGGAAGACCTGCACGGCGACCAGTTCCTGAAAGCGATCGATATCGTGCTGGAAGCGGTGAGCCTTCACATCAAACGCTTTGCCGATCTGGCGCGTGAAATGGCCGCGACCGAAACCCGCGCAAGCCGCCGCGACGAGCTGCTGGCCATGGCGGAAAACTGTGACGTAATCGCCCACGAGCCGCCAAAAACCTTCTGGCAGGCGCTGCAGCTGTGCTACTTCATCCAGCTGATCCTGCAGATTGAATCCAATGGCCACTCCGTCTCCTTTGCCCGTATGGACCAGTATCTTTATCCGTACTACCGTCGCGACGTGGAGCTTGACCAGACCCTCGACCGAGAGCACGCCATTGAGCTGCTGCACAGCTGCTGGCTGAAGCTGCTGGAAGTGAACAAGATCCGCTCCGGCTCGCATTCGAAAGCTTCCGCCGGTAGCCCGCTGTATCAGAACGTGACCATTGGCGGCCAGAAGCTGGTCAACGGTGAGCCGATGGACGCAGTCAACCCGCTCTCCTACGCTATTCTGGAGTCCTGCGGCCGCCTGCGCTCTACCCAGCCAAACCTGAGCGTGCGCTACCACGCAGGCATGAGCAACGACTTCCTCGACGCCTGCGTGCAGGTGATCCGCTGCGGCTTCGGCATGCCAGCCTTTAACAACGATGAAATCGTCATTCCGGAATTCATCAAGCTCGGCGTTGAACGAGACGACGCCTACGACTACGCGGCCATCGGCTGCATCGAAACCGCAGTCGGCGGCAAGTGGGGCTACCGCTGCACCGGCATGAGCTTTATCAACTTCGCCCGCGTGATGCTGGCGGCGATGGAAGGTGGGCGCGATGCCACCAGCGGCAAGGTGTTCCTGCCGCAGGAGAAAGCCCTCTCTGCCGGTAACTTCGACAACTTCGAAGAGGTGATGGCGGCGTGGGACAGCCAGATCCGCTACTACACCCGTAAATCCATCGAGATTGAGTACGTGGTGGACACCATGCTGGAAGAGAACGTCCACGATATTCTCTGCTCGGCGCTGGTGGACGACTGCATCGAGCGCGCGAAAAGCATCAAGCAGGGCGGCGCGAAGTATGACTGGGTCTCCGGCCTGCAGGTGGGCATCGCCAACCTCGGCAACAGCCTGGCGGCGGTGAAAAAGCTGGTGTTCGAGCAGGGCACTATCGGTCAACAGCAGCTGGCGGCCGCGCTGGCGGATGACTTCGAGGGGCTGACTCACGAGCAGCTGCGCCAGCGCCTGATTAACGGTGCGCCGAAGTACGGCAACGACGATGACAGCGTAGATATGCTGCTGACGCGCGCCTATCAGACTTACATTGAAGAGCTGAAGCAGTACCACAACCCGCGCTACGGCCGCGGCCCGATTGGCGGAAACTACTACGCGGGCACCTCTTCTATTTCCGCAAACGTGCCGTTTGGCGCAGCGACAATGGCCACCCCGGACGGACGCAAAGCGCACACCCCGCTGGCGGAAGGGGCAAGCCCGGCCTCCGGTACGGACCACCTCGGCCCGACGGCGGTGATTGGCTCAGTCGGTAAACTGCCTACCGAGGCGATTCTCGGCGGCGTGCTGCTTAACCAGAAGCTGAACCCGTCGACGCTGGAAAACGACAGCGATCGACAGAAGCTGATGGTGCTGCTGCGCACCTTCTTCGAGGTGCACAAAGGCTGGCATATTCAGTACAACATTGTTTCCCGCGAAACTCTGCTCGAGGCGAAGAAACACCCGGACCAGTATCGTCACCTGGTGGTGCGCGTGGCGGGCTACTCGGCGTTCTTCACCGCCCTGTCGCCGGATGCGCAGGACGATATTATTGCGCGTACAGAGCATACGCTTTAAAAAAATGCCCGGTGGCGCTGCGCTTACCGGGCCTACTCCTCCCTCCGTAGGCCGGGTAAGGCGAAGCCGCCACCCGGCTTTCTGACTTTCATTCGAAATTAAATTTGTGCTCCCCGTCACCTTGTTATTAGAATGTTTCAAAACGCAGTGACCCAGGAGCACAGTATGACCGTTAAAGTTATCGTCACCGATATGGACGGAACTTTCCTTGATGATGCCAAGCAGTACGATCGTGACCGCTTCCAGGCACAGTTTGAGCAGCTTAACGCCCGCGACATTGAATTCGTTGTCGCCAGCGGCAACCAGTATTACCAGCTCATCTCCTTCTTTCCGGAGCTGAAAAATCGGATCTCCTTCGTGGCGGAAAACGGCGCGCTGGTGTTCGATCACGGGGAACAGATTTTCCACGGCGAACTGACGCGTCATGAATCACAAATCGTCATTGGCGAACTACTGAAAGACAAAGGGTTGAACTTCGTGGCCTGCGGGCTGGAGAGTGCCTACGTCAGCGACCAGGCTCCTGAAGCGTTCGTAGCACTGATGTCAAAGCACTATCACCGCTTAAAGCGCATCAGCGATTACCGCGAAATTGACGACGTGCTGTTTAAGTTCTCCCTGAACCTGCCGGACAGCGATATTCCTAATCTGGTGGATAAACTTCACGTCTCCCTGGACGGCATCATGAAGCCGGTCACCAGCGGCTTTGGCTTTGTGGATTTAATTATCCCCGGCCTGCACAAAGCCAACGGCATCAGCCGTCTGCTGAAACGCTGGAAAATCTCCCCGCAGGAGTGCGTGGGCATTGGCGACAGCGGCAACGATGCCGAGATGCTAAAGCTGGTGAAACATTCCTTTGCGATGGGCAACGCGGCAGAAAGCATCAAAGAAATCAGCCGCTACACCACCGACGACAACAACCATCAGGGCGCGCTGAACGTCATTCAGGCCGTGCTCGACAACCACTCCCCGTTCGACTCCTGATCCTCTCCTCGCCGGAGCCTTGCTCCGGCCTCTCACTCTTTTTCCGTCCTGTGGCTTACGTCAAGTTTTTAAACTTGCATTAACTTAATTTTAACTTAAAGTATCACTTGTAGACACTTTTACTTTCGAATGAAAGATGCGAGGCAGTTATGACCTTTACCAGTGAAACTTTGCCAGCGGACCACAAAGCGGCAATCCGTCAGTTAAAACGTGAGTTACGCGCGCAGATCGGCGACGTGCAGGCGGTGTTTAATAAGCTCAGCGATAAAATTGCCACCCGCGTGGCGGAAATCAACGCCCTTAAGAACAAAGGCGAAACCGTCTGGCCGGTGATCCCGTTCGCGGATGTGAAAAACGGCACCCTCACCGACGCTCAGCGCGAGGCCGTTAAACGCCGCGGCTGCGCGGTGATTAAAGGTCATTTCCCGCGCGAGCAGGCGCTGGCATGGGATCAGTCGATGCTCGACTACCTCGATCTCAACAAGTTTGACGACGTGTACAAAGGACCAGGCGATAACTTCTTCGGCACCTTAACGGCCTCTCGTCCGGAGATTTACCCGATTTACTGGTCTCAGGCGCAAATGCAAGCGCGCCAGAGTGAAGAGATGGCGCAGGTGCAGTCGTTCCTGAACCGTTTATGGACATTCGAGAGCAACGGCAAGCAGTGGTTCAACCCGGACGTAAGCGTGATTTACCCTGACCGTATCCGCCGCCGTCCGCCGGGAACCACCTCGAAAGGACTGGGCGCGCATACCGACTCCGGCGCACTGGAGCGCTGGCTGCTTCCAGCTTATCAACAGGTGTTCGCCCGCGTGTTTGACGGCAACGTCGATAAGTACGATCCGTGGAACGCCGCGCACCGTACCGAAGTGGAAGAGTACACCGTCGATAACACCACCAAATGCTCGGTGTTCCGCACCTTCCAGGGCTGGACGGCGCTGTCGGACATGATCCCCGGTCAGGGGCTGCTGCACGTGGTGCCGATCCCGGAAGCGATGGCCTATATTCTGCTGCGTCCGCTGCTGGACGACGTGCCGGAAGACGAGCTGTGCGGCGTGGCACCGGGGCGCGTGCTGCCGATTTCCGAGAAGTGGCACCCGCTGCTCATCGAGGCGCTGACCAGCATTCCGGCACTCGACGCGGGCGATTCCGTGTGGTGGCACTGCGATGTGATCCACTCCGTCGCGCCGGTGGAAAATCAGCAGGGCTGGGGCAACGTGATGTACATCCCTGCCGCGCCGATGTGCGAGAAAAATCTCGCCTACGCGAAAAAGGTCAAGGAAGCGCTGGAAACCGGCGCGTCGCCGGGAGATTTCCCGCGCGAGGATTATGAAAAGAGCTGGCAGGACCGCTTTACCGTGAACGATCTCAATATCCACGGCAAGCGCGCGCTGGGCATGGTCTAACTGTCGTACAGCCCTTCCCGCTCCACGGCGGTGCGTCGTTTTCCCTGACGTATCCGCCGTACCGAATCCCGAACGGTCAACGTACCGTTAAGCAGTAACGTCCCCACCGGCGCGTCCGGGCGCATCAGCCGCTGCTGGAGCATATGCACCGCTTCGGTTCCCAGCTCATCGCGGGGAACATGCACCGCCGTTAATGGCACATCCTGAATCGCCGCCAGGTTAAACCCGTCAATGCTCATCACCGAGACGTCCTGCGGCACGCGCAGGCCGTGGTTTTGTAATGCGCTAATGGTGCCCGCCGCCATAAAGTCGCCGCCGACCAGAAACGCCGTCGGCAGATCCTTTCCCTTCTGCTGGTTAAGCCACTCGCTGACCAGTTGTTCCGTCTCTTTGGCGCTGAAGCTGGGCACCACCAGCAGATCGCGTTTATCGTTGAACTTCAGGTTATGGCTCTGCCACGCATCGCGGATCCCCGACAGGCGCAGCTCCATGGTGTAGCGACGCAGGCACAGCACGTTCATCACCTCACGGTGTCCCATCTCGAACAGGTACTCCGCCGCCCGCTCGCCAATGGCGCGATGATCCGGCGCAACGGCAGGCAGACGCATGTGGCGATCCCGGCAGTTAATCAGCATGCAGGGTTTCCCCACGTCCACCGCCAGATCGTGAATGTGCGGATCGTCAATACCGAGCAGAATCGCCGCCTGGGTGTCCGCTTCATTCATGCGCGCCAGAAACAGCTGCGCGTCGCTATCGTTCTCTTCCAGCGCGCAGTAGCGAAGGCGCACATCGTGGGATGCCAGGCCTTTACTCACGCTCTGGATCACACGGTAGTAAAAGATGTCGGATCGCTCGTCGAAGGCGCGTTGGGGGGCAAAAACCACCAGGCTATTGAGCAGCAACCGCCCCGCCGCCATACCTTCCATCACGCCCAGCTCTCGGGCGCATGCCAGCACCTTTGCGCGCGCCTTTTCACTGGTATTCGCTTTCCCCGCCAGCACCCGCGACACGGTGCTGATGGAGAGCTGCGTACGGGCGGCGATTTCGGTGATTTTTAGCCTTTTGTCCATTTTGTGATCTGGCTCCATTTGCGAAATGAAAAATTTTTCATAGCGTACTGGTCAGGCAATAACTGACATAAATACCATCATGCCAGAGGCATTTCGTCAGTTATGAGAAATTTTGCACAAAATCCACTATTGCCTGCTCATTTTCTCCCTTAAGGTGAACTTGTCACACAACTTCCATACTAGTTGTATACCAACTTAAGCAGTTTAAACGGATAGAAATCAAAGCCATAACAATCCGTGTGACACCTGAACCTCCGTCCCCTTACCGTCCGTCTTGTGGAGAGTAAAATGAGTCAGGACATCAATAACACCGTTGCGACAAGCAAAACCCGTCGCGTCATCAAGAACCTGCGCTGGTACGTGCTGGTGCTGTTCTTACTTGGCGTCACCGTTAACTACATCACCCGAAACTCGCTCGGGATCCTCGCCCCGGAACTGAAAGAGAGCCTCGGCATCACCACCGAGCAATACTCCTGGATCGTCGGCGCGTTCCAGATCGCCTACACCATTTTCCAGCCCCTGTGCGGCTGGCTGATTGACGTTATCGGCCTGAAGATTGGCTTTATGGTCTGCGCCGGGATCTGGGCGTTGATGTGTATTTTCCATGCGGGCGCCGGAAGCTGGCTGCACCTGGCGATTCTGCGCTTCTTTATGGGTGCCTCTGAGGCCGCCGCTACCCCGGCGAACGCCAAAACCATCGGCGAATGGTTCCCGAAATCAGAACGTCCCGTTGCCGCCGGCTGGGCGGGCGTGGGCTTCTCCATCGGCGCGATGCTGGCCCCGCCTATCATCTACTTTGCTCACGCCTCGTTCGGTTGGCAGGGCGCGTTTATGTTTACCGGCGTGCTGGCGCTGCTGTGGGTGATCCTCTGGTGGGCGTTCTACCACAACCCGGAGCAGCACCCGAACCTGAGCAAGGACGAGCTGGCGTTTATCAAGCAGGATAACGAACCGCCTGCGGTGAAACTGCCCTTCCTGACCGCGCTGAAAACCGTTTCGAAAAACAAACGCTTCTACGGTATCGCCATCCCGGCCTTTATGGCGGAACCGGCCTGGGCGGTGCTGAGCTTCTGGGTGCCGCTGTACCTCGCCAAAGAGCACGGCATGGATCTGAAGCAGATTGCGATGTTTGCCTGGCTGCCGTTCCTCGCCGCCGATCTCGGCAGCGTCGCGAGTGGCTACCTCACCCGTCTCTATACCCGCTGGTTCGGCTGCTCCCGCGTGAACTCGGTGGTGGCAAGCTCCGTGACCGGCGCGTTCCTGATGATCTCTCTGGGCATCGTGGCCATCACCCGCGACCCGTATATCACCATCGTGCTGATCTCCATCGGCGGCTTCGGGCACCAGATCATCTCCTGCATGCTGAGCGCCCTGGTCGTGGAGTCGTTCGACAAAGGCCAGATGGCGACCGTCAACGGCATGCGCGGCTCGGCGGCGTGGATCGCCAGCTTCCTGTTCTCGCTGTTAATCGGTGTGACCGCCGACAAAATCGGCTTTAACCCGCTCTTTATTGCCATGGGCTTCTTTGACCTGATTGGCGCTGTCTTCCTGGTAGCATTTATTGCTGAACGTCGCGCCAAGCGCGCCTGATAGTGGATGTATTGCATATGAAAACCCTGAAAAACTGGACCGTAGATAAGCAGTCAGCAAACCATCTGGAACTGCTGGTCGATAACCAGCACCGCCTGTGCCTGTATGTGCTGGAAGAGAACCTGTTCCGCGTGCTGATCAAACGCAAAGGCGAGCTGGCGCTGGACCGCACCTGGAGCATCGCGCCGGAAAAAGACGTGCCGTGGGAAGGTCGCCGCCGCGACGATTTAAGCGGTTTCACCTGCCCGGCCTGGACGCTAACGCAGCAGGGTGAGACGCTAACCGTGGCAACCGAACGGCTGCGCGTGACCGTCCACCAGCCGCTGTGGCTGGAGTGGCACTACCGCAATGAGGCGGGCGGGTGGCTGTCGCTGGTAAACGACCGTCCAACCAGCGCCTACCTCCTGAACGCCCACGGCGACGGCGTTGCGCATTACCTGAGCCGTCGTAAGGACGAGCGTTTCTACGGCCTGGGCGAGAAAGCGGGCGATCTGCAGCGCAACGGCAAACGCTACGAGATGCGCAACCTCGACGCGATGGGGTACAACGCGGCCAGCACCGACCCACTCTACAAGCACATCCCGTTCACCCTCACCCGCCGCGACGACGTCAGCTACGGCCTGTTCTACGACAACCTGAGCAGCTGCTGGTTGGATCTGGGTAACGAAATCGACAACTACCACACCGCCTACCGTCGCTGGCAGGCGGAAGCAGGCGATATCGATTACTACATCTTTACCGGCAAGCGCGTGCTGGACGTCACCAAAGCCTTCGTGCGCCTGACCGGGAAAACCCTGTTCGGACCGAAGTGGAGCCTGGGCTACAGTGGCTCGACCATGCACTACACCGACGCGCCGGACGCGCAAAACCAGCTGATGAACTTTATCCGCCTGTGTGAAGAGCACGCCATTCCGTGCGACTCGTTCCAGCTCTCCTCCGGTTATACCTCCATCAACGGCAAGCGCTACGTCTTCAACTGGAACTATGACAAGGTGCCGCAGCCGAAGGTGATGAGCCAGGCGTTCCACGACGCGGGGCTGAAGCTTGCGGCGAACATCAAGCCGTGCCTGCTGCAGGATCATCCGCGCTATAACGAAGTGGCGGAAAGCGGCCTGTTCATTCGCGATTCAGAAACCGATGCGCCGGAACGTTCCAGCTTCTGGGATGACGAAGGCTCGCACCTCGATTTTACCAACCCGCAGACGGTGCAGTGGTGGCAGAACGGCGTCACCACGCAGCTGCTGGAGATGGGTATCGACTCCACCTGGAACGACAACAACGAATACGAAGTGTGGGACGGGGAAGCGCGCTGCTTTGGCTTCGGCAAGGAGATCGCCATCAAGCACATTCGCCCGGTGATGCCGCTGCTGATGATGCGCGCCTCGCTTGAAGCGCAGCAGCGTTTCGCGCCGGAAAAGCGTCCGTACCTGATTTCCCGCTCCGGCTGCGCCGGGATGCAGCGCTACGTCCAGACCTGGAGCGGCGACAACCGCACCAACTGGGACACCCTGCGCTATAACATCCGCATGGGGCTGGGCATGAGCCTGTCCGGGCTGTTCAACGTCGGTCACGACGTCGGCGGTTTCTCCGGCGACAAACCGGACGCCGAGCTGTTCGTTCGCTGGGTGCAGAACGGCGTGATGCATCCGCGCTTTACCATTCACTCGTGGAATGATGACCACACCGTGAACGAACCGTGGATGTACCCGGGCGTCACGCCAGCCATTCGCGGCGCGGTGGAGCTGCGCTACCGCCTGCTGCCGTACCTCTACACCCTGCTCTGGCAGGCGCACGCCGACGACGAGCCGATGCTGCGCCCGACCTTCCTCGATCACGAGCACGATGCGCAGACGTTTGAGGAGTGCGATGACTTCCTGCTGGGCCGAGACCTGCTGGTGGCCAGCGTCGTCGAAGCCGGGCAGCGCGAGCGCCGCGTCTGGCTACCGGATAACGCCACCGGCTGGTACGATTTTCACACCCACGCGTGGTATGCGGGCGGCCAGTCGATCGTTCTCGACGCGCCGCTGGAAAAACTGCCGCTGCTGGTGCGCGCCGGTGCCGGTCTGCCGCTCAGCGAGCGCATTACCCACGTGTCCGCTGAAAAAGACAATACCCGCGAGCTGAAGCTGTTCCCACTGAAGGGTGTCGGGACAACCACCGGGATGCTGTTTGAAGACGACGGCGAAAGCTGGGGCTACCAGAACGGCAATGCGCTGTGGGTGGAATGGGAAATGGTGTGCGACGGCGCAACCATCAACCTGAAGGTGAACGCGCGCGGGGATTACCGTCCGGCGTGGAAAGCGCTGCAAGTGTCGTTACCGGCGGGGGAAAAACGTAAGCTGCTGGTGAATGGGATTGAAGGGGGCGAATGGGTGGTGTAGTGCGGCCTGATGCCCTCACCCTAACCCTCTCCCACTGGGAGAGGGAACAGAACGTAGGCCGGGTAAGGCGAAGCCGCCACCCGGCTTTTTTTTAGTTCTCGATACCTTTACTGCGCAGGTAGTCTTCGTAGTTCCCGGTGAAGTCCACCACGCGCTCTGGCGTAATTTCAATCACGCGGGTCGCCAGCGAGCTGACGAACTCACGGTCGTGAGAGACGAAGATCAGGGTGCCCTGGTACATCTCCAGCGCCATGTTCAGTGATTCGATAGATTCCATATCCAGGTGGTTAGTCGGTTCGTCCATCACCAGGATATTTGGTTTTTCCATCATCAGCTTGCCGAACAGCATGCGACCCTTTTCACCACCGGAGAGCACTTTAGCCGGCTTTTTGATGTCGTCCTGGCTGAACAGCAGACGGCCCAGGATGCTGCGCACCGCCTGCTCGTCGTCGCCTTCCTGCTTCCACTGGCTCATCCAGTCGAAGACGGTGAGGTCGTTTTCGAACTCGTATTCATGGTCCTGCGCGTAGTAGCCAATCTGCGCGTTTTCAGACCACTTCACGGTGCCGTTGTCCGGCTGCAGTTCGCCCACCAGGGTTTTCAGCATGGTGGATTTACCCACGCCGTTGGCGCCCAGAATGGCAATCTTCTCGCCCACTTCCAGCAGCAGGTTGAATTTTTTAAACAGCGGGCCGTTCTCAAAGCCTTTTGCCAGGGCTTCCGCTTCCAGCGCGTTACGGAACAGCTTCTTGTCCTGCTCGAAGCGGATGAACGGGTTCTGACGGCTGGAGGCTTTGACTTCATCCAGCTTGATTTTGTCGATCTGACGCGCACGCGAGGTCGCCTGACGCGACTTAGAGGCGTTGGCGCTAAAGCGGCTGACGAAGGACTGCAGGTCAGCAATCTGCGCTTTCTTCTTGGCGTTATCCGCCAGCAGACGTTCACGCGCCTGGGTGGCCGCCGTCATGTATTCGTCGTAGTTGCCCGGGTACACGCGCAGCTCGCCGTAGTCCAGATCCGCCATGTGCGTACAGACCATGTTCAGGAAGTGACGGTCGTGCGAGATGATGATCATGGTGCTGTCGCGGTCGTTCAGCGTCTGCTCCAGCCAGCGGATGGTGTCGATGTCCAGGTTGTTCGTCGGTTCGTCGAGCAGCAGGATGTCCGGGTTAGAGAACAGCGCCTGTGCCAGCAGCACACGCAGCTTCCAGCCTGGCGCAACTTCGCTCATTGGGCCGTAATGCTGTTCAACGGGAATGCCTACGCCCAGCAGCAGCTCGCCCGCGCGCGCTTCCGCAGAGTAACCGTCCATCTCGCCGTACTGCGTTTCCAGATCGGCCACTTTATAGCCGTCTTCTTCGCTCATTTCGGCCAGCGCGTAAATGCGATCGCGCTCCTGCTTCACTTCCCACAGCTCCGCGTGCCCCATGATCACGGTGTCGAGCACGGTGAACTCTTCGAAGGCGAACTGATCCTGACGCAGCTTACCGATACGCTCGTTAGGGTCGAGCGACACGTTGCCGAGCGTCGGTTCTAAGTCACCGCCGAGGATTTTCATAAAGGTGGATTTTCCGCTACCGTTGGCACCAATCAGGCCGTAACGGTTGCCGCCGCCAAATTTGACGGAAATATTTTCGAACAGCGGCTTACTGCCAAACTGCATAGTGACGTTGCTGGTAACTAACACGGGGAGATTCCTGCGAAAAGTGTGATAAACACGGCATTATGCCACAATTCCGAATTGAGATCCCGTGTTGCGGCAATCCACTAAACTTTAACAAAATCGAAAAAAATGTGATTTCGTACACATCTGAATTCCCTGTTAGCGGGAATGCACATATAATGCGCTCCCATCACAGATTCAGACTTATCAACTCATCGCCTGAATGGCTTAGATACCTCGCACAACATGAACATGAAATTGACAACGCTTTTTGCGGCAGCGTTAGCCGTAGTAGGTTTTTGCAAGACCGCTTCTGCGGTGACGTATCCCCTGCCGACAGACGGTAGCCGTCTGGTTGGGCAAAACCAGGTGGTGATTGTGCCGGAAGGCAACGCTCAGCCGCTGGAATATTTTGCCGCTGAATACCAGCTCGGTCTGTCTAACATGCTCGAAGCAAACCCGGGCGTTGACCCGTATCTGCCAAAAGCAGGTACCGTGCTGAACATCCCTCAGCAGTTGATCCTGCCGGATACTGTTCATGAAGGTATCGTAATCAACAGCGCCGAAATGCGTCTGTATTACTACCCGAAAGGCACTAACACCGTTATCGTGCTGCCAATCGGTATCGGCCAGCTGGGTAAAGATACCCCGCTGAACTGGACCACTAAAGTTGAGCGTAAGAAAGCGGGCCCAACCTGGACCCCAACCGCGAAAATGCACGCGGAATACATCGCTGCGGGCGAACCGCTGCCAGCCGTAGTTCCGGCAGGCCCGGATAACCCAATGGGTCTGTACGCACTGTACATTGGCCGCCTGTACGCTATCCACGGTACTAACGCCAACTTCGGTATCGGCCTGCGCGTAAGCCACGGCTGCGTGCGTCTGCGTAACGACGACATCAAGTTCCTGTTCGAAAACGTGCCGGTCGGTACCCGCGTACAGTTCATCAACGAACCGGTGAAAGCGACCTCTGAGCCAGACGGCAGCCGTTACATCGAAGTGCACAACCCGCTGTCCACCAGCGAAGATCAGATCAACAACAACGAAATCGTGCCAATCAACCTGACCAGCGCGGTGCAGTCCGTGACCTCTCAGGCTGACGTGGAAACGACCGTGGTTGACCAGGCGATCCAGAACCGTTCTGGTATGCCAGTGCGTCTGAACTGATAGCAAAGCGAAATAAAAAAGCGGGCCTCGTTGCCCGCTTTTTTTTATCCGTTGTTCACGATGACAATCCCGCCGTGGTCGTAGCGATAGTGACAGTGGGCGTACTCCAGCGGCGTGCCATCTTCAAGATAGATCACCTGCTCCACCTCCAGCACCGGGTCCGTCTGTTCACAGATTAAGTGCTGCATATCCAGCGCATTTGGTTTTAACGCGCGCACGACGCGATACGAGCCCATTATTTTCAGCCCCAGCGTCTCCTGCACGTAACGGAACACCGAGCTTTCAAGATGGCTTTTGTTCAGGCCGGGCACCAGATTCAGCGGCATCACCGTGGAATCCAGCGACATCGGCTCGCCGTTCAGCAAACGCAGACGAATAAAGTCATAGATCGGCGCATCGGCGTTAATCATCAGCGACGCCTGCTCTTTCTCGTTCGGGAAGCGCAGTTCGAAATGCACCACCTGGCTGGTCACCGTTCCCAGATGTTCCCAGGTTTTGGTGGCGCCAAAGTAGTCGCTGCCGGAGAGATCCCACTGCGAGAGCTGGAGGAAATTTTTACGGATGAACGTTCCCTGCCCCTGACGGGTATAGACCAGCCCTTCGACAATCAGCTGGCGCATGGCCTGCTGAATGGTCATCCGGCTGGTGCTGAACTCCGCCGCCAGCGCAAACTGGTCCGGTAGTGGTTCATTGGCGGCGTACTGCTGGCTGATAATGCGTTTCTTAATTTCCCGCGCTATGGTGATGTACTTCGCCGCCATCGTCCTTCCTTTCTGTTAGTTTTCTATCCCGCTGTTTTTCAACGCCACTCTCTCGGCAATCTTGAGGAAAGGCAGGTAGAAGAATACACCAAATACAATGATTGCCAACTGCACCACCACCGCCCGCCAGTCCCCCGCCGTCGCCAGCCAGGCACTCAGAATTGGCGGCGTGGTCCACGGGATCATCACCACGCAGCGCGACATTAGCCCCAGCGTAGTGCAGAGCCAGGCGAAATAGATGCCGATGGCGGGCAGTAGCACAAACGGGATCATCAGCGGCAGGTTAAAGACAATCGGCAGGCCGAAGATCACCGGCTCGTTGATGTTGAATAAGCCGGGCGCCAGCGACAGACGCGCCACCTGCTTCGCCGATTTTTGTCGGGAGAAGATAAAGATGGCGATCAGCAGCGATATCGTGCTGCCCGTGCCGCCCACCATGCCGAACGTCGGCACGAAGATGTTATTGATGATATGCGGGATGGGCTGACCGTTGGCGAAGGCCAGCATGTTCTCGTTGGTGTTAATCAGCAGGAACGGCTCCAGCACCACGCTGTTCACCACCGACTGGTGAATACCCAGCGTGAACAGGAAGTTACCGAAGCTGTAGATGAAAATCGTCCCCGGCAGGCTGGTGTTGATCAGCCGCAGGGGCTGCTGGATAAAGGTCGTAATAAGATGGATCAGGTCCGTGTGCAGCACGTTTGCCAGTATGGCCGCCAGCACTGCGAACAGCGAAAGCGTGAGAATGGTCGGGATCAGCGCGGTAAAGGATTTGCTCACCGCCGGCGGCACGTTTTCCCCGAGGGAAATGTGCAGCGCCTTCAGCCGCGAGATGGCGATAAACACTTCTGTTGAAAGCAGCCCGATCAGCACCCCAGCGAAAATCCCGGTTGAGCCAATATTGGCGAACGTCAGCACCTGGGTGACGTTCACCGCGGCGTCGCTGCCGACGGGCGTAATCTGCAGGCGCATCGGCATCATGATGATGAAGCTGCTGACGGCGATAACCACTGCCGAGACCGGATTGTCGAAATCTTTGTTGCGCGCCAGCGACCAGGCAATCATCGGGGCCAGCAGCAGCGCAGCGATGTTCAGCGTGCCGTTGATAATCGCCTCGCCCCACACCTTAAACTGCACGAGCGTGTCACCGTGAAAAATCCACGGAAACACCACGTTGTTCACCAGCACCGCCAGACCGGCGAGGATGAAAATCGGCATCACCGTGGCGAAGGCGTCGCGCAGGGAGCGCAGGTGCACCTGGTTTGCCAGGCGCGCCGAGAACTCAACAAATTTATCGACAAAGGACTGCATGTGCGGTGTTATTTTTGTTTCAGACATAGCGGATAGTTCCCATCAATCAGTCACAAAAACGGCCCGGCAGCGTACGGCTTACATCTCGCGTCCGTTGGTATGGATAACCTGTTTTAACCACGCATAGCTCTTCTTCGGCACGCGCTTCAGGTCTTTCAGGTCGTGGTTTTCCCGGTTGACATAGACCACGCCATAGCGCTTACGCATGTCGCCCTGGGAACTCAGAATGTCGATTAAGCCCCAGCCAAGGTAGCCAATGACCTCCGCCCCGTCCTCGAACATCGCCTCCTTCATGGCATCGATATGCGCCCGGTGGTAGTCGATGCGGTAGGTGTCATCAATCGGGTTCACGCCGTCCCAGGATTCAATCACCCCAATGCCGTTCTCAATCGGGAAGACCGGCATCCGCCAGTCGTTGGCGTAGCGGGTGATGATGGTGCGAAAGCCCAGCGGATCGATCTGCCAGTTCCACTCGGTGGCCTTCAGGTACGGGTTATTTTTCTCGCCGTGAAGCAGGTAATAGTTCACCGGCGTGCCTTCCGGGATCGCATCACTGTCCAGCGTTTTGCTGGCGTAGTAGCTGAAGGCCATATAGTCGTTTTTGGTGCGCGCAAACAGAGCTAAATCTTCGGCGCGATAGATATCGCCAAAGCCTTCCTGCTCCACCACCGCCATCACCGCCGGGCTGTAGCCCTGACCGGCAAAGACGCGCAGCAGATTCTGGTTGAGGAACTCGTCATACTGCTGGGCGCAGAAGATATCGCGCGGTTTGCAGGTGGCCGGGTAGATGAGCTGATGTGCCAGCATGCCGCCCATCAACTGGCCCGGTTTGGTCTGGTGCAGATACTCGGTCAGCGACATGTGCGCCACCATCGTATGGTGCTGCAGTTCGTACAGTTCGCGCAGGGTTTGCTCGCCTTTCATATAGCCCGAAATACGAAACGCTTCCGGCATATGGAAGATGTTCTGCTCGTTGAAGGTCAGCCAGTACTTCACGCGGTCGCCATAGCAGTCGATCATCTTTTTACCGTAGCGGATGAAGGCGTCCATTACGCGGCGGTCATTGAAGCCGTTGTACTCCTGCGCCAGCGCCAGCGGCATATCGAAGTGGTAGAGACAAACCATCGGCTCGATGCCGCGTGCGATCAGATCGTCGATAAAACGGTCGTAAAACGCGATGCCCTCGTCGTTAAAATCGCCGTCGCCCTGCGGGCAGACGCGGCTCCATGAAATCTGAAAGCGGTAGCAGTTCATGCCCAGATCCTGCATCAGATCGAAATCTTCCCGATAGCGATGGTAGGAGTCGGTCGCCACTTTCCAGTCGGAGATATTTTCCCCGGCTTCGCGAATGTCATACACCGACATCCCTTTCCCACCCTCGTTCCAGGCCCCTTCCGTCTGCATGCTGGACACCGAGTTGCCCCATAAAAAGTTGGCTGGCAGTGAATTGTTCATGGTCTCTCCCTATATGACTAGTCATTTAAAATTTCATGACTAGTCATATAGGCAAAGATGAAATTTGGATCAAAGAGGAGGATCGTTTTTTGTGAGCAGTGCGGGAAAAAAAGCCCCGGTAAGCAAAGCGCCGCCGGGGAAAAGGAAGGTTACTGTTGTGCGAGCTGGTTACGGCGATATTCTCCCTGGCGCTCCAGCATCCAGCCCGGATACTCGCGCGGCAGCGCGCTCACCGCATCCAGCTGCTTAAGCTCGTCTTCGCTCAGTCGGATCCCTGTTGCGGCAATGTTGTCGTCCAGCTGATCGACGCGTTTCGCGCCAATAATCACGCTGGTTACCGCTTTCTGGTGCAGCAGCCACGCCAGCGCGATTTGCGCGACGGAGACACCCTTGCTTTCGGCGATAGTGCGCATCACGTCCACGCAGTCGAAGGCGCGATCTTTATTCACCGGCGGGAAGTCGAACTCCAGACGGCGGCCGCCGGTTTCGCTCGTCCCGTCGCGGCCATATTTTCCGCTCAGCAGGCCGCCCGCCAGCGGGCTCCAGACCATCAGCCCAACGCCTTCGCTCTGCATCATTGGCACCAGTTCACGCTCCAGATCGCGCCCGGCGATGGTGTAGTACGCCTGCAATGACGCAAAACGCGCCAGCCCCAGACGCGCCGAAATGCCCAACGCTTTGGCTATCTGCCACGCCGCCCAGTTAGAAACGCCGATGTAGCGCACGTGGCCATGCTGCACCAGGTTATCCAGCGCGTAGAGCGTCTCTTCAATCGGTGTTGCGGGGTCAAAGCCGTGAAGCTGGTAGAGATCGATATGATCGAGCTGCAGGCGGCGCAAGCTCTCCTTCACGCTGCTGATGATGTGATAGCGCGAGCTGCCGCGCGAGTTCACCCCGGCGGTGCCCGTTTCGCCAAACACCTTGGTGGCCACCACCACATTTTCGCGCGGGACGTTCAGGTTTTTCAGCGCCTGCCCGAGTATCGTCTCCGAGCGCCCTTCCGAATAGACGTCGGCGGTATCGATGAAGTTGATGCCCGCGTCCAGCGCGCGGCCCACCAGCTGCTCGGCTTCGTTTTGCTTAAGCTGGCCAATCTTGCCCCACATGCCGTCTTCACCGCCGAAGGTCATGGTGCCGAGGCACAGTTCAGAAACAAACAGTCCGGTGTTGCCCAGTTTTTGATAACGCATAAGTGATTCCTCGCATGTCGATTGGGTACCCGATAGTTATACCCGCCCCTCAACCATCGCGAATGTGGCGTTCCTGTCCGTTTCTTGCCCAATCCTCTGAATTTATCCGCGCGGGGCGTCGCCAAAGACGTTGTAGTCCGGTAATTGCACCTGCTGATACGGTTCCCAGCCGCCGCCCAGAGCTTTGTAGAGCGCCACCAGATCGAGCGCGCTCTGCACCTGCGCCTGTGCGCGCTGCTGCTGGGCCTGCGCAAGCTGACGCTGGGCGTCCAGCACGTCGATAAAGCTGGCAATCCCCTGTCGGTAGCTGTCGCTTGCCAGGTCGAACGCGTTTTGCAGCGCGTCGATGGTCTTCGCGAGGCCCGCTTCACGCTGCTGGTCGGTGCGATAGCTCACCAGCGCGTTTTCCACATCCCCGAGCGCGGTCAGCACCGTCTGGCGATAGTCCAGCACCGCTGCGCCCTGCTGCGCACGCGCCACCTTGACGCTGGAAACCAGCCGTCCACCCTGGAAAATAGGAATGGAGACCTGCGGACCGAAGCTGTAGAAGTGGCTGCTCCAGTCGGTCAGCCAGTTAGTTTCGCTGTTGCGCAGGCCAAACTGCCCGGAGAGCGTAAAGCTCGGGAACAGCTCCGCCACCGAGACGCCGATTTGTGCCGTGGCAGCGTGAAGGTTCGCCTCCGCTTCGCGCACGTCCGGACGACGGCGCGCCAGCGTCGACGGGATGCCCGTTTGCACAATATCCGGCAGGGCAGGCATCGGCTGCACGCTTTGCAGTTCCGCATCCAGCGCGCCCGGCGGCTTGCCAAGCAGGATCGCCAGGCCGTTCATCGCCTGCCGCTCCTGCGCCTGGTACTGCGGCAGCTGCGCTTCAAGATTCCCCAGCTGCGCCCGGGCGTTTTCCACATCCATCTGCGGAGACAACCCGCCGCGCTGGCGGCTTTCGGTCAGATCCAGCGTCTGCCGGGCGCTCTCAATCTGTGTGTTCAGCGTGGCGATAATGCTCTGCGCCCCATGCAGCTGGAGCCACGCCCGGGCCACTTCGGCCTCCAGCGACACCAGCGCGTCGTTGCGCTGCTCTATCGCCGCTTTCTGCTGCGCTTCGGCGGCCTCCACCTGACGGCGCACCTTGCCCCACAGGTCGATTTCCCACTGGGCGTCGAAGCTGCCCTGGTAGAGATTGATCGGCTGCGTCAGCGGCCCCAGCGCGCCTCTGAGTTCAGGATCGACGTTATCCAGCTGGTCGTAAACGCCGTGGGATTTTAGCTCCCCTTCCAGCCCAAGCTGCTGGCGCGTCGCCTGCAGATTACCGTTCACCGACGGATAAAACGCGCCGCCCGCCTGGTTAATCTGTTCACGCGCCCCGGCGATGCGCAGCACCGTTTGCTGCAGCGTCAGGTTTCCCGCGATGGCGCGTTCAACCAGGCTGTCGAGCTGCGGCGAACCGAAGGTCTTCCACCAGCGCGGGTTGGTCGCGGCGGAGGTGGTTTGCGATTTCACCCCGCCGTCGCCCTTATCGTTCCAGTGCGTGACGGCAGGCGGTGCGGGCTGCTGGTAGTCAGGCCCGACGGCACAGCCCACCAGCAGCATCATTATCATCAGGGGGTGTAAACGTCTGTGTATCATCAATGTGCTCCTGCACTCCCCTCGCTCTTAACCGGCGAGAGCAACAAACAAAATGGGATCAGTAAAAAGGCCACCGCGCTCAGGAGGGTGAAAACGTCGATGTAGGCCAGGAAGCGCGACTGCTCGATCATGGTCTGGTACATGCGCCCGGTGGCAATTCCCGTAGGGTCGCCCACCTGGGTGGTGAAGTTTTGAATCGCCTGAGCGCTTTCGCGAATCGCCAGCTGAAACTGTTCGTTAAACGGTGAAGCGTGATACGCCAGATGGGCGCTGTGCGCCTGCGCGCGTTCGGTTATCGCCGCCGTCGAGAGCGAAATCCCAATCGAACCGGCCACGTTGCGGAACATGGTAAACAGCGCCGCCGCGTCGGCATTGAGCCGCCTCGGTATCGAGATAAAGGCAATGGTGGTCAGCGGCACAAACAGGAACCCCAGCCCAATCGACTGGGCGCTGCGGAACAGCACCAGCGTTTCAAAGTCGATATCCGGCGTCAGCGTGCGCGACCAGAAGAACGACACCGCCAGACAGGTAAAACCAAATGCAATAATCCAGCGCGTCTGCACCACCGGCATCAGCTTCAGCACCAGCGGGATGGTTAACACAATCAACACCGCACCGGGCGAAAGCACCAGCCCTGACCAGGTGGCGGTATAGCCCAGGTCCTGCTGCGCCAACTGCGGGATCACCACCGAGCTGCCGTACAGGATCATCGCCATCCCTGCCATTAACAGGCTGGAAATGGCGAAGTTGCGGTCCTTCATGCAGTGCAGATCCACCACCGGTTTTTTGGCATACAGCAGCCAGTAAATCGCGCCGATAATGCCGATAAGCGTCAGCACCGCGAAGGTGCGGATAAAGTTCGAATAGAACCAGTCGTCATCTTCACCCCGGTCAAGCATCACCTGCAGGCAGCCCAGGCCGAGGGCGATCAGGCCGATCCCCGTCCAGTCGACGGTCAGCTTCTCTTTTGATTTGCTCTCCCACGGCGGATCTTCCAGCAGCTGGTAGATCGCCAGCACCGTCACAATCCCCACCGGAATGTTGATAAAGAACACCCAGCGCCAGGAGTAGTTGTCGGTGATCCAGCCACCCAGCGTCGGGCCAAGCACCGGTGCAACGATGATGGCGATGGACGACAGACCAAAGGCCTTGCCCCTGTCCTCCGGCTTGAAGTAGTCGAGCAGCACCGACTGCTGCGTGGGCTGCAGCCCGCCGCCAAAGAAGCCCTGCATCACGCGGAACAGGATGATCTGCCACAGCTCGGTGGCGATGCCGCACAGAAACGAGCAGATGGTGAACATCACGATGCAGATTAAGAAGAACTGCTTGCGGCCAAACAGGCGACTGAGGAAGGCCGAGATGGGCAGCACGATGCCGTTCGCCACCAGGTAGCTGGTCAGTACCCAGGTGGATTCGTCATAGCTGGCCGAGAGCGACCCGGCCACGTGCGGCAGCGCCACGTTGACGATGGTGGTGTCCAGAATTTCCATAAACACCGCGAGGGTGACGACAATTGCCACCGCCCACGGGTTGCTGGCGGGCTTCCAGCTATCGTGGCTGTGGTCCGTCATTCCACCGTCACCTTCGGTTCAACCGACAGCCCCAGCGGCAGCGGCCTGTTCGGATCCAGCCCCTTATCAATCACGATTTTCACCGGCACGCGCTGGACGATTTTGACAAAGTTACCGGTGGCGTTTTCCGACGGGAACGCGGAGAAGCGCGAACCGCTGCCCTGCTGGATGCTGTCAATGTGGCCTTCAAGTTCCATGTCCGGCCAGGCATCCACGGAGACGCTGACCTTGTCACCGGGCTTCATGCGCTCCAGCTGCGACTCTTTGAAGTTCGCCACCACCCACACGTTCGGGGAGACCAGTGAGAACAGCGCCGTACCCGCCTGCACCAGCGTGCCGGGCTGTACGTTGCGTTTGGTGACGAAGCCGTCGAACGGGGCGCGGACTTCGGTATAAGAGAGATTCAGGTTCGCGTTTTCCAGCTGCGCTTTGGCCTGATCGACCTGACGTTCGCGGGCTTCAACGTTGGTTTCCTGCTGACGGATTTGTAGCTGTACCTGCTCCGCCACTTCCAGCTGCGCCTGGGCGCTGGCCAGTCCGGCCTGCGCACTGCGCAATTGGGCATTCGCAGAATCGATACTTTGCTGCGTGGTCGCACGCGGGTCAACGCCGCGCTGACGGCGGTACTCCGCCTGGGCGTTCGCCATATCGGCCTGCGCTTTTAGCACCTGCGCTTTGGCCTCGTCACGCTGGGCGGGATATTGCACTTTCGAGAGCGCCAGCTGTGCCTGCGCCTGGTGGAGCTGAGCAAGCGCCAGCCCAAGCTGCGCCTGAGCCTGATCGCGCTGGGCCGTGGTATCGCGAGGATCGATAACCACCAGCAGATCCCCTTTCTTCACGCGCTGGTTATCACGCACGCGAAGCTCGGTGACGTATCCCGCCGTTTTGGGGGCAATGGTCACCACGTCACCGTCGGTAAAGGCGTCGTCGGTCGTCTCTTCGTTACGGGTCAAAAACCACCAGACCAGCGCCACGACGACCATTACCACCACGACAACGCCGAGGATAATTAACGGTTTTTTGCCCGGGCGCTTGCGCGCATTATTGTTGTTTTCCTGCTCGTCAGCAGGCGGGTTTTGATCTTCAGCCATAAGTCAGCAACGGTCCTGTCAGTGAGCGGCATCACACTATGCCGTTCACTAAAGCTAGGACGTTGCTATACATTTGCCAGGATAAACTGACAAATAGCGCACTATATGAGAAGGAATAGTCCGAAACCGATCGCGGCTGCCCACATCAGCATCGGGACCGACCATAAATGGAAGCGCCACCAGATGCGGCGGTCGTTGGCCATGCGCAGGGCAATCAGGTTGGCAAGGGAACCGGGCAATAGCCCAAACCCGCCGATGTTTACCGCCCAGGCCAGAAGGGTGTCAGGCGGAACATAGTTGAGCAGCAGAATGGTCGACGGCACGTTGCTGATAAACTGCGACAGGCCAATCGCCGTCAGCCACAGTCCCGGCTGTGACAGACCGCTGACGCCGTGAAGCACGTTTTGCAGTGCAGGCAGCTGGATGAGCAGATAGACATCGATAAACATCGCCATGAAGACCAGCAGCAGCGTCCAGTCAACGCTCACCAGCACCCGCCGCGACAGCACTAAAAACCCGGCGGCAACCAGCAGCACGCCCGCCAGCTCAACCTTCATCTCCAGCGCGACCAAAAAGACGATATACAACGCCAGACAGCTCCAGACCAGCCGCGGCTGCCACTGTGGGCCCGTCGTGCCGCTGTGGTACTGCAGTTTTTTATCCGGGAAGGCAAACCAGCAGACCGCCAGCAGGGATAGCATCATCACCAGCGCCAGCGGGGCCATCTGCCAGGTAAAGGCGGCAAACGACAGGCCCGAACGGCCCCAAAGCAGGATATTTTGTGGGTTCCCGATGGGTGTTAACAGCGAGCCCGCATTCACGGCTAACGCTTCAAAGATAATCAGACGGCTGACCGGAATTTCACAGAGCTTACGCAGCGTGAGCGTGAGCGGCACGATGATAAACAGTGCGACATCGTTGGTCAGAAACGTCGACAGCACCGCTGCGGAAAAGACCATGAACAGAGACAGCCGGCGCTCGGTGGCAAAACGGCGCACCATTTTGCGTCCCAGAACATCAAAGTAGCCGCTTAGCTCTACCCCTTTGGTGAGCATCATTAAGCCGCTCAGGGTAATAATCGTGCGCCAGTCAATGGCCGCAGGCCAGGCGTGAGGGGTAAAGGGGACAAAGAGGCTTAAGCCTGCACCAATAATCAGTAAGAGATGAAAGAAACGGTCACGCGTCAGGGCTTGCAGGCCGGGGATGTTCATTCAGCAGAAGAACCATATTTGAGTGTAAATTCACGGAACTTCACCAGCGTTTCTTCACTGACGTGGTGCTCCATCCCTTCCGCATCCCGGCGGGCAATTTCCGGGCTGACGCCCAGTACCAGTAAAAAGTTCTCCACGATCTGATGACGCTCGCGGCTCTCCTGCGCCAGCTTTTCGCCTTCTGCCGTCAGAAACACGCCGCGCCACGGGATCATCTCGATCAAGCCCACTGACGCCAGACGTTTTAACATTTTGGCTACCGTTGGCTGGGAAACCCCCAGCCGCGCGGCCATATCGACCTGACGTGCTTCGCCAACCTCACGAATCAAATCGGAGATCAGTTCCACATAGTCATCAATCAGCTCCCGGCGATGCGCTTCACGCACCTGACGGAACCCTTCTACGTGCTCTTCAACATTCACCAGTTGCGTCGTTTTTTTTGTAGTTGGCTTACCTGCGCGACGGTTCATTGTGCTTCCTCAATGGGGGTGACGCTTCCAGCGTCCTGTAACGGAGCGCACATTGTAAACCATAGCTCT
This sequence comes from Enterobacter sp. 22452, assembly GCF_052045065.1. Taxonomy (NCBI): domain Bacteria; kingdom Pseudomonadati; phylum Pseudomonadota; class Gammaproteobacteria; order Enterobacterales; family Enterobacteriaceae; genus Enterobacter; species Enterobacter sp. 22452. The sequence continues at coordinate 568,577 of NZ_JBQEOB010000001.1, read as the reverse complement.
ACAAGCACAAAAAATTAACGAATTAGCCATAGCTATACAATATAGCCTGTGCTATATCTGTATGTAATGCAGTCACCCTTCACGGATCGAAGGGATCAGAAATCAGGAGGTCACATGAATGAATTCAAGAGGTGTATGAACGTGTTTACCCACTCTCCTTTTAAAGTGCGCTTAATGCTGTTGAACATGCTGTGCGATATGTTTAACAACAAACCGCAGCAGGATGACAAATCTTCTCACTAAGCGGCGTCGCGGTACGCCGCTTCATTTTTCCGTCACAAACCCCATGTAAACTGGCCTCTGGCCGCCTTAATCCCGATCTTTTTTACGGATTTGCAGTCTCCCTCGCAAAACATCTGTTTAGCAACTGTTGACCTTATTTCACGCTCGCACTATCTTCTTGCAGCCCTGCACCATTTGCGGCTCGCTGAAGCGGACCCTCATTCCCTCTCCACGCACTGTCAGGCAGGCTTTGACCCTTGGCGCCAGGGTGAGCACATGGCGTTTTCATGATAGTGATCTATGAACTTAACCCTGAAAGAAACACTTGTTACCCGCAGCCGGGCCTTAAGCCCGTGGACGGGATTCTACTTTCTACAATCGCTGCTGATTAACTTTGCGCTTGGCTACCCGTTTAGCCTGCTCTACGCCGTGGCATTTACCTGCGTGCTCCACGTGCTGTGGCGGAGTGCCCCGCGCGTGCAGAAAGCATTGGTCGGGGTCTGTTCGCTGGTTGCTGCGATGTATTTCCCGTTTGGCCAGGCCTACGGCGCGCCAAACTTCAATACCCTGCTGGCGCTGCATTCGACCAATATGGAAGAGTCGACGGAGATCCTGACGATCTTCCCGTGGTACAGCTACGTGGTCGGGCTCTTTATCTTCGCTTTGGGCGTTATCGCCATCCGTCGTCAGTCAGGCGAGAAAAAATCCTGGGGTAAGATCGAAATACTCTGTCTGGTGTTCAGCACTGCCGTGGCGTTTGTCGGCCCCATCCAGAATATTCCCTGGGACGGTAAGCTACGGCTCATCAATATCGGCTATCCGGTTTTCCGCTTCGTGAAAGACGTCGTGGTTAATAATAAAGAGGTTCTCGACGAGCAGGCGCGTATGGCTGAACTTTCCACGATGAAAGACACCTGGAACGTTCTGGCCGTGAAGCCAAAGTACCATACCTACGTGGTGGTGATTGGCGAAAGTGCGCGCCGCGATGCGCTCGGTGCTTTTGGCGGTCACTGGGATAACACGCCGTTTGCCAGTTCGGTTAACGGTGCCCTGTTTACCGATTACGTCGCGGCCAGCGGCTCGACGCAGAAATCACTCGGTCTGACCCTGAACCGTGTGGTCGACGGCAAACCGCAGTATCAGGATAACTTTGTCACGCTGGCAAACCGCGCGGGGTTCCAGACATGGTGGTTCTCCAACCAGGGGCAAATTGGCGAATACGATACCGCCATCGCCAGTATTGCGAAGCGTGCCGATGAGGTTCAGTTCCTGAAAAGCGGTGATTTTGAAGCTGACAAAAACACGAAAGATGAAGCATTGCTGAAAATGACCGCACAGGTCTTTGCCACGCAGCGCACCCAGCCACAGCTGATTGTTCTGCACCTGATGGGGTCACATCCTCAGGCGTGCGATCGTACAAACGGAAAGTACACAGAGTTTGTGCAGTCCAAAGAGACATCATGCTATCTCTACACCATGACGCAAACCGACGACCTGCTCAGCAAGCTCTATGCCCAGCTGCGCAATACGGGCGACAGTTTCTCGATGGTCTATTTCTCCGATCACGGGCTGGCGTTTAAAGAGCGCGGTAAAGAGGTGCAGTACCTGGCGCACGACGATGCATTTCAGCAGAACTTCCAGGTGCCCTTTATGGTGCTGTCGAGTGACGACAAAAAGCATCGCATCATCAAAGCGCGTCGTTCGGCGAATGATTTCCTGGCTTTCTTTTCACAATGGACGGGGATTGCTGCAGAGCAGATAAAAATTTCTTACCCGTTTGTCTCAAACAAGAAGGGCCCCCCAGTTTACGTTACCAACTTCAAGTTACAGAAAGTTGACTATAACCATCTGGGTACGGATATTTTTGATATTAAGAGTAAGTGATCTCTACCGTCTCGTGCGGTCTGATGCCCTCACCTTGACCCTCTCCCACAGGGAGAGGGTACAAACACTAAAAACGGCAACCTCTGGTTGCCGTTTTGCTTTTACCTTCTAAAAAAAATCCGCCACAATGGGCGGATTTTTTACTGGCTCACCGAAGTGATTAGAAGCGGTAACCTACGCCCGCGATCCAGGTGCCAACGTCAACGTTGCGGATACGGCTCTGCTCATAGGAGAAGTCCAGAGCAACGTTTTCGATTGGGTTGAACTGCAGACCCGCGCCATAGGAGAAGCCGTAGTCGCTGTTGCTTGCAGTACGGTTCAGACCTTCGTTTTCAGTCTGCTGGAATTTACCGTAACCAACACCTACAACACCGTAGATGCTAGCCCAGTCGTTCAGGCGGTAAGCAGGACCAGCGGTGATACCGTAGTACTGACCTTTGTTATAGGTGCCGTTTTCAGTGCGATCTTTCTCGGTGTAAGTGAAAGAACCGATCACGCCCAGCGGGTTGTTGTCTTGCTCGTAACGATACTTCAGGTTGAAACCGTTAGTTTTGTTCATCACGCCCTGCATATCGCTCTGAGCGTAACCACCGGTAACGGTAGAAGTAGCAGCTACAGCAGTACCTGCGGAAACAGCCAGAACTGCGGCCAGTGCTGAAAGACATGCAATTTTTTTCATAACCACCTCAAATGTGTTCAAGTAAGTCCGTAAGTTTTAAATATATCAAAAAATTTTGCGAAACTCTTTGTGATTCGTAATGTCTAACGAGGTCTTTCCTGTAACAGAACGTTTCCAGAATCAGCTATCTCATTCAAATTACGTTAAATTTTCGCCGCAAAATAGTCATAGTGCGCGCCATCGCCGTTACATTCATCCAGATTATTCCTAATCTGACAGGCGATAAAACCAGCAATGCTTATCTATTTTACGGATTTTCCCTGGTTTTTTTTCAACAGTAGCTCAACCGTGAGCGCATATTTCCATTACACTGCGGCTTTTACCCTATTTGACATAAATTGACAGGAGAAAGGATGCCAGGGTTATCCCGCACGTCATCGGTCTGGATGCCGGTCGCTGTAATACTGATCGCCATGTTGTCGATTCAGAGTGGCGCGTCGCTTGCAAAATCACTCTTTCCTCTGGTGGGAGCGCCGGGCGTTACGGCCCTGCGTATTGCATTAGGGACTCTGATCCTCGTGGTTATCTTTAAACCCTGGCGTCTGCGTTTCAAAAAAGAGCAGCGACTGCCGCTTCTTTTATACGGGCTGGCGCTGGGCGCGATGAACTACATGTTCTACCTCTCTATTCAGACCATCCCACTGGGGATTGCCGTCGCGCTTGAATTTACGGGGCCGCTGGCGGTTGCCCTCTTCTCTTCACGTCGTCCGGTGGATTTCATCTGGGTCGTGTTAGCCGTTCTGGGGCTCTGGTTCCTGCTGCCGCTGGGTCAGAGCGTCGCGCAGATTGATCTGACGGGTGCCGCGCTGGCACTGGGCGCGGGTGCCTGCTGGGCTGTCTATATCCTCACCGGCCAACGCGCCGGGGAGGAGCACGGTCCGGCCACGGTTGCGCTGGGCTCGCTAATTGCCGCCATCATCTTTGTCCCCCTCGGTATGGCGCAGGCCACCGAATCCATATGGCAATGGTCCATTCTGCCCGTGGGGCTGGCGGTCGCTATTCTTTCTACGGCACTCCCCTATTCTCTGGAGATGATAGCCCTGACGCGTTTGCCGACACGCATTTTCGGTACGTTAATGAGCATGGAGCCTGCGCTGGCGGCTATCTCGGGGATGGTCTTCCTCGGCGAAACGCTGACGTTTACCCAGACGCTGGCACTGTGCTCCATTATCGCGGCCTCTATGGGATCAACGCTGACAATGCGCCCTGAACCCAAAGTGAAGAAAGTTGACATCAATTAATGCTCTATATTCTGCATGGCTTTCTCGCCATGCAGAATATAGGCGCCTTCCACGCTTATCATATTTCGTTACACAAACTGTCATCGTCACGAAATAATCCACAGGGCTACGAACCGTACGTTCAGAATTAAGATTGATCTGTATCAATTTCATAAAAACCCATTATTTTCATCATGATACAAACTCAACATCCTTCTTGCTATTAAACCGATAGGCAGAGCCAAACCGCAGGCAAAAAATCCGGTGCTATACTTAGTTCCGTAATTACCTGGGACACAAACATCAAGAGGATATGAGATTATGAGTACCGCTAAACTGGTGAAAACGAAAGCGTCTAATCTGCTTTATACCCGTAACGATGTATCGGATAGCGACAAAAAGGCGACCATTGAGTTGCTGAATCGCCAGGTGATCCAGTTCATCGATCTTTCGCTGATCACCAAACAGGCCCACTGGAATATGCGCGGTGCAAACTTTATTGCCGTTCATGAAATGCTGGATGGCTTCCGCACAGCACTGGTTACCCACCTCGATACGATGGCCGAACGTGCCGTTCAGTTAGGCGGTGTGGCGCTGGGGACCACGCAGGTGATTAACAGCAAAACGCCTCTGAAAAGCTATCCGCTGGATATCCATACCGTTCAGGATCACCTGAAAGAGCTGGCGGACCGTTATGCCATCGTCGCGAACGACGTGCGTAAAGCCATCGGCGAAGCGAAAGACGAAGACACGGCTGATATCTTCACCGCCGCCTCTCGCGACCTGGATCAATTCCTGTGGTTTATCGAATCTAACATCGAATAAGCCATACGAATTACCGATGACACCCTCGCCTCTGGCGGGGGTTTTGCACATTTATGGTGCGCACTTTTGCACTGCACACCTGCAAAAGTGAACGAAATGTAATAATCACCTCACACAACCGTTAACGGAAGATTGTTTTTCCGTCAGAATCTGCGCTAAATATCACCTCGTCAGATACGCCAAATGAGTCGCACCAAAATGGTGCCTCACGCTGGTGCAACACGACATCATTGCTCCATTTTTTGTGCAATGCGTGACATCATCCCCTTTGTAAAACAACAGCTTGTAAAGTTGGCACGATTTTTTCATGGTGCCTGTCGTTCTCGCAGGGGATCGCCCCGTGGTTATAAAAGGAAATGCTATGAAGTCTGTATTAAAAGTTTCACTGGCTGCACTTACCCTGGCTTTTGCAGTGTCCTCTCAGGCTGCCGACAAACTCGTTGTGGCGACCGACACGGCGTTCGTTCCGTTTGAATTCAAACAGGGTGACAAATACGTTGGTTTTGACGTGGATCTGTGGGCTGCGGTCGCAAAAGAACTCAAACTGGACTACACACTGAAACCGATGGACTTCAGCGGCATCATCCCTGCGCTGCAGACCAAAAACGTTGACCTGGCACTGGCGGGTATCACGATTACCGAAGAGCGTAAAAAAGCGATCGACTTCTCTGACGGCTACTACAAAAGCGGCCTGCTGGTGATGGTGAAAGCCGACAATAACGACGTAAAAAGCGTAAAAGATCTCGACGGTAAAGTGGTGGCAGTGAAGAGCGGTACGGGTTCCGTTGATTACGCGAAAGCGAATATCAAAACCAAAGATCTGCGCCAGTTCCCGAACATCGACAATGCCTACATGGAACTGGGTACCAACCGTGCTGACGCCGTTCTGCACGATACGCCGAACATCCTGTACTTCATCAAAACCGCGGGCAACGGCAAGTTCAAAGCGGTCGGTGATTCTCTGGAAGCACAGCAGTACGGTATCGCGTTCCCGAAAGGCAGCGACGACCTGCGCACGAAAGTTAACGGCGCGCTGAAAATCCTGAAAGAGAACGGCACCTATAACGAAATCTACAAAAAATGGTTCGGTACCGAGCCTAAATAATTTACCTGAATTCAGGTTTGTAACGCCCGGTGGCGCTCACGCTTGCCGGGCCTACGTTTTTCGTTTTTTACCACGGTATACAGGAATACATCATGCAGTTTGACTGGAGCGCCATCTGGCCTGCCATTCCTCTCTTGCTTGAAGGCGCTAAAATGACCCTGTGGATTTCGGTCCTGGGTCTGGTTGGCGGGTTGATTATCGGTCTTGTCGCCGGTTTCGCCCGCACCTACGGCGGCTGGATTGCAAACCACATCGCACTGGTTTTCATCGAAGTGATCCGCGGCACCCCGATTGTCGTGCAGGTCATGTTTATCTACTTCGCCCTGCCAATGGCTTTCAACGATCTGCGCATTGACCCGTTTAGCGCCGCCGTCGTGACCATTATGATCAACTCAGGCGCTTACATCGCGGAAATCACCCGCGGTGCGGTGCTGTCGATTCATAAAGGTTTCAGTGAAGCGGGTCTGGCACTGGGGCTTTCCCGTCGCGAAACGATCCGCCACGTGATTCTGCCGCTGGCGCTGCGCCGTATGCTGCCGCCACTGGGTAACCAGTGGATTATCAGCATTAAAGACACATCGCTGTTCATTGTTATCGGCGTGGCTGAACTGACCCGTCAGGGGCAGGAGATCATTGCGGGCAACTTCCGCGCGCTGGAAATCTGGAGTGCGGTAGCCGTTGTCTATCTGATCATCACTCTGGTTCTGAGCTTCGTTCTGCGTCGTCTTGAAAGAAGGATGAAAATCCTGTGATTGAATTTAAAAACGTTTCCAAGCACTTTGGCCCAACCCAGGTGCTGCACAATATCGATTTGAGCATCAAACAGGGCGAAGTGGTGGTGATTATCGGGCCGTCCGGCTCCGGTAAATCCACCCTGCTGCGCTGCATCAACAAGCTGGAAGAGATCACCAGCGGCGATTTGATCGTCGACGGCCTGAAGGTCAATGACCCGAAAGTGGATGAGCGTCTGATTCGTCAGGAAGCGGGCATGGTGTTCCAGCAGTTCTACCTGTTCCCGCACCTCACGGCGCTGGAAAACGTGATGTTTGGCCCGCTGCGCGTGCGCGGGGCGAGCAAAGCGGCGGCGGAAGCGCAGGCAAAAGATCTGCTGGCCAAGGTCGGCCTGGCCGAACGTGCGCACCACTACCCTTCCGAGCTGTCCGGCGGCCAGCAGCAGCGCGTGGCGATTGCCCGCGCGCTGGCGGTGAAACCGAAGATGATGCTGTTTGATGAGCCGACTTCCGCGCTCGACCCGGAGCTGCGCCACGAGGTGCTGAAAGTCATGCAGGATCTGGCCGAAGAAGGGATGACGATGGTGATCGTGACCCACGAAATCGGCTTTGCTGAAAAAGTAGCGTCCCGCCTGATCTTTATTGATAAAGGCCGTATTGCTCAGGACGGTAACCCGCAAGAGCTTATTGCCAACCCGCCAGGGCAGCGTTTGCAGGAGTTCCTCCAGCACGTCTCCTGATCCCTCGCGTCACCCCGAGCCGGGCCCTGCCCGGCTTTTTTACGCCAGATTGTTCCCAAAAATTCCCCTCCGCGCCTCGACTTCTATACTTATCATTTTGTTCGACATTTTCACCGGAGGGTGCCGTGCCGTGGATCCTGTTGCTGTTGATTAGCCTGTTTAGTACGCCAGCGTTCGCCGTCGCGATCCCTGGCGTCACCACCGGAACCACCGCGACGAAGGAAAGTACGCCGCCACCGGAGCCCGATGTCGAAAAGAAAAAAGCCGCCTACGGCGCCCTTGCCGACGTGCTGGAAAACGACGCCGCCCGGCAAGAGTTAATCGGTGAGCTTCGTAAAGTCGCCGCCACGCCATCCCAGGAGGCCGTTCCGGCCATCACTCCGCCCCAGGTGGAAGAGCAAAAAACTGTGCTGGAAAACGTCACCGACGTGAGCCGCCACTATGGAGAGGCCCTCTCCTCTCGTTTTGCCCAGCTTTACCGAAATCTGATTGGCTCTCCGCATAAGGCCTTTAATCCCCAGACCTTTTCCAATGCCGTAACGCAGTTTTTAATGCTGGCCGCCGGCGTGTTTATTTTTTACTGGCTGGTACGCCTGTGTGCCTGGCCGCTGTACCGCAAGATGGGTATCTGGGGGCGGAAAAAAAACCAGCATAAAAGCAGCTGGCTGCATCTCCCGGCGATGGTCGCCGGAGCCTTTATCATCGATTTACTGCTGCTGGCGCTGACGCTGTTTGTCGGTCAGATCCTGGCCGATCGCCTCAATACGGGTAATAAAACCATTGCCTTCCAGCAGGCGCTCTTCCTCAATGCATTTGCGCTCATCGAATTTTTTAAAGCGGTGCTGCGCGTCATCTTTTGCCCGCGCGTGCCTGAACTTCGCCCTTTTAATATTAAGGATGAGAGCGCGAAATACTGGGCCGTGCGGTTAAGCGTGCTCAGCGGCCTGATTGGCTACGGCCTGCTGGTGGCCGTGCCAATCATCTCCAACCAGGTCAACGTGCAGTTTGGCGCACTGGCGAACGTGCTGATTATGCTCTGTATTACCGTCTGGTCGCTGTACCTTATCTTTCACAATAAAAAGGCGATCACCGAAAGCCTGCTGCATTTGGCCGACCGTTCCCTCTCCTTCTTCAGCCTGTTTATCCGCGCCTTCGCGCTGGTGTGGCACTGGCTGGCGAGCGCCTACTTTATTGTGCTCTGCTTCTTCTCGCTGTTTGACCCGGGAAATAGCCTGAAATTTATGATGGGGGCGACGTTCAAAAGCCTGGCGATTATCGGCGTTGCGGCTTTTGTGTCTGGCCTGCTGTCCCGCTGGATCTCGAAAACCATCACCCTGTCGCCGCAGGTGCAGCGGAACTACCCTGAACTGCAAAAACGGGTGAACGGCTGGATGTCAGTATCGCTCAAAGTGGCGCGCATTCTGACCGTCTGCGTGGCGATTATGCTGCTGCTGAACGCCTGGGGACTGTTTGATTTCTGGAACTGGCTGCACAACGGCGCGGGTGAAAAAACGGTTGATATTCTGATTCGTATCGCGTTGATCCTGTTCTTCTCCGCCGTCGGCTGGACGCTGCTGGCGAGCCTTATCGAAAACCGTCTGGTGTCCGATATTCACGGCAGGCCCCTGCCCAGCGCGCGGGCAAGAACGCTGTTAACGTTGTTCCGCAACGCGCTGGCGGTGATCATCAGCACCATCACCATCATGATTGTGCTCTCGGAGATCGGCGTGAATATCGCCCCGCTGCTGGCGGGTGCCGGGGCGCTGGGGCTGGCGATCTCCTTCGGCTCACAAACGCTGGTGAAGGATATTATTACCGGTATCTTTATTCAGTTTGAGAACGGGATGAACACGGGCGACCTGGTGACCATCGGGCCGCTGACCGGCACCGTTGAGCGAATGTCCATCCGCTCCGTCGGCGTGCGTCAGGACACCGGTGCGTATCACATTATTCCGTGGTCATCGATTACCACCTTTGCCAACTTCGTGCGCGGGATTGGTTCCGTTGTGGCGAACTACGATGTGGATCGCCACGAGGATGCGGACAAAGCGAAGCAGGCGCTGCGGGATGCGGTAGAAGAGTTGATGCAGATGGACGATATTCGCGGGCTGGTGATCGGTGAGCCGTCGTTTGCCGGGATTGTCGGGCTGACGAATACCGCATTCACCCTGCGCGTCTCGTTCACTACCCAGCCGCTGAAGCAGTGGACGGTGCGTTTTGCGCTCGACAGCATGGTGAAAAAGCACTTTGATCTGGCGGATGTGCGGATGCCGGTGCAAACGTATCAGGTATTGCCGCCGCCCGCATCGCCGCTCCCACCGCAGGAGCCGACGCTGTAACCGAGCCGGGTGGCGGCTTCGCCTTACCCGGCCTACGACGGGGTACTATTTGCGACGTTTGTTATTGTCCATAAACGTCCAGGCAATAAAGCGGCTCTGTTTCTGGCCTTGCGACATCTCTTTCTTCACCACTTTCACCGCACCGGCTTCGGTCAAGGCGCGGTAGAGCGGCGGCAGGTTATCGCCGCGCGACACCAGCGACGTAAACCACTTCACCTGACGGCCGAACTGTTTACTTTCTGCAATCATGCGCAGGATAAACGCGACTTCGCCTCCTTCACACCAGAGCTCCTGCTGCTGGCCGCCAAAGTTCAGTGCGGCATCTTCCGCCTGCCCCAGGTTACGGCGCTTACGCTCGCTGCCCGCGCGTGCTGTGGCAGCAGAATCATGGAACGGCGGATTACACATCGTGGCATCGTACTGTTCGTTCTTATGAATAATGCCGTTGAAGATGGATTTGTCATCTTTCTGACGACGTAAACGGATCGCCCGGGTTAAACCTGGATTCGCGTTAATAATCGCCTGCGCACTGGTGAATGCCTCGGTGCCAATTTCACTGCCGGTAAAACGCCATTGATATTCATGCGCGCCAATGAGCGGGTAAATCAGGTTTGCCCCGGTGCCAATATCCAGGATTGTCGCCTGCTGCGGAACGACGCCATCATTCCCTTCCGCAAGAAGATCGGCGAGGTGATGGACGTAATCTGCGCGGCCAGGCACGGGTGGGCAGAGAAAGCCTTCGGGGATATCCCAGTGCGTCACGCCATAAAAATGGGCCAGCAGCGCTTTGTTCAGCGTTTTGACCGCCAGAGGATCGGCAAAGTTGACCGAGGGTTCACCCGCAGGCGTCTGTACAATAAAGTCCTGCAACTGAGGGCAGCTCAGGCACAGCGCTTTCATGTCATAGCGGCTGTTATGGCGGTTACGCGGGTGCAATCCCGGCTTTTGGGCAGTCATGGCATTCTCCTTTCAACAGCGGCGTAAGATACCCTTTGCGGACCCAACGGTAAATAACTGTCTGCCCAACGCAAAAACACACCGGAAATCAGTCACCTTTATGTCTATGATCTGTCAGCAAATTGTCAATTTACATCGTTCAAAAAATAAGCAGATCATCATCAAATTTTTGCGCTAAATCACACTCGTCGGGCTTCTAAACTTAAAGGGAATCACCTGTTGTTTCCCCCTGAGGATGTGATTATGAAAAGATATATGACCCTTGTTGTCGCGGGTGCGCTGGCAGCCGCATCTTTCTCTGCCTGGTCCGTTCAGTCACTGAATGAAAACACAGACACCAGCCAGCTGCGTGCTGCCGGTACCGTCTCCGTCAGTCGCGCGAGTAACCTTGACGATCTCCAGGATAAGCTGGCTGAAAAAGCACGTCAGGAAGGTGCCAAAGGTTTCGTGGTGAATTCCGCTGGCGGCGATAACCACATGTATGGCACAGCAACCATCTACAAATAACCGTTCGACCTTCCTCCCGACTGCATCTGCCCCAACAGATGCAGTTTCTTTATTCCTGTCTTGACCGTACGATTTTTAACCCCACATTAGCGTTATGTGTTTTATAAAACCAAACAGGAGAACGCCATGGCTTCCGGTTGGGCAAATGACGACGCCTTAAACGAACAGATCAACAGTACGATTGAAGATGCTGTAGCCCGCGCTCGCGGTGAATTACCGCGCGGTGAAAGCCTGCAGGAATGTGAGGAGTGTGGCGACCCTATTCCCGAGGCGCGGCAAAAAGCCATCCCTGGGGTAAGGTTATGCATCACCTGCCAGCAGGAGAAAGATTCAAAAAACACTTCACATTCGGGATATAATCGCAGAGGATCGAAAGATAGCCAGTTACGTTGACTTTCCTTTACCTAAGTCAACGGAGCAAGCGAATACGTTTACGCTCACGAATTTTCGTACGTCGCGTAGCAAAATGTGCCCTTCATCTTCTCTCTGTAAAGCGCATCGATAAGAACTGTAAAGCGCCCTTCTGAATTTATTAATATTCAATAACTTATTTGTCATTCAATTTTTTTGATTGACCACGTCAATTCTCTTCGATTTTATCTCTTAAGAAAAACCGTGATACTTATCACATCGACGGAACATCGTCCCTTTATCAGAATAACCTGCGAGAGATTAATTATGAAAACCATCAAATATGCTGTAGCTGCTGTTGCCCTGTCTGCTCTGTCTTTCGGCGCTTTCGCTGTAGAGCCAGTGTCTTCTACTCAGGCACAGAACATGAATAAAGTGGGTGTGGTAAGTGCAGAAGGCGCGACCACGCTGGACGGTCTTGAAGCCAAACTGGCTGAGAAAGCTGCTGCTGCAGGCGCAAGCGGATACACCATCACCTCCGCTAACGGCAATAACAAACTGAGCGGTACTGCGGTTATCTACAAATAATCGAACGAATTATGCTCCACCCTCACCGTACCCTCTGGTGAGATGCTCCACCCTCATTGACCCTGTTGTTACCCTTTGTTTGCCCGTCCGCCACTGGACGGGCTTTTTTTTTGCTTAAAACGACTGCGCCACGCGCTGCAGCCCGGCGTCGACGGTTTCTACCTCGCCCGTAGCCAGTAAACAGCAGGCCATTTGCAGCTTGATAGCGTGCGGAACGGGCACCTTCCCGGCAAGGCATTGTTCAATCCAGCGGGCGGTTGTCAAAGGATCTTTCGCGAGAGGCAGAATCACATCGCTGTTCTCTTCTCCGCGCTCAAGCACAACGCGTGTGCCGGAAGCATCGATCAGCGCGATCTGCGGGCAGCGCTGCGGGTTGGCGTAAACTTCCCCTTCGGTTCCGTGCATCAACAGCGCTCGCCCGCCAATCTCTGCAAAAAACGTCCCGACTCGCGATATGTATTCCGGATGTGAGACGCTGGAGAGGCGCAGCGCAGCATCTTCTGCAAAGGGGGTCGCCAGTTTTGCGAGCGTATGCGCGCTGTTTCGCACGCCCATGCGCCAGCGCATACCCAACTGCTGCTCAAGCGGCGGGCACAATGCCTTAACGGGAAGATAGACCGGCTCATGCCCGTCCAGCTTCGCCTGTGCCTGCCCGGCGTGGAGCGTTGGCTCAATCCCCAGCAGTTCAAAGATCGTTTCCGTCAGCACCCGAGTGGGATCTTCACTCACGCCGTGCACCACGACCGGGAATCCAAGCTTATGCAGCAAAATCGCCAACAGCGGCGTGAGGTTAGCCTGCTTGCGCGCGCCGTTGTAGGAGGGAACGACAATCGGCATCGGTTTAGCGACGGGTGGCGTTAAGCGCAGCATTTGCTCCTGCATGGCTTCATAGAAGCCGCGCATCTCCGCTTCACCTTCACCTTTAATACGTAGCGCAATAAGGATCCCACCCATTTCCAGATCGGGCACATCACCGTTCAGCATATGGGTGTACAGGGCGCGGGCCGTTTCCCGATCCAGGTCACGGGCGTGGTTCTTTCCACGCCCCACCTCTTTGATAATTTTACGATAATCCACGACATCTCTCCTTGCGGCTCTTTGCAGTTACTATAGCCCTGATAAATGCCTGCCGGGTAATCATTTTCCTCTCCCGGAAGCCTGCGAAGATGCTTTGAGGATAAAAGTGGTCTGAAGATAAATTGAGCGAAAAATAATTCTCAGCGATAGTTCACACCGAATTAATCAGCCACGTGATGATTAATGTCAGAAGTGTCACACTTTCATTCAGAGGATTAAAATGAAAAAATTTATTATTGCGGGCATCGCTGCCGGGATGGCGTGTGCTTCGGTTTCTGCATTTGCATCCAGTGGTGAAGGGCAAATTAATTTCACAGGTGAAATTATTGACTCTGCATGCACGGTCGTAAATGGTTTAAGTAACCCACTTGATGTTTCATTAGGTAAGGTGGCTAAATCTGCATTTACCGGAAGCGGTTCGACGACGTCGACAACCCGCTTTAGTATTCAGCTTAAAGATTGTCCCGAAACCGTTACCAGTGCCTCAGTGACGTTCGGCGGGACGCCGGATAGTGGCAATAAGGATGTCCTTGCTGTGACGTCCGGTACCGGTGCTGCATCGGGTGTGGGTATTCAGTTGCTGGATAAAACAGAAAACCCACTGAGTTTATATACGGCTTCCGCCGCATATGCCCTCACTTCAGGGACAACAACGAACGATCTGCAGTTTGGTGCACGCTATATCCAGACCGGACAGACTATTTCTGCCGGACTGGCGAATGCCGCATCAACCTTCACCATTGTTTACAACTAATACAACAGATATTAGCTACCCCGGTAGTTAATATCTGTTATTTTTATTATGGTTTCACTATGCGAAAATATCTTCTGGCCTCCTCCTTTTTATTCATCGCTTCTGTCGCCCATGCGGGTATTACCATCGGCGGCACGCGCGTGGTTTACCCGGAAAATAAAAAAGAATCCTCCATTGGGATCGAAAATCCGGACAATCTCGATTATCTGGTGCAGTCATGGGTCGAAACGGAAGATAAAGTACGCGAAAAAGCACCGTTCCTGATTACACCACCTCTGTTCCGCCTTGATGCGAAGCAGGACAACGTTCTGCGCATCATCAGAACCGGGGGGAATTTACCTGGCGATCGTGAATCCCTGTTCTGGTTGAATATTAAATCTATTCCCTCTTCCGCGCGCAATGAAAACACCAACACGCTGCAGATCGCGATTAAAACCCGAATTAAGCTTCTCTATCGCCCGGCGAGTATTACCGGGAAACCGGAAGATGTCGCCACGCAATTATCCTGGCACGCGCAGGGTAACCAGCTTATTGTCGAAAACCCCACGCCGTTTTACATGAACTTCCAGGAAATAAAGCTGGACGGTAAAAAAGTTGACAAAGCCACCTATGCCGCACCTAAAAGTGAAACGCATTTCACCACGCCGGGAAATATCACCGCGCACTCGGTAAGCTGGAAAATCATTAATGACTACGGCGGCATCAGCCAGCCATATACCGCGCAAATTAAATAATCATCCAGGGATAGCTGGAAATAATTATGAGCTGGGAATACACCACCAAACCGCCCAAACAACATGGACGCTCAATGCTTATTGCACTGGGGTGTACCTTGCTGGGTGTTTGCGTGCAAAAAGTTCTGGCCGAAGATTATTTCAACCCGGCGCTGCTGGATATCGACAATCCCAGTCAGGGGAAGACGGATCTCAGTATTTATGAGATCGGCCCTGGCCAGGCGCCGGGTAAATATCACGTCGACGTCTTCGTGAACAATAATAAAGTGGCAAGTAAAGAAATTACGTTTACGCTGAAAAAAGATGCCAGCGGGAAATCGATCCTGCAGCCGTGCCTGAGCGCGGCCCAGCTAAAAAGCTTCGGCGTTAACATTGATAAATTCGTGCCGGATGATAAGGCTCAGTGTATTGACCTGAGCCTTATCCCTTCCGCCAGCGCCACGTTCCACGTAAATCCACAGCAGTTGCTGTTAACCATTCCCCAGACCGCTATCACCCAGGTACCGCGCGATTACGTCGACCCGCAGGAGTACGACGAAGGGATAAATGCCCTGCTGCTGAACTACAGCTTCACCGCCGGGGACAACCACGGTAAGGGCGAAAACGGTACCGACCAGCGCAGCGAGTTTCTTAACCTGCGCCCGGGTCTTAACCTTGGGGCGTGGCGCTTGCGTAACTACTCCACCTGGAGCAAAACCAGCGGTGACGGTGATGCAGAAAGTGAGTTTTCGTCGGTCTACACCTATGCCCAGCGCGATATCATCGCCCTTGGCAGCAACGTCAAATTCGGGCAAAGCTCGTCCCCCTCCGATGTATTCGACAGCATCTCATACACCGGGGCGCAGATCGCGTCGGACGACGACATGCTCCCGGACAGCATGAAAGGCTTTGCACCGGTGATCCGCGGAACAGCGCACAGCAACGCCCAGGTTATCGTCCGCCAGAACGGTTACGTCATTTATCAGAACTATGTCGCCCCCGGCGCGTTTGAGATTAACGATCTCTACCCCACCGGCGGCAGCGGCGATTTGAACGTCACCGTTAAAGAGACGGACGGCAGCGAACAACATTTTGTGGTGCCCTACGCGTCGGTGCCGGTCTTGCAGCGTGAAGGCCGCTTTAAATACAGCCTTACCGCTGGGCGCTATCGCAGCTACGACAGCGACGTTGAGAAAACGCCTTTCATGCAGGGCACGGCAATCTACGGGTTGCCTTACGGCTTTACGGCCTACGGCGGCGTGCAGGCCAGCCAGTACTACGATGCGCTGGCGCTGGGGTTCGGTAAGAACATTGGCGATCTCGGCGCGTTTTCGGTGGACGTTACCGACGCCAGGTCAGAGATGCAGGACAAGGATCCGACTCACGGCCGCTCCTGGCGCATCCGCTACAGCAAAGATTTTGCCACCACCGGCACCCATTTTTCCCTTGCCGGCTATCGCTATAACAGCAAGGGATTCTACACCCTGCAGGACACCCTGGAATCGCATACCCACAATGACGACTGGGAAACGCCGGACACCCGACGCAGCCGCGAAGAGGCCACTGTCGATCAGTCTCTGGGCGGTTCGTTCGGTTCGCTGACCTTAAGCCTGGTCAAAGAGAACTACTGGAATTCAAGCCAGGGAATGACCTCAATGAACCTGGGTTACAACAACTCGTGGCACGGCATCAGCTACGGCCTGAGCTACGGGCTGGATAAAAACACCCGTGACGGCAGCGACGACAACAACGAAAAAACCAGCGAGCAGACCATCGCCTTCAACGTCTTTGTACCGCTCGATCGCTGGCTCAGCAACACCTGGGTGAACTACAACCTGAGCAGCACGAAACACGACACCACCCAAAGCGTGGGCCTGAACGGCACCGCGCTTGCTGGCAATAACCTCAGTTGGGGCGTTCAGCAGGGCCACAGTCAGAGCAGCGGCGACAGCACCAGTCTGAATGCCGATTACAAAGGTACCTACGGTGAAGTGAACGCCGGATACTCGCAGGATAACACCCAGCAGCAGGTTAACGTCGGCCTGCAGGGCAGCTTGATCGCGCACGCTCACGGCGTCACCCTCGGGCAGCCAATGGGGGAAACCGTGGCGCTGGTAGAAGCGCCAGGCGCAAGCGGCACCAGTATCACTAACCAGACCGGGGTCAGTACCGATTTCCGCGGTTACGCCATCGTGCCGTACGTCTCGCCGTATCGCCACAACACCCTTGCCCTCAACACCGAAACCTTGCCGGGCAACGCCGATATGGACCAGGCGGCGAAAACCGTCACGCCAACACGCGGAGCGGTGGTGCGCGCACATTACAACACCCATGTGGGTAGCCGCGTCCTGATGACCTTGCATCGCGCCGACGGACGTCCGATCCCGTTTGGCGCAACCGCTTCGCAAGCGCATGGGGACGGCGAATTTATCGTGGGAGACGGTGGAGAGGTCTATCTGACCGGGATGCATCCTAAAGGCACGATCAACGTCAGCTGGGGTAAAGAGGCTGGCAGCCGCTGCTCCGCCACCTATCACCTGCCGTCGGCGAGTGATGACCACATTATTAACATCACTGCCCAGTGCGTATGACAACCACACAGGAGAGCGGCATGCGTGCCTTACGATATCCAACTTTACTGATTTTACTCTCGACTGGCGCCCTGTTTATGCCTCAGGCCCGGGCCGCAAGCTGTAGCAGCAGCGACCTGCCCTACACCATGAATGCAGGCAATATCGCCGTGTCATCCAGCCTCTCCGTCGGCAGCGTCATACCTGGCTCAACGCAAACGCACAACGTGAAAGGCACCTGCACCGATGTGCCTGCCAATACGGCTATCACGGCCTGCTATACCGGTTCAGGTTCAGAAGTACCCGGCCATCCTGGCGTCTATGAAACGGGGATCGCTGGCATAGGCATCGAAGTGTTAAACCGCAACGGACAGGTAATACGGGGAACATCGAGCAGTTGCGACTCCTCATCAACACCGATGGGGGCCATTGACGAAAGCGGCAACCTGAATTTCACCTACGCGGTGCAGCTGGTGAAAACAGCGACGCAGGTGAAAAGCGGATCGCTGACCCAGGCAAACACGCGATTTGGCTTTGGCGTGAAAAACGGCACCGCGCTGGCCGCAAGCAACACCACGACCTACAGCGCCACGATAGCCGCCACCGCGACCACCTGCTCTTTCGACCCGCTGAGCTTGACCGTCACGCTGGGCAACTTTCCGGTGAGTCATTTCAAAAGTGTTGGGAGCCATACAGGCTGGAAGTCGTTCTATATCAATGGCGTCTGTGACGGTGACGCCAGAGTAACGGCAACCGTCACCAGCGCTAACGGGGTGAACAGCCAATTCAACGATGTCATCAACCTTACGCCCGGCAGCAACAGCGCAACCGGGGTCGGCGTTATGGTGCTGATTGACGGGGTTGACCTGAAATATGATTACCCCATCCCCATCGGCGCGCCTCTGGAGCCCAATATCCCGATGGCGATCCCTTTTTCTGTGCAGTATTACCAGACCGATGCCGTCGTCACGGCGGGAAAAGCCAACACCATCATGACTATCGATATGGAATATGAGTAATCACATGCAAAAAATAGTGACCGGCATACTGCTGCTGGCCTGCGGGCTGGTGCACGCGACAGACGTGACGCTCAATATAGAGGGCAATATCTATGACACCACCTGCCAGGTCGACAGCGCCAGTCAGAATATGGTGGTGAATTTAGGCCAGGCGATTTCGGGGGATTTTAAATCGGTGGGTGATACCGGCCCGTGGGTCAATTTCGATTTGAAGCTGTCAAACTGTCCACCCACGCTCTCGGTCGCCACCGTCACTGTCGACGGTCAGCGCGATGCGCTTCATCCCTTCAAATTTGCCAATACGGGAACCGCAACAGGCATGGCATTAGAGTTGGCTGACCGAACGGATACGATCATCCTTGGACCACAGGCGAGCTTTAATGCAGTTATTGATGCCAGCACCCACACGGCAGACTTTCCACTGGCAGCACGTTACTACACCACCTCCATGCCAGTTACGGCGGGCACATTCAGCAGCGTTGTTCAGGCCACCTTTACTTACCAGTAGGACCGCGCCCCTTAGCACGGATGCTTTTTTTACGCCCGGCGGCCGGTTTTGCCGGGCGTTTTTTCACTTCCGGTACCTCTGGCTGTTCAATCGGGAATACCGGTAACGCGTTCAGCAGCCGCTGACCGTAGTTCTTCGTCAGCAGACGCTTGTCGTAAATAACAATCTCGCCCCAGCAGCCGTGGCTACGAATCAAACGCCCGACCTGCTGAATCAGGTTAAACGACGCCGCCGGCAGGCTTTGCACTTCAAACGGATAGCGGTTGAGGCTTTTCAGCCACTCCCCCTCGGTGATCACCACCGGGCTGTCGATAGGCGGGAAGGCGATTTTATGGATATGCACCTGCGTCAGGTAATCACCTTTCAGATCCAGACCTTCAGCAAACGACTGTAAACCCACCAGCACGCTGCGCTCGCCGTTATCGATCCGCTTGCGGTGTGTTTCCACCAGCCGGTAGCGCGGCTGATCGCCCTGCACCAGCAAAAGCAGACGCAGATCGGTGACGTGCTCGAGGAAGCGTTGCATGGCGCGTCCGCTGGCAAACAGCACCAGCATGCCGGGGTATTTTTTGCTCTCGACCTGTTCGCGGAAGTAGGCCGCCATTTCCGCGATGTGCTGTTCCTCGTTTTCCATCAGCGGCTCATACTTCATCCGCGGGATCACCAGCTTGCCCTGCTCGCAGTGGTTAAACGGCGAGTCGAGCGCCACGAAGCGGTCGCCCGCTTTCTCTTTTAGCCCGCTCATCTCCTGCAAACGAGAAAAACTGTTCAGGGAGCGGAGCGTGGCAGAGGTGACAACCACGTGCGGCACGCTGCGCCAGATTAGCTTTTCCAGCTGATCGGCCACGCGGATGCCCACGCAGTGGAAAAAGAGGTGCATCTGCCCGTCCCGCTCTTCGCGGGTGGCCCATTTGGTGACCGGCGCGCCGGACGCCTGCGCCATCGAGGCCAGCCGCCAGAGCTTGCTCTGCGCTTCAAACATCCCCAGAGCGCGGTTCATCTGCAGCAGAATGCGGTGCAGACGCACCACGTCGTGGGTGCCGGTTTTCTCGCTAAGATCGTTCAGGAACATCTCCGCCAGCCCGCGCAGTTTTTCCAGGTGCTTCGCCAGCTGCTGGCAAATCTCCATCACCTCTTCAGGTAGCTCGCCCATCGCAAAGCGGTGTTCCGCCTCCTGGGTGGCCGGCAGATAAAGATTCAGGATGTTATTGAGAGACGAAATGAGGCTATAGACCTCTTCACAGTGGTCGCTCAGCCGCTCCGGTACCGCCAGCGGTGGCGTGGTTTTCGGGCGGAACTGCTCCATGCAGGTGGCAATCAGCTTGCAGAAGAGATCGAGCTGAAGACGGAACCAGGGGGCGGTAATTTCGGCGCTCATCTCCAGCGCGTCCCGCGCTACGTCCGGCAGATGGTGGCCTTCATCGAGCACCAGCAGCAGGTTCTTGGGCTCAGGCAAAACGGCTTCGCTCTCCAGCGCGGCCATCACCAGCGCGTGGTTAGCCACCACCACTTCCGCCTCCTGAATTTCACGCCGGGCGACGAAGAACGGGCACTCGCGGTAGTAGTGGCAGTTGCGGTTCAGGCAGCTTGCTTTGTCGGTGCTGAGCCTGCGCCATAAATCGTCGCTGATGGCCTTATCAGTATGATCGCGCAGGCCATCCCACTTATAGCCGTCAAGATCAATCTTGAGCGTGGCGCAGAGCTCCTGCTCGGCTTTGTTGTTCGGCGTGAGATCGTCGTCGAGGAAGGCCAGCAGATCCTGCTGCTGCGTCGCCTCGCTGCTGGCCAGCCCCGCCAGATTACGCGGGCACACGTAACGCCCGCGCCCAAAGGCGGCGGTAAAGCGCAGGTCGGGGATGATTTTGCGCAGTAGCGGTAAATCTTTGCTGAAGATCTGATCCTGCAACGCCACGTTGGCGGTGCTGACCACCAGCGTTTTGTCCTCTTCCCGCGCAATCGCGATGCCGGGAATGAGATACGACAAGGTTTTCCCGACGCCGGTTGGGGCTTCAATCGCCAGATGTCGCCCGTCGTCCCCGGCGAGCGTTTTGGCCACGTCAGCAATCATCTGCCGCTGCGGCGCTCGGGGGATAAAGTCGGGGATCTGCTGTTGTAGCGCTTTATACCATGCGCCAATTTGCGCCTTGAGCGCAGCGGTTAAAGCCATTGGAAAACCTGAAATACTGTATAAACAGCCACTATTGTGGCACTTTCTCTTCGCTGCCGCAAAAAGAAAAGCCCGGCTTTACGACCGGGCTTCCAGATTATTGCGGGTTAGCAGGTTTACGCGGGCGGCGTCGACGCTGCCCTTCCCCTGCCGGTTTCCCTTCGCCGCTGCGCCACGGGTTTTCACCCGCCGGTTTGCTGTCGTTGTTACGACGCGGCGGTTTGCCGGATGATTTCGGTGCGCCACCTTCTGCACGACGCGGCTGCTGACCGCGACCGCCGCCACCCTGACCACGTCCACCGCCGCCCTGACGACCGTTCTGAATCGGCTCGGCTTTGATCGACGGGTCCACTTCGTAGCCCGGGGTTTCGATGCGCGGGATCTCTTTCTTCAGCAGACGTTCGATGTCGCGCAGCAGCTTGTGTTCATCCACGCAGACCAGAGAAAGCGCTTCACCGGTTGCCGCCGCGCGGCCGGTACGACCGATACGGTGAACGTAGTCTTCCGGCACGTTTGGCAGCTCATAGTTCACCACGTGCGGCAGCTCTTCAATATCCAGGCCACGGGCGGCGATATCGGTCGCAACCAGCACGCGGATGTCGCCGGATTTGAAGTCCGCCAGCGCACGGGTACGCGCCCCCTGGCTCTTGTTACCGTGGATCGCCGCGCTGCGGATACCGTCTTTATTCAGCTGTTCCGCCAGGTGGTTGGCACCGTGTTTGGTGCGGGTAAAGACCAGCACCTGCTGCCAGTTGCCCTGACCGATCATCTGGGAGAGCAGTTCCCGCTTGCGCTTTTTATCAACAAAGTGAACGTGCTGCGTCACCTGCTCAGAGGCGGTGTTGCGACGCGCCACTTCCACTTCCAGCGGGTTATGCAGCAGCTTTTCCGCCAGCGCCTTGATCTCGTCGGAGAAGGTCGCGGAGAAGAGCAGGTTCTGACGGCGCGCAGGCAGCTTAGCCAGCACGCGACGAATATCGTGGATGAAGCCCATGTCGAGCATGCGGTCGGCTTCGTCCAGTACCAGAATTTCAACGCTATCAAGCTTAACCGCGTTCTGGTGTTCCAGATCCAGCAGACGGCCCGGCGTTGCCACCAGCACGTCCACGCCGCCGCGCAGCTTCATCATCTGTGGGTTGATGCTGACGCCACCGAAAACCACCAGCGAGCGAATGTTGAGATAGCGGCTGTAGTCACGCACGTTCTCACCAATCTGCGCGGCCAGCTCACGGGTAGGAGTCAGGATCAGGGCACGAACCGGACGACGGCTTTTGGCGTGCGGCTGGTTTTTTACCAGCAGCTCTAACAGCGGCAGGGTAAAGCCCGCGGTTTTACCGGTGCCGGTCTGGGCGCTGGCCATCAGGTCACGACCCTGAAGCACGGCGGGGATCGCCTGCTGCTGGATTGGGGTTGGCTCAAGGTAGCCCTGTTCTGCGATCGCGCGCAGAATTTCCGGGTTCAGGCCAAGGGAATCAAAAGACATAAAAACTCCGAACCGCCCCGACCATCACAGGTGTAGTTTTCAGGGAGATATAACGAATAGGGGAGGACAAAAACCACAATGTCGCGAAGGGGCGGAGTGTAGCAGCTTTTGTGACGTGGCGCATAAAATATCCCTCAACATTCCCTCGACGGGAGAGTGAATCAGACATAATCTTAATCAATCGATTGATTAATTTTTAATGCCGACATGAATACGACACCCACAACAACCAAAGGTGAACAAGCCAAAAGCCAGCTTATCGCCGCCGCGCTGGCGCAGTTTGGTGAGTACGGGCTGCACGCGACCACGCGCGATATTGCCGCGCTGGCCGGGCAGAATATTGCGGCCATTACCTACTATTTTGGCTCAAAAGAGGATTTATATCTCGCCTGTGCCGAGTGGATCGCCGATTTTATCGGCACGCAGTTTCACCCGCAGGTGGAAGAAGCCACCGCGCTGCTCGGCCAGCCGTCGCCCGATCGCGCCGCCGTTCGCCAGCTTATTCTCAACGCCTGTCATAATATGATCCGCCTGCTGACGCACGACGATACGCTGAACCTGAGCAAGTTTATTTCCCGCGAGCAGCTCTCCCCTACGGCTGCTTACCAGCGGGTCCACGAACGGGTAATTGCACCGATGCACTCGCATCTGACCCGGCTTATCGCGGCCTATACCGGACGCGATGCACGCGACACCGAAATGATTTTGCATACCCATGCCCTGCTGGGCGAAGTGCTCGCCTTCCGTCTGGGGCGGGAGACCATCCTGTTACGCACGGGCTGGACACAATTTGATGAGGATAAAGCCGAGCAGATTAGCAAGGTGATCGCCTGTCACGTCGATCTGATCCTGCAAGGCTTAACGCAAAGGAGCCTGAAGTCATGAAAAAACCTGTCGCCATCGTTCTGGTGGTTGTTGTGTTGCTTGCTGCTGGAATAGGTGGCTGGCTGTGGTATCAGAGCCAGCAGGATAAAGGCCTGACCCTGTACGGTAACGTGGATATTCGCACGGTGAACATGAGCTTCCGCGTCGGCGGACGTCTCGCCTCGCTGAGCGTTGACGAAGGCGATGCCATCAAAAGCGGGCAGACGCTGGGGATGCTGGATAAAGCGCCCTACGAGAACGCGCTGATGCAGGCCAAAGCGGGCGTATCCGTGGCTCAGGCGCAGTATGACCTGATGCTGGCAGGCTATCGCGATGAAGAGATCGCCCAGGCTGCTGCCGCCGTTAAGCAGGCGAAAGCCGCCTATGACTACGCGCAGAACTTCTACGCGCGCCAGCAGGGGCTGTGGAAAAGCCGCACCATTTCCGCTAACGATCTGGAAAATGCGCGCTCGTCCCGCGACCAGGCGCAGGCGACGCTGAAATCCGCACAGGATAAATTAAGCCAGTACCGCACCGGTAACCGCGCGCAGGATATTGCCCAGGCGAAAGCCAGCCTTGAACAGGCACAGGCACAGCTGGCCCAGGCGGAGCTGGACCTGCGCGACACCACCTTAATCGCCCCGTCCGACGGCACGCTGATGACCCGCGCCGTGGAGCCGGGCAGCATGCTCAGCGCGGGCAGCACCGTCTTAACGCTCTCCCTGACCCGCCCGGTGTGGGTGCGCGCCTACATTGACGAGCCGAACCTCGGGCAGATGCAGCCGGGCCGTGAATTGCTGCTCTATACGGACAGCCGCCCCGACAAGCCGTATCACGGCAAAGTGGGCTTTGTCTCCCCTACCGCCGAATTCACCCCGAAAACGGTTGAAACACCGGACCTGCGAACCGACCTGGTGTATCGCCTGCGCATCATCGTCACCGATGCGGACGACGCGCTGCGTCAGGGTATGCCCGTAACCGTAACAGTCAGCGACGGGGAACGACATGAATGACGCGGTTATCCAGCTCAACAATCTGGTCAAACGCTTTAAGGGTATGGAGAAGCCTGCGGTAGCTCCGCTGAATTGCACCATCCAGAAAGGCTACGTGACCGGGCTGGTCGGTCCGGACGGCGCGGGGAAAACCACGCTGATGCGGATGCTGGCGGGGCTGCTGAAGCCTGATGAAGGCTCGGCCAGCGTGCTCGGTCTTGACCCGATAAAA
This sequence comes from Enterobacter sp. 22452, assembly GCF_052045065.1. NCBI lineage: Bacteria > Pseudomonadati > Pseudomonadota > Gammaproteobacteria > Enterobacterales > Enterobacteriaceae > Enterobacter > Enterobacter sp. 22452. The sequence continues at coordinate 544,050 of NZ_JBQEOB010000001.1, read as the reverse complement.
GACGACGGTGCGCTCCACGCCATGCTCGGCTATATGCCGCAGAAGTTTGGCCTGTATGAAGACCTGACGGTGATGGAAAACCTGAACCTGTACGCCGATCTGCGCAGCGTCACCGGCGAAACGCGGCAGAAAACCTTCGCCCGCCTGCTGGAGTTTACCTCCCTCGGCCCGTTCACCGACCGGTTGGCTGGCAAGCTCTCCGGCGGGATGAAGCAAAAGCTGGGGCTGGCCTGTACGCTGGTCGGCGAGCCAAAGGTGCTGCTGTTGGATGAGCCCGGCGTGGGCGTTGACCCGATTTCTCGCCGTGAATTGTGGCAGATGGTGCACGAACTGGCGGGCGACGGGATGCTGATCCTCTGGAGCACCTCCTACCTCGACGAAGCGGAACAGTGCCGGGATGTGCTGCTGATGAACGAAGGCGAACTGCTTTATCAGGGCGAGCCGACGACGCTGACGCAGAGCATGGCCGGGCGTAGCTTCCTGCTGCATAGCCCGCAGGAGTCCAACCGCAGGCTGCTGCAGCGGGTGCTCAGGCTGCCGCAGGTGAGCGACGGTATGATCCAGGGCCGCTCGGTGCGCATTATTCTCAAAAAAGAGGCCACAGCCGACGACATTCGCCAGGCGCAAGGCATGCCTGAGATCGCGATAGAAGAGACCGCGCCGCGCTTTGAGGACGCGTTTATCGACCTGCTGGGCGGCGCGGGTACGTCAGAGTCGCCACTTGCCGCCATTCTGCATACGGTGGAAGGCACGCCGGGCGAAACGGTGATCGAAGCCAAATCGCTCACCAAAAAGTTCGGGGATTTCGCCGCCACCGATAACGTTAATTTCGCGGTTAAACGCGGCGAGATTTTTGGCCTGCTTGGACCAAACGGCGCGGGAAAATCGACAACCTTTAAGATGATGTGCGGCCTGCTGGTGCCGACGTCCGGCAAGGCGCTGGTGCTGGATATGGATCTGAAGGTCAGCTCCGGCAAGGCGCGCCAGCATCTCGGGTATATGGCGCAGAAGTTTTCGCTGTATGGCAACCTGACGGTCGAGCAGAATCTGCGCTTTTTCTCCGGCGTGTACGGCCTGCGTGGGCGAGCGCAGAACGAAAAAATCCGCCGCATGAGCGATGCCTTCGCGTTGACCAACATTGCCTCCCACGCCACCGACGAGCTGCCGCTCGGCTTTAAGCAGCGGCTGGCGCTGGCCTGCTCGCTGATGCACGAGCCGGATATTCTGTTTCTGGATGAACCCACTTCTGGCGTTGATCCCCTCACCCGCCGCGAGTTCTGGCTGCATATCAACAGCATGGTGGAAAAAGGGGTGACCGTGATGGTGACCACCCACTTCATGGACGAGGCAGAGTACTGCGACCGCATCGGGCTGGTCTATCGCGGCAAGCTGATTGCCCACGGCACGCCGGACGACCTGAAAAACCAGGCCGCCGACGACGCACAGCCAGACCCGACCATGGAGCAGGCGTTTATCACCCTCATCCACGACTGGGATAAGGAGAATGCCCATGCACAGTAATGCGATTTCGTGGCGCAGGGTGCGCGCGCTATGCATTAAAGAGACGCGGCAGATCGTGCGTGACCCCAGCAGCTGGCTGATTGCGGTGGTGATCCCCCTGCTGCTGCTGTTTATCTTTGGCTACGGCATTAACCTGGACTCCAGCAAGCTCCGGGTCGGGATTTTGCTGGAGCAGCAGAGCGAAGAGGCGCTGGACTTCACTCACGCCATGACCGGTTCGCCCTACATTGACGCCACCATCAGCGACAACCGGCAGGAATTGATTCAGAAAATGCAGGCCGGGAAAATTCGCGGTCTAATCGTCATTCCGGTGGATTTCGCCGCCAATATGGCGCGGGCAAATACCGATGCGCCGATCCAGGTGATCACCGACGGCAGCGAACCGAACACCGCGAACTTCGTGCAGGGCTACGCGGAGGGGATCTGGCAGCTCTGGCAGATGCAGCGCGCCGAAGACCGGGGTGAGGAGTTTGAGCCGCTGATCGATGTGCAGACGCGCTACTGGTTTAACCCCGCCGCCATCAGCCAGCACTTTATTATTCCGGGCGCGGTGACCATCATCATGACGGTAATCGGCGCGATACTGACCTCGCTGGTGATCGCCCGCGAGTGGGAGCGCGGCACCATGGAGGCGCTGCTCTCTACCGAAGTCACGCGCGTCGAGCTGCTACTGTGCAAGCTCATCCCCTACTACTTCCTCGGCATGCTGGCGATGCTGCTCTGTATGCTTGTCGCCGTCTTTATCCTCGGCGTGCCGTATCGCGGCTCGCTTGTCGTGCTGTTCTTTATCACCAGCCTGTTTTTACTCAGCACGCTGGGCATGGGGCTGCTCATCTCCACCATCACCCGCAACCAGTTTAACGCCGCGCAGGTGGCCCTCAACGCCGCCTTTTTACCGTCGATTATGCTCTCCGGGTTTATTTTTCAGATAGACAGTATGCCTGCGGTGATCCGCGCCGTGACCTATGTTATTCCGGCTCGCTACTTTGTGAGCACGCTGCAAAGCCTGTTCCTGGCGGGGAATATTCCGGTGGTGCTGATCATCAACACGCTGTTTTTGATGGCGTCGGCGGTGATGTTTATCGGGTTGACGTGGATGAAAACCAAACGGCGTCTGGATTAAGGAGCGAACATGTTTCACCGTTTATGGACGTTAATACGCAAAGAGCTGCAATCCCTGCTGCGCGAGCCGCAAACCCGCGCCATCCTGGTTTTGCCGGTGCTGATCCAGGTTTTACTGTTCCCGTTTGCCGCCACCCTTGAGGTGACCAACGCCACCATTGCCATTTACAACGAAGACAACGGCAAACATTCCGTCGAGCTAACGCAGCGCTTTGCGCGTGCGAAGGCCTTTACCCACATTCTGCTGCTGAAAAGTCCGCAGGCGATCCAGCCCACTATCGACACGCAAAAAGCGCTGCTGCTGGTGCGGTTCCCGGCGGATTTCTCACGCAATCTGGATACCTTCCAGACCGCGCCGATGCAGCTGATCCTCGACGGGCGTAACTCCAACAGCGCCCAGATCGCAGCGAACTATCTGCAGCAGGTGGTGAAGGATTACCAGCAGGAGCTGATGGAGGGCAAACCAAAGCCCAACAACAGCGAGCTGGTGGTGCGCAACTGGTACAACCCGAATCTGGACTATAAGTGGTTCGTGGTGCCGTCACTGATCGCCATGATCACGACCATCGGGGTGATGATCGTGACCTCCCTCTCCGTCGCCCGCGAGCGCGAACAGGGCACGCTGGATCAGCTGCTGGTCTCCCCGCTCGCCACCTGGCAGATTTTCGTCGGCAAAGCGGTTCCGGCGCTGATTGTCGCGACCTTCCAGGCCACCATCGTGCTGGGAGTAGGTATTTGGGCCTACCAGATCCCGTTCGCCGGTTCGCTGGCGCTGTTTTACTTCACGATGGTGATTTACGGGCTGTCGCTGGTGGGGTTTGGACTGCTGATCTCGGCGCTCTGCTCGACGCAGCAGCAGGCGTTTATCGGGGTATTCGTCTTTATGATGCCCGCAATTTTGCTCTCGGGTTATGTTTCCCCCGTCGAGAATATGCCGGTGTGGCTACAGGATCTGACGTGGGTAAACCCGATTCGACACTTTACGGATATCACCAAGCAAATCTATCTGAAGGATGCGAGTCTGGACATTGTCTGGGGAAGTTTGTGGCCGCTACTGGTTATCGCGGCCACGACGGGATCAGTGGCGTACGCGATGTTTAGACGCAACATTGCGTAGCTTTTTCTCTTTGGTGAGTAAAGAGACAACCGCAGGCCCTGCGAGGATTGCCAGACCCGCCAGGGCCAGCAGCAGGTTGTTTTGCAGCACGCGCGACAGCAGCCAAAGCACAATCATCGCGGCACCAAAATACCAGGTGGTGGTGAGCTCTTCGAGCACATCACCCACTTCACGCCAGCGCGCCTCGTGGTGACGCTGTAAAAACAGCATCGACAGCACGGTGACGCCGTAAAGCACGCATAGCCCCAGACCAACATGCACCAGCGTGCCGCTCATCCAGCCCATCACCAGTACGGCCACGACCAGTAAATGCAACATTATCTGCCAGCAACTCAAACCCGTTGCGACACGAACACGTTGTTGCCACTTCATGGCTTCTCTCCTGAAGGATTTTTCTCTGCTAGTTCAGACTACCGCACTTTACGGAAAATTCCGTAACGCCGCATCTTTTTGTGACGCCGACTACACTTTATTTTCATCGGGATAGTCACCCAGGAAGGTGTTTATGACCATTAAAACGCAGCATTTCTCGCTTAAGGTGCTGACGATAAACATTCATAAGGGCTTCACAGCATTTAACCGCCGCTTCATTTTACCGGAGCTGCGCGACGCCGTTCGCACCGTCAGCGCAGACATTGTTTGCTTGCAGGAAGTGATGGGCGCGCACGAAGTGCATCCAATGCATGTCGAAAACTGGCCGGATACCCCCCACTACGAGTTTCTGGCCGATACCATGTGGAGCGACTACGCCTACGGGCGCAACGCGGTTTACCCCGAAGGGCACCACGGTAATGCGGTGCTGTCGCGTTATCCGATTGAACACTATGAGAACCGCGACGTGTCGGTGGGCGAAAGTGAAAAACGCGGCCTGCTTTACTGTCGTATCGCGCCACCCGATCTGGCATTTCCCGTTCACGTAGGCTGCGTGCATCTTGGCCTGCGTGAAGCCCACCGTCAGGCTCAGCTACAGATGCTCGCCGAATGGAGCAATGCGCTGCCGGAAGGCGAGCCCGTGGTCATCGCCGGTGATTTCAACGACTGGCGGCAGCGCGCCAACCATCCGCTTAAGGTGAACGCCGGGCTGGAGGAAATTTTCACCCGCGCCAATGGACGCCCCGCACGCACGTTTCCGGTACGCTTTCCCCTACTGCGCCTTGACCGCATCTACGTGAAGAACGCCCACGCCAGCAGCCCAACCGCGCTGGCGTTACTCAACTGGCGACATCTCTCCGACCATGCCCCACTCAGCGCGGAGATCCATTTATGAAATGTTCATGGCAGGAAGGTAACCGCATTACGCTGCTGGAGAATGGCGATCAATATTATCCGGCCGTGTTTAAAGCGATTGATAACGCACAGCAGAAAGTGATCCTCGAAACCTTTATCTGGTTCGAAGATGAGGTTGGCAAGCAGCTGCACAGCGTGCTGCTGCGTGCTGCACAGCGCGGGGTCAAAATTGAAGTGCTGCTCGACGGCTATGGCTCACCGGATCTGAGCGATGAGTTCGTCAACGAACTGACCGCTGCAGGCGTGATCTTCCGCTACTACGATCCCGGTCCCCGCTTATTTGGCATGCGCACGAACCTTTTTCGTCGGATGCACCGCAAAATTGTTGTGGTGGATGAGACGGTGGCGTTCGTCGGCGGCATTAACTACTCCGCTGAACATATGTCCGACTATGGCCCGGAAGCCAAGCAGGACTACGCGATCCGCATTGAGGGCCCGGTGGTTCAGGATATTTTACTGTTTGAACTGGAGAACCTGCCGGGTAAAGAGGCCGTTCGCCACTGGTGGCGACGTCGCCATCGCCCGGAGGAGAACCGACAGCCCGGCGAAGCGCAGGCGCTTTTCGTCTGGCGCGACAACGGCGAGCACCGGGATGACATTGAACGTCATTACCTGAAGATGCTGGCGAACGCGAAGCGCGAGGTGATTATCGCCAACGCTTACTTCTTCCCCGGCTACCGTATTCTGCATGCCATGCGCAATGCGGCCCGACGCGGCGTGCGGGTGAAACTGATTGTGCAGGGCGAGCCGGATATGCCGATTGTCAAAGTGGGCGCACGCCTGCTCTATAACTATCTGGTGAAAGGCGGCGTGCAGATCTACGAATATCGCCGCCGACCGCTGCACGGCAAAGTGGCGCTGATGGACGATCACTGGGCAACCGTCGGCTCCAGCAATCTCGATCCGCTGAGCCTGTCGCTGAATCTGGAAGCGAATCTGATCATTCACGATCGGCAGTTTAATCAAACCCTGCGGGATAACCTTCAGGGGCTGATCGTCAATGACTGCGTGCGCGTAGATGAGTCCATGGTGCCGAAACGCACCTGGTGGAACCTTGGCATTGGCGTGGTGGTGTTCCACTTCCTGCGTCATTTCCCGGCGATGGTCGGCTGGCTGCCCGCGCATACGCCTAAGCTTGCGCAGGTGGACCCGCCGGTTCAACCCGAAATGGAAACTCAGGACCGCATTGAAGCGGAAGACGGAGGGAAAACCTGATGTCGAAATCGCATCCTCGCTGGAAGCTGGCAAAAAAAATCCTCACCTGGCTGTTCTTCATCGCCGTCGCGGTACTGCTGGTGGTGTACGCGCAAAAAGTCGACTGGGAAGAGGTGTGGAAGGTCATCCGCAACTATAACCGGATGGTGCTCCTGAGCGCCGTTGGGCTGGTCATCGTAAGCTACCTGATATACGGCTGCTACGACCTGCTGGGCCGCGCCTACTGCGGACACAAGCTGGCAAAGCGCCAGGTGATGCTGGTGTCGTTTATCTGCTACGCCTTTAACCTGACGCTGAGCACCTGGGTCGGCGGCATTGGCATGCGCTATCGCCTTTACTCGCGCCTTGGCTTGCCGGGCGGGACCATCACGCGCATTTTCTCGTTAAGCATCACCACGAACTGGCTGGGCTATATTTTGCTCGGCGGGGTGATCTTCACCCTCGGCGTGGTGCAGCTGCCCGCACACTGGTATATCGACGAGGCCACGCTGCGCATTCTGGGCATCGTGCTGCTGCTGATCATCGCCGTGTATCTGTGGGCCTGCGCCTTTGCTAAACGCCGCCATATGACCATCAAGGGGCAAAAGCTGGTGTTGCCCTCATGGAAGTTCGCGGTGCTGCAAATGGTGGTCTCCAGCGCCAACTGGATGGCGATGGGGGCGATTATCTGGCTGTTGATTGGCGAGGACGTAAATTACTTCTTCGTGCTGGGCGTGCTGCTGGTGAGCAGTATTGCTGGCGTGATTGTGCATATTCCGGCCGGGATCGGCGTGCTGGAGGCGGTGTTTATCGCGTTGCTTGCGGGGGAGCATGTCTCTCAGGGAACGATTATCGCCGCCCTGCTGGCGTACCGCATGATCTATTACTTCCTGCCGCTAGCGCTGGCAACGGTCTGTTATCTGGTGCTGGAGGGTCGGGCGAAGAAGCTGAGGGCGAAGAACGAAAAAGTCATGGCGAAATAAATAAGTCGGGTGG
>NZ_JBQEOB010000001.1:532012-536784 GCF_052045065.1 Enterobacter sp. 22452 | reverse complement strand
CCGCCACCCGGCAAAGCAACCTTAACGACGGTTGCCGAAAATACGCAGCAGCATCAGGAACAGGTTGATGAAGTCCAGATACAGCGTCAACGCCCCCAGAATTGAGTATTTGCGCAGGTTAGCACTGTCGCGCACGTCAATCTGCTCGCCGATGTTTTTCAGCTTCTGGGTGTCGTAGGCCGTCAAGCCAACGAAGACCACCACCCCGATGTAGGTCACCGCCCACATCAGCGCGTCACTCTTCAGCCACAGGTTCACCAGCGACGCCAGCACGATCCCAATCAGCCCCATAAACAGCATGTTGCCTAAGCCGCTCAGGTCACGTTTGGTGGTGTAGCCGTACAGGCTCATCACGCCGAACATCCCGCCGGTCACCACAAAGGTGCTGGCGATGGAGGAGTAGGTGTAAACGATGAAAATACTGGAAAGCGTCAGTCCGGTTAGCGCCGAATAGAGCATAAACAGCGTGGTCGCCATTCCGGCACTCAGCTTTTGCACCAGGCCAGAAAGCACAAACACCAGCGCCAGCTGCGCAATAATCAGCCCAAAGAAGGTGATTTTGCTGGAGAAGATAAACATCATCAGTTCAGGCGTGTTCGCCGCATACCACGCGATAAACGCGGTAAGCAGCAGGCCGACCGTCATCCAGCCGTACACCTGAGCCATATACGTCTGCAGTCCGCTACGGGTCTGCTGTACTATTGAATCGGAACGCGGAAATCGGTCCATGATTCACTCCTGATTAAGATTAAGTAGACACACACGTTAAGATTAACACATCCACGTAAACCGACTACCAACGGCTGGCGGCTTGTTTATCGCTGTCGCGCGATTCCACCCAGCGGTCACCTTCCGGCGTGGCTTCACGCTTCCAGAACGGGGCCTTGGTTTTGAGATAGTCCATAATGAACTCCCCTGCCGCAAACGCACTGCCGCGGTGCGCACTGGTCACCCCGACGAAGACAATCTCCTCGCCAGGCCACATCTCGCCGATGCGGTGAATCACCGTGATGCGGCCAAGCGGCCAGCGGCCCCGCGCCTCGTCGACAATCGCCGCCAGCGATTTCTCGGTCATCCCCGGATAGTGCTCCAGCGTCAGCGCCTTCACGCTGTCGCCGAGGTTGTGGTTGCGCACTTTACCGGTAAAGGTGACGACCGCACCATCTTCATCGCGCTCGGCCAACCAGTCATATTCTGTACCAACATTAAAGCGCTCGTGACCGACCAGAATTCGTGTTTCAGCCATCTTAGCCCCCTGTCACCGGCGGGAAGAAGGCCACTTCATCCCCTGCGTTCAGCGGATGGGTGAATTCAACCAGCGTCTGATTTACGGCGGCCAGCAGCTTGCCTTCCTCAAGCGCCAGCGCCCAGCGGTCACTTTGTGCCGCCAGATGCGCGCGCAGGGCGGCGACGTTTTCGAAGGACGCATCCAGCGTCAGGCTGTCGGTATTGACCAGCTCGCGCACCTGGGCAAAAAAGAGCACCTTAATCATGGCTGTCCACCTTAAAATCACCCGATTTACCGCCGCTTTTCGCCAGCAGGCGCACCGGGCCAATGACCATATCTTTCTGCACTGCTTTACACATATCGTAGATGGTCAGCGCGGCGACGGAGGCCGCTGTCAGCGCTTCCATCTCAACGCCGGTCTTCCCGGTTAAGCGGCAGAGTGACTCAATGCGCACGCGGCTGTGCTCCGGCTGCGCCTGCAGGTTCACTTCCACCTTGCTCAGCATCAGCGGATGGCACAGCGGAATTAAGTCCCAGGTGCGTTTCGCGGCCTGAATACCGGCGATGCGCGCGGTCGCAAAGACATCGCCTTTGTGGTGGCTGCCGTCGAGAATCATCGCCAGGGTTTCTGGCAGCATAGTGACGAACGCTTCCGCGCGCGCCTCGCGCACCGTTTCCGCTTTGGCGGAAACATCCACCATATGCGCTTCACCGGCGGCGTTAATGTGGGTCAGTTGTGACATAGCTTATTTCTTTAAATGGGGGTGGAAATTACACGGACGGGTACGGGCATCCAGCTGCGGGGCGATGATGTTTTCCCACGCGGTACGGCAGGCTTTGGTCGAGCCCGGCATAGCGAAAATCAGCGTGTTGTTCGCCACGCCCGCCACGGCGCGTGACTGGAGCGTGGAGGTACCAATCTCTTCAAAGGAGAGCATGCGGAACACTTCGCCGAAGCCTTCCACTTCGCGGTCGAACAGCGGGATCAGCGCTTCGGGAGTCTGATCGCCTGCGGTAAAGCCGGTGCCGCCGGTAATCAACACCACCTGCACCTCATCGCTGGCGATCCACTGAGAGACCTGAGCGCGAATGGCGTAGCGGTTCTCTTTTACGATCGCTTTATCGACGATGTAATGCCCCGCGTCATGCGCCTCATCACGCAGCCAGTGACCGGAGGTATCATCCTCTTCGCCACGGCGGTCGGAAACGGTAAGGATAGCAATGCGTGTCGGGATAAATTCTGCGCTTACCTGACTCATTTTCTGATTCCTTCTTAAGACTGATTACCCGCCGATGTAAGACAGGTTCTGAGTAATGCCGGTATTGCCCTGATGCAGGAAGTGGGTCTGTTTTTTATGCGTCAGCGCTTCAGAAATGCGTGCTTCAAGCGCGTCCTGCTGCGCATCGTCTTCCAGCAAATCGCGAAGATCTACGCCGCCGTCGCCGAACAGGCAGAGGTGGAGCTTGCCAACGGAGGAGACGCGCAGGCGGTTGCAGCTGGCGCAGAAGTCTTTCTCATAGGGCATGATTAGCCCTATCTCACCTTCGTAATCCGGGTGACAGAAGACCTGCGCCGGGCCGTCGCTGCGCTGGCGGATCTGGTGGATCCAGCCGCGTCTCAGCAGCGCGTCGCGCAGCACCATGCCAGAGATGTGATGACGACGGAACAGCTCGCTGCCCTCGCCGGTTTCCATCAGCTCAATAAAACGCAGCTGAATGCGGCGTGGTTTGATCCACGCCAGGAAGGTGTCCAACTGATGATGGTTTACATCACGCATCAGCACGGTATTCACTTTGACTTTGTCGAACCCCGCAGTGAATGCGGCGTCGATGCCTTCCATCACCTGATGGAATTTGTCCTGTCCGGTAATGGCGTGGAACTGACGGGCATCGAGGCTATCTACGCTGACGTTGATCGCCGTCAGGCCCGCATCGCGCCAGTTCGCCACGTCGCGCGCCATGCGGTAACCGTTAGTGGTCACCGCAATCTGGCGGATACGTTCGTTTTCACGCACGGCGGCAATGATGTCGGGGAAATCACGACGTAAAGAGGGTTCGCCACCGGTCAGACGCACCTTTTCCGTGCCGAGTTCAGAGAAGGCGCGCGTAACGCGGCGCACTTCATCCACGGAGAGAAAGCCGTTATTGGTGACGCTGCCCGGCTTGTAGCCATCGGGCAGGCAGTAGGTGCAACGGAAGTTACACACATCGGTAATCGACAGACGTAAGTAATAAAACTTACGCGCGAAAGCATCAGTAAGTTGTGAAGCCATGTACACCTTTCCAGATCGGGAGGCACAGTCATTTCTTTCTGTACCCTGGTGGCTAATTCGCCACGGCCAGGGCGCCATATCGTTCGACACAGGCGCCAGGGCTAGAGTGTATGTTTTCAAAAATGAAAACGTGGTTATAGCGATAGTAACGCGGAAATCATCACTTCGCCATTCTCGCCTTTCGCTATATAATTATATATATAGCGACTTAATCGTGCATTTTCGCTACAGGATACCCAAAAACCACACTTTCACATTGATATACGTCATTTTGCATCCGCTGAGGCATCGTCTTTTATGGGTAGTTAGGTTACTGTTACGCGATCGAACGTGATAAGGAATACCTATGCGCAATCGCACTTTTGCGGATCTTGACCGAGTGGTCGCTCTTGGCGGAGGCCACGGCCTGGGCCGCGTCATGTCCTCATTGTCGTCACTCGGGTCAAGGCTGACAGGGATAGTGACCACCACCGATAACGGCGGCTCAACGGGGCGGATCCGACGTGCCGAAGGCGGGATTGCCTGGGGAGATATGCGCAACTGTCTGAACCAGTTAATTACCGAACCGAGCGTCGCATCGGCGATGTTTGAGTACCGTTTTGGCGGTAATGGTGAACTTTCCGGGCATAACCTCGGAAATCTGATGTTAAAGGCCTTAGATCACCTGAGTGTGCGGCCTCTCGAAGCCATCAACCTGATCCGTAATCTGCTTAAAGTGGATGCATTTCTGATCCCCATGTCGGAACAACCGGTCGATTTAATGGCTATCGACGCTGAAGGGCATGAAGTTTACGGTGAGGTGAATATTGATCAGCTTATCCTGCCGCCAACGGAGCTAATGACCTATCCAAGCGTCCCCGCCACGCGCGAAGCGGTAGAAGCCATCGGTGAAGCGGATCTGATCCTGATTGGCCCAGGTAGTTTTTACACCAGCCTGATGCCGATTCTGCTGGTGAAAGAGCTGGCGCAGGCGCTGCGCCGCACCCCCGCACCGATGGTCTACATCGGTAACCTGGGACGTGAACTGAGCCCGGCGGCGGCGAGCCTGTCGCTGGCGGACAAACTTGATTTAATGGAGCAGTACGTCGGTAAAAAAATTATCGACGGTGTGGTGGTGGGGCCGAAGGTGGACGTATCGGGTATTGGCGACCGCGTGGTGGTGCAGGAGCCGCTAGAGGCGAGTGATATTAAATATCGCCATGACCGTCACCTGCTGCGCGAGGCGCTGGAGAAGGCGATTCAGGCGCTGGGTTAACAAAAACCCCCGGTGG
>NZ_JBQEOB010000001.1:334514-531993 GCF_052045065.1 Enterobacter sp. 22452 | reverse complement strand
TAGGCCCGGTAAGCGCAGCGCCACCGGGCAGAAAACTACGATGCTGCAATAAACAGATCCCGCAGCTGATGAAGCTGGTCGCGGATCTGCGCCGCTTCTTCGAACTCCAGGTTCTGCGCGTGCTGCATCATCTGTCCTTCCAGCTCGTGAATTTTCTGCTGCAGCGCTTTCGGCGTCAGCACGACGGTATCTTCTTCCACCACTGAGCGCGCCTTGCCGCGACCTTTCGCTTTGGTTTTGGCAATATTCTGGCCCAGCGCCAGGATATCCACCACCTTCTTGTTCAGACCCTGCGGCGTAATGCCGTGCTCTTCGTTGTAGCGCTGCTGTTTCTCGCGGCGGCGCTCCGTTTCACCAATCGCTTTCGCCATCGATGGGGTGATTTTGTCACCGTACAGAATCGCTTTACCGTTGACGTTACGCGCGGCGCGGCCAATGGTCTGGATCAGCGAACGCTCGGAACGCAGGAAGCCCTCTTTATCCGCATCCAGAATCGCCACCAGCGAGACTTCCGGCATATCCAGACCTTCTCGCAACAGGTTGATCCCCACCAGCACGTCAAACTCGCCCAGACGCAGATCGCGAATAATTTCCATGCGCTCGACGGTGTCGATATCCGAGTGCAGATAACGCACCTTCTCGCCGTGCTCTTCCAGATACTCGGTCAGGTCTTCCGCCATGCGTTTGGTGAGCGTGGTCACCAGCACGCGCTCGTTGATGGCGGAACGAGCGCGAATTTCCGAGAGCAGATCGTCCACCTGAGTCGCCACCGGACGAACTTCAATAATCGGGTCGAGCAGACCCGTTGGACGCACAACCTGATCGACAACGTCTTCACCGGATTTCTCCAGCTCGTAGTTGCCCGGCGTGGCCGAGACGTAAATGGTTTGCGGCGCGAGCGCCTCAAACTCTTCAAACTTCATCGGACGGTTATCCAGCGCCGACGGCAGGCGGAAGCCGTATTCCACCAGCGTCTCTTTACGCGCGCGGTCACCGCGGTACATCCCGCCGATCTGCGGGATCGTAACGTGGGATTCGTCGATCACCAGCAAACCGTCTGCCGGAAGGTAGTCAAACAGCGTCGGCGGCGGCTCGCCCGGCCCGCGTCCGGAGAGGAAGCGCGAGTAGTTTTCAATACCGGAGCAGTAGCCCAGCTCGTTCATCATCTCAAGGTCAAACTGGGTACGCTGGCTCAGGCGCTGCTCTTCCAGCAGCTTGTTGTTGGCCAGCAGCACCTTACGGCGCTCGGCCAGCTCCACTTTGATCTCTTCCATCGCCTGCACAATACGCTCGCGCGGCGTCACGTAGTGCGTTTTCGGGTAGATGGTGAAGCGCTGGATCACCGATTCAATGTGTCCGGTCAGCGGATCGAAGAGCGACAGGCGTTCAACCTCTTCGTCAAACAGCTCGACGCGCAGCGCCATATCGTCCGATTCCGCCGGGAAGATGTCGATCACCTCACCGCGCACGCGGAAGGTGCCGCGCTGGAAGGCCTGATCGTTACGGGCATACTGCAGCTCCGCCAGACGACGGACGATGGCGCGCTGGTCGATGATCATCCCCTGCGTCAGGTGCAGCATCATCTTGAGATAGAGATCCGGATCGCCCAGGCCGTAGATAGCGGAAACCGATGCGACAACCACAACATCGCGACGCTCCAGAAGCGCCTTAGTGGCCGACAGACGCATCTGCTCAATGTGTTCGTTCACGGAGGCATCCTTCTCGATGAAGGTGTCAGAGCTCGGCACATAGGCTTCTGGCTGGTAGTAATCGTAGTAGGAGACGAAATACTCCACCGCGTTGTCCGGGAAGAACTCTTTCATCTCACCATAAAGCTGCGCCGCCAGGGTTTTATTGGGTGCCAGCACCATCGTTGGGCGCTGGAGATCCGCAATCACGTTGGCGATGGTGAAGGTTTTACCTGACCCCGTCACACCTAATAGCGTCTGATGCGCCAGCCCATCTTCCAGCCCCTCTTCCAGACGGCGGATGGCCTCGGGCTGATCCCCCGAAGGACGGAAAGCAGAATTCAATTTGAACGGTTTACTCATGGGCGACAACCTGATGACGTTATAAGCGGCAGGTGAGTAATTTTACTCGTTGTTGCCAGGAATGCCAGTAAAAAACACTGGATGAAAAACCAGTAGCGTGGCAGGATATTTAGAGTAGCGCCTGGGGAATGAGCGCGATCCCGGTTGAAATGTAGACTGTGACAAAATAAAACACCAGCCTGACTCGGTTATCCCCAGAACTTTTCCTTTTTTAACATTTGTCAAGCCAGGTAATGATAGTTTTGTGGCAACGAGTGACAGTTTCATGACGGCAATTGATTTTATCTAACCAGTTAATTACTAAGCGATATTTTCTAAAGCCGTGTTTCGCATCAATTCGGGCGTAACCCGCGTATTCTCTCGCTTATCGCGTGTTTTCTAACTCTAATGCACATGGTTATCCACAGGAATAGTGGATAACTGCTTCCAGCCCGTACAGAGCGCCACTCGGCAAATTCCCGGTTTTTCCCACGAGGCGGCAACAAAAAATTTTTATAGCTATTTTTTGATGATAAACAGTTGAGTCATTCATAACCAACTCATGCGATCTCGCTCACAAATCCGCCATTTCACGCCCTGCACCATAATTCACCTCTTCCGGCACCGTTGATGTGCAATTCAAGGATCCGCACGACGATCCGCAGAGACTTATTCCTAAAAAAGCCCCTTTTTTAATCACTTTATGGTTTCTGGCAGGCGTTTTGCACAGTCGACTACGAGCGTCATCCATAAACATTTTTAAGGAGAGAAAGATGTTGAGTCTGCGTGCTGTGAATCAGTTTTACGGAAGCCAACATACGCTATGGAACCTGGATTTAGATTTTCCGCAAGGCATGTGTACAGGCGTCGTTGGCCTGCCGGGAATGGGCAAAACGACCCTGATGAACTGCATTACCGGAAAAGTGCCCGTCGAAAGCGGCACCATTATCTGGCATGAAGCCGGTGCGCCGCCGCGCGATTTGCTCAGCCAGGCGTCAGAGCACCGTTCCATGCCGGGCATAGGCTATGTGCCGCAGGACAGACGGATCTTTTCCCAGCTGACCATCGATGAGAATTTGCATATTGCGATGCAGGCCGTGGGGAAACCCGATCCTGAGGCGAAAAGAGATGTTTACGACCTGTTTCCGGCACTCTATGCGCTGCGGCAGGCCCGCGCCAACACGCTCTCTCCGGACGACCAGTATCAGCTGGCGCTGGCCAACGCGCTGGTGAACCGCCCGCGCCTGCTGATCCTCGATGAACCCCTGCACGGCGCAGGACACAGCTTCGCCCAGAAGCTGGGGCAGCTGCTGGTGCGCTTAAATCGGGAGCTGGGTATGACGGTGTTATTAGCGGAGCAACAGCTGTCGTTTATCCGCCGGGTTGCGGACCGTTTTTGCATGCTCTATCGCGGGCGTAACGTGGCGCAGGGCCACGTTAACGAACTGGATGACGAGCTTATCGCCCACTGGATGTCGCGGGAAGCAAGACGCTGAGGTCGAGGTAACACCCGGTATCGGCATTTTCCGCGCCGTCAGCAAGCCAGGGGATTTCCCCGAGGCACGGCGCGGGGAGCACGCGTTTGAGGGTCGCCAGATACTCCTGGTGTCGTTTCCCCGGCGCAACCACGTCGTTGGCTATCCAGCCCGCCAGACGCAGCCCGGCCTGCTGTACGGCCTGCGCCGTCAACATGGCGTGATTGATGCAGCCCAGCTTGACGCCGACGACCAGAATGACCGGAAGCTGCTCGGCCTGCACCCAGTCAGCAAAGGTGTTTTCTTCGGAAAGCGGCGTAAACCAGCCGCCAGCCCCCTCCACCAGCACCCAGTCGGCCTGGCTTTCCAGCGTCCGTAATCCGGCAGACAGCACGGCGAAATCAATCGGACGGCCTTCATCGGCGCTGATGATGTGTGGCGAGGTCGGCTCGGCAAAGGTGTACGGATTCACCGCTGAATAGGCAAGTTCACGCGTGCTGTTGCGCTGGAGCGCCAGCGCGTCGGTGTTGCGTAACCCTTCCGCCGTCATCTCGCTGCCGGAAGCAACAGGCTTATAGCCGGCGGTGTTTTTCCCAAGCTTTTGCGCCGCCTGCAGCAGCGCCGAGCTGGCAACCGTTTTGCCCACTTCCGTGTCCGTGCCGGTAACAAAATAACGTTCAGTCACGTTCGATAACCCCATGAAAAAGTTGATAAGAGAGCGGGAAATGACCCCGCTGCTGCGGCCAGGCCAGCTCCAGACGCTGCAGCTGTCCCCGGGTGAGCAGTTTTCTCTCCCGCCCGGCATGCAAGTGCGTGGCCCCGATGCCCTTCAGCGAGCGCATGGCGCTGAACGCATCGCTAAAATTGAGGGTGATGGTCTGTACCGTGCTGCGATAGCGCCAGCCTGCCAGCGCCTGCGTCACCTGTTCATGCGATAAAAAGCGGTTAGCGTGCGGCTGCTCATCCACCGCTTTCCACGCCTGATTCAGCTCAGGTAGCGAACTTTCCAGCAAGGTGGTAAAGGCCACCTTCCCGCCCGGTCGCGCCATGCGATAAAGCTCGCGTAAGGCCTGTGGCAGGCTGCTGCACCACTGGACCGCCAGATGACTCCAGACCAGATCGAACTGCGCATCCGCCAGCGGGATAGCCTCGATATCGGCCAGCAGATAGCAATCCGCTGCCTGCCTTTGACGCGCCTCGTCGAGCATCTGGTCTGAGAGGTCGATAGCCGTGACCTGGCTTCCCGTCCCGCGCCAGTAGCGGCTGTTGCTGCCGGGACCACAGCCCGCGTCCAGCACCTTCGGAAAACGATTTTCGCCAAGCGCGGCCAGAAGCCCCTCCGCGCTCTGACGCTGCAGTTCATCGTGCTGCGAATAGCTCTGCGCGGCCCGACCAAATGCCGCTGCAACGGCCTGTTTATTCACCGGCAACATGGAGCGCCTCCAGCAGCGTCTGGATATCCCGTGCGTCATGCGCCGCCGTCAGGGTTAAGCGCAGACGCGCGGTACCCGGCGGAACGGTTGGCGGGCGGATGGCGGTCACCCACATGCCGCGCTCGCGCAGCGCCTGTGCCAGCGCCAGCGCGCGGCCGTTTTCGCCGACAATCACCGGCTGGATAGCGCTCTGCGAATCGGGACTGTGGAAGGGCAGCGCCGCTAACCCCTGGCGGAAGCGGGAGATATGCTCTGCCAGCCGCTGGCGACGTTCATCCCCTTCTGCGCTGCGGATCACCGCCAGCGACGCAGACAGCGCCACGGCCTGCGCCGGAGGCATGCTGGTGCTGTAAATCAGGTGTCGGGCAAACTGCAGCAGATAGTCGGCGACCGAATCGCTGCACAGCACGGCGGCCCCGCTCACGCCGAAGCCTTTGCCGAAGGTGACAATCAGCAGTTCCGGCTTCACGTTTTGCTGATGCGCGCTGCCGCGCCCTTCGTCGCCCATCACGCCAATACCGTGGGCATCGTCCACCAGCAGCCAGGCGTTTTGCCGTTTTGCGGCCTCGTGCAGCGCGGCAAGCGGCGCGCTGTCACCGTCCATGCTGAACACCCCTTCCGTGACCGCCAGCTGCTGTCCGTCGCAGGGTAAATCCAGCAGCGCGGCGAGCTGCCCCGCATCGTTATGGGCAAAGCGGCGCAGCTGTGCCGGGCTTAAATTTGCCGCCTCCAGCAGCGAGGCGTGACTCAGGCGGTCAGCGACAATGCGGTCCTCTTTTTCCATCAGCGCGGTAATAACCGCCTGATTCGCGGCAAAGCCGGAGATAAACAGCAGCGCGCGCGGGTAGCCGAGCCAGTCGGCAAGCGTCTCTTCCAGCGCCTGATGCGCCGTGGTGTATCCGCTGACGTGTCCCGAGCCGCCGCTGCCCACGCCAAACCGCTCCGCACCCTGCTGCCAGGCGCGGATGATGGCCGGATGCTGGCTCAGCCCGAGATAATCGTTGCTGGAGAAATTACAAAACTGCCGCCCCTCGCGGGTAAGAAAACGGCCCGCGCCGTTTTCCACCACCCTGCGAACGCGAAACGCCTCTGCCGCCCGGCGTTCGTCCAGCGCGGTATTAATGCGTGCCTGCCAGGTCATACGGCTGCCGCGTTGTAGAACTGGTCGGTGTCGGCGTTGAAAATCTGCTGCTCCAGCTGCTGCTGTTGCTCGTTATCACCCGTCAGCACCTCGGCCTGGTGCGGGTTCAGCCCCAGCTTGCGGAACAGCTGAACGTCTTTGTCCTCTTCCGGGTTCGGCGTGGTCAGCAGCTTGCAGCCGTAGAAGATGGAGTTGGCCCCGGCCATAAAGCACATGGCCTGAGTTTGCTCACTCATCTGCTCGCGACCGGCGGAGAGGCGCACGAAAGAGGTCGGCATCATGATGCGCGCCACCGCGATGGTGCGGATAAAATCAAACGCATCCACGTCGTCGTTGTCCGCCATCGGCGTGCCTTTAACCTTCACCAGCATGTTGATCGGCACGCTTTCCGGCGGCGTCGGCAGGTTCGCCAGCTGCAGCAGCAGGCCCGCGCGGTCTTTCACCGTTTCGCCTAAGCCCACGATACCGCCGGAGCAGACCTTGATCCCCGCGTCACGCACTTTATCCAGCGTATCCAGACGCTCCTGATAGGTACGGGTGGTGATAACGTTGCCGTAAAACTCCGGCGAGGTATCGAGATTGTGGTTGTAGTAGTCCAGCCCCGCCGCGGAGAGGCGCTGCGCCTGCTCGTCGTTCAGCGTGCCGAGCGTCATACAGGCTTCGAGGCCCATCTCCTTCACGCCCTTCACCATCTGCTCCAGATACGGCATGTCGCGGTCGTGCGGGTTCTTCCACGCCGCGCCCATGCAGAAGCGGGTCGATCCGGCGTTTTTCGCCTTGCGCGCGGAGTCGAGCACCTGCTCAACTTCCATCAGCCGTTCGGATTCCAGGCCGGTTTTGTAGCGCGCGCTCTGCGGGCAATATTTGCAGTCTTCAGGACAGGCACCGGTCTTAATCGACAGCAGCGTGCTGACCTGAACATGGCGGGGATCGAAGTGCTGACGGTGCACCTGTTGGGCTTCGAACATCAGCTCAAGGAAAGGTTTGTTGAATAATTCAGTAACTTGCGACATCGTCCAGCGTGCGTGGTGAGCCATTGGGCTTCTCCAAAGGGTTTTGTTAATTTTCGGTTCGGTTTATACTCGTAAACCTAAAACTTTTCAAAATGGTTTACAAGTCGATTATGACCCAGGACGATCTCGCCTTCGACAAGCAGCATATCTGGCACCCTTACACCTCCACCACCCGCCCCCTTCCCGTCTATCCGGTGGCCTCGGCCCACGGCTGCGAGCTGCACCTCGCCAGCGGCGAGCGGCTCGTTGACGGGATGTCCTCCTGGTGGGCGGCCATTCACGGGTACAACCACCCGCGCCTGAATGCGGCGATGAAGACGCAGATTGACCAGATGTCGCACGTGATGTTTGGCGGGATCACCCATCAGCCCGCGGTGGATTTATGCCGTCGCCTGGTGGCGATGACGCCTGAATCGCTGGAGTGCGTGTTCCTGGCCGATTCCGGCTCCGTGGCGGTGGAAGTGGCGATGAAAATGGCGCTGCAGTATTGGCATGCCAAAGGCGAAACGCGCCAGCAGTTCCTCACTTTCCGCAACGGCTATCACGGGGATACCTTCGGGGCGATGTCGGTGTGCGATCCGGACAACTCCATGCACAGCCTGTGGAAGGGCTATCTGCCGGAAAACCTGTTTGCCCCAGCCCCGCAGAGCCGCTTCGACGGCGAGTGGAACGAGATGGACATGGTCGGTTTCGCGCGGCTGATGGCGGCGCATCGTCATAACATCGCCGCCGTGATCCTTGAGCCGATTGTGCAGGGCGCAGGCGGAATGCGGATGTACCACCCGGAATGGCTGAAACGTATTCGCAAGATGTGCGACCGCGAGGGCATTCTGCTGATTGCCGATGAGATCGCCACCGGCTTTGGCCGCACCGGCAAGCTGTTTGCCTGCGAGCATGCGGGAATTACGCCGGATATTCTGTGCCTGGGTAAAGCGCTGACCGGCGGCACCATGACGCTCTCCGCCACGCTAACCACCCGTCACGTTGCCGACACCATCAGCGACGGCGAGGCGGGCTGCTTTATGCACGGCCCGACGTTTATGGGCAACCCGCTGGCCTGTGCCGTCGCAAGCGAAAGCCTCGCCATTCTGGAAAGCGGTGAATGGCAGACGCAGGTGGCGGCGATTGAAGCACAGCTGAAAGAGGAGCTGAGCGCGGCCTCAGGTGTGAATTTTGTGGCGGACGTTCGCGTGCTGGGTGCCATCGGGGTAATTGAAACAACGCACCCGGTAAACATGGCGGCGCTGCAGCGCTTCTTCGTTGAGCAGGGCGTCTGGGTGCGTCCGTTCGGCAAGCTTATCTATCTGATGCCGCCGTACAGCATCACGCCAGAGCAGCTGCGTAAATTAACCGACGCGGTCGTTACAGCCGTTAACATTCCCGCGCATTTCACGATTTGACCCCATGCGTTACACTTCCTGAACGAGCGATCAACGAGGGTAAACCGTATGAAAATCATCAGTAAAGATCTGCGCGACGGCGAAAAGCTCCCGGAACGCCACGTATTCAACGGTATGGGCTATCAGGGAGACAATATCTCCCCGCACCTGGCGTGGGACGAGGTTCCGGCCGGAACCAAAAGCTTTGTCGTGACCTGCTACGACCCGGACGCGCCGACCGGCTCCGGCTGGTGGCACTGGATTGTGGCGAACCTGCCTGCCGACACGCGCGTGCTGCCGCAGGGTTCCGGCTCTGACCTGGTTGCCCTGCCTGAAGGCGCCATTCAGACGCGCACCGATTTTGGTAAAGCGGGCTACGGCGGTGCTGCGCCGCCAAAAGGGGAAACTCACCGCTATATCTTTACGGTGCACGCGCTGGATGTGGAGAAGATTGAGGTCGATGAAGGTGCGAGCGGCGCGATGGTAGGGTTTAACGTGCATTTCCATTCGCTTGGGAGCGCGTCGATTACGGCGATGTATTCGTAAAAAAAGCCGGGTGGCGGCTACGCCTTACCCGGCCTACATTTCGTATCCGTAGGCCCGGTAAGCGCAGCGCCACCGGGCAAAAAATCACAGTATGGAAGGCAACAACCCCACCAGACGCCCTTCTTCCAGAAGCTGCATCGCCTTATCAATATCCGGCGCAAAGAAGCGGTCATCATCGTAATGCGATACGTGCTCGCGCAGCGTCTGACGCGCCTGCTCCAGCAGCGGGCTGGACTTCAGCCCTTCACGCAGATCGATACCCTGACACGCCGCCAGCCATTCTACCGCCAGCACGCCACGGGTGTTGGAGGCCATCTCCCAGAGGCGACGCCCGGCAGCCGGTGCCATCGAGACATGGTCTTCCTGATTCGCAGAGGTAGGCAGGCTGTCCACGCTGTGCGGGTGCGACAGGGCTTTGTTCTCGCTTGCCAGCGCCGCCGCGGTCACCTGCGCAATCATAAAGCCCGAGTTGACCCCGCCGTTACGCACCAGGAACGGTGGCAGCTGGGACATATGTTTATCCATCATCAGCGCAATGCGACGCTCGGACAACGCACCGATTTCGGCAATCGCCAGCGCGATATTGTCCGCCGCCATTGCCACCGGCTCGCCGTGGAAGTTCCCCCCGGAGACCACCTCGTTTTCCTCGGCGAACACCAGCGGGTTATCGGATACCGCGTTGGCTTCCACCAGCAGTACTTCTGCCGCCTGGCGCAGCTGCGTCAGGCACGCTCCCATCACCTGTGGCTGACAGCGCAGTGAATACGGGTCCTGCACCTTGTCACAGTTGTGGTGTGAATCCGCGATTTCACTGGTGTCGGCAAGCACATGACGGTACATGCTGGCCGCGTCAATCTGTCCGCGCTGGCCGCGCACGTCGTGGATGCGGGCATCAAACGGTCGACGCGAGCCCAGCACGGCTTCGGTGGTCAACGCACCGGACACCACCGCCGAGGCAAACAGATCTTCAGCCTCAAACAGGCCGCGCAGCGCGAAAGCGGTCGACGCCTGCGTGCCGTTGAGCAGCGCCAGCCCCTCTTTCGCCGCCAGAGTAATCGGGTTTAACCCGGCTTTTTTCAGCGCCTCTTTTGCGGGGAGCCATTCGCCCTGCCAGCGCGCTTTACCTTCACCCAGCAGCAGCAGCGACATGTGCGCCAGCGGGGCCAGATCCCCGGAAGCACCAACGGAACCTTTCGCCGGGATCCACGGATAGACCTGCGCATTGACCAGCGCCATCAGCGCCTGGATGACGCTCAGGCGAATGCCGGAGAAGCCGCGCGCCAGGCTGTTGATTTTGAGTACCATCATCAGACGGACAATCTCATCATCCAGCGGCTGGCCGACGCCCGCCGCGTGTGACAGCACCAGCGAGCGCTGTAAGTTTTCCAGATCGTGCGTCGCGATGCGGGTTTGCGCCAGCAGTCCAAAGCCGGTGTTAATCCCGTAGGCCGTGCGCCCTTCGGCAACGATGGCTTCGACGCAGGCGACGCTGTCGTTAATGGCGGCGTGGGCGCTTTCATCCAGCGAGAGCGTAACCGGCTGGCGCCAGACGCTACGCAGCTGTTTGAGCGTCAGCGAGCCGGGAGTGAGTGTTAATGCATTCATTATTGCTTTCCTTGTGTGGCAGGGATCATCGGCAGGTTCAGCCCCTGCTCTTTGGCACAGTCAATGGCAATCTCATAACCCGCATCCGCGTGACGCATCACGCCGGTGGCCGGGTCGTTGTGCAGCACGCGAGCGATACGCGCGGCGGCTTCGTCGGTTCCGTCACAGACGATGACCATCCCGGAATGCTGGGAGAAGCCCATCCCCACGCCGCCGCCGTGGTGCAGCGATACCCAGGTCGCGCCGCTGGCGGTATTCAACAGAGCGTTCAGCAATGGCCAGTCGGAGACGGCATCCGAACCGTCGCGCATGGCTTCGGTTTCGCGGTTCGGGCTGGCAACAGAGCCGGAGTCCAGATGGTCGCGGCCGATAACAATCGGCGCGGAGACTTCGCCGCTGCGCACCATTTCGTTGAAGGCGAGGCCCAGTTTTTGCCGCCACTCCAGCCCTACCCAGCAGATACGCGCCGGCAGGCCCTGGAAGTTAATACGCTCGCGGGCCATGTCCAGCCAGCGATGCAGGTGTTCGTCGTCGGCGACGATCTCCTTCACTTTGGCGTCGGTTTTGTAGATGTCCTCCGGGTCGCCGGACAGGGCAACCCAGCGGAACGGACCGATGCCGCGGCAGAACAGCGGGCGGATATAGGCCGGGACGAACCCCGGGAAGTCGAAGGCGTTACTCACGCCCATCTCTTTCGCCATCTGGCGGATGTTGTTGCCGTAATCAAAAGTCGGAATGCCCATCCGGCTAAAGGCCAGCATGGCGGAGACGTGTTCTGCCATGGAACGTTTAGCGGCAAGCACCGTGCCTTCCGGGTCGGTTTCCGCTTTTTGCTGATAGGCTTCCCACGTCCAGCCTTTCGGCAGGTAACCGTGGAGCGGGTCGTGCGCGCTGGTCTGGTCGGTCACTAAATCAGGACGCACGCCGCGAGCAACCAGCTCAGGAAGAACATCCGCCGCGTTGCCGCACAGGGCAATCGAGACCGCTTTGCCTTCGGCGGTATATTTTTTGATACGCGCCAGCGCATCATCCAGGCTGGTCGCCTGCTCGTCGACGTAACGGGTACGCAGGCGGAAATCAATACGGCTCTGCTGGCACTCAATGTTTAGCGAGCAGGCACCGGCAAGCGTGGCGGCCAGCGGCTGCGCGCCGCCCATGCCGCCCAAACCGGCGGTCAGCACCCAGCGGCCTATCAGCGAACCGTTATAGTGCTGGCGACCGGCTTCCACGAAGGTTTCGTAAGTACCCTGCACAATCCCCTGGCTGCCGATGTAGATCCAGCTCCCGGCGGTCATCTGGCCATACATCGCCAGCCCTTTCGCATCAAGCTCGTTGAAGTGTTCCCAGGTGGCCCAGTGCGGCACCAGGTTAGAGTTGGCAATCAGCACGCGCGGCGCGTTTTTGTGGGTTTTGAATACGCCAACCGGCTTGCCGGACTGCACCAGCAGGGTTTCGTCAGCTTCAAGGTTGGTGAGGGACTCGACAATGGCGTCATAGCACTCCCAGTTGCGCGCGGCGCGGCCAATGCCGCCGTAGACCACCAGCTCGTGGGGATTTTCCGCTACCTCAGGATCAAGGTTGTTCATCAACATGCGCAGCGGTGCTTCGGTGAGCCAGCTTTTGGCGGTAAGCGTGGTGCCGCGCGGCGCGCGAACGTCCTGCTGGCGGTATTTACCTGACGACATTGTGTGCTCCTCATACGGGACAGATGATGCATTAAGATATACTTGTATAGACAAGCACACACAAGGTCAGATTTAACAAAAAAGATACAATTTTGTTATATTGCGTTAGCGATCACGCTTATAAAACTTATGACATAAAGTGGCCCTGCAGCCGGTAACGGTCACCGGGAAACAGCAGTCTGGCATGCGACACAATCTGCGAGGATGACCAGGTGCGGCGGCGAATAAGCAGGCAAGGGTCGTGCTCTTTGATGCGCAACAACTCGCACTCCTGCGGCGTGGCGCGAACCGCCTCCACAATGTGCTCCCCTTCCGTCAGCGGGGCGACGAGCGAGAGATACGCATGCGGCGTGGTTCGGGTGTAATCCTGATTCAGATAGTCCGGGATCCGTTCAGCGTTCACGCAGCGATCTTCAATCTGCACCGGAATGTCGTTCTCAAAATGCACCATCACCGAATGGAAAATGCGGCTTCCCTCTTTCACATTCAGCTCTACGGCCTGCTCGGCGCTGGCCTGAGTCTCTTCGAGCACCAGCACCTCACAGCGGTGCTGGTGATTTCGCGAGGTTATCTCATCGGCAATACTGCGAATTTCAAACAGCGCTGACTGCCCTTTTGGTTCCGCCACAAACGTCCCCACGCCCTGAAGGCGTACCAGAAGCCCTTCGTCGGTCAGTTCGCGCAGCGCCCGGTTGACGGTCATGCGGCTAAAACCAAACTGCGCCACCAGATCGGCCTCCGAGGGAATCCGGTCGTGCGGCCGCCAGACGCCGGTGGCAATTTTTTCGCTAATGGCCTGCTTCACCTTTTCGTAGAAAGGCGCGGGAGGGCTCGACGGCGGCAGAGGTGAGCGTGAAAACATCGTGACTCCTTGAATAGTGTTATGCCCACCAGTGAGCAATTTGCCAGGCCAGACGGGCGGCAAGCTTTGCGCCCTGCCCATCGCGGTCGTACTGCGGGTTAAATTCTACCAGATCGGCGGCCTGCAGTTTTCCACTGCGGCAGATGCGTTCGATGACCGGCATAAGATCCAGCGCCGGTATGCCCAGTGCCGCAGGGGCCGAGACGGCGGGCATTTCTCCCGCAGGGAGAACGTCCAGGTCAATCGTGAGATAAACGCGATCGGCCTGCGCCAGCACCTTTTCCAGTGAAGGGAGCGCATCACGCCTGAAATGCAGATCCTCCACCAGCGTGACGTTAAGACGTTCCGCCTCATCCCACAACGCCAGCGTGTTCGCCGCCCGGCTCACGCCAAAGCAGGCGTACTGAAATTCCCGCCCGCGCTCATCGCAGTAATTCGCCAGCTGACGAAACGGCGTGCCTGACGTGGCCTGATCGGCTTTGCGCAGATCGAGATGGGCATCAAGGTTGATAATGGCAACCCGCTCGTTCGGAAAAGCGTCCAGCACGCCGCGGCCGTGCGCCCACGCGGTTTCATGCCCGCCGCCGAACACCAGCGTGCGCATCCCGGACTGCTGGCATTGCACCACCGCATCGCTTAATGCCCGCTGCGCGGCTTCAAGAACTGTGCCCTTGAGATAAATTGAGCCCATATCCACAAGCCGCTCATGTCCCTGATGGCTTGCCATGTTCGCGAGCGCCCGGCGAAGTGTATCGGGTGCCTGCACCGCGCCGGGTCTGCCGTGATTGCGCTTCACCCCTTCATCACATTCAAAGCCTATCAGGCCAATGCCTGAAGGCGCAGGTGAAAACGCTTTAGGTTGCTGAATAATCTGGAAAATGCGTTTTGCATTAGTGGCTTCAACGCTGTCGTCGCGCCCCTGCCAGATCTGCGGTGATGTGGACCGCCACAGTGTCATAGCGCTTTCCCCCGAAAGACGCGTTGATACAAAGGATTACGTCCCGGTTCATAAACCATTTCCACCGGATTTTTTGCATCCCAGACGATAAAATCCGCCACGTATCCGGCCTTTAATTGCCCGTGCGTGGCGCCGCGCCCCAGCGCCTGCGCCGCATGTCGCGTTACGCCAGCCCAGGCCTCTTCCGGCGTGAGGCCGAACTGGACGCAGGCCATGTTCATCGCCAGGTGCAGGCTGGCAAACGGGCTGGTGCCGGGGTTGTAGTCGGTAGCGACGGCCATCGGGACCCCCAGTTTTCTGAGCTGTTCAACCGGCGGACGCTGACGCTCCTGAAGGAAATAGAACGCCCCCGGCAACAGGACGGCAACCGTGCCGCTTTCCGCCATCGCCTGTACGCCTGCGTCATCGAGATACTCAATGTGATCGGCGGAAAGCCCCTTGTATCGGCTGACCAGCGCCGCGCCGCCCTGATTCGACAGCTGCTCGACGTGCCCTTTCACCGGGATACCGAGCGCGGTGGCAGCCTGGAAGAGTCGCTCGGTTTGCGACGGGGTAAAGCCGACGTTTTCACAAAACACATCGACTGCTTCATATAACTCTTTTTGCCACAGCGTGGGCACGATCTGCTCGCAGACCAGCGTGAGGTACGCATCCGGATCCTGCCGGTATTCCGCCGGAACCGCATGGGCCGCCAGCAGCGTTGGGCTGATATCAATCGGATTATTGAGACTCAGCTGGCGCGCAACCTGCAGCATCTTCTCTTCGGCTTCGGCGTTTAGCCCGTATCCCGATTTGATTTCAACCGTGGTCACACCTTCATTCATCAGTCGCTGGAGCCGCTGTTGCGCCAGTTCTAGCAGGGTTTCCGGCGAGCTGCTACGCGTCGCCGTCACGGTGGCGTTAATCCCGCCCCCCTGCGCGCTAATGGTCTGGTAAGACACACCGTTCAGACGCTGCTCCCACTCTGCCGCGCGGTCGCCGCCAAACACCAGATGGGTATGGCAGTCAATCAGGCCTGGCGTGACCAGACGCCCCTGAAGATCGACGCTGTGACGGTGTCCGGAAGGCAGTTCAGACTCTGGAACAACGGCCAGAAGGGTTTGGCCCCTGACCACCAGAGCGTGTTGTTCTTTCAGGCCATAAGATTCCGGCTCGCCAGCAACCATTGTTGCCAGCCGCGCATTTCGCCATATCACATCGTCGGGATGAAGCTGCTGCATGGGGATTCCACTTGTCATGGGTTGTATAGACATTTATTTTCATCTGCTGTCTGGTGTCAACCGCATTCATGGAAAATGTTATTTATTTGTGATGACTTCCCCGCCCCCTGAGGGTAAAAACGCAACTTTTACCCTTTTTATCTTCCCGTTTCGCTCAACTTAGTATAAAAAAGCAGGCTATTTCGTCTATCCCGTTAAGACTTGCATACCCAGGAGCTTCACCTTGAACATTTCCAGGATTTCCCGTCTGGCGTTAGCACTTGCCTTTGGCGTGACTTTATCCGCTTGCAGCTCAACCCCGCCGGATCAGCGACCTTCTGAGCAGGTAGCGCCGGGGACCTCATCTCGCCCGATCCTGTCCGCCGATGAAGCGAAAAACTTCACCCAGGCACGTTACTTCACGGCGATGGATCCCAATGCTGCACCGTGGACACCGTCTTCTATTACCCTGCCAAAACAGCCAAACTTCGTTGTGGGTCCGGCTGGGGCGCAGGGCGTAACCCATACCTCTATCCAGGCGGCAGTTGACGCGGCTATCACTAAACACAGCGCATCGCGTCAGTACATCGCGATCCTGCCAGGTGAATATGAAGGTACCGTTTACGTGCCAGCGGCGCCGGGCAGCATTACGATTTATGGTCTGGGCGAAAAAGCGCTCGACGTGAAAATTGGTCTGGCGATTGATTCCGAAATCGACACCACTACCTGGCGTCACCTGGTGAACCCGGCCGGGAAATACATGCCGGGTAAACCTGCGTGGTATATGTTTGATAACTGCCAGAGCAAGCGCGCCGCCACCATTGGCGTGATGTGCTCAGCGGTGGTCTGGTCGCAGAATAACGGTCTGCAATTGCAGAACCTGACCATTCAAAATACCCTGGGTGACAGCGTTGACGCGGGTAATCATCAGGCCGTGGCTCTGCGCAGCGATGGCGACAAGGTACAGATTAACAACGTGAATATTCTGGGTCGCCAGAACACCTTCTTCGTGACCAATAGCGGTGTGCAGAACACCCTGCAAAATAATCGCCTGACCCGTACCCTGGTGACCAACAGCTACGTTGAAGGCGACGTGGATCTGGTCTCTGGTCGTGGCGCAGTAGTGTTTGATAACACCGACTTCCGCGTGGTGAACTCGCGTACGCAGCAGGAAGGTTATGTGTTTGCGCCGGCAACCCAGTCGAACCTCTTCTTCGGCTTCCTGGCCGTGAACAGCCGCTTTAATGCTGCCGGTGACGGCGTGGCGCAGCTGGGCCGCTCTCTGGATGTGGACTCTGCCACTAACGGCCAGGTCGTGATCCGCGACAGCGTGATCAATGAAGGCTTCAATATGGCGAAGCCGTGGGCTGATGCCGCGATCTCAAAACGTCCGTTCTCCGGCAATACCGGTGCGGTGGATGATAAAGGGAATGTGCAGCGCAACCTGAACGACGCTAGCTTCAACCGCATGTGGGAATACAACAACCGCGGTGTGGGTAGCAAAGTGGTTGCTGAACAGAAGCAGTAAGATGAGAGTAAAAGGGGGAGTTTTAATCCCCCTTTTTACTGCGACTGAATGCGTCAGGCACCAAACTTAAGATACGCATCCAATAGTTGCATAATCGCAACCATGAGTTGCAGGAACAGAATTGCCCATTCCACACCGCTCATACGCCACTCCTTTGGTATAGAGCACTTCTCCTCTGATTTACCTTTCCGCTGCCTGTCACCAGAGGTGTGTTGGTTATGTTTTGAGGTGCTCCGCAGTTAAGGCACCGTCGGCACCACCCGACAGCCAGGACTTAAAAAGGAGCCTGAATTGCGGAACTGCAGCACATCAAACCAACGGACAGAATGATATCAAATCACCACTGTACATAAAAACAGATAAAATCAGTTTAGGAATTTATAAAGTAATATCACCTAAGCAAATGATTATTCTATAATTACTAATTTCTGATCATTCCGTATTCTCTTTTCTTTGTTGACGATGAATTTACATCGCCTTAAGCCAATATTATGATGATCAGGTTGGTTATGTTTTGATGTGCTCACCCGGCTACCACCGGGCATAAAAAAACCTCGCATTCGCGAGGTTTTTTGTTTTTAGCCGCTTAGTGAGCGTTTACCACTACCCACATTGGCCCCTGGCCGACGGCATAACGCCCTTTCTCTTCCAGCAGCCCCTGCTCGCCTTTGATTTCATACAGCGCGATATGGTGGGATTTCTGCCCCGCCGCAATCAGGTATTTGCCGCTGTGATCGATATTAAAGCCGCGCGGCTGGGTTTCCGTTGGCTGGAAGCCCTCAATCGCCAACACGCTGCCATCTTCAGAGACGCTAAAGACGGTAATCAGGCTGGAGGTACGATCGCACGCATACAGATGACGACCATCCGGCGTAATGTGGATATCGGCCGCCCAGCGGGTGTCGGAGAAGTCAGACGGCATCATATCCAGCGTTTGCACGCACTCAATCTGACCGTTTGGATCTTTCAATTCCCACACGTCTACTGAGCTGTTCAGTTCGTTAACCACATACGCATATTGCTGATTCGGGTGGAAGACCATATGGCGCGGACCCGCGCCTTCTACGGTCGTCACTTCGGCAGGGTTTTGTGCCACCAGATGCCCGTCATCGCTCAGGGTAAACAGGCAGATGCGATCCTGCTTCAGGGCAGGCACCCACAGCGTACGGTTGTCCGGGGAGATATTCGCCGAGTGGCAGCCTTCCAGCCCTTCCACCACCTCGACGGTGTCCAGCGGAATACCGTCCTCAAGACGGGTCACGCTGACGCAGCCCGCATTATAGGAACCGCTGAAGATGAAGCGTCCTTTGCGATCGGTAGAGATATGGGTAGGACTCCCCGGCAGCGGTGCTTCGGCGGTGTAGGTCAGTGCGCCATCATCGGGGGAGATACGGTACGCCAGCACGCGGAACTCAGGACGCACGCCAACATAGAGAAAACGTTTATCCGGGCTGACGACCATTGGCTGTACTTGCCCCGGAACATCAACAACCTGAACCAGCGTGAGCGAACCTTCTGCATTCAAACGCCAGACGTGGATCTGCTGACTTTCAGGACTGGCGGTATAAACGGTTTGTTTCATGAATACTCCTTTCCTCACTGCACGTGAAAGTGATTATTTTTAACGGTGAATGCTGAATTTTAGCCAGGAATTTTGCAGCGATTTACTCTCGGTGTAACATCCCCTGAGACCTAAAATTCAACATTAACCCGGAAGAACAAATGACCTCGCGTGTGATTGCACTGGATTTAGACGGAACATTACTTACCCCTCAGAAAACCCTGCTCCCCTCTTCTCTTGAAGCGCTCAAGCGTGCGCAGGAAGTGGGATATCAACTCTTTATCGTAACGGGTCGACATCACGTTGCCATTCATCCTTTTTATCAGGCACTGGCGTTAGATACACCTGCAATTTGTTGTAACGGCACCTATTTGTATGATTATCATGCAAAAAAGGTTTTGGCATCCGATCCGCTGCCGGTTCCTCAGGCGCTGCAATTGATTGATCTGCTGGATGAGCACGCCATTCACGGCCTGATGTATGTGGATAACGCGATGATGTATGAGCGCCCGACCGGCCATGTGGTACGCACCAGCAACTGGGCGCTTTCCCTGCCAGAAGCGCAGCGCCCCGTCTTTACGCAAGTTTCCTCTCTGCGTCAGGCAGCACAGGATGTTGAGGCCATCTGGAAATTCGCCCTGACGGATGAAGACACCACCAAACTGAACGCCTTTGCGAAGCACATCGAGGAGACGCTGGGTCTGGAGTGCGAATGGTCCTGGCACGATCAGGTGGATATTGCCCGCAAAGGTAACAGCAAAGGCAAACGCCTGACGCAGTTTGTGGAATCTCAGGGCTGGTCGATGCAGGATGTGATCGCCTTTGGCGATAACTACAACGACATCAGCATGCTCGAAGCCGCAGGAACGGGCGTGGCGATGGGCAATGCCGACGACGCGGTCAAAGCGCGCGCTAACGTAGTGATTGGCGACAACACCACCGACAGCATCGCACAGTACATTTATACCCACCTGCTGTAATCAGGCGGTGATCGAGACGCTCTTGATTTGCGCGTAAAGCCACAGGCCGGGTTTGATGCCTAACTCATCCCTGGCCCACGGGCTGATGCGCGCCCAGAGCGTCCTGCTGCCAACCTCAAGCTTCACTTCCACCTGCCCGTTATCGTCAAAACACTCGGCCACTTTGGCGCGCAGAATATTTCGGATACTGGTTTGCAGCGGCGGCTGCAGCACCAGCGAGACGTCCGACGCCTGGATGCGAATTCTCAGCGCGGACTGTAACGGTTTGTCGATTTTATTGACCCAAAGATGCTGATCGCCCAGCGCCAGCGCGGTCATCGCGTAGTGCGGATGGTGTTCCAGTACGCTCACTTTCAGGATACTGCTCTGCTGCTCTTTCGGGAGCCACGGGTGCATCACGCTGCTGCCCCACACCTCTTCCAGGCTGCCGAAGGCCTTCACGCTGCCCTCTTCCAGCACCAGCACCTTGTCTGCCAGATGCAAAATCTCATCCAGGGAATGGCTCACGTAGAGCATCGGAATATTGATTTCCCGCGCCAGACGTTGCAGATACGGCAACAGCTCACGCTTGCGTGGGATATCCAGCGAGGCAAGCGGTTCGTCCAGCAGCAGCAGCTCCGGCGCGGTCAAAATGGCACGCCCTATCGCCACGCGCTGCTTCTCGCCGCCCGAGAGCGAGGAAGGTAGCCTGTCCAGCAGCGGTTCAATGCCTAACAGAGCCACCAGCTTATCAAACTGCGTAGCCATGCTTTTCGCCATGCCGTAGCGCAAGTTGCCGCGCACGCTGTAGTGCGGGAATAGCCGCGCATCCTGAAAAACGTAACCAATGCGGCGTTTGTCCGGAGAGAGGTAGACCTTACTTTCTACGTCATTTAAAACGCGGTTATTCAGGACAATACGTCCGGACTGCGGGCGCGTCAGGCCGCTGATAGCATTAATCAGCGACGTTTTCCCCGCACCGGAAACGCCAAATATGGCGGTAATGCCGCTTGCCGGCAGCGTCTCGTTAAGCGTAAGGGTATGGTTTCCCAGCGTCTGGGTGAAATTGAGTTCAAGCATGCTTATTTCC
Source organism: Enterobacter sp. 22452 (assembly GCF_052045065.1). Classification (NCBI taxonomy): domain Bacteria; kingdom Pseudomonadati; phylum Pseudomonadota; class Gammaproteobacteria; order Enterobacterales; family Enterobacteriaceae; genus Enterobacter; species Enterobacter sp. 22452. The sequence continues at coordinate 511,529 of NZ_JBQEOB010000001.1, read as the reverse complement.
CCATTCGCTCGCGGCTAAGCCGGGCCAGCCATTCAGATACCAGTAGAGAGGCCAGCGCCAGAACTATCGAGATGATGCACAATCGCGCCGCCGCTCCCTCACCGCCAGGGGTTTGAATCAGGGTATACATTGCGGACGGGATGGTTCGCGTTTCGCCGGGAATGTTCGAGACAAAGGTGATGGTCGCGCCGAACTCGCCGAGCGAACGGGCAAACGCGAGCACCGTTCCGACAATAATTCCCGGCAGCGTGAGCGGAAGCGTGATGGTAAAGAAGACGCGTAAACGTCCGGCTCCCAGCGTGCGTGCCGCCTGTTCGAGCTTCATGTCCACGCCTTCCAGCGCGAGGCGGATAGCCCTCACCATCAGCGGGAATGACATCACCGCCGCCGCCAGCACCGCGCCGCGCCAGCTAAAAGCAAACGTCAGCCCAAACCAGTCGTAGAGCTTCTCGCCGATAAAACCGTGTCGCCCCATCGAGACGAGCAGAAGATAACCGACCACCACGGGCGGTAACACAAGGGGAAGATGAAGAACGCTATCAAGCAGGGCTTTGCCCGGAAACCGGGTGCGAACCAGTAACCAGGCAAAGAAGATCCCAAAGGGCAAACTCAGCACAACCGCGAGGGAAGAGACTTTAAGGCTCAGCAGCACAGCCTGCCATTCAGGATCGGTCAATATCATCAGTGAGTCGTAAATCCATAACGTTTAAAGATCGCAGACGCGTCTGGCCCCTTCAGATAGTCATAGAAGGCCGTCACGGTCGCATTTTTATGTCCATCAACAATCGCAACAGGATATTCCACTTTCTTGTGCGAGTCTTCCGGGAACGTACCAACCACTTTCACCCCTTTGCTGGCAACGGCATCAGAGCCATAAACAATCCCCAGCGGGGCCTCGTTACGCTCTACCAGCGCCAGCGCGCCGCGAACGTCCTCCGCCGGGGCCAGTTTCGGTGACAGGCTTTCCCACGCGCCCAGCTTTTGCAGCGCTTCTTTGGCGTAAATCCCGGCAGGCACATGTTCCGGATCGCCCACCGCCAGACGCCCCCCGTTCAGCAAGCGGGTCCAGTCGGTCGCCTTGTTGATGGTGAGATCGCCCTGAGCGCTGGCTTTCGGCGCCACGACCACCAGGCTATTCCCCAGCAGCGTTTCGCGGGTTGAGGCATCAATCGATTTTTTCTCAGCCGCGTAGTCCATCCACTTCTGGTCGGCAGAGATGAACAAATCGGCCGGTGCACCCGCTTCAATCTGGCGCGCCAGCGTCGAAGAGGAAGCAAACGATGAGACCACATCAACGTTCTTCTCTTTTTTATACTCAGCGGCGATGTCCTGCATCGCATTGGTCAGCGAGGCGGCCGCAAAAACCGTAATTTTCCCCTCTTCAGCCAGCGCGTGCCCGGTAAGAGAAAGCGTCAGCGTTGCCCCTGCAAAAAGGCGTACCCATGTACGTGCCATCTGTAGCTCCTGTCATCATCGTTATATACATATTAATATAACGATATCGTCAGGGAGATCCCAGCGTTAAATGGTACCGATTAATGAGTAAACGGCCTGTCGCTAAAAAAGATATCGGCGATGGAAAGAAATACTTGAGAGCAAAACGCCCGGATTAACCGGGCGTTTTGGAGGGAATCAATGCTGCTTTTTAGCCTGGTCTCGGTGACCAATGTTCGAAAAGACGTTGAACACTTCACCCAGGCCGTAGATGGCACCGAGGATGATGGCCATCACTACTGGTACCATGATTACCGCGAATACCAGACTTTTCAACAACTCTAACATGGTTTTCTCCAGTTATTGTGAACGGCTTATTCTACCCTTTCAAGTGAGAAAAACATCCCCTTTTGTGCGGTGCACTTTGCGCCCTGCGCCATTTGGGTCACAATACACTTTTTGCCAGGACACTGTTATGCAGGCCGAAATTCTCCTCACCTTACGACTTCAGCAAAAGCTTTTTGCCGACCCACGACGTATCGCCCTGCTTAAACAAATAGAACAAACAGGCTCGATTAGCCAGGGTGCCAAAAACGCGGGCATCAGCTACAAAAGCGCCTGGGATGCCATCAATGAGATGAACACCCTGAGCGAGCAAGCGCTGGTCGACCGTGCAACAGGCGGCAAAGGCGGTGGTGGAGCCGTCCTGACGCGTTACGGTCAGCGTCTGATCCAGCTCTACGATCTGCTGGCGCAGATCCAGCAAAAAGCCTTCGATGTACTGAGCGATGATGACAACGTACCGCTGGACAGTCTGCTGGCCGCCATTTCACGCTTTTCACTGCAGACCAGCGCCCGCAATCAGTGGTTTGGCAAGGTCACGGCTCGCGACGACGCCCAGGTGCAGCAGCATATCGACATCCTGCTTGCGGATGGGACTACTCGTCTGAAAGCCGCGATCACCGCGCAGAGCGGGCAGCGCCTTGGTCTGGACGAAGGCAAAGAGGTATTGGTGCTGCTCAAAGCGCCGTGGGTCAGCATTACGCGCAACCCGGAGCAGGCCAGTGGTGCAGATAACCAGCTGCAGGGCACCATCAGCCATATCGAACGCGGCGAAGAACAGTGCGAAGTGCTGATGACGCTGCCGGATGGGCAACCTCTCTGCGCGACGCTCCCCGCTGCGGAGGCGAACGGTTTAGAAGAAGGTGCTGTCGTTACCGCATATTTCAACGCTGACCGGGTCATTATCGCCACATTGTGCTGAGTGCATTGACAATCGTGCCGACAGCCAGTATCCCTGACATCTATCGCTGCAAAAAATGGGATACATCATGTCATCATTGCATATTTCGCAAGGCACGTTTCGTCTTAGCGATACCCGAACGCTGACCCTTCCTGATTTAACGCTGCGCGCAGGCGAAAGCTGGGCGTTTGTGGGAACCAACGGCAGCGGCAAATCAGCGCTGGCGCGAGCTCTGGCCGGAGAGCTAACCCAGCTTAAAGGCGAACGCCAGAATACCTTCACCCGCCTGACGCGCCTGTCGTTTGAACAACTCCAGAAGCTGGTGAGCGATGAGTGGCAGCGCAACAACACCGACCTGCTCAGCCCGGGTGAAGATGATACCGGTCGCACCACAGCAGAAATTATTCAGGACGAGGTCAAAAACCCAGCCCGCTGCCAACAGCTGGCGGAGCAGTTTGGCATCTCCGCCCTGCTGAACCGGCGCTTCAAATACCTTTCCACCGGCGAGACGCGCAAAACGCTGCTGTGCCAGGCATTGATGAGCCAGCCGGAACTGCTGATTCTGGATGAGCCGTTCGACGGGCTGGATGTGCACTCCCGTGCCCAGCTGGCCGCCCTGTTAGGAACGCTTAATCAGGATGGTTACACCATCGTACTGGTGCTTAACCGCTTTGATGAAATTCCGGATTTCGTGCAGAACGCGGGCGTGCTGGCAGATTGCAATCTGGCCGAAACCGGGGAAAAATCCGCATTGCTCAGGCAGGCGCTGATTGCTCAGCTAGCGCACAGCGAAAAACTGGACGGTATCGCGCTTCCGGAGCCCGATGCCCCGGCGGCACGCCACGGCCTCGACCCACACCAGCCCCTTATCGTTCTGCGCGACGGCGTGGTCTCCTATGACGATCGACCGATCCTGAACCACCTTAGCTGGACGGTTAATCCCGCCGAACACTGGCAGATTGTCGGCCCTAACGGCGCGGGAAAATCGACGCTGCTGAGCCTGGTAACCGGCGATCACCCGCAGGGCTACAGCAACGATCTGACGCTGTTTGGCCGACGTCGCGGCAGCGGTGAAACCATCTGGGATATCAAAAAGCACATTGGCTACGTCAGCAGCAGCCTGCATCTGGATTACCGCGTCAGTACCACGGTGCGCAACGCGATCCTCTCCGGGTATTTTGACTCCATCGGCATTTATCAGGCGGTGTCGGACAGACAGCTCAAGCTGGTTCAGCAGTGGCTGGATATTCTGGGTATGGACAGCCGGGTTGCTGACGCGCCGTTCCATAGCCTGTCGTGGGGACAGCAGCGCCTGGCACTCATTGTTCGCGCGCTGGTAAAACACCCGACGCTGTTGATTCTCGACGAACCGCTTCAGGGGCTGGATCCGCTAAACCGCCAGCTGGTCCGTCGCTTTGTCGATATCCTCATTAGTGAGGGCGAAACGCAATTGCTGTTCGTTTCACACCATGCCGAAGATGCGCCCTCCTGTATCACGCATCGCCTTGAGTTTGTCCCCGACGGCGAGCGCTATCGCTACCTTCTCAGCAAAATCGATTAATCGTGGAGGGCACTGCCCTCCGCTTTTTCAGATAACTTGCATCAATACATCGCTATCCCTTTGATCTAGAATGTCATCAGTCATTGAAAAAGTGAGTGTAAAACCGATTGTAAACGATTCCACTATTTTATCCCATGTCACACTTTTCAGCTCTCTGTTATGCTATGGTTATTACATACCATAAGCCCAATGGAGCGAATTATGCGAGTTCTGGTAACAGGTGGTAGCGGTTACATAGGAAGTCATACCTGTGTGCAGCTGCTGCAAAATGGTCACGATGTGATCGTCCTCGATAACCTGTGCAATAGTAAGCGCAGCGTGCTGCCGGTGATTGAACGTCTTGGTGGAAAACAGCCGACCTTCGTGGAAGGCGACATCCGCAACGAAGCGCTGATGACCGAGATCCTTCACGACCACGCCATCGAAGCAGTGATCCACTTCGCGGGTCTGAAAGCCGTCGGTGAATCCGTTGCGAAACCGCTTGAGTATTACGATAACAACGTCAACGGTACCCTGCGTCTCATCTCCGCCATGCGCGCGGCGAACGTCAAAAACTTTATCTTTAGCTCCTCCGCCACCGTCTACGGCGATCAGCCCAAAATCCCTTACGTTGAAAGCTTCCCGACCGGCACCCCGCAAAGCCCGTACGGCAAAAGCAAGCTGATGGTGGAGCAGATCCTGACCGACCTGCAAAAAGCACAGCCGGAGTGGAGCATCGCGCTGCTGCGTTACTTCAACCCGGTCGGCGCGCATCCGTCGGGAGATATGGGTGAAGATCCGCAGGGCATCCCGAATAACCTGATGCCGTACATCGCCCAGGTCGCCGTAGGCCGCCGCGACTCGCTGGCGATTTTTGGCAATGACTACCCTACCGAAGACGGCACCGGCGTGCGTGACTACATCCACGTGATGGATCTGGCAGACGGCCACGTGGCGGCGATGCAGCAACTGGCTGACAAACCGGGCGTGCATATTTACAACCTCGGCGCCGGAGTCGGCAGCAGCGTGCTGGACGTGGTTAACGCCTTCAGCAAAGCCTGCGGTAAGCCGGTGAGCTACCACTTCGCCCCGCGTCGTGATGGCGACCTGCCTGCTTACTGGGCCGATGCCACCAAAGCCGATAAAGAGCTTAACTGGCGTGTTACCCGCACGCTTGATGAAATGGCACAGGATACCTGGCACTGGCAGTCACGCCATCCGCAGGGCTATCCGGACTAAGGATCCGTCATGACGCAATTTAATCCCGTCGATCACCCGCATCGTCGTTTTAACCCGCTAAGCGGGCAGTGGATTTTGGTCTCTCCGCATCGCGCCAAGCGCCCCTGGCAGGGGGCGCAGGAGACGCCTGCAAAACAGACGCTGCCACAGCACGACCCGGACTGCTTCCTCTGTCCGGGCAACACGCGCGTCACCGGGGATAAAAACCCGGACTACAAAGGCACCTTCGTGTTCACCAACGATTTTGCCGCCCTGATGACCGACACCCCGGACGCGCCGGAAAGCCACGATTCGCTGATGCGCTGCGAAAGCGCGCGCGGGACCAGCCGCGTGATCTGCTTCTCGCCCGATCACAGCAAAACGCTGCCGGAGCTGAGCGTGGACGCGCTGAAAGAGGTGGTCAGCACCTGGCAGGCGCAAACCGCAGAGCTGGGGCAGAGCTATCCGTGGGTGCAGGTGTTTGAAAACAAAGGCGCGGCGATGGGCTGCTCTAACCCGCACCCGCACGGCCAGATCTGGGCGAACAGCTTCCTGCCCAACGAAGCCGAGCGTGAAGACCGTCTGCAGAAAGCATATTACGCGGAAAACGGTTCTCCGATGCTGGTGGATTACACGCAGCGCGAGCTGGCCGACGGTAGCCGCACCGTGGTGGAAACCGAACACTGGCTGGCCGTCGTCCCTTACTGGGCCGCCTGGCCGTTTGAAACGCTGCTGCTGCCGAAGGCGCACGTGAAGCGCATTACCGATCTCAGCGATGCGCAGCGTGACGACCTTGCCCTGGCGCTGAAAAAGCTGACCAGCCGTTACGACAATCTCTTCCAGTGCTCCTTCCCGTACTCCATGGGCTGGCACGGCGCCCCGTTTAACGGCGAAGAGAATCAACACTGGCAGCTGCACGCCCATTTCTATCCGCCGCTGCTGCGCTCTGCGACGGTGCGTAAATTTATGGTGGGCTATGAAATGCTGGCGGAAACCCAGCGTGACCTGACGGCGGAACAGGCGGCAGAACGTCTGCGTGCCGTTAGCGACGTCCATTATCGCGAATCAGGAGTCTAAAAAATGAGTCTGAAAGATAAAACACAATCCCTGTTTGCTGAGAAATTTGGCTACCCTGCCACCCACGTTATCCAGGCGCCTGGCCGTGTTAACCTGATCGGTGAACACACCGACTATAACGACGGTTTCGTGCTGCCGTGCGCCATCGATTACCAGACCGTCATCAGCTGCGCGAAGCGCGACGACCGTAAAATCCGCGTGATTGCAGCAGATTACGGTAATGAGACGGACGAGTTTTCACTCGATGCCCCGATTGTGACGCTCGACAGCCAGCAGTGGTCTAATTACGTGCGCGGCGTGGTGAAGCATCTGCAGAAGCGTAACAAGAACGTTGGCGGTGCGGATTTAGTGATCAGCGGCAACGTGCCGCAGGGTGCGGGCTTAAGCTCCTCTGCGTCTCTGGAAGTCGCCGTGGGAACCGTGTTCCAGCAGCTTTATCATCTGCCGCTGGATGGCGCGCAAATCGCCCTGAACGGTCAGGAAGCAGAAAACCAGTTCGTGGGCTGTAACTGCGGCATCATGGACCAGCTGATCTCCGCGCTGGGCAAAAAAGAGCACGCGCTGCTGATCGACTGCCGAACGCTTGGCACCAAAGCCGTTCCCCTGCCAAAAGGCGCGGCCGTGGTGATTATCAACAGCAACTTCAAACGCACGCTGGTGGGCAGTGAGTACAACACCCGCCGCGAACAGTGCGAAACCGGTGCCCGCTTCTTCCAGCAGCCTGCCCTGCGCGACGTCACGCTCAATGAATTTAACAAAGTGGCGCATGAGCTGGATCCGATTGTCGCCAAACGCGTTCGTCACGTGCTGACGGAAAATGCCCGTACCGTTGAAGCCGCGTCCGAACTGGCGAAAGGCGATCTGAAACGCATGGGTGAGCTGATGGCGGAATCTCACGCCTCCATGCGCGATGATTTTGAAATCACCGTTCCGCAGATCGACACCCTGGTGGACATCGTCAAAGCCACCATTGGCGACAAAGGCGGCGTGCGCATGACGGGCGGCGGTTTTGGCGGCTGCATCGTTGCGCTGGTGCCTGAAGAGCTGGTCCCTGCCGTACAGGACGCCGTGGCGAAGCAGTACGAAGCAAAAACGGGTATCAAAGAAACCTTCTATGTTTGTAAAGCATCACAAGGAGCCGGACAGTGCTAAACGAAACACCTACCCTTGCACCGGATGGTCTGCCGTATCGCCTGTTAACCCTGCGCAACAGCGTGGGGATGGTCGTTACGCTGATGGACTGGGGTGCCACCCTTCTTTCTGCCCGCGTACCGATGCCGGACGGCAGCGTACGCGAGACTCTGCTCGGCTGCGCCTCGCCTGAGCAGTATATTAATCAGTCCGCCTATCTGGGCGCGTCCGTTGGGCGCTATGCTAACCGTATCGCGAAGAGCCGTTTTGAACTCGACGGCGTGCAGTACACCCTGCTGCCAAGCCAGGGTGAGAACCAGCTGCACGGCGGACCGGACGGGTTTGATAAACGCCGCTGGAAGATTGTTCGTCAAAACGACGGGGAAGTGCTGCTCTCGCTGGATTCACCTGATGGCGATCAGGGCTTCCCGGGGAACCTTATCGCCTCTGCGCGCTTTACGCTGACCGACGATAACCGTATCGCCATTGAATACCGTGCGACGATCGACAAGCCGTGTCCGGTTAACCTGACTAACCATGCGTACTTCAACCTGGACGGTAACCAGTGCGATGTGCGTAACCACAGGCTACAGATCCTGGCGGATGAATATCTGCCGGTTGATGAGATGGGTATTCCTTATCAGGGGCTGAAAGAGGTGAGCGGGACCAGCTTTGACTTCCGCAGCGTGAAAACTATCGCCCAGGATTTCCTGAGCGATGACGATCAGCGCAAGGTGAAAGGCTACGACCACGCTTTCCTGCTGCAGGCCAAAGGTGATGTGAAACAACCTGCTGCACAGGTCTGGTCTGCGGATGAGAAACTGCAGATGACGGTCTACACCACCGCCCCTGCCCTGCAGTTCTATTCAGGCAACTACCTCGGCGGCACGACGGCGCGCGAGCACGAGGAGTACAGCGACTGGCAAGGGCTGGCGCTGGAAAGCGAGTTCCTGCCCGACAGCCCGAATCATCCGGAATGGCCGCAGCCAGACTGCGTGCTGCGCCCCGGCGAAGAGTATGTGAGCGTCACAGAGTATCATTTCATTCCGCGCGCTTAATGCCCGGCGGCGCTACGCTTGCACAGGCCTACGGGTAGGCCGGATAAGCGAAGCGCCATCCGGCAAAAAACGCCAGCCCTCACAGCGAGGGCTTTTTTCTGCTCGTCTTGCTGAAAATACCGCCGATCGCAGACAAAATCATAACCCTGGATTCACAAGCATCTTACACTCAGAGACTATTTTCGCTATGGTTAGGGTTAAGCGTTGCTGCTGGCACGTCCACGGCAATATAATGAGAATTGTTATCATTCAATAAAGCTTATGAGGAGTACGATATGGCTGTAACTAAGCTGGTTCTGGTGCGCCACGGCGAAAGCCAGTGGAACAACGAAAACCGCTTCACCGGTTGGTACGACGTTGATCTGTCTGAGAAAGGCGTAAGCGAAGCCAAAGCGGCAGGTAAACTGCTGAAGGACGAAGGCTTCACCTTTGATTTTGCTTACACCTCTGTGCTGAAACGTGCCATCCACACCCTGTGGAACGTGCTGGACGAACTGGATCAGGCCTGGCTGCCGGTTGAGAAATCCTGGAAACTGAACGAGCGTCACTACGGTGCGCTGCAGGGTCTGAACAAAGCGGAAACCGCTGAGAAATATGGCGACGAGCAGGTTAAACAGTGGCGTCGCGGCTTCGCGGTAACCCCGCCAGAGCTGACCAAAGATGACGAGCGCTACCCGGGTCACGACCCACGTTACGCTAAACTGACCGACGCAGAACTGCCACAAACTGAAAGCCTGGCGCTGACCATCGACCGCGTTGTGCCTTACTGGAATGAAACCATTCTGCCACGTCTGAAAAGCGGTGAGCGCGTGATCATCGCCGCTCACGGTAACTCCCTGCGTGCGCTGGTGAAATACCTGGACAACATGGGTGAAGACGAAATCCTCGAGCTGAACATCCCAACTGGCGTACCGCTGGTGTATGAGTTCGACGAAAACTTCAAACCAATCAAACATTACTATCTGGGTAACGCGGACGAGATCGCAGCGAAAGCAGCGGCTGTTGCGAACCAGGGTAAAGCGAAGTAATTTTCGCAAGGCATAAAAAAAAGCGCGGAGCCTTCCGCGCTTTTTTATTTGTGCCTGAGGACTCAGCCGCGACGCGCTTTTACCGCAATCGCCAGCTGACGCAGGATGGCGTCGGTATCGTCCCAGCCAATACAGGCATCGGTGACGCTCTTACCGTAAACCAGCGGTTCACTGCCTTCCAGATTCTGGTTACCTTCAACCAGATGGCTTTCAATCATCACCCCGATCACCGCTTTCTCACCGCTGGCGATCTGCTGGCAAACGTCTGCCCCCACTTCCATCTGCTTTTTAAACTGCTTGCTGGAGTTGGCGTGGCTGAAGTCGATCATCACCTGCGGCGCCAGTCCGGCTTTTTCCAGCCCGACTTTCACTTCCGCGACATGTTTTGCGCTGTAGTTTGGCTCTTTGCCGCCGCGCAGAATGATATGGCAGTCACCGTTACCGCTTGTATTCACGATGGCGGAATGACCCCATTTGGTCACGGAGAGGAAGCAGTGTGGCGCGCCCGCTGCGTTGATGGCGTCGATAGCCACCTTAATGGTCCCGTCAGTGCCGTTTTTAAAACCAACCGGACAAGAGAGGCCGGACGCCAGCTCGCGGTGAACCTGAGATTCCGTGGTGCGGGCACCAATTGCGCCCCAGCTCATCAGGTCTGCCAGGTATTGTGGCGTAATCATGTCCAGGAACTCACCCGCGGCAGGCAGGCCGCTGTCGTTGATTTCCAGCAGCAGCTTGCGGGCAATGCGCAGACCGTCGTTGATCTGGAAGCTGTTATCCATATGCGGATCGTTAATCAGCCCTTTCCAGCCCACGGTGGTGCGCGGTTTTTCAAAATAGACGCGCATCACGATTTCCAGCTCGCCTTTCAGCTCTTCACGCAGGGTGAGCAGGCGGGCAGCATACTCTTTCGCGGCCGCCGGGTCGTGAATAGAGCACGGGCCAATCACCACCAGAAGACGATCGTCGCTGCCTTTCAGGATCTTGTGGATCGCTTTGCGGGCATGAGACACCGTATTTGCAGCATTTTCAGTGGCGGGGAATTTTTCAAGGAGTGCTACAGGAGGTAATAACTCATTGATCTCTTTAATGCGTAAATCGTCGTTCTGATAATTCATCTTCTTTCCGGCTCTGCCATATCTTTAGTAGTGAAAGCAATGCTTTCAATCTAACTTGTCGGCCAGGAAGTGTAAACGGGCTTTTACACTTCACGCAGATAATTCCTGGAATTCGCCTAAAAATCGCCACAAAATAGCGAAAAATGAGATCTAACCTAAGCTTTTTAACTGTAACAACCATTTTTGTGTGATTAAACACGATTCCATACTGACGTAAGTCCGTATGCTGGTATCTTTCGCCTTTGAACAAGATGCACTGTTGGAGAATGTTATCCAGCGTAACGACAAGAACAGGAGCAGCATGATGAAAATGACGAAACTGGCAACTCTCTTTCTGACCGCCACACTCACCCTGGCAAGCGGTAGCGTCCTGGCCGCTGACACGGGCTCATCAGACAGCAACGGCGATGCCAATGCAGCCGCCGCTGCTGGCCAGGTCGCCCCTGATGCTAAACAAAACATCGCACCAAATAATGTCGATAACAGCCAAATCAATTCCGGAAATACCCAAACCGGCGGCACCATGCTACATCCCAATGGTACGGATTCCGGCACGATGAATCACGACGGCATGACCAAAGATGAAGTGCACAAAAACTCCATGTGTAAAGACGGCCGCTGTCCGGATCCAAATGACAAAGTCGGCAGTGATGCGGATACCAAAACTGACGGTACCACGCAGTAACGCTGAGTAATCTGAATAAAGGAGAGCGCGTGCTCTCCTTTTTTATTTAAGCTCTTAAAAACGCTACACTAAAAATAATTACAAAATCAGGAAAGATGACATGGCGCACACACACTCCCCTTCCCCCACCTCCGGCGATGAGAATGCCAAACGGCTGCTGTTGGCGTTTGGCTTCACGGCAACGTTTATGGTTATCGAGGTCATTGGGGGGATAATTTCAGGTTCTCTGGCCCTGCTGGCAGATGCGGGACATATGCTTACCGATGCGGCTGCCCTGCTGTTTGCTCTGCTCGCCGTCCAGTTCTCACGCCGTCCACCCAATGCTCGCCACACGTTTGGCTGGCTCAGGCTCACTACGCTTGCCGCTTTCGTTAACGCGATTGCGCTAGTGGTGATAACCATCCTGATCGTCTGGGAAGCCGTTCAGCGCTTCAGACACCCGCAGCCCGTCGCCGGAACCACCATGATGGTCATCGCAATAGCGGGCTTGATTGCCAACATTCTGGCGTTCTGGATTTTGCATCGCGGCAGCGGGGAAAAGAATCTCAATGTGCGTGCCGCGGCATTGCATGTTCTGGGGGATCTGCTCGGCTCCGTTGGGGCGATTGTGGCTGCGCTGATTATTCTCGGGACGGGATGGACACCCATCGACCCGATTCTTTCGGTGCTCGTCTCCTGTCTGGTGCTACGCAGCGCCTGGCGGCTGTTGAAAGAGAGCGTCAATGAGTTGCTGGAAGGTGCCCCCACGTCAATTGACATTGGTGAGCTGAGACGAAATCTGAGCCGCTCGATTCCGGAGGTGCGAAACGTCCACCACGTTCACGTGTGGCTGGTCGGAGAAAAGCCGGTCATGACGCTGCACGTTCAGGTGATCCCACCCCACGATCACGACGCGCTGCTCGAACGTATCCAGCATTTTCTGGAGCATCACTATGAGATTGCCCATTCGACGATCCAGATGGAGTATCAGCCCTGTAGCGGGCCAGACTGCCACCTGAACGAGGCGCAGTCCGGCCATTCACATCATCACCATTAGTGGGAAAGCGCGCGAGAGCCTCGCTCACGCGCGCTGTTAATCCACATACGGCTGCCGTTCAGGGCAATGAAGGTCAGCAGCAGATATTCCAGCGACATGGCATAGACGCCCTGCAGGGCGAAAATCACCACGCTAATGACGTTGATGATGACCCACAGCAGCCAGTTCTCGACATATTTTCGGGTCATCAGGATCATCGCCGCAATCGACAGCACCATCATGCAGGAATCCCAGAACGGGAAGGCATCCGGCTGGAGTTCAGGCATCGTGACACTCAAACCGAGTCCGGACATGACCGAAACGGCAACGCGCGTCAGAAACGCAAACACCGGGTTGATATAAACGGTCATCAAACCAATGGCCGCCACGCAGGCGACAAGCCAGGCGATGGCTTTCGGCAGCGGCAGCCAGCGGATCTGCAGCTCGGCTTCCTGCTGGCTGTTTTGACGCGACCACGCGTACCAGCCGTAAATATTGGCGGCAAAGAAAAACAGCTGCAAAAGCAGGCTGGCGTAGAGCTGGATCTGGAAGAAGATAATCGCAAACAGCGTGACGTTAATCAGCCCGAACGCGTAATTGCTGATCTTCTCCAGGCTCGCCAGCCAAATACAGAGTAACCCCGCCAGCGTGCCAACGGCTTCAATCCATGACAGGTCATAGCCACCCGCACCAATCGGTATATGAACCAAAATGTTCTGCGTGCTAAAAAAATCCATCTTTTCCCCGGTTCTGAATAAGTTAAGTACGTAGTGTAGCCGCAAAATGCAGCATGCGGTTAAGCGGAATTAACGCACCTTCCCGCAACGCCGCATCAACATGAATTTCATGCGCTGCTCCGCCCGTCTCGAGCCCTTCGGCAATCGCTTTCAGGCCGTTCATCGCCATCCACGGGCAGTGCGCACAGCTGCGGCACGTTGCCCCCTCGCCTGCGGTTGGCGCTTCGAGTAACTCTTTTTCCGGCACCGCCTGCTGCATTTTGTAAAAGATACCGCGATCGGTAGCCACGATAAGCTGCTTATGCGGCAGCGTCCTGGCCGCGTTGATGAGCTGGCTGGTTGAGCCAACCGCATCGGCCATATCGACAATCGACTGAGGCGACTCTGGATGCACCAGAATGGCCGCTTCCGGGTACAGCGCCTTCATACGCGTCAGCGCCTGAGTCTTAAATTCGTCGTGAACGATACATGCGCCCTGCCAGCAGAGAACATCTGCGCCTGTTTGCTTCTGAACGTAATTACCGAGATGGCGGTCAGGCGCCCAGATAATTTTCTCGCCCAGGCTATCCAGATGTTCAATCAGTTCAACGGCGATGCTGGAGGTCACCACCCAGTCTGCACGGGCTTTTACCGCCGCAGACGTATTGGCATAGACCACCACGGTGCGGTCAGGATGGGCATCGCAGAACGCGGTGAATTCCTCAACAGGGCAGCCGAGATCGAGAGAACACTCTGCGTTGAGCGTCGGCATCAGAATAGTTTTTTCCGGGCTGAGAATTTTTGCCGTTTCACCCATAAAGCGCACGCCAGCGACCAGCAGCGTGGAAGCGGGATGTTTTGCCCCGAAGCGTGCCATCTCCAGTGAGTCAGAAATACATCCGCCGGTCTCTTCCGCCAGCTGCTGGATTTCCGGGTCGGTGTAGTAATGGGCCACCATTACCGCATCTCGTTCTTTGAGAAGACGCTTGATCTTCTCGCGGTAGAACTGCTTTTCATCCAGACTCAGCGGGACAGGCTTTGGCGGAAACGGATAGATTGCGGCTTCGGGATCAAACATCACACTCATTATGGCTTCTCGTTTTACTGGCTTAACAATATTGCCTTTATTTTGCGCAACATAGCAAAACGGTCGGCAATTGTGTTTTATATACTAAACAAGATAGCGAATTTGAGAAGAAAAGTCACCGGGTATAGGTGCACATAGCATTTGTCGGGTGGCGGCTTCGCCTTACCCGACCTACTTTGTTCGTAGGCCTGATAAGCGCAGCGCCATCAGGCAGTGTGTTTTAGGCTCAGGATCTGCAGATAGCAAAAAGGCGCCTTTAGGGCGCCTTTCTACACTGGTGGGTCGTGCAGGATTCGAACCTGCGACCAATTGATTAAAAGTCAACTGCTCTACCAACTGAGCTAACGACCCCTTGCGGGATTTTTTTCTTCGAAGTGGTGGGTCGTGCAGGATTCGAACCTGCGACCAATTGATTAAAAGTCAACTGCTCTACCAACTGAGCTAACGACCCATTCGGGTGCTGACTTCGAAGATTTTTACTCGGTACCACCGGAAAGTGGTGGGTCGTGCAGGATTCGAACCTGCGACCAATTGATTAAAAGTCAACTGCTCTACCAACTGAGCTAACGACCCGAGTGGTGGGTGATGACGGGCTCGAACCGCCGACCCCCTCCGTGTAAAGGAGATGCTCTACCAACTGAGCTAATCACCCACTCTGTACTACTGGTTTGCGTTAAGTGGTGGGTCGTGCAGGATTCGAACCTGCGACCAATTGATTAAAAGTCAACTGCTCTACCAACTGAGCTAACGACCCACTTTTACGCTGTTTTCACGTTGTTTGATATCCCGTGGCAACGGCGGCATATATTACTGATTTAAGAATTCTGCGCAACAAAAATTTCGATGAAGATCACTTAACTGCTTACGAATCATGCGGCACGACCAGAAATAACACGATTTCTGGTCATGCGATAATCATCCCATCGAACTCAGACGTTTTTGCGCCTGTTTGGCACCTTCGGTACCCGGGAATTTTGTGACAACCTGCTGATACACCGCTTTGGCCTTCGCAGTGTCACCTTTGTCCTGCATGATCACGCCGACCTTATACATCGCATCCGGCGCTTTTGGCGATTTCGGGTAATTTTTCACCACTGAGGCAAAATAAAACGCCGCATCGTCCTTTTTACCCTTGTTGTAATTCAGCTGACCGAGCCAGTAGTTCGCATTTGGCTGGTAAGTGGAATCAGGGTACTTCTTCACGAAGTTCTGAAACGCAACGATAGCGTCGTCCTGGCGAGATTTGTCCTGCACCAGGGCGATAGCCGCGTTGTAGTCAGTATTCGCGTCACCGCTCTGTACAGGCGCGCCTGAAGAGGCTGGCGCATCTGCTGTCGGAGCAGGTGTCGCTGTCGCCGCACCGCTTTGGTCGCCCGCAGCTGGCTGTGCTGCTGCACCACCGCTACTCAGGCTGTCCATCTGCAGCAAGATCTGCTTCTGGCGTTCCACAACCTGGTTCAACTGATACTGGCTTTCCTGGATCTGGCCGCGGAGAGAGTCAATATCATTTTGGTTATCGGAAAGCTGCTGCTGGAGTTGGGTTAAAAGCTGACTGTGAGCGTTAGAAATACGCTCGAGTTGAGTGACCCGGTCTTCTACCGAGCCTGAGCCGACACTACTGATTGGTGCCTGAGCAAAAGCGGCCCAGGGGGCCGCTATTCCAACCAGTAACGACAGACTCATGAGATGATGTCTGAAGTTACTGCTCATGCCATTCTCTTAGTAAACCAGTACGGCACGACGGTTTTTGGAGTAAGCCGCTTCGTCGTGACCCAGTACTGCAGGTTTTTCTTTACCGTAAGAAACGATGGAGATCTGGTCAGCAGAAACGCCTTTACCCTGCAGGTACATTTTAACAGCGTTAGCACGACGTTCACCCAGGGAGATGTTGTACTCTGGAGTACCACGTTCGTCCGCGTGACCTTCTACGGTGACTTTGTAAGACGGGTTGCTACGCAGGAAGTTAGCGTGAGCATCCAGCATCGCAGCGAAATCAGAACGGATGTCGTATTTATCCAGATCGAAGTAAACGATGTTGTTCTGCTGCAGCTGCTGCATCTGAAGACGCGCTTGCTCTTCAGAAGACATGTTGCCATTGCCGTTAGCGTCCATACCGGTGCCGGCACCCATCATGCCTTCACCGCTCTGGTCATTGCTTGCGTTCTTGTTAGAAGAACACGCTGCGATTGCCATTACAGGCAGAGCGATCATCAGCCCCTTCAGCACTTTGTTCAGTTGCATTTCTAAGATTCCTTTAGTAATCAATTAATTATTATTTACAGATACGGCGACCAGGCAGGTGATTTTACCTGTCCATCAGTTGCCGGAATACGCGCTTTGAAACGCCCATCTGTAGAAACCAGATTCAGCACAGATCCCATCCCCTGAGAAGAGCTGTAGATTACCATCGTGCCGTTAGGTGCCAGACTTGGCGTTTCATCCAGGAACGTTGACGAGAGAACTTGCACGCCACCCGTTACCAGATCTTGTTTGGCAATGTGCTGCTGACCACCCGCAGAACTGACCATTACCATCGTTTTACCATCGGCACTGACGTCAGCATCCTGGTTCTGAGAACCTTCCCAGGTAATACGCTGCGGCGCTCCGCCGTTGATATTCACTTTATAAACTTGTGGACGACCTGCCTGGTCAGACGTGAAGGCCAGGTTCTGGCTGTCCGGGAACCAGGTTGGTTCGGTGTTGTTGCTACGGCCATCCGTCACCTGACGAATCTGACCAGAACCGATGTCCATCACGTACAGGTTCAGGCTACCGGTTTTAGACAGGGCAAAGGCCAGTTTTGAGCCATCCGGAGAGAACGCAGGCGCACCGTTGTGACGTGGGAACGACGCAACCTGACGCACGGCACCGTTAGACAGCGTCTGGATAACCAGCGCAGAACGACCGCTTTCGAAGGTGACGTAGGCCAGTTTGGAACCGTCAGGAGACCACGCCGGAGACATCAGCGGCTGTGGAGAACGGTGAACGGTGAACTGGTTGTAGCCATCGTAGTCAGAAACGCGCAGCTCATACGGGAACTGACCGCCGTTGGTCTGAACCACGTAAGCGATACGAGTACGGAATGCACCTTTTATACCGGTCAGCTTCTCAAACACTTCGTCACTTGCGGTGTGGCCCGCATAGCGCAGCCACTGCTTGTTCACTTTATACGTGTTCTGAGCCAGAACGGTACCTGGCGCACCGCCGGTATCGACCAGCTGATAAGCCACGTTGTAGCCACCGTCTGGGGCAGGCGTTACCTGACCGACCACGACCGCATCAATACCCAGCGCAGACCACGCCGCAGGCTGTACTTCCTGCGCGGTGCCCGGCTGCTGTGGCAGGCGAGAACGATCTAATGGGTTGAATTTGCCGCTGTTACGCAGGTCAGCGGCTACAATGCCGCCGATGTCTTCAGGCGCCGCACCCGGGCCAGCCCACTGGAACGGAACAACGCCGATTGGGCGCGCCGAGTCCACCCCCTGGGTGATCTCGATACGTACTTCTGCATGCAGCACAGCTGCCCACAGCATTAAAAAACTAAATGCTACACGTAATGCCTGCTTCATCATATCTCCCTTATCTGGGTAACCTTACCCACGATAATTTAGCAGAATGTTAACAAACTCAAATAGACAAAACTACCTGAACCCTGTGACTAAACCTGGTCTATTTTCCCCCGTTTGCACGGGGAAAATGTAACTTAAGGTTTGAAGTCCAGTGGCGCATTTTTAAAGACTTCATACACGGCCTGAGAAGGCGGTTTTGGCATCTTCGCCTGACGCGCTGCAGCCAGTGCAGCAGTACATAAGGCTGGATCGCCACCTTCAGACTGAATATCGAGCAGCATCCCATCCGGCGCCAGTTTTATACGCAGCGTACACGTTTTACCGGTGTAGGAAGACGCATCATAAAATCGGCTTTCGATAGCGGATTTAATCTGCGCGGCATAACCGTTGATTTCAGCGCCTGATGCACCGTTACTCTTAGTGTTACCACTTCCAGACGGCGCTGCGTTGTTTCCTTTCGCTCCGCCACCCGTTTTCGGTGCATTCTTACCTGAACTGAGATCGCCCAGCAGATCGTCAACGCCTGCAGCAGCGGCAGCTTTTTCAGCGGCAGCAGCCTTTTTCGCAGCGGCTTTTTCGGCGGCTGCTTTCTTATCGGCAGCGGCCTTCGCGGCTGCAGCTTTTTTATCGGCTGCGGCTTTTTCTGCGGCGGCCGCTTTTTCAGCTGCGGCTTTCTCGGCAGCAGCCGCTTTCTTCGCCGCCTCGGCAGCAGCTTTCTTCTCTGCTTCCTGAGCGGCTTTCTTCGCGGCTTCCGCTTCGGCTTTCTTCTGAGCATCAGCAGCGGCTTTCTTCGCGGCTTCCGCTTCAGCTTTCTTCTGAGCATCGGCAGCAGCTTTTTTCGCGGCTTCCGCTTCAGCTTTCTTCTGAGCGTCAGCAGCGGCTTTCTTCGCAGCGTCTGCGGCTAATTTAGCCTGCGCATCTGCCTGTGCTTTCGCATCCGCAGCGGCTTTGGCCGCAGCCTCCTCCGCCTGTTTCTGCTGTTCTTGCGCTTTCTTCGCTGCGGCTTCAGCCTGTTTCTGCTGTTCAGCCTGCTCTTTCGCCGCGTCCTGCGCCTGCAAACGCTCTTTCTCAAGCTGCTTCAGACGCTCCTGCTCCGCGGCCTGCTTTTCACGCAGTTCTTCCGCTTGCTGTTGCGCCTGTTTTTCACGCTGCTCTTCAGCACGTTTTGCGCTCGCCTGCTGCTGTTGCTGACGATTATAGTTCTGCACTACCGCACCGGGATCCACCATGACGGCATCGATGGAAGACCCCCCACCGCCGCCAGCTGATGCATCAATGTGCTCGTCGAACGAACTCCAGATCAGCGCTGCAAAAAGAATAACGTGCAGCACTGCGGAGACGATTATCGCTCGCTTAAGCTTGTCGTTCTGTTCGGTTGCCTTTGACACTATCGGTTCCCAAAAACTACGCAGATGATCAAATAGGCTGAGTCATTAAGCCAACAGACTTAACGCCCGCACTATGTAGCAAGTTCAGCGCTTTAATAATTTCATCGTAAGGCACGTCTTTCGCGCCACCGATTAAGAAGACCGTTTTCGGATTTGACTCCAGGCGTCGTTGCGCTTCAGCAATAACCTGCTCGGGTGGCAGTTGATCCATACGATCTTTCTCGACCACTACGCTGTACTGCCCTACACCGGAAACCTCAATGATGACCGGAGGATCGTCATTGGTGCTTACCGCCTGTGATTCTGTCGCATCCGGCAGATCAACTTCCACGCTCTGGGTAATGATCGGCGCTGTCGCCATAAAGATCAGCAGCAGTACCAGCAGTACGTCCAGCAGTGGAACGATATTGATTTCGGACTTGAGCTCGCGACGACCTCGTCCACGCGATCTGGCCATGGTTTACCCCTTGTTGCTCTCGGTACTGGTAAACGCCTGACGGTGCAGAATCGCGGTGAACTCTTCCATAAAGTTGTCGTAGTTCAGTTCCAGTTTGTTCACGCGCTGGTTCAGACGGTTGTAAGCCATAACCGCCGGGATTGCCGCAAACAGACCGATAGCGGTCGCAATCAGTGCTTCAGCGATACCCGGCGCAACCATCTGCAACGTCGCCTGCTTCACCGCGCCTAACGCGATAAAGGCGTGCATGATCCCCCACACGGTACCAAACAGACCGATATACGGGCTGATGGAACCCACAGTGCCGAGGAACGGAATGTGCGTCTCAAGGGTTTCCAGTTCGCGGTTCATGGAAATGCGCATCGCACGCGACGCACCTTCTACCACCGCTTCCGGCGCGTGGTTATTCGCGCGATGTAAGCGGGCAAACTCTTTGAATCCGCTATAGAAAATTTGTTCGGAGCCTGAAAGATTATCACGGCGCCCCTGGCTTTCCTGGTACAGACGAGAAAGTTCGATACCCGACCAGAACTTGTCTTCAAACGCTTCGGCTTCACGACCAGCGGCATTAAGAATACGCGTTCTCTGGATAATGATGGCCCAGGATGCGATTGAAAAACCAATCAAAATCAACATGATAAGTTTAACCAGAAGGCTAGCCTTCAGGAACAAATCAAGGATATTCATGTCAGTCACTGCTTAAACTCCGCGACAATAGACTTAGGAAGCGCACGAGGCTTCATTATGGTTGGATCAACACAGACAATCAGTACTTCAGCTGAGTTCAGTACGGTGTTCTCTGCATTGACTATCCGCTGCGTGAAAACCAGTGAGGTTCCGCGCATTGATGTAATTTCAGTTTGGACTTCGAGCATATCGTCGAGTCTGGCAGGCGCAAAATACTCAAGCGTCATCTTGCGTACCACGAAGGCAACTCGCTCAGCCAACAGCACCTGTTGACTAAAGTGATGATGGCGCAGCATCTCTGTGCGTGCCCGTTCATAAAAAGCAACGTAGCTGGCGTGGTAGACCACACCACCGGCATCGGTATCTTCGTAGTAGACACGAACCGGCCATCGAAACAGCGTTGTATTCACTTTACATCCCAGTAATGCAACAAAAGTTAGAGCTTTTAAACTTCGCTACTATACGCGCGGGAATGATGGTTTGGAATGGGAGAAAGTAAACGGAGAGTAAATTTTTATGGGCTCGGGTAAGCCCATATCGTTATAGGACATTTCTTATTCAGAAGAAGAAGAAAATCAGACCAGCAAGGAGAACCAAATCGGCAATCAGCGGGCAGAAAATTCCCTGCCAGTGAACGGCTTTCGGACGAAAGCCCACGCCGTGAATGACCCCTGCGCACACCGCCCACATGATGAGGAAGCCGTGCCAGATCTCAAGTGCGCTGGTCTTTGCCGCGAAGCGCGACGGGTCCCAGAAGATGCAGCCCGCCAGCAGTAATGCCATCACTAAAGAAAGCGCCCGTAACGGGCGCTTGTCCATTACCGCATATAACGTTGCGATAATATTCATTAGTGTTTTTCTTCACCCGCTTTGGTCGCTTCGACGTGCTCAAGCGCCAGGGCAGTGATGACACCAAATGCGCAGGCAAGAAGCGTCCCTAAAATCCATGCGAAATACCACATATTCAGCTCCTTACTTAGTACATAGAGTGGGTGTTGCTTTCGATATGTTCTTTGGTGATACGACCGAACATTTTCCAGTAACACCAGGCGGTGTAGAGCAGAATAATCGGTACGAACACGCAGGCAACATAGGTCATCAGGTTCAGCGTCAGCTGGCTGGAGGTTGCATCCCACATGGTCAGGCTAGCATTCATCATAGTGCTGGATGGCATGACGAACGGGAACATCGCAATACCTGCCGTCAGGATGATGCACGCCAGTGTCAGTGAAGAGAACACGAACGCCAGAGCGCCTTTTTCCAGACGAGAGGTCAGCACGGTCAACAGTGGCAACAGTACGCCCAGCGCCGGGATAGCCCACAGAGCAGGGGTATTGTTGAAGTTCACCATCCAGGCACCCGCCTGACGCGCGACTTCTTTAGTCAGCGGGTTAGACGGCGCAACATGGTTGATCGCAGACGTCACTACGTAACCATCGATACCGTACACCACCCACACACCGGCCAGAGCGAAGCAAACCAGAGTGACCAGCGCCGCAACCTGCGCCGTTGCACGGGAACGCAGGTGCAGTTCACCCACGGTACGCATCTGCAGATAGGTCGCGCCCTGAGTAATGATCATCGCCACGCTAACAACGCCTGCCAGCAGACCAAACGGATTCAGCAGCTGGAAGAAGTTACCGGTGTAGTAAAGACGCATATATTCATCAATGTGGAACGGTACGCCCTGCAGCAGGTTACCGAATGCCACGCCAATCACCAGCGGCGGAACAAAGCTACCGATGAAGATGCCCCAGTCCCACATGTTACGCCAGCGGGTATCTTCAATCTTGGAACGGTAGTCGAAGCCTACCGGACGGAAGAATAAAGATGCCAGCACCAGAATCATCGCCACGTAGAAGCCGGAGAACGCAGCCGCGTAGACCATCGGCCAGGCAGCGAACAGCGCGCCACCCGCGGTGATCAGCCACACCTGGTTACCGTCCCAGTGAGGGGCGATGGAGTTGATCATAATTCGACGCTCGGTGTCATTACGACCGAGGAAACGGGTAAGCATCCCTACCCCCATGTCGAAACCATCAGTGACCGCAAAACCGATCAGCAGAACGCCAATCAACAGCCACCAGATAAAACGCAATACTTCATAATCGATCATTTGATGACTCCTGTCTTAGCGTGCCGGCTGAGTAGTCGCGATGGACTGCTCGTAGTGATAGCGACCGGTTTTCAGGCTGCTTGGGCCAAGGCGCGCGAACTTGAACATCAGGAACAGTTCAGCCACCAGGAACAGGGTGTACAGACCGCAAATCAGCAGCATGGAGAAGATCAGGTCACCCGCAGTCAGGGACGAGTTCGCTACTGCCGTCGGCAGCACCTCACCGATTGCCCATGGCTGACGGCCATACTCCGCAACAAACCAGCCGGATTCGATAGCGATCCATGGCAGAGGAATACCGTACAGCGCGGTGCGCAGCAGCCATTTTTTCTCACCGATACGGTTGCGAATCACGGACCAGAAGGACGCCGCGATAATCAGCAGCATGATGATGCCGCAGCCCACCATGATACGGAACGCGAAGTACAGCGGTGCAACGCGTGGAATCGAGTCTTTGGTTGCCATCTGGATTTGCGCTTCCGTCGCGTCGGAGACGTTCGGGGTATAGCGTTTCAGCAGCAGGCCGTAACCCAGGTCTTTCTTCACGTCGTTAAACTGATCGCGAACGGCCTGATCGGTTGAACCGGCGCGCAGCTGTTCCAGCAGCGAGTAAGCTTTCATCCCGTTACGGATACGCTCTTCGTGCTGCACCATCAGATCTTTCAGGCCAGTCACCTGTTTGTCGACGGAGCGCGTGGCGATGATGCCCAGAGCGTAAGGGATCTGAATGGCGAAGCGGTTTTCCTGCGCTTCCTGATCGGGAATACCAAACAGGGTAAATGCCGCCGGAGCCGGTTGGGTTTCCCATTCTGCTTCAATAGCGGCCAGCTTGGTTTTCTGCACGTCGCCCATTTCGTAACCGGATTCATCACCGAGAACAATAACAGACAGAATTGCCGCCATACCAAAGCTTGCTGCGATAGCAAAGGAGCGTTTTGCGAAAGCAAAGTCACGACCGCGCAGCATGTAGTAAGAGCTGATGCCCAGTACGAACATCGCACCGCACACATAGCCAGAAGCCACGGTGTGAACGAATTTAACCTGAGCAACCGGGTTCAGGACCAGCTCAGCAAAGCTGACCATCTCCATGCGCATGGTTTCGAAGTTGAAATCGGATGCGATTGGGTTTTGCATCCAGCCGTTCGCCACCAGGATCCACAGCGCGGACAGGTTAGAGCCTAATGCCACCAGCCAGGTTACCGCCATATGCTGGACTTTACCCAGACGGTCCCAACCGAAGAAGAACAGACCTACAAAGGTGGATTCGAGGAAGAAGGCCATCAGACCTTCAATGGCCAGCGGCGCACCGAAGATATCCCCTACATAGTGGGAATAGTAAGACCAGTTAGTCCCGAACTGGAACTCCATGGTCAGACCGGTTGCCACGCCCAGTGCAAAGTTGATACCAAACAACTTGCCCCAGAACTTGGTCATATCTTTATAAATCTGTTTGCCGGAGAGGACGTAAACCGTTTCCATGATGGCCAGCAGGAACGCCATACCGAGCGTCAGTGGCACAAACAGGAAGTGGTACATCGCGGTCAAGGCAAACTGTAAGCGCGACAGTTCGACTACGTCTAACATTATGACTCCTTGCTCATCGCATGAAGACTCCGAGAGTGAACCCCGTCAAAGAGAGATCCACACGCATGCCCCAATACAAATTATTCGCATCCTTGTCGTCGTTATTACCCTGGAGAAGGATAAAAACGATGATGCCAGGTTACAAATAGGTTAATAAAAAACTCAAATTGATCCCGCAAATATAATACGCTGCAAAACCCTTACAATAAACAGGTTTTTATTGAATCACATTTACGTTTTTCGACGACGATCAATTTATAGCAAAATTACCACTTTTCGGCCATTTTGATCCGGGACAATTTAGCGCCTTTTGATGAGATTTTCCAAGGATTAAACTTTGATTTAAATCAAAAACAACCATTGATGTTAACCATGTTTAATCATGGTGAGAATGGTAAAAACCATGTTAATGATATGTGCATGCAAAGATGAGATTGGTTATCGAAGACGGGAAAAAATATAAACAGAAGTGATTTTAATTAACGCAAAAGAAAGCAACATTTCAACGGGGGACAAACAATAAAGCGTAGTCGGGCCAGGTTATTTTTCCATTGCATTTATGCAACCCTCCGAAATTACATTTAATTTACTTTTGACACCCTATAAGTTAACACCGCTGTGTGACTATTTAATGAAAAAAGGCCGCCTTCTCTGCAGCCTTTTTGTCTCGCTGGTTCAGGCGAAAAGAATACTAAAGGTTCGCGACTGCCCCGGCCTGAATGCCCCGACAATACCCTCTTCTTCACACCGATCCATTATCCGTTCGTTCATGTCCGTTTCGCGCCACCGTTTCACCGTTGGGTTCATGGATAACGTCGCGTCACATGCGCTGGACGCCGAAGGGTTGAACAGGCGGAGAATGAGCTCATCACGATCTTCAGCCTTTTTGAGCGTACTGAGCACACATCCCGTTGGCGAAAGCGCTAACAGACTGTAACTTTCCGGCGTGATAAACGACGCACGATTCAGTTTCATCGCATCCCAGGGAATTTTGTTATAGCACTGTACCGGTGTTAACCACGATTTAGCCTGCTGTGCGACGCCCGCGTTTTCTGGCGTACCGCTAAAGCTGAAGAGGCTAAAGCGACAGGTTAACGGCCCGCGTACCTGAGAGTCAGGAACAGGCATTTTGATCCCCGAAGGTCTGCCTGGACGCAGCAGCAAATCCTCTTTCCCGAGCAGCCCCACGCCGCGCAACAAGGTTAAAGCGAATGCTTTTTTGTCATCGCCCACCACTTCAAACTCGCGCAGTCCCTCGGTGAAGAGCGCCAGCCCGTTGCGCTTTTCCTGCAGGACGGCATAGTTGAGTAAATTCCAGACGGGAACCGGCGCTTCTTTCCAGCCCTCCTCACGCCAGGTCGCCATCGCCGCGTCCTGCACCGGGCGAGTGAGCGAGCCAAACTGCGTATCCGCTAACACGTCATCTGTCATAAACGGCGTAGGGATCAGTACGCGAACGCGGTGGTCGTTAGCCTGGTTTTCCAGACGCACGGCCACATCAATACGCCTGCTGTTATGGCTAAGCGTGACGTCAAACTCTACGTTGAGTGAGCCGTTTCGCTGGCGCGCCGCGCGTTCATCCAGATTTGTCGGAACGGCGATCCGATGGCGGATAGCCGCCCTGCTCTGCCAGCCTTCGTGCGTGACCTCAACCTCATGCTCGCCCTGCGCTGACGTGAGCCTCCACTCTTCCCGGGAAGGCGAGTAGTCGTACTCATCGCCATCGTCCGAACTCTCTTCGATTTCCAGTACGCGGTCATAAATAAGCCCGCTTTCTTTATCGCGCAGGCGCAGCGTACCGTCGCCATTTAAATCAATCTGCCAGAAGGCATTTTCAAGTAAGGATTCGGCATTTTTCACCGCCGGGAGCACCTTCCCGGCCACGTTCGGCTCGATATACAGCGTACGGTAGCCCATCGATGGCAGTATCTGGCTGAGCTGAATATCAAACTCCATAAACGGGTCGTAATTGCCGTAATGGACAATCTGCCGGTCAATAAGGCCGGGGTCGAGTTCGCGCGCGCTGCGAATGAAATAGGGGATCTCGTTGCCTTTTTCATCCCGCAGTCTGAACTGGCTGGCCCGCAGCCGAATCGTGGTGTTCATCACCTCTTCACGCGGCCAGGGCATCAGGTTGAACATCACCAGCTTATCGGCGTCGCTTTGCGGCATGTTGTCGACAATCTTGCGCATATAGAAACGCACCAGGTTGTCCGCCATGTCCTCAGCCAGTTCAAAGCGGGAAACAATCTCGCGGTGCACCTTATCGCTGCAGCAGCAGCCGATGCTGTCGTGAGCGTGGTTTTTGAGGATCTCTTTCCACATCTTCTCCAGGAGGCCGTGGTGGTAGTCGAAGCCCAGCGTCCAGGCAAGCGCCGCCAGCGGCTCGAGGATATTGACGATTTTGTTCTCGATACGCGCATGGGCGATTTTAATGTCCATGCGCGTGGAGCCGATGGTGCGGTGCACACGCATGTATTTCCCGTCGATAAACTCGCCTTTCAGCGTCGCCAGTTCGTCGCGGTGCGCGTCGATATAATCAAACACCTCTTCAAACCGACTCATCACAAATTGACGCTGGGGATAGATTTCACGAAGCTTATCCATCACCGCGAAAATATTCTGCTGCAGCGGCATCTGGTCGTGACCGTTGGGCAGTAAAATCTCTTTGGTAACGGAGGCGTTTTCCAGTACCTCGAAATAGCTGTCGAGCCGTTTTCTCAGCCCTGCTTCGTCCTCCGGTAAGTACTTACCAATCGCGTAGCCCAGCGGCAGTACCTGCGCCGTCACTTCACTGCCGTCCTGGCTCTGCCAGAGAAACTCGGTTTTATCGGTCCCGTGTCGTTCGGAGCAGCCTCGCCAGAACATCGTGCGCGTAATGCCAAACCCGTTATAGATATGCGGTAGCTGGCCGGACATACCAAACGAATCTGGCAGATAGCCGATCTTCATCGACTCGCCGAACGCCATACAGTCGCGCATGCCGTACATCAGGTTGCGGACAATCGACTCACCGCTGACAATCGTGGTATCGGTCTGGGTATACCAGGGGCCGATAATCAACTTTCCGCGCTCCACAAGCGCTTTCACTCGCGAGCGGTTTTCAGGCACGACGGCAAAATAATCCTCCAGCACCGCCGTCTGTCCATCGAGGACATAATATTTATACTCGTCATCCTGCTCCAGACGGGTCAGGATCTCTTCCATATTATTGACCAGAAGAATACGCGACTCTTCGGTGGTGAAGTACCACTCACGGTCCCAGTGCATATGCGGCGTGATATGAACGCGAGATACAGCTTTCATCTTCGTTTCCTGTTTGTGCGTTGTTACGGTATGGCGTCTTCAGTGACGTAGTTGCCCTTTTTCACCGCCTGGCGTCGCCAGAGCAGCAGAATAAAGGTGGAGATTGCTGTACCCACCAGCGCCGCGCCAAACCAGCCCGCCGCCGCAACCACACCGCTCAACCCGGCATCGTGAAGTAAAAAGAGAGAGAAAATACCGGCCCCCGGCGTGGACAACCCGATCCCCATCGCGCCGACAATCGCGCCTGTTACCATGGAGCCGAGAACAAATGAACCAATGACGCGAAGCGGATCTTCAATCGCCATCGGAATCGCCCCTTCGGTGATGCCCGCGAGTCCAAGCAGCCAGGTGGATTTACCGGTTTCAATTTCAAACGGTTTAAACAGTTTCGGTGCCAGCAATGTTGACGCCGTGACGGTGAAGGCCGACACCATTTTGACGGAGGCAAAGATGGCATAGGGACCGTATACCCCGTTAGCCATCGCGCCCAGGCAGAACGCGTATGAGGCTTTGTTAACCGGGCCACCCAAATCGAATGAGCACATAAACCCGAGGATCGCCCCCAGGAGCAGCGCATTCGCGCCGGACAAACCGTTAAGCCAGGCGGTGAGCGTAGTATTAAGCCAGGCCACCGGCTCACCGATCACAAACAGCATCAGGCTGCCCGCCCCCAGTACGCCAATAACCGGATAGAGATAAAAGGTTAAAAAACCGTTGAAGCGGCTACTCAGGCGAATGTGATTTTTCACCCAGCGCATCAGGTAACCCGCAATCAGCCCGCCGATGATAGCCCCCAGAAAACCGGAGCCGATCATATTGGCCGCAAGGCCGGCCGCAAAGCCCGGCGTCAGCGCGGGTTTATCCGCCAGCGAGTAAGCGGTATAGGCCGCCAGAACAGGGACCATCAAAATGCCGAGCATGCCGCCGCCAAGCTTGCGGTACATCCACAGCCATGAGTTTTCTTGGTCGAACAGGTGTTGCAGGCCAAGGATTTGCGCCAGCAGTACCGACACGGCGAGCACCGTCCCGCCGGCGACGATCAGCGGCACCGCAAAGGAGATACCGCTAAGGAGCGCCTGCTTAAGCTCCGTCTTAACGCTCTTTTTTTCTGCCTGTCCGGGCAGTGCTTCAGACGAAGACGGTAATGCCAGCGCGCGCTCAATGAGCGCTTCAGCATGGCGCAGGGGTTCCGCGACGGGCACGGAAATGGCGGGGATCCCCTGAAAACGCTCGCTCTCTTTGATCGCCACTTCTGCGGCAAAGATGCACGCTTTGGCCTCCTGCAACTGCTGCGCGGTGATGCGCCCCTCAATGCCATTCGCCCCCTGCTTTTCGACCACAACGTTGACGCCCAGCTTACGTCCCGCTTTTTCCAGGTACTCAGCTGCCATATAGGTATGGGCAATCCCGGCCGGACAGGCGGTGACGCAGATGACGGTTGGTGCATTCACCCGTGTGGCAACCTCGTCTTCCTGCGAGCCACCGTTCAGCGCATCAAGCAGATCCTCCGCCGTCGCTGCAGCCATAACGCGTTCCCGGAGTGCATCATCTGCCAGGCGAGACGTCAGCGCCGTCAGTACCTGGATATGCGTGGATCCGGCTTCAGCAGGCGGGATGGCAAGCAGGACGATCAGCTCAACGTTTTCAGGGCCGTCCACCCCCTCCCACTCCAGCGGTTCGCTCAGCGTAGCAACCGCAAAAGCCGCTTCCTTCACCACGCTCGATTTACCATGCGGGACAGCCAGCCCTTCCCCCAGTGCGGTCGGCCCCTGAGATTCACGACGGTAGACCTCCGCCAGAAATGCATCGCCATCGGTAATTTTGCCCAGCGCCACCAGTCGCATCGTAAGCTGGCGAATTGCCTCATCACGGCTGGCATAGTGCGCCTGCACGCAGACAGCACTGGAGTGGGTCAGAGTCGTCAGGTTCATAAGATCCTCACACGTAATTTGTTATTGTCTGGCGGCAATTGTGGCAGGCAATTCAATACATTTATGTGATCACTTTCACTAACAACGTAAATTTGTATTTAAATTGTATTATTTACAAATTTTACGCTGAAGGCATAATTCCGTGAAAAGGTATTAGAAAGGCAGATTCTATGGGTAACAAACCGATGTACCGGCAGATAGCCGATGCGCTTCGCGAGAAAATCAATGCGGGTGAGTTAAAACCTGGCGATGCGTTACCGACGGAATCCAGCCTTCAGGAGGCGTTCAACGTGAGCCGTGTAACGGTGAGACAAGCGCTGAAGCTGCTTACGGAAGAGCAGATCGTCGAGAGCATTCAGGGCAGCGGCACCTACGTAAAAGAAGAGCGCGTTAACTACGACATTTACCAGCTCACCGGCTTTTACGAAAAGCTGGCGGACCGAAACGTCGATACACACAGCGACGTCAGCGTCTTCGAAGTGGTGAAAGCCGATGAGAGGCTCGCAGCAAGGCTGGCGATCAACCCGGACGATAAAGTCTGGCACGTCAAACGCGTCCGCTTTATCAAACAAAAACCGGTGAATCTGGAAGAAACGTGGATGCCGCTGGCGATGTTCCCCGACCTTACCTGGGAAGTGATGGAGAATTCGAAATACCACTACGTTGAGCAGATCAAAAAGCTGGTTATCGATCGCAGCGAGCAGGAACTGGTGCCGATCATGCCGTCAGAAGAGGCGATTGCCGCACTGTCGCTCGATCCGACAAAGCCGATCCTGGAAAAAGTCTCGCGCGGGTTTCTAAAGGACGGACGGGTATTTGAATACAGCCGCAACGTGTTCAATACCGACGATTACAAGTTCACGCTTGTCGCCAAACGCAGGCAATAAAAAAGGCCGCTTTACAGCGGCCAACCATGTCGAAACGGACATTTTTTTTATTTCAACGCGCCCCATTCAGGGCGCAGAGAGGACTTACTTAATGATGGATTTCAGTGCTTCGCCGATATCCGCCAGGCTGCGAACGGTCTTCACGCCTGCGGCTTCCAGCGCTGCGAATTTCTCATCAGCCGTACCTTTACCACCAGCGATGATCGCGCCTGCGTGACCCATACGCTTGCCTTTCGGAGCGGTCACACCCGCGATGTAACCCACAACCGGCTTGGTCACGTGCTCTTTGATGTAAGCAGCGGCTTCTTCTTCTGCGCTACCGCCGATCTCACCAATCATTACGATCGCTTCGGTCTGCGGATCTTCCTGGAACAGCTTCAGGATGTCGATGAAGTTAGAGCCAGGGATCGGGTCACCGCCGATGCCCACACAGGTGGACTGGCCGAAACCGTAGTCAGTGGTCTGCTTAACCGCTTCATAGGTCAGGGTACCGGAACGGGAAACGATGCCCACTTTGCCCGGCTTATGAATGTGACCCGGCATGATGCCGATTTTGCATTCGCCCGGGGTGATAACGCCTGGGCAGTTCGGGCCGATCATGCGCACGCCCGCTTCATCCAGCTTCACCTTCACGGTCAGCATATCCAGCGTCGGGATACCTTCGGTGATGGTGATGATCAGTTTGATGCCTGCGTCGATCGCTTCCAGAATAGAGTCTTTGCAGAACGGCGCTGGAACGTAGATCACGGTCGCGGTTGCGCCCGTCGCTTCTACCGCTTCACGCACGGTGTTGAACACCGGCAGGCCCAGGTGCGTGGTGCCGCCTTTGCCTGGCGTTACACCGCCAACCATCTGCGTACCGTAGGCAATCGCCTGTTCGGAGTGGAATGTCCCCTGGCTACCGGTGAAGCCCTGGCAGATAACCTTGGTATCTTTATTAATTAAAACTGACATTATTTCCCCTCCACTGCGGCAACAACCTGCTGAGCTGCATCCGTCAGACTTTTCGCTGCAATAATATTCAGGCCGCTGTCAGCCAGTTTTTTCGCGCCGAGTTCAGCGTTGTTACCTTCCAGACGCACAACAACCGGTACGTTAACACCCACTTCTTCTACTGCACCGATGATGCCGTCGGCAATCAGGTCGCAACGCACGATGCCGCCGAAGATGTTAACCAGAACCGCCTTCACGTTGTCGTCAGAGAGGATGATTTTGAACGCTTCGGTTACGCGCTCTTTGGTTGCGCCACCGCCTACGTCGAGGAAGTTTGCTGGCTCACCGCCGTGCAGCTTAACGATGTCCATGGTGCCCATTGCCAGGCCCGCACCGTTAACCATGCAGCCGATGTTGCCATCCAGCGCCACGTAGTTCAGTTCCCACTGTGCAGCCTGTGCTTCACGCGGGTCTTCCTGAGACTGATCGCGCATTTCACGCAGATCGGACTGACGGAACAGCGCGTTGCCGTCAGCGCCCAGCTTGCCGTCGAGGCAGATCAGGTCGCCCTGGGTGGTGATCACCAGCGGGTTGATCTCGATCAGCGCCAGATCGCGCTCCAGGAAAATGTTCGCCAGACCCATGAAGATCTTGGTGAACTGCTGAACCAGCTTGCCTTCCAGGCCCAGTTTGAACGCCAGCTCACGACCCTGGTAAGGCATTGGGCCCGCCAGCGGATCGATAGCCACTTTGTGGATCAGGTGCGGGGTTTCTTCCGCCACTTTTTCGATTTCCACGCCGCCTTCGGTAGACGCCATGAACACTACGCGACGGGAGCTACGGTCAACAACCGCGCCCAGGTACAGCTCTTTCGCGATGTCGGTCGCCGCTTCAACCAGGATCTGGTTAACCGGCTGGCCGTTTGCATCTGTCTGGTACGTCACCAGACGTTTGCCGAGCCAATGTTCAGCAAACGCACGAATTTCTTCTTTGCTCTTAACAACCTTCACACCGCCCGCTTTACCACGGCCACCAGCGTGAACCTGACATTTAACTACCCACGGGCCGGAACCGATTTTAGATGCGGCTTCTTCTGCTTCACGCGGGGTAGTACAGGCATAACCCACCGGAGCCGGTAAGCCATACCGGGCAAACAGCTGTTTGGCCTGATATTCATGTAAGTTCATGTGTTCTATCCATCCTTCAGGGTAATCGTTATCTTCAAACCTGTAGACCGGCGCGGTGTGTGTGCCGGATGGCGCTACGCTTATCCGGCCTACAGGGCAGGTGACGCTAAAACGTGACTAGACGTCCAGCAGCAGACGCGTTGGATCTTCCAGCAGCTCTTTAATCGCTACCAGGAAGCCCACGGACTCGCGGCCGTCGATCAGGCGGTGGTCGTAAGAGAGCGCCAGGTACATCATCGGCAGGATCTCAACTTTACCGTCTACCGCCATAGGGCGATCTTTAATGGCATGCATACCCAGGATCGCGCTCTGCGGCGGGTTAATGATCGGGGTAGACATCAGCGAACCAAATACGCCGCCGTTGGTAATGGTGAAGTTACCGCCGGTCAGGTCGTCTACGGTCAGCTTGCCGTCGCGGCCTTTCACAGCCAGCTCTTTGATGTTTTTCTCGATATCAGCCATGCCCAGGGTATCTACGTCACGCAGAACCGGGGTCACCAGGCCACGCGGGGTAGAAACCGCCATGCTGACGTCGAAGTAGTTGTGGTAAACCACGTCATCGCCGTCGATAGAGGCGTTTACTTCCGGGTAGCGTTTCAGCGCTTCAACCACCGCCTTCACGTAGAAGGACATAAAGCCCAGACGGATACCGTGACGTTTTTCAAACGCGTCACCGTACTGCTTACGCAGGTCCATGATTGGCTTCATGTTCACTTCGTTGAAGGTGGTCAGCATCGCGGTGGAGTTTTTCGCTTCCAGCAGACGCTCGGCCACACGCTTACGCAGGCGAGTCATCGGCACGCGTTTTTCGCTGCGTGCGCCCAGAGCAGGCTGCGCTGCCGGTGCTGCCGCAGGGGCTTTGGCTTCTGCTTTCGCAGGCGCTTTCGCCAGGTGCTTTTCGATATCTTCGCGCGTCAGACGTCCACCCACACCGGTGCCTTTAATGGCTGCCGCGTCCAGGCTGTGCTCAGCCAGCAGACGACGGATCGCCGGGCTCAGTGCGTCGTTAGTTTGCTCTTCCAGAGACGCCTGCTGGCGCTGCGCTGGGGTAGAGGCTTTCTCATCAGACTTGGCGCTGGACTCTTTGCCCGCGCTGTTGCCTTCACGCAGGCGACCCAGGATCTGACGAGAGGTGACGGTGGTACCTTCATCTTCCAGCACCGCATCCAGAACGCCATCCGCCGAAGCCGGTACTTCCAGTACCACTTTGTCAGTTTCGATTTCTACCAGCACTTCATCGCGCTTAACGGCATCGCCCGGTTTTTTGTGCCAGGTGGCGACGGTCGCATCTGCTACGGATTCAGGCAGGTCGGGAACAAGAATATCTACGCTACTCATTATGTATCCTTTAATTAATCGACGTTCAGCGCGTCATTGACCAGATCTTGTTGCTGCTTCTGGTGAACGGACATATACCCTACCGCCGGAGAGGCGGAGGCCGGGCGACCTGCATAACGCAGGGCAGACCCAAATGGAATCACTTCACGGAAATGATGCTGGCTGCAGTACCATGCGCCCTGGTTAAGCGGCTCTTCCTGGCACCAGACAAAATCATGTACGTGAGCATATTGTTTCAACACGTCCTGCATCGCCTGATGCGGGAACGGATAAAGCTGCTCGATACGCACGATGGCGACATCTTTCTGATCGTTCTTGCGGCGCTGTTCCAGCAGGTCGTAATAAACCTTACCAGAACACATCACGACACGCTTCACGCCCTTCGGATCCAGTTCGTCAATCTCGCCGATGGCTGGCAGGAAGGTGCCGTTGGCCAGTTCATCCAGGCTTGAAACAGCCAGCGGATGACGCAGCAGAGATTTTGGTGACATCACCACCAGCGGACGGCGCATACCGCGCAGCGCCTGACGACGCAGCATGTGGTACACCTGAGCCGGGGTAGACGGCACGCAAACCTGCATGTTCTGCTCGGCACAGAGCTGCAGATAACGTTCCAGACGCGCGGAGGAGTGCTCCGGCCCCTGCCCTTCATAACCGTGCGGCAGCAGCATCACCAGGCCACACATGCGGCCCCACTTCTGCTCGCCGGAGGAGATGAACTGGTCGATGACCACCTGCGCGCCGTTGGCGAAGTCACCGAACTGCGCTTCCCAGATGGTCAGGGTGCGTGGTTCTGCGGTGGCGTAGCCGTATTCGAAGGCCAGTACCGCTTCCTCAGACAGCACGGAGTCCCAGACCTTGAACTGGCCCTGACCGTTGTGCACGTGCTGCAGCGGGGTGTAAGTTGAACCGTTGGACTGGTTGTGAACCACCGCGTGACGGTGGAAGAAGGTACCACGGCCCGCATCTTCACCGGACAGACGAACAGGAATACCTTCGTCAACCAGGGTCGCATAGGCCAGGGTTTCCGC
Organism: Enterobacter sp. 22452; assembly: GCF_052045065.1. Taxonomy (NCBI): domain Bacteria; kingdom Pseudomonadati; phylum Pseudomonadota; class Gammaproteobacteria; order Enterobacterales; family Enterobacteriaceae; genus Enterobacter; species Enterobacter sp. 22452. The sequence continues at coordinate 476,768 of NZ_JBQEOB010000001.1, read as the reverse complement.
TCCGCCCCAGTCGAACAGCTTCTCGCCTGCCGCCATGGCCTGACGGTCGCCGTAGATTTTCGCTACGCGAGACTGCATTTCGATAGCGTCCGGTACGGTGCTGATGCGTTTAGCCAGCTCCTGCAGGCGCTTCATTTCGACCTTGTTCGGGTAGCTCTCATCCCACTCGTGGTTGAGGTACGGTGACCAGGTAAAGGAGTGCATGTTCATTGGGCGCAGCTCTTTCACTACGCATTCACCCGCATCCAGCGCGTCGCGGTAAAGATTGACCAGCTCGGTCGCATCTTCCAGCGTCGCCACTTTTTCCGCTTCCAGCTTGTCTGCATAGATTTTGCGCGGCGTCGGGTGTTTTTTGATTTTCTGGTACATCAACGGCTGGGTTGCACTTGGCTCATCAGCTTCGTTGTGGCCGTGACGGCGGTAGCAGAACAGGTCGATCAGCACGTCGCGTTTAAAGGTGTTACGGAAGTCGAGCGCCAGACGGGTGACGAAAGCGACCGCTTCCGGGTCATCCGCATTCACGTGGAAGATTGGCGCCTGCACCATCTTACCGATGTCGGTGCAGTATGGGGTAGAACGCGCGTCCAGCGGGTTAGAGGTGGTGAAGCCCACCTGGTTGTTGATCACGATGCGAACGGTACCGCCCACTTCGTAACCACGCGCTTTCGACATGTTCAGGGTTTCCTGAACCACGCCCTGACCGGTAATCGCCGCATCACCGTGAATGGTGATTGGCAGAACTTTGTTGCTGCTCGGCTCGTCCAGACGATCCAGACGCGCACGCACGGAACCGATAACCACCGGGCTAACGATCTCAAGGTGCGACGGGTTAAACGCCAGCGCCAGGTGAACCAGACCGCCTTCGGTTTCGATATCAGACGAGAAGCCCATGTGGTACTTCACGTCGCCGGTGCCGAGATGTTCTTTGTGTTTGCCCGCGAATTCGTCGAACAGGTCCTGCGGCTTTTTACCCAGCACGTTGACCAGCACGTTCAGACGACCGCGGTGCGCCATGCCCAGTACCACTTCACGGGTACCGCTGTTGCCCGCGTGGCGAATCAGCTCTTTCAGCATTGGCACTAACGCGTCACCGCCTTCCAGCGAGAAGCGTTTTGCGCCCGGGAATTTCGCGCCCAGATAGCGCTCAAGGCCTTCTGCTGCGGTCAGTTCGCTGAGGAAACGTTTTTTCTCGTCAGCCGAGAAGGTCGCGTGGCCCGCCACGGATTCGATACGCTGCTGGATCCAGCGTTTCTCTTCTGTAGAGGTGATGTGCATGTATTCCGCGCCGATGGAGCCGCAGTAGGTTTGCTTGAGCGCGTTAATCAGTTCGCCCAGCTTCATCGTGTCTTTGCCGATGGCAAAGGAACCTACGTTAAAGCTTTCCTGGAAATCGGCCTCGGTCAGATCGTGATACGCCGGATCGAGATCGGCCACACGTTCCTGCTGCCACAGTCCCAGCGGATCGAGATTCGCATGCTGGTGACCGCGGAAGCGATAAGCGTTGATGAGCTGCAGGACTTTAACCTGCTTCGCATTGGTGTCAGGGTCGGAAATCGCAGAAGAGTAACGTGAGGCATCCTTCGCCAGACGGCGGAAATAATCACGTGTTTTGGAGTGGAATTGATCCGGTTTGACTCCCGTGCCAGGCAACTCCTGGAACATGGAACGCCAGTTTGCGTCCACTGAGTCAGGATCGGTTAAGAAGTCTTCATAGAGCTGTTCAATCCAGCTCTGGTTCGCACCAGAAAGGAAAGAAGAGTCCAGCCAGGCTTTCATTGCGCCGTTCTGCATCGTGATCCCTTAAGCATTTTTATGCTTACTTTCGCCGTAGAAACTACCACGCACACCACGTGTACGTGCCGGGGTTCACCTGCGAGCTCTTTTACTTTGGCCCGCGAAGGAACCTTTAGAAACTGTCTAGACTTCAGGGCAGTTTTTAAAGGTTTCTGCAATCTGTTCCCTCTCCCTTTGGGAGAGGGTTAGGGTGAGGGGAACAGCGCTCCCCTCTCACTACTTACGCACTGCGCTGCAGCAGCATCGACTTAATATGGCCGATGGCGCGCGTCGGGTTCAGCCCCTTAGGACACACACTGACGCAGTTCATGATGCTATGGCAGCGGAATACGCTGAAAGCGTCACTCAGTCCTTCCAGACGGTTATCGGTTTCGGTGTCGCGGCTATCGATCAGGAAGCGATAGGCAGCCAGCAGACCGGCCGGGCCGATAAACTTGTCCGGGTTCCACCAGAACGACGGGCAGGACGTAGAACAACATGCGCAGAGAATACACTCGTACAACCCATCGAGTTTTTCACGCTGCTCAGGAGACTGCAGGTGCTCACGAGCGGGTGGATTTTGCCCATTATTCAATAAGTAAGGCTTAATCTTCTCATATTGTGCATAGAATTGCCCCATGTCTACCACCAAATCACGCACGACCGGCAGGCCTGGCAGAGGACGGATAACAATTTTCTGACCAGGACGCTGCAACGCTGAAATTGGCGTGATGCAGGCCAGACCATTTTTGCCGTTCATGTTCACACCGTCAGAGCCACAGACCCCTTCACGGCAGGAGCGGCGGAACGACAGCGTTGGATCTTTTTCTTTCAGCTGCATTAAGGCATCCAGCAGCATCATGTCGCGACCTTCTTCCGCTTCCAGGGTGTAATCCTGCATACGCGGGGCGTCGTCTACATCCGGGTTATAACGATAAACTGAGAATTCGAGTTTCATTATCCTGTCTCCGCATTAGTAAGTACGAATCTTCGGCGGGAACGCCGGACGCAGTTTCGGTTCCATGTTGACGCTACGACGCGTCATGGATTCCGACTCTGGCAGATACAGGGAATGGCACAGCCAGTTTTCGTCATCACGATCCGGGAAGTCGAAGCGGCTATGCGCGCCACGGCTTTCGGTACGGAAGTTTGCCGACACCGCAGTGGCGTAAGCGGTTTCCATCAGGTTATCCAGCTCCAGGCACTCAACGCGCTGGGTGTTGAACTCGCTTGAGGTATCGTCCAGACGGGCATTTTTCAGACGCTCGCGGATCGCTTTCAGCTGTTCAAGGCCTTTGGCCATCGCGTCACCTTCGCGGAATACCGAGAAGTTGTGCTGCATGCATTCCTGCAGCGCTTTACGGATTTCCACCGGATCTTCGCCGTTACGGTTACCGTTCCAGCGGTTGAGGCGCGCGAGAGAGGCATCAATTTCGTCATCGGTTGCATCGCGCAGTGCGCCCTGCTCGGCAATGGATTCCTGCAGATGCAGACCCACTGCACGACCAAACACCACCAGGTCCAGCAGGGAGTTGCCGCCCAGACGGTTTGCGCCGTGTACGGATACGCAGGCAATTTCGCCTACCGCGAACAGGCCAGGAATAACCACGTCTTCGCCCTGCTCGTTCACGGTCAGCGCCTGACCGGTCACTTTGGTCGGAATACCGCCCATCATGTAGTGGCAGGTTGGGATAACCGGAATCGGCTCTTTCACCGGGTCGACATGTGCGAAGGTGCGGGACAGTTCCAGGATACCCGGCAGACGGGATTCCAGCACCTCTTTACCCAGGTGGTCGAGTTTCAGCTTCGCGTGTGGACCCCATGGGCCGTCACAGCCGCGGCCTTCACGGATTTCGATCATGATGGAACGCGCCACCACGTCACGACCCGCCAGGTCCTTCGCATTCGGAGCATAACGCTCCATGAAGCGCTCGCCGTGTTTATTCAGCAGGTAACCGCCTTCACCGCGGCAGCCTTCTGTGACCAGAACGCCTGCACCGGCGATACCGGTTGGGTGGAACTGCCACATTTCCATATCCTGCACCGGCACGCCCGCGCGGATAGCCATACCGACACCGTCACCGGTGTTGATGTGGGCGTTGGTGGTGGACTGATAAATACGGCCTGCGCCGCCGGTCGCCAGCACGGTAGCGCGGGCTTTGAAGTAAACCACTTCACCGGTTTCGATGCACAGTGCGGTACAACCGACGATTGCGCCATCGGCGTTTTTCACCAGATCCAGCGCATACCACTCGGAGAAGATAGTGGTGTGGTTTTTGAGGTTTTGCTGATAGAGCGTGTGCAGCAGCGCGTGGCCGGTACGGTCAGCCGCTGCCGCAGTACGTGCCGCCTGCTCGCCGCCGAAATCTTTCGACTGGCCGCCAAACGGACGTTGATAGATGGTGCCATTTTCCAGACGGGAGAACGGCAGACCCATGTGGTCCAGCTCCAGAATCGCTTCCGGGCCGGTTTTACACATATATTCGATGGCGTCCTGGTCACCGATGTAATCGGAACCTTTTACCGTGTCGTACATGTGCCATTCCCAGTTATCTTCATGGGTATTACCCAGCGCAACGGTGATACCGCCCTGAGCAGACACGGTGTGCGAACGGGTTGGGAACACTTTAGAGAGCAGCGCACAGGTTTGGCCGCTCTGGGAAATTTGCAGTGCGGCACGCATACCTGCGCCACCCGCACCAATCACTACAGCATCAAATTCTCTGACTGGCAGTTTCATTACACACCCCACACCACAACGAATCCATAAATAACGTAAACCACCAGGGCAACAACAATAACCAGCTGCAGAGGAAGGCGAATCGCCAGTGGTTTAACGTAATCGGTCAACACCTGCCACATGCCAATCCAGGCATGAATAAGGATGGAGAACAGCGCCAGCAGGGTGAACACTTTGGTGAAGGCAGATCCGAAGAACCCGCTCCAGATTTCCCACGTCAGCGTGCCGCTGGTCGCGAAGAAACCGATCATATAGATGATGTAAAGGGTGAGAACGATGGCGGTAGCACGGACCAGGATGAAGTCATGTACGCCGTTGCGTCCTAATGCGGAGGCGTTGCTTACCATACGAGAACTCCTGCGAGAAGTGAAAGCACGACAGTGATCACAAATGAAATGTTAGCGGAGCGTTTCCCGGCTTCGAACGTTTCTTCCAGGTAGCCAAAGTCCATCAGCATATGGCGAACACCCACCACAACGTGGTACGCCAGCGCGGTCAGAATGCCCCACATGATAAATTTCACGAAGAAGCTGTTCATAATGGCAGAGGCCTGGAGGAATCCTTCAGGAGAAGAGAGGCTGGTTCCCAGTAACCACAGCAAAATACCGACCGCCACAAACGTAATCACACCGGAGACGCGGTGCAAAATGGACGCTATTGCTGTTACAGGGAATCGGATCGTTTTGAGATCCAGATTGACAGGTCTTTGTTTTTTCACATTTCTTATCATGAATAACGCCCACATGCTGTTCTTATTGTTTCCTTCCTCCGGACTGCGATGCGGGTCAAGCAGCGTTCCTTTTCTATAACTGCGCGTCATGCAAAACATTGCTTCCAAATGCTAAAACGACACGTTACAACGCTGGGTGGCTCGGGATTGCAGGGTGTTCCGGAGACCTGGCGGCAGTATAGGCCGTTCACAAAATCATTACAATTAACCTACATACAGTTTGTCGGGTTTTCTCTGGAACAGTGATCAGGGTCACGATAACAACATCTTTTTAATTTTTAATCATCTGATTTGACAAATGTTAAACAATATTGTTACAAACGTCAGCAGAAAAGGCATATAATGCGCAAAAGTTATGAGGTCTCACTTTCACCTGACAAATAGTTATGTAACAGTGTGATGGTATTGACCGAAGTTATCAGGACAGTTATTAGTGATATACAGGTTTGAATAATTCGGACTGCAAAAACGCTGATTTGCTGTTGTTTCACTGATATTTCATTCGTTTACCTGCAAGGCGCCATAGCTCTGTACCCTGGTTTGTCCTCGTGAGCTGAGCGGTAAGCCAAATAACAATCTGGTAACGGTGATTAACAGCTGAAAGCAAATCCGGTAAAGCGCAGTCTTAAGCATAAGGCGCTAAGGAGACCGTAAATGGCTGATACAAAGGCAAAGCTCACCCTGGGTGGTGACACTGCTATTGAACTGGATGTGCTAAAAGGCACGCTCGGTCAGGATGTTATTGATATCCGTACGCTGGGTTCCAAAGGAGTTTTCACCTTTGACCCTGGATTTACCTCTACCGCATCTTGCGAATCCAAAATCACCTACATTGACGGTGACGAAGGTATCCTGCTCCATCGCGGCTTCCCCATCGATCAGTTAGCCACCGAATCCAACTATCTGGAAGTGTGCTACATCCTGCTGAACGGCGAAAAACCGACGCAGGCGCAGTACGATGAATTCAAAACCACCGTGACCCGTCACACCATGATCCATGAGCAGATTACCCGTCTGTTCCATGCGTTCCGTCGTGACTCTCACCCGATGGCGGTGATGTGCGGGATTACCGGTGCGCTGGCGGCGTTCTACCACGACTCCCTTGACGTGAATAACCCGCGTCACCGTGATATCGCGGCGTTCCGCCTGCTGTCCAAAATGCCTACCATGGCGGCGATGTGCTACAAATACTCTATCGGCCAACCGTTTGTGTATCCGCGCAACGATCTCTCCTACGCGGGTAACTTCCTGCGCATGATGTTCTCCACGCCGTGCGAAGAGTACGAAGTGAACCCGGTTCTGGAACGCGCTATGGACCGTATTTTGATCCTGCACGCTGACCACGAACAGAACGCCTCTACCTCTACCGTCCGTACCGCGGGCTCTTCAGGCGCGAACCCGTTCGCCTGTATCGCTGCGGGCATCGCCTCCCTGTGGGGACCGGCGCACGGCGGCGCGAACGAAGCAGCACTGAAGATGCTGGAAGAGATCAGCACCGTTGAGCACATTCCTGAGTTCGTGCGTCGCGCGAAAGACAAGAATGATTCCTTCCGCCTGATGGGCTTCGGTCACCGTGTTTACAAAAACTACGACCCGCGCGCGACCGTCATGCGTGAGACCTGCCATGAAGTGCTGAAAGAGCTGGGTACCAAAGATGACCTGCTGGAAGTGGCGATGGAGCTGGAACACATCGCGCTGAACGACCCGTACTTCATCGAGAAGAAACTCTACCCGAACGTCGATTTCTACTCTGGCATTATTCTGAAAGCGATGGGCATTCCGTCTTCCATGTTCACCGTGATCTTCGCCATGGCCCGTACCGTAGGCTGGATTGCGCACTGGAACGAAATGCACAGCGAAGGCATGAAAATCGCCCGTCCTCGTCAGCTGTATACCGGCTACGAGCAGCGTGATTTTAAGTCTGATATTAAGCGCTAACAGAGATGCCCGGCGGCGCTACGCTTGCCGGGCCTACGAGGGCGAAATGTAGGCCGGGTAAGGCGTAGCCGCCACCCGGCTTTTTTATTTCTGACAGTGTGGACACCAGTAAAACGGTCGTGAAGAGAGCATCATCCTGTCGATAATCCCGCCGCACCGCTCGCACTTTTTTCCCGCCCGATGAAACACCTTGAAGCGGAACAGCGCCCCGTGATGCGTGTTCTCATCCACCACGCCGCGCGTATTGTACGACAGCCGCGGAATATCCAGCAGCGCGTGGGACAGCGCCTCCAGCTGTTCATCGCTTAACTGAGACGCTTTGTGCTGCGCCGCCAGCCCCACTTCCCACAGAATTTCCACCCGCAGATAGTTACCTAACCCTGCCAGGAACGCCTGCTCGAGCAATAACCCGGAAAATTGCCGGTTGCGGAATTTGGGGGATAACAAGCGGGTTTTAACATCGTTTGCCGTCAGGCGCATGTCCAGCACGTCCGGCCCGACCCGCTGTAAGAACGGGTGCGTCAGCAGTTGCTCCGGCGTTAACATTTCAATATCCGACGCGCTGTAAAGCAGGATTGCTTTATCCGCCGTTTGCAGCCTGACGCGCAGTACGCGGGTGGTTTGCGGCTGCTCGTCGGCCTCCACCACTCGCCAGACGCCGTACAGCTGGTTATGGCTATATAACGTCAGGTTATGGGAGAAGTGCGTAAGCAAGGCCTTGCCGCGCGTTTCAATATGGGTCACCGTCTGCCCCACCAGCTGTGATTCAAACGGTTTTAGCTGAGGAAAAGCAAACCACACCTTCGTCAACGGTTTGCCCTTTATCGCCGCCTCCAGGCTATCCGCCGCGCGGCGGATCTCCGGACCTTCTGGCATGTTATTGTCCTTTCATGATTATTCCGCGCTGACCAGAATGCCCTCTTCAGAGAACGCTGCCCGCAAGCGGCGCGCGAACTGGAGCGCATGCTCGCCGTCGCCGTGTAAACACACCGTTTCGGCCTGAACGTTTGCCGGTGTTCCGTCCACGGCGGTTACCCGCCCGGCGCGCACCATCTCCAGCGTCTGCGCCAGCGCTTTACCTTCATCGGTTATCAGCGCCCCGGCCTGCGTGCGCGGGACCAGACTGCCATCGGGCTGATAGCCGCGGTCGGCAAAGACTTCCTGACGCGTAGTCAGCCCCAGCCGCTTCCCGGCGCGAATCAGCTCGCTACCGGCCAGACCTACAAGGATAAGCTGCGGATTACTGTCCCGCACCGCGCGAGCAATAGCGTCCGCCAGCGCCGGAGCTTTCGCCGCCTGGTTGTAGAGCATGCCGTGCGGCTTCACGTGGCGCATAACACCGTTCTCAGCGCGCACCATCGCCTCCAGCGCACCAATCTGGTAGAGCACCTGAGCGTAGACCGTCTCCGGCGGCAGATCCATCGCCGTGCGGCCAAAGTTCTCCCGGTCAGGGAAGCTGGGGTGAGCGCCAATCGCGACGCCGTTTTTGATGGCATTACGCACGCTCTCCAGCATGGTTTGCGCATCGCCCGCGTGAAAGCCACAGGCGATATTGACCGAGGAGACCAGCATCATCAGTTGAGCATCTGCGCTACCGCCCTCGCCCAGATCGGCATTTAAATCAATCTTTACCATCAAGCCTCCACGCCAGCTGTTCGAGATAACGCTGCTGATCCTGCCGCGCCTTGAGCGCCTCCTCCAGCGAACACTGCACGAAGTGAATCGGCTGCCCGAGAGGAATTTGCGCCAGATGGTAGCGATCGGCTTCGATTATGCAGGCAATTCGCGGGTATCCGCCCGTGGTTTGCGCATCGTTCATTAACACGATGGGCTGACCGTTGCCCGGCACCTGAATGACCCCCGGCAATAACCCATGGGAGAGCAGTTCCCGGTCCGTCGTGCGGGTCAGCGGCTGCCCCTGCAGGCGGTAGCCCATACGGTTACTCTGCGGACTGAGCTTCCACGGCGAGCGCCAGAAAGACTCTTTGGAAGCCTCGTCAAACTCATGATATTCCGGCCCCGGTAAGGCGCGGATCTGGTTTCCCCACAGCAGCTGCTTTACGCCCTGCGTGGTCGAGAAATGGCGCGCGGAGGGCTTGATTGCCAGCCGGTCGCCGTCGCGCAGCAGACGCCCTTCATGCCCGCCGATGCCCGCCTTCTGATCGGTACTGGATGAGCCCAGCACCTCTGGCACGTCAATGCCGCCAGCCACCGCGAGATAGCTACGCACACCGTGTAGCGGACGCTTGAGCGTCAGACGCTGTCCGGCTTTCGCCCGCAGCCGCCAGCCGGTCCACACCGCTTTACCATCCAGCGTGGCCTCACAGCCTGCGCCGGTTAAGGCAAACCAGGTCTCCTGACCAAACTCAATCACACACTGGCCGAGCGTAATTTCGAGCGCGGCCGTACTGCCGGGGTTGCCCACCAGCACGTTAGCAATTTCCAGCGCAGGCCTGTCCAGCGCACCACAATAGCTCACGCCGGACTGACGCATGCCAAAGCGGCCTGCATCCTGCACAGAAGTGTAAAGCCCTGCGCGAATAAGCGTTAACATACCCCCTCCTTTTGCGGGATAAAACGAAGGGTATCGCCGGGACGCAGGAGTATTGGCGTCTCCCGTCCGGGTTCAAATAACGGCGTAGCCGTGTGCCCAATAAGCTGCCAGCCGCCGGGCGATGCCAGCGGATAAACGCCAGTTTGCTCGCCGCCGATAGCCACCGTCCCCGCAGGTACGCTCAGGCGCGGTTCGGCACGACGCGGCGTATGCAGCTGGGGAGACAATCCGCCCAGATACGGGAAGCCGGGCTGAAACCCCAGGAACCAGACCACGTAATTAACCGAACTGTGCAACTCAACCACCTGCTTTTCTGTTAACCCACAGTGCGCTGCCACAACGCCCAGATCCGGCCCTCCCGTGCCGCCATAGACGACCGGGATCTCAATGGCACGCGATTCCGGCTCCAGCGCTTCGCTCTCTTCCCACCAGCGCTGCAGGCGTTCGATGGCATCCAGGGCTTTCGTGTGCGGATTGCGCAGCACGACAGTGATATTGTTCATGCCCGGAATGGTTTCAACCACTTCAGGTATATCGGCCAGACGCTGCGTCAGCCGCCAGATACGCTTTTGCGTGGCAAGCGTGACCGGAGGTTCAAGCTCCAGTACGACGGCGGTTTCACCCAAAAGATAACAACGCGCTCTCTGCACTCGGGCACCTCTCATCAGGCCGGATTAGGGATATCAATAAAGGTCACATCCAGATCGGTATTTTCCGTCAGCCACTCGCTGAGGGCGCGAATGCCGCCTCGTTCCGTTGCATGATGACCTGCCGCGTAAAAATGGAGCCCCTGCTCGCGGGCGGAGTGAACCGTCTGCTCAGACACTTCCCCCGTAATAAAGGCATCGACGCCGAAACGCGCGGCGCTATCGATAAAGCCCTGCCCGCCCCCGGTGCACCAGGCCACACGCTTCACGGTATCTGGCCCCGTGTCGCCACACCACAGCGGACGACGTCCGAGGCGCGCTTCGATCCACGACGCCAGCTCGAGACCCGGCACCGGCATCGCCAGTTCGCCCCACGGCACCAGCGGTTCGATTTCCCCCATCACGGTAATACCCAGCAATTGCGCTAGCTGCACGTTGTTACCCAGTTCCGGGTGCGCATCCAGCGGCAGGTGATAACCGTACAGGTTGATGTCATTTGCCAGCAATGTTTTCAGGCGGTTGCGCTTCATGCCGCGAATAATGGGGGATTCGTTCTTCCAGAAATAACCGTGGTGAACGATGACCGCATCGGCTTCCTGACGCACGGCTTCATCCAGCAGCGCCTGGCTTGCCGTTACGCCGGTGATAATTTTCTGCACCGTTTCGCGCCCTTCCACCTGCAGGCCGTTCGGGCCGTAGTCGCTGAAGGAGGCGCTGTTCAGTTTTTCGTTAATCAGGCTTTCCAGTTCGCTGTTTTTCATCATCACTCTCTCATACTTTGCGCGCGGCTTCGTACGCCGCCAGCGTGGCGACGCGTGCCTGTTTGTGGTCGACAATCGGACGGGGATAATCGAGCTTTACGCCCTGTTTATCCGCCCATGCCCATGGGTCGTGGATCGCTTTCGCGGGGACAACGTTAAGTTCAGGTACCCACTGGCGGATAAACTCGCCGTCCGCATCAAATTTTTGCCCCTGCGTCGTCGGATTAAAAATCCGAAAATAGGGAGCCGCATCGGTGCCGGTGGAGGCCGCCCACTGCCAGCCACCGTTATTCGCCGCGAGATCGCCATCGATCAGCTGAGAAATAAAATAGCGCTCTCCGATACGCCAGTCGATAAGCAGATCTTTCACCAGAAAGCTGGCGGTAATCATCCGCAGGCGGTTGTGCATCCATCCGGTTTCATTGAGCTGACGCATGGCGGCATCGACAATTGGGAAACCCGTCTGTCCGGATTGCCAGGCTCTGAGCTGCTTATCATTCGACTGCCACCTTACATTATCAGTCCATTTAATGAATGGGCGATGTTTACATAAATCAGGGTGATACGTCATCAGGTGGCGATAGAACTCGCGCCAGATAAGTTCATTGAGCCAGACAGCCCCTGCGCCACCGTCCAGCGCCTGCGGCTGTTCTGCCAACAGGCGATGCAAACACTGGCGGGGAGAGATCGCACCCAGCGCGAGACAGGCCGACAGACGGCTGGTGCCTTCAACGGCGGGGAAATCCCGACGCGCTTCGTAATCAGCCGCATTCTGTTCACAGAACTGCCGGAGTTGGGCAATAGCCGCTTTCTCATCGGCGGGGAACAGCGTTTCATCAAACGCCTGCTGAGGGTAATCAAACGTCAGCTCTGGCAAATCCGTCACGGGCTCGCCCCGCACGGCAGGCGCGGCAACGCACTCCGGCAGCGCCTCCTTCAGGCGTTTGATAAAGGCGTTTTTAAACGGCGTAAAAACTTTATACATCTCGTGGTTGCCGGTCATCACGCTGCCCGGTGCCAGCATCACGCTGTCGTCAAACCCTTCACAGACGACCCCTTCCAGCACGTTCTCCAGCTGACGATCCCGCTGCTGCTCGTTGAATTCATACTGGTAGTTATAAAAAAGATGCCTGACGTCGTGCTGCTTACAGGTCTCCTGCAGCGTCTGGAGCTGTGCGGCAAAATCACTCACCTCTTTATAGAGAAGCGGTATGCCTTTTCCGGCAAGCGAGTGCTGCAGATCGTTCAGATACGCCCGGAGCAAGGCCGCCTGTCGGGGGGCCATATCGTGCTGCCGCCACTGCTCGGGTGTAGCCATAAACAGTGCCAGTACGTTAGCGTCTTTGGCGCGGCAGGCTGCCGCAAGGGCGATATTGTCATGTACGCGCAGGTCCGCGCGAAACCAAACCAGATGGGTGGGCATAAAACTCCAGGCAATTGTCCATTATGTCCGTAAGGGCATGCCGTAAAAGGAAAAAGCATGCATTGAACTACTTTGCCATGAAGTGTAGACGGGATGAAATAAAAAAGGCCGCCCGAGGCGGCCTTAACGCTACTTGTCCTGCGCTAACGTGGTAAATGCAACAAACACGGTCGGTTCATCACTTTTCACAACGAGTACGCTGGCGACAATGAACGCGATGCAAAAATAGCGTTTCATTATGCGGTCCCTGCAGCTAACCGCTCCACCGTTCACCACCGGTGATAAGTCGGTGGACACAAGCTCTGACGAGAGCCTGACTTACGGTTGTGGTAACACCTCTCCCGGGACCGGCGCCCATGTGCGAGATGGCGGAAAGGGACGCTGCATAGTAGTTGGCCCAGCGACAAAACGTAATCCACTGAAAAGGTTTTTAAGATTATATTTAGGGCGTTGCAGTTTGATTACTTAAGGACCCGAGATATTCTTGTAAGCCTCTGACGAGGGTTTGAAAACCACCCAACGGACCGCGAATCCCGAGGGACAAAAAAACCGCCACATTGCTGTAGGCGGTTTTTTTTATTGCTGTGTGTAGTCTTCGTATCAGTAGAAATCGCAGGTCGCTTTCTCGGCCTGATCCATCCACACCGGCTTCTCGCTGGTTTTCGCCCAGACGCGGTGCAGATAGCTATAAAAACGTGCACGATCTTTCCAGAACAGCATTACCGGCAGTGCCAGCACGCCAGCCACTACGGCGAAAGTGCGACGCATGAAAATGATATGAGCCGGAAACTCTTTATAAAGATCCATATTTTTCTCCCCTATAGTTGGCCGGAAACGTCATCCGGAAAATTCAAAATCTGTGACCTGGCTAAAATAATATCGCTTTGTTTGTAATTTTACTACTCATCCGACCACTTATTTTTATCCATTTAGTGAATATTTACATTCACGCCGTAATTAAGTTACAAAAAAGTTAACGATTTACTTACCAATGGTTAAATTGTGGGTATCTCCATTTTTATACTTTTTTTACACCCTCCCGCCTGATTTTTGCGAAATCTTTGCGCCGTAAATCCTACCTTTAGCACAAATACAAATGTCACCCGGAGGTGGATTGTGAGTGCAGGTTTGATTGCCGGCATTGTGCTGGTGTTCCTGTTATTGGGTTATCTGGTCTACGCCCTGATTAATGCGGAGGCATTCTGATGGCTGCTCAGGCGTTTTTGCTTATCGCCAGCTTTTTACTGGTGTTGTTCGTACTGGCCAGGCCATTGGGAACAGGACTGGCAAGGCTGATCAACAACGTAGCCTTACCGGGCACGGGAAGCATTGAAAAAGGGATCTGGCGCGTACTGGGAATAGACGATCGGGAGATGAACTGGCGTCAGTATATGATGGCCATTTTGCTGCTAAACATCGTCGGGCTGGTTGTTCTCTTCGCCATGCTGATGCTGCAGGGGAGCCTGCCGCTGAACCCGCAGCAACTGCCGGGCCTGTCCTGGCATCTGGCGCTGAACACAGCAGTGAGCTTTGTGACCAACACGAACTGGCAATCCTATGCCGGTGAAACCACGCTCAGCTATTTCAGTCAGATGGCTGGCTTAACCGTGCAAAACTTCCTCTCTGCGGCAAGCGGGATAGCGGTGATCTTCGCCCTGACGCGTGCATTTGCCCGTCAGAACATTGGCACGTTGGGCAACGCCTGGGTCGATCTGACGCGCATAACCCTGTGGGTGCTGGTGCCTGTGGCACTGTTGATTGCCCTGTTCTTTATCCAGCAAGGATCCCTGCAAAACGTGCTGCCTTATGCCCCATACACCTCACTGGAAGGCGCAAAAGAACTCCTGCCGATGGGGCCAGTGGCCTCGCAGGAAGCAATTAAAATGCTTGGTACTAACGGCGGCGGGTTCTTCAATGCCAACTCATCGCATCCCTTTGAAAACCCAACGGCGCTGACCAACATGGTGCAAATGCTGGCGATCTTCCTGATCCCCGCCGCGCTGTGTTTTGCCTTTGGCGATGTGGTTAACGATCGCCGTCAGGGGCGCACCCTGCTGTGGGCAATGTCGCTAATCTTCGTGGTTTGCGTGGCGCTGGTGATGTGGGCCGAATGGAACGGTAACAGCCACTTCATGCAGTTGGGTGCCAACAGCAACATCAATATGGAAGGCAAAGAGAGCCGCTTTGGCATTCTCGCCAGCAGCCTGTATGCGGTGGTCACCACGGCGGCGTCGTGCGGGGCGGTTAACGCCATGCACGACTCCTTTACCGCACTCGGCGGCATGATCCCAATGTGGCTAATGCAAATTGGCGAAGTGGTCTTTGGCGGCGTCGGCTCCGGGCTGTACGGCATGCTGCTGTTCGTTCTGCTCGCCGTATTCATCGCCGGTTTGATGATTGGCCGTACTCCGGAATATCTGGGCAAAAAAATCGACGTCCGCGAGATGAAATTAACCGCCCTGGCGATTCTGGTCACCCCTGCCCTCGTTCTGATCGGCACCGCGCTGGCGCTGATGACCGACGCCGGACGCAGCGGCATCTTTAACCCAGGCATTCACGGTTTTAGCGAAGTGCTTTACGCCGTCTCGTCTGCCGCCAACAACAACGGTAGCGCCTTTGCAGGCTTAAGCGCTAACTCACCGTTCTGGAACTGTCTGCTGGCGTTTTGCATGTTCGTGGGGCGTTTCGGCGTGATTGTGCCAGTGATGGCGATCGCGGGAGCGCTGGTGAGCAAAAAAATCCAACCGACCACCACCGGTACGTTACCGACACACGGCGCGCTGTTTATCGGCCTGCTGATTGGTACCGTGCTGCTGGTCGGTGCCCTGACCTTTATCCCCGCCCTCGCGTTAGGCCCGGTCGCGGAAACCCTCTCTTTACGCTGATTTTGCGGAGAATTTGTCATGAGTCGTAAACAACTGGCCCTGCTCGAACCGACGTTAGTTCGTCAGGCCCTCATGGATGCGGTGAAAAAACTGAGCCCACGCGTGCAGTGGCACAACCCGGTGATGTTTATCGTCTGGATAGGGAGTTTACTCACCACCGCGCTGGCAGTTGCGATGGGTACGGGGCATCTTCCGGGTAATGCACTCTTTACCGGTGCCATCAGCCTTTGGCTGTGGTTTACCGTGCTGTTTGCCAACTTCGCAGAGGCGCTGGCGGAAGGCCGCAGTAAAGCACAGGCTAACAGCCTGAAAGGGGTCAAAAAAACCGCCTTCGCGCGCAAATTACGTGAACCTAAATACGGCGCGCAGATGGACCACGTTCCGGCAGATGAACTGCGTAAAGGCGACGTGGTGCTGGTCGAGGCCGGTGACATCATCCCGTGCGACGGGGAAGTCATTGAAGGCGGCGCATCGGTTGACGAAAGCGCCATTACCGGGGAATCCGCGCCGGTTATTCGTGAGTCTGGCGGTGACTTCGCCTCCGTGACGGGCGGGACGCGCATTCTCTCCGACTGGCTGGTGATCCAGTGCAGCGTTAACCCGGGCGAAACATTCCTTGACCGGATGATCGCCATGGTGGAGGGCGCGCAGCGTCGCAAAACGCCGAACGAGATTGCCCTGACCATTCTGCTGGTCGCCCTGACTATCGTTTTCCTGCTGGCAACCGCGACGCTGTGGCCGTTCTCCGCCTATGGCGGCACGGCGGTCAGCATCACCGTACTGGTGGCGCTGCTGGTATGCCTGATTCCAACCACCATTGGCGGATTGCTGTCCGCTATCGGTGTCGCCGGGATGAGCCGTATGCTGGGCGCGAACGTCATCGCCACCAGCGGACGCGCCGTTGAAGCCGCCGGAGACGTCGACGTACTGCTGCTGGATAAAACCGGGACCATCACCCTCGGCAACCGCCAGGCCTCTGATTTCTTGCCCGCACCGGGCGTGGATGAAAAAACGCTCGCGGATGCCGCACAGCTCTCCTCTCTGGCCGATGAAACGCCGGAAGGTCGCAGCATCGTGATTCTGGCTAAGCAGCGTTTCAATCTGCGCCAGCGTGACGTGCAAAGCCTGCATGCCACTTTCGTCCCCTTCACCGCGCAGACCCGCATGAGTGGGATTAACATTCAGGACCGAATGATTCGTAAAGGCTCCGTTGACGCCATCCGTCGCCATATCGAAGCCAACAACGGTCACTTCCCGCCTGAAGTAGACAAACTGGTCGAAAGCGTCGCCCGACAGGGGGCCACGCCGCTGGTGGTGGCGGAAGGCTCGAACGTGCTGGGCGTGATTGCCCTGAAGGATATCGTTAAGGGCGGCATCAAGGAGCGTTTTGCTCAACTGCGCAAAATGGGCATCAAAACGGTGATGATCACCGGGGATAACCGTCTGACCGCTGCCGCCATTGCCGCCGAAGCAGGCGTGGATGATTTTCTTTCTGAGGCGACGCCGGAAGCGAAGCTGGCGCTGATCCGTCAGTATCAGGCAGAGGGCCGTCTGGTCGCGATGACCGGTGACGGCACCAACGATGCCCCTGCCCTGGCGCAGGCCGACGTGGCGGTGGCAATGAATTCCGGCACGCAGGCGGCAAAAGAGGCGGGCAACATGGTTGACCTCGACTCTAACCCGACCAAGCTGATTGAGGTAGTGCACATCGGGAAACAGATGCTGATGACGCGTGGTTCACTGACCACGTTTAGTATCGCCAACGACGTGGCGAAGTATTTCGCCATTATCCCGGCGGCGTTTGCGGCAACCTATCCACAGTTGAATGCGCTGAACGTGATGCACCTGCACTCCCCGGCATCGGCCATTCTCAGTGCGGTTATCTTTAACGCCCTGATCATTGTCTTTCTTATTCCGCTGGCGTTGAAAGGGGTGAGCTATAAGCCGCTGACGGCGGCCGCCATGCTGCGCCGCAACCTGTGGATTTACGGGCTGGGCGGGCTGGTTGTGCCCTTTATTGGTATTAAGGTTATCGACGTGCTCCTGACGCTGTTCGGGCTGGTCTAAAAGGTGAATCAAATGACGATGTTACGTCCCGCTATACTGTTATTTATTCTGCTGTCTCTTATTACCGGCGGGCTTTACCCGCTGGTGACCACCGCGCTGGGTCAGTGGTGGTTTGCCGAGCAGGCTAACGGCTCACAGATTATCCAGAACGGAGAATCCCGCGGTTCACGGTTGATTGGTCAGAACTTTACGGATGCCCATTACTTCCAGGGCCGCCCTTCCGCCACCGCGGAAAGCCCGTATAATCCGATGGCATCCGGCGGCAGTAACCTGGCGGGCAGCAACCCGGAGCTGGATAAAGCCGTTGCAGAACGCGTTGCCGCCCTGCGCGCCGCCAACCCGCAGGCCAGCCGTGACGTTCCCGTAGAGCTGGTCACCACCTCAGCCAGCGGGCTGGACTACAGCCTGACGCCACAGGCGGTGGCATGGCAAATTCCGCGCGTCGCTGCGGCCCGTCAGTTGACCATTGAGCAGGTGAGCCAGCTGGTCGCTGAGCATACGCAAAAGCCGCTGGTCAGCTTCATCGGCATGCCGGTAGTGAATATTGTTGAGCTGAATCTGGCGCTGGACGCGCTAAGGAAAAACTAAATGACCGACGAGCCCATGCGCCCGGATCCGGACAGGCTGCTAGAACAGACGGCTGAAGCCCATCGCGGCAAATTGAAAATTTTCTTTGGCGCCTGCGCAGGTGTCGGGAAAACCTTCGCCATGCTGACGGAAGCCCAGCGGCTTCGGGCGCAGGGGCTCGATATTCTCATCGGCGTGGTGGAAACCCATGGCCGTAAAGAGACAGCGGCGCTGTTAAAAGGACTTGCCACACAGCCGCCACGACGAATTAGCCATCGTGGACGGCTGGTCACGGAGTTCGATCTCGATGCCGCCCTCGCCCGCCGTCCTGCACTTATCCTGATGGACGAACTGGCACACAGCAATGCGCCAGGCTCGCGTCATCCGAAACGCTGGCAGGACGTGGAAGAGCTGCTGGAAGCTGGCATCGACGTGTTCACCACCGTTAACGTCCAGCATCTGGAGAGCCTGAACGACGTGGTGAGCAGCGTTACCGGCATTCAGGTGCGAGAGACAGTGCCCGATCCCTTTTTTGACTCCGCCGATGAGGTGGTGCTGGTCGATCTGCCGCCGGACGACCTGCGCCAGCGCCTGAACGAGGGCAAAGTCTACATTGCCGGTCAGGCCGAACGCGCCATCGAACATTTCTTCCGCAAAGGCAACCTGATTGCCCTGCGCGAGCTGGCCCTGCGCCGTACCGCCGACCGCGTTGATGACCAGATGCGCGCCTGGCGCGACCTGCAAGGGCAAGAACGCGTCTGGCACACCCGCGACGCCATTCTGCTTTGCATCGGGCACGGTAGCGGCAATGAGAAACTGATCCGCACCGCCGCGCGGCTTGCGGCGAAATTTGGCAGCGTCTGGCATGCGGTGTATATCGAAACGCCGCAGCTGCATGCTCTGCCGGAACATCAGCGTCGCGCCATCCTCAGCTCGCTACGGCTGGCGCAGGAGCTGGGTGCCGAAACCGCCACCCTTTCCGATCCTCAGGAAGATAAAGCCATCCTGCGCTACGCGCGCGAGCATAACCTCGGGAAAATTGTCATTGGTCGTCGCCAGCACCGCCGCTGGTTCAGCCGTGAATCCTTCTCCGATAAGCTGGCCCGCCGCGCGCCGGACCTGGATCTGGTGATCGTGGCGCTGGATGACAAGCCCACGCCCCTGCCCAACCGTGCGCCGGATGCCCGCGCCTTTGGTGATAAATGGCGGATCCAGATCCGCGGCTGCCTTGTCGCCGTCGTGCTCTGCGCCCTGATTACCGTGATTGCCAGCCAGTGGCTGATCGCCTTCGACGCCGCCAACCTGGTGATGATTTACCTGCTCGGCGTGGTGGTGGTGGCGCTCTTCTACGGACGCTGGCCGTCCGTGCTGGCGACGGTCATCAACGTTGTCAGCTTCGATCTTTTCTTCATTGCCCCGCGCGGAACGCTTGCCGTGTCCGACGTGCAGTACATTCTCACCTTTGGCGTGATGCTCACCGTCGGGCTGGTGATTGGTAACCTGACGGCGGGCGTTCGCTATCAGGCGCGTATTGCACGCTATCGCGAGCAGCGTACGCGCCATCTCTATGAGATGTCCAAATCGCTGGCAGTCGGCCGCACGCCGCTGGATATTGTCCAGACCAGCGAGCAATTTATTCGCTCTACGTTTAACGCCAGTAATCTTATCTTGCTCCCGGACGAGCATGGCAACCTTCGTCCGCTCACCTCCGCCTCCGGCATGACGCCCTGGGATGAAGCCATCGCGCGCTGGAGTTTTGATAAAGGGCTGCCCGCAGGCGCAGGAACGGACACTCTGCCAGGCGTGCCTTATCAGATCCTGCCGCTACGCAGTGCGGATAAAAATCAGGGGCTGGTTATCGTTGAGCCAACCAACCTGCGCCAACTGATGATCCCCGAACAGCAACGTTTGCTGGAAACCTTCACCCTGCTGGTCGCCAGCGCGCTCGAACGGCTGGCACTCACCGCCAGCGAAGAGCAGGCGCGGCTGGCAAGCGAGCGCGAAAGCATCCGAAATTCATTACTGGCGGCGCTCTCTCACGATCTACGCACCCCCCTCACCGTGCTGTTTGGTCAGTCGGAGATCCTGACGCTGGACCTGGCTGCTGAAGGTTCAAAACATGCGATGCAGGCCAGCGAAATCCGCCAGCATGTGCTGAATACCACGCGGCTGGTGAATAACCTGCTGGATATGGCGCGCATTCAGTCTGGCGGGTTTAACCTCAAAAAAGAGTGGCTCACGCTGGAAGAGGTCGTCGGGAGCTCGCTGAAAATGCTGGAGCCCGGCCTGGGCGGCCGCCATATCGCATTGAACATGCCTGAACCCCTGACGTTAATTCACGTTGATGGCCCCCTGTTCGAGCGTGTGCTGATTAACCTGCTCGAAAATGCCGCTAAATATGCGGGTGCGAAAGCACAGATTGGCATTAATGCCACGGTGAAGGCACAAACGCTGCAGCTGGAAGTCTGGGATACCGGGCCGGGTATTCCGGTCGGGCAGGAAAAGGCCATTTTCGAAAAATTTTCGCGCGGTAATAAGGAATCTGCGATCCCCGGCGTTGGGCTGGGTCTCGCTATTTGCGAAGCGATTATTGACGTGCACGGCGGCACCATTTCGGCAGAGCACCGTCCGGAAGGCGGCGCACATTTTTGTGTTACACTTCCACTTGATACCCCACCAGAACTTGATGAATTACCAGAGGATTTGTGATTAACGTCCTGATTGTTGAAGATGAGCTCGCCATAAGCCGTTTTCTGCGTACCGCGCTGGAAGCCGACGGCCTGCGCGTTCATGAAGCCGGTACGCTTCAACGGGGGTTAATTGAGGCCGCGACGCGCAAGCCTGACCTGGCGATCCTCGATTTGGGGCTACCGGATGGGGATGGCATCGATTTTATCCGTGAGGTTCGTCAGTGGAGCCAAATGCCGATTCTGGTGCTTTCTGCACGAACGGAAGAAGCGGATAAAATCGCCGCGCTGGATGCAGGTGCAGACGACTATCTTATCAAGCCCTTTGGCATTGGTGAGTTGCAGGCCCGGCTTCGCGTCGCATTGCGTCGTCATAGTGCAACGACGCCTTCCGACCCGGTGTATACCTTCGGTGACATTCAGGTCGATCTTGCCGCCCGGCGCATCACCCGGGCAGAAGAAGAGATCCACCTCACGCCTATCGAGTTCCGTCTGCTTGCCGTTTTGCTCAACAATCATGGCAAGGTGCTGACTCAGCGCCAGCTGTTAAGCCAGGTCTGGGGACCCAATGCCGTCGAGCATAGTCACTATTTACGCATTTATATGGGACACCTTCGTCAAAAACTTGAAGTTGACCCCGCGCGCCCTCGCCATTTATTAACTGAAACCGGTATCGGTTATCGGTTTATGATTTGAATAACTATTCAAGTTAATTTCAAATAAAGAAAACCACCTGCCAAAATAGACATAAAAATAATCAAAACGTTATTTTACGGATTATTTACGCCCAATAAAAACACCAAACAAACACAACATTAACACACCATCAACAAAACAGCATTTTGATCTGTGTTATTCATCAAAAACGACTAATTATTTGTGAAATGATCGGTTAACGGTGATCTCCTTCACAGTTAATCGCCATTTCCTGGATAAAATGACCATGCTTTCAATTACTGAAAGGAAAATGAAACATGGAAAACAACAATCGTTTAATGCCCCATATAAGGCGGACAACACATATCATGATGTTTGCCCACCGAAACTGCTTTGACTTTCATCTCTTTAATGCCCGGTAGTCCTTCGACTTCTGGCGCACTCGCTCACAGGTCATCCTGAAACACCTTATTTTACAGGCTATTGCCTGTGATCTCGTGCGCTCATTCATCTTGATTCAGACTCATCCGCACCGGGCGGACTGAATTTCAATCATCAAAAAAGCAATTTACTGATTTTAATCAGCGGTCACCCTTTGCTTTTTTTCCGGAAAATTATCGATTTCTTTCTTGCAAGAAATCGAGGGACGCTTATTACCTAAAATAAAGAGAGAAAGATGAAAAGTTTAAAAATCGCAGCCAGCCGTGCATGTCCGGATTGCTTTATTACCCAGCGTGAACTGGTGGATGTCCGCGCTTCTGATTATATTGATGTTGCCGCCATTGTTCTGGCGGTCACGGATATTGCCAGCGGTATTCTGGACGAAATAGAAGCCACCGGTTTTGGCATTCCTGTTTTTGTCGCGACGCACAAAGAAGAATTCATTCCGGCAGACTATTTATCGCGCATTCATGGCGTATTTGAGTATTCAGACACCAGCAACGATTTTTATGGACGCCAGCTGGAAGCGGCTGCATTGAAGTACGAAACCCAGCTTCGTCCACCGTTCTTCCGCGCCCTGGTCGATTACGTAAAACAGGGCAACAGCGCGTTCGACTGCCCGGGGCATCAGGGAGGACAGTTCTTCCGCCGCCATCCAGCCGGTAATCAGTTTGTCGACTTCTTTGGTGAGACGCTTTTCCGCTCCGATCTGTGTAATGCTGACGTCGCAATGGGCGATCTGCTCATTCATGAAGGCGCGCCGTGCATCGCCCAACAGCATGCAGCAAAAGTCTTTAATGCCGACAAGACCTACTTCGTGCTGAATGGCACCTCGTCATCCAACAAAGTGGTGCTAAACGCCCTGCTCACGCCGGGTGACCTGGTGCTGTTCGACCGTAACAACCACAAATCTAACCATCACGGTGCCCTCCTCCAGGCTGGCGCAACGCCGGTCTATCTGGAAACCGCGCGCAACCCGTACGGCTTTATTGGCGGCATTGACGCCCACTGCTTTGAAGAAAATTATCTACGCGAGCTGGTGGCAGAGGTGGCGCCTGGCCGTGCACGCGATGCGCGTCCGTTCCGTCTGGCGGTGATCCAGCTGGGTACCTACGATGGCACCATCTATAACGCCCGTCAGGTGGTGGATAAGATTGGGCACCTGTGTGATTACATCCTGTTTGACTCTGCCTGGGTGGGCTACGAGCAGTTTATTCCGATGATGGCCGACTGCTCTCCGCTGCTGCTGGAGCTGAACGAAAACGATCCGGGGATCCTGGTCACTCAGTCCGTGCATAAACAGCAGGCCGGCTTCTCGCAGACTTCGCAAATCCACAAGAAAGACAGCCATATCAAAGGGCAACAGCGCTATGTCCCGCATAAACGGCTGAATAATGCCTTTATGATGCACGCCTCCACCAGCCCGTTCTATCCGCTGTTTGCCGCACTGGACATCAACGCCCGTATGCATGAAGGCCAGAGCGGCCGCAACATGTGGATGGACTGCGTGGTGAACGGTATCGAGGCGCGCAAGCTGATCCTGGAAAACTGTCAGTATCTCCGCCCGTTCGTGCCGGAGACGGTGGATGGCCGTCCCTGGGAAAGCTGGGACACGGCGGACATTGCGACCGATCTGCGCTTCTTCCACTTCGTGCCGGGTGAACGCTGGCACGCCTTTGAGGGCTACGCTGAGCACCAGTATTTTATCGACCCGTGCAAGCTGCTGCTGACCACGCCGGGCATCAACGCCCGCACCGGGGAATATGAGGACTTCGGCGTGCCCGCCACTATCCTCGCCAACTTCCTGCGTGAAAACGGCATCGTGCCGGAGAAATGCGATCTCAACTCGATCCTGTTCCTGCTCACGCCTGCGGAGGACATGGGCAAACTGCAGCAGCTGGTTGCTCAACTGGTGCGCTTCGAAAAACTGCTCGAGAGCGATGTTCCGCTAAAAGAGGTCCTGCCTTCTCTCTACAAACAGCATCCGGAGCGTTACGCCGGTTACACCCTGCGCCAGATCTGCCTGGAAATGCATGACCTGTACGCCCGCCACAACGTGAAACAGCTGCAGAAAGAGATGTTCCGCAAGTCTCACTTCCCGCGCGTCATGATGAACCCGCAAGAGGCGAACTATGCCTATCTGCGCGGTGAGGTCGAGCTGGTTTCACTGCGTGACGCAGAAGGCCGTATCGCCGCTGAAGGTGCGCTTCCTTATCCACCGGGGGTGCTGTGCGTTGTGCCGGGTGAAGTCTGGGGCGGTTCCGTACTGCGCTATTTTGCCGCGCTGGAAGAAGGCATCAACCTTCTGCCGGGCTTCGCGCCGGAGCTGCAGGGCGTGTACGTCGAGGAGTGTGATGGTCGAAAACAGGTTCGCTGCTACGTCATTAAACAACCCGCCGCTCAGCCATCTCTGCCGAAAGGAGAAAAATTATGAGCAAGTCCAATAAGATGGGCGTGGTGCAACTCACCATCCTCACCATGGTCAACATGATGGGATCCGGGATTATCATGCTGCCCACCAAGCTCGCAGAAGTGGGGACCATTTCGATTATCTCCTGGCTGGTAACGGCAGTCGGCTCAATGGCGCTGGCGTGGGCGTTTGCCAAGTGCGGGATGTTCAGCCGTAAGTCTGGCGGCATGGGCGGCTATGCCGAATACGCCTTTGGCAAGTCGGGCAACTTTATGGCCAACTATACCTACGGGGTGTCGCTGCTGATCGCCAACGTGGCGATTGCCATCTCCGCGGTGGGTTACGGTACGGAGCTGTTTGGCGCGACGCTCAGCCCGGTACAAATAGGGCTGGCGACCATCGGGGTGCTGTGGATCTGCACCGTCGCCAACTTTGGCGGCGCGCGCATCACCGGACAGCTCAGCAGCATCACCGTCTGGGGCGTGATTATCCCGGTAGTCGGTCTGTGCATCATCGGCTGGTTCTGGTTTAGCCCGACGCTGTACGCCAACTCCTGGAACCCGCACCACGTGCCGTTCTTTACTGCTGTTGGGTCATCCATCGCCATGACGCTGTGGGCCTTCCTCGGTCTGGAATCCGCCTGCGCGAACGCGGAAGTGGTAGAGAATCCGGAAAAGAACGTGCCGATTGCGGTCCTCGGCGGCACGCTGGGCGCGGCGGTGATCTATATCGTCTCGACTAACGTGATTGCGGGCATCGTACCGAATATGGATCTGGCAAACTCCACGGCGCCGTTCGGGCTGGCTTTCGCGCAGATGTTCACGCCGGAAGTCGGTAAAGTGATTATGGGTCTGATGGTGATGTCCTGCTGCGGTTCCCTTCTCGGCTGGCAGTTCACCATTGCGCAGGTGTTTAAATCCTCCGCAGATGAAGGTTACTTCCCGAAAATTTTCTCCCGCGTAAGCAAAGCCGATGCACCTGTGCAGGGCATGCTGGCGATTGTCATCTTCCAGAGCGGATTGTCGCTGATGACCATTAGCCCATCGCTGAACAGCCAGTTCAACGTGCTGGTCAACCTGGCGGTTGTGACAAATATCATTCCGTACATTCTGTCGATGGCGGCGCTGGTGATTATTCAGAAAGTCGCGAAGGTTGATCCACGCAAGGCGCGAGCGGCCAATATCGTGGCGCTGATTGGGGCAATCTACAGCTTCTATGCGCTCTACTCATCCGGCCAGGAAGCGATGCTGTACGGGGCGATGGTAACCTTTATGGGCTGGACGCTGTACGGTCTGGTGTCACCGCGGTTTGAATTGAAGAATAAGCATAGTTAAAAAAAGCCCGGTGGCGCTAGCGCTTACCGGGCCTACGATCGCTGTTGTAGGCCGGGCAAACGCAGTGCCGCCCGGCACACAAACCGCACTTACGCGTTTTTCAGCACTTCGCTGACAATCTCTACCGCTTCTTTCTCAATCTGCTGACGGTGCTCAGCGCCGAGGAAGCTTTCGCAATAGATTTTATACGCATCTTCCGTACCGGATGGACGCGCGGCGAACCAGCCGTTTTCGGTCATCACTTTCAGACCACCAATAGACGCCCCGTTGCCCGGCGCCGCCGTCAGACGCGCGGTGATCGGATCGCCCGCCAGAGTGCTTGCGCTGACCATCTCCGGAGAGAGTTTGGACAGAGCCGATTTCTGGGCTGATGTTGCGCCAGCCTGAATGCGGTTATAGCTTGGTGCACCAAAACGCTCCGCCAGCTCGTTGTAATGTTCCTGCGGGTTCTTACCGGTGACCGCGGTGATTTCCGCCGCCAGCAGGCACATGATGATGCCGTCTTTATCGGTCGACCATGGCGTGCCGTCGAAGCGCAGGAAGGACGCGCCCGCGCTCTCTTCACCGCCGAAGCCAAAGCTGCCGTCGTGCAGACCGTCAACGAACCATTTGAAGCCCACCGGCACTTCCACCAGCTTGCGGCCCAGCGCCTCGACCACGCGGTCGATCATCGCAGAGGAGACCAGCGTTTTACCGACGGCCACCTCTTTGCCCCACTGCGGGCGATGCTGGAACAGGTAGTTAATTGCAACGGCCAGATAGTGGTTCGGGTTCATCAGCCCGGCAGGGGTGACGATACCGTGACGGTCGTAGTCCGGGTCGTTAGCAAATGCCAGGTCGAATTTATCACGCAGCGCCAGCAGGCCCGCCATCGCGCACTCGGAGGAGCAGTCCATGCGGATCGCGCCGTCTTTATCGAGGTGCATAAAGCGGAAGGTCTGATCGACGTGATCGTTCACGATGGTCAGATCCAGCTTGTAATGCTCTGCAATGCGCTTCCAGTATTCAATACCAGAGCCGCCCAGCGGATCCACGCCCAGCTTCAGACCGGCTTTCTGGATGGCCGCCATATCGACGATATCCGCCAGCCCTTCCACGAACGGCTGAACCAGATCCTGCTCTTTCACATGACCGGACGCCATGGCGGCATCCAGAGAGATACGTTTAACACCTTTCAGATCGTCGGCTAACAGGGCGTTCGCACGGTCTTCCACCACTTTGGTGACGTTGGTGTCTGCCGGGCCACCGTTAGGCGGGTTGTATTTAATGCCACCGTCGTCTGGCGGGTTATGAGATGGCGTAATGACGATACCGTCAGCCTGTGCGCCACCTTTTTTGTTGTGTACGAGAATTGCGTTAGAGACCGCAGGCGTTGGCGTGAAACCGTTGTTCTCCTGAACAATCACATCCACACCGTTCGCTGCCAGCACTTCCAGTACGGAAATAAACGCCGGTTCAGACAGGGCGTGAGTATCTTTCCCCACATAGCATGGACCGGTAACGCCATTTTTGGCGCGCTCTTCCGCGATGGCCTGGGCAATGGCCAGAATGTGCGGTTCGTTAAAGCTATGGCGCGCCGCGCTACCGCGGTGACCAGATGTGCCGAACTTCACTGCGTGTTCTGCGTTGCCCACGACCGGCTTCAGCACGTAATACTGCGCGGTCAGTTGAGCGACGTTAATCAAATCGCTTTGTTGTGCAGGTTGGCCTGCACGGCTGTGATTTGCCATTGCCTGGTCCTTTTGATGCAAGGGTTAAATTGTACCGCAAACCTTTTCAATCAATTCCGCCGGGAACTGCATGGACTGCATGATGTGTTCAACCATGCTGCACTTGCGGCCCGTATTAGTATTGGTGATGACCCAGTACGGTGTGCCAGGGACATGTTTAGGTTTGGTTTGATTGCCATTTTGTAACAGCGTCTGTTCGTCGCCCGCGAAATAGACACGGGTGCGACCGTGGAGCGACTCGGTCGCTTCAGCAAACGCTTTGTTATCCAGTGAATGAAGTGTAGACAGCACCAGCATAAAGCGGTTAACCGCCTTTTTCTGCTCTGCATATTCATCAGACAGCAGCAGTTCACGTACTGCGCGCACTTTATCTTTTGCCGGTATCACGGCAGGTTTTACTTGTGCAACAACGCTCGGCTGAGACACGACATCTTTTGTGACAGGGGTAGCAGGCTGTGAGGCGGCGGAAATTTTAAGCATACGCCGTAAAATGTCGGACGCGCTCTCCCCGATATGCCGCGTCTGGCTGGCAATAAACTGATAGAGTTCGTCATCAACTTCGATTGTTTTCATCTTAATCCAGTGCGATATCTTATCTGAATACAAGTCGTTGGGATTATAAGGTCAAATCCCAACAGCGGATAGCGTCAAACCCGGCAGGCGGCAAAAGTCAGATTAAACTGGATCCTTGCAGCCGGGCGGCAGAATGGTCAACATGATACCCTAACCTGACATACGTAAAAAAAGAACTTTGCCATGAAATTGAATACCCGAGCGCAATCTGCACAATCGCCGAACAATAATTCTCCCATCGTACTGGTTCACGGGCTGTTTGGTAGCCTCGATAACCTGGGCGTGCTGGCGCGCGATCTGGTTTCCGACCACGATATTTTACAGGTTGATATGCGCAATCACGGTCTTTCCGGGCGTTCCGACGAGATGACCTACGCGGCGATGGCGCAGGATCTGCTGGATACGCTGGATGCACATAACCTGCAGAAGGTAACGCTGATCGGGCATTCCATGGGTGGCAAAGCGGTGATGGCCCTGACGGCGCTTGCGCCAGAGCGTATCAACGGGCTGGTTGTCATTGACGTCGCGCCTGTGGATTATAACGTCCGCCGTCACGATGAGATTTTCGCCGCTATTAATGCGGTCACAGAAGCGGGCGTCGCAACACGCCAACAGGCCGCCGCCGTGATGCGTGAGCATCTGGATGAAGAAGGCGTCGTGCAGTTCCTTCTGAAGTCGTTTGTCGACGGGCAATGGCGTTTTAACGTGCCGGTGCTCTGGGAGCGATACAACAACATCGTGGGCTGGGAAAACGTCCCCGCGTGGCCACACCCTACCCTCTTTATTCGCGGCGGAAACTCTCCTTACGTTACCGATGCCTACCGCGACACGCTGCTGGCCCAATTCCCGCAGGCTCGCGCCCATGTGATCGCCGGTGCCGGGCACTGGGTTCACGCCGAAAAACCGGACGCCGTGCTGCGCGCCATTCGTCGCTATCTCTCTGATACTGCAAATTGATTAAAAAGAGAGCGACTGGAAGGTTGTGGGCTTCCAGTCGTTGGCGTGCCGTTTTCGGTGATGTATGATGGCGCGCTTATCGCCCGGGCATTAGCAGGGCGGCGTATTTCCCCCGAAGTCTCAGAATCATGGCCAAAGAACAAACGGACCGTACGACACTAGATCTGTTCGCGAATGAGCGTCGACCGGGACGACCAAAAACGAATCCGCTCTCGCGCGATGAACAGCTGCGTATTAATAAACGCAACCAGCTTAAACGCGATAAAAATCGTGGGCTTAAGCGTGTCGAACTGAAGCTGAACGCCGATGCTGTCGATGCACTAAATGAGCTGGCCGAGGCGCGTAACATCAGCCGCAGCGAACTGATTGAAGAGATGTTAATCACCCAACTTGAGACATTGCGCAGCAAGGCATAAGTCTGAAAATCCCCTTTATGACCCTTTTCATGTAGCACAGAGTGCAGTCCTGCGCGATAGCTGTTTCCGCAGGGTTGCCTGTTCTGCTATTATTGCCCTTATCCGTGGACAAATTGCGCCACCATACCATTAAGTTTCAAGAGGTTATTTTACTCATGGCAATCATCGGCATTTTCTTTGGCAGTGATACCGGCAATACCGAAAATATCGCAAAAAACATTCAAAAACAGCTCGGTAAAGACATTGCCGATGTGCACGACATCGCCAAGAGCAGCAAAGAAGATCTCGAAGGCTATGACATCCTGCTGCTGGGCATTCCAACCTGGTACTACGGCGAAGCGCAGTGTGACTGGGATGATTTCTTCCCAACCCTGGAAGAAGTTGACTTCAACGGTAAGCTGGTCGCGCTGTTCGGTTGTGGCGACCAGGAAGACTACGCAGAATACTTCTGTGACGCACTGGGCACCATCCGCGACATTATTGAACCGCGCGGTGCTGCTATCGTGGGCCACTGGCCAACGGCGGGTTACCACTTTGAAGCCTCTAAGGGCCTGGCAGACGACGACCACTTTGTCGGCCTTGCCATTGACGAAGACCGTCAGCCAGAACTGACCGCTGAACGCGTTGAGAAATGGGTTAAGCAGGTTCGCGAAGAACTGAACCTCGACGACATTCTTAACGCCTGATTTTCCGGTGGCGCAACTCCGGTTGCGCCCGCTTACCAGGTAAAACCGATTAAATTAATTGCTACAAACTTTTAACTTTTTCGTTCAGACCTGTACAATATCCCCCTGGTAAAAAGTGGATGCCATCGAACAAGTTTGTTGGTGATACCACGTTTTTATAAGCATACTTTGCTTGAGACTTGCAGTTTTCATTTAGCCATGGCAGTTCTATAATGAGACGCATTATCCCAAGTGCATTTTCTGTCACTTCTTCTTTAGAAGTGAATCGTTTAGCAACAGGACAGATTCCGCATGACTGACAACAATACCGCATTAAAGAAGGCTGGCCTGAAAGTAACGCTTCCTCGGTTAAAAATCCTTGAAGTGCTTCAGGGGCCAGACAATCACCATGTCAGTGCGGAAGACCTCTACAAACGTCTTATCGACATGGGTGAAGAGATTGGGCTGGCAACCGTGTATCGTGTGCTGAACCAGTTTGATGACGCGGGCATTGTTACCCGTCATAACTTCGAAGGCGGCAAATCCGTTTTCGAGCTGACCCAGCAGCACCATCACGATCACCTGATCTGCCTCGATTGTGGCAAGGTTATTGAATTCAGCGATGATTCCATCGAATCACGCCAGCGTGAAATCGCCGCACGTCACGGCATTCGCCTGACCAACCACAGCCTGTACCTGTATGGTCACTGTGCTGAAGGCGATTGCCGCGAAGACGACCACGCGCACGACGCGAAATAATATCGTGTTTATACTCTGAGCCAGCCGTAAGGTTGGCTTTTTTTTGCGCTAAAAAAAGCCCGGTGGCGCAGCGCCACCGGGCGTAAAGCAACTTATTTATTGTTACTGCGAATATCGCTCCAGATCTTATCGCAACGCTTCGCCACTTCCTGATCGTTACCGGTTTTACGCGCCTGAATGCAGGCCTGGTAATCCATCACGCGGACGTTTTCCTGCGTCGCAAACTGCTCATGCGCTTTCTCTTTCTTCAGCACGTTCAGCACGCTCTGACAGGCTTCGATTTTCTCCGGCGACCCTTCCGCTGTATTGATACAGGCGCAATAGGCCTCCTTCAGGCGGGAATCTTCTTTTGGTGCCTCAGTCTGAGCACACGCCACCAGCCCTGATGCCAGCAACG
The DNA here is from genome assembly GCF_052045065.1 of Enterobacter sp. 22452. Taxonomy (NCBI): domain Bacteria; kingdom Pseudomonadati; phylum Pseudomonadota; class Gammaproteobacteria; order Enterobacterales; family Enterobacteriaceae; genus Enterobacter; species Enterobacter sp. 22452. Next base: position 445,657 of record NZ_JBQEOB010000001.1, on the reverse strand, counting down.
CGACGATTACGATTTTTTTCATCATGTGCAGTCTCCATACCGGCGGGACATTGCCCGCCGGTGTGTTCATCAGAAGATAGTGAATGGCGCAATGACCATGAATTTCACGTCACGTTCATCCTGGAAGATGTTGCCGTAACCGCCCGCGTAGCTCGGGATATCGGAATGGTTGTCATACTGCGTGAAGTGCAGTTTGAACATCGTGCCTTTCGCCCGGCCATCCTGCAGGGTGTAGATCGCATCAAGGCTGTAAGAAGACTCTTTCAAACGATAGTTTGGATCGTAGTACGCGTCCGGTGTCGCCATATCCGCAGGTTTTGCGTCCCAGGCGTAAGCGTAAGATGCACCCACCGCCCAGCCTGGCAGGTTCCAGTTTTTCAGGTCATACATTGCGCCGAAGAACACCGCTTTTTCGCCGTCGGCGTTGAAGTCAGAGCGGTTATCCCACCAGATATCGAGACGACCGTTAGAGGACGCGTAGGTTGGCGTCATACGCTGCAGGAAATAGCCCTGCTGCCCTTCTGCCTTCACCCATGTTCCTTCCAGACGTAAATCGACCTGGCCCACTTTGTAGCCGAAGGTCAGTGCCTGCAGCCATGCAGTGCCGTCATAGATATCGTTAACGGTGCCATTGCTGGCTTTATCGCGCGTGCCGTAGAACTGGTAGCTGGTGCTCAGCGGGCTGCCCACAACATCAAATTTATAGCTGGCTTTAGCAAAATACTGATCGATATAACCTTCTGCCTGACCAAATGCAGCTTCCAGCACCAGGTCGTTTTTGAAGTCGTATTTTGCGCCCAGCGAGTGGAGGTAATCGACTTTGGTTTTCTTGTCGTTCTGGTAGAACTTGTCCATCTCAATGTGCCACGGTGCTTTGTACTCGTTGGTCCACATATAGGAGAAGCTCAACGCGCCCGCATCGCCGTAGTCAAAGTTAGCCCCGGCTTCCGCGCCCTGGTAGGTACCCGGCATAAAGCTCCAGTGCGGCGCTAACAGCGTTTGACCGGTTGGCTGAATATAGCCCCCACGTGCCCACACCGGGCCGTATTTGAATTTCGCTGCTGCCTTGTACAGGCTGACACCGCTTTTATCGCCAGACCAGTCTTCTTTATACGCTTTGTTACTGGAGGAGAAGGCGATTTCGTTCGGGTGTGCGCTGTCGCCGTTTTCAGCCATTTCAATGGCGGTGAAGGCAGCAATATCCAGACCGAACATATCCGCGGCATAGCCTGACTGGAAGTCCAGGTTAGCGTTCCAGGTGGAGTGCGAAAGGTTGGTTTTGTATTTGTCTTCAGTGACGTCTTTACGGTCACGCTCACGCTGCCAGTAATAAATACCGCCCGTGAGGGTAGAATCATCGATGAAACCTTCTGCCTTAGCTTCTGGGGTGATCGCCAGGCTCGACATTGCTGTCACACCAGCGATAGCCAGCGCCAGCGCACTACGTTTGCCACTGAACGTACGCATAGATTATTCCTCTTTGACGAATTAAAACGCCTCAACGGCGAAAATATAAAAGACCAAAAGGTCAGGGGTAGTTAGAAATACCCTCGAATTAACTACCGCCTTTAGGTTATTTTTCGCGACGCGAATTATCAATGCTTTTCCGTGGGCAAAAGTCAGGATTATGACGAAGTGCACATAATTCGTAGTGCTTTGTAACATTTAGAGGAGAGCGAGGATTGGCGGGGAAATATCAGAAATTTCAGCGGGTAGCGCAGGTACTTGCTGTTTATTTTTCATCCTTTTTGTATTTCGTAAAAATACAAACTTTTTTTAGAAAAATAAGTAGCACCTCATTGACCTGCTATTTTAGCGGCTTATCTTTAAGCCCTGGCTTAATACCATGATCATTAAATAAAAAAAACGCCGCAATAAGCGGCGTTTGTTTCTCCTTGACCAGAGCAGCAATATTATTCGCCGATCTTAGCCCAGGTGTCACGCAGGCCGACGGTACGGTTAAATACCGGTTTCTCTGCGGTGCTGTAACGGCTGTCCAGGCAGAAGTAACCTTCACGCTCGAACTGGAACGCTTTACCCGCTTCAGCCGCTTTCAGGGACGGCTCAGCGTAACCCTGCCTGATAACGAGTGATTCAGGATTAATGGTCGCCAGGAAATCGTCAGCCGCGCCTGGGTTGGGCACGCTGAACAGACGGTCATACAGACGGATCTCAACCGGCAGCGCATGGGAAGCGCTCACCCAGTGAATAACGCCCTTCACCTTACGGCCATCAGCAGGATCTTTACTCAGCGTTTCTGCATCGTAAGAACAGAAAATGGTGGTGATGTTACCTTCTGCATCTTTCTCAACGCGCTCAGCTTTAATCACGTATGCATTACGCAGACGGACTTCTTTGCCCAGCACCAGACGCTTGTACTGCTTGTTCGCTTCTTCGCGGAAGTCAGCACGATCGATCCAGATTTCGCCGCTGAACGGCACGTCGCGGGTACCCATCTCCGGCTTGCTCGGATGGTTAGGCATAGACACCAGCTCGCTCTCGCCCTGCGGGTAGTTTTCGATAACCAGCTTAACCGGGTCGATCACCGCCATCGCGCGCGGGGCGTTTTCGTTCAGGTCTTCACGAATGCAGGATTCCAGAGAAGCGATCTCAATGGTGTTGTCCTGTTTGGTGACACCGATGCGTTTGCAGAACTCGCGGATAGACGCAGAGGTGTAGCCACGACGACGCAGACCGGAGATGGTCGGCATACGCGGGTCATCCCAGCCCTCAACGTGCTTGTCGGTGACCAGCAGGTTCAGCTTACGCTTGGACATCACGGTGTATTCCAGGTTCAGACGAGAGAACTCGTACTGACGCGGATGCACCGGAATGGTGATGTTATCCAGCACCCAGTCGTACAGACGGCGGTTGTCCTGGAACTCCAGCGTACACAGAGAGTGCGTAATGCCTTCCAGCGCATCGCTGATGCAGTGGGTGAAGTCGTACATCGGGTAGATGCACCACTTGTTACCGGTCTGGTGGTGTTCCGCAAACTTAATGCGGTACAACACCGGATCGCGCATCACGATGAACGGAGAGGCCATGTCGATTTTGGCACGCAGACACGCTTTGCCTTCTTCGAAGCCACCGGCACGCATTTTTTCAAACAGCGCCAGGTTCTCTTCTACGCTGCAATCGCGGTATGGGCTGTTTTTGCCCGGAGCGGTCAGCGAGCCGCGGTATTCACGGATTTCGTCAGCAGAGAGTTCATCCACATACGCCAGACCTTTGTTGATAAGCTCTACAGCGTAGGCGTACAGCTGATCGAAATAGTCAGAGGAGTAGCAGATATCGCCAGACCAGCTGAAGCCCAGCCATTGCACGTCGTTCTTGATGGACTCAACGTATTCGATGTCTTCTTTTACTGGGTTGGTGTCATCGAAACGCAGGTTGCACTGGCCCTGATAATCTTGCGCAATACCAAAGTTCAGGCAGATAGATTTTGCATGCCCAATATGCAGGTAGCCGTTCGGCTCCGGCGGGAAGCGGGTATGAATTGTGGTGTGCTTACCACTGGCCAGATCTTCATCGATGATCTGACGAATAAAGTTACTCGGGCGGGCTTCTGCCTCACTCATCGTGGATTCCTCAAAGCGTAAACAACGTATAATGGCATATGATCTTATAAGCCGGACGTAGTGACAACCCTTAGTTACGGAAAATACGTATCAGATGAAAATAATGGGGGCGTTTGCTGCAAAAAAAAGCGGCGGAGGATATCCCCCGCCGCTTAAGGCATGACTCTACTCAGGAGCGATTACTTGCCTTTAATCTCATACAGTGGCGTTTGGCCCGCAACCACCTGACCTTTCGCCTGGATAACCAGACCGCTGAAGTCGTCGATGTTGCTGCACACGACCGGGCTGATCATCGAGCGCGCGTTAGCGTTCAGGAAGTCCAGATCCATTTCCAGAATCGGCTGGCCTGCCACTACTTCTGCACCCTCTTCCACCAGGCGAGTAAAGCCCTGGCCGTTCAGCGCAACGGTATCGATACCCATGTGGACAACGATCTCCGCGCCTTTTTCCGTTTCGAGGCAGAACGCGTGGTTGGTGTTGAAGATTTTCACGATGGTACCGGCAGCAGGAGACACTACGGTTTTGTCCGTTGGCTTCACAGCCACGCCGTCACCGACCGCTTTGCTGGCGAACGCTTCGTCAGGTACCTGCTCAATGGCAACCACGTCACCCGTAACCGGGGAAACCAGCGCGGCGATGGTCACCGCATTTGGCACAGCCTGTGGTTTAGCAGCAGCGGGTGCAACAGGCGCTGCAGTGGCTTCAGCTGCGGCTACCGGACCCGTCGTTTTCATCGCGTTAGCAATTTTCTCTGCCACGAAGCCGACGATAATCTGCACGCTGGTTTTGTTCAGGCGGATAACGCCGGACGCACCCAGACGTTTTGCCAGCGCTTCGTTCACCAGAGAAGAGTCTTTAACGTTTAGACGCAGACGAGTGATACAGGCATCGATACCGGTCAGGTTATCAGAACCGCCGACAGCGGCAATGTACTGACGCGCCAGACCAGAAACATCCTGCTCCTGACCGCCGCTCACGTTCACATCCTGACCATCCGCTTCGCTACCGGCAACAGCCAGCTCGCGACCCGGAGTCATCAGGTTGAATTTGGTGATGGTGAAGCGGAACACCACGTAGTAGATAGCGAAGAACACCAGACCCTGAGGGATCAGCATCCACCAGTGGGTCGCCAGCGGGTTACGGGACGACAGCACCATATCCACCAGACCGGCGCTGAAGCCGAAACCGGCAATCCACTGCATGCTTGCAGCGATGAACACGGAGATACCGGTCAGCACGGCGTGGATCACATACAGAACCGGCGCAACGAACATGAAGGAGAATTCCAGCGGCTCGGTGATACCGGTGAAGAAGGCCGCGAACGCACCTGCCATCATGATGCCCAGCACTTTCGCTTTGTTCTCTGGACGCGCGCAGTGGTAGATAGCCAGCGCTGCGCCCGGCAGGCCGAACATCATGATTGGGAAGAAGCCTGCCTGGTAACGACCGGTGATACCCACAACCGCTTTACCTGCTTCGATGGACTGTGCGCCACCCAGGAAGTTAGGAATATCGTTAATACCGGCAACGTCGAACCAGAATACGGAGTTCAGCGCGTGGTGCAGACCAACAGGGATCAACAGACGGTTGAAGAACGCGTACACGCCCGCACCGACGGAACCCAGCTTCTGGATGTGTTCACCGAAGTTCACCAGACCGTCGAAGATCACCGGCCAGATGTACATCAGGATGAACGCAACGAAGATCATCACGAAGGAGGTGAGGATTGGCACCAGACGACGGCCGCTGAAGAACGACAGCGCTTTCGGCAGCTCAACGCTGCTGAAGCGGTTGTACAGTTCCGCAGAGATAATACCGACGAGGATACCCACGAACTGGTTGCTGATCTTACCGAACGCGGCAGGAACCTGGTCCGCCGGGATCTTCTGGATCATGGAAACCGCAGCCGGAGAACAGAGCGTGGTCAGCACCAGGAAGCCCACGAAGCCGGTCAATGCCGCAGCACCGTCTTTATCTTTGGACATACCGTAAGCCACACCAATGGCGAACAGTACGGACATGTTGTCGATAATGGCAGAACCAGACTTAATGAAGAACGCCGCTAGCGCGTTGTCTCCACCCCAGCCAACCGGGTCAATCCAGTAACCGACACCCATTAATATCGCTGCCGCTGGCAGCGTGGCAACCGGCACCATAAGCGCGCGGCCAACCTTTTGTAAATAACCTAGAATACTCACTTTCTTCCCCCTATGAGACCCCGTTTCAGGCACGTTCTCTGCTGTGTTTTTATTGTGTCATTAACTAATAGATACAGTTGATGATTCACTGGCATTGTGAGTGTGTGAAAAATTAATTCGTATCGCAAATTAAACACCCATTTTTTGTGATTTTTGTCACCAAATATCGTAATCACCCCTCCCTTTCACTGGCTAACAGCGAAAACTTATTTTATCATTCAAAAAATCAAGACGGATTGATCCGGCCTGAAAGGTTCCAGGTTACGCTTAAGTATCAGGTTGCACTAATCATCCGCCCACTTTTTTAATTAAACTTTAGAGGTGAACAATGAGACTGATCCCCCTGGCAACAGCTGAACAAGTCGGTAAATGGGCTGCGCGTCATATCGTTAACCGCATTAATGCGTTCAAACCTACCGCCGATCGTCCTTTCGTTCTTGGCCTTCCAACCGGCGGTACCCCACTGACAGCGTATAAAGCCCTGGTTGAAATGCACAAAGCGGGCCAGGTTAGCTTTAAGCATGTTGTGACCTTCAACATGGACGAATACGTTGGCCTGCCAAAGGAACATCCGGAAAGCTACCATAGCTTTATGCACCGTAATTTCTTTGATCACGTTGATATCCCAGCTGAAAATATTAACCTGCTGAATGGAAACGCGCCTGATATTGACGCAGAATGCCGTCAGTACGAAGAAAAAATCCGTTCTTACGGTAAAATCCACCTGTTCATGGGTGGCGTGGGCAACGATGGTCATATCGCGTTCAACGAACCAGCGTCTTCTCTGGCTTCCCGTACCCGTATTAAAACGCTGACCCATGACACCCGCGTGGCAAACTCCCGTTTCTTTGACGGCGACGTGAACCAGGTTCCAAAATACGCCCTGACCGTTGGCGTAGGCACCCTGCTGGATGCCGAAGAAGTGATGATTCTGGTACTGGGCGGCGTGAAAGCGCAGGCACTCCAGGCTGCCGTTGAAGGCAACGTTAACCACATGTGGACCATCAGCTGCCTGCAGCTGCATCCTAAAGCCGTCGTCGTGTGTGACGAACCGTCCACGATGGAGCTGAAAGTGAAAACGCTGAAATACTTCAACGAGTTAGAAGCAGAGAACATCAAAGGTCTGTAATTGAATAACCGCCTCTGTATGCAGGGGCGGTCGCTTTTTTTTAAACCGGGGGTCGTTATGTACGCTTTAACCCACGGTCGGATTTATACCGGCCATGAAATTCTGGATGACCACGCGATTGTTATCGCGAATGGCCTGATTGAACGTGTTTGTCCGCTGGCAGAACTGCCGCCGGAGATTGAACAGCGCTCACTCAATGGAGCAGTAATCTCCCCCGGTTTCATCGACGTACAGCTTAACGGCTGCGGCGGTGTGCAGTTCAATGACTCCGCGGATGCCGTGACGGTCGAAACGCTGGAGATCATGCAGAAAGCCAACGAGAAATCGGGCTGCACCAGCTATTTGCCAACGCTCATCACCAGCAGTGATGACCTCATGAAGCAGGGTATCCGCGTGATGCGTGAATACCTGGCCAAACACCCTAATCAGGCGCTGGGTCTGCACCTTGAAGGGCCGTGGCTGAACATGGTGAAGAAAGGTACGCATAACCCGGACTACGTCCGCAAACCGGACGCTGAGCTGGTTGACTACATGTGTGCTAATGCTGATGTCATCACCAAAGTGACGCTGGCACCTGAAATGACCGGTACTGAGGTTATCAGCAAACTGGCTGCCGCCGGGATCGTGGTGTCAGCGGGTCACTCAAACGCCACGCAGAAAGAAGCGAAAGCCGGTTTCCGCGCAGGTATTACTTTTGCGACGCATCTGTACAACGCAATGCCGTATATTACCGGTCGCGAGCCGGGGCTGGTCGGCGCGATTCTGGATGAGCCAGACGTTTACTGCGGCATCATCGCAGACGGCTTGCACGTCGATTTCACCAACATTCGCAACGCAAAACGCCTGAAAGGCGACAAGCTGTGTCTGGTGACAGATGCCACAGCGCCAGCAGGGGCAAATATTGAGCAGTTCATTTTTGCTGGTAAAACAATATACTACCGCAATGGACTCTGTGTGGACGAAAACGGCACGCTGAGCGGTTCTGCCCTGACCATGATTGAAGGGGTACGTAACCTGGTTGAGCATTGCGGCATTGCGCTTGATGAAGTGCTGCGTATGGCGACGCTTTATCCGGCTCGCGCAATGAGCGTGGATAAACAGCTTGGCGGAATTGCACCGGGTATGGTTGCAAACCTGACGGCGTTCACACACGATTATAAAATTATTAAGACCATCGTTAATGGTAACGAGGTCGTCACTGAGTAAGTAAAAGTATGACACCAGGCGGACAAGCTCAAATCGGTAATGTCGATCTCGTTAAACAACTTAACAGTGCGGCGGTTTATCGCCTGATTGACTCACACGGGCCAATCTCTCGAATTCAGATAGCCGAACAAAGCCAGCTTGCTCCCGCCAGCGTAACAAAAATTACGCGTCAGCTTATTGAGCGCGGTCTGATCAAAGAAGTCGATCAGCAGGCCTCCACCGGGGGCCGCCGCGCCATCTCCATCATTACCGAAACCCGCAATTTCCAGGCGATTGGTGTGCGTCTTGGACGTCACGACACCACCCTTACGCTTTACGATCTGAGCAGTAAAGCCATCGCTGAAGAGCACTATCCGCTTCCGGAGCGCACCCAGGAGACGCTGGAACACGCGCTGCTGAACACCATCGCGCGCTTTATTGAGAGCTGTCAGCGTAAGATCCGCGAACTTATCGCTATCTCAGTGATCCTGCCCGGCCTTGTCGACCCGGAAAGCGGCGTGATTCGTTACATGCCGCATATCCAGGTCGAGAACTGGGGGCTGGTCGACGCGCTGGAAAAGCGCTTTAAAGTCACCTGCTTTGTGGGTCATGATATTCGCTCACTGGCGCTGGCTGAGCACTACTTTGGTGCGAGCCAGGACTGCGAAGACTCTATTCTGGTGCGCGTACACAGGGGGACGGGTGCGGGCATTATCTCGAATGGCCGCATTTTTATCGGTCGCAACGGCAACGTCGGCGAAATTGGTCACATTCAGGTTGAACCGCTCGGCGAGCGCTGCCACTGCGGCAACTTCGGCTGCCTTGAAACGGTTGCCGCCAACGCCGCCATCGAGCACCGCGTTCGCCATCTGCTGGAACAGGGCTATCAAAGCCGTGTAACGCTGAACGACTGTAAGATCGGCGCCATCTGCAAAGCCGCTAATAAAGGCGATGCGCTGGCCTGCGAAGTGATCGAGCAGGTTGGACGCCATCTTGGCAAAACCATCGCCATTGCTATCAACCTTTTTAACCCGCAAAAAGTCGTGATTGCCGGGGAAATCGTCGAAGCCGAAAAAGTCTTGCTGCCCGCCATTGAAGGTTGCATCAATACCCAGGCGCTGAAAGCGTTTCGTCAGAATTTACCGGTAGTGCGATCTACATTGGATCACCGCTCCGCAATTGGTGCGTTTGCCCTGGTAAAACGCGCCATGCTCAACGGGATCCTGCTCCAGCATTTGCTGGAAAGTTGATCGGGACTTATAGTAACGCCTTCTTTTTTTGATGCCGGATTGTCCATGACCATTAAGAATGTAATTTGTGATATCGACGGCGTGCTGATGCACGACAACGTTGCCGTGCCGGGTGCTGCGGAGTTTCTTCACCGCATCATCGACAAAGGAATGCCACTGGTTCTTCTCACGAACTACCCTTCCCAAACCGGTCAGGATCTGGCAAATCGCTTTGCCACGGCGGGCGTCAACGTGCCGGACAGCGTATTTTATACCTCCGCGATGGCAACCGCTGATTTTCTGAAGCGTCAGGAAGGAAAAAAGGCCTATGTCGTCGGTGAAGGCGCGCTGATCCACGAGCTGTATAAAGCAGGCTTTACCATTACCGATGTGAACCCGGACTTTGTGATTGTCGGCGAAACGCGCTCCTTTAACTGGGAGATGATGCATAAAGCGGCGTACTTTGTCGCCAGCGGCGCGCGCTTTATCGCCACCAATCCGGATACGCACGGCCGTGGTTTTTATCCGGCCTGCGGCGCGCTGTGCGCCGGTATTGAGAAAATCTCCGGTCGTCAGCCGTTTGTGGTCGGTAAACCGAGCCCGTGGATCATTCGTGCCGCGCTGAACAAGATGCAGGCACACTCCGAAGAAACCGTGATTGTCGGCGATAACCTGCGCACCGATATTCTGGCCGGTTTCCAGGCGGGTCTTGAGACCATCCTGGTGCTTTCTGGCGTCTCTCAACTTGATGACATTGACGCGATGCCGTTCCGGCCAAGCTGGATTTACCCCTCCGTCGATGAAATCGACATTATCTGACACCCAACCACGCCTCAGGGCGTGGTTTTTCATTTCTGGCTCGCAAAACCGAAGCACCATCTAATAAAAAACGCCTTCTATTAAATAATCCTCAATAAAAGCGCGTCAGGCGTACGCTTTTTTCAACATTCTGCAATCACCATTGCGCTATTTGCGTTTTCCCCGGTAAAACGCTTGCGCGCCTTTACCCTTTGCGGCATTTTCATAAGCAAGCAACATTACAAAGCAACAGGGTTAACGGAGAAGGTTATGTGTTCAATTTTTGGCGTACTGGATATTAAAACTGACGCAGGCGAACTGCGTAAAAAAGCACTCGAACTGTCCCGCCTGATGCGCCATCGCGGCCCGGACTGGTCAGGCGTCTACGCCAGCGATAAAGCGATTCTGGCTCACGAACGTCTGTCCATTGTTGACGTCAACGCCGGTGCACAGCCGCTGTATAACGAGAAAAAAACGCACGCGCTGGCGGTAAACGGTGAAATCTATAACCATCAGGCGTTGCGCGCCGAATACGGCGATCGCTACGCGTTCCAGACCGGTTCCGACTGTGAAGTGATCCTGGCGCTGTATCAGGAAAAAGGCCCGGAGTTCCTGGACGACCTGCAGGGCATGTTTGCCTTCGCGCTGTACGACAGTGAAAAAGACGCCTGGTTGATTGGCCGCGACCACATCGGTATTATCCCGCTGTACATGGGCCACGATGAGCACGGCAACTTCTACGTTGCGTCTGAAATGAAGGCCCTGGTCCCGGTGTGCCGCACCATTAAAGAGTTCCCGGCAGGCAGCTACCTGTGGAGCAAAGACGGTGAGATCCGCCAATACTACCAGCGCGACTGGTTCGACTACGACGCGGTAAAAGACAACGTGACTGACAAAGCCGAGCTGCGTCAGGCGCTGGAAGATTCCGTAAAAAGCCACCTGATGTCAGACGTGCCTTACGGCGTACTGCTCTCCGGCGGCCTGGACTCTTCCGTGATCTCCGCGATCACCAAAAAATTCGCGGCCCGTCGCGTGGAAGATCAGGAGCGCTCTGAGGCCTGGTGGCCGCAGCTGCACTCCTTCGCTGTAGGCCTGGAAGGGGCTCCTGACCTGAAAGCCGCGCAGGAAGTCGCGAACCACCTCGGCACCGTGCACCATGAAATTCACTTCACCGTGCAGGAAGGTCTGGATGCGATCCGCGATGTGATCTATCACATTGAAACCTATGACGTGACCACCATCCGCGCCTCAACGCCGATGTACCTGATGTCGCGTAAGATCAAAGCGATGGGCATCAAAATGGTGCTCTCCGGTGAAGGTTCTGACGAAGTATTTGGCGGCTACCTGTACTTCCACAAAGCGCCGAACGCCAAAGAGCTGCACGAAGAGACCGTGCGTAAGCTGCAGGCGCTGCATATGTTTGACTGTGCGCGCGCCAACAAAGCGATGTCCGCCTGGGGCGTGGAAGCGCGCGTGCCGTTCCTGGATAAGAAATTCCTCGACGTGGCGATGCGCATCAACCCGCAGGACAAAATGTGCGGCAACGGCAAAATGGAAAAACATATCCTGCGTGAATGTTTTGAATCCTACCTGCCGGCGAGCGTTGCATGGCGTCAGAAAGAGCAGTTCTCTGATGGCGTCGGTTACAGCTGGATCGACACCCTGAAAGAGGTGGCGGCGAAACAGGTTTCTGACCAACAGCTGGAAACCGCAAGCTTCCGCTTCCCGTACAACACGCCAGGCTCGAAAGAGGCGTATCTGTACCGTGAAATTTTCGAAGAGTTGTTCCCGGTACCTAGCGCTGCCGAATGTGTGCCGGGTGGTCCTTCCGTTGCCTGCTCATCTGCCAAAGCGATTGAATGGGATGAATCGTTCAAATCCATGAACGATCCGTCAGGACGTGCGGTCGGCGTTCACCAGTCTGCCTACAAATAATCAATATGAAGACATCAGGCCCTCCGGGGCCTGATTTTTTTCCCCACTTTTCACCCGCTAAAACCGATTAATAACCAATAATTGCCGAATATTCGGCCACGCTGTTCGCAACCTAACCAAACAGTCACATTCCGGCTATTTTCGTTGAAAAAGGTGTTGACGCTGCAAGGGTCTATACGCATAATGCGCCCCGCAACGCCGATAAGGTAACGCGAAAAAAGATGGCTACGTAGCTCAGTTGGTTAGAGCACATCACTCATAATGATGGGGTCACAGGTTCGAATCCCGTCGTAGCCACCATCTTTTTTGCGGGAGTGGCGAAATTGGTAGACGCACCAGATTTAGGTTCTGGCGCCGCAAGGTGTGCGAGTTCAAGTCTCGCCTCCCGCACCATTCCCAGGATAGCGTTGCACGGATGGGGTATCGCCAAGCGGTAAGGCACCGGTTTTTGATACCGGCATTCCCTGGTTCGAATCCAGGTACCCCAGCCATATTTCTTCGATTTTGCGGTTCTCCGCGGTATTGGGGTATCGCCAAGCGGTAAGGCACCGGTTTTTGATACCGGCATTCCCTGGTTCGAATCCAGGTACCCCAGCCATCGAAGATTGCAGTACTGGCTACGTAGCTCAGTTGGTTAGAGCACATCACTCATAATGATGGGGTCACAGGTTCGAATCCCGTCGTAGCCACCAAATTAGTAATCTGTCGAGTTATTCGATAGACTAGAAAAAATTGTTGGGGTATCGCCAAGCGGTAAGGCTCTGGTTTCTGATACCAGCATTCCGAGGTTCGAATCCTCGTACCCCAGCCAATTTAAAAAAGTCGTTAAGCAGTCTGTTTAACGCAATTGGGGTGTCGCCAAGCGGTAAGGCTCTGGTTTCTGATACCAGCATTCCGGGGTTCGAATCCCTGCACCCCAGCCACTTAAGTAACAAAAAAGCCCGCTCTGCGGGCTTTTTTTTTTTGTACTGACTCAACCTGGCCCTCTCCCACGGGGAGAGGGTAAAAGGATTAGAGTCCGAGAGCGTATTTCAGCGCCTGGCGCTTCAAACCACCGGCACGCTCTGCCGCCATTAATCCAATGTTACGCAAAATGCGCACCGGCCCCAGGTCGTTACTGAACCCGGCGTAGAACAGATCCATCCCCGACTGCATGATGAAGTTATCCGCCATACGTCGCGTCTGGTAGCGTTTCAGAATCTGATGGCTGGCCCAGGCTTCAGCATGAGTGCGCGCATTACCTAACACGTCCAGTAACGCGTCGACGTCACGATATCCCAGATTCACCCCCTGCCCGGCCAGCGGGTGAATGGTGTGTGCCGCATCGCCCACCAGCGCCAGCCCTTCACGGGCATACTGTAAAGCGTGACGGCGCGTAAGCGGGAATGCGCCAGCCGCAACCGGCGTGACGTGACCTAAGCGGCTCGGGAAGTGCAGCAGAATTTCACGCTGCAGCTGTTTCATACTCAGCCCCTGCAGCTGGCGAATGCGCGCTGGTTTGTCGTACCACACCAGTGAGGCCCAGTTATCAAACAGCGGTAAAAAGGCGTGCGGGCCGTTCGGGGTAAAGTGCTGCCAGGTGCCCTCACCGGGCGCATTTTCACACTGAACGGTGATCAGCATGCAGGATTGCTGATACTGCCAGGCATGAACGCCAATGCCCGCCATCTGTCTGACCTGCGAATTGGCACCATCCGCCCCCACCACCAGCTTCACGGCCAGCTCATCGCCGTTATCCAGCGTCAGCACATATCCACCCGGTTGATGATGCAACGCCTTGAGGGAGTCAGGAACACGCAGCGTGACGTTCGGGTGCGCCTCCAGTGCCTGCCAGAGCGCGAGCTGGAGCACATTGTTCTCTACCATATAGCCCAGACGCGGCAGCTTCAGCTCGGCGGCATCAAACGCGACGTGGGCATTTTCCCACTCCCAGGTTTCGAGACGGCTGTACGGATGCGCACGCATCGCCAGCACCGCCTCCCAGACGCCCAGCCCGCGCAGCAAATCGACAGACGCCGCGCTGATCGCGGAAATGCGTACATCCGGTTTGCTGGCGGGATCGAAGGCTGGCGGAGCAGCCTGTTCAATTACCGTTACTTCAAATCCCTGTTGCGCCAGCCCCAGCGCCAGCGCGCCGCCGACCATACCGCCGCCGACAACGGCAACTTCGGTGTGTAGGAGTGTCATGGTCAATTTTCCTTATTGGAGAATCCCTTAAGTTTACCGGATTTTTGTGGTCTTGAGGCCCATAACCTTCATACTGGTCACAACCCCACCAAAGCATTACAATACGCGGCTTGCAATCCTGAGCTGAGCAAGTCGATGACTAAAAAACTCCATATAAAAACCTGGGGCTGTCAGATGAACGAATACGATTCATCCAAGATGGCCGATCTGCTGGATTCAACCCACGGATACCAGCTGACAGAAAACGTGAAAGAAGCGGACGTGCTGCTGCTGAACACCTGTTCGATTCGTGAAAAAGCGCAGGAGAAAGTCTTTCACGTATTAGGCCGCTGGAAGCTTCTCAAGCGTAAAAATCCGGACCTGATCATCGGCGTGGGCGGCTGCGTCGCATCGCAGGAAGGTAAGCTGATCCGCCAGAGAGCGCCGTATGTGGATATTGTCTTTGGCCCACAGACCCTGCACCGCCTGCCAGAGATGATCAATAAAGTGCGCGGCAATCGCAGCCCGGTCGTTGACGTCAGCTTCCCGGAGATCGAAAAATTTGACCGTCTGCCAGAACCGCGCGCTGATGGCCCGACCGCTTTCGTCTCCATCATGGAAGGCTGCAACAAATATTGTACTTACTGCGTGGTGCCTTACACCCGCGGTGAAGAGGTCAGCCGTCCGGCAGACGATATTCTGTTTGAAATCGCCCAGCTTGCCGCACAGGGCGTTCGCGAAGTGAACCTGCTGGGCCAGAACGTTAACGCCTGGCGCGGTGAGAACTACGACGGCACTACCGGCAGCTTTGCCGAGCTGCTGCGCCTGGTGGCCGCGATTGACGGTATCGACCGCATTCGCTTTACCACCAGCCATCCGATGGAATTCACTGACGACATCATTGACGTTTATCGCGACACACCTGAGCTGGTGAGCTTCCTGCACCTGCCGATTCAGTGTGGCTCTGACCGCGTGCTGAACCTGATGGGCCGTCCACATACGGTGCTGGAGTATAAATCCACCATTCGTAAGCTGCTTGCCGCGCGTCCGGATATCCAGATCAGCTCCGACTTCATCGTTGGCTTCCCTGGCGAAACCACCGATGACTTCGAGCGCACCATGAAGCTCATTGGTGAAGTGAATTTTGACGTCAGCTACAGCTTCATTTTCTCTGCGCGTCCTGGAACACCTGCGGCCGATATGGTTGACGATGTGCCGGAAGAAGAGAAAAAGCAGCGTCTGTATATTCTGCAGGAGCGTATTAACCAGCAGGCCAACGCGTGGAGCCGCCGTATGCTCGGCACCGTTCAGCGCATTCTGGTGGAAGGCACCTCGCGCAAGAGCATTATGGAACTGTCCGGTCGTACCGAAAACAACCGCGTGGTGAACTTTGAAGGCACCCCGGACATGATCGGTAAATTCGTGGACGTCGAGATTGTCGACGTGCTGACCAACTCGCTGCGCGCGAAGCTGGTACGTACCGAAGACGAAATGGGCCTGCGAATTGCTGAATCTCCGGAATCTGTTATCTCTCGCACCCGCAAAGTCAACGATTCAGGCGTGGGCATTTACCAGCCGTAATCCTTCTGGCCTGCCTTTCCGGCAGGCCTTGTATTTCCTCTCGTCGTCCCAATATGCATAGCAATGCTTGCGCCTTTAATCTAAGGCGTGAATACTTTCGGTAATGACAGTTTTATGTCGCCAGGCCTACAAAACACTCAAAGAGGAACGGTTTGAATATAGACACGCGTGAAATTAGCCTTGAGCCCGCAGACAACGCTCGCCTGCTGAGCCTGTGCGGGCCGTTTGATGACAACATCAAACAACTGGAACGACGTCTGGGTATCGAAATCAATCGTCGCGATAACCATTTCAAACTCACCGGACGCCCTATCTGCGTCAACGCGGCTGCGGATATTCTGCGCAGCCTGTATGTCGATACCGCCCCAATGCGTGGCGAGATTCAGGACATCGAACCGGAACAAATTCACCTCGCCATTAAAGAGGCACGCGTGCTTGAGCAAAGCGCGGAAAGCGTGCCGGACTACGGCAAGGCGATCAACATCAAGACTAAACGCGGCGTCATCAAGCCACGTACGCCGAACCAGGCGCAGTACATCGCCAATATCCTCGACCACGACATCACCTTTGGCGTGGGCCCGGCAGGTACGGGTAAAACCTATCTCGCCGTTGCCGCTGCGGTGGATGCGCTGGAGCGTCAGGATATTCGTCGTATCCTGTTGACCCGCCCTGCCGTTGAAGCGGGTGAAAAACTGGGCTTTCTGCCGGGCGATTTAAGTCAGAAAGTGGACCCTTACCTGCGTCCGCTTTATGACGCGCTGTTCGAGATGTTAGGCTTTGAGAAAGTTGAAAAGCTGATTGAGCGTAACGTGATTGAAGTTGCGCCTCTGGCCTACATGCGTGGCCGTACGCTTAACGACGCGTTCATCATTCTCGATGAGAGCCAGAACACCACCATCGAACAGATGAAGATGTTCCTGACGCGTATTGGCTTTAACTCGAAAGCGGTTATCACCGGTGATGTCACCCAGATCGACCTGCCGCGCAGCACCAAATCTGGCCTGCGCCACGCCATTGAGGTCCTGGCCGAGGTCGATGAAATCAGCTTCAACTTCTTCCACAGTGAAGACGTCGTTCGCCACCCGGTGGTCGCACGTATCGTTAACGCCTATGAAGCCTGGGAAGAGGCAGATCAAAAACGCAGGGCCGAACAGGCCGCGGAACGTAAGCGCGAAGCGCAGGAGCAAGAACAGAAATGAGTCAGGTGATCCTCGATTTACAGCTGGCCTGTGAAGACAATTCCGGCATGCCAGATGAGGCACAGTTTCAGAAATGGCTGGATGCGGTCATCCCCCAGTTTCAGGAAGAATCAGAAGTCACGATTCGCCTGGTGGATGAAGCAGAAAGCCATGAGCTTAACCTGACCTACCGCGGGAAAGATAAGCCGACCAACGTGCTCTCTTTCCCGTTCGAAGCGCCACCGGGCATCGAGATGCCGCTGCTTGGCGATCTGATCATCTGCCGTCAGGTGGTTGAACAGGAAGCCAAAGAGCAGCAAAAGCCGCTCGACGCCCACTGGGCGCATATGGTGGTACACGGCAGCCTGCACCTGCTCGGCTACGATCACATTGAAGATGACGAAGCGGAAGAGATGGAGTCCCTCGAGACAGAGATAATGCTTGCTCTGGGCTATGAGGATCCGTACATTGCCGAGAAAGAATAGTCGGTCTAACGCCTGACTAACATGCCGCCGCGTAAGGACATAGCGCGGCGGTAAACATTGAACTCACAAGAGAACCCTTAACAAACGCCATGAGCGACGACAATTCACACAGTAGCGACACGACAAACAGTAAAAAGGGATTTTTCTCCCTCATTCTGAACCAGCTTTTCCACGGCGAACCGAAAAACCGTGATGAACTGCTGGAGCTGATTCGTGATTCCGGGCAGAACGACCTTATCGACGAAGATACGCGCGAAATGCTCGAAGGGGTCATGGACATCGCCGACCAGCGCGTCCGCGACATCATGATCCCCCGCTCGCAGATGATCACCCTGAAACGTAACCAGACGCTGGACGAGTGCCTCGATGTGATCATCGAATCCGCCCACTCGCGTTTCCCGGTCATCAGCGAAGATAAAGATCACATCGAAGGGATTTTGATGGCCAAAGATCTGCTGCCGTTTATGCGCAGCGATGCCGAAGCCTTCAGCATGGAAAAAGTGTTACGCCAGGCCGTGGTTGTGCCGGAAAGTAAACGTGTGGATCGGATGCTGAAAGAGTTTCGTTCTCAGCGTTACCACATGGCGATTGTTATTGATGAATTCGGCGGCGTCTCAGGTCTGGTCACGATCGAAGATATTCTTGAGCTGATCGTAGGCGAAATCGAAGACGAGTATGACGAAGAAGAAGATATCGACTTCCGTCAGCTTAGCCGCCACACATGGACCGTTCGTGCGCTGGCCTCGATTGAGGACTTCAACGACGCCTTCGGCACTCACTTCAGCGATGAAGAGGTCGATACCATTGGCGGACTGGTGATGCAGGCCTTTGGTCATCTTCCGGCGCGCGGAGAGACCGTTGACATCGACGGTTACCAATTCAAAGTCGCCATGGCCGACAGCCGACGTATTATTCAGGTTCACGTCAGAACGCCGGACGACTCACCGGTGCCAAAACTGGAAGATTAATGTAAATGGCATTTGCCCCATTACTTGAACGCCAGCGCGTCCGTTTGCTGCTGGCGCTGTTGCTCGGAGCCAGCGGTACGCTGGCTTTTTCTCCTTACGACATCTGGCCCGTGGCCCTTCTCTCCCTGATGGGGCTTCAGGGCCTGACCCTGAATCGTCGTCCGGTACAGGCTGCCGCCATCGGTTACTTCTGGGGGCTGGGGCTGTTTGGCTCAGGCATCAACTGGGTCTACGTCAGCATCGCGCAGTTTGGCGGCATGCCGGGGCCGGTTAACGTCTTCCTCGTTGTGCTGCTCGCCGCCTATCTCTCGCTCTATACCGGACTGTTCGCAGGGATCCTCTCGCGTCTGTGGCCTAAAACCACCTGGCTGCGCGTCGCGATTGCCGCGCCGGTTGTCTGGCAAATTACCGAGTTCCTGCGCGGCTGGGTGCTTACCGGCTTCCCGTGGCTGCAGTTCGGCTACAGCCAGATTGACGGCCCGCTGAAAGGGCTGGCACCGGTGATGGGCGTTGAAGCAATTAACTTCTTGTTGATGGTGGTCAGCGGCCTGCTGGTGCTGGCGCTGGTCACGCGCTGCTGGAAACCGCTGGCTGTGGCGCTGGTGCTTTTCGTCCTGCCCTTCCCGCTGCGTTATATCCAGTGGTTCACGCCTGAACCCGAGCGCGCCATGCAGGTCTCCATGGTGCAGGGGAATATCCCGCAGTCCATGAAGTGGGACGAAAAAGAGCTGCTGAATACGCTGAAGATCTACGCCAACGCCACCGAAGAGGTGATGGGTAAATCCCAGCTGATTATCTGGCCGGAGTCCGCCATTCCCGATCTGGAAATTAACCAGCAGCCGTTCCTCAACATGATGAACGATCTGCTGGTGGCGCGCGGCAGCACGCTGATTACCGGCATCGTTGATGCACGTCTGAATCAGCAAAACCGCTACGACACCTACAACACCATCATTACGCTCGGTAAAGACAGCGAATACAGCTATCAATCCACTGACCGGTACAACAAGAATCACCTGGTACCGTTTGGTGAATTTGTCCCGCTGGAGTCGATTCTGCGCCCGCTGGCCCCGTTCTTTGACCTGCCGATGTCCTCTTTCAGCCGCGGTCCGTACGTTCAGCCTCAGCTGCACGCGCACGGTCTCGCCCTGACGGCGGCCATCTGCTACGAAATCATTCTCGGGGAACAGGTGCGCGATAACTTCCGCCCGGATACTGACTATCTGCTGACCATCTCCAACGATGCGTGGTTTGGTAAGTCAATCGGCCCGTGGCAACACTTCCAGATGGCGCGCATGCGCTCCCTGGAGCTGGCGCGTCCGCTGCTGCGCAGCACCAACAACGGCATCACCGCTGTGATTGGTCCGCAGGGTGACATTCAGGCGATGATCCCGCAGTTCACCCGCGAGGTGCTGACCACTACCGTCACGCCTACCACGGGGCTGACGCCGTACGCACGTACCGGCAACTGGCCGCTGTGGATTTTGACCACGCTGTTCGGCTTTGCCGCGGTGCTGATGAGTCTGCGTCAGCGTCGTAAATAATTTTACCTTCTGTTGCCGGGTGGCGCTGACGCTTACCCGGCCTACATTTTTGCTCCCGTAGGTCGGGTAAGGCGTAGCCGCCACCCGACAATACCCTCCAAACTCCCATTCTGGCACGCCTATTGCTTTGTTTATTCGCGCAAACGCAGTTTGGCTTAACGTGCAACCTTGTCGCACCAGCGTAGATCATCGGCAGCACCGAAACGGTGCAACGAAAGATTATTGCCTCTGAATGGTGCGGCGCGCTTCGCAAAAATAAACAATAACGCAGCAAAATCTTTACATTAAGCCAGACTAAATGTTAACAAGCTTGCATAACACTGCACTCGCATAGCGCGAGATATAACAACATCACAATGGGTATCAATGCGTCACTGGCGCTGATAAGAAAGGAGTTGGGTATGCAATTACGTAAACTGGCCACAGCAATGCTGGTTATGGGAATGTCTGCTGGCGTCGTTCACGCTGAAGATGCTCCGGCAGCAGGCAGCACTCTCGACAAGATTGCCAAAAACGGCGTCATCGTGGTCGGCCACCGTGAATCTTCTGTCCCGTTCTCTTACTACGACAACACGCAAAAAGTCGTAGGCTATTCACAGGATTACTCCAACGCCATCGTTGAAGCTGTGAAGAAAAAGCTGAACAAACCTGACCTGCAGGTGAAGCTGATCCCAATCACTTCACAGAACCGTATTCCGCTGCTGCAGAATGGCACCTTTGATTTTGAATGTGGCTCCACCACCAACAACCTTGAGCGTCAGAAACAGGCCGCCTTCTCCGACACCATCTTTGTCGTGGGTACCCGTCTGCTGACCAAGAAAGGCGGCGCAATCAAAGATTTTGCTGACCTGAAAGGCAAAGCGGTCGTTGTGACCTCCGGTACGACTTCCGAAGTGCTGCTGCATAAGCTGAACGACGAGAAGAAAATGGATATGCGCATCATCAGCGCGAAAGACCATGGCGACTCCTTCCGTACCCTGGAAAGCGGTCGTGCCGTCGCGTTTATGATGGATGACGCCCTGCTGGCGGGCGAACGTGCGAAAGCGAAGAAACCAGACAACTGGGAAATCGTGGGCACCGCGCAGTCGAAAGAAGCCTACGGTTGTATGCTGCGTAAAGACGATGCTGACTTCAAAAAGCTGATTGATGACACCATCGCGCAGGCACAGACATCCGGCGACGCGGAAAAATGGTTCGACAAATGGTTCAAGAACCCGATTCCACCAAAGAACCTCAACATGAACTTTGAACTGTCTGACGACATGAAAGCACTGTTCAAATCACCAAACGATAAAGCGCTTAACTAATTAGAACGACAGGGGCGGGATCTCCTGCCCTCTCGATTGTCGGGAAGCATGGACAGACTATACGTTGAGTGGTCGTTCCCCACTCAGCGCGAAAATGAGCTTCTCACCAATCTTCGAGGGTAGCGCTGCTACCCTTTTTTTTCTGGAGTTTATTATGTCAATTGACTGGAACTGGGGCATCTTTCTGCAACAAGCCCCGTTCGGCAACACCACCTATCTTGGCTGGCTGTGGAGCGGCTTTCAGGTCACCGTTGCGCTATCGATAACGGCGTGGATTATCGCGTTTCTTGTCGGTTCGCTGTTCGGTATTCTGCGCACCGTTCCCAATCGCTTTCTTTCAACACTCGGCACCCTGTACGTTGAACTGTTCCGTAACGTTCCGCTGATCGTGCAGTTCTTTACCTGGTACCTGGTCATTCCGGAACTGCTGCCGGAAAATATCGGCATGTGGTTCAAGGCGGAACTGGATCCTAACGTTCAGTTCTTTGTCTCTTCCATGCTGTGCCTGGGGCTGTTCACCGCCGCGCGCGTTTGCGAACAGGTGCGTGCTGCCATCCAGTCACTGCCGCGCGGGCAAAAGAACGCGGCTCTGGCGATGGGCCTGACGCTGCCGCAAGCCTACCGTTACGTTCTGCTGCCTAACGCCTATCGCGTTATCGTTCCACCGATGACGTCAGAGATGATGAACCTGGTGAAAAACTCGGCCATCGCCTCGACTATTGGTCTGGTGGATATGGCGGCGCAGGCGGGTAAGCTGCTGGACTACTCCGCCCACGCGTGGGAATCCTTCACCGCGATTACCCTCGCTTACGTTCTGATTAACGCTTTCATCATGCTGGTGATGAACATGGTTGAACGCAAAATTCGCCTGCCGGGCAATCTGGGGGGCAAATAATGTACGAATTTGACTGGAGTTCTATCGTTCCATCCATGCCTTACCTGCTGGATGGCCTGGTGATCACCTTAAAGATCACCGTGATCGCCATCATCATCGGTATCGTCTGGGGCACCCTGTTGGCGGTGATGCGCCTGTCGAGCTTTAAACCCCTCGCCTGGTTTGCGACTGCCTACGTTAACGTCTTCCGCTCCATTCCGCTGGTGATGGTGCTGCTGTGGTTTTACCTGATTGTTCCCGGCTTCCTGCAGAACGTACTGGGACTGTCGCCGAAAACCGATATCCGCCTGATCTCCGCCATGGTGGCATTCTCGATGTTTGAGGCCGCTTACTACTCCGAGATTATCCGTGCGGGCATTCAGAGTATCTCCCGCGGGCAGTCCAGCGCCGCACTGGCTTTGGGGATGACCCACTGGCAATCCATGCAGCTCATTATTCTGCCGCAGGCGTTCCGCGCCATGGTTCCGCTCCTGCTGACCCAGGGCATCGTGCTGTTCCAGGATACCTCTCTGGTCTACGTCCTGAGCCTGGCAGACTTCTTCCGTACCGCGTCCACCATCGGCGAGCGTGATGGTACGCAGGTTGAGATGGTCCTCTTTGCGGGTGGGGTCTATTTTGTGATTAGTTTAAGCGCGTCGCTGTTGGTCAGCTGGCTGAAGAAAAGGACTGTATAATGATTTCCCTGAAAAATGTTTCGAAATGGTATGGGCACTTTCAGGTGCTGACCGACTGCTCCACAGAAGTGAAAAAAGGCGACGTCGTGGTGGTGTGTGGACCGTCCGGCTCCGGTAAGTCGACGCTGATCAAAACCGTTAACGGCCTGGAGCCGGTGCAGCAGGGTGAAATTGTCGTCAACGGTACCAAAGTGAACGACAAGAAAACCAATCTTGCTCAGCTTCGCTCACACGTCGGCATGGTGTTCCAGCATTTTGAGCTGTTCCCTCACCTCTCTATCATCGAGAACCTGACGCTGGCACAGGTAAAAGTGCTTAAGCGTGATAAAAAGGCGTCGCGCGAGAAAGGGCTGAAGCTCCTGGAACGCGTGGGTCTCTCGGCACATGCCGATAAATTCCCGGCACAGCTTTCCGGTGGCCAACAGCAGCGCGTGGCGATCGCCCGCGCGCTGTGTATGGATCCGGTGGCGATGCTGTTTGATGAGCCAACGTCGGCGCTCGATCCTGAGATGATCAATGAAGTGCTGGACGTAATGGTCGAGCTGGCGCACGAAGGGATGACCATGATGGTCGTAACCCACGAAATGGGCTTCGCCCGTAAAGTGGCCAACCGCGTGATCTTTATGGACGAAGGGAAAATTGTGGAAGACTCTCCGAAAGAAGAGTTTTTTGCCAACCCGAAATCCGACCGCGCCAAAGACTTCCTCGCCAAAATCCTGCATTAATCTTCCCGGTGCGCGATCTGCGGATTGCGCACTGCTTCACGCTTTCACACTCTGCTTCTCGTCGGCGTCACATTGCAGCGTTAACCTTGTCACAAAATAACGCTAAGAATGGAGAACCCTATGGCACAGCCGATCATTCTCGATTGCGATCCAGGTCATGATGACGCGATCGCACTCGTCCTTGCACTTGCCTCCCCTGAACTCAACGTAAAAGCCGTCACCTCATCCGCCGGAAACCAGACGCCTGAAAAAACCCTGCGCAACGTGCTGCGCATGCTCACGCTGCTTAAACGCACCGATATTCCGGTTGCGGGTGGGGCCGTGAAGCCGCTGATGCGCGAGCTTATCATCGCGGATAACGTCCACGGTGAAAGCGGGCTGGACGGCCCTACGCTGCCGGAGCCGGTGTTTGCACCGCAAAACTGTACCGCCGTCGAGCTGATGGCGAAGGTGCTGCGCGAAAGCGCGGAGCCCGTAACGCTGGTGGCAACCGGACCACAAACCAACGTTGCGCTGCTGCTGAACAGTCATCCGGAACTGCACGGTAAAATCGCCCGGATCGTGATTATGGGTGGCGCAATGGGGCTGGGGAACTGGACGCCGGCGGCGGAGTTCAACATTTTTGTCGACCCGGAGGCGGCGGAGATTGTCTTCCAGTCAGGATTACCGATTGTGATGGCGGGGCTGGATGTTACCCACCGCGCGCAGATTATGGCGGACGATATTGAGCGCTTCCGCTCGGTGGGCAACCCGGTTGCGACAACCGTGGCCGAACTGCTCGACTTCTTTATGGAGTATCACAAAGCCGAGAAGTGGGGGTTCCACGGCGCACCGCTGCACGACCCGTGCACCATTGCCTGGCTGTTAAAACCTGAAATGTTTACCACGGTGGACAG
Source organism: Enterobacter sp. 22452 (assembly GCF_052045065.1). NCBI lineage: Bacteria > Pseudomonadati > Pseudomonadota > Gammaproteobacteria > Enterobacterales > Enterobacteriaceae > Enterobacter > Enterobacter sp. 22452. The sequence continues at coordinate 421,183 of NZ_JBQEOB010000001.1, read as the reverse complement.
ATGGGTTGGCGTTGAGACACAGGGAAAATACACCCAGGGCATGACGGTGGTGGATTATTACTCGCTGACGGGGAATAAACCGAATACCACGGTGATGGTGAATATCGACCGGGAGGCGTTTGTGGATTTGCTGGCGGAGAGACTGGCTTACTATAGTGCGGCCTGATGCCCTCACCCCAACCCTCTCCCATGGGGAGAGGGAGCAAACAGTTTTGCTTTTACCTAGGGCTCAAACGGCCGACGCTGGAACTGATCGTGCCCGCACTTCGGACACAGCGGCAGCACGTCCGGCGTGTACACCGCAATATGGTGATGACACTTCTCACAGACCAGGTTCCCCAACCCCACCACTTCACCGCTCTGGTAGACGCCGTGGTGGTTCAAATCCTGAAACACCTCGCGCCACTCCAGCTGCGTTTTGTCGGTGATATCCGCCAGCTCCTGCCACAGACTCTCTTTAATAACCCGCATAAAGACGCTGTCCGCGACCTCGTCCTGGCTCTCCTCGTAACTGCGCGCGAACTCTTCCAGATCACGCCGCACGGCGCGCGTCACCTCTTCCACTTCGGTTCGCGTTAACTCACCCGTTTGCACCACCCGGGAGCGCGCCTGCTCGACCAGCGCGTCGATATCGCGCTCGCCGTTGCGCAGCCGTTCCGTCAGTGTCGCCACCAGTTCGCGGTAAAATTGAGCAACCTTGTTCATCATTTTGCCTCCCGGGTAAGTAACTATTTCTAATAATAGACCTTATTTCGCCGCCGCTTTGTCAGGTGACGCACAGACGCGGTAAATTCCTGCAAAGCGCATTTGTGCGAAAGGCTGTTTTGACGCGGGCGTTTGGGCTATGCTATGCGGATCTGAGATACCACATCCATTGGCTACATTTAGTAGCTGTATTGAAAACAGGACCACTGGCTGCCATGCAAGAGCAATACCGCCCGGAAGAGATAGAATCAAAAGTCCAGCAACACTGGGACGAGAAGCGCACCTTTGAAGTAACCGAAGACGAGAGCAAAGAGAAGTATTACTGCCTGTCGATGCTTCCCTATCCTTCTGGTCGACTACACATGGGCCACGTGCGTAACTACACCATCGGTGATGTGATTGCACGCTACCAGCGCATGCTGGGCAAAAACGTCCTGCAGCCAATCGGCTGGGATGCATTCGGTCTGCCTGCTGAAGGCGCGGCGGTTAAAAACAACACCGCACCGGCACCGTGGACGTACGACAACATCGCGTACATGAAAAACCAGCTCAAAATGCTGGGCTTTGGCTATGACTGGAGCCGCGAGCTGGCAACCTGTACCCCGGAATACTATCGCTGGGAACAGAAGTTCTTCACCGAGCTGTATAAAAAAGGCCTGGTATACAAGAAGACCTCTGCCGTGAACTGGTGCCCAAATGACCAGACCGTTCTGGCGAACGAACAGGTTATCGACGGCTGCTGCTGGCGCTGTGACACTAAAGTTGAGCGTAAAGAGATCCCACAGTGGTTTATCAAAATCACCGCTTACGCCGACGAACTGCTGAACGATCTGGATAAACTGGATCACTGGCCAGATACCGTTAAGACCATGCAGCGCAACTGGATCGGCCGTTCTGAAGGCGTGGAGATTACCTTCAACGTTGAGAACTACGACCAGACCCTGACCGTCTACACCACCCGTCCGGATACCTTCATGGGCGCGACCTACCTGGCCGTAGCCGCAGGTCACCCGCTGGCGCAGAAAGCGGCAGAGAACAATCCGGAACTGGCTCGCTTCATCGACGAATGCCGCAACACCAAAGTGGCCGAAGCCGACATGGCGACGATGGAGAAAAAAGGCGTTGCAACGGGCTTCTATGCCAAACATCCACTGACTGGCGAAGCCATTCCAGTGTGGGCAGCTAACTTCGTTCTGATGGAATACGGCACTGGTGCGGTAATGGCCGTACCGGGCCACGATCAGCGCGACTACGAGTTTGCTACCAAATACAGTTTGCCGATTAAAGCCGTTATTCTGGCCGCCGATGGTTCTGAACCCGACCTGTCCGAGCAAGCGCTGACCGAAAAAGGCACCCTGTTCAACTCCGGCGAATTTAGCGGCCTGAGCTTTGAAGACGGCTTCAACGCCATTGCCGACAAGCTGGCTTCGCTGGGCGTAGGCGAGCGTAAAGTGAACTTCCGTCTGCGCGACTGGGGCGTTTCCCGTCAGCGTTACTGGGGTGCGCCAATTCCAATGGTGACGCTGGAAGACGGCACCGTCATGCCAACGCCTGAAGATCAGCTGCCGGTGATCCTGCCGGAAGACGTCGTCATGGACGGCATCACCAGCCCGATCAAAGCCGATCCTGAGTGGGCAAAAACCACCGTCAACGGTCAGCCTGCGCTGCGTGAAACCGACACCTTCGATACCTTTATGGAATCCTCCTGGTACTACGCGCGCTACACCTGCCCGCAGTATCAGGACGGTATGCTGGATTCCGATGCGGCAAACTACTGGCTGCCGGTAGACATCTATATCGGTGGTATCGAACACGCCATCATGCACCTGCTCTACTTCCGCTTCTTCCATAAGCTGATGCGCGATGCGGGCATGGTGAACTCTGACGAACCCGCGAAACAGCTGCTGTGTCAGGGCATGGTGCTGGCAGATGCGTTCTATTACGTGGGCGCGAACGGCGAACGTAACTGGGTTTCTCCGGTTGATGCGATCGTTGAGCGCGACGAAAAAGGCCGTATCGTTAAGGCGAAAGACGCTGAAGGTCATGAACTGGTTTACACCGGCATGAGCAAGATGTCCAAGTCCAAAAACAACGGTATCGACCCGCAGGTCATGGTTGAGCGTTACGGCGCTGACACCGTGCGTCTGTTCATGATGTTTGCCTCTCCGGCCGACATGACCCTCGAATGGCAGGAATCCGGCGTTGAAGGCGCTAACCGCTTCCTGAAACGCGTCTGGAAACTGGTTTACGAGCACACCTCACAGGGTGATGCGCCAGCACTGAACGCTGCGGCACTGACTGAAGATCAGCAGGCGCTGCGTCGCGATGTTCATAAAACAATTGCGAAAGTAACCGATGATATTGGTCGTCGTCAGACCTTCAATACCGCAATTGCGGCTATTATGGAACTGATGAATAAGCTGGCGAAAGCCCCGCAGGATGGCGAGCAGGATCGTGCCATCATGCGTGAAGCGCTGCTGGCCGTTGTTCGCATGCTTAATCCGTTCACACCACACGCCAGCTTCACCCTGTGGCAGGAGCTGAAAGGCGAAGGCGATATCGACAACGCGCCGTGGCCAGTAGCAGACGAATCAGCGATGGTGGAAAATACCACCCTGGTTGTGGTGCAGGTCAACGGCAAAGTGCGTGGTAAAATCACCGTGGCTGTTGATGCAACCGAAGAGCAGGTTCGCGAACGCGCAGGTCAGGAACCGCTGGTTGCAAAATATCTTGAGGGCGTTACCGTACGTAAAGTGATCTACGTACCAGGTAAACTGCTTAATCTGGTCGTTGGCTAAGCGCGGGAGGAAACGTGCGACAACTGGCAACAATACTCTTATCCCTGGCGGTGCTTGTCACCGCAGGTTGCGGGTGGCATCTGCGCAATACGACGGCAGTGCCGCCTCAGATGAAAACGTTGATCTTCGACTCATCGGATCCGAATGGCCCACTCAGCCGGGCTGTACGTAACCAGCTCCGTTTGAACGATGTTGAGTTGATCGAGAAAGGCACTTTGCGCCAGGATGTTCCGTCATTCCGCATCCTGACCTCGACGTTGTCTAAAGATACCGCGTCCATCTTCCAGGATGGCCGTACTGCGGAATATCAGATGGTGCTTAACGTGAAAGCGGCCGTATTGATTCCGGGTAAAGACATTTATCCAATCAGTACTAAAGTCTACCGTTCGTTCTTCGATAACCCGCAAACGGCACTGGCAAAAGATGCCGAGCAGCAGATTATCATCAACGAAATGTATGATAAGGCAGCGGAACAGCTGATCCGTAAACTGCCAAGCATTGCTGCGTCGACGAAACAAGGCTCTGACATTATCGACACACCGGACGCTAACGCGCCGACCATGTCAACGTCGATGGGTAACTGATGATCAGGTTGTATCCTGAACAACTCCGCGCGCAGCTCAATGAAGGGCTGCGCGCGGCGTATCTGCTGCTCGGAAACGATCCGCTATTACTTCAGGAAAGTCTGGATGCCGTTCGTCACGCGGCGGTCGCTCAGGGCTTTGATGAGCACCACACCGTCCAGCTGGACAACAACACCGACTGGAACGCCCTCTTTTCACTTTGCCAGGCAATGAGCCTGTTTGCATCGCGCCAGACAATCCAGATCCTGCTGCCGGAAAATGGCCCTAACGCGGCCATGAATGAGCAACTCGCCACCCTGGTCAGCCTGTTACACAGCGATCTGCTGCTGATTGTGCGCGGTAACAAGCTCACTAAGGCGCAGGAAAACGCAGCGTGGTTTACTCAACTTGCGACCAACGCTGTGCAGGTCACCTGCCAGACACCTGAACAGGCACATCTGCCTAAATGGGTAGCCGCGCGAGCAAAACAGCACAATCTTCACTTGGATGAGGCGGCGAACCAGCTGCTTTGCTACTGCTATGAAGGCAACCTGCTGGCGCTGGCGCAGGCACTCGACAGGCTTTCTCTGCTTTGGCCTGACGGTAAACTGACGTTACCGCGTGTTGAGCAGGCGGTAAATGATGCAGCCCACTTTACGCCGTTTCACTGGGTTGACGCGCTGCTGTCAGCAAAGAGCAAACGCGCGCTACACATATTGCAGCAGCTGCGCCTTGAAGGCAGTGAACCTGTCATTTTGCTGCGCACGCTCCAGCGAGAGCTGTTGTTACTGAATACGCTCAAGCGTCAGTCTGCCCATACGCCATTGCGTTCACTGTTTGATAAACACCGTGTATGGCAAAACCGCAGGGCGATGACCACCGAGGCCATCAACCGCCTGAGTCATGAGCAGCTGCGCCAGGCTGTTCAGCTTTTGATGCGCGCCGAGCTCACCTTGAAACAAGATTACGGTCAGTCGGTCTGGTCGGAGCTGGAAAGCCTTTCACTGCTGCTCTGCCACAAGGCGCTGGCAGACGTATTTATCGATGGATAGCATGCATTCTCTACAAGCGCTGTACGGCGGAACCTTCGACCCTGTGCATTACGGGCATCTTAAGCCGGTTGAAATTCTGGCGAATCTGATCGGCCTGCAGCGCGTAATCATTATGCCCAATAACGTTCCGCCGCACCGTCCTCAACCAGAGGCCACCAGCGAACAGCGAAAAGAGATGCTCGCGCTGGCGATTGCGGATAAACCCCTTTTCCGTCTTGACGAACGGGAGTTGCGTCGCAACACCCCGTCCTGGACGTCCCAGACGCTGCAGGAGTGGCGAGCTGAACAAGGGCCGAATAAACCGCTGGCCTTTATTATCGGTCAGGATTCCCTGCTCAACTTTCCTACCTGGCATCAGTATGAAACCATACTGGAGAACAGCCACCTTCTCGTGTGCCGTCGCCCCGGCTATCCGCTGACCATGCGCGAACCACAGTACCAGCAATGGCTTGAAGCTCATCTCACCGACAACGTGGAAGATCTGCATAATCAGCCAGCCGGGAAGATTTATCTGGCAGAAACGCCGTGGTTTGATATTTCTGCGACGCTCATTCGCGAGCGCCTGCAACAGGGTTTAGCCTGTGACGATATGCTGCCTTCGTCAGTGCTGGCGTATATCAATCAGCACGGGTTGTATCAGAAAAGCGCAGACGCATAGCCTGAGGCAAGAAAAAGCGGCTGATTGATTATCCTGCCTTGACAGGGTAAGCCATACTGTTATCCTCCGCTGCCAGACTTTCCCGCCGATCATTGCTTTACAGAAATTGTTTTACAAAAATGGCGATGCAATCTCCGGCGGAGGGTGGGATGATACCCGCCTTCAAAAGCCCGGCCGGTGACATTTGTCCCGACACTGGCGTCAGTTCAGGTATACTGTCTGGCTACGAATTTATAGTTACACAATCTCATTCACCCAGGGGGAAAACTTGCAGGGTAAAGCACTCCAGGATTTTGTTATCGACAAAATTGATGACCTGAAAGGTCAGGACATCATCGCTATCGACGTTAAAGGTAAATCCAGCATCACCGACTGCATGATTATCTGCACCGGTACATCTACTCGCCATGTGGTTTCGATTGCCGATCACGTCGTTCAGGAATCACGTGCAGCAGGGCTGTTACCGCTTGGCGTTGAAGGTGAAGCGACCGCCGACTGGGTGGTTGTTGACCTCGGCGATGTGATTGTCCATGTCATGCAGGAAGAGAGTCGTCGCCTGTATGAGCTGGAAAAACTCTGGGGTTAATGCGTGAAGTTGCAGCTGGTCGCTGTCGGCACCAAAATGCCGGACTGGGTACAAACCGGTTTTACTGAGTATCTGCGTCGTTTTCCAAAAGATATGCCGTTCGAACTGGTGGAAATTCCTGCCGGTAAGCGCGGCAAGAACGCGGATATCAAACGTATTCTCGATAAAGAGGGCGAACTGATGCTGGCTGCCGCAGGCAAAAACCGCATCGTTACCCTCGATATTCCAGGTAAACCCTGGGATACGCCGCAGCTGGCGCACGAACTGGAGCGCTGGAAGCAGGATGGTCGTGATGTCAGTCTGTTGATTGGCGGACCTGAAGGGTTATCCCCCGCCTGCAAAGCGGCAGCAGAACAAAGTTGGTCTCTCTCCGCGCTGACGCTCCCCCACCCGCTTGTTAGGGTGCTGGTGGCAGAAAGCCTGTACCGCGCGTGGAGCATTACTACCAACCACCCCTACCACCGCGAGTAATGACTGACCAGGGTAGATTAAGCAGCGGATGAAACTACAGAATTCTTTTCGCGACTATACGGCTGAGTCCGCGCTGTTTGTGCGCCGGGCGCTGGTCGCCTTTACGGGGATTTTGCTGCTGACCGGCGTGCTGATCGCCAACCTCTATAATCTGCAAATTGTCCGCTTTACCGACTACCAGACGCGTTCAAACGAGAACCGCATCAAGCTGGTGCCGATCGCGCCAAGCCGCGGCATTATCTACGACCGTAACGGCACGCCGCTGGCCTTAAACCGCACCATCTATCAAATAGAGATGATGCCGGAAAAGGTCGACAACGTGCAGGATACGCTGAACGCGCTGAGAAGCGTGGTCGATCTCAACGATGACGATATCGCCGCCTTTAAAAAAGAGCGCTCCCGCTCTCACCGCTTCACGTCTATTCCGGTCAAAACCAACCTGACAGAAGTGCAGGTGGCCCGTTTTGCCGTGAACCAGTATCGATTCCCCGGCGTGGAAGTGAAAGGCTATAAGCGCCGTTACTATCCCTACGGCTCTGCGCTGACGCACGTGATTGGCTACGTTTCCAAGATTAACGATAAAGACGTTGACCGCCTTGATAAAGACGGCAAGCTGGCCAACTACGCCGCAACGCATGATATCGGTAAGCTGGGGATTGAGCGTTATTATGAAGATGTGCTGCATGGCGAAACCGGTTATGAAGAGGTTGAAGTTAACAACCGTGGCCGCGTGATCCGCCAGCTGAAAGAGGTACCGCCGCAGGCGGGTCATGATGTGTATCTGACACTCGACCTTAAGCTGCAGCAGTATATCGAAACCCTGCTGGCAGGCAGCCGTGCCGCCGTTATCGTCACCGACCCGCGCACCGGTGGGATTCTGGCCATGGTCTCCATGCCGAGCTACGACCCTAACCTCTTCGTGGACGGTATCTCCAGCAAAGATTATTCCGGTCTGCTTAACGATCCAAACACCCCGCTGGTGAACCGTGCGACACAGGGTGTTTACCCGCCTGCGTCAACGGTAAAACCTTACGTTGCGGTTTCTGCACTGAGTGCGGGCGTGATCAATCGCAATACCAGCCTGTTTGACCCCGGCTGGTGGCAGCTACCAGGCTCTGAAAAACGTTACCGCGACTGGAAGAAATGGGGTCACGGTCATCTGAACGTGACCAAATCACTGGAAGAGTCTGCGGATACCTTCTTCTACCAGGTCGCCTATGACATGGGTATTGATCGTCTGTCGACGTGGATGAGTAAATTCGGCTACGGACACTACACCGGCATCGATCTTGCGGAAGAACGTTCTGGCAATATGCCCACCCGCGAATGGAAACTGAAGCGCTTTAAGAAGCCGTGGTACCAGGGTGATACCATTCCGGTCGGGATCGGCCAGGGTTACTGGACAGCCACCCCGCTGCAGATGAACAAAGCGATGATGATCCTCATCAACGACGGCGTGGTGAAGGTTCCGCATCTGCTGCAAAGTACGGTTGAGAATGGCAAGAAAGTCCCGTGGATCCAGCCGCATGAGGCACCAGTGGGCGATATCCATTCCGGCTTCTGGGAAATCGCCAAAGACGGTATGTACGGCGTGGCAAACCGTCCAAACGGGACGGCGCATAAGTACTTCGCTGGCGCACCCTACAAAGTGGCCGCTAAATCGGGTACCGCGCAGGTCTTCGGCCTGAAGGCAAACGAAACCTATAACGCGCACAAAATTGCTGAACGTCTGCGTGACCACAAGCTCATGACGGCGTTTGCCCCTTATGATAACCCGCAGGTTGCAGTGGCGATGATTCTCGAAAACGGCGGTGCAGGTCCGGCTGTAGGTACCATCATGCGTCAAATCCTCGACCACATTATGCTGGGTGATAACAACACCGAACTGCCGGCAGAAAACCCGGCAGCCGCTGCGGCGGAGGACCAATAATCATGACGGATAATCCGAATAAAAAATCGCTGTGGGACAAGATCCACATTGACCCTGCCATGCTATTGATTCTGCTGGCTTTGCTGGTATACAGCGCCCTGGTTATCTGGAGCGCCAGCGGTCAGGACATCGGCATGATGGAGCGCAAAATTGGCCAAATCGCGATGGGCCTGGTCATCATGGTGGTGATGGCGCAGATCCCACCCCGCGTGTACGAAGGCTGGGCGCCCTACCTCTATATTTTCTGTATCATCCTGCTTGTTGCGGTTGATGCCTTTGGTGCGATATCCAAGGGCGCACAGCGCTGGCTGGATCTGGGGATCGTCCGCTTCCAGCCGTCGGAAATCGCGAAAATTGCCGTACCGCTGATGGTCGCCCGATTTATTAACCGCGACGTCTGCCCGCCTTCGCTAAAAAATACCGCGATCGCGCTGGTGCTGATTTTCCTGCCGACCTTGCTGGTTGCAGCACAGCCTGACCTCGGCACCTCGATTCTTATCGCACTGTCCGGCCTGTTTGTCCTGTTCCTGTCAGGCCTGAGCTGGCGTCTGATCGGTATCGCGGTGGTGCTGGTTGCCGCCTTTATCCCCATCCTCTGGTTCTTCCTGATGCATGATTACCAGCGCCAGCGCGTGATGATGCTCCTCGATCCGGAAACCGATCCGCTGGGTGCGGGCTATCATATTATTCAGTCGAAGATTGCGATTGGCTCCGGTGGCCTGCGCGGGAAAGGCTGGCTGCACGGTACACAGTCGCAGCTGGAATTCTTACCGGAACGCCACACCGACTTTATCTTTGCCGTGCTGGCGGAAGAGTTAGGGCTGGTTGGCATCTTAATTCTGCTGGCGCTCTACGTGCTGCTGATCATGCGAGGTTTGTGGATTGCCGCACGAGCGCAAACCACCTTTGGTCGCGTGATGGCAGGCGGATTGATGTTGATTTTATTCGTTTATGTCTTCGTAAATATTGGTATGGTAAGTGGTATTCTGCCGGTTGTAGGCGTACCGCTGCCGCTGGTGAGTTACGGGGGCTCGGCACTGATCGTGTTGATGGCCGGGTTTGGTATCGTCATGTCGATCCATACCCACAGAAAAATGTTGTCCAAAAGCGTATAAAAATAAGGGGATCGCAATGCGTAAGCAGTGGCTGGGGATCTGCATCGCAGCAAGTTTACTTGCAGCCTGCACGAGTGATGATGGTCAGCAACAGGCAACCGTCGCGCCGCCGCAGCCTGCGGTCTGTAACGGCCCGATTGTTGAAATTAGCGGTGCCGATCCGATTTATGAACCGCTGAACGCAACGGCGAATCAGGATTATCAGCGCGACGGCAAAAGCTTCAAAATTGTTCAGGATCCTTCCCGTTTCAGCCAGGCTGGCTTTGCCGCCATTTATGATGCCGAGCCGGGTAGTAACCTGACCGCATCAGGCGAAACCTTCGATCCGATGCAAATCACGGCGGCGCATCCTACGCTGCCGATCCCAAGCTATGCTCGCGTCACCAACCTGGCGAACGGCCGTATGATCGTCGTGCGTATCAACGACCGTGGCCCATACGGGAATGACCGCGTCATCTCGCTGTCCCGCGCAGCGGCTGACCGTCTGAACACCTCGAACAACACCAAAGTGCGTATCGATCCGATTATCGTCGCGCAGGATGGTACCCTTTCAGGTCCAGGCACCGCCTGTACGACTGTCGCAAAACAAACCTATGCCCTGCCGGCTCGCCCTGATCTGAGTGGCGGAATGGGAGGCGCGTCTACCCCTGCAGAGCCAGCTCAACCACAGGGCGAAGTCCGCGCCATCAGTAACGATACGTTACAAAGCGATGACAGTACCGGTGCCCCGGTGAAAAGCAGCGGTTTCCTTGGAGCGCCGACAACCTTATCCTCTGGCGTTCTTGAAGGCAGTGAACCCACGCCAGCCCCGGTTGTCGCAGCCCCAGTCACGCAACCTGCTCCCGTGACCGCACCAGCGACCACGCAAAGTACTCCCTCCCCTGCGGCCGCAAGCGGCAGCTACGTGGTTCAGGTCGGCGCCGTCAGCGATCGGGCACGTGCACAACAGTATCAGCAGCGCTTAAGCCAGCAGTTCAGCGTGCCGGGCCGCGTTGAGCAAAACGGTGCAGTCTGGCGTATTCAGATGGGGCCGTTTGCCAGCAAATCTCAGGCAGCTTCCCTGCAACAGCGTTTGCAAAGTGAAGCGCAGCTCCAGTCATTTATCACTGTTGCGAAGTAATGAATCGGCGGTATCCGAAATGTCAATTTGTGTAAAACACATTCACAATCTCATGATGAAAGTCGGATGCCTGCCTGTATAGCATTTGCTATAGTAAGGCACTTTTTTTAATTCCATCACGGATGTCGTAGTTCTGACCATGAAGACCACTTTTTCTGCTCGTTTTGTGCAGCGCATGGCGCTGACCGCGGCCCTTTGCGCAGCTGCTCTCTCTGCAGCTCACGCGGATGACCTGAACATCAAGACCATGATCCCTGGCGTTCCGCAAATCGACGCGGAATCCTACATCCTGATCGATTACAACTCTGGCAAAGTTCTGGCAGAACAGAATGCCGATGCCCGTCGCGATCCGGCCAGCCTGACTAAAATGATGACCAGCTACGTTATCGGCCAGGCCATGAAGGCAGGTAAATTCAAAGAAACCGACCTGGTCACCATCGGTAACGATGCCTGGGCGACCGGTAACCCGGTGTTCAAAGGATCATCGTTGATGTTCCTGAAACCTGGCATGCAGGTTCCCGTCTCCCAGCTGATCCGCGGTATCAACCTGCAGTCTGGTAACGACGCCTGCGTCGCCATGGCAGATTTCGCAGCAGGCAGCCAGGACGCGTTTGTTGGCCTGATGAACAGCTATGTTTCCGCACTGGGTCTGAAAAACAGTCACTTCCAGACCGTACACGGCCTGGACGCAGACGGTCAGTACAGCTCCGCACGTGACATGGCCCTGATTGGCCAGGCGCTGATCCGTGATGTCCCGAACGAATACACCATCTATAAAGAAAAAGAGTTCACCTTCAACGGTATCCGTCAGACCAACCGTAACGGCCTGCTGTGGGATAACAGCCTGAACGTTGACGGCATCAAGACTGGCCATACCGATAAAGCGGGTTACAACCTGGTGGCCTCTGCGACTGAAGGCCAGATGCGCCTGATTTCCGCCGTGATGGGCGGTCGCACCTTCAAAGGCCGTGAAACCGAAAGCAAAAAACTGCTGACCTGGGGCTTCCGTTTCTTCGAAACCGTCAATCCGCTGAAAGCGGGTAAAGAGTTCGCCTCAGAGCCAGTCTGGTTCGGTGATAATGACCGTGCTTCCCTGGGTGTGGATAAAGATCTGTATCTGACCATTCCTCGTGGCCGCATGAAAGATCTGAAAGCGAGCTACGTGCTCAACACCACCGAACTGCACGCCCCGCTGCAGAAGAACCAGGTTGTGGGCACCATCAACTTCCAGCTTGACGGCAAAACCATCGATCAGCGTCCGCTCGTGGTGCTGGATGAAATTCCTGAAGGCAATTTCTTCAGCAAAATCATTGATTACATCAAATTGATGTTCCACCACTGGTTTGGCTAAAAACTGAACACTTGAAAGTGTGATTTTGATCCCCATATACTAAGTATCCTGATAACTCCCACCCGACGTGGGAGTTATTATTTTTTGACGTTACGCCGGAGCTGACATGAAAACCAAACTTAACGAACTGCTTGAATTCCCTACCTCATTTACTTACAAAGTAATGGGTCTGGCGAAGCCTGAGCTGGTTGATCAGGTGGTTGAAGTGGTACAGCGCCATGCGCCGGGTGACTACTCTCCGTCAGTAAAACCAAGCAGCAAGGGCAACTACCACTCGGTTTCTATTACCATCACTGCGACACACATTGAGCAGGTTGAGACGCTGTACGAAGAACTCGGCAATATCGAAATCGTTCGTATGGTGCTGTAGTCCCTCTGCGGTTACCCGGTTTGCCGGGTAACCCCTCTCCCTGCTGTGATATACTTTCCGCACCCTTTTCTCCCCGTCTTCGGAGACGTCGTTTTGTACCAGGATAACATTCTTGTCCGCCATCTCGGGCTTCAACCTTACGAGCCTGTCTCCCAGGCTATGCATGACTTCACTGATTCACGCGATGAAACCACACCCGATGAAATCTGGTTAGTTGAACACCTTCCTGTGTTTACCCAGGGGCAGGCAGGAAAAGCCGAACATCTGTTGATGACGGGCGATATCCCGGTGATCCAAAGCGATCGTGGCGGGCAGGTGACCTATCATGGTCCGGGTCAGCAGGTGATGTACGTGTTGCTCAACCTGAAGCGCAGAAAGTTGGGTGTCCGTGAACTTGTCACCCTGCTGGAGCAAACCGTCGTAAACACCCTCGCAGAATACGGCATTGATGCCCATCCGCGTGCGGATGCGCCGGGCGTATATGTGGGAGAGATGAAGATCTGTTCGCTGGGTCTGCGCATTCGTAAAGGCTGTTCCTTCCATGGGCTGGCGCTCAATATCAATATGGATCTCGCCCCCTTCCTGCGCATCAATCCGTGCGGCTATGCGGGTATGGAGATGACGCAAATGTGCCAGTGGGTAGCCACCGCCACCCCGGAAATAATTCGTCCTGTCCTTTTGAAGAACTTTTTAGCACTGCTTAACAATCCTCCTCACAAATATATCCCTGCTTAATATATTCTTGCTAGTGGCTCGATTATTTGACGGGCCACGGCTATTTCCCGCATTTACGCTTTACAACAATCAGCAGATTCTATATTTTCGAAGCGCCCGCATATTAGCGATACATATTATTCATCAATTTGATAGTGCCGCCTGCGGATCTCATATTACTTGCGTGACAATCACCCAACTGTCTGTTTTCGTTAAACAAGTGAAACACTTTACGAATCTCTGCAAGCATAATAAATAAATTCAACTATCATTCATATTGTGAATGGATACGGAGTGAAAGCGTGGAGTCTACTAATTTACCAGCCAAACGCCTGAATGAACCCGGCGGTGAAGATAAGCCACAAATTTTTCGGACTTTACGTAATATTGATCTCAACTTGTTGACTATTTTTGAGGCAGTTTATGTCCATAAGGGTATCGTTAACGCTGCGAAAATTCTTAATCTGACTCCCTCAGCAATTAGCCAGTCAATTCAAAAGCTGCGCGCTATTTTCCCGGATCCGTTATTTATACGTAAGGGCCAGGGCGTAACCCCTACGGCTTATGCCACACATCTGCATGAATACATTAGCCAGGGACTGGAATCGATTCTCGGCGCGCTGGACCTCACGGGTAGCTACGATAAACACAGAACCATCACTATTGGCACCTCTCCATCATTGGGCGTGCTGGTGATGCCTGCTATCTACAAGACAATAAAGCAACATGCGCCGCAGCTGTTGATCCGCAACGTCACCGTGAATGATCCTGAAACCCAGCTGGCGCAGTTCCAGACCGACCTGATCATTGACAGCAATAATTTCAGTGCAAGGGCTTTAGGCCAGCATGTCCTGTACGCCGACAGCCTGATCCTGGTATGCCGTCAGCATCATCCCGCATTCAATGCGCCTTTGACGCTTGAAAACCTGCGTGCCTACGAGCATTCCTCTTTTATGGCAGAAGGCCAGGGATCCAACCCGCTACGGCAGCGCATTGATGAACTCTTCCCGGAGCGCCAGGTGAGCTTCAGCAGTTACAATATGTTTACCGTTGCATCCCTCATTGGCAGTAGCGACATGCTGTGCGTAATGCCTCTGCGCCTCTTTAACCTGCTGCGCAAATGCTGGCCGCTGGAGAGCATTCCGCTCGATCAGTTAAATGACGAAACGCTTGAAATTTCGCTGCATTACAACAAGCTAAGCCTGCGCGATCCGGTACTGGAAAACGTCATCAACGTTATCCGCCAGGCCTTCTGAACCCGCCTGGCAGCACAAGCCCCTGCTGTATGCGGGGCAAAACGCACAAAACAACAACTATTTTACAAATTGGCGACCTGGCAGGCTGCTTTACCGACCGTTTCAATGATATACTGCCTGTCGTTCGTTCAAAAATAGTTGATAAATACAACATTCCCTTGAATTGAAACGCTTTCCTTCGATATTCGCAACTGGAACACGCACGCTATGAGTAAACCCATTGTGATGGAACGCGGTGTTAAATACCGCGATGCCGATAAAATGGCCCTTATCCCGGTTAAAAACGTGGCTACAGAGCGCGAAGCGCTGTTAAGAAAACCGGAGTGGATGAAAATCAAACTGCCGGCGGACTCTTCGCGTATCCAGGGGATCAAAGCGGCGATGCGCAAAAATGGCCTTCACTCCGTGTGTGAAGAAGCCTCCTGCCCTAACCTTGCTGAATGTTTCAATCACGGTACCGCGACATTTATGATTTTGGGTGCTATCTGTACCCGCCGCTGCCCGTTCTGCGACGTTGCTCATGGCCGCCCTGTTGCGCCAGATGTGAACGAGCCGCAGAAACTGGCGCAAACCATCGCCGACATGGCGTTGCGTTATGTCGTTATCACCTCAGTTGACCGTGATGACCTGCGTGATGGTGGTGCACAGCACTTTGCCGACTGCATTACTGCCATCCGTGAGAAAAGCCCAAGCATCAAGATTGAGACGCTGGTTCCCGATTTCCGTGGACGTATGGACCGCGCGCTGGATATCCTGACCGCCACCCCACCAGACGTATTCAACCACAACCTGGAAAACGTGCCACGTATTTACCGTCAGGTGCGTCCAGGCGCAGACTACAACTGGTCTCTGAAGTTGCTGGAGCGTTTTAAAGAAGCGCATCCGCATATTCCAACCAAGTCCGGTCTGATGGTGGGTCTCGGTGAAACCAATGCAGAAATCATCGAAGTGATGCGCGATCTGCGCCGCCACGGTGTTACTATGCTGACGCTGGGGCAGTATCTGCAGCCAAGCCGTCACCATCTGCCGGTACAGCGCTATGTTAGCCCTGATGAGTTCGACGAGATGAAAGCCGAAGCCATGGCGATGGGCTTTACCCATGCAGCGTGTGGCCCGTTTGTTCGCTCATCCTACCACGCCGATATGCAGGCGAAAGGCGAAGAAGTAAAATAAACCTGTAATATCTTTTTACAGAAACACAAAAAAACCGGCCTCATGAGCCGGTTTTTTTATGCAAGCCTTGCAGGATTGCCATTACTCTTTGTGCGAAAGCTTCTCTGCAGGAACACTATCTTCGGCGCTTTTCTTCGCGGCCGCGTCATCGTCATTCATCGCTTTCTTAAAGCCTTTAATGGCAGCACCCAGGTCTCCACCCAACGTGCGTAACTTCTTGGTACCAAACAGCAGGACGACCAGTGCGGCAACCACCAGCAGTTTGGTAATACTAATCTCACCCATAGATACCTTCTTTACATAAAACAGGCTGCATTAAGCGCCAAAAACCCGATCGTATTAACGGACATTTGACGCGCGCACACAATAGCAATCTGTAACAAGGTGAATCAAGCATTGTTGAAAAAAACATCACAATAATTGCGGTGGCGCAAACCGTCGATTGCGAAGAACGGGTAACTGCCGACGTGCAAGCGCAATTCGCTCTGATAGTATCTCCGTTAGCAAAAGCGCTGGCGCTTCGGCTGCTGAGGCGATGGTCACGCCCAAGGGATCGATAACCCTGCTCTGTCCAATATTCTTATTCCCACACTCTCCTGAAGCGACCACGTAACAGGTGGTATCAAGCGCCCTTGCGGCCAACAGCGTCGCCCAGTGGTGCTCTTTTAAGGGCCCTTTAACCCAGGCCGCTGGCAATACCAGGACGTCGGCACCCTGTAAAGCCAGATTCAGTGCCATTTCTGGAAAACGCAGATCGTAGCAGGTCATTAATCCCACGTTAAATCCATCGACCTCCAGCAGGGGTGGAACGCTGTCGCCGGGATCGACAAGTCGTGACTCCTGAATGTTGAACGCATCATAGAGATGAAGCTTAGCGTAGCGTGCAATAATCTCGCCGCCACGGATAGCCACAAGCGTATTCACTGCCCGGCCCGGCGCAGAAGGTACATGCACCGTAAAAATGGTCGTCATGAGATTGCCAGCGCTCTCTGCCAGCAGCTGCTGTAAAAACGCCCCGTCCAGCGACTGCGCCGACTTAACCGACATATCAGGATCGTTATCATCCCGTGCCAGCAGCGCTTCGGGAAGCACCAGCAAGGACGCCCCTTTCTGTCGCGCCTGAGCCATCAGGGAGACGCATGTTCCCGCATTCTCATTCCAGTCCGGCGTTACCGCAAACTGCCCTACTGCAACATACATATTTGTCCCCCGGTAAAAAACAGCGTTACACTCGACGTACTTACACATCCAATAGCAGGTATTGACAGTGTTACAACTACTTATAGCCGTTTTTATTGGTGGAGGCACGGGTAGCGTTGCGCGGTGGTTTTTGAGTATGCGGTTTAACCCTCTTCATCAGGCCATTCCCATGGGAACCCTGGCAGCAAACCTGATTGGTGCCTTTATTATCGGTATGGGGCTAGCCTGGTTTAACCGCATGACACATATCGACCCGGTGTGGAAGGTATTGATTACCACCGGCTTCTGTGGCGGTTTAACGACGTTCTCCACCTTCTCTGCTGAAGTGGTGTTCCTGTTTCAGGAAGGTCGCATTGGCTGGGCATTAACGAACATCGCCATCAATATGCTCGGTTCATTTGCGATGACCGGGATCGCATTTTGGCTCTTTTCTTCCGCCAGCGCGCATTAATCGCCCGACGTTAATGTTGGCTTAATTTTTCTCTGCCACTCTGGACGTAATACGGAGCGAGGGTGACAGTATGAAAGAACAGTTGATGAGCGCAGGAATGGTTTTGCTGAGCGTGGCAATCGTCGCCAGCTTCCTGAAAATGTATCTGATGGGTTGATTCAGAACGAAAAAAACCCGCTCAAAGAGCGGGTTTTGAAATTCTTGCTGACGCGTCTGAATTACAGAGCGATTACGTTAGCAGCAGAAGGGCCTTTGGCACCGTTAGTGATTTCAAACTCAACACGCTGACCTTCAGCCAGGGTTTTGAAACCATTAGACTGGATTGCAGAGAAGTGTACGAACACATCTTTGCTGCCATCTTCAGGAGTAATGAAACCGAATCCTTTGGACTCATTAAACCACTTAACGTTACCTTTAATCTTAGACATCAAAATTACCTTTACATTAAAAAACGACACAAATGCTGTGTCGGGTATCAGTACATCAATTGTGGAACCTTTTGTCCAGCGGATCTTTGCTAAAAAGTGACAAAAGTCGCGTTAATTTTCGTTGACGGATTTTTATCCTTTACGATTCAACAGGAGTGCATTTTTTCGCCAGTTTGTTACGTTTTGTCAGTTAAAACTGAAAACGCATCCAGGCAAAGTAAACGTTTCCGTTGTTATAGGTTCCCGGGATGTAGGTCATCTGGAACGTCGCGGGACCATAGCCAATGGATGCCAACGGCAGCAAGACCGGGACCGGAATGTACTTCCAGTTATCACGCGCCGTAAAGCCTGCCGTGTAGCCCAGGCCAAGATGGAAGTTCTCATCCGCTAAAGGACGCCACGTTTTCTCCCAACCGTAACCGCCAATCGGCTCCCACTTGTTGTAGGAGTCCTTAAACGCCATCAGGTACAGTCCGTGCCAGTTTCCTTTGTCGTCCCAACGGGACTGACCAAAACCCGCTCCCCAGGGACGTTCGTTGTAGCGGTCCGTTTTTTCTTTGTCATAGGCAAAACGTGCATGCCACGTTATCGCCGGAATATAGAGATCGTAATGTTCTGGCTCCTTCCAGGTTTGCGCGACGTTATCCGTAAACGTTGAGAACCAACCTTTATCCGCCGCGTTATCCTCTGCCCTGGCGACAGAAGAGAAAGTTAACTGCCCAAAAATAAACAACAAAATCAGGAAAAATTTATTACGTACCATCACAATGCAATTACCATTCTTAGTATTCGAGGCAAATTTTACCATAGAATAGTTGAATGAATCCTTAACAACATCAGCGTTATTCCTAATTAATGGCCCTAAATCCGAGAATATTCTTAGAAAAAGGATGAGAAGATGCACTCAAGCCCTGGCGGGCTCTGCCGCCGCCCTCAGCACTCGTCAGCAAGCCCGCCATCCGTTCTCACCTTGGTACATATTCGTAGCACTTCTACTTCATCACTACTATATTCAACAACAAAACCTGAAGGCCAACGACGCTATTTTTAAAGACAATGAATTTTCACAATAAAATATAACTTTCAATGCAACCCACAAAGCCTTTTTAAATTCACATAGCATGTGAAAGATATTTATACGTTGTGCCAAAATAATCATATACCCGGAGAAGAAAAAAGGATTTTGAACCACACGCATCATATGGCTTATGGCAAAAGGCTGCCAGGTGCACAGAAGAGACAGGCTTCAGCGCCCCGCACGTTCCCCACCTGCCGTGCGCTAAATGACATATAATGGTGTATCCGGCGGTCAATACCCATATGACATAAATGCCGGAGTGATGGCAAAAATAGCGTCAATGCCTTCTTTAGTAGTCTTTTTATTGATTTTAATCAGCAAGGACTGAGCAATAATTCGGCACATTCTCATCCTTCTTTTTTATTGATTATTTGTGCTTTCGGGTAGCAAGGAGACAGGGGAAATCATGCTTACGTTTATCGAACTCCTTATCGGAGTCGTCGTCATTGTTGGTGTAGCCCGCTACATCATTAAAGGGTACTCAGCCACAGGCGTGTTATTTGTCGGCGGCTTAACCCTGCTGATTGTTAGCGCGCTAATGGGTCATCAGGTGTTACCTGCCAGCGCAGCCAGCACCGGCTACACGGCCACCGACATTGTTGAATATATAAAAATTCTGCTCATGAGCCGCGGTGGCGACCTGGGCATGATGATTATGATGCTGTGCGGTTTTGCCGCCTATATGACCCATATCGGCGCAAACGATATGGTGGTCAAACTGGCGTCGAAACCACTGCAGTACATCAACTCCCCCTATTTGCTCATGGTCGCGGCCTATTTCCTCGCCTGCCTGATGTCCCTTGCGGTGTCGTCAGCAACCGGCCTTGGCGTACTGTTAATGGCAACGCTGTTCCCGGTTATGGTCAACGTCGGTATCAGCCGTGGCGCGGCCGCGGCAATTTGTGCCTCTCCGGCAGCCATTATTCTCTCCCCAACCTCCGGCGACGTTGTGCTGGCGGCAAAGGCGGCGGAGATGTCACTCATCGATTTCGCCTTTAAGACCACGCTGCCCATCTCCATTGTTGCCATCGTGGGTATGGGCATCGCCCACTTCTTCTGGCAGCGCTATCTGGATAAGAAAGAGAACATTAGCCATGAAATGCTGGACGTGAGTGAAATCACCACCACTGCGCCCGCGTTTTACGCCATTCTGCCGTTCACCCCGATTATCGGAGTACTGATTTTTGACGGCAAATGGGGCCCACAGCTGCACATCATCACCATTCTGGTGATCTGTATGCTGCTGGCTGCCTTGCTGGAATTTGTGCGCGGCTTCAACACGCAGAAGGTGTTCTCAGGACTGGAAGTGGCCTATCGCGGGATGGCGGATGCGTTTGCTGGCGTCGTGATGCTGCTGGTTGCCGCGGGCGTGTTTGCCCAGGGTCTCAGCACCATCGGCTTTATTCAGAGCCTGATCTCCATAGCCACCTCGTTCGGCTCTGCCAGCATTATCCTGATGCTGGTCCTGGTGATCCTCACCATGCTGGCGGCAATGACCACGGGTTCCGGTAACGCACCGTTTTATGCCTTCGTAGAGATGATCCCGAAACTGGCTCACTCCTCTGGCATTAACCCGGCTTACCTTTCCATCCCGATGCTTCAGGCCTCAAACCTGGGCCGTACCATCTCTCCGGTATCGGGTGTGGTGGTTGCCGTCGCCGGTATGGCAAAAATCTCGCCGTTTGAGGTAGTGAAACGGACGTCAGTACCCGTGCTGGTTGGCCTGATCATTGTAATCATCGCCACTGAAGTGCTGGTTCCCGGCGCCGCCTAAGCGAAATTCCTGATAACCAAAAAGCGCCTGCGGGCGCTTTTTGTGCTTTAATAATTTCCAGAAATTAATTGCACTCAATCGATCAGGAAATCAAATGTTCAGTAAGGATATTGCTATCCCATCTGGCGCTATGGCGCTTGCCCTTTGTGTCCTCTCCGCACAAGCAGAACCCCTCAAGGCAACGCAATATGGCGATTTCGATCGCTACGTTCTGGCGCTCTCCTGGCAAACCGGATTCTGTCAGAGCATGGTCGAACGCAATCGCAATGAACCCGATGAATGTCGCCTGCAAAAAGAGAGCGCCAGCAAAACTGATTTCCTGACCGTGCACGGCTTATGGCCTGGCCTGCCAAAATCCATCGCGTCACGCGGGGTAGATGAACGCCGCTGGATGCGCTTTGGCTGCGCCACCCGCCCCGTCCCGAACATGCCTGAAGCAAAAGCAAGCCGTAAATGTTCTGCCGCAGAAACCGGGCTGTCACTTTCAGGCGCCGCAAAGCTTAACAGCGTGATGCCCGGCGCGGGCGGGAACTCCTGCCTGGAACGTTACGAATATGCCAAACATGGCGTCTGCTTTGGTTTTGATCCCGACGCTTACTTCGGCACCATGGTGCGTTTAAATCAGGATGTTAAAACCAGCGCAGTCGGTAAATTTCTGGCGGATAACTACGGCAAGACCGTCAGCCGCCGTGACTTTGATAATGCCGTCGCGAAAAGCTGGGGCAAACAGAACGTCAAAGCCATTAAGCTTACCTGTAACGGCAATCCGGCTTATCTGACCGAGATGCAGATCTCCCTGAAAGCCGACACCATTAATGCCCCTCTCTCGTCGGCCTCTTTTGCGCCGCAACCGCATCCCGGCAACTGCGGCAAACAGTTCGTTATTGATAAAGCAGGTTATTGACCCGCGCCCGGACGCACCATATCGAACCGGTGTTCATCGCTGATGCCGTAATACGCCGTCGGCCCACCCGCACGCAGGATGGGCTGCGCTTTTGCGGTCTGATAAATCCCCTCTTCAAGCAGCGTGTCAGCAATATGAATACCGACTACTTCTCCCAATACCAGCCAGGTGTCCACTGGCGTACCGTCTGCGCCGGTCAGCTGGATGCACTGCGACAGGCGGCACTCAAAATTCACCGGGCTTTCTGCCACGCGCGGCGCTTTCACCAGCTGGCTGGCGACGGGCGTGAGTCCGGCAAAGGTAAACTCATCTTCATCATGGGGGAGCATGGCCGAGGTTTTGTTCATCGCAGCAGCCAGATCGCGCGTGGCCAGGTTCCAGACAAACTCGCCCGTTTCGCGAATATTGCGCACGCTGTCTTTCCAGCCGTTGCTGGAAAAACCAATGATCGGTGGCCGATAGTTGAAACAGTTAAAGAAGCTATACGGCGCGAGGTTAAGCAGGCCGTTCGTGTCGCAGGACGAGATCCAGCCAATCGGGCGCGGGCCAATAATGGCGTTCAGCGGATCGTGCGGCAGGCCGTGACCCTGAGACGGTTGGTAGAAGTACATAGTTCTCTCTCGTTGGGGGGCGCAACGCCCAGGTTCAGGACACTCAGCGTAACGTATTCCGCCCGAAATGAAGACTGAATAAATTTCAGCGAAAATTCATATGGGCCATGAATGTGACCTTCATCACTTCAAACTTGCACGCTCAGCCAGTATCATCGGGAGAGTTAAACCCTCGCTGCCAGACGGCGAGGGTTTTCTTTTGGATTGGTTTCTGCGTTACACGCAGTATTAACGACATGGAGTAAAAAATGTCCAGACCCACAATTATCATTAATGAGCTCGACGCAGAACGTATTGACCGTCTTCTGGAGAAACCCGAATTCGCTTCTCTCCCGGTAGCCGATGCGCTGAACGAGGAGCTTGACCGGGCGCAGATGTGCACGCCTGAGACCATGCCTCAGGATGTGGTTACCATGAACAGCCAGGTGAAATTTCGTAACCTGACGACGGGCGAAGAGTTGACCCGCACGCTGGTCTATCCGACGCAAATGACCGACAGCAGCACACAGCTTTCCGTACTGGCACCTGTGGGTGCGGCCCTGCTTGGGTTGCGCACAGGTGATACCATTCACTGGGAACTACCGGGTGGCGCGTCGACGCATCTGGAAGTGCTTGAGCTGCTCTACCAGCCAGAAGCCGCAGGCGATTACCTTCGTTAATCCCGCGCTTCCTGCCTTGCAAAGAGGATGCACTTGCATCCTCTTTTCGTCATTTCACCCGATTGTCCTATAGCGCTCAAAAACACCTTAATCCACGCTTAATCTGTTTTGTTGCCGCGGGGACGGTTATGAGTGAGATACTGGCTATCACACTTATTTTTCTCATTTTTATGGCGATTATCGTCATGGCCGTGCTTTATCTTGAGCGTCACTGGTAAACGACTACGCTCACACTACCCCGCCTGGAAAAGCGTTAACCAGCCCCTTAACCTGCTGCTCTGCCGCCTCGGGGCTTTCCGCGCCGGGGACCAGAATGACTTTGCGACATGCCTCTTCCCGTTTCTCAAAAATCTTGTACGCACGTTCAGCGTCGGCCAGAGGCAAATAATGCGTGACGATCTCCTCCGGCGTCAGCAGCCCTTTTTCAATCAGCGGCAGCAATTCGCCCAGCCAGGCATGAACGTGCGTCTGCCCCATCTTAAAGCTGATCCCTTTATCAAATGCGTCGCCAAATAAGAACCCATGAATAAACCCGGCATAGACGCCCGGCACGCTCACCACCCCGCCGCGTCGTACGGCCGCGATACACTGGCGTAGCGCTTTGCCGCTGCTTCCTTCAATCTTGAGATTACTGAGGAGGGTTTCCGTGGTGCTGCCCTTGGCTTCAAACCCGACCGCGTCAATCACCGCATCCACGCCGCGCTGCCCCGCCGTCTGCTCGATGATTTTTTCCGCCGCGTCGTTATCATCGTCAAAGTTAATGGGAATGGCACCGTAACGTTCCTGAGCAAACTGCAGCCGGTACGGATGATGGTCAATGACAAAGATCTGTTCAGCCCCTAACAGCCTTGCGCAGGCGATGGTCAGCAAACCGACTGGCCCCGCGCCGAAAACGGCCACGCTCGAGCCTTTTGCAATCTGCGCGTTTTTTGCGGCCTGCCAGGCTGTAGGCAAAATATCTGAGAGGAACAGCGCTTTGTCATCTGACAACAGTTGCGGCACCTTGAACGGTCCGACATTGCCTTTCGGCACGCGAACGTATTCCGCCTGTCCTCCCGGCACCCCGCCGTATAGGTGGCTATAACCAAACAGTGCGGCAGGGGCAGGAATTTGCTTTTTGTTCAGCGCCGCGCCCTGCCCGGCGTTGGTTTTCTCGCAGGCCGCATACTGTTGCAGACGGCAAAAAAAGCAGTCGCCACAGGCAATCACGAAGGGGATCACGACCCGCTCGCCCTTCTGCAAGTTCTTCACATCCCTGCCGGTTTCGACCACTTCACCCATAAACTCATGACCAAAAATGTCGCCATGCTCGACCTTCGGGATCTTACCGCGGTAGAGGTGCAGATCGGATCCACAGATCGCCGTCGCCGTGACGCGCAGGATGATATCGTCAGGTTGTTCAATGACGGGATCGGGAACATTATCAACGCGAACATGGTGTGGACCGTGGTATGTGAGTGCTTTCATGCGACCTCCGAAAGGATGTGAGTAAGCTTCTAAAAGGGTAGCGTCCTCTGAAGGTCAGCCCTGAAATCCGGGCGTTTTGAGATTTATCCTGGCGGAATACAAAAGTGCTGTAGCGGTTACAGAAACCGATAATATTTTATGTTTGAATGATTTCAGCGTTTATAAACAAGGAGTAACGGGTATGTACCAGACAATCATTATGCCGGTTGATGTTTTTGAGATGGAGTTGAGCGACAAGGCTGTTCGCCACGCGGAGTTCCTTGCGCAGCAGGACGGCATTATTCATCTTCTTCATGTATTACCGGGTTCGGCCAGCCTGAGTCTGCATCGTTTTGCCGCCGACGTGCGTCGCTTCGAAGAGCACCTGCAGCACGAAGCGGAAACGCGGCTGCAAACCATGGTTGAGCACTTCAGCATTGACCCGTCGCGCATTAAAACCCACGTGCGTTTTGGCAACGTGCGCGACGCCGTAAACGAACTGGCGGGTGAGTTAAAAGCCGACGTGGTGGTGATTGGCTCACGTAATCCGTCGATCACCACTCACCTGCTGGGATCGAATGCCTCCAGCGTGATCCGCCACACCCACATTCCGGTGATGGTCGTTCGGTAAAAAAACAGAGGCCACCTTTCGGTGGCCTCTTGCTATTGCAGGTGTCGTCTTACTTTCTTTTATTATGCGGTTTTGGTGCGAATCAGGTAGTCAAACGAACTCAGAGACGCCTTCGCACCTTCGCCAGTGGCAATGATGATCTGTTTGTACGGCACGGTGGTGCAGTCGCCCGCCGCAAACACGCCCTTCACGCTGGTTTCGCATTTCGCATCGATGATGATCTCGCCCATGCGGTTGCGCTCAATCGCGCCTTCCAGCCAGGTGGTGTTTGGCAGCAGACCAATCTGCACGAAGATCCCCGAAAGCTGAACGCTGTGCACGTCGCCGCTCACGCGGTCGCGGTATTCAAGACCGGTCACTTTGCTGCCGTCGCCCTTCACTTCCGTGGTCTGCGCGTTCAGCACGATGTCGACGTTTTTCAGGCTGCGAACTTTATCCTGCAGCACCTGATCGGCCTTCATCTCTGGCGCAAATTCCAGCAGGGTCACGTGTTCAACGATACCCGCCAGGTCGATAGCCGCTTCCACGCCGGAGTTACCGCCGCCGATCACCGCCACGCGCTTGCCTTTGAACAGCGGGCCGTCGCAGTGCGGGCAGTAGGTTACGCCTTTAGTGCGATACTGATCTTCACCCGGCACGTTCATGTTGCGCCATTTTGCACCGGTGGCAATGATGATGCTGCGTGCTTTCAGCACCGCGCCGGACGCGGTTTCAATCTGGTGTAAACCACCCTCGACCGCTGCCGGAACCAGCTTGCTGGCGCTCTGGCTGTCGATCACGTCCACGTCGTAGTCGCTGACGTGCGCTTTCAGTGCGCCTGCCAGTTTTTGACCTTCCGTTTTTGGCACGGAGATGTAGTTTTCGATGTCCACGGTATCGAGCACCTGGCCACCAAAGCGTTCGCCCATCAGACCGGTACGGATACCTTTACGCGCGGAGTACACCGCCGCCGCCGCACCCGCCGGGCCGGAACCGACGATCAGCACATCGTAGGCATCGCGCTTGTTCAGCTCTTCCGCCGCACGTTTTTCAGCACCGGTATCCACTTTGGCAACGATTTCGGTCAGCGTCATACGGCCCTGGCCGAACTCCTGACCGTTCATGTAGACCGCCGGCACGCCCATCACGTTACGATCGGTAATTTCATTCTGGAACGTACCGCCGTCAATCGCCGTATGCTTAATGCGCGGGTTCAGGACAGACATCAGGTTCAGCGCCTGCACCACGTCCGGGCAGTTGTGGCAGGAGAGTGAATAATAGGTTTCAAACTCAAAATCGCCGTCGATATCGCGGATCTGCTCCAGCAGCGCCTGGGCCTCTTTCGATGGATGACCGCCGGTCCACAGCAGCGCCAGCACCAGCGAGGTAAATTCATGCCCCAGCGGAGAACCGGCAAAGCGCGGCCCCTGGTCAGAGCCTGGGTTAGTAATCAGGAAAGAAGGCTTACGAACGGCCAGCGCGTTATCTTCCTTGAACGTCACTTTCGGTGACAGCTCTGCGATTTCAGCCAGCAGTTCCTTGATCTCTGCCGATTTCGCGCTGTCGTCCAGCGTGGCAATCAGCTCAACGGGTTTGGTCAGTTTCTCAAGGTAGGCCTTGAGCTGGGTTTTCATGTTTGTGTCGAGCATTGTTCTTCCCTCTCTTAAAACGTCATCATGCAAGCTGCCTTTTACGGGCGGCCTGAATGCAACTTGCATCATGGTGCTGGAATGAAATGGGCGCGGGGGGCGCCCATTGATTGCCGGGTGACACTTCGTTTACCCGGCCTACGATACTGTAGGCCTGTGCAAGCGCAGCGCCGCCAGGCTTAACAGACTTAGATCTTGCCGACCAGGTCTAAAGATGGAGCCAGAGTCGCTTCGCCTTCTTTCCATTTCGCCGGGCACACTTCGCCTGGGTGAGAAGCCACGTACTGAGCCGCTTTCACTTTACGCAGCAGGTCAGATGCGTCACGGCCGATACCTTCAGCGGTAACTTCGATAGCCTGGATAATGCCCTGCGGGTCAACAACGAAGGTCGCGCGGTCTGCCAGGCCTTCATCTTCACGCATATTTTCGAAGTTACGGGTCAGGGCGCCAGTCGGGTCACCGATCATCGCGTATTTGATTTTCGCGATGGTTTCAGAGCTGCCGTGCCATGCTTTGTGGGTGAAGTGGGTATCGGTAGACACAGAGTAAACGTCTACGCCCAGCTTCTGCAGTTCGTCGTAATGGTCAGCCACGTCACCCAGTTCGGTCGGGCAAACGAAGGTGAAGTCAGCCGGATAGAAGAAGAAGACGCTCCAGCGGCCTTCGGTATCTTTCTCAGTGACCTCAATGAACTCACCGTTTTTGAACGCCTGGTTTTTGAAAGGTTTAATTTTAGTGTTAATCAAAGACATCTGTACTTCCTCCGTGTTTTCGTTGAGATGTAAGGTAACCAACTTTATTCATCGGGGCTAATGCGTATGCTTTATCAAATCAATCAGCCAAACCTAACAACCCGAACAAGACAACGTTGTGAAACAAACAAAAGCCCGAAAGTAAAAAGGCCGCCCTGGTGGGCGGCCCTGATACCTGAACTTTCCACAGGAACTTTCAGTGCCGGTAAAACTACCGGCGTTGCGTTGCGCTCTACTTACCCTGGTATCAAGGTCGTAACAGCCCCCTGATTACACCATCCGTGCTGACGCAGGGCAATGGACGTAAGGGGCAATCGTATCTATGGCTGCGATAGGTTTTACCAAACGGTGCTGTCGCGTAGCCGTCATGACCACCGGGAGAAAAATAAAAGCACGTTATAATTCCTTGTCGATATATAAATCACACTATTTTTATTCACTATCACGTGCTCTTTTAAAGATAAAAATATCTTAATGATCATTGAAGTTCCATTTCATTAATCTACGTTCGTGATATATTAAGTGGGTTTTCATAACTAATTAAGTCAGTTAACTTTCATGGATGGTAAATGGTTAACTTAGTTCTATAGTTATCAGTTATGTGATAACGCAACGTCGCGTACTCAGGATGAAAAATGGCAAACCTTTACGACCTTAAAAAATTCGACCTTAACCTGCTGGTGATTTTCGAATGCATTTACCAACACCTCAGCATCAGCAAGGCGG
Source organism: Enterobacter sp. 22452 (assembly GCF_052045065.1). Taxonomy (NCBI): domain Bacteria; kingdom Pseudomonadati; phylum Pseudomonadota; class Gammaproteobacteria; order Enterobacterales; family Enterobacteriaceae; genus Enterobacter; species Enterobacter sp. 22452. Next base: position 393,033 of record NZ_JBQEOB010000001.1, on the reverse strand, counting down.
CGGAAACGCTCTACATTACGCCGTCGGCGGTGAGTCAGTCGCTGCAGCGTTTACGTAATCAGCTCAACGATCCATTATTTATCCGTTCAGGCAAAGGGATCACGCCGACGACCGTTGGGGTTAATCTTCATCACCATCTTGAGCAAAACCTCAACCAGCTTGAGCAGACCATTAACATCATGAATGCGTCTTCTCTACAGAAGAATTTCGTCGTCTACAGCCCGCAGATCCTGACGACGGAAAATCTGCTTTCGCCACTCAAGCTGTTGATGAGAAATCATAATTATCAGATAGAACTTCACGATATGCTGCTGACGGCGGATTCCGCCGAAGACCTGCTGGCGTACCGTAAAGCGGACCTGATTTTCTCTGTGGCGCCGGTTAACAACCGTTCAATGGTCTGTGTCCCTTATGCAATCTATTCCATGCTGCTGGTATGCAGTCAGGATCATCCGCGCATGAAAGACGTTGTGACGATGGAGGAGCTTCAGGAGGAGAAGTTTACGCTCTTCCTCAGTGAAGAACCCGGCGTGAAGAACTACCAGTCGATGGCGGAAAAATTGCACGTCGAAAAAAACATCGGTTTTCGCTGCGACTCTGTATTCACCATTATCGCCATGATCAGCGCCTCACATTTACTCGGCTATGTGCCAGAAGCCCTGTATGAAAAATACAAAGACATTCTGAGATTAAAAAAATTAGAGGCCCCTTTTGAGCTTCCGCCTCTGGAGGTGTACATGATTTATAACCGCTCAGCGCTCAACAGCACGGTGTTCTCGACATTTATTGAGCAGCTTGCAGAAAAATAAACACCCAAGGCTGTGATCTCACAGCCTTTCTATTTTGTTAAAAGATAAGTCTCATTTATAGATAATAAAAACATTTCTTTTTTCCGTTTACCTGCTCTTATTTTTCACTACTATTATCCTTTCTCCATTATTGACACCCATCCGGTATTTATATCCAGGGAGGAGTTTGGCTATGTCAATGTATAAGTATCCGCTTAATCAAAATGTGCTTGAGGCCGCGAAAGAGCGCATTGCATGGACACTTGAGAATCTACCCAGGGTTTGTGTTTCATTTTCAGGGGGGAAGGATTCTACCATTATGCTGCATTTGACGGCCCGAGAGGCCCGAAAAATGGGAAAGAAAATCCACCTGCTCTTTATCGACTGGGAAGCGCAGTTCACTTATACCATTCAGCACGTAAATAATATGATTGCGCAGTATGCCGATGTCATTGAGCAATGCTGGTGGGTGGCGCTGCCACTCACCACGCAAAATGCGCTTACGCAATTTTACCCTGAATGGCAATGCTGGGAGCCAGGAAAGCGATGGGTGCGTCAGCCTCCCGCAGACGCGATTACCGATCCGGATTACTTCGATTTCTACCAGCCCGGCATGACGTTTGAAGCCTTTGTTCGCGCATTTTCAGACTGGTTCTCCGGAAGCCGTCCGGCAGCCATGATGGTCGGTATTCGCGCCGATGAACCCTACAATCGTTTTTTGACTATCGCGAACGCGCGCAAGCGCCGCTTTGCCGATGACAAACCCTGGACCACCATCGCCCCGGGCGGTCACGCCTGGTACATCTATCCGCTCTACGACTGGAAAACCGCCGATATCTGGACATGGTTTGCTAAAACGGGCGGATGTTACAACCCTCTTTACGACCTGATGTTTCAGGCAGGCGTTCCTCCGCGCTACATGCGCATCTGTGAACCCTTTGGCCCGGAACAGCGCCAGGGACTGTGGCTCTATCATGTTGTTGAGCCCGAACGCTGGGCGGCGATGTGCGAACGGGTAAGCGGCGTGCACAGCGGGGGGGTTTACGCGGGCCAGGACAATCACTTTTATGGCCACCGTAAACTCCTTAAACCCAACGCGCTCAGCTGGCGCGAGTACGCCATGCTGCTGCTCGACAGCATGCCGCAAACCACGGCGGAACATTACCGCAATAAAATCGCGATTTATTTGCACTGGTATCAGAAGAGAGGCATGGCCGATATTCCCGACACCCAGGAGGGCGATATCGGGGCGAAGGATATCCCGTCCTGGCGACGCGTGTGCAAGGTATTACTCAACAATGACTACTGGTGCCGTGCCCTTTCATTCAGCCCTAACAAACCGAAGCACTATCAGCGCTACAGCGAACGGATAAAGTCAAAACGCAAGGAATGGGGGATCTTATGCAACAACGATTGATTAACGACATGGCGCGCTATCTTCAGTCTCTTCCCGAAGACCAACGCATTGAAGCCATCAACGCCTTTCGCCAGGCCATCCATGAACACAGCCCTTTTCGCGAGCAGCCTGTCGACTGCGTGCTGTGGATCAAACAGGGCGAGATTACTGCGAACGATTACAACCCCAACAATGTCGCACCGCCGGAAAAACGGTTGCTCTGCAAATCGCTGGAGATGGACGGTTTCACCCAGCCCATCGTGGTAACGGAAAGCGACGCTCAGCATTATGAGATCGTCGACGGCTTTCATCGCCACGAAATGGGGTCGAACCGGGCGATATTAAAGCGTCAGCTGAAAGGCTACCTCCCGGTCACCTGCCTGCGTAAAGCGCGACAGAAAAAAGGCGACCGGATGGCGGCGACCATCCGCCATAACCGGGCGCGCGGCCGTCACCAGATTCATGCGATGTCCGATATCGTCCGCGAACTGGTTCAGCTTGGCTGGGATGATGAGAAAATCGGTCAGGAACTGGGGATGGACAGCGACGAGGTCCTGCGCCTCAAGCAGATCAACGGTCTGCTGGAACTCTTTGCAGACCGTCGATACTCGGAAGCCTGGACGGTAAAATAATCAGAGCGCGTTAAGGCGTTCTGCCGCCGCCAGCAGCGTCGATTCCTGTTTCGCAAAGCAGAGACGAATCAGCTTATGCGGGAAGGGATCGGCGCAAAAAACAGAGAGCGGGATCGCCGCAACGCCCACCTCTTTCGTCAACCACTGGCAAAAGCTCACATCGTCCAGATCGGAAATGGCGCTGTAGTCGGCCAGCAGGAAGTAGGTCCCTTCGCAGGGTAAAATCTCCAGACGGCTTTGGCTCAGCGCGTTCACAAACAGATCCCGGCGTTTTCGATAGAAGTCCGGCAGCTCGCGATAGTGCTCAGGTTCCGCACGCAGCATGTCCGCCAGCGCCAGCTGAGCAGGCGTATTCACGGCAAAGGTCAGGTACTGGTGCACTTTGCGCAGCTCCGCGCTAATGGCGGCCGGTGCCACGCTATAGCCCACTTTCCATCCGGTCATATGATAGGTTTTACCAAATGACGACACGGCGATTGCCCGCTCGCGAAGCTGCGGATGCACCAGCACGCTGGCGTGCCCTTCCTCTGCAAAGCAGATGTGCTCGTACACTTCGTCGCTCAGGACATAAATGTCACGTTCGGCGATGGCCTGCCACAGCGCGGCGAAATCGGCTTTCTGCCACACCGTCGCGGACGGGTTGTGCGGCGTATTCAGGATCACCAGGCGGGTTTTATCGCTCAGCAGCGCGGCGAATGCCTCCCAGTCCGGGCGGAAATGCGGCGGCTGTAGCGCCACGCGCTTGACCACGCCGCCGGAAAGTTCGATGGCAGGCGCGTAGCTATCGTAGCTCGGGTCAAAGCAGATAACCTCGTCACCGGTGCGCACCAGCGCGGTGATGGCCGCATACAGCGCTTCGGTCGCCCCTGCCGTCACCGTGATCTCGCTGTTCGCATCGGGCTTATAGCCATACAGCTCCGCCGTTTTGTCCGCAATGGCTTCCCGCAGCGCCGGCACGCCGGTCATCGGCGCGTACTGGTTCGCTCCCTGGGCAACGTGGTACGCCAGTCGTTCCTGCAAAAAGGACGGTCCGTCAAAATCCGGGAACCCCTGCGAGAGGTTAATGGCGTTGTGCTGCTGCGCCAGAGCGCTCATCTGCGTAAAGATAGTGGTGCCGAGATTGGGGAGTTTACTCTGCGGAATCAATGCGTTATTGCTCATTGTGCTGTGCCTGCTTGTAATACTTATGTTGCTGCCACTATAACACGATGTTAGTCTTTGGCAATCAAGACGCTTAGACGTCTAAACCATATGAATATTCCTGGCCGCGAGGGTAAAAGGAAATGACGGACAACCTGCAACTCACACATTTGGTCGACGCATGCCGCTGGATTGGTGCCAAAGGCTGGGCTCCCGCCACCGGCGGCAACATGTCGGTGCGTCAGGACGAACGCCTCTGCTGGCTCAGCGAATCAGGTAAAGACAAAGGCAGCCTGACGACGGAAGATTTTCTACAGGTTGAAATCGCCACCAACCGCGCGCCGTCTGGTCGTAAGCCATCAGCCGAAACGGGGCTGCATACCCTTATCTATCGTCTGTTCCCGGAGGCCAACGCCGTCCTGCACGTGCACACGGTCAACGCCACGGTGCTGTCACGTCTGGTAAAAGAGGCTGAACTGAACATCAGCGGCTTCGAGATGCAAAAATCGCTCAGCGGACAGACCACGCATCTGGATACGGTTTCCATCCCGGTATTTGATAACGACCAGGACATCGATGCCCTCGCCTCGCGCATCGCCCATTACGCGCAGGAACGCCCGCTTAATTATGGTTTTCTTCTGCGCGGTCATGGCTTAACCTGCTGGGGACGCGACGTGGCCGAAGCCCGCCGTCATCTGGAAGGACTGGAATTCCTGTTTGAATGTGAAATGCGTTTACGACAACTGGAGAGAGTATGATTCGCGCAATTGTGACGGATATTGAAGGCACCACCAGCGATATCCGTTTTGTCCATGATGTTTTGTTCCCCTATGCGCGTGAGCGGCTGGCGGCCTTCGTCACCACGCAGCAGTACGCCGAGCCGGTCACATCCATTCTGGACAACCTGCGCGATGAAATCGGCAGCCCGCACGCCAGCGTCAGCGAGCTTATCGACGCCCTGTTTGCCTTTATGGACGAAGACCGCAAATCCACGGCGCTCAAAGCCCTGCAGGGGATCATCTGGCACGACGGCTACGTTAACGGCGACTTTACCGGCCACCTCTACCCGGACGTACTGCCTGCGCTGGAAAAATGGAAAGCGCAAGGCATTGATATCTATGTTTATTCCTCGGGCTCCGTCGCCGCGCAGAAACTGTTATTTGGCTACAGCGACGAAGGTGATATTACTCATCTGTTCAGCGGCTATTTTGATACCCACATCGGCGCCAAGCGCGAAGTGCAGTCGTATCAAAACATTGCGGCACAAACGGGCATCGCCCCGTCGCAGATCCTGTTCCTGTCCGATATCCATCAGGAGCTGGACGCGGCTGAACAGGCAGGTTTTCGCACCCTGCAGCTGATTCGCGGCGATGATGACGGCGCAAGCCATCACCATCAGGTCCACCAGTTTGACGAGATTAATCCGGAGCAGATCCCTTCATGAGCGCATTGACCATTTATTCCGATAAAGACGCCAGCCAACACCAGTGGCACAGCACCGACGCCGCCGAGATCGCCCAGCAGCTCAACGCTAAAGGGGTGCGGTTTGAACGTTGGGCGGCTGACCGTGATTTAGGCCACGATCCTGCGCCCGAAGCCGTGATCGAAGCCTATCAGCATGCGATCGATAAGCTGGTGGCGGAAAAAGGGTACCAGAGCTGGGACGTGATCAGCCTGCGCGCCGACAACCCGCAGAAAGACGCGCTGCGCGCAAAATTCCTGAACGAGCATACCCACGGCGAAGATGAAGTGCGCTTTTTTGTAGAAGGCGCGGGATTGTTTTGCCTGCACATTGGCGATGAGGTGTATCAGGTGCTGTGCGAGAAAAACGACCTGATCTCCGTGCCCGCGGGCACGCCGCACTGGTTCGATATGGGTTCAGAGCCGAACTTTACGGCGATTCGTATTTTCGATAACCCGGAAGGCTGGGTGGCCCAGTTTACGGGCGATGCGATCGCGGATGCGTATCCAAGGCTGGCATGATCTTTTCTCCCTCTCCCCGTGGGAGAGGGCCGGGGTGAGGGCATCCGCGCGCGTTACACCTTCAACCCCTTCACATACCCCACCAGCTGATCCAGCACAATGCCCCACCCTTCGTGGAAACCCATCTGCTCGTGCTGCTCGCGGATGTCCTTCGTCGGGTGACGTGCAATCGCCGTGTAGCGGGTTTTGCCCTCGCCTACGTCTTCCAGCAGCAAGATCGCTGTCATAAACGGTTTCTCGGCCGGTTTCCAGCCTTCGGTATAACCGTCGGTAAAGACCAGCTTTTTACCGGGATCGATTTCCAGGAAGACACCGCGGTTATCCATACGCTGACCGTCCACCTCAAACACGGTATTGAACCGCCCGCCCACGCGGAGATCGAGGTCGCACTCGGTCACCTTATGGGGAGCAGGAATGAAGAAGTTTTTGATATGTTCCGGCGTGGTCCAGCACAGCCACAGCAGGTCGCGCGGGGCATCCACCACGCGCTCCAGTTTTAAGTCAGTTTCAGGATCGAGCGTCACGATATTGTCCTCTTAAGGGAACCCCTTAAAGGATAGCCGGACTCAGGCGAATTTCCCTTCCGCCACCTCTTGCGGCGTGACCACGCCCGTATCCAGTACCCAGCCGCTAATTAGCGAGGCAGGCGTAACGTCAAAGGCCGGGTTATAGACCCGTGCGTTCTCCGGTGCCCACTGCACCGCACCAAAGCTTCCCGCCACGCCCGTCACTTCGCTGGCCGCACGCTGCTCGATGGGGATCGCGTCTCCATTCGGGCAGTCCGGGTCCAGCGTGGTATGCGGCGCGGCAACGTAGAACGGAATGCCGTGGAATTTCGCCAGCACCGCCAGGGAATAGGTGCCGATCTTATTCGCCACGTCGCCGTTGGCGGCAATACGGTCTGCACCCACCCACACGGCGTCTACTTCCCCTTTCGCCATCAGGCTGGCGGCCATTGAATCGGTGATGAGCTGATACGGCACGCCCAGTTCGCCGAGTTCCCATGCGGTCAATCTACCGCCCTGCAGCAGAGGACGGGTTTCATCCACCCAGACGTTGCTGACGTTTCCTTCCTTATGCGCACGAGCAATAACGCCCAGCGCGGTGCCGACGCCCGCCGTTGCCAGCCCGCCGGTGTTGCAGTGGGTCAGCAGGCGGCTACCGGGTTTCACCAGCGCGCTACCGGCTGCCGCAATCGCGTCGCATAGCCGTTTGTCTTCGTCAATCAGACGCAGCGCTTCCGCAGTCAGCGCCGGAACGAAATCTTCCTGCCACAGCGCCAGCTTCATGCGGTCGAGGTTGTTCATCAGGTTCACGGCCGTCGGGCGAGAGGCGCGCAGGGTGTCCAGCGCCAAGGCCAGCTCGTCGCGGCTTTTACCGCTTTCCGCCAGCAGCGCCAGCAGCAGGCTTGCAGAGAGACCAATCAGCGGCGCGCCGCGCACCCGCAGGGCGTGAATATGCCCCACCAGCGCCTCTACGGTCGAGGCATCCAGCCAGCGTTTCTCCTGCGGAAGGGCCTGCTGGTCGAGAATAAAGAGCTGATTATCCGCCACCCGCAGGCTGGTCGTCTGTATTGTCTGCATGTCGTTAATTCCCTGTTGCGTTGTTGTATCACATTGTGTCAGGATGAAATCCAGATGTATAGACGTCTACATGTCTTTATTAGCAAACCCGTGAGGAACAGGCCATGTCGCAATACCGTACCTTTACCGCCCAGGACGCCGTGGAGTATGCCAGGCAGTTTGGCGGCCTTGATGACCCATCATCGCTGGTGGAGGCGCAGGAGGTAGGCGACGGCAACCTCAATCTGGTGTTCAAAATTTTCGACAGCGCGGGCGTGAGCCGCATCATCGTCAAGCAGGCGCTGCCCTACGTGCGCTGCGTCGGGGAGTCCTGGCCGCTGACGCTGGACCGCGCCCGTCTTGAGGCGCAAACGCTGGTCGAACACTACCGGCACAGCCCGCAGCACACCGTGAAAATCCACCACTATGACCCGGAACTGGCGGTGATGGTGATGGAAGACCTCTCCAGCCATCGCATCTGGCGCGGCGAGCTTATCAACAACATTTACTACCCGCAGGCGGCGCGGCAGCTGGGCGAATACCTCGCTCACGCGCTGTTCCACACCAGCGATTTCTACCTGCACCCGCACGAGAAAAAAGCGCAGGTGGCAAAATTCATTAATCCGGAGATGTGCGAGATCACCGAAGATCTGTTCTTTAACGATCCGTACCAGATCCACGAGCGCAACAGCTACCCGGCCGAGCTGGAAAACGATGTTGCCGCCCTGCGCGACGACGCCCAGCTGAAGATTGCCGTGGCCTCCCTGAAGCACCGTTTCTTTTCTCAGGCTGAAGCCCTGCTGCACGGCGATATTCACAGCGGGTCGATCTTTGTGGCCGACGGCAGCCTGAAGGCCATCGATGCCGAGTTCGGCTATTTCGGGCCGATTGGCTTTGACGTGGGCACCGCCATCGGCAACCTGTTGCTCAATTTCTGCGGTCTGCCGGGGCATCTGGGCATTCGCGATGCCGCTGCCGCACGCGAGCAGCGCCTGACCGATATTCAGGAACTCTGGAATACCTTCGCAGAACGCTTCCAGGCGCTGGCAAACGAAAAAACGCGCGATACGGCGCTGAGCGCACCGGGCTACGCCTCCGCGTTTCTGAAAAAGGTCTGGCATGATGCTATCGGCTTCTGCGGCACCGAGCTGATTCGCCGAAGCGTGGGGCTTTCTCACGTGGCGGATATCGACACCATTCAGGACGACGCCATGCGCCACGAATGCCTGCGCCACGCGATTACGCTCGGCAAGGCGCTGATTGTCATTGCCGACCGAATCGACAGCGCGGAAGAGCTGGTCGCGCGGGTGCGTCAGTACAGCTGAGTGCTTTTGCCGGGTGGCGGCTTCGCCTTACCCGGCCTACGCTCCTGATTTTCTCCCTCTCCCTGTGGGAGAGGGCCGGGGTGAGGGCATCAAACCGCACTCACCCCAAATATTCAATCACCGACAACCCACCGTTATAATCCGTGCTGTAAATAATCCCCTGCGCATCCACAAACACGTCGCACGACTGGATCACCTGCGGGCGATTCGGCCGCGTGTCCATCATTCTCTCCGGCGCGGCGGGCACCAGCGCCCCCGTTTCCACCGGGCGATACGGATTGGAAATGTCATACGCGCGCACACCTGCATTCTGGTACGTGGCAAAAATCAGCGTTGAGCTGACGAAGCTTCCCGGCCGGTTCTCGTGCAGGTTGTGCGGCCCGAAATGCGCCCCTTTCGCCACGTAGTCGGTTTCATCCGGCTGCGGGAAGGTCGAGATGCTGACCGGGTTCGACGGCTCGCGGATATCAAACAGCCAGATCAGCTTTTCGCCGTCTTCCTGGTTATCGAGCACCGCCTCGTCAAGCACCACCAGCAGGGAGCGGTCCGGCAGCGGCAGCGCGGTGTGCGTCCCACCGCCAAACGGCGGGCTCCAGTTACGATGGCTAATCAGCGTCGGCTGCGTACGGTCTTTCACGTCCAGCAGCGTCAGCCCGCCGTCGCGCCAGCTCCCGTAGGCGGTATCCCCGGCGATAATCGCATGATGCAGCGCGAAGCGTTTCCCTTCCGGCCAGTTCGGTTTCTCCCCTTCCGCCTGGTTCATCCCCGGCAGCCACCAGCGCCCCGCCACTTCAGGCTTACGCGGGTCCGCAAGATCGATGGTGAGGAAGATATAATCGGTAAAACCGTCGATCAGCGCCGAGACGTACGCCCAGCGGCCACCGACGTACCAGATGCGGTGAATGCCAATGCCGCTCAGCGACAGAAAGCCGATTTCGCGCGGCCTGTCCGGCGTGGAGATATCAAACACCCGCAAGCCCGCGCTCCAGCCTTTGTCCTGCACGTCGCTGACGGTTTCGCCCACCTGGCGGGTGTAGTAGACCTTTTCATCGGCAAAACGCGCATCGGCAAACAGGTCCCGGGCGTTGATGACCAGCAACAGGTCGTCATGCGCCTGCAGGTGCACGTTCCAGGTGCCGGGCGGCGCGGGCACGTAGCCCGCCGCTTTCGGATTCTTCGGGTCTCGCACGTCGACAATCGAAAAGCCCTGCGACACCATATGGCCGATATAAGCAAAACCGCGGTGCACCATCAGCTGCACGCCGTCAGGGCGACCGCCCTGGTCGCTATGGCCAATCAGCCGCATATTGCGGCTGTATTCGGGTTGAGGTAATGCAGACATATTTGAGTCCTTTCGCCGGGTGGCGGCTGCGCCTTATCCGGCCTACAACACCGTAGGCCCGGTAAGCGCAGCGCCACCGGGCATTATTTTGACCTGGCTTCCAGCGTCGCAAACCACGGCGCGATAAAATCTTCCGTCTGGCCCCAGCCCGGAATGATTTTCCCCAGAGACGCCACGTTCACCGCACCCGGCTGGGCGGTCAGCAGCGCCTGTGGAATAGCTGCCGCTTTGAAATCGTAGGTCGCTGGCGTCGCTTCCCCGGCAATCTTGTTCGCCACCAGACGCACGTTCGTCGCGCCAATCAGCTTCGGATCCACCGCCACGCTCACCTTCCACGAACTGCCCGGTTCGCGCATCAGCTGCAGATCCTGGTTGGAGATATCGATGCTGTAGAGCTTGATCTCGGTGCGGCCGTTCTCTTTCAGCGCCTTATACGCGCCCTGGCTGAAGGCGTCCCATGTGCCCCAGATGGCGTCGATTTTGCCTTTCGGGTATTTCGCCAGGATCGCACCCAACTTGTTGGCGGTGTCACCCTGCACGTCAGATGAGACGGCACCGATAGACTCCAGCTCTTTGATGTCCGGATACTGCTTTTGCAGCGCTTTGTACGCCGCCTGACGACGCTCCATCGGCGGGAAGCCTGCCACCCACAGCTTGACGATATTGGCCTTGCCGTTGAAATCTTTCGCCAGCTGGCCGAAGGAGAGGTTGGTCAGGGAGGCATCGTCCTGCTGGGTCACGGTCACGCCCGGGATCTCACCGTTCACGGCGGTATCAAACACCGAGACTTTGATCCCGGCATCCACCGCTTTCTTCACCAGCGCGGTGGAGTACGGATCGCGCCCCTGAGACAGGATAATCCCGTCATATTTCTGGCTGATCGCCTGGTTCACGAAGTCCTGGAATTTGGCATCGTCCCCGTTGCTTAAAAAGGTGCTGACCTTAAAGCCGAGCTTTTTCCCTTCCTGAATTGCCCCGGCAATAAACTGCGTGGTGTTGTCGTCTGAGCCAAGGTTACGGATCACCGCGATGCGGATCGGGCCGTCATGGTTGGCAATGGCAGCCGGAAGCGGCGCGGGCGTAGCCGCGAAGCCTGGCAGAGCCGTGAGCAACCCAAGTGCCACCAAAGAGAGTGCAATCTTTTTCATTTTTTATCCCGTTGTGTTGTCAGCGTTTTTGTATGTAAGTAATCGCCAGTGCCACCGCAAGCACCAGCCCTTTTATAATGTCCATGGCGTAGTACGGCACGGAGAGCATCACCAGTCCGTTTGAAAGCACGCCGAGGATCACCGCCCCGACCAGCGTGCCCAGCGCGTTAGGCTTGCCGGATCCGGCCAGCGAGAAGCCGATCCACGCCGCCGCCACCGCGTCCATCAGGTATCCGCCGCCAGCATTCACCTGCGACGAACCGATGCGCGAAGCCAGCAAAATCCCGCCCAATCCCGCCAGCAGCGAGGCGATCACGTAGGCCGCCACCTTATAGCGCGTAGTGCGAATGCCGGAGAGACGCGCGGCTTCGGGGTTGCCGCCGATGGCGTACATCCGGCGTCCGTGAGTGGTCAAAGACAACCCCAGCTGCGCCAGCACGGTCACCACCAGCATGACGATCACAATGGTCGGCACCTGCCCCAGCAGGCTAAACGCTGCCGGAATGGTGCCTTCCGCCATGTCGCCGCTCGGCAGCACCATGTTTTCGGTAATCGACCCGCCGTAGCTGTAGGTCATCGCCACACCCTGAATCACAAACAGGCTGGCAAGGGTCGCGAGCATGTCCGGAATACGCAGGATGACGATCAGAAAAGCGTTAAACAGCCCCACCAGCGTGCAGAGCGCGAGGGTGATCAGAATCGACTCGGTAGTGCCGAATCCGTGCCAGACGAAAAGGGAGATCACCAGCGCGTTCGCCAGCGAGGCGGTGGATCCCACAGAGAGATCGAACCCGCCGATGGTCAGTGAAATCGACACGCCAATGGCAATCACCGTCACGATGGCAATCGAGCGCAGAATATTGATGATGTTGTTCGGATCGAGGAAGCTGTCTGACGCCAGGCCAAAGACGGCCACCAGCGCGACGACGGTTAACAGCATGCCCCACTTGTAGAGAAAATCGAAAATCTGCTGACGGCCAGACGCCGCCGCGTTCACTGAAAGGGCCTTGCTCACGACGCCGTTCCTCCGGTTGAATAATAAAGTAGTGTCTCTTCTCGGGCCTCGGCCCCGGCGATTTCCGCCACGATGCGCCCGTCCCACAGCACGCAGATGCGGTCGCATAGCCCGACCAGCTCGGCAAACTCGCCCGAGGCGTAAATCACCCCTTTACCCTCGCGCGCCAGGCCGTCGATCAGCTGGAACAGATCGGTTTTAGCCTTCACGTCCACGCCTTTGGTCGGCTCGTCAAATATCAGCACGCTGGCGTCATTGCGCAGCCATTTACCAATGGCGACCTTCTGCTGGTTACCCCCGGACAGACGGCGCAGCACCTGCCCCGGCCCGCGGGCGCGCACGCCGACGCGGGCAATCACCTCTTCCGCCCAGCGCCACGCCTGACGATGGCCAAACAGGCTCCAGCGCGAAAAGCTGTTATCGGCGCACACGGCAAGGTTCATGCTCACCGGCTCGTCGATAAAAATGCCCTCTTTGCGCCGCTCCTCCGGCACCAGCGCCAGCCCGCGCAGCACGGAGTCAGCCGGGTCGCGCGGCTGCCAGGATTGATGATTCAACTCGCCGTTTGCCACGCGGCTTTTGCTGGCACCAAACAGCGCCTTGCAGAGTTCGGTTTTCCCTGCGCCCGCCAGCCCGGCGATGCCGAGGATTTCGCCTTTGCGCAGGTGCAGGGAGATATCTTTCAGCAGCGCATCGTCGTGCAGTCCTTCCACCCGCAGCAGCGTTTCGTTGCCGTGCGGCGGTCGTGCGGGCGGATAGATATCGCTCAGCACGTGTCCGAGCATCTTCTCGACAATCTCTTCGCCGCTGAGGTCCGCCATCGGTCCGGACTCGATCAGCTTGCCGTCGCGGAGCACCGTCAGGGTGTCGCAGATGGCCTTCAGTTCGTGAATGCGATGGGAGATAAACACCACGCCGATGCCCTGCTGCTTTAAACGTCTCACCACCGCAAACAGGCGCTCGCTCTCGTGCGCATCCAGCGGCGCGGTGGGTTCATCAAGAATCAAAAAACGGCAGTGGTGGGACAAGGCGCGTGCCAGCAAAATCTGCTGCTTTTCGGCCAGCGAACAGCTGTCGATGGAACGGCGTACGTCCAGAGAGACATCCAGCTGCGCCAGCGCCTGTCTCGCCTGCTGGCGGGTCGCGCGCCAGTTGAAGCGATGACCCGGCTGCGCCAGCTGGTCGAGCATGATGTTCTCGGCGATGCTCAACCCCGGGATCAGCGCTACGTCCACCTCCTGCTGCACGAGGTGGATCCCCAGCCGTTTGGCATCAAGCGGTTCGCGGATCGTCACCGGCTGGTTGTTAATGCTGATCTCACCCTCATAGTGGTTGTGCGTGCCGCACAGCACCGCCATCAGGGTCGATTTCCCCGCACCGTTGGCACCGGTTAGCGCATGTACGGATCCGCCGGTTAAGGTGAAATTCACGCGCGACAGCGCCTGAAAGCCGGAAAAGGCCAGGCTGATACCGCGCATCTCAAGGCGACTGGAAACCATCCGCGTAAATCCTTCATTACTCTTCTGATTTATCGAATTTTTCACAGCTTCGGTTGACTGACAACGACGGAAAAGGCATAACTTAAAGCGAAATATTATTAGCCATCCGGATGTCCAGACATAACATCGGGTTAGCGCTTGCTAAAAAAGGACAACACCATGAGCAACACCGATATCCGCGTCGTGCCTGGCCCGGCGAACTATTTCTCCCATTCCGGAAGCCTTGCGCAGCTGGATAACTTCTTTACCCCGGAACAGCTTTCCCGCGCGGTGTGGATCTACGGCGAGCGCGCTATCGAAGGCGCGCGCCCTTTCCTGCCGGAGAGCTTTAACGCGCCGGGGGCGAAACGCCTGCTGTTTAAAGGCCACTGCAGCGAGCGCGACGTCACCCACCTGGTGAATGAATCCGGCAGCGACGCCAGCGTGGTGATTGGCGTCGGCGGCGGCGCGGTGATGGATACCGTCAAGGCCGTGGCGCGTCGTTTAGGCATTCCGTTCGTGGGCATCCCCACCATTGCCGCTACCTGCGCGGCGTGGACCCCGCTTTCCGTCTGGTACAACGATGCCGGTCAGGCGCTGCATTTTGAGATCTTCGACGACGCCAACTTCCTGGTGCTGGTGGAGCCGCAGATCGTCCTTAACGCCCCGGCGGAATATCTGCTGGCAGGCATCGGCGATACGCTGGCGAAGTGGTACGAAGCGGTGGTGTTGGCACCTGAGCCGGAGAACCTGCCGCTGACCGTGCGGCTCGGCATCAACGGCGCGCTGGCGATCCGCGACGTGCTGCTGACGCGCAGCGAAGAGGCGCTGGCCGACCAGCAGCGCGGCGAACAAACCCAGGCGTTCCGGGACGTGGTGGATGCGATTATCGCCGGTGGCGGGATGGTCGGCGGCCTGGGCGAACGCTATACCCGCGTGGCGGCGGCGCATGCGGTGCACAACGGCCTAACCGTGCTGCCGCAGACGGAAAAATACCTCCACGGCACCAAGGTGGCCTACGGCATTCTGGTGCAGAGCGCCCTGCTCGGCCAGGACGACGTGCTGGCGCAGCTGGTGACGGCGTACCGGCGTTTTAACCTGCCGACCACGCTTCGCGAGCTGGACGTCGACATCAATAACCGGGAAGCGCTGGATAAGGTCATTGCCCACACCCTGCGCCCGGTGGAGTCGATTCACTATCTGCCGGTTGCGCTAACGCCTGACGTTCTGCGCGCCGCGTTTGAGAAAGTGGAATCCTTCAGCCGTTAACCGCCCCGACCGTCTATACCTAATGATGATTCTTTCTACTCTTGCAACGAGGTCATCATGCAGATCGATTTAACAGGTAAAAAGGCGCTGGTTACCGGCGCCAGCCGCGGGTTGGGTCGGGCTATCGCGCTGTCGCTGGCACGCGCCGGTGCCGACGTGGTTATTACGTATGAAAAATCGGCCGATAAAGCCCAGGCGGTTGCCGATGAAATAAAGGCGCTTGGGCGGCACGGTGAAGCGGTGCAGGCGGACAGCGCCAGCGCGCAGGCGATTCAGGATGCCGTCACCCATGCGGCGCGTTCCCTCGGCGGGCTGGACATTCTGGTCAACAACGCGGGTATCGCGCGCGGCGGCCCGCTGGAGTCCATGACGCTGGCGGACATCGACGCCCTTATCAACGTCAACATCCGCGGCGTGGTGATCGCCATTCAGGAAGCGCTGGTGCATATGTCCGACGGCGGGCGCATCATTAACATTGGCAGCTGTCTGGCAAACCGCGTGGCGCAGCCGGGTATCGCCGTCTACTCGATGACCAAATCGGCCCTCAACTCCCTCACCCGCGGGCTGGCCCGTGATTTAGGGCCGCGCGGCATTACCGTTAACCTGGTGCACCCCGGCCCCACCAACAGCGATATGAACCCGGAAGACGGGGAACAGGCGGAAGCCCAGCGCCAGATGATTGCTGTCGGTCACTATGGCCAGCCGGAGGACATCGCGGCGGCGGTCACCTTCCTCGCCAGCCCGGCAGCCGGGCAGATCTCCGGTACCGGTCTGGACGTAGACGGCGGTTTGAACGCCTGATCGCAGATTTTCTGTAAGCCTCTGTCGCCTGGCAGAGGCGTTTTCGAGCCGCTTCGACGGTTTGCGTTTTGCCTCTTACCTGCGCTTTTTCTCCGCTCTACAGTCCCCCATAAGAAATTCGGAATTTATCTAATAGTCTTATTATTTCCTTATATTTTATGTGGGCGTACAGTGGAGGTACGGATGAAGATTGTCTGGTCCAATGGTGCAAAAAAGGCGTTTTCAAAGATTGACGAACGGTATCAGCGACGCATTGAGGTAAAGCTTACTGAGCTGGATGACCGTTCAACTCCCCGGCCCGATATCAAAAAAATATCGGCGACAGAAGATCATTTCCGGCTACGCGTTGGCGATTACCGCATCATCTATACACTTCGGGACGATCCCGATAACCATTGTTATGTTTTGGCCGTCAAGCGCAGAACTTCAACGACTTACCTGCATGAGGAGAGTGCCACCTATGGCTGTACAGCTAATCAAGGACGATAACGGGAAAACGCAGTACGCCGTTATTCCCTATCACGAATATTTTCGTATGCTCTTACAGATGTCAGAAATTGACGACGAAACCGATGACGATCTGGAAGATATTGAGGTCGAACACGATAGTCTGGATGACGTGGAATTGCCCGGAGAAGTGTGCAGCATTATGACCTGGCAGAACGTCAGCCTGCAGGCCGCATGGCGCATCCTGCGCGGCATGTCACAACAGGAAGTGGCGGAGAAACTCGGCATCAGCCAGTCCGCCGTGTCACAGCTGGAAGCGCTGGACTCCCGTCCGCAAAAGCGCACCCGCGAAAAGCTCGCGGCAATCTACGGCTGCAGGCAGGAACAGATCAGCCTCTATTTACCGAAAGAGGGTTAACAGCACTTCGCCCCGCCCTTGCCGCCGTAGCGGGCATCCTGGCGGTCGCGGAAAAATTCTTCGTAGGTCATGGGCGTCTGGTCCGGATGATTGACGCGCATATGCTCGACGTAGTTGTCGTAGTCCGGCACGCCAATCATCATTTTGGCGGCCTGGCCCAGGTACTTACCTGCTTTGGAAAGGGTGTCGAACATAGGTCATTTCTCGTTTGTTTCCCCCTCACCCTAACCCTCTCCCCAAAGGGGTGAGGGAACTTACAACACCCTCTCCCCTTTGGGGAGAGGGCCGGG
Organism: Enterobacter sp. 22452; assembly: GCF_052045065.1. Lineage (NCBI taxonomy): Bacteria > Pseudomonadati > Pseudomonadota > Gammaproteobacteria > Enterobacterales > Enterobacteriaceae > Enterobacter > Enterobacter sp. 22452. The sequence goes on along the minus strand of NZ_JBQEOB010000001.1, from coordinate 375,999 downwards.
GTGAGGGGTATGTCTGATTAAATTAATGTGCCCCTTTGGCCTGGGTGACAATCTCTTCCAGGTTTTCAGGCATTGGCTCGTAAGGCGTCTCTTTTGCCGTTGGCTTGTCGACTTTCAACGCCGCCAGCGCGGTTTTGAGAGAATACAACGCCAGCACCACGACCACCACCATAAAGAAGATAGTCAGCCCGGCGTCCAGACGGTTGTTAAACACCAGCTGCGACAGCTGCGACTCCGTGTACTGCGCCGGGATCTTACCGCTGTCGATCATCGCCTGGAACTTGTTGGCGATCGCCAGGAAGCCCACCTTGTTGTCCGGGCTGAAGGCTTTCTGCCAGCCTGCCGTCAGGGTACAAATCAGCAGCCATGCGGTTGGCACTAACGCCACCCACGCGTAACGCTGGCGCTTCATCTTGAACAGCACCACCGCGCAGAGCATCAGTGCCATGCCCGCCAGCATCTGGTTGGCGATACCAAACAGCGGCCACAGGGTGTTAATCCCACCCAGCGGGTCGACCACGCCCTGGTGCAGGAAGTAGCCCCACGCCAGCACGCACAGCGCCGTCGCCAGCAGGTTAGCCGGGAGCGAATCGGTACGCTTCAGGTTCGGGGAGATCACGCCCAGCAGGTCCTGGAGCATAAAGCGCGCCGCACGGGTTCCTGCGTCCACCGCCGTCAGGATAAACAGCGCCTCGAACAGGATGGCGAAGTGATACCAGAAGGAGACGTCCATCAGCCCGCCCAGCGCGCCGTGCAGGATGTAGGCCATCCCCACCGCCAGCGTCGGCGCACCGCCCGCACGGGAGATGATCGACTGCTCGCCCACCTCATTAGCAATGTGCGTTAGCGTTTCAGGGGTAATGGCAAAGCCCCAGCCGCTCACCACCTGTGCAGCGGATGCCACCACGTCAACGGTTCCGGCAGGTGCCAGCACCGCCATCGGGCTGTTCATCGCGAAGTACACGCCCGGATCGATAATGCAGGCCGAGACCAGCGCCATGATAGCGACAAAGGACTCCATCAACATGCCGCCGTAGCCAATCAGGCAGGCCTGATTTTCATTCGCCAGCATCTTCGGCGTGGTGCCGGAGGCAATCAGCGCGTGGAAGCCAGACACCGCCCCGCAGGCGATGGTGATAAACAGGAACGGGAACAGGTTACCGGTCCAGACCGGGCCGGTGCCGTCGATGAATTTGGTCAGCGCAGGCATGGTCAGGGTCGGGCGCATAATCAGAATGCCGATGGCCAGCCCGACGATGGTGCCGATTTTCAGGAAGGTGGAAAGGTAATCACGCGGAGCCAGCAGGAGCCACACCGGCAGCACCGCCGCCACAAAGCCGTAGCCCACCAGCATCCAGGTCAGCTGCACGCCGGTAAAGTCGAAGAACGGTGCCCAGGTTGGGCTTTCCGCCACCCAGCCGCCGGAGATAATGGCGAACACGAGGAACACCAGGCCAATCACCGACACTTCACCAATGCGCCCCGGGCGCAGATAGCGAATGTAGATCCCCATAAACAGCGCCAGCGGAATGGTGAAGGCAACGGTATAGGTTCCCCACGGGCTGTGGGTCAGCGCTTTCACCACGATCATCGCCAGCACCGCGAGGATGATCACCATGATCATAAAGGTCGCCACCAGAGCGATCACCCCGGCGGTTGCCCCCATCTCCTCCTTCACCAGCTCACCCAGCGAACGCCCGTCGCGGCGGGTGGAGACGAACAGCACCATAAAGTCCTGCACCGCGCCCGCCAGCACCACGCCCGCGAGGATCCAGATCATCCCCGGCAGGTAGCCCATCTGCGCCGCCAGCACCGGCCCCACCAGCGGGCCCGCGCCGGCAATCGCCGCGAAGTGGTGACCGAACAGCACTTTTTTATCGGTCGGCACGTAGTCCAGCCCGTCGTTATGGCGGACGGCAGGCGTCATGCGCGTCGCGTCAACCCCTAACACGTTCTTCGCGATATAGCGGCCATAAAAACGGTACGCGATCAGATAAATGCAGACGGAGGCGACGACGATCCAGAGCGCATTGATCTGTTCCCCCCGGTTGAGGGCGATATAGCCCAGGGCAAAGGCTCCCACAACGGAGAGCCCTGCCCATATAAGGTATTTCCCTGAGTTGTTCATAGTGGTTATCCGTTGTTGTGAAACAGTGAGATGTTACATTTTGTTTCTAGAACAACCGGAAAAATTTAACAACTTTGAAACGCAATAATGCGTGGTCAAACCAGACATTTACACCACATTGTTAAGCCGATCACTTTCGTGACGTCCTCGGTCACACTTTTGCCTTTTTCATCCGTGCGCCGCCTTACGGAATGATTTGTATCATTTTTTTTGCTCATAACCTCGCCAGAATGATCCTGCGCAATCGCGTACATACAAGGAAAAGGATATGAACAGTTCTGTACCTCAGGATAGTAAGGTCGGTCCGGGCGCGTACTTCGCCCTGGCGTTTGCAGCCGTTTTCTTCTCCGGCCTGTTAGGCGGAAAAGAGTGGTACGGCATCTTTGATTTCACCACCCTCAACGGCGCATTTGGCAAAGTGGTCAGTAAAGCCAGTCTGGATGACGGTACGTTAACCACAGCCAGCAGCGCCTTTCGCGGCACCGGCGGCAGCGGCGCGATGGACGGGTTTCTCTTCGCGCTCGGTTTAATTCCCGCGGTGATGTTCGCGCTGGGGATGATCAACGTGCTGGAGCACTATGGCGCGCTGCGTGCCGCCCGCAAACTCTTAACCCCTCTGCTGCGCCCGCTTCTGGGCATTCCCGGCACCACCGGGCTGGCGCTGATTGGCAGCCTGCAAAGCACCGACGTGGGCGCATCGCTTACCCGCAATCTGTCAGACGAAGGGCAAATCAGCGAAAAAGAGAAAGACGTTTTCGCCATGTTCCAGTTCTCCGCCGGGGCGATGATCACCAACTTTTTCTCTTCCGGGGCGATCCTCTTTACGCTGGTCGCCGTTGACGGCACGGCGGCGGTTCCCACGTCCATCGGAGCCTGTATCGCCGTCATGTTCATCATGAAAATCGTGGGCGCAAATCTGCTGCGATTGATCCTGTCCTTCACCCGCAAAGGAGACGCCGCATGAGTGCCCCACAGTCTAACCCCGTCATTACCGATGTCTTCGTCGAAGGCGCGCGCAAAGGCTGGAGCATTGCCACCAGCAGCACCCTGCCCAACGTGGTGATGGCGTTTATCATCATCAAAGCGCTGGAAATTACCGGTGCCCTGAAAGGGCTGGGCATGATCTTCGCCCCGTTAATGGGCCTGTTCGGCCTGCCGGGCGAAGCGGCCGCCGTGCTGATTGGCGGCTGGATGTCGATGGGCGGCGGGATAGGCGTCGCCATCGGCCTGTTTGATAAAGGTATCCTCACCGGCGAACACCTGGCGATTCTGGCGCCCGCCATCTACCTGATGGGCTCGCAGGTACAGTACCTGGGCCGCATTCTGGGCGTGATCGGCACCCGCGCCAAACGTATCCCGCTGATGATCGCCATCTCGGTCGTCAACGCGTTTTTAGCCATGCTGCTGATGCGCATTATTCTCTGAACAGGAGGTGAACATGAATCTTGACCATTACATTGAAGAGCTGAAAACCCTGGTGAACGTGGACTGCGGCACCCAGACCATTGCGGGCGTTGCCGCCGTGGCAGGCATCATGCAGCGGCTCTGGCAGCGCGAGGGCTGGCACACCGAGCAGGTGAACCTGGGCGACAAGGTGGGTCCCGGCGTCTTCGTCAGCAACAAACCGCAGGCCGAACGCTTTGACGTGCTGCTGGTCGGGCACCTGGATACCGTATTTGCCCCCGGCACCGTCGCCGAGCGTCCGATGAGCGAGGACGATACCCGCCTGTACGGCCCCGGCGTCTCGGATATGAAGAGCGGACTTCTGAATATTTTGTGGGCAATGCGCGGGCTCGACGCCGCAGACAACGATCGTCTCGCGATTGCCGTGGCGATGAACCCGGACGAAGAGACCGGCTCGGTGCATTCCCACGAATGGATTGGCGAGCTGGCTAAGCGTTCCCGCTGCGTGCTGGTCTGCGAAGCCGCCCGAGCCGACGGCTCGCTGGTGAAAGCGCGTAAAGGGATGGCGGGCTATCACCTCACCTTCAGCGGCGTGGCGGCACACGCGGGCAACGACCCGGAGAAAGGTCGCTCGGCAATTACCGCGCTGGCAAACAGCGTCATCGCCATTAATGCGCTAACCGACTGGGATCGCGGCACCACGCTTAACATCGGGGTGATTCACGGCGGCAGCGCGGCCAACGTGGTGGCGGATAACGCCGTAGCCGAACTCGACGTGCGCTTCTGGGAAAACGACGAGTACGACCGGGTGAATCAGGCGCTGGAGGCGTTATGTGAAAAAGGCTTTTTAGACGGCGTGACCACTACGCTTGCGCGGGTGAATCACAAACCGGCGATGGCAACCAGTAAAGCGACTCAGGCCCTGATGCAGCAGGTTGAAGCGGCAGGAAAAGCGGAGGGTATCGACATTACCTGGCAGGCGGTCGGCGGCGGGAGCGACGCCAACCACACCGCGGCGCTCGGCATCCCGACGCTCGACGGCCTGGGGCCGATTGGCGCCGGGTTCCACAGCCCTGCGGAATGGCTGGATAAAGCGTCGATTGCACCGCGAATTCGGCTGTTGAAGCGGGTGGTATCGATGTTGTAAACATTGCCCGGTGGCGCTTCGCTTACCGGGCCTACGTGAGGTGTAGGCCGGGTAAGGCGAAGCCGCCACCCGGCAATTCTGCCCCGTTCACCCCAACACCATCGTACTCAACCGGCAGGTGCAGCACCGCCGCCCCTGCTCGTCGAAGACCACGATCTCCCAGCTCTGGCTGGAGCGCCCCAGATGCAGCGGCTGGCACACCCCGCGCACTCTCCCCTGCGACACCGCCCGGTGGTGCGTGGCGTTAAGCTCTGTGCCCACCACGTTCTGTCCGTCGCGAGTCATCAGAAAGCCGGCCATCGACCCCAGCGTTTCCGCAAGTGCCGCCGACGCGCCGCCGTGCAGCAGGCCGAACGGCTGATGGGTGCGCGCATCCACCGGCATCTCCGCTTCCAGCGTGTCGTCACCGATACGGGTATAGACGATGCCGAGATGCGCCACCAGGGTGTTCATGCTGGTGGCGTTCAGCTCCTCGAGCGATAAATGACGTTTCCAGATCATCACGCCCCCAGCGTGGAGCCGCCGTCCACCACGATATCCTGCAGGGTGATATGGCTGGCGACATCGGATGCCAGGAACAGCACCGTGCTGGCAATCTCCTGCGGGCGGGCGATTTTGCCCAGCGGAATGCCGAGCTTGAACTGCTCGCCAAAGCCGCGAATACGCTGCTGCTCCGCGTCGTCGCTGGTCCACAGGGTGCGCTGCATGTCGGTGTCCGTTGAGCCAGGCGACACCAGGTTACAACGCACGCCGCTGCTCGCCAGCTCCAGCCCGACGGTCAGGGCCAGGCTTTTCAGCGCCGCTTTCGACGCACCGTAGGCGCTCATGCCGATGCGCGGCGTGTGCGCCGCGTCGGACGCCACGGTGACTATCGCCCCGCCCTGCTGACGGCGGAACTGGCCCATCGTCTGCTGGAACAGGTTGAACGCGCCGCCGACGTTGACCGCGAAGGTCTGCTGCCAGTCCTCCAGCGAGAGCTGGTCCGTCGCCCCCATGCGCAGAATACCCGCCGCGTTGACCAGCACGTCCAGACGCTCAAGGGTATTAAGCAAACGGCCACACACATCGCTGACCTGAGCAAAATCCGCCACGTCCAGCGTTTCGATGGCAAACGGATAATCTTCCTGCGGGAAGGCCAGATCGAACCCGGTCACCTGCGCGCCCGCCTCCGCAAACGCCAGCGCCGTCGCGTAGCCAATCCCCTTCCCCGCGCCCGTCACCCAGACGGTTTTGCCAGTAAAATCAAAACGCATTACTTCACCTCGCGGGAGAGCAGCGCCCACCAGGCGTCGATTGTTGGATTTTTTGCCAGCATCACGAAGTCGATATCACCGTGCACTTTGCGCCAGCGCGCGGCCAGCGCCATCATGCGTACCGAGTCCAGGCCGTAGTCGATCAGGTTTTCGTCATCCATCGGCTCGTCGGACTCGTCCAGCAGCGGCAGGATCAGCTCGCGCAGCGCGGCTTTGGTCGCCGGAACGGACGGAAGCAGCTCGTCGGTCATCACCACGCGGCCCGAACGTCCGGCCACGTAGTTCAGCGACATCAGATGCTCGTCGCGGGTGAAATCCGCCAGCGCGTCGGCGATAAAGAACGGCTTGATGTCGCGCATAAAGGCATCGGTGGCGGTGGTCATGCAGCCGATATGGGCGTACACGCCGGTAATCAGCAGCTGGTTGCGGCCCGTCTCTTTCAACATCTGCTCCAGCGGCGAGCGGTGAAACGCGCTGTAGCGCCACTTGACCAGCACCGTGTCGGCTTCGTCCGGCGTGAGTTCAGCGACGATACGCTGCTGCTCCGGCGAACGGGTCAGTCCCGGCCCCCACATGTCGTTCAGCAGGGCGCGGTCTTCGTCGCTCTGCTCTTTCGGCTGAGCGGTGTAGTACACCGGAATATTGTGCGCTTTGCAGAAGGCGCGCAGTCTGGCGATATTCGCCACCACCTGCTGCATCATCGCGCTATTTTCACCCCAGAAGTTCAGGAAATACTCCTGCATATCGTGGATCAACAGCGCCGCGCGCTCCGGCTCAAAGCTCCAGTTCACCTTGTTGGTCGGCAGCTCTGCAGCCGTCGGCAGGGCGTAAGCGGTTAATTTTGGGATAGCCATACTCTGTTCCTCAGCCCCGGGCGCGTTCAGCGAGCCACAGGCGCAACTGTTTCTTATCGACTTTGCCGACCGGCGTTAACGGGAGCGCATCCACGCTCTCCACGCGGTCCGGCAGCTTGAACTCGGCAACGCCCTGCTCGCGCAGGAAGCGACGCACCTCGACCGCGCGCAGGGGCTGTTTCACCACCAGATACGCGCAGCTTTTTTCGCCCAGCAGGCTGTCCTCCATGCTCACCAGCGCGGCGTGGATCACCGCCTCATGGCGCAGCAGCAGGTTTTCAATCTCTTCGGCGGCGATCTTCTCCCCGCCTCGGTTGATCTGATCTTTCTCGCGCCCCTGCACGGTGATGTAGCCCTGTTCGTCGATGGCGATCAGATCCCCTGAGCAGTAAAAGCCGTTGGAGTCGAAGGCGCTGGCGTTGTGTTCCGGGCTGTTGAAATAGCCGCGGAAGGTATACGGCCCGCGCGTCATCAGACGCCCGACTTCGCCGCGCGGCAGCGGGTTACCGTGTTCGTCCGCCACCCACACTTCGTCGTCGGGGCACATCGGACGGCCCTGGGTGTTGATGATGCGCTCCGGCGCGTCATCGAGCGCTGTGTAGTTCACCAGCCCTTCCGCCATGCCGAACACCTGCTGAAGCTGGCAGCCGATTTCCGCCGGAATGCGCGCCGCGAGCGTGGCGGAGAGGCGCGCGCCGCCCACCTGAAGCAGCTTCAGAGATCTCAGCTGCGCGTTCCCCGCGCCGTCGGCAATCGCCTGCAGCCACAGGCTCACCGCCGGGGGCACCAGCGAGGTGACGTTGATCTGATGCCGTTCAATCAGCGGGAAGCAAAGCGTCGCGCTCGGATCGTTCGCCAGCACCACGCAGCCGCCCGCGGTGAAAACGCCTAACGATCCTGGCGAGCTCATGGCGTAGTTATGCGCCGCGGGCAGCGCGTTCAGGTAACGCGTTTCGGCGGTGATGCCGCAAATCTCGTTGCTGCGGCGGATGCTGTAGTCGTAATCGTTATGCGTGCGCGGGATCAGCTTCGGCGTGCCGGTGCTGCCGCCGGAGAGCTGGAAAAACGCCACCTCGTCGGCGGGCGTCGGGTTCGGGATGAAATTGTCCGCCGGGCGCGCAATCGCCGCTTCCAGCGCGTGTTCACCCTTATCGCTGCGCAGCAGCACGGCGCGTACCGAGCGGTGCGCATCTACAAAGGCGTTGAGAAAGTCATCGCCCACAAACAGCGCGTGGTCGCGATCGGCAATCAGCACGGCGGGTTTGATCTGCTCCGCGTAGGCATTCAGCTCGCTGCGCTGATGGCTAAAGAGCGCGTTCACCGGCGCGACGCCGATTTGCAGCAGCGCGAAGAAGGTAATGTAGAACTCGGCCACGTTGCCGAGCTGCACCAGCGCGGTCTCGCCGCGGTGCAGCCCCTGCGCCTCAAGGGCGGACGCCAGGTTGTTCACCGCCTGATTAAACGTGCGGTAGGTAATGTGCCGCTCGCCGTCGATTATCGCTACCGCATCGCTGTCCGCGCGATCCGTCAGAATGTGGGTCAGCGGCAGATCCTGCCAGTAGCCTTTTTCACGGTAGCGGTGGGCGAATTCCTCAGGCCAGCGGGTAAAGGGAATGGTCATGAGTATTCCTTAGTGCAAACCAAAAACGTTGAGCATGGTGGAGAGCTTCACGCCGGTTTCGCGCCACTCGCCCACCGGCGAGGAGGCGGGAACAATGCCCGCACCGGCAAACAGGCGAACGCTATTTTTATGCAGACGCGCGCAGCGGATGGTCACCACCCACTCGCCGTTGCCTTCGCTGTCGCACCAGCCGACGATGCCGCCGAACAGCTCGCGGTCGAACGGCTCCAGCTCGGCAATCAGCTGTTTTGCTGCCTGATGCGGGAAACCGCTCAGTGCAGGCGTCGGGTGCAGCAGGCAGGCCAGCGTCAGGGCGTTTTCATTTTCACGCGCCTCGCCTTCTACCGGCGTTGCCAGATGCCACAGCGTCGGCGTGGTAATCAACTGAGGAGAATCCGGCATGCTGAGATGGTGGCTGCGCGGTGCCAGAATGGCCTTCATCGCCTGGGTCACCAGGTCGTGCTCGTGACGGTCTTTTTCGGAGGCCAGCAGCTTATTGCCCGCTTCGCGATCTAATACGTCGTCTGGCTGACGACGCGCCGAGCCTGCCAGCGGCAGCGAGCTAAAGTGCGCGCCCTCTTTGCGCAGCAGCAGTTCGGGGCTTGCCCCCAGCAGCACGCCGCCGTCTTCCAGCGGCACGTGGAAATTAAAGCTCGCCGGGTTCTGAGCGATAAGACGCTCCATCAACGCACCGCTATCAATGTTGTTATCGGTCGCAATATCAATCAGGCGCGACAGCACGACCTTGTTCACCTGCGGCGTGGCGGTCAGCGCCGCGGCGCGGGCGACCATCTCTTCAAACACAGGCTGCGGGGGGATCTCGGTACGTTTTTCAATATTCAGTGACTGCGCACCGGAGAAATAGCGTGAAGACTGCTGACGCGCCGGGCGAGAAAACGTCTGCCAGCGTTCGGGAATAAACAGCGACGACGGCTTGCGGGTATCGAATGGGATTGCCCCTACCATGACCGGATGGGCGATGCCGCTGGCCTTCGCGTTCTGAAAAGCCTGGGCTAATTTCTGCTGGAAGCGGCCTGCCGGATCGTCGCCGCCAACGGCGGACTCAGAAAAGCGGGCAACGCAGCCGGACGTGGTAAAACTGCGGTAAGGCGACATAAAGAAAAAGCTGTCTGATTGCAGCGTAGTTGCGGTGTGCTGAACTTCCTCAGCCAGGGACGTATCCATATCATCCTCCTCAAAATGATAAAAGAAGCAATAATGATTATCATTTATATTTTCGTCGGCTAACCTAATCCCACAGCGCCCCGCTGTCAACCGTCGGTCAAACAACTTGTGCGACAAACGCTTGCATCCCTTCCCGGCAATCATGAAAATGAGAAGCATTAACTTCAACGATAACAGGATGCCGCTCAGTGAAATTCCCTGCCCTTTGCCGTAATGCCTTTCTTCTGACAGGTCTTTTTGTTTTAGGACTAACCTCAGCGACCGCCGCCGACTGGCCGCGCCAGGTGACCGACAGCCGCGGCGTGCATACCCTTGAGAGCAAACCGACGCGCATTGTCTCCACCAGCGTGACCTTAACCGGCTCCCTGCTGGCGATTGACGCCCCGGTCGTCGCCAGCGGCGCCACCACGCCGAACAACCGCGTGGCGGATGGGCAGGGTTTCCTGCGCCAGTGGGGGGATATTGCGAAACAGCGCAAGGTTGCGCGGCTGTACATTGGCGAGCCGAGCGCCGAAGCGGTTGCCGCCCAGATGCCGGATCTGATTTTGATCAGCGCTACCGGCGGGGATTCCGCGCTGGCGCTGTACGATCAGCTCTCCGCCATCGCGCCGACGCTTATCATCAACTACGACGACAAGAGCTGGCAGGAACTGCTGACCCAGTTGGGCACCATCACCGGTCAGGAAAAACAGGCCGCCGGGCGCATTGCCGCCTTTGATAAACAGCTCGCGCAGGTAAAAGAGCAGATGAAGCTGCCGCCGCAGCCTGTGAACGCCATCGTCTACACCGCCGCCGCGCACAGCGCCAACCTGTGGACCGCTGAATCCGCACAGGGCAAGCTTTTGCACCAGCTGGGCTTTACGCTGGCGGAGCTGCCCGCCGGGCTGCAGACCTCGAAAAGCCAGGGCAAACGCCACGACATTATTCAGTTGGGCGGTGAAAACCTGGCGACGGGGCTGAACGGTGAAGGGCTGTTTGTGTTTGCGGGCGATAAGAAAGACGTCGACGCGATTTACGCCAACCCGCTGCTGACGCATCTGCCGTCGGTGAAGAACAAACGGGTTTGGGCATTGGGAACCGAGACGTTCCGCCTGGATTATTACAGCGCGATGTTGGTGTTGCAGCGTTTAGAGGCAATTTTCGGGTAATGCCTGCGCCCGGTGGCGCTTCGCTTACCGGGCCTACGGGTGCAAAATGTAGGCCGGGTAAGGCGCAGCCGCCACCCGGCAAATCACACCGGGGCACTCTCCTGCCTGAACCGCCGCAATTCCACCAGCGCCACTAACAAAATCACGCCAACCATCGCTAACGCAAACCCGCTGCTGCTCGCCGAGGCCACCGGGGTCATCATCGCCCCCAGCCCGCCGAGGATCGCCGCGCCAATCGCATCCCCCGTCACGTTCTGCGCCGTCCACAAGCCGTTAATGCGCCCGAGCATCCCTTCCGGCGTCTGGGTCTGGATCAGGGTGTACTGCAAAAGCGAGCTGATGGCGCTCAGCCAGCCGAAGATCACCAGACACAACACGCCCAGGGCCCACACCGGCATCAGGCTAAAGAAGCCAATGGCGATAAACGACGCCAGCGTGGCAAGCAGCATAATCAACCCCGGACGCGCGCTTTGCGCCAGGTTGCCGCTGGTCAGTGCCCCGCAGGCCGCGCCGAGCGGAATGGCGGCGTACAGCACGCCAATCTCCGAGGCGCTCATCTGCCACTCTCCCGCCAGCGCTGGGTAGAGCACGCGCACGGCGCTCGCCATCGTCAGCAGGCCGCCGAGCAGCGCAATGCCGCCAATCAGCGGGTTGCTGAACAGGAAACGAATAGCGGCCATCAGCGATTTCAGCGGATGCTCGCGCGGCTGCGGCGGAGGTGGCAGCAGCGGCAGGCGCAGCAGGGTCAGGGTGGTGATAAAGGTCCCCGCCGCCGCCAGCCCGTAGTTCCACGCCACGTTGCCGGTCGCCAGCAGCAGGCCGCCCACCATTGGCGAAATCACCGAGCCGAGGCGCACGGTGAGCATGGTGATCGCCCCCGCCTGCATCAGGTTCTCGCGCCCGACCAGCGCGGGCGTTGCCGCCAGCAGCGCCGTCACCCCCAGCGAGGCGAAGAAACCGTCCCACAGCCCCAGCGCGTAAATGGCGATCAGCGACGGCTCCGGCAGCATGGCGTTCAGACACAGCCCGATAAAGCCCACGCCGCAGGTGCCGCGCGCCAGCAGGATCAGCTTCTTACGCTCGTAGCGGTCCGCCAGCACGCCGCCGACCATCAGGCCGATGAACATCGCCCCGCCGGTTAAGGTGACGGATAACCCCACCAGCCAGCTGGAGTGCGTCAGGGTCTGGATCTGTACCGGCACGGCCACGCCGAGCAGCCCGAGGGACAAAATGGAGATAAAGCGAGCGATAAATACGGCGCGATACGCCGGGTGCGTTTTCAGCAGGCTGAGGTTGAGCAGCCAGGATTTTTGATTCATGACAAAGCCTTGAGTCTATTTCTACCCTTTCCATGGGCGCACATGCTAACATAGCCAAATAAGATAGATAACGATAATCACTATCATTATCAAATCATGGATGTTGCTATGTCGTTTTCCTCTTCTGCGGTGCGCGCCGTTGCCGTGCCCGTTTTACTGCTGCTCCTGAGCCTTGCGGTTGCACTCAGCCTGCTGGTCGGCGCGAAGCCGCTGCCCGCGTCCGTTATCGTTGATGCGCTCTCCGGCACCTGCCAGAGCGCTGACTGTATTATCGTGCTCGACGCCCGACTCCCCCGCACGCTTGCCGGACTGCTGGCGGGTGGCGCGCTCGGCCTTGCCGGTGCCCTGATGCAAACCCTTACCCGTAACCCGCTGGCGGACCCCGGCATTCTCGGCGTTAACTCCGGCGCCAGCTTTGCCATCGTGCTCGGCGCGGCGCTGTTCGGATTGACCTCGCCCTCCGAACAGCTGGCGATGGCCTTCTGCGGCGCGCTGGCCGCCTCGCTGGTCGTCGCCTTTACCGGCAGCCAGGGCGGCGGCCAGCTGAGTCCGGTCCGCCTGACGCTGGCGGGCGTGGCGCTCGCGGCGGTGCTGGAAGGCTTATCCAACGGCATCGCCCTGCTCAACCCGGACGTTTACGACCAGCTGCGCTTCTGGCAGGCCGGTTCGCTGGATATCCGCACCCTTGAAACGTTAAAAGTGGTGGCGATCCCGGTCATTATCGCTGCCGCCGTGGCGCTGTTTTTAAGCCGCGCGCTCAACAGCCTGAGTCTCGGCAGCGACACCGCGACCGCCCTCGGCAACCGCGTGGCGCGCACGCAGCTGATTGGTCTGCTCGCCATCACCGTGCTGTGCGGCAGCGCGACCGCGGTGGTCGGCCCGATCGCCTTTATTGGCCTGATGATGCCGCACATGGCGCGCTGGCTGGTGGGGGCGGATCACCGCTGGTCGCTGCCGGTGACGCTGCTGGCCACCCCTGCCCTGCTGCTGTTTGCCGACGTGCTGGGCCGCCTGCTGGTGCCCGGTGAACTGCGCGTCTCGGTGGTCAGCGCCTTTATCGGCGCGCCGGTGCTGATCTTCCTGGTACGCCGTAAACGCGGAGGTGGCGCATGATGGCCCCGTCCCGGCGTTTAGTCGCCTGCGTCTTCCTGCTGCTTGTCGCCATTCTGCTGCTGGCGGTCTGGAGCCTGCGCAGCGGCGCGGTCACGCTCGATTTTGCGCAGGTCTTTAACGCCCTGCTCGGCAGCGCGCCGCGCAACATCACTATGGTGGTGACGGAGTGGCGACTGCCGCGCGTGGCGATGGCCATTCTGGTGGGCGCGGCGCTCGGCGTGAGCGGTGCAATCTTCCAGTCGCTGATGCGCAACCCGCTCGGCAGCCCGGACGTGATGGGCCTCAACACCGGGGCCTGGAGCGGCGTGCTGGTGGCGATGGTGCTGTTTGGTCAGCACCTGACGGCGATTACCTTTACGGCGATGGCGGGCGGCATTCTGACGTCATTACTGATCTGGGCGCTGGCCTGGCGTAACGGTATCGACACCTTCCGTCTGATCATCATCGGGATCGGCATCCGCGCCATGCTGATGGCCTTTAATACCTGGCTTTTACTGCAGGCCTCGCTGGAAACCGCGCTCTCCGCCGGGCTGTGGTATGCCGGTTCTCTCAACGGCCTGACGTGGGGCAAAACCTGGCCCGCCGCGCCGCTGATTTTGCTGATGTTTATCGGCGCGCTGCTGCTGGTGCGACGCATGCGCCTGCTGGAGATGGGCGACGACAGCGCCTGCGCGCTGGGCGTGGGCGTCGAGCGCTCGCGCCTGATGCTGATGCTGGTCGCCGTACTGCTGACTGCCGCCTCTACCGCCATCGCCGGGCCGATCTCGTTTATCGCCCTCGTGGCACCGCACATCGCCCGCCGCCTAAGCGGGACCGCGCGCTGGGGATTAACCCAGGCGGCGTTCTGCGGCGCATTGTTGCTATTGGCCGCCGATCTCTGCGCCCAGCGGCTGTTTATGCCTTATCAACTGCCGGTGGGCGTGGTGACCGTCAGCCTCGGCGGGATTTACCTCATCGTCTTGCTCGTTCAGGAGTCACGCAAGAAATGACAGACACAACTACCCGCTTGCGCGGCGAAAACCTTACCCTCGGCTACGGCAAAAAAATCATTGCCCGTGACTTATCCGTCGCCATTCCGGACGGTCATTTTACGGCAATCATCGGGCCGAACGGCTGCGGCAAATCGACCCTGCTGCGCACGCTGAGCCGCCTGATGACGCCGGCTGAAGGCAGCGTCTTCCTCGACGGAGAGCAGATCCAGCGCTTCGCCAGCAAAGAGGTGGCGCGGCGCATCGGGCTGCTGGCGCAAAACGCCACCACGCCGGGAGACATCACGGTGCAGGAGCTGGTCTCGCGCGGGCGCTATCCGCACCAGCCGCTGTTCACCCGCTGGCGTAAAGAGGATGACGAGGCGGTGAACCGCGCGATGCAGGCGACGGGGATTACCGATCTGGCCCAGCAGAGCGTGGACACCCTTTCCGGCGGGCAGCGCCAGCGCGCGTGGATTGCGATGGTGCTGGCGCAGGAGACCGCCATCATGCTGCTGGACGAGCCGACGACCTGGCTCGACATCAGCCATCAGATTGACCTGCTGGAGCTGCTGAGCGAGCTGAACCGCACGCAGGGCTATACCCTGGCAGCGGTGCTGCACGATTTAAACCAGGCGTGCCGCTACGCCACGCATCTGATTGCGCTTCGCAACGGCGAGATTGTGGCGCAGGGCGCGCCGAAAGAGATTGTGACGCCGGATCTGATCGAGCGGATCTACGGCATGCGCTGCATGATAATTGACGACCCAGTGGCGGGCACGCCGCTGGTGGTGCCGTTAGGTCGGCGGTAATTGCCGGGTGGCGGCTGCGCCTTACCCGGCCTACACTCGGCTCCGGTAGGCCCGGTAAGCGCAGCGCCACCGGGCATTTGCACTATACTAAAATTTCCTTCAGTACCGGCCCAATCTTCTCAAATGCCTGCGGTGAAATGATATCCACGTGGGCGCAATCCTGGCTGTACACCTCAAGCTCCGCCACCCACGGTGACCAGGCCTGCTGCGGATCCATCGTTCGCGTTCGCTCGGCGACAAACAGCGTCGCTTTGCCGTCAAAGCGCGCGCTGTGAGCCGTGGTCAGCAACCGCACCGCGTCGGCGTAGTTGCCTTCGATAGCGTTAAACAGCTCGCTGGAGCCCTGCCCCTGCTGCGCGGCGATAAACGCCTGGCGCTCGCGCTCGATTTCCGCCAGCACCTCCGGGTCGAGACCGTTGGCCTCTTTCTCCGCCCAGTTCTGGGTTTCCGGCGGCCAGGTATCCAGCAGGCCGAGGAACGCGACCTCTTCACCCGACTGGCAAAGACGCGACGCAATGCCCTGCGCCAGCGTGCCGCCGAGAGAATAACCGAACAGATAGTATGGCCCCTGCGGCTGCTGCTTACGCAACGTATTCAGATGATGCTCAATCACTCCATCCAGATCCGCACACTGCTGCATCGGCCCTTCCGGGCGCGGCGACTGAATGCCCATGACGGACCAGCGCGGGCTGAGGTAGCGCGCCAGCACGCTAAACTGCCAGGCAAAGCCGGACGCCGGATGGAAGCAAAACAGCGTCGGGCCATTACCTTCGCGCAGCGGCAGAAGGGTTTCATACCCCAGACGCTGCGCCTGCTCGTCGCTCATCTGCGAGTCCAGCAGCGCGCTGAGCTTGCTCACCGTGGAGGCGACCATAATCTGCCCCGGCGTCACCCTGCGCTCGAACGCGCGGCTAAGCTGCGCCGCCAGGCGCATCGCCAACAGCGAGTGGCCGCCGAGGGCAAAGAAGTCGGCCTCAATGTCGCTCACCTCGCAGCCCAGCAGCGCGGAAAACGCCTGCGCGACGGCGACTTCGGTTTCGGTTTCCGGCGCGCGCCCAGAAGTTTTGCTGGTCAGCTCCGGCAGCGGCAGCGCCTTGCGGTCGAGCTTGCCGTTCGCGCTGAGCGGCAGCGCGCTGATTTGCAGCAGCACTACCGGCACCATGTGCGGCGGCAGCTGGGCTTTGAGCGACGCCAGCAGCGCGTCGCGATCCAGCGGTAAGCCGGATTCAGAGACGACATACCCTACCAGCTGACGGGCATCACCGCCGGTTGCCACCGCCTGGTTGAACACGCAGGCGTGGGCGACGGCCTGGGCGACGTCCGGCAGCGACTGCATCGCCCGGTCGATTTCACCTAGCTCAATGCGCTGACCGCGAATTTTTAGCTGATCGTCGCTGCGGCCCAGATACTCCACCGCGCCGTTGTCCAGCCAGCGGGCAACGTCGCCGGTGCGGTACATCCGCTCGCCGGGGGCAAACGGGTCGGCGATAAAGCGGCTGGCGGTGAGATCCGGACGGCCCAGATACCCCTGCGCCAGCTGAATGCCGGTGAGATAAAGGTCGCCCGCCACGCCGAACGGCACCGGGCGCATCATCGCGTCAAGGATGCGTAGCCCCGTGTTCCACACCGGGAAGCCAATTGGCACGCTGTTGCCTTCCACCGCCGCCAGCTCGGGGCCAAACGCCGGATACCAGCTCACATCCACCGCCGCTTCCGTTGGACCATAGAGGTTGTGCAGCGGCGCACGAGTGAGCTGTTCCCACTCCCGGCACAGCCCGGTAGGCAGCGCTTCGCCGCTGCAGAACACCTGCTTAAGGGTTTTGCAGCACGCAGCGTTTTCCGGGGTCAGCGAGGCGACAAAGGCCGCCAGCATCGACGGCACGAAGTGGGTGGTGGTCACGCCGTACTGCGCAAAGAAACTCTGCATTGCCTGCGGATCGCGGTGCGCGTCCGGCTCGGCCATCACCAGCTTCGCCCCGGCGATAAACGGCCACCAGAACTCCCACACCGACACGTCAAAGCTGCACGGCGTTTTCTGCGCCACCACGTCAAACGCCGTCAGAGGGTAATGGTCCTGCATCCACTTCAGGCGGTTAACGATTGCGGTATGGCCGACCATGACCCCTTTCGGGCGTCCCGTCGAACCGGAGGTAAAGATGATGTACGCCGTCTGCTCCGGCGTCGCCAGGCGGAGCGGTTTCGCATCCGCAGCCGGTAACAGTGTGTTGTAACTAAACGTCGTAATCGGCAGATCGCTAAAACGCGGGAGCTGCTCGTCGGTGGTAATGAGCAGGGACGGCTTCGCGTCCTCCAGCATCATCCGCAGGCGGTCGTCCGGGTAGCCGGTATCCAGCGGCAGCCACGCGGCACCGGCCTCGACGATGCCGTGCAGCGCCAGCGTCAGGAACACCGAGCGCGGCAGGGCCACCGCCACGCTGTCGCCGGGCTTCACGCCGCGTTCGCGCAGTAAGTTTGCCAGCGCGACGACCTGCTCGCGCATCTGGCGATAGTTCAGCTCGATGTGCGCATCCGCCAGCGCAGGGGCGTCCGGCGTTTTGCTCGCCTGCTCCGCCACCAGATCCGCCAGCGTGGTAGACGGTAACGCCAGCCCGGTATCGTTGATGCGGGCGAGCTTCGCGTATTCCTGCTCTGAAACGGTTTCCACTTCGCCGCAGCGCAGGTCCGGATTAGCCGAAAACTGCAGCAGCATCGCGTTCAGGCGCGCCACGTGACGGGTAAGCGTCGCCTCATCGTAACGCTGTTTATTGGCGAGGATCTCAATGCGGAGATCGCCCTGCTCGTCCGGGAACAGCGCCAGCTCGAGATCGTTCACCGGGCCGGTTGCCAGCGTGTGGGTGATGGCCTCCACGCCGTCGATATCCAGCTGATAATCGAAAACTTTAACGTTCAGCACCGGGCCAAACAGCGCTTCGTCGCCTGCGGCACGCCCGCTGTCGCGCACGATCTGCTCGGCGTCGTAGCGCTGATGGCGGCGCATTTTTTTCAGCTGGTTAGCCAGTCGCAGCGCCAGCGCGGGCAGGCTCTCCTGCGCGTCGATATTGACCGCCAGCGGCAGCACGTTGAGCACCGGCCCGGTCGCGGTGAGCGCCGCGGAACCCATGCGGCGCATAAAGATAAACCCGGCGGCGTAGTCCAGCCGTCCGGTGAGGCGGCCCAGCCACAGCGCCACCAGCGCAAGGGCCAGATCGGTGCGCTGTGCCTGCCCTGCCGCCTGTGCAAGCTGGCTAAAGGCGCGGCCGTCCATTGCAATTTTCAGGCGCAGAATGTCGGTAGTGGCGGCGCGTCCCGGCAGCGGCGCGGAAGAGAGCGAGACCGGAGAAGGAAGCTGCTTGCGCTGCTCTGCCCAGAAGGCACCGTCGCGCGCGTACGCCTCGCTGTCGCGATAGCGCTGATACTCGTCCACCACCTCGGCAAACGGCGTAAACGGGGGTGCAGGCGTCGGTTCACCCTTTTTCCAGGCGGTATAAATCGCGGCGATCTGGCGGGTAATGGCCGGGAAGCTGAAGCCATCCACCACCAGATGGTGATAGCGCTGATACCAGTACCAGTGGCTGTCCCCCACCTGAATCAGCTGGTGAAACGCCAGCGGCTGGCCGCTATCGACGCGCAAGTTCTGGTTAAGATCGGCCTCCATCAGCGCCACGGCGTCGTCGTGAGAGGTAACGCGAACGATGGACGGCTCCGGCAGAATGAAGGTGTCATCCACCCACTGCCACACCTCGCCGTTATCCTCGGCAAAACGCATCCGCAGGGTATCGGCCTGCATCATGCCTTCAGCAATCGCTTTTGCCAGCAATGGCGCGTCAATGTCGCCTTTCAGTTCGGTGTAGTGCGCCACGCTCCAGGCGTTTGGCAGGGAGGAAAGCTGCTCCGCCATCCAGATACCCGGCTGGGCGGCAACGATAGGAAGACGGTTCATGCGCTCCCCTCCGCAAAATGGGACGGGACAAGCGTTTGCCAATGCCCGGCAAGCCACTGCTGGCACGCCTCCTGGGACTGCGGCTCGCAGACAACGCGCCAGCCTGCGGGCAGTTCGCACTGCTGCGGCCACAGGCTGTACTGCCCCTGGTCGTTTTGCAGAATGGCGAACTGTCCCTGCGGATTATCGAAAGGATTGCTGAATTCCATACAGACTCCGTTAGTGAATAAGCGGCTGCCAGAGGGTCATCAGCCCCTGCGTCAGCCCACCGCGCCAGCAAAGCGCATCGTGCCCGCCGTCAACCTGACGCCAGAAAATCGGCTGCTGCGTGTGTAGTTCGGCGAAAATCGCCTGATTCGCGCGGAAGATAAGCGGCTCGTTGCGCCCGGCCTCGAGGACAATGCGCAGCCCGCGTGCGGTTTTTTCACCCGCTTTAAGTTGTTCGATGAGCAGCCCATCCTGCTGCGCGCCGCGGTGCGGCCACCAGTAAGAGCCGGACTGGCTGAGGATGCAGCCAAAACGCTGCGGCCAGTTGAGGCCAGCATAAAGCGAAGAGAGGCCACCAAAGCTCTGGCCCGCCACGATGGTCCGATCGGCACGGTCGCTGAACGAGGCGGTTGTTTTCACAAGGGGAAGGAGTTCTTCCTGCACCGCCAGCCAGAAATCGGGATTACAGGGCAGTTCCCGGCTGCGATGTTCTGTGTCGATCGCATCAATTAAGACGTAGACCGCAGGCGGCAGTTTGCCGTCGCGGGTCAACGACGCCAGCGCAGGCCAGACGGGCATGCTTTCGGCCCAGAACTGCCCGTCGAGCAGCACCGCCAGCGGGCGCCCGGAGCTGTCATCTCCGGTGGTAAAAATCCACACGCGGCGACGGTTGTTCAGACGTGCACTGTTCCACTCAATGCAGACCGGCGGCTGATACGGCGTATCGGGACGATCCCAGCCGGGCTGAACGGGGGCATCCGGCATCTCCAGCGCCGAGACGGCGTGACCGCGCCCGCCGCGCCAGCTCTGCGGATTCAGCGGGTCGGAGACCGCGTGCGGCAACAGTTTGCGCCAGCCTTCGCGCAGCGCCATGCGGTCCGGCTGCTCGCCTTCAAACACTGCGCTGGCAAAATCGTTTTCGTTATCGGAGGGGATAAAACAGTAGCTGCCGCGCCATTCGGGGCTGAACTCGCCCTGCCACTGCCAGACGTCGGTATCCGGGATGCGCTCAAGAGATTGCGGGCGGGCATTTTGATGATGATCGGTCACGCCGGTGATGTAGAGCCAGACGCGTTTAACCGTTGACGTTTTCTGCGTTCCTGCCGGGTCACGCCACCAGAAGGTGACGCGATAGCTCGCCTTCAGACGTTCCCATTCTGGCCCGTTTTTCGACTGCCACCAGGCTTCACTTCCCGTTGTTAACGCCGTCACCCTTATAACCTCATGTTTAACAGTCTTTTTTGTTTCAGGACAAATTTTATTGATAATATTATTGATAACTATTTGCATTTGCAATAGCGTAATGCCCGCGCTGTGGGAAGCGCGCTCATTAAATAACCATAAAAGCGGGACGTACAATGAATAAGAAGATTCACTCTCTGGCCTTGCTGGTCAATTTAGGGATTTATGGTGTCGCGCTGCCCGCCATGGCTGACGACAACACCGCCACCGCGCAGCACGAAGACACGATGGTGATCACCGCCGCCGAGCAGAACCTGCAGGCGCCGGGCGTGTCGACCATCACCGCCGATGAAATCCGCAAAAACCCGCCCGCGCGGGACGTGGCTGAAATCATCCGCACCATGCCGGGCGTCAACCTGACCGGGAACTCCACCAGCGGCCAGCGCGGGAACAACCGTCAGATTGACATTCGCGGCATGGGCCCGGAAAACACCCTGATCCTGATCGACGGTAAGCCGGTCACCAGCCGTAACTCCATCCGCCTGGGCTGGCGCGGCGAGCGAGATACCCGCGGCGATACCGGCTGGGTGCCACCAGAGATGATCGAACGCATCGAAGTGATCCGCGGCCCGGCCGCCGCGCGCTACGGTAACGGCGCGGCTGGCGGCGTGGTGAACATCATCACCAAAAAATTCGACAACCAGTGGCACGGCTCCTGGAACACCTACCTGAATGCGCCAGAACACAAGGACGAAGGTTCCACCAAGCGTACCAACTTCAGCCTCAGCGGTCCGCTGGGCGGCGATTTCAGCTTCCGCATGTTCGGCAACCTGGACAAAACCCAGGCCGACGCGTGGGACATCAATCAGGGCCACCAGTCTGACCGTACCGGTGCTTACGCCGACACGCTGCCCGCAGGCCGTGAAGGTGTGGAAAACAAAGACATTAACGGCGTGGTGCGCTGGGACTTCGCGCCAATGCAGTCTCTGGAGTTTGAAGCCGGCTACAGCCGCCAGAACAACCTGTACGCAGGTGACACGCAGAACACCAACAACGACAACAGCTCCAGCGGGCTGGTGAAGAAAAACTACGGTAAAGAGACTAACCGTATCTACCGCCAGAACTTTGCGGTGACCTGGAACGGCGGCTGGGATAACGGCATTACCACCAGCAACTGGGCGCAGTACGAACACACCCGCAACTCCCGTCTGGGCGAAGGGCTGGCGGGCGGTCTGGAAGGCTTGTTCAACAGCAATAAATTCACCGACACCGACCTGGCCGACGTGATGCTGCACAGCGAAATCAACCTGCCGATTGATTTCATCGTCAACCAGAACCTGACGCTGGGCACCGAGTGGAACCAGCAGCGCATGAAGGATTCCACCTCTAACACCCAGGCCCAGCAGGGCGGCACCATTCCGGGCATGAGCGACGACCGCAGCCCGTACTCCTCGGCGGAGATTTTCTCCCTGTTCGCCGAAAACAACATGGAGCTGACCGACAGCACCATGCTGACCCCTGCCCTGCGCTTCGATCACCACACCATCGTCGGCAATAACTGGAGCCCGTCGCTCAACCTCTCGCAGGGCCTTGGCGATGAATTTACGCTGAAGATGGGGATCGCGCGCGCCTACAAAGCACCGAGCCTGTACCAGACTAACCCGAACTACCTGCTCTACAGCAAAGGTCAGGGCTGCTACGCAAGCTCCGACGGCGTGGGCTGCTACATGATGGGTAACGACGACCTGAAAGCTGAAACCAGCATCAACAAAGAGATCGGCCTGGAGTGGAAACGTGACGGCTGGCAGGCGGGTGTGACCTGGTTCCGTAACGACTATCGCGACAAGATCGAAGCGGGCTACGCGCCGATTGGTCAGACGTCCACCAGCAAAGTCACCACCGATATTTACCAGTGGGAAAACGTGCCGAAGGCGGTGGTCGAAGGGCTGGAAGGCTCCCTGAACGTGCCGGTCAGCGACACCATCAACTGGACCAACAACATCACCTACATGTTGCAGAGCAAGAATAAGGAGACCGGCGACCGTCTGTCGATTATTCCGGAGTACACGCTGAACTCAACCCTGAGCTGGCAGGTGCATCAGGACGTGTCGCTCCAGTCGACCTTCACCTGGTACGGCAAGCAGCAGCCGAAGAAGTACAACTACAAAGGTCAGCCGGTGACCGGGTCTGAGAAAGACGAAGTCAGCCCGTACAGCATCGTTGGCCTGAGCGCGACCTGGGACGTGACCAAAAACGTCAGCCTGACCGGCGGCGTGGATAACGTCTTCGACAAGCGCCAGTGGCGTGCGGGTAATGCCCAGACCACCGGGAACACCACTACCGGTGCGTATATGTACGGTGCGGGTGCGTATACGTATAATGAGCCGGGCCGGACCTGGTATATGAGCGTGAATACGCATTTCTAGGTGAAAGCAAAACGGCAACCCTGTTGCCGTTTTTAGTGTTTGCTCCCTCTCCCTGTGGGAGAGGGTCGGGGTGAGGGCATCAGGCCGCACTATTCGTTGATAAAGGAAATCCCATGCACACCACCCACCGCACGTTCGCTCTCGCCAACCTCACCGTTCACCGCATTACCTTCGACCCCACCACCTTCACCGACGCCGATCTCCTCTGGCTCCCCCACCACGCTGAGCTTTCACACGCCGGACGCAAACGCAAAACCGAGCACCTGGCGGGTCGTATCGCCGCCGCGCACGCCTTACCGGATCACCCCGTTCCCGGCATCGGTCCCAGCGGCGAACCGCTCTGGCCGGACGGTATTTCCGGCAGCATCACCCACAGCGGTACGCAGGCCATGGCGGTTGTGGTCCGCGAGCGACAGGCGCTTATCGGCATCGATTGCGAAGCGATACTTCCCGAAAACGAAGCCAGAGAAATAAAGGATGGGATCATCGATTTGCAGGAAGAGCCTGTGCTTTCCCGCTCGGGATACCCGTTCGCCCTTGCACTGACGCTGGTGTTTAGCGCCAAAGAGAGCCTGTTTAAAGCCCTCTTTCCACGGGCGCAGGCTTATATGGGGTTTGACAGCGCCCGGGTGACAAAGCTTGACGATAAGACGCTTACGCTGGCGTTGACTCGTCAACTGGCAGACTTTAACGAAGGCGCCGCCTTCACCCTTCACTGGCAACAGCAGGGTGAACAGGCGATCACCCTGCTGTCACGCTCTCCTGCCGACGGGCCTTCACGCTGGTGACCCCGAACGTCACGATAAACACCATTGCGAACAGCACTACGATGGTCGGCGCAGGCGCGCTGTCGAGATAAAACGACGCATACACACCGCTTACCGACACGAGGGCTGAAACGGCGACCGCGACCAGCAACGCCATGTGGAAGCGTCGGGTGATCAGCACCGCCACCGCGCCGGGGGCAATCAGCAGCGAAATCGACAGAATAATCCCCACCGCCTTCAGCGTCGCCACGATGGTTAGCGAGACCATGCACAGTAAGCCGTAGTGCAGCCAGCGGGTGCGCAGCCCGCTCGCCTGCGCCTGCTGGTAATCAAAGCAGAACAGCAGAAAGTCGCGCCACTTCAGGCCAATCACCAGCGCGATCAGCCCCGCCACGATCCCACTTTGCAGAATGTCCATCCCGTTAATGCCCAGCATATCGCCGAACAGAATGTGGTCGAGATGCACCTCGGGTTTGACGGCGATATAGAGGATCAGGCCCGCGCCGAACATGCCGGAAAACACGATCCCCATGACCGTATCCTGCTTGATTCGGCTGTTATCCTTCAGGTATCCGGTGGCGACCGCGCAGAATAACCCGGCCACAAACGCCCCCAGCGCCAGCGGCAGGCCCATCATCCACGCCAGCACCACGCCGGGAAACACCGCGTGGCTCATGGCGTCGCCCATCAGCGCCCAGCCTTTCAGCACCAGAAAAACCGACAGCAGCGCGCAGGGCACGGCCACCAGGAGTGAAATCAGCAGCGCGTTGTTCATAAACGCAAACTGGAAGGGTTCAAGGAGCAGCGCCATCATGGCTGTGCCTCCTGCGTCTGACGCGCCCGACGGCGGCTGGCGAGCAGCCCGTGCTTCGGCGCAAAGACGAACGCCAGCAGGAACAGCAGCGTCTGGGCAACCACGATAATGCCGCCGGTCGCGCCGTCCAGATAGTAGCTGGCCCACGCGCCGAGGAAGCTGGTGATGCTGCCAATGGCGACCGCAATCATCAGCAGGCGCGGGAAGCGGTCGGTCAGCAGCCACGCGGTCGCGCCGGGGGTGACCACCAGACAGATCACCAGAAACGCGCCGACGGTTTGCAGCGCCGCCACGGTAGAGACCGCCAGCAGGGTAAAGAAGAGAATTTTCAGGCGTTCAGGGCGCAGGCCGATGGCGCGGGCGTGATTCTCATCAAAAAAGGTCACCATCAGATCTTTCCATTTGAACAGCAGGATAACCATCGACACCACGCCGATAATCGTCAGCTGAACGATATCCTCCGGGGCGATAGCCAGAATATTGCCGAGCACGATGGTCTGAATGTTCACCGAGGTCGGGTTAAGCGAGACCATAAACAGCCCGAGCCCGAAAAAGGAAGAGAAGATCAGCCCGATGATGGCATCCTCCTTCAGGCGGCTGCGCTGGTTGAGAAACAGCATGCTGCCCGCCGCCAGTCCGCCGGATAAAAACGCCCCCAGCGAGAACGGCAGCCCGAGCATGTAAGCGCCCGCCACGCCGGGCACGATGGAGTGCGACAGCGCATCGCCGATCAGCGACCAGCCTTTAAGCATCAGATAGCAGGAGAGAAACGCGCACAGCCCGCCCACCATCGCCGAGACCCACATCGCGTTGAGCATGTACTCGTAGCCGAAGGGTTCGAGAAGCGCGTTCATTTTGCCTCCTGTCGGTGCGTCACGAAGGGGCGTTCATCGTCGGTAATAATGCGATCTTCCGAACCGCTGAGCACCACGTGGCGCAGCACGCCGCTAAAGGCGCGCTCGAGATTTTCGGCGGTAAAGGTGGTTTCCGTCGGGCCGCTCGCCAGAACGGTGCCCTTGACCATCACCGTGTAATCACAAAACTCCGAGACCGAGCCCAGGTTATGGGTCGAGACCAGCATCGTTTTGCCCTCGTCGCGAAGCTCGCGCAGCAGGCTGATGATCCTGGCTTCGGTTTTGACGTCCACGCCAGTAAACGGCTCGTCGAGCAGGATCACCTCACCCTGCTGGGCAATCGCCCGGGCCAGAAACACGCGCTTCTTCTGCCCGCCGGACAGCTCGCCAATCTGCCGGTGGCGCAGCTCGAGCATATCCACGCGCTTCAGGGCGTCGGTCACGATTTGTCTGTCGCGATCTTTGGGCCGACGCAGAAACCCCATGTGCCCGTAGCGGCCCATCATCACCACATCTTCGACCAGCACCGGAAACGACCAGTCAACCTCTTCCGACTGCGGCACGTAGGCGACCAGGTTCTGGCGCAGCGCCCGGTGAGGCGGCAGCCCCAGAATAGTAATAGTGCCGCTCGCCGCCCGCACAAAGCCCATCACCGCCTTGAACAGCGTGGACTTGCCGGAACCGTTCACGCCAACCAGGGCGGCAATCGATCCGCCCGGCACGCTGAACGACGCGTCGCGCAGCGCCGTGTGGCCGTTGCGGTAGGTCACGGTGACGTCTGAGACAACAATCCCCTCGTGCATGGTTACTCCTTCATGCCGTCACGGATGCCCTGCACCAGCGTGCGGGTGGTGACGTTCAGCAGATCGATATAGGTCGGCACCGGGCCGTTTTCCGCGCTCAGTGAGTCGACGTACAGCACGCCGCCGTAGTGGGTATCGGTTTCCCGCGCCACCTGACGCGCGGGCTTATCGGAGACCGTACTTTCGCTGAACACCGCCGGGATATGATGTTTTTTCACCTGGTCGATCACCTTGCGAACCTGCTGGGGCGTGCCCTGCTGATCGGCGTTGATCGGCCACAGGTAAAGCTCTTTCATCCCCAGATCCCGCGCCAGATAGGAGAAGGCACCTTCGCTGGTCACCATCCAGCGCTTGTCTTCCGGGATCTCCGCCACCTGCTTACGCAGCGGTTCGAGAGTGGCGGTGATCTTCTGCTTGTAGGCGTCGGCGTTGCGCTGGTAAGTCTGCGCGTTGGCCGGATCGTACTTCACCAGCGCGTCGCGGATGTTATCAACGTAAATCAAGGCGTTGTCCGGCGACATCCACGCGTGCGGGTTGGGCTTGCCGTTATACGGCCCCTCGCCGATCCCCATCGGCGTAATGCCGTTAGTGACAATCACTTCCGGCACGCCGTTCAGGTGCTGATAAAAACGCTGGAACCAGAGCTCCAGATTCATGCCGTTCGCCAGAATCAGCTGCGCCTTCTGCGCGCGTTTGATATCACCCGGAGTGGGCTGATACTCGTGAATTTCAGCGCCCGGCTTAGTGATGGACGTCACGTCTGCGGCGTCACCCGCCACGTTTTTCGCCATATCGGCTATAACGGTAAAGGTGGTGATAACCTGAAACTTTTCAGCCGCCAGCGCGCCGGTCGTGGTCGCAGTCATGAGCAGCGCGCCGAGCAACAGACGCTTCAATCCTTGCCGTGGGTGCATCGCAGAAGTCTCCTGAGGTGATTAAATTCAAAGCAAAATTAGCCCGTGCTATAAGGTATAGCACAGGCTATATTTAAATGAAAATGGTTATCATTAAAGTTGTGTCAGCAGAGGGGAGGTCAGGAGAGGTATTGGTCGGAAGATGTCAAACTGCGCCTGATGGTGCTTCGCTTATCAGGCCTACGGTAAAGCGCTCTGGTAGGCCGATGTGATGGACAACTCCCACCTTACGGCATGGGGATGACTCACTGCCCTGCAAGCGCTTTATAAAACGCAGGGTTTTCCCGAATCACATTCAGCACTTTCGCCGCTAATCCCGTTGGGTTTCGGCGTTTAGACTCCCAGCTTTTTATCGTATCAACGCTCGTGCCAAGCGCCTTAGCCATTTCACTTTGCGTGACATTGAGCTGTTCTCTGATTGCGCGAACATCTGCAACTTCATAGCGAGTAACTCTGGAAGCCGCTTTCCTTCCGCTATGGATCTCAACAGCCTCTTCGAGCGAAGATTTTAACTCATCAAAGATACTCATTGTTAGCCTCCGCCTGCCTGACTGGAGTACATAGTACACCTTTTATTTATGGCATTGGAAGCCGTATTTTTCAGAACAGAAGTAAGTTTTTTAAGTTCTGCTTTCTCTGACTCAGTCAGGTTATCCTTGGTGTTTTTTGGATAGGCCATGATGAAATAGATCACCTCCTCCGTGGCAAAAAAGTAAATCACTCTGGCACCGCCTCTCTTTCCCTTTGTGCCTGCCGCCATTCTTATTTTACGTAAACCACCCGTCTGCTGGATCAGGTCGCCTTTATCAGGCCAGGCAATGAGTTCCTTTTGCAGATCCTTTAATTCATCATCCGTAGCAATGCTTTTTATCTGCCGGGTAAAGAGAGATGTTTCGATAAACTCTATCGCGTGACTCATCCATGGTTCCTTCCTTAATCGCAGCAAAAGCCTGAAGACATCAGGGTCAGGCTCTTGCTGCATTGTTACTCTTCCTTGAGTAATATTGCGCCATACAACTGTATTTATATACAGATTAAAGGTATTTTAAGAATCCGTTTAGACATCCGGGAACATCACGCTATTCCCCGGCGCTTCCCTGTGCAGATGGATAAAGTTCAGGTGCCGTTCATACTGGTCCAGAATGTCCGTAATCACCTGCTCCTTGCTGTAATCCATCAAATCATTCCCCTGGCTCCCTTCCAGCAGGAAGGTCTCCAGCCGGTAGTAGGTCGACTTCCCGCTGCGCGCCCGGTAGGTAAAGCCGGGAACCGAATACTGCTGTGGCCAGATCTGATAGACAAAGTTCTGCTCGTCGCCCATGTGCACCAGCAGATCCAGGTGTCCCAGGTTCTCGCCCTCGTCCGGCGGCAGGTTTTTCAGCTCCACGTAGGCACCGCGCAGCTTCAGTTCCTGCGCCACCTCTTGCATTGCCGGGTAACACACCGTCTCCATCATCTGTCGGGTATAGCGCGTGCCGGGGTAGTTCATCAGGCGTGAGAGGCGTTTCTTCCAGCTCAGGCGATCCTGCGCCCCCAGCGGTCGCGGCGCGGTGTCGCGGTTGGCGCTTTCGCGGCGGTAATCTTCCACCTTGAGTGATTTATACAGCCCGGCCATTACGAAGAAGATGACGAAGCTGAACGGCAGACCCATGATCACCGTGGTGTTCTGCAGCGCAGAGATACCGTTGGTCATCAGCATGCCGAGCGTCAGCAGGCCGATGGCGACGGACCAAAAGATGCGCAGCCAGTTCGGTGCGTCGCTGTTGATGTCCTTCAGCTTTGAGGTGAAGTTCCCCAGCACCAGCGCGCCGGAATCCGCCGAGGTGACGTAAAACAGCAGGCCGGTGATGGTCGCCACCGAGGCGCTAAAGGTAAACGCCGGATACTGCGCCAGCAGGCTATAGAAGCCGCGCTCCGGGTGCGCCATCGCTTCCTGCGCGAAGGTCGCATTGCCGTGGATAATTTCGTGCAGCGCGCTGTTGCCGAAAATCGACAGCCACAGCAGGGTAAAGGTGAACGGGATAATCAGCGTGCCCATTACAAACTGACGAATGGTGCGGCCACGCGAAATGCGCGCGAGGAACAGGCCGACAAACGGCGACCACGCCACCCACCACGCCCAGAAGAACAGCGTCCAGTTGTTCATCCACTCTACCGGGCGGTCGAAGGCGAAGCTGTTCAGCGTCATGCCCATAAAGCGGTTCACGTAGTCGCCCACGTTCAGCACTAAAGCATTGAGCAGGAACGAGGTATCGCCCATAAACAGCACGAACAGGATCAGGCCCAGCGCCAGCGCCACGTTCAGCTCGGACAGCACGCGGATGCCCTTATCCACGCCCGACGTCACCGAGATGGTGGCGATAATGACGGAGAGCGCAATCAGCGCCGCCTTGGCGGCCATTGAATCCGGGATATCAAACAGCACGCTCAGCCCGTAGTTGAGCTGCACCACGCCAATCCCGAGCGTCGTCGCGATACCGAAGATGGTGCCGATCACCGCCGCAATGTCGACGCTGTGGCCAATCGGGCCGTTAATCTTTTTACCGAAGATCGGGTAGAGCGCGGAGCGGATGGTGAGGGGTAAATTATAACGATAGCTAAAGTATCCGAGCGCCATGCCCATCAGGGCATACATCGACCAGCCGGTCAGGCCGTAGTGGAAAAGCGTCCAGACCATCGCCTGGCGCGCGGCCTCCATCGTCTGACCTGCCCCTTCCGGCGGCTGCATGTACTGCGTGACCGGTTCCGCCACGGAGAAAAACATCAGGTCGATGCCGATGCCCGCGGCAAACAGCATCGCGGCCCAGCTCAGCAGGCTGAACTCGGGCTTGGACTGCTCGGGCCCGAGCTTCACCGAACCGAAGCGCGAGCAGGCAATGCAGACCACGAAGACAATATAGAGCGTCGCCGCCAGCAGATAGTACCAGCCGAAGGTCTTCGACACCCAGTTCAGGGTGCGCCCAATCCACTCGGCAGAAAAATCACGAAAGAAAATGGTCGTCAGGGAAAACAACAAAATCAGCCCGGCGGAAGTATAAAAAACGACCGGGTTGATTTTGTCTTTTTCTCTGTCCTGTGAAAGGTCTGTCATCCAGTATCCCCACTGTTTTTGTAACTATTGAAATCCAAATCCGCAACAATTAAGACACATTTTATATTGAACGTCCAATCAAAAACCGCTTTAATGGTTAACCAACGCTGATGAATGGAGTGGCAAAAATGCCCAAAGTGGGGATGCAGCCGATCCGGCGCAGGCAGCTTATCGACGCCACGCTGGAAGCAATAAATGAAGTGGGTATGCATGACGCGACGATCGCGCAGATCGCCCGTCGGGCGGGCGTTTCCACGGGGATCATCAGCCACTACTTCAAAGACAAAAACGGTCTGCTGGAAGCGACCATGCGCGACATCACCGGCCAGCTGCGCGATGCGGTATTGAGCCGTCTGCACGCCCTGCCTGACGGCAGCGCGGAGCAGCGCCTGCAGGCCATTGTCGGCGGCAATTTTGATGAAACCCAGACCAGCGGTGCGGCGATGAAGGCCTGGCTGGCCTTCTGGGCGAGCAGCATGCACCAGCCGATGCTCTACCGCCTGCAGCAGGTGAGCAGCCGCCGTCTCCTGTCGAACCTGGTCTACGAGTTCCGCCGCGAGCTGCCGCGCGAACAGGCCGAAGAGGCGGGCTACGGGCTGGCGGCGCTGATCGACGGGCTGTGGCTGCGCGCCGCCCTGAGCGGCAAGCCGCTGGATAAGACGCTGGCCCAGTCGCTCACCAGCCACTTTATCAGCCAGCATTTACCGACCGAATAACCGAGGAGGATTTATGTCCCGAATGGCAGAACAGCAGCTTTATATCAATGGTGGTTATACATCCGCCACCAGCGGTCGCACCTTCGAGACCATCAACCCGGCCAACGGTGAAGTCCTGGCGAGCATACAGGCCGCCGGGCGCGAAGACGTGGACCGCGCCGTGGAAAGCGCACAGCGCGGGCAAAAAATCTGGGCGGCGATGACCGCCATGGAGCGCTCGCGCATTCTGCGCCGCGCCGTCGATATCCTGCGCGAGCGCAACGACGAGCTCGCAAAGCTGGAAACCCTCGACACCGGTAAAGCGTATTCCGAAACCTCAACCGTCGACATCGTCACCGGCGCGGACGTGCTGGAATACTACGCGGGGCTGATCCCGGCGCTGGAAGGCAGCCAGATCCCGCTGCGTGAGACCTCATTCGTCTACACCCGCCGCGAACCGCTGGGCGTGGTGGCGGGCATCGGGGCGTGGAACTACCCGATCCAGATCGCCCTGTGGAAATCCGCCCCGGCGCTGGCGGCGGGCAACGCGATGATCTTCAAGCCGAGCGAAGTGACCCCGCTCACTGCCCTGAAGCTTGCCGAGATCTACACCGAAGCGGGCGTTCCGGACGGCGTGTTTAACGTCCTGCCGGGCGTGGGCGCGGAGACCGGACAGTACCTGACCGAGCATCCGGGCATTGCGAAAGTCTCCTTCACCGGCGGCGTCGCCAGCGGCAAGAAAGTGATGGCCAACTCGGCGGCCTCGTCCCTGAAAGAGGTGACGATGGAGTTGGGCGGCAAATCCCCGCTCATTATTTTTGACGATGCGGATCTGGATCTCGCGGCGGACATCGCCATGATGGCGAACTTCTTCAGCTCCGGCCAGGTGTGCACCAACGGCACCCGCGTGTTCGTGCCCGCGAAATTTAAAGCCGCGTTTGAGCAGAAAATCGTCGAGCGCGTGGGCCGCATCCGCGCGGGCGATCTGTTCGACGAACGCACCAACTTTGGCCCGATGGTCAGCTTCCCGCACCGCGACAGCGTGCTGCGCTACATCGCCAAAGGCAAAGAGGAAGGCGCGCGCGTGCTGTGCGGCGGCGACGTGCTAAAGGGTGACGGCTTTGATAACGGCGCGTGGGTCGCCCCGACCGTGTTTACCGACTGCACCGACGAGATGACCATCGTGCGCGAAGAGATCTTCGGCCCGGTGATGTCCATCCTCTCCTATGAATCCGATGAAGAAGCGATCCGCCGCGCCAACGACACCGACTACGGACTGGCGGCGGGCATCGTTACTGCCGACCTGAACCGCGCGCACGGCGCTATTCATCAGCTCGAAGCGGGCATCTGCTGGATCAACACCTGGGGTGAATCCGCCGCAGAGATGCCGGTGGGCGGCTACAAACACTCCGGCATTGGCCGCGAGAACGGGGTGATGACGCTCCAGAGCTACACCCAGGTGAAGTCCATCCAGGTTGAGATGGGTAAATTCCAGTCCATATTTTAACCGGGAGGTTTATTTGCAATTTGACTACATCATTATCGGGGCCGGCTCTGCCGGCAACGTACTGGCAACGCGACTGACTGAAGATCCAAATACCACCGTCCTGCTGCTTGAGGCGGGCGGGCCGGATTACCGCTTTGACTTCCGCACCCAGATGCCCGCCGCGCTGGCGTTTCCGCTGCAGGGCAAGCGTTACAACTGGGCGTATGAAACCGAGCCAGAGCCTTACATGAACAACCGTCGCATGGAGTGCGGACGCGGCAAAGGGCTGGGCGGCTCGTCGCTGATCAACGGCATGTGCTACGTGCGCGGCAACGCCATGGATCTGGACAACTGGGCTAAAGAGCCGGGTCTGGAGCACTGGAGCTACCTCAACTGCCTGCCCTACTACCGCAAGGCAGAGACGCGCGACGTGGGGCCGAACGACTACCACGGCGGCGACGGTCCGGTGAGCGTCACCACCTCGAAACCAGGCGTGAACCCGCTGTTTGAAGCGATGGTCGAAGCCGGCGTGCAGGCGGGTTACCCTCGCACTGAGGATCTCAACGGCTATCAGCAGGAAGGTTTCGGGCCAATGGACCGCACGGTCACGCCGCAGGGCCGACGCGCCAGCACCGCACGCGGCTATCTGGACCAGGCGAAACCGCGTCCGAACCTGACCATCCGCACCCACGCCATGACCGATCATATTGTCTTTGACGGCAAACGCGCCGTGGGCGTCGAGTGGCTGGAAGGCGAAAGCACTATCCCATCCAAAGCGACGGCGAACAAAGAGGTGCTGCTGTGCGCAGGGGCGATAGCCTCCCCGCAGATCCTGCAGCGCTCCGGCGTGGGCAATGCCGGGCTGCTGAAGCAGTTCGATATTCCGCTGGTACACGACCTGCCCGGCGTGGGCGAAAACCTGCAGGATCACCTGGAGATGTACCTCCAGTACGAATGCAAAGAGCCGGTTTCCCTCTACCCTGCCCTGCAGTGGTGGAACCAGCCGAAGATTGGCGCCGAGTGGCTGTTTGGCGGCACCGGCGTGGGCGCGAGCAACCACTTCGAGGCGGGCGGGTTTATCCGCAGCCGCGAAGAGTTCGAGTGGCCCAATATTCAGTACCACTTCCTGCCGGTGGCGATTAACTACAACGGCTCGAACGCGGTGAAAGAGCACGGCTTCCAGTGCCACGTCGGCTCCATGCGCTCGCCGAGCCGCGGGCACGTGCGCATCACGTCACGCGATCCGCACCAGCATCCGGCGATCCTGTTCAACTATATGTCTCACGAGCAGGACTGGCAGGAGTTCCGCGACGCAATCCGCATCACCCGCGAGATCATGCACCAGCCGGCGCTTGATAAATACCGCGGGCGCGAGATCAGCCCGGGCATCGACTGCCAGACCGACGAACAGCTGGACGAGTTCGTGCGCAACCACGCCGAAACCGCTTTCCACCCGTGTGGCACCTGCAAGATGGGCTATGACGAGATGGCGGTGGTCGACGGCGAAGGTCGCGTTCACGGGCTGGAAGGGCTGCGCGTGGTGGATGCGTCAATTATGCCGCAGATCATCACCGGCAACCTGAACGCCACCACCATTATGATTGGCGAGAAGGTTGCCGACGCCATTCGCGGTCGCGCGCCGCTGGCGAAGAGCACGGCGGCGTATTATGTGGCGAACGGGGCACCGGTGAGGCGCTGAAAATATTTCCCCTCACCCTGGCCCTCTCCCCATAGGCTGAAGGATCCCCAGTAATTTTTAAGCAGCAGCAATAACGTTGTTTAAGAACGACTGAAGCCTTTCAGCGATGCCCTGGTCCGGCTGTAAATCGCTGAGGCGTTTCCTGCAGGCCGGGGCGAGGCGCATGGATGCGCCGAGAGGGCGGGCTTTACAGGGACGTTACCTCCGCCCGTCCCCGATAAGCCGGAAGGAATAAGCCGAGGGCACCGCGTAGCGGCGATTTACCGCCGGGAGCCCGGGTCGCCAGGGTGGTGGCGACTGAGCCACCCTGGCACGTTCACCGGTTATGGAGTTACAGAGTAGCAAGGAACATAAAGTGAACGGAATGACCACTACAGCTGTATGTTCCCCTCACCCTAACCCTCTCCCCGGAGGGGCGAGGGGACTGTTCCGTGCTGGCATTACTTTGTGGGGCCCCCTCAGCCCCATAGGGGAGAGGGGATTAACCTACCCCTTCAAAAATTTATTTTCATTTCCCTGCATCCAGTTTTCCCCCTGCCCTCGTATGTGAGTATGTGAGCAACGCCTTTGCTCCCTAATCCGAGGATAAATGATGAAAAAGCTACTCAGTGTTGCATTCGTATCCAGCGCTTTACTCTTCTGTGCAGGCGCATCAGCGGCCATGACATCAGGCTCCGTGATGGTGGGCGGAGCGGAAATGTTCCCGAGCAAAAACATTGTTGAAAACGCTGTGAATTCAAAAGATCACACCACGCTGGTTGCGGCGGTCAAAGCGGCCGGGCTGGTAGATACGCTTCAGAGCAAAGGTCCCTTCACCGTTTTTGCGCCAACCGATGCGGCGTTTGCAAAATTGCCTGCGGGTACGGTCGACAATCTGGTGAAGCCGGAAAATAAAGCGCTGCTCACCAGCATCCTGACCTATCACGTGGTAGCCGGTAATTACGATATGAAAGCGCTGGAGCAGAAAATTAAACAGGGCGGCGGCCACGCTGAACTGAAAACCGTTAACGGTCAGCCTCTGTGGATCATGAGCAACGGCCCGCACAATATTCAGCTCAAGGACGGTAAAGGTAACGTGGCGAACATCAGCACCTATGACGTCCATCAGAAAAATGGCGTGATCGATGTGATTGATACCGTCCTGATGCCTAAGTAGTTGTCTATACTTCGGAAGTGTGACGTTGCCTTCCGGGAAAAACATGGATAACGCGCTGGCTCAACAGCAGTTGAAATTAATGCAGGCGATCGCTAACGGCGATCGCCGCGCATTTGAACAACTTTACCGACTCACATCGCCTCACCTGTTTGCCGTCGCGCTGCGCATGCTTCATCATCGCGCCTGGGCAGAAGAGATCCTTCACGACTGTTTTGTCACCGTCTGGAGTAAAGCTGAAACCTATAACGCCGCCCTGAGTTCTCCGATGACCTGGCTTACGCATATTGTTCGCAACCGCTGTATTGACTGGCTGCGCAGCGGGCAAACCCGCGCTGCCGCCCGCGAGGAGTCGTATTCCGAAGATATTCTGCTGAGCGAAAGCGACGAGCCGAACAGCTGGCACGACGACGCGCAGGCAGCACGGCTCAGGCATTGCCTGGAACACCTGAGCCACGAACAGCGTCAGAGCATTACGCTCGCCTACTATCAGGGCATGTCCCACAGCGACATAGCAGACTGGCTTCAGCAGCCTGTGGGCTCAGTAAAAAGCTGGATCCGCCGCGCAATGGATCATCTTCGGGAGTGTGTAGGGCTATGAATGACGCTGAAAAACGCGACGACATGCTGGCAGCAGAATATGCCCTCGGCACCCTGCGGGGAGGGGCGCGGCTTCAGTTTCAGAAAAGGCTTGCCGTTGAACCCGCCCTGGCCGCCCGCGCTGCATACTGGCAGAACATGTTCAGCACGCTCGATAGCCATCTTGCGCCAGTTCCTCCGCCAGAAACGGTGTGGAAGAGAATCGCCCTCGATCTGCCCTCTACAATGCCTTTGCGTAAAAGCCGTCCTTATATCGGCTGGTTGGCCGCGGCTTCCCTCGCCGCCGTTACCGTCATTGCCTGGTATTCCACCCGCACGCCGGAACTCGCTCCGCTAATGGTGCTTAACGATGCCCGGCAGCATGGGGAGTGGGTAGTCAGTGCGGACGCCAGACGCGAGCATCTGAGCATTACCCCGCTCAGACCGAACGCCATTGCGGCGCAACATAGCCTGCAGCTTTGGCTGATCCCTGACGGTCAGGCACCGATATCGCTGGGGCTGCTGCATACCGCCATACCGACACGCGTTACGCTCAGGAACACAGCGCTGACTCCTGACGCCACGATAGCGATAAGCCTTGAACCAGAGGGAGGCTCACCCACCGGCCTTCCCACGGGGCCCGTGCTTTACAGTGGAAAAATATAACCCTCCTGCCTAATTCGCAGGGACGCGAGGACCACCCAATTTCATTCTGTTCATATGACAGTTACATATAAGAATTAAATATTAGGCTTGCAATTAATTTTATTATTATAAAACGTTATTGACATACTCTTCCGGACTCCATTAAGTTTTAAATGAACCTTATTCCATGTCAGATATAAAATATATCAAAAAACGAGAATTAAAGAATTCACCGTTATTCTTTAATCCTTCCGTGCCTTTTATTTTTTGAATCACACAACAGTGAGATAAGATCATGAATAATAGTGCAAACAAGGTTGTCGTTATCACCGGAGCCAGCAGCGGGATTGGTGAGGCCATAGCCCTCCATTTAGCGAATAACGCGTATTCACTGGTCCTGGTGGCGCGCCGTCAGGACAAAATTAATGCCCTCGTGGACAGGATAATCCAGCAAGGCGGTAAGGCCATCGCCGTCAAGGCCGATGTGACCCGTCAGGAAGAGGTCCAGCGTGCCATTGAGGCCGCCATCTCCGCATACCAGCGCGTGGACGTGCTGATCAACAACGCTGGCTTTATGGCTATCGCCCCCCTAAGCGAGCTGAAAACCGACGAATGGGACAAGATGATTGATACCAACCTGAAAGGGGTGCTGTACGGCGTCGCGGCCGCATTACCGGTGTTCCTGCGCCAGGGAAGCGGACACTTTATTAACGTTGCCTCGGTGGCGGGCATCAAGGTCCTTGCCCCCGGCGGCGTGGTGTACAGCGCGACAAAATTCGCCGTTCGCGCGCTGAGCGAGGGTCTGCGCCAGGAAGCAGGTAAAACGATACGCACCACGCTTATCTCTCCCGGCGCGGTCGAAAGCGAGCTGCAGTTCGGCAGCTCAGACGAAGAGAGTAAAAAATTTCTCCATGAATTTTATAAGCAGGCTATTTCGGCTGACGCGATTGCCCGCTCCGTTTTATTTGCTATCGAACAGTCCGGCGACGTTGATATTAATGAAATTGTTGTTCGTCCGACGCAGGAAGAATTTTAGCATGCCTTAAATAATACTGAATGAGGTGTCATTATGATTAAATCATTAACGTCCTTATCAGATTTAAATATGCGCTCCGGCGCCGATATTCTCCTTGAGGTGCTGGAGAGTGAAGGCGTGGAATATATTTTTGGCAATCCCGGCACCACCGAACTTCCGCTCATCGATGCTCTGCTTCGTCATGAAAATATTCACTATGTTCTGGCGCTCCAGGAGAGCAGCGTGGTTGCCATTGCCGACGGCTACGCAAAAGCCTCCGGCAAAACCGGCTTTATCAATTTGCATACCGCCAGCGGTCTGGGGCACGGCATGGGGAATCTGATTAATTCGCGGATCATGAAAACCCCGCTGGTGGTCACCGTCGGACAGCAGGACACGCGGCACTACGTCCGCGACCCGCTTCTGTATGATGACATTGTCTCCATTGGCTCACCGGTGGTTAAATGGGCGCAGGAGGTTACCAGCGCCGACCAACTCCCGGTGCTGGTGCGCCGCGCGTTTCACGCGGCCAGCTATCCTCCGGGTGGCCCGGTCCTTCTCTCTCTGCCGATGAACGTCATGGAAGAGCTGAGCGACGCCGGGATACAGACGGCGTCCAGAGTGGACTATCACACCGTCGCGGGCTCGCTGGACGAGCTGGCGCAGGCGCTCAGCGCGGTTCCCCCCGGCAGGGTCATGATAGTGGCGGGAGATGAAGTTCACTCCAGCGGCTCAACGCAGGAGATTGTCCAGCTTGCAGAAGCGCTCAGCGCCCACGTCTACGGCTCCTCCTGGCCGCTGAATTTGCCTTTTCCCACCCAGCACGCGCTCTGGCGGGGCAACATGCCCACCACCGCAGGAGAAATTGCCAGCGTCATCAACGCCTACGATGCCGTGTTTATCATCGGCGGCAGAAGCCTGATCGCCATTTTGTATAGCGAGGGCGAGGCCATTCCGGAAAGCTGCGCGGTGTATCAGCTCTCGGCGGATATGAACGAACTTGGCCGCTCGTATGCCACTCGCCTTTCGGTGATGGGTGATATCAAGCTCTCTCTGCACGACCTGCTGCCGAGACTGGACCAGCACCGGGCCGCCAGCAAGCTGCTCCACCAGCAACTGCTGGCTCAGGCGCGCGAGGAGCGGGAAAACGAGTGGCGGCAGCAGGAAGAACGCCTGACCGCCGAACGGTTGCGCCCGGCCATCTCACCGATGGTGGCGGCCTGGGAAGTCATCCGCGCCATTCCGGCGGGCACGACGATTGTCGATGAGGCCATTGCCACGGCCAGACACGTCCGCAAGTTTATTTCCGATCGTCAGCATCAGCGATACTACTTTATGCGCGGCGGCGGTCTGGGCTGGGGGATGCCCGCAGCAGTGGGTCACTCGCTGGGGCTGGGGCGCGAGCCGGTAGTGTGTCTGGTTGGCGACGGCGCTTCACTCTATTCACCGCAGGCGCTCTGGACGGCAGCGCACGAAGCGTTGCCCGTCACCTTTATCGTGATGAACAACCTGGAGTACAACATCCTGAAGAACTTTATGAAAGGTCAGCCGGGCTACAGTTCGACGAAGCTGGGGCGCTTTATCGGGATGGATCTGATTAACCCGCAAATTGATTTTCAGTCGCTGGGTACCGCGTTGGGCATCCGCTGCTGCCGGGTCACCCAGGCCGCGGATATCGCCACGGCGGTGACGCTGGGGCTGAAGTCCGGAAAAACCAATTTGATTGAAATAGCCATTTCCGCAGATTGATCGACCGTTTCAGATGTACCCTACAAAAACACCTATAACCTAAACGCCTCTAACCGCTTAATCTGCCGCCCTTCCCCGTCAAAATTCTCCGCCGCCAGCCAGGCGCGCAGCTCCGCGTCCCTTTGCGGCCATTCGCCGTCAATAATAGAGAGCATATCGCTGTCGCGGTTGCGCCCTTTGCGCACCAGCTTCTGGCGCAGCCGTCCCTCCCAGACAAACCCCAGCCTCTCTGCCGCGCTACGTGAGGCGATATTCATCGAATCACACTTCCACTCCAGCCGACGGTACTTATGCTCGAAGGCGTTTTTCAGCAGTAGCCACACCGCTTCGGTGCCGATGCGAGTGCCTTTCATCTTGCGCGACCAGGTGACGTGGCCGATTTCCACCGAGCCGAGAAACCGCTCGATCGCCATATAGCTCACCAGCCCTACCGCTTTTTCGGTGCGTAAATCGATCACGGCAAAGGGCACCAGGTCATCGTCCAGCACCTTTCCCAGCACCCAGTGCGCGGTCGCTTCCACGCTTTCCGGCTGCGTGCTGGCAAGCCACGTCCAGTCGCTGTCGTCGCCCAGAGCATAGGCTTCGAACAAATCTGAAGAGTGATGCTCCGCATCCAGCGGCTCAAGACGGCAGTACTGGCCGGTAAGCGGCGTGCGGGTTAACACGCGGGCGCATTTCCAGTCTGGGACGATATCGTTAACGGTTTGACCATGTTGATTGATTTCGGGCACGGCGTTGACTCCCTGAAAGGTAAGGAGTTTGTTATAGCAGGTTAAAAAGCGGGCGAGAAGAGAGGCGACTCATAACCAGACCGAATGCGTTATATCCGGAGGGCATAAGCAAAGCAGAATTTCGACTTTGAGGAAATCCTCAGTCAGCCTACCGTAGCGGAGCATAAAACAATCACAATATATTTTCTTCAGGGATCGCTATGACTAAAAAATTGCTGCCGTTACTGGTGCTGGCTGCGCTCTCAAGCGTTGCCCACGCCGCTACTCCGCCCAACACGCTGGTTGTCGCGCAGGGGCTTGATGACATCGTAAGCCTCGACCCGGCTGAAGCCAACGAGCTTTCGAGTATCCAGACCGTGCCGAGCCTGTATCAGCGCCTGGTGCAACCGGACCGCGATAACCCGGAAAAAATCACCCCGATTCTGGCGGAAAGCTGGGAAGCCGATGCGGCAGCAAAAACCCTGACAATCAAACTCAAGCCCGATGCGAAATTTGCCTCCGGCAACCCGCTGCGCCCGGAAGACGTGATCTTCTCCTATACCCGCGCCGTGACGCTGAACAAATCCCCGGCCTTTATCCTCAACGTGCTGGGCTGGGACGCCAGCAACATCGCCAGCCAGCTGAAAAAGGTGGATGACCATACCCTCCAGCTTCACTGGACGGCGGACGTCAGCCCGGCGGTGGCGCTGAATATTCTCTCCACGCCGATTGCCTCCATCGTCGATGAGAAGCAGGTTGCGGCGAACGTGAAGGATAACGACTTTGGCAACGCGTGGCTTAAAATGCACTCGGCGGGCAGCGGCGCGTTCAAAATGCGCGTCTATCAGCCGCATCAGGCCATCGTGCTGGAAGCAAACGACTCCGCCCCCGGCGGCGCGCCGAAGCTGAAAAGCATCATTATTAAAAACGTCCCCGATCCGGCTTCGCGCCGCCTGCTGATCCAGCAGGGTGATGCCGACGTGGCGCGCGATCTGGGGGCAGATCAGATTAGCGCGCTCGACGGCAAGCCCGGCGTCAAGGTGCTGAGCATCCCGTCCGCGGAGCAGAATTACCTGGTGTTTAACACCGCTAACAGCGCCAACCCGCTGCTGAACAACCCGGCATTCTGGGAGGCCTCGCGCTGGTTGGTCGACTATGAAGGCATCACCAAAAACCTGCTGAAAGGCCAGTATTTTGTTCATCAGAGCTTCCTGCCGGTCGGCCTGCCGGGCGCGCTGGAAGACAATCCATTTAAATTTGACCCAGCGAAAGCGAAAGCGATCCTCGAGAAAGCGGGCATTAAAGACGCGCACTTCACGCTGGACGTGGAGAACAAGCCGCCGTTTATCACCATCGCCCAGTCGATGCAGGCGAGCTTTGCCCAGGGCGGCGTGAAGGTGGAACTGCTGCCAGCCGCCGGGAGCCAGGTCTATGCCCGCGTGCGCGCGAAGCAGCATCAGGCGGCGATTCGTCTGTGGATCCCGGACTACTTCGATGCGCACTCCAACGCCAGCGCCTTCGCGTGGAACGACGGCAAATCCAGTACCGTGGCCGGCCTGAACGGCTGGAAAATTCCGGAGCTGAATAAAGCCACGCTGGCGGCGGTAGCCGAGCCGGATCCGGCGAAGCGTCTGGATCTGTACAAGAAGATGCAGGAACAGCTGCAGCAGAATTCGCCGTACGTGTTCGTCGATCAGGGCAAAACCCAGATCGTGGTGCGCGATAACGTGAAGGGGTATCAGCAGGGGCTGAACGCGGATATGGTCTGGTACGATCGCGTCACGAAGTAGCCCTTGTTGCCGGG
>NZ_JBQEOB010000001.1:0-334453 GCF_052045065.1 Enterobacter sp. 22452 | reverse complement strand
CCGCCACCCGGCATGAAGAGATTTCCCATGCCACATCTTTCCACCCGCGTGCTCCAGGGTCTGCTGACCCTGCTGCTCACGCTTTTCGGGCTGCTGCTCGTCACGTTTGCGCTTTCGGCGTTTTCACCTGTCGATCGCGTGCTGCAGATCGTCGGCGATCACGCCAGCCAGTCAACCTACGATCAGGTTCGCCACCAGCTCGGGCTGGATCGGCCCCTGCCCGTGCAGTTCTGGCACTATCTGCAAAACCTCGCCCACGGTGATTTAGGCACCGCCAGCGCCACCGGACAGCCGGTGCTGCAGGATCTGCTGCACGCCTTCCCCGCCACGCTGGAGCTGGCGACGTTGGCGTTAATCATCGGGTCCGTGCTCGGCGTAATTGCCGGGGTGCTGTGCGCCCGCTACGCCGGTTCGCCGCTCGATCTCGCCATCAGAACCCTCACCCTGCTCGGCAACTCGGTGCCGATCTTCTGGCTCGGCCTGCTGATGCTGGCCCTGTTCTACGCGAAGCTGCAGTGGAGCGCGGGCCCCGGCAGGCTGGACGATATCTGGCAGTTCACCGTCGAGCCGCGCACAGGCTTTGCGCTCATTGATACCTGGCTTTCCGGCGACCGAGAGGCGTTCCGCAACGCCCTCAGCCACCTGGTGCTGCCGGTACTGCTGCTGGCCTATTACTCGCTGGCGAGCATCACCCGCCTGACGCGCTCCGCCTGCCTGAGCGAAATGAACAAAGAGTACATTCTGCTCGCCCGCGCCAAGGGTGCCGGGGAGATGACCATCCTGCTGCGCCACGTGCTGCCGAACATTCGCGGCACCCTGCTGACGGTGATTGCGCTGGCCTACACCAGCATGCTGGAAGGTGCGGTACTGACCGAAACCGTCTTCTCGTGGCCGGGCATCGGGCGCTATCTCACCACCGCCCTGTTCGCCGGAGACACCACCGCCATCATGGGCGGCACGCTGCTGATTGGCGTCTGCTTTGTACTGATCAATAACCTTACCGACCTGCTCGTGCGGGCAACCGATCCCAGGGTGCGCTGATGCCGTTTTATCTTTTCTTACGCCGCCTGCGCCGCTCCCCTGCCGCCTTTTGCGGATTGATCGCCATCGCGCTGCTGGTGTTTATCGCCGTGTTCGCAACCTGGCTCGCGCCGCTTGACCCGAACTGGCAGGACGCGGCCGCGCGCCTGCAGGCACCGAACAGCCAGCACTGGCTGGGCACCGACAGCTACGGGCGCGACCTGCTTTCGCGCCTGATTTACGGCACGCGACCGGCGCTCGGGCTGGTGGCTTTAGTCACCGTTATCACCCTGCCCGCCGGGCTGCTGGTGGGGATTTTGTCCGGCTACTACGGCGGCTGGCTGGAGCGCATCCTGATGCGCTTTACCGACGTGGTGATGTCGATGCCGCGCCTGATCCTCGCCTTCGCGTTTGTGGCGATGCTTGGCCCGGGGCTGGTCAACGGCGCGCTGGCGCTGGCCTTAACCACCTGGCCCGCCTACGCGCGTCAGGCCCGGAGTGAAATCCAGCGTCTGCGCCACAGCGACTACCTGGCCGCCGCCGAGATGATGGGCATTCGCGGCCCGCGCCTGCTGGTCGGCCATATTCTGCCCCTGTGTCTTCCATCCGCGATTGTGCGGCTGGCGCTGGATCTGGCAGGCATTATTCTGGCCGCCGCCGGTCTCGGCTTCCTCGGCCTTGGCGCACGTCCGCCAATGGCCGAATGGGGCGCGATGATTGCCGACGGCATGCAGGTGATTTTCGACCAGTGGTGGATTGCTGCCATTCCAGGCGGGGCGATTCTGTTTGCCAGCCTGGCCTTTAACCTGCTGGGCGATGGCCTGCGCGACGTACTGGAGCCACAGCATGACTGAACAACGCGTCATCGTCGATGCGCTGAATATCGACTACCCCGCCGCGCGCGTGGTCAACGGCCTGAGCTTTACGTTAGGCAACGAGCGGCTGGCGCTGGTGGGGGAATCCGGCTCGGGCAAGTCGATGTCCGCCCGCGCCCTGATGGGGCTGGTGCGTCAACCCGGCATCGTGAGCGCGAACCGGCTTAACGTGCTTGGCAACGACCTGCTGACCCTGAGCACCCGCCGCTGGCAGGCGCTGCGCGGTAACGGGATTGCAATGGTCCTGCAGGACCCGCGCTACGCGCTGAATCCGGCGAAAAACGTCGCCGCTCAGCTTGATGAGGCGCTGACCCTGCATCAGCGCCTGCCCCGCGCTGAACGTCTGGCACGCATTCACGACATCATCCGCGCCGTCGGACTTAACGAACATGTCCTCCAGCGCTACCCCGGCGAACTCTCCGGCGGCATGGGCCAGCGGGTGATGATTGCGATGGCGCTGATCAACAACCCGCAGGTGCTGATTGCCGACGAACCCACTTCCGCACTGGACGCCCGCCTGCGCAACCAGATCCTCGAGCTGCTGGTGGAGCAGTCTGAAGAGCGCCAGATGGCGATGCTGCTCATCAGCCACGATCTGCCGCTGGTGGCGGAACACTGCGACCGCGTGCTGGTGATGTATCAGGGCGAAAAGGTCGATGAGATGGCGGCAAGCCAGCTCCCGCAGGCGACGCATCCGTACACGCGCACCCTGTGGACCTGCCGTCCGAACGCCAGTACCTTCGGCCAGATGCTGCCGACGCTGGACCGCTCGCAGCCGTGGAAGGAGGTGAACAATGGCTCTCGTTGACGTAAACCAGCTCCAGGTGAGCTTCGGGGAGAAAACGGCGGTGTCCGCCGCCAGCTTTGCTATTGAGAAAGGCGAGACCTTCAGCCTGATCGGTGAATCCGGCTGCGGGAAATCGACTATTCTGCGCGTGCTGGCGGGGCTGCAGCGCGAGTGGAACGGCCGCATTGCGATCCTGGGAGAAGCGTTACGGCCAGGACGACGTTTTGAAGGCGAGCTTCGCCGCAACGTGCAGATGGTGTTTCAGGATCCGTGGGCCTCTTTGCACCCGAACCACACCGTTGCGCGTACCCTGTCAGAGCCGTTAAACATCCACGGTGAAACGCAGGTTGCCGAAAAGGTGGCGGATGCGCTACAGCAGGTGGGGTTTTCCGCCGACGCGGGTAAACGTTATCCGCATCAGCTTTCCGGCGGCCAGCGCCAGCGCGTTGCCATTGCCCGGGCGCTGCTGCTGCGGCCACAGCTTCTGCTACTGGACGAGCCCACTTCGGCGCTGGATATGTCGGTGCAGGCGGAAATCCTGAACCTGCTCAACCGCCTGAAGGCCGAGCACGGCATGACCTACCTGCTGGTGAGCCACGACGCGGACGTGGTTGCGCATATGTCCGACCGGGCGGCGTTTATGGCGCACGGTGAGATCCAGAAGGTGTTTGACCGGGAGGCAATGTTGAGGGGTGAACACAGGATGGGGTAAACCGTGCGGCGGCGAGCGCCGCAC
This sequence comes from Enterobacter sp. 22452, assembly GCF_052045065.1. Classification (NCBI taxonomy): domain Bacteria; kingdom Pseudomonadati; phylum Pseudomonadota; class Gammaproteobacteria; order Enterobacterales; family Enterobacteriaceae; genus Enterobacter; species Enterobacter sp. 22452. The sequence goes on along the minus strand of NZ_JBQEOB010000001.1, from coordinate 331,035 downwards.
GGGTTTCGTAGGCCGGGTAAGGCGTAGCCGCCACCCGGCAAAAAATCACTTCAGCAGCTTCACCGTGGCATCGATGTCGATCTCATCTTCGGTGAAAATCATCGTCGTATTCTGGAAGGTGGTGATCGCCAGCTTCTTCACCGAACGCGTTTCGCCCGGCTTTTTATCGGACTTCGGCTTGATGCTGTTCATCAGCAGTCCTACCGACAGCACCGCGTTCTCTTTGTCGATTTTGGCATCAACCGGCTCTTCTTCGCTGAACACTACGAAGGATTTGATCGAGGTGAGCTTCACGCGCTCGCCCGCAATATAGAGGTGCTTACTTTCGGGGATCACCTTCACCGCATAGGCGGAGAGGCCTTTGTTATTGGTGGTTGGCTCAAAGGTCACCGCGGCATCTTTTTTAATCAGATCGGGGTTCGCGACCTTAATCACATGAAAATAGCGGTTATCGCCGTTTTCATCTTTGATAAATCCAAAGCCTTTATCTTTAAACCACGTTGTGATTGTACCGTTCATCGCTGTTACCGCCTGTCAGATCGTAATGACTAAAGTTTTGCAGCGCGCAGTGTAATGCACAATGGCGGAGGAGACAAAAAAAAGCCCCTGCACGGGGGCAGGGGAAAACTCATGTCAGAGCTTATTAGAATTTAGTTGAACACCATCCCACCATCAATCAGCAGCGACTGGCCGGTCATGTAGTCAGAGTCTGGCCCGGCGAGGTATGAAACGCAGGCGGCCACGTCTTCCGGCTCGGACAGGCGGCCAAGCGTGATGCGTTTGGCAAAGGTTTCGGTGCCGTAGCCGAGCGGTTTACCCGCCGCCTCGGAGACCTGACGGTCGATCTCCGCCCACATCGGCGTTTTGACGATGCCCGGGCAGTAGGCGTTTACGGTGATCCCCAGCGGAGCGAGATCCCGTGCGGCGGTCTGGGTTAAACCGCGCACCGCGAATTTACTGGAACTGTAGACGGCCAGTTCCGGGTTGCCGGTATGGCCCGCCTGGGAGCAGGCGTTGATGATTTTCCCACCGTGCCCCTCTTTACGAAACGCGTCGATCGCGGCCTGAATGCCCCAGATCACCCCTTTCACGTTGATGTTGTAGACCTTGTCGACAATCTCCGGGGTGATGGATTCGATAGGGGTAGACGGCGCAATCCCGGCGTTGTTGACGATGACGTTAAAGCCGCCCAGCGCGGTGCGGGCTTTCTCCACCGCCGCAAACATCTGCTCGCGGTTGGATACGTCCACCTTCACGGCGACGGCTTTTCCGCCGTTGCGGATGATTTCGTCGGCTACGGCGTTCGCCGTCTCCTCGTTGTAATCCGCGATGGCGACGGCAAAACCATCTTTCACCAGGCGCAGCGCAATCGCTTTACCAATCCCCTGGCCTGAGCCTGTTACGAGAGCAACTTTTTGCATTTCTCTGTCCTTATATTGATTCACAAAATCTGGCTGAGATGGAGCTGGCCCATCAGCAGCGGGTTATCGCTGTAGTCGACGGGAATGGCCACCACGGCGGGGCCGTCGACATCCATTGCCGCGCGCAGCGTCGGCTCAAGCGCGTCCGCGCTCTCCACGGCAAAGCCCTTCGCACCGAAGGCGTCGGCATAGGCTTTGAAATCGACCGGGCCGAACTCGACGCCGGAAAGCCGCTGGTATTTTTTCTCTTCCTGGATTGCCACCATGTTGTAGCCGTTATCCACCCAGATGATGTGCAGCACGTTGGCGTTAAGGCGCACCGCGGTTTCCAGCTCCATGCTCGACTGCAGGAAGCCGCCGTCGCCGGACACGGACACCACTTTGCGCCCCGGATTCACCAGCCACGCGCCGATCGCCCACGGCAGCGCGACGCCCATGGTCTGCTGACCGTTGGAGATCATCACCTGACGCGCCCGGAAGCTGTAGAGATAGCGGGCGATCCAGATGTGGAAGCTGCCCATGTCCACGGTGAGCGTGACGTCGTTATTCACGATGTCCTGCATGGCCCGCACGATGCGCAGCGGATGCAGAGCAAACTGGTTGAGCGAGGCGCCGCGGCGGTCGAGCAGATCGCGCTGATGCTGGCGATCGACCAGAATTTCCGACGCCCGCTGGCTGAGTTCCAGCTTGTGCTCGATGCGGTTAGCGAGCAGGTTCAGCGTTTCGGCGATGTCCCCCACCAGCTCCAGATCCGGCACGTAGTTACGTTCTTCATAGGCGGGCAGCACGTCAATGTGCACCAGCGTGGCGTCGCCGCTGTTCCACATGGACGGCTCGTACTCCACCGGGCTGTAGCCGATGCAGATAATCAGGTCCGCCAGGTGCAGCAGCCTGTCGCCTGCCTGGTTGTTAAAGAGGCCGACGCGTCCGGCAAAGCGGGTGAAGTGCTCCTGGTTCACCGCCCCGGCAGCCTGATAGGTGCTGGTGACCGGAATGCGGCTTTTCTCCAGCAGCTTACGCAGCGCGTTACTGTTGGCCGGCTGGCTAGCCATGAGGCCGAGCAGGATGACCGGATTTTTGGCGTTCTCGATAAGCTTCGCCACGTCGTTAATGGCGGATTCCGGCGCCGGGCCCATCAGCGCAGGGCCGCTGGCGGGTAAAATTGCCCCCGTGGCGGGCTGGTCGACAATATCCTGCGGCAGGCTGACGAACGCGCCCCCCGGCCTGCCGTGCTCGGCGGCGCGAAACGCGTTCGATACCACTTCGGCAATCGCATCCGGTGAACTGACTTCTACAGCGTATTTGGTGACCGGGCTGAACATGGCAACGGTGTCCATGCTCTGGTGCACCAGCTTGGCTTTATCCGCCCGCTTCACCGCCCCGCCCAGCGCCACCACCGGATCGCCTTCGCTGTTGGCGGTGGCGATGCCGGTGATCAGGTTGGAACAGCCCGGCCCGGAGGTGACCAGCGCGACCCCGGCCTTGCCGGTCAGCCGCCCTACCGCCGCCGCCATAAACGCCGCGTTGGCCTCGTGGCGGACGGGAATAATCTCGATGGAGGAGTCCAGCAGGGAGTCAAAGACCTTGTCGATTTTCGCGCCCGGAATGCCAAACACCTGCTTCACGCCCTGCGCTTCCAGTTGGCCGACAACCATATCGGCGCCGTGCGCCCACTGACGTGACTGTTTCTCACTGTTCACGGTAGTTCTCCTGTTAGTTTTCGACGGAACGGATCGCTGCATCAAGATTGCTGGGGTGAAGGTTGGCCTGTAAAAACGCGCTGTCGGCGGGCAGATCAATCATTAGCTTGTGAATTTCACCGAAGGTGAGCACGCCGCTCTCCAGCTGGTAGTCGAGCAGATGTCCCCCGCCCTGACGGTCATCGGTGATGAAATGCTCGTGATAGCCGGCCACGTTGATGCCCTGCATATGCTGCGGCGTGCGGAACCCGACCAGCACCCCTTCGCGCTGGTTAAAGCGGAACACCGGCTGGTCGTCCAGCACATCGGTCATCGCGCGGTACGGCGGCGTCTGGCGCGGTACAGTGCGGGTGTGGGCATGGCGGAAATTGCCGTCGATGCGCAGCGCGCAGAACAGGTTATCGGAGGGGATTTGCTGGTCGATCGCGTCGTGGATCTGCTGACGGCTGACCGGCGCATTAAAGGTTATCCTGTACTGCGGCTGGAACCAGGTCATCACCGCGAACGGCGTTTTCTGCTCTGGCTTCGCGGCCCGGGCGCTGCCGTCGGCGCGCAGCTGGTACACTTTGCTGCTGAAGGCAATCATTTCACCGTCCAGCTCGTTGAAGGTGCCCAGACCAAAATCACCGTGCGCCAGCAGATCGGCGATGGTGGTCTCCCCCTCGTACACGCCGCTTAGCAGGGCGCTCATTAGCGATGTCTGAAAGATCACGCTGTCAGGATGCTGGGCGGAGAACCCGCGCAGGGTCTCGCACAAGCTGGCCTCACAGTCGCAGGCAGATGAATGCATCATCACGCTCGTCCTCTTCAACTTTATTTAGAAAGGTTAAATAAATGTTGACCCGATTCAGCAGAGAGTTCCAATATAGAAACCATGGTGGTTTGAGACGTTTTTGATATGGAACTTCGTTATCTGCGGTATTTTGTCGCGGTTGCACGCGAGCGACACTTCACCAGGGCGGCCGAAGCGCTGGGTATTTCACAGCCTCCTCTGAGTCAGCAGATCAAACGGCTCGAAGAGGAAGTGGGCACGCCGCTGTTCAGACGTCTGACGCGGGGCGTGGAGCTGACCGAAGCGGGAGAAGCCTTTTACGAGGACGCCTGCAAGATCCTGGCGCTGAGCGACGCCGCGCTGGAGAAAGCCCGCGGCATCGCGCGCGGGCTGAACGGCAGCCTGTCGATTGGCATCACCAGCTCCGACGCTTTTCACCCCAAAATTTTCGCGCTGATCCGTCAGTTTCAGGTGCAGAACATGGCGGTGCAGGTTCACCAGGTAGAAGCCAATATGTCTTCGCTGACGACGAAGCTGGCGGAGGGTGAGCTGGATATCGCCTTCGTGCGCCTGCCCTGCGAGAGCAGCAAAGCGTTCGAGTTAACAATTCTCGACCGGGAGCCGATGGTGGTGGCGCTGCATCGCGACCATCCGCTGGCAGCAAGCGGCGATCTGGCGCTGGATCAGCTGCGTGATACGCCAGTGGTGCTGTTCCCGCAGGAGGTCGCGCCCGGCCTGTACGACCGGGTTTACGGCTGCTGCGAACGGGCCGGGATCGATGTGCAGCACGCGCTGCAGTCGTCACAGCTTTCATCCTCCCTGAGCATGGTTTCCGCGGGCGGCGGCTTCGCGCTGGTACCGAAATCAATGGCGGCCATTTCTCCGCCGAATGTTACCTATCACACGCTGAGCTCACCGGAGCTTTATACCGATATCGCGCTCTGCTGGCGGCGTTTTGAACGCTCGCGGACGGTGAAGCGGTTTCTGGCGATGATGAGCGAGGGGTAGCGGCGCAGCACTTCTGGTTTGTAGGCCGGGTAAGGCGTAGCCGCCACCCGGCAAGTCAGCCTTTGTTGTCAAATCACGGGATCCTGGAACGGTAAAGGTCTTACTAATGCACGCTTCGGTACTACGCTTTCCTGGTAATTGTCTGCCGCAAACCATCTGTTACTCTGGCAGGACTCAAAGGATGACAAGGAAGAGGAATGCTGAACCCCGGATTCGTTACCCGCAAAGCGCTTGCTCAGTGGCAGGATGTTCCCCCTTTTCTCCCCCAGTTCCAGTTTCATGAAAAACACCGAGCGGTCATTCATACCGCGCATCCTGAAAATATTCTGCCGTTGATTGCAAACTTTGACGTCCGGCAAGATGCCGTGATTCGTCGACTGATGGCTTTACGGCAATTACCGCAGAAATTACTACGTAATCAGCGTGCTGACTCAATCAGCAACTTTGGCCTGCACAGTTTTACCCTGTTGAAAAACTCTGCATCTGAGCTCTGCTATGGCTTAAAAGGACAATTCTGGCGGACTAATTTCGGTCTGGAAAACGCCCCGGACGCCATGGCTTTTCAGTCGCCAGCCGCGCCGGGTAGCGCGACATTGCTGCTGCGCTACCAGGTAACGGAACTGGCCCCAGGTCAACATGAACTCTGTACGGAAACCTTCGTCTATTGTCTGGACAAACGTACTCAACTCAAAATGGCAGCTTACTGGCTCGCAATACGGGCCGGGAGCGGCTGGATCCGTAAAAGGACGCTGAAAGCGGTTAAGTCGAATATTGAAGGGCTGGAATGAGCGAGGAGCGAAGCTATGCTTCATAGAAAACCCTATCAGGTTTTAGAGAAATACGAATGCTATAAGAATAACTATCTGGTGAGTACAGACAGAGAAAAGCTTGATGTGCAGGCTATTCATCAATATCTGACGAGGTCAACCTGGGCAAAAGGCATTCCCCTGGACATTGTTTCTGCCTCAATAGAAAACAGTCTTAACTTTGGCCTTTATCATAATGAACACCAGATTGGTTTCGCGCGTCTGATAACAGATTATGCGACCTTCGCCTACCTTTGCGATGTCTATATCCTTGAAGAACATCAGGGCAAAGGGCTTGGAAGATGGGTTATGGAATGCATACATCATCACCCTGTGTTTGAGCAGCTTCGCAGGATCATGTTATTTACCACAACTGCACCCTGGCTTTATGAAAAATTTGGCTACGAGCCCGTAAACAGAAAAAACTATGCATGGACGATTACGCGGCCTGATATCTATTTGAATGAAAAATAGCCTGGCTGATAATCCCTGTTCTGCTCCCCGTTGACTTATTGACTCTGTGTTTTCATCATCCGTTTCCGGGACAACGCGAACCCGTTCGGTCTGGGAAGATCGAACGTACGCTAACGACAGCAGCGCTAACTTTAAAGAGCGGGACTATTTGCTATGAATCCAAGGGAAAATATTGTCAGTACATTCAGCGAGTTGTCTGCAGAATTACAGCGTGCTGCCGAGTTCTCGCTACAGAATACCAATCAACTAGTTGTGCTATCAATGCGTGCCTTCGCCAGTGAAGCCGGTGTAAAACCCGCCACGTTGCTGCGGTTGGCGCAGCGATTGGGTTACAACGGCTGGGGTGAACTCAAGGACGCTTTCATTGATGAACTCGGGCTACGAAATGATACATATGTATCCAAAGCTGAGAAACTGATCGCCAAAGGCACTCAACCCCAGCTGTATGAAGAGGTGTTTCAGGCACATCAGGCCAATCTGGCGTTTACACAAAATGAAAACCATCAGGCCATGGAGCAGGCTGTATCGCTGTTGGACGCGGCTGAGAATGTCTATATTTGCGGCTTCCGTGCCAGCTTTCCTATTGCCTGGTCGCTGTTTTATGTCTATCGATTGTTCAATCGGCAGGTGTCGCTCATTGATGGTTTGGCGAGCAACATTGAGGTATTCACCCGCGAAATAACAGCACAAGATTGCCTGTTACTCACCAGTTTTGCCCCCTATTCCCGTGAGTCACTGGATGTTTTACGCGCGGCTCAGCAGGCGGGCGCGACAATCGTCGCCATCACGGATTCACCCGTCTCACCATTAGCCCAGGCTGCCGACTGCACGCTGCTGTTCTCTATCGACAGCCCGTCGTTTTTCCCTTCCGTGGTGTCTGGCATGGGGCTGGCTGAGTGTTTACTGGCGATGCTGGTGGCTCGCCATGGCCGGGAAGCAGTGAGTAAAATCGAAAATGCTGAACGCTATCTTATCGACTCGGGTGCCTATGTCGTGCCCGGTAAACCCTGAAAAATGATTCATTTGCATTTGGCATAAGAAAACAGAATACATTTGAATCTAAATAACATTGACGTGATACAAATGAATCCTGCAAGATGCGCTTTATTAACACAGCGTATTCAGGAGCAGGACCAGCATGAGCCATATCATTCACCGCAGTCTACGCAGTACGCCCGCCGTGGCGGCGCGTGCTCAAGGGGCATACATTTTTGATGCACAGGGAAAGCAGTATCTGGATGCCTGCGGTGGTGCCGCCGTTTCCTGTTTAGGTCATGCGCATCCTGACGTGCTGGCGGCGATGCATCGCCAGATCGATCAACTGGCCTACGCCCATACCAGTTTTTTTACCAGCGACACCGTTGAACAGCTTGCTGAACAGTTGACGCGTACGGCGCCAGGCGATCTTAACTATGCTTATTTCGTTTCGGGCGGTTCGGAAGCGGTCGAAACCGCGCTCAAGCTGGCGCGTCAGTATTTTGTTGAGATCGGTCAGCCGTCGCGCACCAAATTTATCGCCCGCAAACAGAGCTATCATGGCAATACCCTTGGGGCGCTCGCGGTGGGAGGCAATGAATGGCGCCGCCGCCAGTTTGCTCCCTTGTTGATCGACGTGATCCGCGTTTCGGCCTGCAATGAGTATCGCGACCGCCGCGCAGACGAAACCCAGCAGCAATACACCACGCGTCTGCTCAACGAGCTGGAGCAGGCCATTATTGAGGCCGGTCCCGACACCATTATTGGTTTCTGTGCAGAAACCGTGGTGGGGGCCACCACCGGCGCCACTCCCCCTACCCCGGGCTATCTTAAAGGTGTACGCAACCTGTGTGATAAATACGGCATCCTCTATATCGCGGATGAAGTCATGTGTGGCATGGGACGCACCGGCACATTGCATGCGTTTGAACAGGATGATGTGGTGCCGGATTTGGTGACCATCGCGAAGGGGCTGGGAGGCGGCTATCAGCCGATTGGCGCAGTATTAGCGAGCGAGAAGATTGTCTCAGCCCTGCAGGCCGGTAGCGGTCTGTTCCAGCACGGGCACACCTACATTTGTCACGCGACCGCCGCTTCCGCAGCCCTGGCCGTGCAGCAGGTGATTGCGCGCGATAATTTGCTGCAGGCGGTCCAGCAACAGGGGGCTTACCTGCACAACGCATTGCGCGAGGTACTGGGGGAATTACCGCACGTCGGTGATACGCGTGGACGCGGCTTATTTGCGGGTGTTGAGCTGGTACGCGATAAAGCCAGCAAAACCCCCTTCGATCCTGCCCTGAAACTTAACGCAGCAATCAAAGCAAACTGTATGTCACGTGGGCTGATGGTCTATCCAATGGGTGGAACAATTGACGGGCAGTATGGCGACCATATCCTGATCGCACCACCGTTTATTGTCACGCCTGGCCAGCTCGACTTTGTGGTGGATACGCTGAACACCGTGATTCGCGAAGAGACCAGCAGATTATGATCAATCGTTTACCGCCGCTGGCGGAGCATGCGTGGGACGACCAACAGCGTGCTTTAGCCGAAGAGATAATCAACGGACCCCGCGGTGCGCTGCTGCCTCCTTTCGAGCCGCTGCTGCGCAGCCCAGAGCTGATGGCCCATGCACAACGCATGGGAGAATACCTGCGTTATCGCAGCGCGCTGGGACAGCGCCTGTCGGAACTGGCGATTTTGATGACCGCGCGGCACTGGTCACAGCCTGTAGAGTGGGCGATTCATGCGCCGATAGCGCGCGAGAAGGGTATTTCTGCTGCGGCGGTACAGGCGATTAATGAAAAACGTCTTCCAGAAGATCTGCAGTCGGATGAATTGGTGATTTATCACTTTTGTAAGGAGTTACACGAGCAGCAGAAGGTCAGCGATACCACCTGGCAGCACGCTATCGCGCTGTGGGGCGAGAAAGGCGTGGTAGATCTGATCGGAATCAATGGTTATTACAGTTTTCTCTCAATGATTATGAACGGCGCACAGACGCCGGTACCCGACACTCGGGATGAGATTATCCCCGCATAAGCTACTGTTTTAATTTTGGCGCATGAGAGTGCGCCCTATATATCAACGTTTTTTATTTCCCCTTTCGATTTATTTCGTCAGGTGACATTCATGCACGCTACTTCACTGACTCCGAGGGTAATTATGTCCGGATTATTGACTAAATTAAAAGTTACGTTAGCGCTGGTCGCTTGCTCCGCCAGTTTTGTGGCACAAGCGCAGGATAAATTAACGGTTGGCGTTGATACCGCGTTTGTCCCCTTTGAATTTAAACAAGGCGATAAATACGTCGGCTTTGATATTGATTTGTGGGATGCCATCGCTAAAAAAGATGAATGTCAGCTACGAATTACGCCCGATGGACTTCGGCGGGCTAATCCCGGGGTTGCAATCACGGAATCTGGATGTCGCCATGGCGGGCATTACGATAACCGACGCGCGTAAACAGGTCGTCGATTTCAGCGAGGGTTATTATAATGCTGATTTATTAATGGCGGTTAAAAGCAGCGACAATACCATTACTAAATTCAGCGATTTAGCAGGGAAAAAAGTGGGATTAAAGCAGGGAACGGCGGCGGCCAGTTTTATGAAAAGCAAATATAAGGCGAACTATGTCGAATTCCCGAATATCGATAACGCCTATCTAGATTTGCAGGCAGGTAATCTTGATGCCGTGGTACATGACTCACCCAACGTGCTCTATTACGTTAAAACGGCAGGTGATGGCAAAGTGAAATCTACCGGCGAAACTGACAGCATTCTGCCACAGCACTACGGCTTTGCGATGCAGAAAAACAGCTGCCTGACGCCAAAGATCAACGCTGCACTGGAGGCGCTACGCGCGGACGGAACGTACAGCAAGATCTACGTGAAGTGGTTTGCTAAACAGCCAAAATAATCCCGCCAGGTCGGAGCGATCCGACCTCGTTGCATCTTAACGGGTAGAATGATGAATTTCGACAGTAAATATATTTGGGAGTCCCTGCCGTTGTTGTTGCAAGGACTACAGTTGACCCTGATTATTTCATTATCAGGTTTATTGGGTGGTTTTATTATTGGCCTGCTGGCGGGAACCTGCCGTGCGCTTGGGGGAAAGATATCAAAAACCGTCTCGTTAGTCTTTGTCGAGTTAATCCGCGGCACGCCGATTATGGTGCAAGTGATGTTTATTTACTTCGCACTCCCCATGGTGCTACCGATTCATATTGATCCGGTGACGGCAGCCATTACGACTATTGTGATTAACTCGGGTGCCTATATTGCAGAAATCACCCGAGGGGCAATCCTCTCAATTAATAAAGGATTTAGAGAGGCCAGCCTGGCAATGGGATTATCCCAACGCAGCACGCTATGGCATGTCATTATGCCGCTGGCATTACGCCGTATGATCCCGGCGTTGGGTAATCAGTGGATTATCAGTATTAAAGACACCTCGCTGTTTATTGTAATTGGTGTGGCGGAATTGACTCGTCAAGGGCAAGAAATTATTGCCGGTAATTTTCGCGCGCTGGAAGTTTGGACTGCCGTGGCAATGATCTACCTGCTGGTGACGCTGTGCCTGAGTTTCCTGCTGAAGCAACTGGAGAAAAGGATCCATATTTTATGAGCATGGTTGAGTTTAGCGCAGTGTCGAAAAATTTCGGCGCCACTCAGGTGCTGCACGACATCAATTTAAAAATTGACGCCGGCGAAGTGGTGGTGATCATCGGCCCTTCCGGATCGGGTAAGTCGACGCTGCTGCGCTGCATTAACAAACTGGAGGAAATTTCCTCCGGCACGCTGCTGGTAGCGGGAATGCATCTTACCGATCCTCACGCTAACGAGTGTGATATCCGCCGTGAAGCCGGGATGGTGTTTCAGCAGTTCCATCTGTTTCCCCATCTGACGGCGCTGGAGAATGTGATGTTTGGTCCGGTTCGCGTACGCAAACAGAGCAAAGCCGCCGCGCGGGAACAGGCACTCGCGTTACTGGACCGCGTTGGCTTACGCGAACGCGCCAGTCACTACCCATCAGAACTCTCTGGCGGTCAGCAGCAACGCGTGGCCATTGCCAGAGCCCTGGCGGTGAAACCGAAAATGATGCTATTCGATGAGCCGACCTCAGCGCTGGACCCCGAATTACGGCATGAGGTGCTGAAAGTCATGCGCTCGCTGGCCGAAGAAGGCATGACCATGGTGATTGTGACCCATGAAATCGGCTTCGCCCGCGATGTGGCATCGCGGCTAATCTTTATTGATGGCGGCACCATTGCCGAAGATGGTCCACCTGATATGCTGCTGAATAGCAGTCGCAATCCACGCCTGAAAGAATTTTTGCAACATGTATCCTGAACAGAAGTGAATGATAACACTATGAAAAAAATCGACATTCGTGGTTCCGCTTTTGCAGTAGGTCAGGCGCTCGGCGCGTTCGGACGCGAGGCCTGGCATGCAAAACTGACGCAAACGGCGTTGTGGCAAACCGTTACTGCCATGAAAGACGCAGAACAGACCCGGAGCATGCGCTCGCTGGTCCAGTCTCAGTATCCCCTTATCTGGCAGGAGCTGGAGGGATTAGCCGAGGGGCTGGAAGCATCGTTTGATGAGGTGTTTGCCTGGAACTGCCGCGGCGATCTGGTGCGCTCGACCTCTGATGGCTGTACCACGGTCGCGGGAAGCACCGCTGAGGGAGAGCTGATTATTGCGCATAATGAAGACGGTTTCCCACAGCTTCGACATGACTGCGCCATCGTCAGCATTACCCCGGATGACGGCCTGGCATTTACCAGTTTTGCCTACCCGGGATCGATTTGCGGACATACCTTCGCCGTAAACGAAAAGGGCGTGGTGAATACGGTGAATAACATACGCGCTTTGCACCGTCCACGCGGCATACCGCGTCAGGTATTAGCCCGCGCCGCGCTGAATGCCGCCACGCTAGCTGAAGCCATCTCCATCCTGACTACCGAGCCACGCGCCGGTGCATTTCACCATACGGTGGGACAAATGGGAGACAGCCGACTGTTTAGCGTGGAGGCTACGGGAACAGGCTGTTCCGTTATGCCGCTGCGGGAGGTTTTCGCCCATGCTAATCACCTTATCCACCCTCAGCTTGATGCGGTTGAGCAGGTGATCACTGACAGCTCCCGGTCACGCCAGCAGCGGCTAAACGCCTGGCTGGAGACGCAATCTCACCTTGATGGTGCGGCAGCACTGGGTATTCTTTCAGACCAGCATGATCCCGCGCTCCCGATTTATCGTCTCTCGCCACAGGACCCGGATGAAGAGAACACGCTGGCCACTGCCGTCTTTACCCTGAGCACGTCGGACATAAAATGGCAGATATTCACTCACGATCGGCAAAAACCCGCTTTAGCGTCTTACTGAGTCGCTTCCGCAACTAATGCGGCCTGCACCGCTGGACGGGCACTGATTTTTTCCCTGTATTCCAGCAACGCAGGCCAGGGGCTCAGCTCAATGGCGAAGAACCTGGCCCACCCCAGCACGGTGAAAAGATAGGCATCTGCCACGCTGAATGACGCTCCCGTCAGATAAGCGCTTGTGGAGAGCGTTTCCTGAAGAAAACTGAACCGCCTGAACAGCTTCTCGCGAAAAATCGATTTGGCCTCTTCGGGCAGCGCGCGGTTGAAAAGAGGTGCCGATCCGGCGTGTATTTCACTGGTGATAAAGTTAAGCCATTCCTGAAGCCGCACCCGCTCCCAGCTATCTGCTCGCGGTGCCAGCCCCCTCTCCGGCTTGAGGTCCGCGAGGTACTGCAAAATCGCTGGCCCTTCGGTCAGTATTTTCCCGTCATTCAACTCAAGCGCAGCGACATACCCTTTAGGGTTAATGGTCAGGAAGTCGCGCCCGTCAGCGGTAAGCTTGCTCCTGTTGTCCACTTTAACCAGTTCAAACTCAATCGCCAGTTCGCGAAGCACGATATGGGGTGAGAGTGAACAGGTGTCCGGGGCGTAATAGAGTTTCATAATCTCTCCGTTAAAGCGGCTAAGTGATAAAGATTCGGTTTGCCTACACTGTGCTTAAAGCCTTTATCACTGTAAAATTAATGATTAATAAATTAACTATTAGCTGAGCTACTGATACCCATGATGAATCTTTTGCACTGGCGCTTACTGGTTGCAGTGGCCGATGCCAGTAATATTTCGCGTGCCGCTGAAGAGGTTGGCATGACGCAGTCTGGTGCCAGCCAGGCGATCGCCCAGTTAGAGGCCTCATTAGGATTTGCAGTATTCACGCGTGAGCGTCGGCACATCGGCGTGACTGCCCTGGGTGAGCGGGTTGTTAAAGAAGCAAGAAGTATGCTGGCGCGGCTGGACGCCATCCGCGTCCTGGCGGATGAGAGCCGGGGGCTGAATGGCGGGCGCATTCGTCTAGCCAGCTTTCCTTCGGTGACATCCACTTTTTTGCCAGGACTGCTGCGGGAATTAAAGCGCCTGCATCCTGAAATCGAGGTGGTTGTACTGGAAGGGACGGACCAGGAAGTCGAAGAGTGGCTGGCGGCAGATACGGTTGATCTGGGCGTGGTCATGAACCCTGTTCCCGGACGCGCGGGTGCGATCCTGGGGCAAGATGCGTGGGTCGCGGTGCTGCCGGCCAGCCACCGTCAGGCTCGTGATGCGCGTGCGCGCGGCATCACCCTTGAGGAACTGGCAGACCAGCCTTTTGTACTCGCTACAGGCGGTTGTGCTGTTAATGGAAAAAGCCTGATGGAACAGGCAGGCTTGCAGTTGTCTGACGTACGCGTGACCGTCCGCGACTGGATCAGCGCCTGCCTGCTGGTACGCGAAGGCATGGGCGTCGCGCTGATACCGGAATCCGCCCTGCCGGGTGAATTACGCGGTTTGTGCGTCGCGCCCGTGACGCCTTCGCTGTGCCGGGAGTTTGGGGTGGTTTGTTCGGCGGCGGGAAAATCTTCCCGCGCGACGCAGATGTTATTAGAAGGGTTGAGCAAAATGAAAATGTCTGCGTGAAGGAAGTTATTGATGATCCCACATTAATACCCCATGGCGTGAGGAGGTTTGGTGTTTTCGTAGGCTGGGTAAGGCGTAGCCGCCACCCGGCAATGCCCTTCTGGAAGCCGCCTCGCAAACCTGCAAACAACCTTATGTAATTCATGGGCATCCCTTTCCTTCCTTTTTTCGCCGCCGTAAAGTGCCTGCGTTGCGGCACATCCGTAACCGGGCGTAGGAACCCGTTAGCATAACATGACATTTTTTTCACAAAGAGGATGCTAAATGGCTACTACCCCTAAGTTTTCTTATGCGCTCTCTGAAGAAAGCGCTGTTCAACACCTCATCAATCTTCAGCTTTGCGATTCCGCAGATCTCTTCGAACTGGCTGATACCTGCGCCGCCTGTGTGAGCGTGCTGGTTGAAACTGATGATCCCGTGACGTTTTCCATACTTTGCGAGCGCTTGCTGGAACTGCTTAAACGCCTGCGTGAACATTGCGATACGGAACTTCCCCCGCATCTGGTTGAACGGCTCATCACGGGGGAGAAGATCGTTTCCTGCGTACCGGACTGCTGGCAGGAAACGGCGTTGCAGGTGGATTATGCTGTGGCGTTAACGCTGGCGGTGATGGGAGGGACACTGCCTGCGAGCGTGGCGAAAGACCTGACCGGACTGCTGCATGACATGGTCTGGCTGCTGGCGGAGTTTGTGAAGGAGCCGTATATTTCGGCGCACTGAGGCGGGTGATGGGAGGCCGGGGTTCTGCTACTGCGGACGGGCGAGGATTTCGGCCAGATACCCCTCTCTTTTCCTGGTAATTGTCTATATCAAAGCATCTGTTACTCTGGCTGGGCTCAAAGGATGACAGGGATGATAGATGCTGAATCCAGGTTTCGTTACCCGCAAAGCGCTTACTCACTGGCGGGACGTTCCCGCTTTTCTACCCCAGTTTCAATTTCATGAGAAACATCGAACGGTTATTCATACTGGTCATCCTGAAACTATTCTGCCATTGATTGCTAACTTTGACGTCCGGTAAGACCCCGTGATTCGGCGGCTAATGTCATTACGTCAAATACCGCAGAAATTTCTGCGCAACCCGCAGTCTAACGCGATCGGCGACTTTGGTTTGCACAGCTTTACCCTTTTGAAAAGCTCAGCATCTGAGCTGTGCTATGGCTTAATCGGGCAATTCTGTCGAACAGATTTCGGTCTGGAAGACGTGCCGGATGCTAGTGCTTTTCAGACGCCAGCCGCTCCGGGCAGTGCGAAACTGTTACTTCGCTATCGGATAACGGAACTGGCGCCAGGGCAACATGAACTCTGTACGGAAACGTTCGTCTATTGTCCGGACAGAAGCACTCGGCTAAGGATGACAGCTTACTGGCTGATAATCCGGGCGGGCAGCGGCTGGATCCGTAAAAGGACGCTGAAGGCGGTCAGAGAGAATATTGAAAGTCAGACGTGAGGTGTACCTGTGAAATGTTCCGAAAGGGAACCTCGCGGGAATATTTTCCTGAATGTTTATGGGTTGAACAATGGAGGTTTTGATGAATAAGCGCGCTATTGCCTGTTTGGTCTTACTCAGTGCATTCGCTGTAAATGCTGCTGATGGCGGTAAGGGTGGTGATGGAGGAAATGGCTCTGATGGCGGAAACGGTTCTGATGTCACCGCCTCATCTAATGGCCGAGCGGGTTGTCCGGGCGGAACAGATCCGGATCCATCTGGGCATTTTATCTTCCCGGTACAAAACAGCAATGCAACCCGGGGAAGCAGGATGCAATGAAAAGCGCCAGGCAATGAGATAAAGCGTGACAATACGCTAGCTCATCCTGATTCTGTTTCCTTACCTGCCTCCTGCTCCCGGCAAAATGTTTAGCAAGGTAAAAGATAGGCATCACGACAACACCGACAGATAAGCGTTTATGGAAAGCTTCGCCATGAAAATAAACAGAACCACCTGAGCGCTTCTCACGAAAAATCGATTTTGACCACTTTGGGCAACACGAGATTGAAAAGAGCTATCGATCCAGCGTGATTTTGACAATAATATCGACCTTATCTGGGATCGGTATATTCATCCTTTAGTTAAGCGTCTATTCACTATGTCATTAACATAATGTTCAATCGAAATATTGTGCTCCCGATTAATCTGAGAAATGAATGCGCTAAGATGCTCTTGTGATGCATGAAGGGTAGTGGCAATAAGGTTATCAAAATCGTTCTGAGTAAATCGTTTATGTCCCTTCAACGTCGAACTCTGGAGCACAGTGTGTACGGATACTTCCAGGACGGCCCGCCGGTAATGATCGGACAGCAGGACGTCAAGATCGGTCTGACGAATATCAAACTCAAAATGAAAACTGACAAATCCCGATTCAACAGGTAATGAATAAATCAGTTTGTCACCTAATTGCTCAACGTAAGGTTCATATCCTTCTCCCATTACTCGCGTAGCATGCATATAATCCCTCTTCTTTCATGCATTAGATTAATTCAACTTAAATAAAAACACAGCATTACTCTTTTAAATTTTGCTTAAAATACCCGCAAGAATCGCAGAGAACATCACTTAGCTAAAAAATAATATTATCGCTGTGCTGGCTTTCTTTGAAAGAAAACAATTTACCCATAAAAATAATTATAAAACGCATTAAAATTTTCATTACCGATAATTGGCACAATCCTTTCCCGTAACTCATCAATAAAATCATCTTTTACTTCGTCATTATCATCTGCTATATCAAAGATATCGTATTGGCCATATACCAAATCAATAAGCTTAGCTAAAGAATATATGAACCCAGAGAGACTATTAGCTATCTGAAACGGTTCAATTACATCATAACCTGCATAAACAGAGGAACTCCCTTCATCGATAACCGCAATTATCGGTTTACCTCCACCTAAATCATCACCAATAACAAGATAATTATCTGGTAAGTATTCATAACCACTATTAGCCTTCAAGAGTTCACTGACTGAGTGAAGTTTAATTGAAGTGAAGCCTGTTTCAATCTTTAATTTTTCAGGATTATAATTTTTATATAAAAATTCCACCTCTGTCGAGCGAGGTAAGTTGGACGGGAAGGCATTGTCCAGATCATTGACGGTGCTGAAACTCCCTGACAGCGAGTATTTATTGCAAATGACAATAAATTGTTTTAATGCTTTTTCAATCTCATTCACCATGGTCTCAGACGCATCCATAAATATAGCCCCCAGTAATAACCAATTAATTTAGAATAACACTTTCAGTATATATTACCTTGAAACAAGCTAAGTAAATAAATTTTTAATTAGCCTCCCATTTTTTAAATCAAAGCTCAATGAAGTTATCGTTCTCGATATAAAAATTTAAACCTGATATGAAATCTTCTACAGATGGCTTTTCTCTTTGGATAGAGATATTATGTAATACATCTATAAATTGCTCTCCATAGAAAAAGAGCTCTAGCGAATTTTCGACAACAAAATCAGGATATAATTCCTCATCGTCATCACTAATGACAGGATAGTTATCTAAATAACAAACAAGCTCTTCTTTAGCCAATGCTTCATATTCTTTTGTATACACACAAAAATTATCTAATGTACACCCACCCATAATTTTATATATTAATCCATCTAACCCGTACGCTTTTCTGTATTCTAATCGATTCATACGCACAATCCTTGAGGGTTATCTTTTATACTTTGCAAAGAAAGTAGTTAATGATAAGATCATATATTCCATTTAATTGTAATTTAAATGGCTTTTATAATCCGGGAAAATTATTCCCCGGACCATTTTGGCTAATTTAAATCATATCCATATTAATAAATAGGGTCAGCAAAATCTATTCCTTTCACATTATTCTTAGAAAGGAACTCTTTAAATTCATTTGAAATAATTATGCAAGATTTATACTCACTACATCTTGCCATACTAAAATCTTCAATAACATTTCCTTTGAAGACTATTTCACTAAACTTCCTTGGACCATTAGGTAAATAACTTAATATAGGTTGACTTTCCGAAGCTTCCATATTGATGCATGAAACCTCCCTTAGTATATTAATTATTTTATACCCTTGATGCTTGGTTTCATTTACAGATACAGTTGCATCAATAAGTTGAACATCAGTCCGAAAAACATCGCGACAAGAAATTAGCGATGCTAGTCTGGGTGATATGAATATAGGCCCATCACTATAATAGAAATCATATGTAAGCAGTGCCTTCTCACTCACCTTAGATTTTAATGTAAAAAAATACCCCTCGTTAGTTTCAATTGATTTACATTGAGAAAAAGCACTTCTAGATATGTCAGGGTGCTGGTATTCAAACCAATAACTATTGGGGTAATCTGAAGCAATTCTTAACCAATACATATTTAACACCCTGTGTTTCAAAACATATATTATGAATGCTATATTAATTTATTGGAATTTCTTTAATTATAACTGTATAGCTTTTGCACTCACTTTACTAAGCGGGGTGAGTATGATACACCCCGCGACTTTATTTAAAGATAATTAACCTCACATTTTCCAATAATATCGAAAACGTGGTCGTATGTGCTTAGCACTAGTCGTTGCAGATCATCTTCCCTTTCAGTTTCGATTAAATCAAAGCTCGACTGTAAATTCCCATCATAAGGATAATCATCTATTTTATATACAGACATCATTTCGATATTACTGAATGAAAACTCAATACGAACATCAGGAGCATCTTTTATACTTGGCTCACAAGAAGATAAACTTAAAGAAGCTTTTACCAAAAAATTAAAGGGGTAAAGTTTTAGCTCGGTGCCAGATACTATTAAAGCATCACGACCGTAAATCAGACCATATTTTGTTTCTAGTGCCTTTACATTCATGTCAACGATATCCTGTCGTGCTTATCGAATTACAATCTTAACCAGTTGAAATTATGCATTTTAAAACACTAACATTTTGGCGGAGATAGAGTTTCAACACGGGTGAATAATTATTATTAAATTATACAAACATATATTTTCTGAGGCCTGGTATTAATACCATAATCAATTAGAAAAATTTTATAAAAGCAATTAAAAAAATAAGAAAGTAAATGCATCATGAATAAAAACATCATCTGTATTATATAAGCCTGAATAATTAATATTAATCCAGCCTTTATTAATCACTTATCTTTACGAGCACTGCCAAAAACCAGCTATAATATTTCCGTCGGATATATTTTTATACAAATACAAAGCACCATAACCAAAGATGTAATCACCATCAAGCAATGCATCTGGATAATAATCTTCATCTATCTGCATGAAAAATTTATAATCATCCTTCTGCAAAGCATCAAAATAATAAGCTTCCGTTTGTATTAACCTTGCTTCTTCGGTTTTAGTGATAAAATCAAACTCTTCATCTTCAACCTTATCATAACCAACAATAACTGCCTTGTTAATGTGTTTTATCGTAAATGCATCATTATTGCTTTCATCAGAATGCGTGTGCGTAAAAACTTTTACTGAACAATTAGGGTAGATTTTTTTATCAATCATATCATCATATCGTTCAGGAGTAAGTATCGTAATATACTCATGTCCATCATCAGGATTCTGAACTGTCAAATAAAACTTATACCCCTGAATCTCATCTAGTTTATCTAAAAATAATTCAGGGATATTTCCACCAATCCGCCCAATTACATTACCATCAGAAAAGATACTTATTTTAGAGATCAGATTATATTTAATCATTTCTTAAACTCGAACCCATAAAAAATACATTTTCTCTTTCCTAATCCCCATAACCATTTCAACGAACAAATTCTTAGCATCTTTAAGTCACATTTATGATTAACTTCAATATACGTCTCTTTAGGTATAATTGAAAAATACATTAGTAAAAGCCGGAAAAGTTTATTTTCTTCGCCGGCTAATGGATTTAATAAAGCCTGGAGTCTGAGCGTGGTTCAACATCTCTTATCCCAAGTTGATTCGTTTTTTCAAAAATTAAATCATAGCAATAAACAGTCTCCCCACCCTTTAACAAATGAACCCCTTCAAGGCTCACTTTATATATTCCTTTAGGAATATCAGCGTTAATCCAACCAGTATAATCTTCCCATTCCCAAAATACGGCCATATCAGCAACGTATAAATCACCAGTTACATTAAGATAGAAATATTTATCTGTGAATATAACTTTCCTATCTTTATTGTCGGGAAATTCATTTAAAAAAAGCCTAACAACATAGCCACCATCATCAAGGCCCATAATAGGTAAGGCAATACCTTCATTAAGAACAAGATCCCCTTTGTCTGTGGTAGTGAATTCCTGGAGAATGTTATCTCCATCATCTATCTTTCCACCAAATGGGGCCAGTATTCCTGGATAATCGAAAATTATTATCCCGTTAAAATCCACATCAATGTCAATTGTTTTAACCACATCTACCTCCTGATGCCTTACCTGTTTCTTTATTATGAACAACGCAAGCAATTTTCAATGTGCTTCTTTAGGAGTGACATTTTGACTAAGATTCCAGCCGTCGAAGGAATCCTTAAATCGTTTGTAATATGTGAAACGGAATCTAAATTACGGCTAGTCACATTGAATGGATCGTCCGCGGATCCTTGCCACGGCCCCTGATTTTTTCCGGTATCATTTTTAATAGCTCTATGTAGCTCTTCATGCATTCCAGCGCTATAAGGATCCGGGAAAAACGTTGGTGTATTTTCATAGTACCAAGATCGGTTGGTCCAATGCTGTTGGCTATTTTTCGTGGCATTAAATGGCATTCGATTCAATTTGGGTTCAATGCCCATGGCATTAACCCTAACAGATTTATTCAAGTAAGTTGGTTGGGAACATATGAGTATAAGTTTAACCCACCATTTAACCCTCTCGAAGCCTGCACAATAACCTTACAGATCTGCGTATAGCAGAAAAGGAAATATGTTATTAATGAAATAATTGGGCACTTCATCATTGCATCAATGAAGCCCCCTGTAAAAAGTAGTGATCAACAAAGCCCCCCTCTTACGAGGGTAAGAGCCTGTATCACCATGCTTCATCTTCAGGAATTATTTTTCCAATAAAACTTTCAAAATTTGGCTCAAGATAGATCTCCTCCTGATTTTCCAAATCACAAAAATATACTGCACCATCATTTATCCCAACACAATAGGGGAACCCACCTCCATCAATGGCGAATGGTATAAAATTTTCTGCAAGAATTTTTTTGTTAACTACTAAATCCTTATAGTAATCATCAACAGTTAATATGCCCGATCTTTTAGTATGTAATATTGGTAAGAAATATTTTATATCATTCTCGTAGTGTTCACTTTGATAAACACGGCGACCTTCGTCCAGTATGCCACCATTACTTATAAGCCATAAAGATTTTAAGGCATTAGGAAAAGTTACGCCCAGCGAAACTTCGATCTTGCCTAGCTCATCAGCAGATACAGCAGGGGAAGAATCTATAAGTTTAATCATCATTTCTCTCCTATTGACAATGTTTAGGAATACGACCTCTCAGCCATCCTTTACTATGAGATATTTTTATAGCTTCAGGAGAGCCATACTTCACTCCAAAATGTTTACGAACTGAGATACAGACCCTCTATGTGGGAAAGATGCTTTGTGCGCCTCAGTCGTGACCAACTGCATAGTTGACTTACCTGTTTTTGGATCAAAATCATCAAGGTGATGCCATGTATATTCGCTTGCATCAGCTTCACTTATGCCTGCAAGTTTGTAGGCTTCTGTGAAATCCCTCCCCCTTGATCCTTGAAGGGTAATTTCAACGATATTTCGTTGTGTCCCAGTAACAGGATAAAGTGATGGGCTTCCACTAAAGTCAACGCCGCTCAATGCCAGACCCATAGGGTCTATCCATAACAGTGGGTTAGGGGCATAGTTATATAAATTTAAGTTTCCACCAGCTAGACCAATCGGATCCTGCACAATAAACCGCCCGACCTGCGGGTCGTAGTAGCGGAACAGGTTATAGTGCAGCCCCGTTTCACCGTCAGCGTACTGCCCGGCATAGCGAAGCGGCTGGTGTGCCATTGCCGAGCGATGCACAAGCCTTGAGAACCCTTCGCTCTGGTGGCGTACCTCGCCAAAGCTGCCGTACTGGCCGCTCCAGCGCACCGCGCCGCGCTCGTCGGTCACTTCCAGCGGCGCGCCGTTCAGGTCGGTGTTGAACCAGTAAATCTCACCGCTGCTCTGGTCACGAAGGTGATCCACCCGCGCCAGCGGGCTCCAGGCTTCATTCGGGTCGTAAATATACGTGCTGCACAGCCCGCTCTCCTGCTGCTCCTGCAGCAGCCGGTAGCCCTGCCACAGGAAGCGGGTGTCGGTGGTGCCGTGCGTCGTGGTGACGATTTTACGCGTGCGGCGGCCCAGCGCGTCGTAGTGATAGCGCGCCTCAAACCGCCCTTCCGGCCCGGTTCCCCGAGCGGACACCAGACGGTTCTCGGCGTCATACGCATAATGCTGCTCATACAGCCCGTTGCGACGGCTGACCAGGTTGCCCCAGTGGTCGTATTTCATGAACAGCGCCTGCCAGTGCTGCAGGCGGTTATCCGTGACCGGTACCGGATCGTCATTGGCGGCGAGGTTATCCGCGGCGTCGTAGCTGAACTGCGCGCGGCTGTGCCCCTGCCGGGCCTCGTAGTGCTTCAGCAGGCGCCCTTCGGCGTCGTAGCCGTAGTCCACCTCACCGCGCAGAGTGTCGCTGACGCCGGAAAGCTCACCGCGCGCGGTGTAGCGATACAGGCGTTCCAGTAGCGCCTGCTCCGGCAGGGTCACGTCCATACTCAGCTCGCTGCGCTGCAGGGTGCGTCTGCCGAGGCTGTCATACTGGCGGAGCTGCTCGCGCTCGCCCTGGGTGCGGCGCACCTCGCGGTGCAGGCGGTCGCGGGTGAACTCGGTCACCAGCTGCTGCCCGAAGCGGATGGCGCTGACGTGGCCGGAGCCGTAGTGCAGCCAGGCCAGCTTTTGCTCGCCGGGCAGCGTCAGGCCGGTCAGGTTGCTCAGGGCATCCCATTCGTAGCCCACCGCGCCGTTAATGCCGGACTCGCTCAGCACGCGCCCGGCGGCGTCGTGGCGGTAAGCGATCTCATCGCTTTCGATACCCAGGGCAACGCCTTCGGCGGTTGGCGTGCGGCGGATGCGGGTAATCTGGCCGCTCAGGTCGCGGAAGTAGCGGTACTCCGCGTGGCGCTGAGTGCGCCCGATCAGCAGCCCGCTGTCGTCATAGCTGAACTGCTGGACGCGACGGGCGATACCGCCGTCGGCGGCAGGCCGTCCGTTTTCTTCGAGCGCGCAGAGGAACCCTCGCGCGTCCCATTCCATATGGCGCACGGTCTCGTCCGGGCGCGTTTCGCTGAGCGGGCGACCCACGGCGTCGTAGGTGAAGCGGTATTCCGCCCCGTTGCCGTTATCGAGTCGCAGCAGGTTACCGCGCGGGTCGTAGCGCCACTGGCGCACGCGGCCAATACGGTCGGTAAGGCTGACCGGGAGGCCGAGCGCGTTATAGGCCCAGCTCACCTCGCTTTCCAGCGGGTCGCGCCAGCCCGTGAGCTGGCCGCGTTCGTTCCACACCAGCGACTCGCGGCTGCCGTCCGGATGGATCACGACGCTCAGCAGCCCGGCACGGCTCCACTCCCGCCGCGTGATATTCCCTTCCGCATCCTCGCTGGCAATCAGCTGCCCGAATCGGTCGTAGGTAAAGCGGGTGACGCTGCCGGAGCAGTCGGTGCGCTGCGTCAGCAGCCCCTGGTGGTTCCAGACCAGACGCACCACGCCGCCAATGGCGTCGGTAATGCTCTCCGGCAGGTTTTCTTCATCGTCGGGATAGCGATACGCGGTGGTGCTACCGGCTGGATCCGTTTCCGACAGCAGGCGACCGCGAAGGTCATACATGGCCTGCGCTGAGGTGCCGTCCGGGTACACCGTGCGGGTAATGCGGTCGGTCAGGCGATGCCAGTGATACTCCGTGCGGCGGCCCGCCGGGTCCGTCTCGCTGGTCATGCGGCCGTATTTGTCCCACGTGCTGCGGCGCATTGCGCCGCCGGGCAGGATGACGTCGCAGAGCTCGCCGTCGCGGTAAACAAACGTCGTCTGGCGACCGTCGTAATCCGTGAAGCGCGCGACGTTGTCGTCGTCATCCACCAGCCAGTGCGCCTGTGCGCCGTCTTCTCGGGTCGCGCGGCGAAGGCCGTTATCAAAATCGTATTCGAACGTCAGCTGTTCGCCGCCGCTGTGGCGGAAGCCGACCACGCGCGGCAGGCCGTCAATCTCCCGCCAGCGGTATTCGCTCAGCAGGCCGTTGGCGTCCTCGTGGGCGCTCATCAGCCCGTCCTGCCAGCTGAAGCGTCGGCGCACGCTACCGCCCCGGCCGGTCACGGAGACCAGCTGGCGCTGTTCATCATAAGCGTAACTGACCAGGCAGATCTCGTCATCCAGCCAGGCGCCGACGAGCCTGTCACGGTCGTAGCGGCAGACTACCCGCTGGCCCGCGCTGTCGGTCAGGGCATGCAGGGTATTATCCGCATTCCACTCGAAGAAAATATCGTTGCCGCAGGGTTCAGAGATGCGCTGGAGCAGCGACGGGGCATCATCCCGCAGCGGCGCATAGTGCCAGCGCTCGCCGCTGACGTCATACACCGACCAGCTGTCGTCCTGGTGATGTTCAAGCCAGTTTTTTTCGCTTTCGCAGTAGGTACGCAGCCCTTTCGGCACTTTCGGGAAGGCGACGAAATCACCGGACGGCGCGCGCCATACCAGGCCATCCTGATAAGATTCCAGGCGGCTTTCCCAGAACAGGCTCCAGCCGCGGCCCAGCACGCTGTCGCCGGGGTTGCCGCTGCGCCAGTAGCGCTGCCAGCGCACCGGCAGACGGGAAGGCAGGACGAAGTCCAGCTCATCATCCCCGCTGAGAAACTTCTGTCCGCTGACGATATCCACCGGGCGGGCGATGATCCCCGCGGCCGCCACGCCGGTCATCAGCGTGCCGGCGCGGCACGCGATACGGGCCAGCTTGTTGATCCCGGGAATTTTGCCCAGCAGCTTAGACAGCGCCCCAACTTTGCCAGCGGCACCGCCCCACCCGCCGAGCAGACCGGCAAACAGCAGGGTAAGATCGGAAACCTTATAGAGCCACTCGGGCACTTCAGACTGAATGGGCAGGGTTTGCTGCGGGTCGCCGCCGATAATGACGTTGTCCGAACCGGTCATCACCTTCGCGTCGCAGGTGGTGCGATCCCCGATGCGGGAGGCAGGCTGGCTGTTAATGGAGACGCGCTTAGAGCCTTCGGCCATCTGCTGCGAGCCGTCGTCAGAACAATCGACGGTGCTATCGGTGGCAAGCGCGGCGGGTTTACCGTTGATAAACACGTTGGGCGAGCCGGAGGTGATGACGCCTTTCTTCGTCATGCTGGATGCCCCGGCGTCCGCGATGCTATCCCGGGCGGCGGTTGCCAGCTCCCCGGTGTAATACCCCACGGCCAGGCTGGCGCCGACGAGCAGGACGCCCACACCAA
The DNA here is from genome assembly GCF_052045065.1 of Enterobacter sp. 22452. Classification (NCBI taxonomy): domain Bacteria; kingdom Pseudomonadati; phylum Pseudomonadota; class Gammaproteobacteria; order Enterobacterales; family Enterobacteriaceae; genus Enterobacter; species Enterobacter sp. 22452. The sequence goes on along the minus strand of NZ_JBQEOB010000001.1, from coordinate 305,376 downwards.
GACAGGATGCGCCGAGGCCCGCTATAAACATGGCCCCCGCCAGAATGCCCCCGGCGGCGGCAATCAGGCCACCGACAATCGTTCCGGCAATCATCCCGGCCAGCGCACCGGAGTGGCCGATATCATCACCAACGCGTGCTGCTTCAAACATAACAACGGTCCCTGAAGTTAATGGTGGAAGCGGAAGCTCCTGAGAAGTTCGCCAAACAGCGCGCCGTCGGCATCGCCCAGCGCGCGGGTGCAGGTCATGGTGAATACCAGAATGTTATCGCCGTCGACGTTAAACACGGCCTGCTGCTGCCAGATGCGTTTCCCGTCGCGCAGGTAGCTGGCATGGACGGTTTCACCCTGTGAAAGGCCATCGCCCAGCGTCGCGGCGCTGCGCTCACCCTGCTTCCAGCCCTTGATGTGTTTTGCCATCAGGGCGAGCTGGCGATCGATATACGCGGCAAGCGCTTCGCCGGGGTTGAGGGCATCGCGGGAGATGTTGAACGCCGGCGCATCCGCAGCGGGCGGCGCGAATACGTTGACGGTACGGTCCTGATAACCCTCAGGAACGTTGATCAGTCCTTCACTGAACAGGCACTGCGAATGTTGTTCTGACATTGAGCGGGTCCCACCACATATTTTCAGAAGCGGTAAGTTTCGCATATGTGTTTAAGGCTGACTATCCCCAGATTATTGCCCCACCGCCACGCTCGCCGACAGCCCCGCCACCAGCTCAATCCCCTGCGGCAGCGTGTCGATATGAATGCGCACCGGCACGCGCTGCGCCAGCCGCACCCAGCTGAAGGTAGGCTCGACGTCGGGCAGACCCAGCCCGCCCGTCTCATCGTTGCTGTCCCCGATCCCATGCCCGATGCTCTCCACGTGCCCGGCAATCTCAGGCCCGAAGCCCATCAGCGAGACCCGCGCGCGATCCCCAACGCGAATATGGCGCAGTTTGGTCTCCTCGAAATACCCCACCACCCAGAAGCTGTGGGCATCAACGATGGCGACCTTTGTCTCCCCCGCCGTCGCATAGTCTCCGGGGCGAAGCCGCAGGTGCGTGACGTACCCCGAGACCGGCGAGCGAACGGTGGCGTGCGCCAGATTAAGCTCGGCCAGCGCCAGCGCGGCCAGTGCACCGTGATAGTTGGCCGCCGCGACGTTCGCCGCGCTGCCAGTTTGCTGCAGATCTTCGCTGGAGATGGCGTTTTTAATCAGCGTGCGTCGGTGGGCCGCATCCTGGCGCATCAGCATCTCATGGCGTTTCGACTCCACGTCAGCCTGCGCGCTGACCACCGCCAGCTTGAGCCAGCGCGGATCGATGGCGTAGAGCACATCACCCCGGTTCACCCACTGATTATCCCGCACGGCCACGCTGATGACCGGCCCGGAGACGTCCGGCGCAATCTGCACCACGTCCGCCCGCACGCGGCCGTCGCGGGTCCACGGCGTTTGGGCATAGTGTTTCCACATCATAAACGCCAGTAGCGCTGCGGCGGCGGCGGAACCGAGCGTCAACGCATAGCGAGCCAGTAAAGAGAGCAGTGATTTCATGACAATAACCCCAACGCGGTCAGGCCCTGCATCAGCAGGAAAAAAGTGACAATCCAGGTTGAAACATCCAGCAGCGGGCGATACGGCAAGCGCCGGTAAACCCTGCTGAGAGAGAAAAGCGCCACGAGGCCCAGCGTGCAGACCAGCGCCGCGAGGGCGACCGTCAGCAGTCCGGGGATAAATACCCCCCCAATATTGAAATCATTCACCACGTTCTGGCCCCTCTAATGCACAGTGCAGATCCAGCAGCCTGCCGACAAACTCGCGCGAGCGTTCATCTGCCGCAGGCAGATGGTGTTCGATGATGTCGGCGATGCGTTCGCGTAAGGGACTGCGGTCTGCGGTATTGATCTGATGAAAAAGCCCGTCCATTTCGCCGCCAGGCGGTATGTCACCGCGGCGTAAATGCATAACCGAAAGCCCCAGGCGCAGCGCGTGCAGCAGCCGATCGAGCGCCAGATCTGGCGCATGTTCACTCCGCTGCAAACGCGGCAGCAACAGGGCGGTGCGGTCCATCATCAGGTTGATCCAGTGCGTTTCATCAACCCGCAGCGTACCTTTCACGCTACGACGAATGTCGCGCTGGCACAGGCTCAGCAGGCGCGCGATGGCGGCGTCCGCCTGCACGGTTTGCAGCAGGCTCATAGTGACGACGGCAAAACCGGTGGCGGCAAAGAGCGCAATGGCGGTGTTGGCCGCGACGGCGAAGTCTCCGCTGTAGCGCGCGCCCAGCTCGCACAGAATGGGCAGCGTCAGGGTGATCCCCATCGCCATAAACGTGGTGGGCGGGCGCGCCTGAAGCGACCCGGCCAGCAGATACGCCGGGGCAAGCACCGCCACCAGCACCGGGAAATCGCTCACCTGCGGCAGCAGCGCAAAGCTGTAGAGCAGGCTCATCACCACGCCCCAGAACGAGCCAACGATGTACTTCACGATGTGCGGCGCCGGGGTGTCGAAGCTGCCAAACAGCGTGCAGCAGACGCCGAGTATCGACACCGCCGTTCCGCCGTCCGGCCACGCTGAGAAGATCCAGGCCAGGCAGCCGCTCAGGATAATGGCGAAAGCCCCCAGCGCCGTGCGGGCTGCGGTAAAGGGGTCTCGGTGGAACACGTAGCCTGTTGCCGCACGGGTTTGTATCTCCCCGAAGACAGGCTTCGCATGGTGGATGGCCCCTGAAAGGCGCTCGCACTGTTGCAGAAGGGTGACTGCCTCCGAGAGATAGCGGATAAAACTAACCTGCAGCGCGTCTTCAAACGTCTGCGCCTGCACAGCATACCGCGCGATAAGATGCGCGCTGCGGTGTCGCAACGCCTCCGCCGTGCCGCTGCGGCTGGCGTCTTCAGCGGCAAGCCAGGCCTGAACGTCCTCCAGCAATGCCTGCACGTCGGCGGGCAGGGTTCCGATAGCCGGCAGGCGGTCGTGTAATTCACAGTTGACGATAACCAGCCGCGCCAGCCGATCGTGAATCGCTTTTCTGGCCTGCCGCACCGGGGCTGAGAGGGCAAAATCGTACGGAATATGGTGGCTGATGCCCTGCAGGAACTGCAGCGCCAGGGCCAGATGCAGGGGGCCGGAAGCGGCGTCGGGTTTGCCCGCTAAGGTATCCGCCACACGCCCGCCCGCGGCCCGTAGCGTCTGGGATAGCTTAGCGTTGAACTGGCCCGATACCCGCGTGGGCAGCACGTAGCGGTGGATCAGCGCCGCGCAGAGAATCCCAATCGCGATCTCCTGCACGCGGACAATGGCGACGTTGAAGATGCCGCCGGGATCGGACACCGCCGGAAAGCCAATCAGGCTCGCGGTATAGCCCGCCAGCACGAAGGCGTACGCCCGCGGCGTGCGCTCCAGCAGGGAGAGCCACAGGCAGAACGCGATCCAGCCCGTCAGCACCGCGCTGCACAGGATCGGCGTATTGGCGAAGGTGGGCACAATCAGAACGGTCGCGCAGGCTCCGACAACCGTACCGGCCAGCCGATAGAGGCTTCTGCTGAGCGATGCCCCCACCGACGTCTGCGATACGATGTAAACCGTAATAATCGCCCATGAGGGACGCTCGAGGCCGATAGACAGCGCGAGGTAATACGCGAGCATCGCCGCGGCAAAACTCTTCGCGGCGTAGATCAGCGCCCCCGCGTCGTTTCGCAGCGCGGGATGAGAGAAAATGTTTTTCATGCCGGGATTATTACCGGCTTGCAGATGCGCTTAAATACTCTATTCTGTCAAAAAATACCTAAAAGCTGCCAGAATCGTGAAGCCTCAACTCGCTCATACGCTGTACGACCCTGACTCTAGCGCCTCCCCTGCCGTGGCGCGTCATCTGGACTTCGTGGATTACGCCGCGGAAGTGCCGGTACACACCCACCGCAAGGGGCAGCTGATTATTGCCCGCTACGGCGCGGTCAGCTGTTATGCGGAAAACGATATCTGGATCGTGCCGCCGGACTGCGCCGTCTGGATCCCTGGCGGGATCCCGCACAGCGCGAAAGCGACATGGAACGCGCACCTGAACTATCTGTTTATTGAGCCCGGCGCGGCGGCGCTGCCGGAGAAGTGTTGCACGCTGGCAATCTCGCCGTTGATTAAGGAATTAGTGGATCGTCTTACGCACGAGGACGTTAATTATCCGCCCGACGGACATGTCGCCAGGCTGACCCGGGTGACGCTGGACGAGCTCGCCAGCATGCCGCAGCAGAAGCTGAGCCTGCCGGTCTCATCCGACCCGAAAATTCGCGCCATGGCTGACGCGCTGGTCAGCCGCCCGGAGGACAGAAGCACCCTGAAGGCGTGGGCGAAACGGCTGGCCCTCAGCGAACGCTCGTTTGCCCGCCTGATGCAGCGCGAGACCGGGCTGAGCTTCGGGCGATGGCGTCAGCAGCTGCATTTGATTATTGCCCTGCGGGAGCTGGCAAGCGGCGTGCCCGTCCAGAACGTGGCGACAACGCTCGGGTACGAATCCGTGCATGCGTTTATCACCATGTTCAGAAAAGCGATGGGCAGCACGCCCGCGCATTACTTTGCCGAACGGAAAAACAGCGGCCGTTAGCCCGGCGGGTACGATCTGAGCCAGGATTCCTCCGCGCTTATTGTGGCCATTTAAACACCAGGAAAAGTATTTCTGCTCTCCCGCTTTAACCGTTTTCAGACCTGTCCCTACTGGCTGGCGGGTATTCTGACGAGCAATCAGGAACTATTGATCAATACATAAATCGTCAAATTGATGTCACACTAATAACAGATCAACTATTTATTACACTTACAATCATTATTCACTTAATTAAATTTTAAGTTAAACAACGATATTAATCATTAACCCTTTATCCAGATCCAAACCGTAAGATCCCATCATTTCTTAATTTTCATCAACGAAACCGCAGATCGTCTTATATCCATGCCGTACAAAAATTGACTGGTCATCTTGTAAGCGCTAGCGTTGCCATAGTTACATAACCCACTAAACCAAAAGGATTTTTCAGAATTTCCTTAAATGGAGTTTATACAAATGGCTATTCCCGCTTATTTATGGCTTAAAGATGACGGCGGTGCCGATATCAAAGGCTCTGTCGATATATATGGTCGTGAAGGAAGTATCGAGATAATCGGACTGAATCACGGCGTGGCGCAACCAACCGATAAGCATAACGGCAAGGCAACCAGTCTTCGCGTCCATTCCCCCTATTCTTTCGATAAAGAGATTGATGCCTCCAGCCCCTATTTGTACAAGGCTGTCAGCACAGGCCAGAAGTTTAAATCTGCAGAGGTAAAATTTTATCACATCAATGATGCAGGACAGGAAGTAGAATATTTTTCCACCTGCATGGAAGGCGTGTCAATCGTCAGCGTCTGTCCAATGATGCTTGACGTCAAAGATCTTGACTATGAGAAACATAACCATCTTGAGCTGGTAGAACTGCTGTATGAAAAAATTACCTGGCGCTATGTGGACGGTAACATCATGCATTCAGACAGTTGGAACGACCGCAAGACGGCATAAGGAGAGTGTTATGGGATGGAAGTATGAGCAGTCTACCGGCAAGATGTATAAAGACGGTAAATTAATTGAGACCGGATATTCCGGTGCTCTTACAAATACAAACAACCCGGACCGTCAGCATGTGAAGGGACTGGGGCCACTGCCTCGCGGTACGTATAAAATCGCGGGTCATTCGAATTCTAAAGGACCGATAACCATCATTCTTGAGCAAACCTCGGGCGAAAGTTTTGGTCGCTCAGAATTTCGCATTCATGGTGACCACAAGTATGGTCCCGCCGGTTTTGCATCCGAGGGATGCATCATTCTCTCACCGTCAACGAGGCGTAAGATCCTTCGCGACGGCGGCGAGCTAGAGGTTGTACGATGAAATACCCGATCGTACTGCTGCTATCTGCTTTTATAGCCCCGGCATTCGCTGGCGTAACTGACTGGTCTTCTGCACTTAAGGGAATCGCCTCGGGTGATGCACACTGGATTGAGCAAGCCCCAGCGCTGGCTGCCGTGGCTGATGGTAATCAGGCGCAGCGGCTAGAGGATGCCCTGGCCGCTGCGCTCACAACAAATACGGACGCCACGCTGAAAGCGCTCCGCACCATTGACGCTGGAAAATGGCCGCACATGGTAGGTAGCGATATCGTCTGCACCCCACCTTTAGAGAAATCATCCGCAGAAATCGACGCGTTCTATCAACTCACACGCCAGGCGCTACTGGAAAACATAGACGGTGCTCATTGCCTCTGGATCCTGGAGGCAACAATGGAAGAGTTAAAAGCAGAGAAAGCCAGTCGGGCTAAGTAAGAGAGTAACCCGGCGCACTACGGCCGGGTATTTCACTTGTTCCAGACCGTATCTCACCCCGGCCCTTCGCTCCCCGCCGCCAGCAGCGGTACCACCACGTCGCTGATGGGCACCGCAATACCGTGTTTGCGGCCGTAGCGCTGGATCACGCCGTTGCGGATATCCCACTCCATCGGGCGATCGGCCTGACGGTCGGCAAGGATCGACGTGCCCAGGTCCTCAGGTGCGCGCTGGAAGTTCGCCAGAATCTCCTGGGCCACAGCATCGTCCAGCTTCGCCCCTTCGGCGCGTGCGACGGCAAGCCCCTCGCGCAGATAGGCCAGCGCAAGCTCGCTGATATCCTCGCGCCTGAACATCCCGGCGCGGCGGTTGGCCAGCACCATCAGCCCGGCAACCGCGTTTTGCAGCAGCTTGCGCCAGGCGACGCTCGCGAAATCTGCCGAGAGCTCAACCGCGCAGCGCGTGCCGCGAAGCGCCTCAACCACCCGCTGCGCCTGCGGCACGTCCGGCAGCGTCAGGCGCGGTTTGGCGCGCAGCCACACGGAGGCATCCGGCTCGCGCTGCGCCGGGAACCAGACCACCGACGGCAGCACCGTCGCGCCGTTGACCCACGGCTCCAGCTGGGCTTTCTGCTCCACGCCGTTTTGCAGGGCGCAGACCACCGTGTTTTCATCGCACAGCGCGCGCAGCCACCCGGCGCTATCGGCATTTTGCGTCGTTTTTACCGCCACAAAAACCAGATCGGCGGGGCGCGTGATGACGCCCGGATCGGTTAATACCGGACCCGGCACCACCGTTTCACCCTCATCGTGGCGCAAACGCAGTTCAGGATGCGCGGTGCGTCCGCACAACTGCGGCGTGCGGCCCGCGTCGTGCAGCACCGCGGCAATGGTGGTTCCAATTGCGCCAGGCCCAATCAGCGCAATCACTGGATTGTCAGACATGGTTAACTCCCCTTTTCGCTAAGCCTGCTAACAGTTATACCACCCTGAAAAGTGAGCGCCACGTCGTTGTCTATACTCAACACACAACAGACAACGGAGTGCGCCATGCCTTTACCTGATTTCAAATCCTCTGAACCTTTTACCCTCGGCATCGAACTCGAACTGCAGGTGGTTAACCCGCCGGGGTACGATCTCAGCCAGGACTCCTCCGCGCTTATCGCCGCCGTCAAGGACGACATCAAAGGCGGCGAGGTCAAACACGACATCACCGAAAGCATGCTCGAAATCGCCACCGGCGTGTGCCAGAACATCGACCAGGCGGCCGCGCAGTTCTCGGTGATGCAGCAGAGCATCCTGCGCGCAGCGGCGGAGCAGCATATCCAGATCTGCGGCGGCGGGACGCACCCGTTCCAGAAGTGGCAGCGTCAGGAGGTGTGTGACGACGAGCGCTATAACGTCACGCTGGAGCGCTTTGGCTATCTGATTTTGCAGGCAACGGTGTTCGGCCAACACGTCCACGTCGGCTGTCGGACCGGGGATGACGCCATCTACCTGCTGCACGGCCTGTCGCGCTTTGTCCCGCACTTTATCGCCCTGGCGGCGGCATCGCCGTACATGCAGGGTACGGACACGAAGTTCTCCTCGTCACGGCTTAACATTTTTTCAGGGTTCCCGGATAACGGCCAGATGCCGTGGGTCAACAGCTGGCAGGAGTTCGAGGGGCTGTTCCGCCGCCTGAGTTCGACCAGCATGATCGACAGCATTAAAGATCTGCACTGGGACATCCGCCCCAGCCCGCACTTCGGCACCGTGGAGGTGCGGGTGATGGATACGCCGCTAACGCTCGGCCACGCAATAAACATCGCCGGGCTGATCCAGGCGACGTCGCACTGGCTGCTGACCACGCGGCCGTATAAGCATCAGGAAAAGGATTTTCTGCTGTACCGCTTTAACCGTTTTCAGGCGTGTCGCTATGGATTAGAGGGCATTCTGACGGACGTGCATACCGGTGAGCACAAGACCGTGGCGGAGGATATCACCTGGCTGCTGGAGCAGGTTGCGCCGTCGGCCGAGAAGCTCGGCGCGACGAGCGCAATCAATGAAATTGCCCTGCTGTTAAAGCAGGGCAAGAGCGAGGCGCAGCGCATGCGGGACTTTATTGCCGACGGCGGCTCGCTTATTTCTCTGGTTCAGAAGCACTGCGAGCTGTGGGCGACGAGTCCGTAAGGCCGTGGCCCCACTCGCGCAGGCGCTGGAAGAGCACGAACAGCGCCGGGATAAACAGGATCCCTACCACGGTCGCCACCAGCATGCCGCTGAACACCGTGGTGCNCCCGGTCGCCAGCATCATCGGCAATACGCCGATAATGAACGACACGGCGGTCATCATCACCGCGCGGAAGCGGCGCGAGGCCCCTTCGCGCGCGGCATCGACAATCGCCATCCCGTCCATGCGCCGCGCGCGGGCAAACTCCACGATCAGGATCGCGTTCTTGGCGGCGAGGGCTATCAATAGCACCAGACCTATCTGCACGTACACGTCGTTGGCGTATCCCGCCAACCACAGCCAGACCAGCGCCCCACCGATGGCGAACAGCACCGAGAGCATCACGCTCGCCGGGAGCGTCCAGCTCTCGTACTGGGCGACGAGGAACAGCCACGCCATGACCACCGCCGCCAGCACGATCCACATCGCCTGGTTGCCGGTCTGCTGCTCCTGATATGACATGCCGCTCCAGGCATAGTCGTACCCGGCTGGCAGGTTTTCCGCCAGAATCTCGCCCATCGCCGCCATCGCGGTGCTGCTGCTCACACCGTCCGCCGCCGAGCCGCTCACCGAGACCGACGGGAACTGGTTGTACTGCTGCAGGAACGGCGCGCCGACGGTCGGCGTAATGGTCACGAGGTTGCTCAGGCGCACCCGCTCGCCGCTGTTGCTGCGCACGAACAGCTCGCTGATCTGCCCGGCGCGCTCGCGCCACTGCATCTCGTTCTGCATGACCACGTGGTAAACGCGATTATTCACGCTGAAATCCCCGGCGCGCGTGCCGCCGAAGGCGGTTTGCAGGCTGCTGAAGATGCGCGACACCGGCACGTCAAGACGGGCGGCGCGCTCGCGGTCAACGGTCAGCGTCAGCTGCGGCACGTTGCTGCTCCAGGTGGTAAACACGCGGCTCAGCTGCGGGTGCTGGTTGGCTTTCGCCAGCACCTCACGCGTCACGCGCTCCAGCTCCGCCGGGCTCTGCCCCGCCTGCGCCTGAATGCGCAGGTCGAAGCCGGAGGCGTTGCCCAGCCCCGGCAGCGTCGGCGGCGCGAAGGTCATAATGGTCGCTTCCGGCAGGGCCAGCAGCTGGCGCTGCAGGGTGCCCATCACCTCATCCAGCGGCGGCCGTTCGCTCCAGTCTTTGAGCATGATGGAGATAAACCCGCCGTTGGAGGCGCTGGTGCCGTTGAGAATGTTAAACCCGGAGACCTGAATCACGTCCTCCACCGCCGGGTTTTTGGCGATCAGCGCGCGCGCGGTGGTCATCACCGCTTCGGTCCGCTCCAGCGATGCCGCTTCCGGCAGCTGGACGCTGGCGAAGAAGTAGCCCTGATCCTCCTGCGGCAGGAAGCCTTTTGGCATCGACGTAAAGCTGAATGCCACCACGGCCGCAGCACCCGCGGTAGCCAGCAGCGCCAGCCACGGGCGTAGGTTTAAAACGTTCACGATGCGGGTGTAGAAACCGCGCGTAGCGTCCAGCCCGCGATTAAAGGCGCGATAGAGTGCCGCAGGTTTCTCCGGGCGCGGACGCAGCAGCATCGCGCACAGCGCGGGCGTCAGGGTCAGTGCCACCAGGCTTGAAAGCGTCACGGCGGTGGAGAGCGTCACCGCGAACTGGCGATAAAGCTCGCCGACAATCCCCGGCAGCAGCGCCACCGGCACAAACACCGCCAGCAGCACCAGCGTCGTCGCAATCACCGGCCCGGCAATCTGGCGCAGCGCAAGCGCGGTCGCCGCCGTGCGGCTCTGCCCTTCCGCCATCAGCGTTTCGACGCTCTCCACCACCACGATGGCATCATCCACCACCATGGTCAGCGCCAGAATAATGGCGAACAGGCTGAGGGTGTTGGCGGAGTAGCCGAGCGTGTAGAGCACCGCGAAGGTGCCCACCAGCGACACCGGAATGGCAAGCGCGACAATCAGCGTCGCACGCCAGCTTTGCAGGAACAGGGAAACGACCACCACTACCGCCAGCATGGTCAGCGCCAGCGAAACGCCGATCTCCTTGATGGTGGCGGCAACAAAGGAGGTGGTGTCGAATTTCACCTCATAGACCAGGTCGTCCGGGAAGCGCGTCGAGAGGCGCTCCAGCTCCGCGCGCACCGCGTCGGCCACGCGCAGAGCGTTGGCGGACGGCGTCGGGTAGATGCCGAGGTAGGCGGAGTCGTGCCCGTTCAGCTGCGCGCCGGAGCTGTAGCTGCGCGAGCCAAGCTCGATGGTGGCGACGTCCTTCAGGCGCACCAGCTGGCCCATCTCCCCGGCGCGAATAATGATGTTGGCAAAGTCGTCGGCCTGGTTTAAACGTCCCAGCCCGTTGATGGTCAGGGTCTGCTGCTGGCCGTTAAACACCGGCGGCGTGCCGACCTGGCCTGCCGCCCCCTGCACGTTCTGCTCGCGCAGCGCCTGCGCCACGTCGTCGGTCGTCACGTTCAGAGCGCTCATACGGTCCGGACGCAGCCAGATGCGCATGCTGTAGTCGCGCGCGCCAAACATCTGCACCTGCCCGACGCCCGGCAGGCGAGACAGCGCCTCGCGCACCTGGGTACTGGCGTAGTTGCTGACGAACAGCGGCGTGTGGGTGTTATTCGGTGAGTAAAGACTTACCCCCATCATCAGGTTGGTGGCCCGCTTGCGCACCTGCACGCCGTTTTGCTGCGCCTCGGCGGGAAGCTGCGCCACGGCCTGCGCCACGCGGTTCTGCACGTCGATGGCGGCGAGGTCCGGATCGGTGCCCGCCGCAAAGGTGATGTTCAGGCTATACGTGCCTTCGTCCGAGCTGGTGGACTCCATATAGAGCATGTGATCCACGCCGTTCAGCTGGGTCTCCAGCGGCGTGGCGATAGCTTCCGCCACGTCAGCCGAGCTCGCGCCCGGCCATGACGCTGACACATTCACGACCGGCGGCGTGATCTGCGGGTACTGCTCTACCGGAATAATCCTCAGCGCGATGGCCCCGAGCAGGGTGATGACCAGCGCAATCACCATCGCAAAGCGCGGGCGTTTGATGAAAAACGTCAGCATGATGGCTCCTTAATTCAGTATCTGGACGGCAGCGCCGGGCTGCACGCGCTGCGCGCCGTCAGTGATTGCTCGCTCACCGGGCTTCACGCCAGATGAAATCTGGAACTGCTGGCCAATCTGTCCGGCGACCTTCAGCGGGCGCATTTCGGCTTTGCCGTCGGCGTTAACCACCCAGGCAAAGAACCCGTCGCCGTTCTGCTGTACCGCGGCGGCTGGCAGGGTCAGGACAGTCTGCTCGCTGGCCGGACGCAGGGTCACGTTCACGTTGCCGCCGGGCAAGAGCTGATGGCGCGGGTTGGCAAATTCGGCGCGTAGCATCACGCTGGCGGTGCGCGGGTCGATGCGATTGTCCACGGAGGTCAGCTCGCCGCTGACGCGCTGGCCGTTGCTGTCGATTAACGCCTGCCAGGCCTGCTTCATGGCGCTGATATCCGCATGCTGACCGGCTTTGGTGGCAAATGCGCCCTCTTCCAGCGCAAAGGCGATGCGGATGGGATCGAGCTGCACGACCTCCACCAGCACGCCGCTGGCAGGGTTGACCAGGCTGCCGACGTGGAACTGGCTGTGCCCCACGCGTCCGTCAATCGGCGAGGCGATGCGGGTGTAGTTCAGGGTGACGCTGCGGGTGTCGAGCCGGGCTTTCGCCTGCTCCAGCGCGGCGCTGGCGACGTCCCGCTGCATGCGGGCGTTATCCACGTCGTGACGGCTGATGGCGTTACTGCTGCCCAGGCTTTCAAAGCGGGAAAGCTGCTGCTGCGCCTGACGCAGCGTGGCTTCGGCGCTTCTCACTTCGGCCTGCGCCAGGCGCAGGGCGGCGCGCGGCTCGGCGTCGTCCAGCTCGAACAGCACGTCGCCTTTTTTCACGTACTGCCCGTCGCGGAAGTGGATTTTCGTTATCACGCCTTCCGTGCGGGCGCGCAGCTCAACGGTGTGGATAGCTTCGATGCGGCCCGGGATCTGGCGCTCGGCGGCGTGGGCGGTCTGCTCAACGGCGGCGACGCGAACGGGAATGGCGGCAGCGAATGCGGGTTGCAGGGTGCAGACGAGGAGCGCGAACAGGAGTGGGAGTTTCATGGGAGTACCTCAGTATTTTCCCCTCACCCTAACCCTCTCCCCAAAGGGGAGAGGGAACTTGAACACCCTCTCCCCTTTGGGGAGAGGGCAGGGTGAGGGGTAAGGTTTTCGTTATGCAGCCTTACGGAACCTGCGGGTCAGTCGCTTCTCGATTTCGACGACGAAGAACATCACGCCCGCCACCGCCAGAGTCACGAACCAGTAGCGCAGCGGCAGCGCTTCGGTGCCGAACAGCATCTGCATAAACGGCAGGTAGATAATCGCCGCCTGCAGCAGGAACAGCACGCCCGTCACCAGCCAGATCCCTTTGTTTGCCAGCAGGCCACGGTTCAGGGAGAACCCTTCGGTGTTGCGGCAGTTAATCATGTACACCCACTGGGCGCAGACCAGCATCTGCAGCAGCACGGTGCGGATGAACTCCGCGCTGTGGCCGCGCGGGGCCAGCCAGGCTTCCAGCGCAAAGGCGGCGATGGCAATCATGGTGCCGACGAAGGCCACGCGCCAGACGGCGTAGGCGTCCATCACGTGCTGCCCGGTCTGGCGCGGCGGACGGCGCATGATGTTGCGCTCGGCGGCCTCAAAGGCCAGACCAAAGGAGAGCGTGGCGGAGGTGGCCATGTTCATCCACAAAATCAGCACCGGCGTCAGCGGAATGATGTTCCCCGCCAGCAGCGCAATCACAATCAGCAGCCCCTGCGCGAGGTTGGTCGGCATGATGAACAGGATGGTCTTCTTCAGGTTGTCGTAAACGCGACGCCCCTCTTTCACCGCGCTGGCGATGGTGGCGAAGTTATCGTCCGTCAGGACCATGTCCGCCGCCTCTTTGGTCACTTCCGTGCCTTTGATGCCCATCGCGATGCCCACGTCAGCCTGACGCAGCGCCGGGGCGTCGTTCACGCCGTCACCGGTCATGCCGACGATTTCACCTTTATCCTGCAGCGCTTTCACCAGGCGCAGCTTATGCTCCGGGCTGGTACGGGCGAAGATGTCATATTTCACAGCGGCTTCCGCCAGCTCGGCGTCGTCCATTTTCTCCAGCTGGTAGCCGGTGACCGCCTGCTCGCTGTTGGTGATCCCCAGCATCTGGCCGATGCTCATCGCCGTCTGCGGGTGATCCCCGGTGATCATCTTCACGCGGATCCCCGCCTGCTGGCAGGCGTGAATCGCATCAATCGCTTCCGGACGCGGCGGATCCATCATCCCGGCGATGCCGAGGAAGATCAGACCGTGGCTCAGGTCGTCGTGCGTCAGCTCCTGCTCGCCGTTCGCTGGCTTAAACGCCGCGGCGACCATACGCAGCCCCTGACGCGCATAGCGCTCCATCTCGGTTTCCCAGTACGCGCGGTTGAAGGCTTCCGCCCCGTGACGGGTCTGCTGCTCGGCGCACAGGGCGAAAATCACGTCCGGCGCACCGGTGATCAGGATCTGCTCCTCACCGCCAATCTGGTAGTGGGTGCTCATGTACTTGTACTGCGAGTCGAACGGGATCTTGTTAACCAGCGTGGTCATGACCGGCTCAAGGCTGGCCTTCGCCGCCAGCACCTTCAGCGCGCCCTCGGTCGGCCCACCGGTGATGCCCCACAGGCCGCGCTCGTCCTGAATCATCTGGCTGTCGTTGCACAGGTCGATGGTGCGCAGGTACTGCTCCAGCACGGTGCCCGGCTGGATGTGGACCGGCTCGTCGCTGCCTTCCAGGTAGATGTTGCCCACCGGTTCGTAGCTGTTGCCGTCCACGCGGTAGCAGGCGTCAGCGGTGATGATGGCTTTGACCGTCATCTCGTTCATGGTCAGGGTGCCGGTTTTATCCGAGCAGACCACGGTCATCGCGCCCAGGGTTTCAACCGTTGGCAGCTTGCGGATAATCGCCCGCTTTCGCGCCATCGCCTGCACGCCCAGCGAGAGGATGATGGAGATAATCGCTGGCAGACCTTCCGGCACGGAGGCCACCGCCAGGCTAATCAGGGAGAGCAGCAGCTCGCCCATCGGGATCTCGCGGAACACCAGGCTGAAGACAAACAGCGCCGCCATCATCGCCAGGATAATGGCGAAGATCGCTTTACCCAGCTTGTCCATCTGCACCAGCAGCGGCGTGCGGTGCTTTTCGATGCCCGCCATCATCTGGTTGATGTGGCCGAGTTCGGTATCCTTGCCGGTCGCGGTGACCAGGCCGACGCCGCCACCCGCGCTTACGGTCGTCCCGGAGAAGACCATATTGGTGCGGTCGCCCAGCGGCAGTTCGCCGCTCAGCGGATTCGTGTGCTTATCCACCACGGTGGATTCACCGGTCAGAATCGCCTCTTCCACACGTAAATTATGCGCTTCGATTAAACGCATATCCGCCGGAATACGATCCCCCGCGCGTAATACGATAATATCGCCCGGAACTATTTCAGTTGTGGGTATCGTTTCGTGGTTGCCGTTACGAATAACGCGCGCCTCGCTGGAGAGCATATTGCGAATACTCTTCAGGGATTTTTCCGCGTTGCTTTCCTGAATATGGCCAATTAAGGCATTGATTACCGCGACGCCCAGAATAACCAGCGTATCAACCCAGTGGCCCATTACTGCCGTTAATACGGCGGCGGCCAGCAGGACATAAATCAGCACATCATTAAAATGGGCCAAAAAACGCAGCCAGGCGGGTTTACCTTTTTTCTCCGGCAGCGCGTTCGGACCTGATTTTTGCAGACGCGCCTGCGCCTCTGCACGATCCAGACCGCTGGCCTGGCTCTGCAGGTGCGCAAGCACCTGCTCTGCGGTCTGCTGGTATGCCAGCCCGCCGGAAGGCGGCATGTTTGGGGACAATTTTTTTTCGGTCATCGTATTTTTCCTTCAATATCCGGTGAACAGAAGCCTGAATTCCTTTCTGGCTTAAATAAATTCATTTTTAAGTCTTGCGGGTAAAATTGATCTACCGCAATATAATGACTTCTCGGTTATTCAAAACTGATTAAAACTATTTCGATGACCTGATTTTTACAAAATATTTCTAAACCAACGCTAAACGAGGGGGAACCATGTTTGGTATTTATCGCGGACGACGCCTGGCGTTATACATTGTCGCAGCCATTGTTATTGCCACGTTAATTGGTTATAGCACCTATACATTTGTAAAATTACTTTCCTGATACGGACATTTATTTACATAACGCGATATTAATATGAACACCGGGTCGTATAGTGTTATTTATTCGCAGTAATAATGTCTTTATTTTATTCAAAAAGGCCAGCGGGGCTGATATTGCTTTACGTTACAGAATGCCGGACAATGACATTTTTAACTGACGATTAACATTACGATGAAACACCCGTTAGAATCGCTGCTTACGGCGGGAGGCATTTTATTGCTGGCCCTGATCTCCTGCCTGCTGTTACCCGCGCCGTCGCTGGGTCTGGTGCTGGCGCAGAAGCTGATGACGACCTTCCATATGGTCGATCTGAACCAGCTCTACACCATTCTGTTCTGCCTGTGGTTTTTAGCGCTCGGCGCCATCGAATTCTTCATCCTGCGTTTCGTCTGGCGCCGCTGGTTTTCACTGGCGTCGTAAGCCGGTGAAATCGCGCATGCCGTGGATCAGCGCTTCACACCAGGCCGCGTAGTCGTGGCCGCTGGATGAGGAGTGGAAGCTGACGCGATACCCTTTCTCCCTCAACGCCTGTTCGAAATCCTGCGTAGTGCGATAAATTCCCCCGCCCGGCCCCGTGGTTTCAAACTTTCCGGCCTGCAGCCAGAAGCGCACCGGATACGGCGGCGACTGCTGATATTGCCGCGTCAGCCAGCCGGGAGCCTCCCCTTTCGGTGCCCACCAGTACGAGCCTGAAAGACTCAGCACGTTCCCAAACAGGCGCGGATAGCGCAGCGCTACCCATGACGACGCGATTCCCCCGTAGCTCGACCCCGCCAGCACCGTTTTCTGCCGCTGCATCGCGATGCCCTGCCCGCGCAGCCAGGGCAACAGCTCGTGCGCCATAAAGTCGGCGAAGTCCGGGTTCGGCGGCAGCTCGTTGCCGCGTCGGGCGTGATCGAGGCTGTCGATAAACACCACGTTAATCGGCGGAAGATGATGGCGGGCGAACAGACCGTCCAGCACGTTAGTGAAATGGTACTCGTCCTGATAAATCTGCCCGTCGAAGAGGATGAGCGTCCAGCGTGCAGGCTGCGCGCCGCGCGGTTTATAGATCATCACCTCGCGGGAATTACCGAGGATATTGCTCGTGATGCTCTGGCGGCTTAATGACCCGTGGACCAGCGGCTGGGCCGTGGCCTGCACGGAGCAATAGCGTGCCGGGCTGAGATCGAGAAGCGAATAGCGGTTCCAGCGATCCGTCTTTTGTTCACCAAAGGTATTCGGGTTGAGCGGATCGGCCTGGGCGCTCACCAGGATCGCGCGACGTTGATCGCGTGAGGAACCCTCGACGATCGGCACATCGGGCGCGAGCTTGTACTGCATCACCGTGTCGGCGGGCACCACATAGCTGCGGAACCAGACGTCGCTGTTGCCCAGGCGGAACAGCGGGTCGTGATCCCCCGCCGGTGAGCCGAGAATAAAGACGTTATCCCGCGCGCCGCGCCACAGGAAGGTGACGCGCTTATGTTCTGCGTCTACCGGCTCCACCATCGGCGTTCCCTGCCGAATCTGCGTCTGCCAGAACGCGTCGGTGCTCCCTCCGGCAGCAATCTCTTTTGCCAGCGCCTGAAGCGTCGGGCTTTCAGGTGCCAGCATCTGTACGCGCGGTAGCGCAGATGTCTCTTTCATCCGCCACTGAAAACGCCAGGGCTTACCCGCTTCGCCGTGCAGGACCAGCGAGGTGCTCTGCTTTACCGGCAGGGCAAAAAGCAGCGTGTGTTCGCCATCGGCGGGCCCATTTTCAACCAGCGTACGAATGCGGCGGTTTTGCCCGTCCAGCAGGCGGGCATCCGTTACGCCATGCAGCGTGGCGGAGACATAATTTTCAGCAAGCTCTGGCAGCATAAAACAGACTTCACCGCTGGCATCAAACTTCCCCTGGACGTCTCCCTGCCGGGAAGAGTGTTCGCAGGTTGCCGCCACCGCAGGCAGCACACCTACCCCGAGTAATAATCCGCTCCATACCCTCTTCATTACCGCTTGTTCCCTGACGAAATTTGCTATCAACGCTAATGCAAATGGTAATAATTTGCAATATCATCTAACGCGTTTTAACGGTGTTTTTATGGCGATAGCAACCAAGGATGAGTAAAAAAAATGTTTAACAATAATAAGATAATGCAACTGTGGCTGCTGAGTCTGGCGACGACCAGCGTGGCGGCTCAGGCTGAAAATAGAGAAGAAACCATAACGGTGACGCAGAGCGTGAGTGAAGAACCCACCGCCCCGGTAAAAGGGATTGTGGCAACCCAAACGCTCTCCGCAACCAAGACCCGCGCGGAGATCGTGAAAACGCCACAGTCGGTATCGGTGATCACCCGCGATCAGATGAACATGCAGGACGTGACGTCCGTATCGCAGGCGCTGCGCTACTCGGCGGGCGTGTTTACCGAGTACCGCGGCTCGTCGAACCGTAACGACGAGGTGTTCGTGCGCGGCTTTAGCTATGTGCCGAAATTCCTCGACGGCCTGAGCTTCGGCGCGACAGCCTCGTCCCAGACGGGTACGATTGACCCGTGGTTACTGGAGCGCGTGGAGCTGGTGCGTGGCCCGGCATCGGTGCTGTTTGGTCAGGTCAACCCTGGCGGGTTAATCAGCATGACCAGCAAACGGCCGACCGCGGAATCCATCCATAACGTGCAGTTCCGCACCGGCAATAACGATCTGGCAGAAGGCGCGTTTGATTTCGGCGGCAAGCTGAGCGACGACGGCCGCGTGCTGTATCGCGTCAACGGTATCGCCCGTACCCAGCATAATCAGGTGGATGATTATAAAGAGACGCGGATGGCGATCGCGCCTGCCATCACCTGGTACCCGAACGACCAGACCCGCTTTACGCTGTTGACCAGCTACCAGAAGGATCCGGATGCAGGCTACCGCAACTTCCTGCCCGCCTACGGCACGGTCAAAAGCGTCGACGGGAAATACATCCCGCGCGACTTTAACGTCAGCGATCCGAATTACAATCAGTCCTGGCGCGAGCAGACGACGATCGGCTACGAGCTGGAACATCAGTTCGCCGACGACCTCACCTTCCGCCAGAACGCGCGTTACGCGAGCATCAAACAAAAATACCGTTACCTCGTTTACGCCAGCAGCGCGGCCAACAGCACGGTATTGACGCGACGCGCGCAGCATGAAGAGCGCACCACCAACGAATTTGGCCTGGATAACCAGCTTGAGTATCTGCTGGAGACCGGCAGCGTCAGCCACACCCTGCTCGGCGGATTCGACTACAAGACCAGCAAAGATAAACAGCTGCTGGAACGCGGGAGCGGTTCACAGTATGACCTCGACTGGACGAACCCGGTGTACGGCGTGAACGTGGATGAAAGCACCTTCAAAACCGCCAGCGACGAGCAGCAAAATCTCGACCAGATGGGGCTGTATTTGCAGGATCAAATGAGCTGGAACAGTTGGGAATGGCTGGTCTCCGGGCGCTACGACTGGAGCGAAGTGCGAACTCACGACTTCACCGACGGCAGCTTAACCCAGCAGAACGACAGCAAGTTCACCTGGCGAACCGGCCTGCTGTACGCGTTCGATTCTGGCCTGTCGCCGTACGTCAGCTACAGCACCTCGTTTGAACCGAACCTGCAAACCAACCGCGCGCCGGGCGTTGCCCCCTTCAAGCCAACCACCGGGGAGCAGACCGAGATTGGCCTTAAGTATCAGCCGGTCGACAGCACGCTGATGACCCTCGCGCTGTACGATTTAACCCAGGACAACGTGGCGACCTACAACAGCGCCGAAGGCTGGTTCGAGAACGCGGGTAAAGTGCGTTCGAAAGGCGTTGAGGCGGAAATCCACTCCACGCTGATGGACAACATCAACCTGATTGGCTCATACACCTACACCGACGCGAAAACCAAAAGCACGACGGTGGCGGGAACAGAAGGCAAAACGCCGGCGCGCATTCCGGCGCATATGGCATCGGCGTTTGCCAGCTATACCGTTCCGGGCGGCGCGCTGAAAAGTCTGACCGCTGGCGTGGGGATGCGCTACATCGGTACCAGCTACGGCGATGCGAAGAATACCTTCAAGGTGCCGTCGGTGGATCTGTATGACGCGATGCTGAGCTACGATCTGGGCGAGATGAACCGCAGCCTGAAAGGAGCGAGCGTGCAGTTCAACGTCAATAACGTGGCGGACACGAAATATGTGGCGTCGTGCGCAAGTGATACGGCGTGCTTCTACGGGATTGGCCGTACGGTGACAGCAACGGTGAATTATCGCTGGTAAGTGATTTGTAGGTCCGGTAAGCGTAGCGCCACCGGGCCCACAAAAAAGCCGGGTGGCGGCTACGCCTTACCCGGCCTACACGCGACATGTTAATGTGTCTGGCTATGGTTCTCTTTACGGTACGCACCCGGCGGCTGGTTGAAGGTGCGGGTAAATATACGGGTAAACGTCTGCTGCGAGTCAAACCCGTAGCGCAGGCAGATATCATACACGCGAGCGTCGGATTCACGCAGGTCGCGCGCCGCCAGCAGCAGCTTGCGCTCGCGAATATAGCGCCCAAGGCTCTCCCCTTTATACTGCATAAACAGCCGCTGCAGGTGCCACTTCGAATACCCCGCGTGGCGGGCGATCTCTTCGATACGTAACGGCTGGTGTAGGTTGTCATCGATCCATTCAACAATCGTATCAATGACCTGAGCGGAAATCGTCATGCTGCTCTCCCCCTCTGCTTCTCGCTTAAACATTATTCCCACCACTCGCGAAATGCCTGAGTGGTATCACTCACCCGCACGGGCTCACCCAGTTCCGGCGTCAGCAGCCGATAATTTTTGTCCTTGCTGGCGCGCGCCAGCTGGATCAGCGGATCGTTCCACGTGTGTTTCGCCAGCACGAAGCGTCCGTTATGCCCCGGCACCACCGCTTTGGCGTTGAGATCCGCCGAGGCCTGCGCCGTTTCATCCGGCAGCATGTGGATGTACTTCCAGTCCTGGTCGTACTGGCCATTTTCCATAATGGCTAAATCCACCTCGCCAAACTGCTCGCCGATGGCCTTAAAGTGCGGGCCGTAGCCGGAATCCCCGCTGTAATAAACCTTCTGCTCTGGCGTGACGAACATAAAGCTGCCCCACAAGGTCTGGTCGCGCTTGATGCCGCGCCCGGAGAAGTGACGCGCCGGAAGAACATGCACCGTCAATTCATCGCTGATGCGCACCGACTGGTTCCAGTCGCGCTCGTCAATAATCTCAGGCTTCATTCCCCAGTAGCGCAGGTGGGATCCCACGCCCAGCGGCGTCACCACGCGCTTCACCTTTGGCAGTAGCGCCCTGATGGTGGCGTAATCCAGATGATCGTAGTGATCGTGCGAGATAATCAGCAGGTCGATCTCCGGCATGCTTTCAGCGCGCCACGGATACTCACCGGCAAAGGCCTTATTGAGGAACGAGAACGGCGCGGCATAGTTACCGAGGACCGGATCGATCAGGATGCGTTTACCCGCAAGCTGCAGGTACCACGAGGAGTGACCGAGCCACACCAGGGTGTCCTGCTCCAGCGGCAGGCTCGCAAGCTCGGTTTTCACCAGCGGCAGCGGCTGCGCCGGTCGTGCGTTTTCGGTTTTTTTGGTCAGAAATTCCCACGTCGCAACCAGCATGTTTTTGTCGCCGTTATAACCCGGCGTCGGCAGCGTATTGTGGAATTTCCCCTCGCGATACTGCGGGGAGGCTTCCACTTCGGAGAGCTGCTCACCCTGCGGTGGCTGGCCGAATCCGGCGTTCAGAACAAAAGGTAAACTCGCAGCTGAAGCAACAATCATGACAAACACCACGCAGATGAATAGAGGCTTTTTCATTTCCTGACCCGAATACGCGCCCCATCCGATGGTTTACGCGGGTTAAGCTTGATTATGAGTGAGTAAGCACTCATTATTAGATATGATGAATATATCGTCAAGACGTTTTCGATCTTTGACATTCCGCGTTGCAGCGGTATGAACCGCATGCTTCAATACGTTTTTTTACATTTGACAAAGGGGAGAATTGAGTGGCACGTCCGAAGAGTGAAGATAAAAAACAGGCCTTACTGGAAGCCGCAACGGTGGCATTTGCACAGTCAGGTATTGCCGCCTCAACGGCGTTAATCGCCCGTAACGCGGGCGTCGCCGAAGGGACTCTGTTTCGCTACTTTGCTACGAAAGACGATCTGCTGAATGCCCTCTACCTGCACCTGAAGCAGGATCTCTGCCAGGCGATGTTGTCCAACCTGGATCGCAGCCTCACCACGCCGAAAGAGCATACGCGAAACATCTGGAACAGCTATGTGGACTGGGGGATCAAAAACCCTCTCTCGCACGCCGCGATTCGCCAGCTTGGCGTCAGTGAGAAGATCAACGCCGAGACCGAGCAGGCCGTGAAAGAGATGTTCCCCGAGCTGCATGAACTCTGCCGCCGTTCGGTTCGTCAGGTGTTTATGTCGGATGAATTTAAAACGTTCGGCGATGCGATGTTCCTGTCGTTGGCCGAAACCACCATGGAATTTGCTACCCGCGATCCGTCCCGCGCTGCCGATTTTAAAGCGCTCGGTTTTGAGGCCATGTGGCGCGGGCTGGCTCAGGAGGATAGCGATGGACGGTAAGTCCTTGCAGGAGCACGCGAAACGCGTGGCGCTGGAGATGCCTTTCACCGAACACTGCTGGCCGTTCGGCCCTGAGTACGACGTGTTTAAAGTAGGTGGAAAGATTTTTATGCTGATGGCGGTTGTACGCGGACGCCCTCACGTCAGCCTGAAATCCGATCCGGAAAAATCGCTGTTGAATCAGCAAATTTATCGCGGCGTTGAACCGGGCTATCACCTGAATAAAAAGCACTGGATCTCACTCTACGGCACTGACGATGTAACGCCGGAACTGGTGACCGACCTCATCAATGATTCCTGGAATCTGGTGGTGGATAAACTGCCCAAAAAAGACCAGAAGTGGATCAGGCCGGTCTGATTGTTCGTCTGAGACGAACAGAGTAAACGCTCGAATTGCACTTATCTTTTTCCGCGTCCCGCTGTAATCTGCTCCTCTTTCGCGCCCGCACGCGGGCGAATTTCATCACCAGGAGTTGTTATGGATATCATTTCTGTCGCCCTGAAACGCCACTCCACCAAGGCGTTCGACCCAGCCAAAAAACTGACCGCTGAAGAAGCGGAAAAAATCAAAACCCTGCTGCAGTACAGCCCTTCCAGCACCAACTCCCAGCCGTGGCACTTTATTGTTGCCAGCACCGAGGAAGGTAAAGCGCGCGTGGCGAAATCCGCTGCGGGCACCTATGTGTTCAACGAACGTAAAATGCTGGATGCTTCTCACGTGGTGGTGTTCTGCGCGAAAACCGCGATGGACGATGCCTGGCTTGAGCGCGTTGTCGATCAGGAAGAGGCCGATGGCCGTTTCAACACGCCGGAAGCCAAAGCCGCCAACAATAAAGGCCGTCACTACTTCGCCGACATGCACCGCGTGGATCTGAAAGATGACGACCAGTGGATGGCGAAACAGGTTTACCTGAACGTCGGCAACTTCCTGCTGGGCGTGGGCGCGCTGGGTCTGGACGCGGTGCCGATTGAAGGCTTTGACGCGGCGATCCTCGACGAAGAGTTTGGTCTGAAAGAGAAAGGCTTCACCAGCCTGGTGGTGGTGCCGGTTGGGCATCACAGCGTGGAAGATTTCAACGCCACGCTGCCGAAGTCCCGTCTGCCGCTGAGCACGATTGTGACCGAGTGCTGATCGCTACAGGCGCGCCCGTTACCGGCGTGCCTGTTTTCAATAGAGCGTAATCTGCGGGTGTTTAACCCCACACACCAGTGCAAAACGCGTTAAGGTATCAAGACTCGCCCGGGTTATATTCGCTTCCATTCTTGATACGGTGGGTGCGCTGACGCCCATTCGCTCCGCCACCTGTGCGCGCGTCAGACCAGCCTGTCACCGCCAGCGGCGTCCAGAAGGCATTTTTGTTTGCATGTGACGTTCATGTTCGCTCCCCGAGTTAAACAATATGTACGAATTATATTGTGTCCGCCGTAGAATTTGTAACAACACAGAAATATTTCATTCAGACATTTCGCATACGTATTTTTAATGATTATTTCTTCTTTTTCTGTCACGTCGTTAAGTGGGGTGTAATTCATTCAAATCCATACACCCTAACAATAAATGCAAGACATTCTACTGGGTGATGTGAATATCACTTAAGTATGCAAAATTCCATTTCAGAAATAATTCTAAAATATCGTTACAAGTCTTTTCCAGGATAAAGCGATCTGCGTGTTTTTATATGCGCCCCATTTTCAGAACCTAAATGGGGTTTAACACTTTCAAGGAAATACAAGGATAGATTAATGAAAAATAAAACAGCAGTCGGCACTCAGCGTAACCGTCAGGTCCTGCACGCAAAACTAGCCCCAACCTGCTTTGCCACCATGCTGGCGCTGGGAATGGTTATCCCCGTTCAGGCCGCGGTTGTGGGCGGGAATACCAACAGCCCAGCCATTCACACCAATACCAACGGCGCAACCATTGTCGATATCAACAAAGCCAGCGCAGGCGGTGTGTCTCACAACGTCTATTCCGAGTTCAACGTCGACAGCAACGGTGTGATCCTGAATAACAGCGGCACCGCAACCAACACCCAGTTAGCAGGCCAGATCGACGGTAACGCCAACATGGCCAGCGGTAGCGCCAAAGTGATCCTGAACGAAGTGCGTTCTTCCGATCCCAGCCAGCTGAACGGTATGGTTGAAGTGGCGGGTCAATCTGCCCAGGTGATTATCGCTAACCCGTCAGGCATCACCTGTGACGGCTGCGGTTTTATTAATACCAACCACGCGACGCTGACCACCGGCACCGCAACGTTCAACGGTCAGGGTAATGTGACCGGTCTGGATGTCAGCAAAGGCCAGGTGACCATCACCGGTAAAGGAATGGATACCCGTTCCAGCCAGTACACCGACATTATTGCCCGCTCCGTGAAGGTTAACGCGAAGCTTCAGGCTAACGAGCTCAAGATCGTGACCGGCAATAACCATATTGATAAAAATGGTCGCGTGCAGAAGAAATATGACAACAGCGCAACCCCGGACGTGGCGCTGGATGTGTCTGCGCTGGGTTCCATGTACGCTAATAAAATCTACATGGAAGGTACCGACTCCGGTGTTGGCGTACGTATCGACCATGCCGATCTGACGGCAAATGATACCCTGTCAATTGATGTTGACGGGGTAGTCGAAAACAACGGCGGGCGTATTAGTGGTAAAAATGCGGCAACCGTGATGGGTAGCAATGTCCTGAACAATAACGGTCAGATTACCTCTGAAAGAATGGTGTCCGTTGCGGCAGCCGATACGTTCGATAATACTCACGGTGTTATTAAAGGCGATATGGTTAACCTTTCCGGCAAAAATACCGTCAACGCCCAGGGTACCATTCTGGGTAACCAGAGCACCTTTGTGATGGCAGACTCACTGGATAATACCAACGGTGAAATCCTCAGCAATGGCGATGTGAATATTAGCCGTGCAACCTACGGTTATAACACCTGGGATGCACAGGGTGTGAATAACACCCATGGCCATATTAGCGCTAAAGGTACCCTGAACGTTGACGCTGCCAACCTGACTAACACTTCCGGTATCCTTGAAAGCACCGGCTCAATGAGCGTTAACGTCGATACGTTGACGAACAACATGGGCCTTATTTCCGCTGGAAATGGCTGGAACATGATCAACGCCTCCATGCTAAGTAACGATAACGGAGTCATCCAGTCCCTGGGGCATGACAGCCAGCTGCAGGTGAGCGGCACCAACATGCTGTCTAACCATAATGGACTGATTCATAGCAACGGCTCTGTTTCCATCAATGGTGCGCTGGACAATATGTCAGGCACGGTTTCTGCTGGCACCGATCTCTTTATGTATGGCACTGCCTACTATTCAGATCTCGCCAGTAAGGTAGAGGCGGGCAACAATATCGACATGTCCGTGACCGGTACCTTCCAGAACGCAGGCGCGATGACTGCTGGTCAGGATATGGCGTTAACGCTGGGTTCTAATGGCTGGAACAGCTATGGCGGCCCGGCGGAGAACAGCGGATCTATCACGGCCAACGGTCATCTGGCGGTGCAGATGAACAGCAGTATGCTGAACAACAGTGGAATCATCACCGCTCACCAGATGGATCTTCAGCTGGCAGACCTGTCAAACAGCGGTTTAATCACCAGTCAAAATGATCTCAGTCTGAATACCAATAACCTGGAAAACCGGGGTAACGGCACGATCAATGCTGCCCATAACATCAACATCACCGCATCTTATCTGATGACGGACGCGGGTAGCCAGATTACCGCGGGTTCTGATGCCATGCTGTATGTGATGACCAATCTGGACAACAGCGGTGATATCCGTGCAGCCCATGATATTAATCTCAATATGGAGGGTAGCTACGGCTGGTCACAGAGCAACGCGTATAACTACGGCAGAATGGTAGCGGGTAACAAGCTGAACGTTCAGATGGATCGCGTCACCTTCACCAATGGCGGCACACTGTCCGCAGATAACGGTATTACCCTGGTCGGTAACTACCTGATCAACGACGGTAACATTACCAGTGCAAGTGATATCACGCTGAATACCGCTAACGGGATTAACAACGAAGCCAGCGGTAATATCTCTGGCAACCACGTTTACACGACCGGGTATGTCAATAACATGGGCGTGATTAATGAGACGGGGGCTGCCGCGCAGGACAATGGTGCAAACACGCCTGATAACAGCAATACCAATACAGACGCCGATACCACGGCGGATAATAGTGGAAATACCACGATCAAAGCAAACGGTACACCTGAAGGCAATGGCGTCTGGGAAAATGGTGTCGTCTATTATCCGGGCGATATTTATTACGGCTATGTGATTCAGGATATCGTTTATTATCCTGGCGGATATTCCATTTACACCGCCTGATATTTTGCCACATACCAAAGCCCCATTCTGAAATGGGGCTTTTCTGCGTTTTTTGACATTCCGGATCCCCGTATTTTCTAAAGCCAAAACATGATTATTTATCGCATTCGCCTCTGTCTCATTCTATTTTTCACACTGGTGGCGCAACCGACCTGCGTAAACGCCGAACCCGGCCCCACCCAACAGCAGGATCAGGCCAGGCACGACCAGCTTGCGCCGCCGGGGAAGACATTACTCGCAGCAGAAAGCGCGCCGGCCGATGACGCACTTATCCTGCCAAAAGAGTCTGCGTGCTACGATATTCAACAGGTAAAAATTGACAACGTGCAGTCGCTTCCTCACTGGCTCACGTTTCGCGATTTTATTCGTCAGGCTGAGAAACATTGCATTGGTGTAAAAGGAATTAAAGCCCTACACACGGCTGTGCAGAACCGTTTAATTTCCCATGGATTTATTACCACCCGGGTGTTAATACCGGAGCAGAATTTACATACGCAAACGCTGACTCTGCGCATTCTGCCTGGCCGTATCAGTGAGATGACTATTCGGGATGAAAACGGGCATCCGGTCCAGCAGTGGAATAATTTCCCCGAAGCGCAGGACGATATTCTCGATTTACGCGGGCTGGAACAGGGGCTGGAAAACCTTCAGCGCATACCGGGAACGCAGGCCACGATCCACCTGGTGCCGGGGAGAAATCCTGGCGATACCCGCGTTGAGGTAACACGTCATCAGCGAAAAGCCTGGCGTCTGGGCTCCTGGCTTGATGATTCTGGCAGTAAATACACCGGGCGCTATCAGGGCGGTCTGGCGTTATATCTGGATAACCCCACCTCGTTAAACGATATGTTTTATGTCGCCTATGGCGGTGGCTTCAAAAATGAGAACGGGCACCGCAACGATAATAGCTCGGCATTTTACTCCGTTCCCTGGGGGTACTGGGCGTTTGAACTTTATGCCAGCCAATACCGTACCACCCAGACCATCCATAGTGGCGATTTTCAGTATCACTACAGCAGTGATGAAAAGTTGATGACCGCCGCCCTGAAGCACGTGGTCTACCGCAGCGCCAGCCAGAAAACCACGCTCGGCTTTAAAGGGATCAAACGTGATTCACGCTATGACCTGAACGACGTGGAGGTTGAAGTCCAGCACCGGGATACCAGCAGCTGGCAGCTGAGCCTGGACAACGTGGCGTACTTCCCCCTGGGGCAGCTCACCTCCAGCCTCGGTTATCAGCATGCCGCGCCGTGGTTTGGCGAACAGGCAGATGCCGAGGAAATGGTGGGCACTGCTGACGCGCAGGCGCGTATTATCACCCTGAGCATCGACGGAACGTTTCCCTTCAGCGTGGGCACGCAGTCCCTGAGCTACGAGCCGCATTTTAAGCAGCAAACCTCACCTGACCGCCTGACCCAGCCCGATAAATTCACCCTTGGCAACCGCTGGACGGTACGCGGCTTCGACGGCGAATCGTCCATTTATGCCGACAAGGGCTGGTACCTGCGTAACGACGTGAACCTCAACCTGCCCAAATGGGGCATGCAGCCTTACATTGGCGCGGATTATGGCGAGGTCAGCGGGTCTGAGAATGATTACTGGAGCGGAGCGCATATCGCGGGTGCCGTTATTGGCGTTCGCGGGGTAAAGGGTCAACTGGGTTATGATATTTTTGCGGGTACGTCCCTTGCTAAACCGAGCGATATGCACAGTAGCCCTGTGACGCTGGGATTTTCAGTTCAGTGGCAGTATTAAAGCGTCAGTCTCATAACGGATCCGAGAACGTTAGCGCCACCTGTAGAGGGCAAATACAATCGTGATTTACCCTCTATATACCATGAACCTTTTTGCTTACTCCTTATCGCTTCCGGCAAGTGCCGCGCGCCCTGCCCGTTTATCGGTGTTATTCCTGCTGGGCCTTTACTGGCTAGTATTGATGCATATTCCCTGGCCGAACAGCGGTGATTACGGCATGAACCTGCCGTCTAACCTGCTGAGCTGGGCCGTTATCTCCCTGATGATGCTGATCGTCTGGCTCTCGCTGCGGACGGGTACTTTGCGCCTCACCCGCACCGCTCTGCTGATGCTGGTCAGCGCCGTGCTGTTCACGCTGCCGTTGTTATGGTCCCCACGGGAAGGTCTGCCGGGAGCCCTGCCAAGGCTGGTCGGGATTTGGGGCGGCGTGCTGTGCTATTTCACGCTTCTGCAGTGCCGGATCCAGGAGCGCGAAACCGTCGGGCTGTTTAACCTGCTGGCAGTCGCCACCGTGGTAGAGTGCGGGATGTCGCTGGTGGGTATTTTCTGCCCTGACTATTTGCCCTTCCCGCTCGATATCCTCTCCGAACGCTATTCTGGCCGCGCGCCGGGTAATTTCCAGCAGGTGAACGTGGCGGCGTCGTTCCTTGCAACGGGGCTTACCGCCCTGCTTTTTTTGATGGCGGATGTTCGCTGTGCCAGCCGCCGCGCGCGCGCTGAAACCTGGCGTCGGGTATTTATCGGCCTGAGCATCATGATGGTGTCCGCGACGCTGGTGCTTTTCCAGTCGCGTACGGGCTGGCTCGGGGCGATTATCGGTATGTTGTGCGTATCGCTGCTGTTCAGCCAGCCACGGTTTCGCCTTAGAACCACGCGCCTTCGCCGCATGATGATTGTTGTGCTCCCTGTTCTCGGCGGGACGATCGGCGCGCTGCTGCTCGACAGGTCTGTGGCCGCGTCGCTGGCGCATGAAAGCTCCAGCCATCAGCGATGGCTAACGCTTTATTACACGTTTCGCATGATCCTCGCCCACCCCTGGCAGGGCTGGGGGCTGGGGATGTTTGAGCCTGCCTTTCAGAATTTTATGGCCGCGCTGCCGTACGATAATCCGAGCCGGGAGATGATGCAGCACCCGCACAACGAAACGCTGTTTATCTGGGCGGAAGGCGGTGCGCTGGCGCTGGCTGGCGGGCTGTGTTTGCTCTCAGGCTGGGTCGTATTAGTGTTGCGGCGTAAAAGCCTGTGGCAGTGGGCGGCGCTGCTGACCACCCTGCCCATTCTGCTGCACACCCAGCTTGAGTTTCCGCTCTATTATTCCGTGGCGCACTTCTTCGCCCTGCTGCTACTGATGGCTGCGTCAGAAGGGGAAAGACGCGTGCTGACACTGTCGTCTAAAAAACTGGGTTTCGCGCTGGCGGCCGTTGCGCTCTATGGCGTCATTCTTTCAGCACAGCTGTTTTATGCCAGCCTGACGCTGGGGAGATTTGAAACGGGCTCGCTTGTACGTCTGGAAAGCATTCGCCAGCTGTCGGTTCCCTGGCTGATGCAGATGCGTTACCAGCGAGATATCTCGTTGCTGCATTTAAATGCCTTTAACCAGCAGGGTGATATTGCGGCGCTTGCGATCTACGCTCAGGAAAATAGGCAGTGGATAGCGTTGCATATGGAGGAAAATGCGTATTTCGATCAAATCAACATTCTGACTTTCTTACATCGTGCTGAAGAAGCAGCCGCGCTACAGGCGCGAGCGCACCGGTTAATGCCGTGGGATGAACGATTTAATCCGTAACTCTTACCAATATTAAAGCCGCGTTTTCTGACGCGGCTTTTTTATATCTTCAGATAAGTTCTAAATGCAGGTTTAAGTATTTTTAAACAGACCCAACCCATCCACCTGAATATAATTACACCTGTAGATTAAATCAGTATTGAGCGCGGTACGGAAGTGTAACCAGCACCTCCGCACCGCTAACCAAACAACTAATCGGAGTAGTTATTATGGCTGAGCAGAAGTGTAAAGCAGCGCGTTGTGCAGCGGAAGTGAAGAAGCATAAAACCCGTCGATTAACGGTGAGTTCTGCGATGGACTATCCAGAATATAAGGCGTTTGCGTCATTGCGCATCAAAGGAAAGTGGCTGGAGGCAGCAGGTTTTCCCATCGGCACGCCGGTGGAGGTGGTGGTGGAAGACGGTCGAATGGTGGTGACGGCACTGGCAGTGGAGGAAAAACCAGAAAAAGTCGTTGAAATTTCTGCATTAGCCAAACGGAAATCTCGCGATTTACAACGCTTTAAGGGACGAATTGAAATGAAGCTTGGATGAATTAATGAGGCCGGGCCAAAGGCCCGGTCGATCTCATAAGAGCTTACTGATAGGTCAAATTTAGCGTAGCGGTAGCATTGGCTGTACCCGCGACAACGTTATCTTTGGTCTGAATATAGCGAGCAACGAGAGTAAACGATTCCATCCCTCCTGCGGACGTTTTCAAGTTGAGCATTTTATTTATTTCAAGAGGCTTGTCATTATAAACAAGCTGTACGCCCACGCCTTCAGCAATACCGTCTTCCCCCTGACCCGTCAGCGTTAAAACACTATCATCTGAACTGTCTGGGTTTTGTGTTCCGCTCAGCGTAACGTTAATATTCGCAGCAGGATCACAATCTAATTTCAAATTAACGGCACTGGTTTGACTTGATACACTCCCTTTGCCTTTGAACTGATCCGCGGGCACATTTCCGATTGGAAATGACAAGCCCTCTCCTGATGTCACGGAACAGGCAACTTGCGTTATAGTAACAGAAGAGTTCAGCGTCCAGGTGGAATACGGCGGCTCCGAACCGGTATATATATTATTAGCTGCCTTAATAGACAATACGGGTCCGGGAGTAACCACCCCTGGTGTAATGTTACCGGTCTTAACTAAAGCAATCTCAGGTGCGTTAAAAGAATTGCCATAAAAACCACCGCTTGAAGCATAATGATCAACCAGGGTTCCCGGTGAAGCTGAAGCGTAAACCGCACCATGACTCCAGGTACTCACATAAGCCCTGATACCTACTCCCGGAACATTGGTGTTGTATACATGTTCGACCCCTGATGGGACCATACCACCGTAAAGCATGTTAGCGTAAATATCACATTCGCCGTAGACCATATACCAGTACCCACCGTTAAGCATGGTACCTTTTGCTGTTGCTATGACAGTTCCTACAGGGGCGTCACGTTGAACAGTAGCATTATTTAGCGTTACTGTATTATCCGAACCATACGTATCGTAAGCCTGACAACTTGCGACACATTGAAAAGTAACCTGAAGTAAAATGAAAAGCAGTATAGAATAAAGAAATCTCATGACACCTCGTTCTCAATATAAAAACATTACAATTATTTTGCTGCATACCATTAAGCTATGCAAAACCTTTAAAATCCTGAACAGGACAAAGATAAAAATCCGAATCTAAACAATCAACTATAGTTAATTTCGAAAGTGATGAACGCATCAGAGCTACCTTCAGTAACGTTATTTAAAACTGATACGTAGCGTGCAAAAAATTGCAGTTCCTTCAACTTCTTCCCCGGCTCTAACTCATAACCTTCACTACTTTGATCGGGCTGCAGATTTTTATCATTGATGTCATAAATCCCTAACGCGATTCCACTGGCGGCTTCCCCTCCACTTTCTATTGCAAAGAAATGATTATTTGCTTTGTCTGGTGTTCCTGAAAATGTCACCGTCGCCTCACTTGCTGCAGGACCACAGTAGTTAATATTATTCCCCCCCCCTCTTCTACATGACCAAAAGATATCAAGTCCTTTCAGGGATTATTAATCGTACAATACGGAAAATGTCACAATCGTCAGTGCGCTACCGACCGTTACACTGTCATTTACAGCGACGTAACGTGCCATAAAATCTAATGCGACGGATGCCTGCCCGGACTTAAGAGGCACGCCACTACTCGTGCTGTTTGGCGGAATCTTTTGCCCGTTATTCTCATATATCCCCAGCGCCAGGCCGGAAGCCGCCTCATCTTCCGCACCGCTCTCAAGGGCAAAAAGGGTATTGTCAGTGGTATCAGGGGTACCCGAAAAGGTGACTTTCGCCCCATTGGCGGCAGGCCCACAGTTGTCAAGATTGATGGTAAAGGGTTTCATCGGGGAACTGTGCCCTTTTTGTCTGAACTGCCCTCGTGCATAATCGCCCATTTCAACCTTTTTATTCTGTGAGTCCGGAGCCACTTCACAGGTGTTGTCCTGAATGGTGCCGGTAATAATTACCGAGCCATCATGCGCTTCAGAAAAAGAGATGTTGAACATTACTGTCAACATCAGCGGTAGAACTATTTTCATAACTGTCACCACATCACTCACTGATAGGTCAAATCAAAATTCAGGACGGCGGGAGCTTCCCCGGAGGTCACCGGATATTGAGTTGACTTATAACGGAGCAAAAAAGAGAGCGTTGTCATACCTTCATCCAGCGTAAAATTGAGGGGTTTGACGGTATCAAACGGAATTGTTCTTCCCCCGTTATCCATCAGCTCAATGCCGACCCCCGTCGCTATTTCGCTGCCCGTTCCCGGGTCTGTTACGGCCAGGAGCACGGGATTATCTGCATCTGCCATACCGCTAAAGGTGACGGTCACCGCCCTTAATCTGCTGTAGCAATCCATTAAATTGATACTTATCGCCTTAAACGACGAGGTACTGCCAACCGAGGGAAAGTCCTTGCCTGAGAATGTACCAATCGTGATTTTCGGGGGGTAATTAACCGTACAGGTGCTTGCGACCAAAGTGCCCGACACGGAAAGAGACGTGTCGGCTAGCGATACGCCAGAAGCAAACATTCCTCCCGCAACAATCGGCCATAGCGTCCAGAATTTCATTCGTCACTCTCCTTATTAACGGCAGATCACTTTGACCTGAGTAATTGGCGCATTCTCTGCATCTGCTGGCAGCTGATAATCTGCGCTACAGTTCTGATCGGCCCCCTCGCCCCACTGCACTTTCAGCGTACCTTTGGGTGCGAGGCCGGAAAGATAGACCTGCCCCTCATCGCCCACAATACTGCTCGTACCTTCGTCATCACGCGTGACGGTTGCCCCAAACGGTACCGGCTCGTTGTTGTGCAGCAGCGTCAGCAACGCGCGGATCCCGACATGTGCGTCAAATTTTGCCCGTACCAGCGCCCCTTTGGTGGGCACCACATCAACCACGGCATTTTCAAGGTCAACCTTGTCACCAAGTGACGTGGTATCAAGTGCGATACGATTTTTACGGTAGGTGGTGGCATAGGGCACGACCGCGTAACCACGCCAGTCAGTCTTCACACCTGTTGCGTTATCCACTTTGACGCGATCCGCTCCCGGTGCCTCAACCAGCACGTTGGTTTCGCCCAGAGGCTGGCTGAAGGTAATGCCGTGGCGATGTGCGACCACACCGCCCGACACGCCATAGGTCACCTGCTGAGAATCCCCGTTATCGCTGTAGTTGTAACCAAGGTTTGCGCTGCCGTAGCCGCCCTGATGCGCCAGGCTGGCGCTGCCGCTGTTGCCTGTGCCCTGATTCGCATACCCCTGCTGAACGCTGTAGCTCAGGTTGTTGTCTTCAAGCAGCGTGCCGCTGACGCCGGCATTCTGGTTGGTGCTGCCATGGTTATCTTTACTCATGCTCCATGTCGCAAACGCGTTGTGTGAAGACGCGCTTCCTTCCGGCGAGAGCCATTTGCCCAGCGGCAACGACACGTTGAAGGCGATTACCTGGTCGGCCTGCGGTTGACCGGAGGATTTACTGTAGTTGTAGCTCACGCCCATATTGATATCGTGCCAGGTGGTGTTGTACCCCACCTGTACCAGCGTGTCCTTCCCGTCGGTGTGCCAGTAAGTTTGCTGGCTTCCGCTCACGTACATCGACCCCAGACTGCCCAACTGTTGGGAGATGTTGACCTGCATCTTGCCGCGTTTGGTGTAGTACAGGTTGTAATAATCAAACCAGTGCGGGTGGTCGTTATTCGGATCGTTATCCTCATTTTCCGGGTCACTGTTATACCCATCCATATGCTTATAGGTGGTATCCGCAAAGGTGTAATACCCGGACGTGGAGTAACGGTAGCCCAGCAGCTGGAAGTTGGTACCTAAATCGTTGAGCGATTTTGCGTACAGCATACGCAGGGATTGCCCGGCATGTTCAGTGTCATCAATAAGGGTGCTGCGGGCATGGGTGATGTCAGCAGAGACGGCGCCCCAGTTCCCCATATTCAGCCCGGCCCCCATCGCCAGCGCGCGATAATTGTCAGAAAACTGCGTGCCGCCATAGAGCGTAACGCCATGGGCTAAACCTAACGTCAGGGTACCCTGGCCAAACGCCGTCTCATCCTGCTGGTCGTTACTGGTACGGTAGTTGGCAGCAGTAAGCGCGTACTTCACCCGACCTTCACGCTGCAACAGAGGCACCGCTGAATAGGGCACAGAGTAGGTATTCACTGAGCCATCCTGCTCTTTGATTTCAACCACCAGATCGCCACTGGAAGACGTAGGAAAGAGGTCGTCAATCGCAAACGCGCCCGGCGCAACGTAGGTCTGATAGACCACGTAGCCGTTCTGCTTGATGGTCACCTGTGCATTGCTCTTCGCGATACCGCGCACCGTCGGAGCAAAGCCTTTCAGGCTGTCCGGCAGCATATTGTCATCCGAGGCCAGCTGAACGCCGCGAAAGCTGACGCTGTCAAAAATCTCGCCAGAGGTGTAGCTGTCGCCCACCGTCAGCTCGGCTTTTAGCGGAATAATGGTGCGCTCAATAAAACCACTGACGTGCTGCCACTGGTTAGCGGTCGTACCGCTGCTGCTGGTGGTACGGTTAAACGTGGAGTAGTCGCGATACCGCCACGGTCCCAGGTTAACTCCGCTGTTGAGTCCCAGAAAGTTGCTGCTGCTTTTTCCGCCGCTGTCTTTGCTGTTAGACCCGTTAAAGCTGTAGTTCAGCAGGAGGGCATTAATCCCTTCGTCCCATTTTTCCGGCGGGATATAGCCGCGCGCAGTATTTTTCAGCGCTACCTGCGGCACGCTGATATCCAGCCGCTGGTGACTAAAATCAAAGCTGGCTTTGGCCCCGTCAATCAGCGAGGCGATGTTGATGCACGCCCCGTCAGCCGTCTGTTTTTTCTCTTCCGGAATGCTGAGGTCGATACCCAGATCGCTCAGCGTTTTTGCGGACAGGCAGGCCACCAGCCCCGTATCATCCGGGGCGGTTGCTTTTACATCCCCTGCATTGAGGGTTTTGAATTCCACATCGTGACTGGTGACAAAATCATTGTTCAGAAAAATATCGACACGATAGGTGCCGGGTGCCTGTCCACCATTGCTTTCGAAGCTCGACAGATCGGCCACCTGGCCTTTACCATCGGTCAAAAATGCCGGGTTAAAATACTCGTCCGCCAGCACAGTGCTGCTGAACAGGCAGGTGGCGATGGTCAACGCCAGCGGTGACAAACGCCATGTCACCGCGGATACAGCACGCATATTTTTTCTGAATTTCATCACGTTCCCCTACAGCGCTCAGGCTTTACAGGCCAGAGCAGGCGTTATTGCTCCGTAATCATTCAACGTCTGATATGAAATGGCGCCTGCAGAAGCACTCACCAGATGCACCGTCTCACTGCCAAGTGGCGGAACCATGGTATTAGGCTGCTTTTTACCCCCGACGGTGAAATTGACCAAGGTGAGGTAATAAGGGGACGGGTTAGAGAGCATCAGTCCGTTATTCTCAAACTGGCAGCGCAGCATTGCCGGGGCATCAACCGGTTTAATGGACAGATGCTGTGGGCGCACAAAAAGTTTAATCACCGACTGGGTGGCAATCTGCAGGGTATTTGCCTGTTGCGTCGTTTTCTCAACGGAAGGGATCGCTTTGTTATTGAGATAAAAAACGCTCTCTTTGTCCGTTGGCAATTCCGGACCGGTGTACATTATGCGCAAGACATTCGTTTTGCCCGGCTTAAGCACAAACAATGGCGGTGTAACAATAAAGCTCGATACTTTTCCACCGTTAAGACCCGATATCCAGGACTGAACCAGGAACGACTGTTTATTATCAGAATTCGTGACGTTGATGTTAGCTTGCTTTGCACCCTCAGGATAAATAATGCGCGTTGAACTAAGCGCTACACCTGCAGCAAACGAACCGTTAATACCTCCCACAGATAAAAAAGTAAACATCACTAAAGAGAGACGAGAAATAGAAAAAGTCATTACAGATTTCATTTAAGATTTCCAGATTAACAGATAAGATTCCTTTATGAAAAAATTTCCTTTTCAGTAGTATTTACTGATAAATAACAGCAAAGTTTACGGCAGCGCTGGCATCGCCCGCTTTGACGATTGAGGATACAGAGCGATATTTCGCATTAAAAATCAGCGTATTTTCCCCGCTGTTTAATGTCGCCTTCGCTAACGGAGTAGTATTTGGAATAATGACGTTATCTTTGTCATCAAAAATACCAATCCCAATGCCTTTTGCGGCATCGGCACCAAATCCAGCCTGAAATACCTGAGGATCGTGCGGGTCGGTTTCGCCGGTAAACGCAACGCTGACGAACTGACTGATCGTGTCATTGCAGTTTTCAAGCTTTATCCAGAATGCTGTGGGTGACGCCCAGGTGCCTGGGGCAGAAAAAGCCGCGACTTTGACCTGGTCCATCATGACGCTCTGATGAAGGCTTTGTGCATCAATCGCGCAGGAAGCATTTACCGCAGCACCATAAAAATGAACGCTACCACCACTCACGGTTTTATCCGTCTCAGCTGACGCCTGGGCAATAATTAAACACTGCAATATAAAAACTGTTGAACGTAAACGCATTTTTTAATTGCTCATCATGTGAATTCAACGTCACGCCAGGCATTGCCTGGCGTGAACCGGTACATCAGGAATAGGTGATCTGGAAGGTCGCTACAGATTCAACCGCACCGGCAGTCGCAGTTGTTGCGCTTGTTCTCACGTAATCCACACTCAGAGGGATCTTATTCGTACCGTTCGACAGTTCCTGAGGCGCAGATGCGTCACCCAGTGCCATTGCTTTGCCATCCGGCCCGTACAACTGCAGCGCGACGCCGGTCGCTGCGCCCGACCCTGCGTTGTTTGCCAGTGCACCCGGCTGGTCAGTAGTCGATTGACCGTTAAATGTCACCGTCGCATTTAACGTTGTGGTTACTGCGCAATCTTCCAACTCAATATTGAACGCCTTGGCCTGGCCAGATGCTTCGCCTGGGTCACCCAAACTCTCCAGGGTAACCTGATCCAGCATAACGATGCCGTTTTCGGAATCCGCACTCACGGAACACGGTGCATCAGCAACAGAACCGATAAACTGAATGGTGCCACCGCTAACGGTAGTGCTTGCCGCCTGAGCGGTAAATGCGGCGCTTGCCATAACGGATGCGACCACAACGGAAAGAATGTGCTTGTTCATTAATAACTCCTGATAAAAGAAATGTTCCTTGCCAAAGTCCAACAAAACCGCGATACAGCGTTTTATTGCTGTGTTTATTTTTACAATCCACATCTGAAGTAACAATTAAAATGCGATCCTATCCAGGACATTAAACAGGACAATATAAAGAAAGACATCTCCTGCCCCTGCCGATAAATTAAGCACATCAGCAAGGAACTCTGAGAAATAAATATTACGGAGTGTGAACCTCTTACATTATTTTGGAGTTAACAATTGAATACCTTATTACGCCTGTTAACCGGCTGCATTGCGCTTGCCGTTGTCCATAATGCCTGCGCTACGGTGAGTATTGGCGGCACCCGGGTTTTATACGACGGTGCAAAAAAAGAAGTATCGTTGAGCGTGCGCAACCCGGATAGCACGCCCTATTTAATCCAGACGGCGGTGAGTAACCTCAACGACGATGTGCAAAAACCGCCTTTTGTCATCACTCCGCCGCTTTATCGTCTGAATGGGGGCAAGGAGAATCTGATGCGCATTATCCTTGCAGGCACGCTGCCGCAGGATAAAGAGTCAATGTACTGGCTGCGCGTTAAAGCAATCCCTTCCGCACCGCGTGAAAAGAATACGCTGCAAATTGCGGTATCTACCAGCATAAAACTTATTTACCGCCCGGAGTCACTGGAAAATATCGACGTTGAAAAAGAGAGCGACAAGCTTAGCTGGCATATCTCCGGGAATAACCTGGAAATTAATAACCCAACGCCTTGCTTTATAAATTTCAATGAGATCATTGTTGCCGGTAAAAAATTGACAAACGTTTCCTATGCCCCCCAGGCAAAACGACGTCTTTCACGCTTCCGGCTGGCGTGAACTCAGGAAACATCCAGTTTAGCGTCATCAGCGACTTCGGTGCTGTAGGCAAACTGCATACAAAATCTGCATAAATGGTAATCACTATGTTTAATCTGAATAAAATTGTTTTGTCATCAGCCGCGTGTCTCTTTATCGCTGCTGGTATGGTTCACTCTGCATTTGCGGCTGACCCGGTGCAAATTACCGTAACGGGCAACATTGTCGCATCACCTTGTGTCATTGATACAAATAATGAGGTATTTACTGTTCCTCTGGGCGACCTGCAAAGCGCTGACCTGAACGCAGCGGGTAGCAGCTCCGCGTGGGTTCCGATTAGCGTTAAATTCGAAAGTTGCCCGGCGGGGACATCAAGTATCACCGCAACTTTCCACGGCACATCTGATGCCGGAGATGTTGCCACACTGTATAGCAATACAGCGGTAGATGAGGGACCAGACAAAGCCGCAACCCACATTGCTGTTCAGCTTGAAGGTCTTGCCGGAGAACCTTACGGTGACGGTAAAACAGCGACCATTGATATTGCCTCCGCTGGCACAACGCCAACGTTTAAGTTGCAAACACGCGCATTCAGCAAGGACGGTGGTGCAACGCCCGGTAAAATAAGCTCTGTCATCACAATGTCTTTCACTTATAACTAACCTATTTTTTATTGCGTTAGACGCTCAGAAACAGTCAAGGATGGCTGTTTCTGGGCATTTTACCGTGTTCAACATCGACGATGTTGTCTCGTCTGATGGCTGTGGTTGCGACAACCTCTACGTAAAACCCTGTTAATCCTTCTTGTGTGTGTTTAACAACATTTTATCTGTTGAACACATTCCATGGCTTCGGTTATAACCCCTTTCGGACTACCAACACTTTTATCAGCCTCTGATATACTCGTAGTGATATTTCTCTGGGAATGTTGTGCGCTATGAAACCTGAAAATTACATAACAAAATTAATGAAAGAACTCTCTGACACGGCACGTATACGTACAGGGCGGGAAAGACAGCTTATCTCATTGGATAACTATGATGAACCTATGACATTCCTTCTGCATTCGGGCATTGTTGCAGTCTACCGGACGCGGGATCAGCTCCTGCTGAAGTTTATTCAAGCCCCGATGATTATCGGTATGAACGATCTCATCGACACCAACGCTGGCATTTATATGCTTGCATGCGGTGAGATAAAATATGAGATACGGCCATTAGCGTCCACTCTGGAAATAATCGACACGCGGAATTTATGGCAGGAAGCGGCATACTCGTATATGTATGCCATCAAGAGATTACTGGAAGCACATGAGACCTCTGTCGGTTTATCCACGTATGAGTTGATTCGCCTCAACCTGGTAGCATTGATGACCGAGAAGGAAGATATACGTCTGAACGTTAATGCCTGTGACTATATTCAGGAAAAAACCCACCTGTCACGCAGTCGGGTGATGAAGATCCTGAGCGATCTAAAGACTGGTGATTACATTGAAATTCACAGAGGGGTCTTGACTAAAATACACAGGCTCCCGGAAAACTACTGACCCAACGAGCCTGGGTTTATTCATGTCTGTCCGCCAGCCATTCCAGCGCCTTTTCCCCCGCTTCATCCACCGGTAAATAGACCAGCAGCCGCGAGCCGTTTCGCGGCGCGGAGTACCAGTACATCTGCTGCAGCGTAAAATCCCCCAGCTCGGGATGGGTAAACAGCTTGAGCTGGTTCTCCACGCCGCGCACGTCGTTGCGCTGATGCCACAGGGTCTTAAACTCCTCAGACACCGCAAAGAAACGCGCCAGCTTCGCTTCCCACAGCGGGTCGCCCCGGTGCTCGGCCATCGCCGCCCGGAAATAGGAGACAAAGATCGGCAGCACATCGTCGCGTCTGCCGAGACGCGCTCGCCACGCCGGATGGGTGAGGAACAGGTAAATACAGTTGCGGTCTTCGGGTGGAATTTCATTGAAATCCACGCCCATCAGGTGCCCAAAGCTGTCGTTCCACGCCACGATATCGAAGTTAGGTTTCTGAATGCTGGCAGGTTTTGGCATCAGCGTATCCAGCAGGCGGCGCGTGCCTTCGCTGATCCCCTCGCAGCACACCGCCTGCGGCGCTTCGCCCGGCGGCAAACCAGCTAAAACAAACAGGTGCCGGGCTTCGGTCGGCGTGCACTGCAGTGCTTTTGCGACAGCGGCCATCACCGCGCTCGACGGGTTGACGTCCCTGCCCTGCTCAAGCCAGGTGTACCAGGTCACGCCCACATCCGCGAGCATCGCCACCTCTTCCCGGCGCAGGCCCGGCGTGCGGCGACGACCGCTGCGCGGCAAGCCGAGACGCTGCGGATCGAGGCTTTCGCGTCGTGCGCGTAAAAAAGCACCCAGCTGTTTTCGGGTGTCATCCTGAAGTGAGACGACGGGTTCAGACATCAAGGCCATAAATCCCTCTGCATGGTAGTGCCAGTACCAGTATAAGCAAGAACTGGTACCCGTTTATCAGATGGTAGATGCTACGACCATCTGATGAATGACGCAATGGAGATCCCATGAATACGTCAGTTGTTTCACCGGGCCGCGCTGGCCTGATATTGCTGTTAACCGGCCAGATGCTGCCGCTGATTGATACCTCAATCACCAACGTCGCGCTGGACTCCATCACTCACTCACTGCACGCCACCGCTACCGAACTGGAGCTGATCGTCGCGCTCTACGGCGTGGCCTTCGCCGTCTGCCTGGCACTCGGCAGCAAGCTGGGGGATAACCTTGGCCGCCGTCGCCTGTTTATGTGGGGCGTGGCGAGCTTTGGCCTGGCCTCGCTGCTTTGCGGCATGGCGGGAAACATCGAACAGCTGCTGGCCGCGCGCATCGTTCAGGGCGCAGGTGCGGCGCTGATCATGCCGCAAATTCTTGCGACGCTGCACGTGACGCTAAAAGGCACCGCCCACGCGAAAGCGATTAGCCTGTTCGGCGGCATCGGCGGGATTGCGTTTATCGTCGGCCAGATGGGCGGCGGCTGGCTGGTGTCGGCGGATATCGCCGGGCTGGGCTGGCGTAATGCCTTCTTCATCAACGTGCCGATTTGTCTGATAGTGCTGGCGCTGAGCCGCCGCTACGTGCCGGAAACCCGTCGTGAGACGCCGTCCCGCATTGACTGGACCGGCACCGTGCTGCTGGCGATGATCCTCTGCTGCCTCCTGTTCCCGATGGCGCTCGGCCCGCAGTGGCACTGGTCGTGGCCGCTGAAGGCCGCGCTGATAGCCATTATTCCACTGGCATATTTAATGGTGCTGAACGCGCGTAAAAAAGAGCGTGAGGATGCGCACCCGCTGATCCCGCCGCGTCTGATGCAGCTCAGCAGCATCCGTTTTGGCGTGCTGATCGCGCTGCTCTTTTTCAGCGTCTGGTCCGGGTTTATGTTCTGCATGGCGCTGACCATGCAGACCGGCCTTGGCATGGCGCCGTGGCAGTCCGGTAACAGCTTTATTGCCCTTGGGGTGACCTACTTTATCTCCGCGTGGTTTGCCCCTCGGCTGATCGCCCGCTACAGCACCAGCACCATTCTGCTGACAGGTCTGGCGATCCAGATTACCGGTCTGCTGGCGCTGATTGTTACGTTCCGGGTGTGGGGAATGGATAACACCGCCCTGACGCTGGCACCCGCGACCGGGCTGGTGGGCTACGGGCAGGCGCTGATCGTGAACAGCTTCTATCGCATCGGGATGCGTGATATTCAGCCCGACGACGCAGGTGCCGCGAGCGCCATTCTCAGCACGCTGCAGCAGGCCGCGCTGGGGCTGGGTCCGGCCATTTTTGGCGCAATCTTGCTGCATGCGCTGCAAAACCATCACGGGGACTACACCCAGGCGGTTAACGTCTTCCTGACGGTAGAAACCGCCATGATGGTGGTGCTGGCGCTGGCGACGCTGCGCATGCGCCATCGCCTCTGCTTACCCGTGGTGAAGGTCTGTCAGGCCGCCAAATAAGCCTGTGAATTTGCATAATAGATCCGCAGCCGCCATTATGGGGCTGCATCAATACAGGAGACGTTATGCAGGAATTAATTGCTCAGGTTGAAGAGTTAGGGATTGAAATTAATCACACCACCTCGTTAGTGATTATCTTTGGTATTATTTTTCTTACCGCCATCGTGGTTCATTTTATTCTGCACAAGCTGGTGCTTCGCGCTTTCGAAAAACGCGCGCAGGCCAGCAGCCATTTGTGGCTGCAGATCATTACCCAGAATAAGTTATTTCACCGTCTGGCCTTTACCCTACAGGGGATAATCGTCA
This sequence comes from Enterobacter sp. 22452, assembly GCF_052045065.1. Lineage (NCBI taxonomy): Bacteria > Pseudomonadati > Pseudomonadota > Gammaproteobacteria > Enterobacterales > Enterobacteriaceae > Enterobacter > Enterobacter sp. 22452. The sequence goes on along the minus strand of NZ_JBQEOB010000001.1, from coordinate 262,324 downwards.
ACGTTCAGGCGGTACTGTGGCTGCAAAAAGGCAGCGAAGCGGCGGAAATGCTCACCACCTGCGCGAAGCTGTGGGTGATGGTGTATGCCCTGCTCTCCTTCTTCTCGCTGCTGGACGTGATTTTCAATCTGTCCCAGAAAATGGCCACCGCGTCGCAGCTGCCGCTGAAAGGGATTTTCCAGGGCATCAAGTTGGTGAGCGCTATCCTGGTGGGGATTTTGATTATCTCCCTGCTGATCGGCCAGTCTCCGGCGATTCTGATCAGCGGTCTGGGTGCCATGGCCGCCGTTCTGATGCTGGTATTTAAAGACCCGATACTCGGACTGGTGGCGGGCATTCAGCTTTCCGCCAACGACATGCTGAAGCTCGGCGACTGGCTGGAAATGCCGAAATACGGTGCCAACGGCACGGTGACGGACATCGGCCTGACCACCGTAAAAGTGCGCAATTTTGATAACACCATCACCACCATTCCGACGTGGGCGCTGGTCTCCGACGCCTTTATCAACTGGAGCGGCATGTCGGCGTCCGGCGGTCGACGCATTAAGCGCAGCCTGAATATCGATACTACCAGCATTCATTTTCTCGACGAGCAGGAGCAGCAGAAGCTGATTCAGGCGAAGCTGCTGAAGCCTTATCTGGCCGCGCGTCATGAGGAGATTAACCTGTGGAATCAGCAGAACGGTGAAGGGGAATCGGTATTAAACCTGCGCAAGATGACCAATATCGGCACCTTCCGCGCCTACCTGAATGAATATCTGCGCAACCACCCGCGCATTCGCAAAGATATGACGCTGATGGTGCGCCAGCTCGCGCCGGATGCCAACGGCCTGCCGATTGAAATATACGCCTTCACCAACACGGTGATCTGGGCAGAATATGAGGAAATTCAGGCCGACATCTTCGACCATATTTTTGCGGTGGTGGATGAATTCGGTCTGCGTATTCACCAGTCGCCAACCGGGAACGATATTCGCTCCCTGGCGGGCGTTATCGCGAAATAATCAGGTACTGGCGCGGGAAATAAAGCGCCAGTCCATCATCACCCTTTCCGTGGGCGCATCCGGGTTGTCGATTTTGTTCAGTAACAGATCGACCGCCTTGCGCCCGATATCCCGCGACGGCTGCTCGATGGTGGTGAGCGAAATCATGTCCGCCAGCTCTGTGCCGTCAAAACCCACGACCGCGATATCCTCCGGCACCCGCAGCCCCGCCTGCTGAATCGCGCGCAGCGCGCCTGCGGCCAGGGTGTCCGATACCGCAAACACCGCGTCCGGCGGGTTTTCCTTCAGCAGGTTTTGCATCGCGGCCATCCCGGCGTGAGAGCTGAGATCGCTGGCGTATTCCACCGCCTGATAGTCCAGATTTTTCAGGTGGATCACGCTCTTGTAGCCGCGCTCGCGCAGGCGGGCATATTTATAGCTGAGGTCGTGGTTGATCATCGCGATACGCGTACGGCCGCTCTCGGCCAGCTGGCTTACGGCATGCTGGGAGGCATCGACGTCGTTAATTCCCACGCAGGAGACCGCGCCCGCATCGGCGTATTCGGCGCACTGCACCCACGGCGCGGCACCAATCAGCGCGGCAAGTTCCGGCAGCTTCGAGAAGGCGTCCATGGTGATAATGCCGTCGACAATTTTGCCGGAGAGCAGGCTTAAGCCCGAGCGGGAACGTTCGATGTCCGAGCCGGAATTGCACAGCAGAATGCGGTAGCCGTTTTTCTCCGCCTCTTCTTCAATGCCCTTCACCACCTCGGCGCAGAACGGGTTGGCGATGTTCGATACCATCACCAGGATCATATAGCTGCGGGCAGTGCGCAGCTGGCGCGCCAGCAGGTTCGGCTGGTAGTTGCTCTCCTGGATCGCCTGCAGAACGCGCTCGCGGTTTTTCGCCTTCACGGTATCGCTGTTGTTGAGCACGCGGGAGACCGTCGCCACGGAGACCCCGGCGAGCTGAGCGATTTTCTGAATTGACATAGCGACGACACATCCTGCGGTTAGCGTTTTGTGCAGGCTACCATAAAACCGTTGCCCGGCGAACCGGGCAACGCGTTACTGCGCCACGCGCACCCAGCGCTGCTGCTGATGGCTTTTCACTATCGCATCAATGATATACATCACGTTTGCGCCGTCGTAGAAGGTTGCAAACGCGGGCCGATCCGGCATCGCGCCCGCCTGCACGGCACGGTAGAACTGCGCCATCATATTTTTGAAGGCGTCCGGCCAGCCTTCGATATGCCCGCCGGGGAAGTGGGCGCTGTCGGCCACGTCAGGGTTCATCAGGCCCGGATCGTCGGTGAGCGTCTGGTTAGCCTGTGCGCGATGGCCGACCCACAGCCGCTGCGGGTTCTCCTGATCCCACGCCACCGACCGCTCGCTGCCGTTGATCTCAAACGTCAGGCGATTTTTGCGCCCCGCGCTCACCTGCGAGACGCTGAAGCTGCCCTTGCTGCCGTCGTCGAAGCGGAACAGCACCGAGCCGAAGTCTTCGGTGGTGACCGGTTTGTCTTCATACTGCGCGTGCGCATCGTGGGTAAAGGTCTGATTGCCCGACACACTGGCTTTGCGCGTCGGCCAGACGATGGCGAGATCGGCCATCACCTCGGTGATGCGTCGCCCGGTGACGAACTGCACCGTGTCGCACCAGTGGGAGCCGATGTCCGCCACCGCGCGCGATGCGCCGCCGAGCGCCGCATCCACCCGCCAGTTGTAGTCGGTTTCCAGCAGCATCCAGTCCTGCAGATAGCTGCCGTGCGCGGCGAACAGCCGTCCGATATCGCCCGCGTGCATCATGCTCGCCGCCTGGCGCACCATCGCAAACTGGCGATAGACAAAGCTCACGCCGTGCACCACGCCCGCCTGCTCCGCCAGCGCCACCAGCTCGCGCGCCTCGTCCGGGGTCATGCACAGCGGCTTTTCGGAAAACACGTGCTTGCCCGCCCGCAGGATCTGGCGGTTAATCTCCGCGTGCAGGTGGTTCGGCGTGCAGTTGTGCACCACGTGCAGATCGGGGTGCGCGAGCAGTTCCTCAACGCTGCCGTAGGCATGCGGCACATTCAAGGCTCGCGCCTTTTCCTGCGCCTGCGCAGGCGTGCCGTCGCACAGGGCAACCACCTGCACAAACCCCAGCCGCCTGAGCGCCTCGATATGCGCCGGGCCGATAAACCCGCTGCCGATAATCCCGACGTTAATCATGCTTGCCTCCTGCCGCGAAATCATCAAACGCGCGCCCGGAGACCGGGATAATGTGGCGGCGGATAAACTCGCTGCCTTCCCTCGCGCCGGTTTCGCCGTCCTTCAGGCAGCACTCCCACTCCAGCACCGCCCAGCCGTCATAGTCGTACTGGGTCAGCTTGCTGAAAATGCCCTTAAAGTCGATCTGCCCGTCACCGAGCGAGCGGAAGCGACCGGCACGGTTGATCCACGGCTGGTAGCCGCCGTAGATGCCGCTGCGTCCGCTGGGGCGGAACTCGGCATCCTTCACGTGAAACGCCTTGATGCGCGAATGATAGATGTCGATAAAAGCCAGGTAGTCCATCTGCTGCAGCAGCATATGGCTCGGGTCGTAGAGAATGTTGCAGCGCGGGTGGTTATCCACCAGCGCCAGAAAACGCTCAAAGGTCACACCATCGTGCAGATCTTCCCCCGGATGCAGCTCAAAGCAAACGTCCACGCCCTGCTCGTCGAACGCATCCAGAATCGGCCGCCAGCGGTTTGCCAGCGCCTCGAACGCATCCTGAAAACGCTGCTCGTTATGCGGCGGCCACGGATAGAAAAACGGCCATGCCAGCGAGCCTGAGAAGGTCGCGTGCGCGTTCAGGCCTAACCTGGCCGAGGCCACCGCCGCCTGCTTCAGCTTCTCCGTCGCCCACGCCCGGCGGGCCGCATCGTTACCGCGCACTGACGCGGGCGCGAAATGGTCAAACGCGTCGCTGTAAGCCGGGTTTACCGCCACAAGCTGCCCTTCAAGATGGGTCGACAGCTCGCTGATGACCAGCCCGTGCGCGGCCAGCTTGCCGGTAATGTCATCGCAGTAGATCTGGCTCTTTGCCGCTTTTTCGACATCAAAAATGTGCGGATGATTGCAGGGGATCTGCACCGCTTTATAGCCCTTCCCGGCTGCCCACCCGGCCAGCCCGTCGAGCGAGTTGAACGGCGCTTCCCCGCCAATAAACTGCGACAGAAAAATGCCGGGTCCTTTCATCGTCCTCATACTCCCCTCCTGAACGTTACGCCTTGTCATCGTCATACTTAAACGTGAGAAGGAAAATCATCGCGATCGCCGCGGCTGCCACCGCCGGGATCCACCAGAATGTTACCCACGCCTGCGGCACGGTTTGCCCCGCCACCAGACGGTTATAGAGCGCGCCGGAAATCTGCGAGCCGAGCAGCATGCCGATGCCGTAGGTGAACATTACAATCATGCTCTGCGCCTGGCCTTTTACCTTCTCGCCCGCCACGCGGTCGGTATAGATAAAGCCCACCACAAAGAAAAAGTCATAGCACACGCCGTGGAGCAGGATGCCAATATAGAGCAGGAAGCGCCCCTCCTCGCTCACGCCCAGCGCGAACATGGCGTAACGCACAAACCACGCCAGCATGCCGATCAGCAGCATATATTTCACACCCAGTCGGCGGAACAGCAGCGGGATCACCAGCATGAAGAAGATCTCGGACATCTGCCCGAAGGACATGGCGGTGCTGACGTCGGCAATCCCGGCATCCGCCAGGTATGAGGCGGTATAGGCGTAGTAGGTGCCCAACGGGACGGAGATCAGCATCGCGCAGACGGAGAAGACGAAGAAGTGGCGGGTTTTGAGCAGCGCAAAGGCATCCGCGCAGAAGAGGTCGCGCACCTTAACCGGCAGGCCTTTCGCCGGGGCTGGCGTGTGCGGCAGCGTCAGGCTGTAAAGCGCCAGCAGGACGGAACTTGCCGCCGCCACCTGGAAGATGGTCACGCTGGATGCCACGCCGGTCACGCCGATGAAAATGCCCGCGACGATCCAGCCGATGGTGCCGAACACGCGCACCACCGGGAAGGTTTTATCCACGTTCGCCAGGCTGTGAAACGCGATGTTGTTGGTCAACGCCAGCGTCGGCATGTAGCAGAGCGTGTAGCCAAACAGCAGGCCGATCAGCAGTGCGCCGTTCTCGGCAATCAGCGCGCCCGGCACGAACCAGAGGATGGCCGCCCCCGCCAGATGCATCACCGCCATCACCTTCTGCGAGGCGAAGAAACGGTCCACCAGCATCCCGAGCACGAACGGCGAGAGAATAGACGCAATTGGCCCGGCGGAGAACGCATCGCCAATCAGCAAAGACATGTTGTGCTGGGTCATCACCAGGCCGAGCGTGACCGACCAGCTACCCCAGATAAAAAACTGCAGAAACATCATTAACGACAGACGCGGCACCAGCAGCCGGTGCTGCGCTATCGCCTTTCCACTACTTTCAGTTGTTGACACCATGATGAGCCTCACCCAGAAAAAGTAATCGATTACAAAACCGTTCAAAATAAAAAGTAATCGATTACAAAATAAAGATCCTGTGGATCGAAACAGATTTGGGAGGGGGGTCACGATAAAGATCGCTGGATGACAAAACGAGATGTTCTGATTGTCATTATAGCCAATAGGCTATAAATTAAAGCTGCGAGGAAGCGACAGGAGAAACGATGTGGAACGTCGAGACAACGGACAAATTTGACAAATGGTTCTTTGAACAAACAACGGCATTGAAAGAAGATGTGCTGGCGGCGATGCATATCCTTGCCGAGTTTGGCCCAACGCTTGGGCGGCCATTCGTAGACACCGTGAAGGCTTCAGCCTATGCGAACATGAAAGAGTTACGTATTCAGCATGCGGGAAATCCCATCAGAGCCTTTTTTGCTTTTGATCCTGAACGTAAAGCAATTGTGCTCTGTGCTGGAGACAAAACCGGTTGCAATCAAAAACGGTTTTATAAAGAAATGATTACGCTGGCTGACGTTGAGTACAGCAGACATCTGGCGGATAAGGAGGCCATATGGCAACGCTAAAAGAACTCATGGCGCAACAGAGCGCGGAAAGTCAGGAGCGTATTGCGGCTAAAGTTGACGTGATGCGCAGAATTGTTGCCCTGAACCAACTGCGGGAAGAGCTCAAGGTTTCTCAGACAGAACTCGCCGAGGCAATGGGGGTAAAACAACCCACTGTAGCGAAAATCGAACAACCGGGAAACGATCCCCGGCTTTCAACGCTCAAACGCTACGTTAGTGCGCTCGGCGGTGAAATGAGCATTGATGTGACGTTACCGAATGGGAAACGGATAGCGTTTCAGATTTGATACTGCAGGTGGTTGCTTCGCCTGACCCGGCCTACTCTGGTTTTGTAGGCCCGGTAAGCGTAGCGCCACCGGGCGTGAGGGCAGGTGCGGTCTGGTTTGGTGCGGTCTGGTGCCCTCACCCCGGCCCTCTCCCACAGGGAGAGGGAGAAAACCGTGCTACTTTTTGCGCGAAAGCTTAAACGCGATAAACAGAAACACCACCCACACCGGCAGCAGCATCGCTGACAGGCGCATCTCATCCATGGTGCACATCAGCACCAGAATCAGCCCCAGGAACGCGATGCAGATGTAGTTCCCCGCCGGGTAGAGCAGCGCTTTAAACTGCGTCTCGCGTCCCTTACGGCGCATCGCCGCGCGGAAGCGCAGGTGCGCCAGGCAGATCATGATCCAGTTCAGCAACAGCGTCGCGACCACCAGCGCCATCAGCAGGCCAAAGGCCTGTTTCGGCAACAGGTAGTTGATCAGCACCACCAGAGAGGTAATCGCGCCGGAAAGGAACAGCGAGTTGACCGGCACGCCGCGACGGCTGACGCGGGTGAGGAATTTCGGCGCGTTGCCCTGCACCGAGAGGCCAAACAGCATACGGCTGTTGGAGTAAACCCCGCTGTTATAGACCGACAGCGACGCCACGAGAATGACGAAGTTCAGCGCCGAAGCCACCACGTTGCTGTTCAGATCGTGGAAAATCATCACGAACGGACTGCTATCGGATTTCACCTCCACCCACGGATAGAGCGCCAGCAACACCACCAGCGAACCGATATAGAACAGGAGAATACGGTACACCACCTGGTTGACCGCTTTCGGAATGCTTTTTTGCGGGTCGCGCGCTTCAGCCGCGGTGATGCCAATCAGCTCCAGCCCGCCGAAGGAGAACATGATCACCGCCAGCGAGAGGATCAGCCCTTTCCAGCCGGTTGCCAGGAAGCCGCCGTGCTGCCACAGGTTGTCGATTGTGGCCCGCTCGCCGCCGTGACCGGAGAACAGCAGCCACAGGCCAAAGCCGATCATGCCGATAATCGCCAGCACCTTGATCAGCGCAAACCAGAACTCGGTTTCGCCATACAGGCGCACGTTGACGAGGTTAACGGCGTTGATAATGATGAAGAAGGCTGCTGCCCAGATCCACGTCGGCACGTCCGGCAGCCAGTACTGCATGTAGATGCCCGCGGCGGTCAGCTCTGCCATCCCGACCAGCACGAACATGACCCAGTAGTTCCAGCCGGACAGGAAGCCTGCAAACGGGCCCCAGTATTTATAAGCAAAGTGCGCGAAGGAGCCTGAAACCGGCTCTTCAACGACCATCTCGCCAAGCTGGCGCATGATCAGGAAGGCGATAATCCCGGCGATAGCGTAACCCAGCAGAACCGCCGGGCCAGCCATCTGAATGGCGGGGCCGATGCCGAGAAACAGCCCGGTACCGATCGCGCCGCCAAGGGCAATTAACTGAATATGTCGATTTTGCAAACCACGTTGCAGCGTCGGATTCTGATCCGACGAAGCTTCAGCGCTACCATGGCCTGAAGCGGATGACGCGTCTTTCACGCCCTACCCCTGTCTCTTTTTTAGAAGGGGCACGTTTTAACACTTCATGCTGGAGGTAGCAAGTTTAACGCCGGGCCACTGCATGCACCCGGCAGATAAAGGTCACGACCCGATGATCCCACCGTCCGCTTTGACGATCACCACCGTTGACGATCGCGGACGTCCGTTCGGGCTGGCGTCTGGCCAGTTGGAGACGGCGCGCGGATTGGCCGGATCGGTAATATCATCCCCGCCCTCCCCCGGATGCTGGATATTGATAAACAGCGTTCGGTTGTCCGGCGTAAACGCAATGCCGGTGATTTCACACCCGCGCGGTCCGGTCAGGAAACGGCGGTATTCATTGGTGCCCGGAATGGTGGCGACCATCTGGTTATTGCCCATCCCCTCGTACGCTTTCTTATTGATGGTGCTGGAAGAGACGTCGGTTTGGATCCACAGTACGCCCTGGTGATCGAACGACAGGCCATCCGGGCTGCCGAATTCCGCACCCTGCATGGAGCCTTTGGCCTTAGGATCGTCGCCGTCGGTACGCCCGGCCATGACCAGAATATCCCATTTAAAGCGTGCGGCGGCAGGATCGGCCCCGTCTTCATGCCAGTGCATAATATGACCAAACACGTTGTTGGCGCGCGGGTTGGCAGCATCGACCGGCGCCTTGCCCTCCTTGCCGCGATCGCTGTTGTTGGTAAGCGTACAGTAGACGCTGCCGCTGGCGTGCGGATCGACGGCTATCCACTCGGGGCGATCCATTTTCGTCGCCCCCACCACATCAGCCGCCAGGCGGGTTTTAATCAGCAGGTCGCCCTGGCTTTCAAATCCGTTGCTTTTATCCAGGCCGTTTTGCCCGAAGATCAGCGGCAGCCAGTCGCCGCTCCCCTCCTCGTTGAACCTGGCGACGTACAGCGTGCCGGACGTCAGCAGCTGCATATTGGCTTCACGGTTCTCAGGATCGTATTTGTTTTCCGAGACAAATTTGTAGATGTACTCAAACTTCTGATCGTCACCCATATACACCACCACGCGTTTATCGGCGGCGAGCGTGACGGCCGCCCCCTCATGCTTGAAGCGGCCAAGAGCGGTGTGTTTGCGTGGCGTGGAGGTCGGGTCGTAGGGATCAATCTCCACGACCCAGCCAAAGCGGTTAGGTTCGTTAGGGGTTTTATCGACGCTGAACCGGTCATCCACTTCGTTCCAGCGGTAGGACTCGTCGCTGTCGCTGATGCCGTAGCGTTTTTCCAGCGGGTTAAGATCGGCTTTTTTGACAAAAATATCCGACCAGTTCTCCTCGCAGGTGAGATAGGTGCCCCACGGCGTATGGCCGTTAGCGCAGTTCTGCATGGTGCCCAGCACGCGTTCCCCCTGCGGGTCGGCGGCGGTTTTGACTAAGGGCTGATGCCGCGCCGGGCCGGTAAGCTGCATCGGCGTATTGACGGTTATACGGCGGGCGAGAGAGGACGGGCGAACCACCTGCCACTCACTGCCCGTTTTTTTCACTTCCACCACCGACACGCCCATCGCGTTCTGCCCCTTGCGGACTTTGTCGAGGCTCCAGTTCGCGGTGCCGTCCGTAAACAGCATTCCGTTGTCGATGTATTCATGGTTCAGCGCCAGCAGCCCATGCTCCGGGTTTTGCGCTCCCTGCGGCAGGCTAAACCACGCCATACCGTCGTGGTGCATGCCCGCCTGCACCGCCTGCTCGTCCGTGGTGTTGCTGGCGTCCGGCTTAAAGGCTGGCATATTGTTTTTAATTCCCGTCGGGTCACCCCAGCGATAAAACGGGCGAGCAATATAGCCTTCCGGCACCCTTACCGTATCTTCCGTGGAAACAGGGATGCTGCTAAACCCAAGCGACACCGCTTTCGCCAGCGTGGAAGGCTTCGATACCGCGGCAATGGCGCTTTCGGGTTTGATCAGAAAGGGGAATGAAACGGCAGCCCCCGCGACGGCGCCCATCTGCAGAAAACGGCGGCGGGAAAGGAACACCTCGGCAACCTCGGAGAAAACCGGGTTGGCGCTGCGGTTAGCGATCTCGTCGCGATGTTCTTTTTTGAAAACGGATTTGAGGGGTCTGCCCATAGCGGCTTCCTGTCATTGGCCAAGAGGTAAGAATGTGGCGACCAGTGTAAGAAGCTTTTGTTACAATTTTATAACACGATAACGGAAGGATGGGGCATCCCTGCCCCGGATAACGAGGTGGAACGCTTAGAACTCGTAGCCAACCGAGACCTTAAAAGTCCGCGGTTCGCCCTGAGTGATGTAGGTGCCGGAATCGTCTACGCTGGCCCAGTAGTTCTCGTTGGTCACGTTGTCGATGCCTGCGCGCACGGTCATCTGGTTTGCATTGTGGTTCACCGCGAAGCGATAGCGCATGCCCAGATCCAGCGTGGTGTAGCTGTCCAGCTTTTTGGTGTTTGCCAGATCAGCGTACTGCGTGCCGGAGTGGTTCACGCGGGCGGTCGCCGTCAAACCGTCAACGGGCTTGATGTCATATTCCGCACCCAGAACGGCGTAGAAATTCGGAATACCGATCGCATCGTTACCCTGATTGACGCCGTTTTTGGTTTTGGTCAGCTCGGCCTGCAGCCAGGTGGCGCTGGCGTTCAGACGCATACCCAGCATCGGCTCGCCGAAGACGTTCAGCTCAACGCCACGGTTACGCTGCTCGGCGTCCAGGCCGTAGTGGCCGCTGTCATCGAGGATTGCCGACGGCATTTTGATTTCGAACAGCGCAAGCGATCCGCCCACGCGGCCGAAGTCCGCCTTCACGCCCACTTCGTTCTGTTTAGAGTGAATGATACCGGTGCTCTGGCCGTAGTTGGTGGCGGTGTTAGGTGCGGTTTCGCCCGGCTGCAGCGCTTCGGTGTGGTTGGCGTAGAGGGAAATTTCCTCCCACGGCTTGTAGACCACACCATAGGTGGGCATCCAGCGGCTGCCGTCGAAACCGTCCGCCGCGTTTTCCGCACCGGTGATTTTGTTGTAGCCGCGGATGACCACCTTCTGATGGCGCGCCCCGGCGGTGAACAGCAGCTTATCATCCAGTACGCCAAGGGTATCGCTCAGCAGCCAGCCCTGGGTACGGGTACGCCCGCTGGTCAGCGGATCGCTGTATTTCCCGCCAGAGCCGTTGAAGTTAGTGCTGTCCGGCATATCGACGCCGGTGTTGTGGTAGATGTTGGTGGTCGGGTTATCCGCCGCCGCCGACATTTTCCACGCGATTTTTTCGTTTTTGGTCATCGCTGAATACCCGACGTTGACCTTGTGCGAGACAAAACCGGTGTCAAAGTTACCGCGAATGCCCGCCATCCCGCTGACGGAATCGCTGATGCGGTTGGTGTCGAGGCGGCTGACCGTGGCCTTGCCGCTCTTGTCCACCAGCTTCGGCGCGCTGTAGATCCCTTCCTCATGCGCGTGCTGCGCGCCCAGACCGGTATAGGCAGTCCAGCCATCGGTGATGTCGTACTCGCTGCGCCACATCCCGAATTCGTTTTCGATATTGCTGTAGGCCCACTTCTGCGAGAAATTGCGGTCATTTTTCGGCGGCTCAGGGACGAAATCCACCGCTGAAATATTGACGCTGGTAGGGCTGCCGTGGAAGGTTTTCTTCTGATAGCCCATGTCAAGCGAGGTGCGGAAGCGGTCGCCTTTGTAGTCCAGGCCGGTGGAAAGCAGCGTGGTGCGGCGGCGGTCATTCGGTACGCCGGTTTCCCCTTCCCGATGGACGAGGTTCACTCGCGCGCCAAACTGGTCGTTATCACCAAAGCGACGGCCCGCGTCCAGCGTGGTGCCAATCTGGGAATCCGAGGTGTAGTCGACGCCCACTTTTGCCTGCGGTGTTTCGCCCGCATGTTTCGGCTCAAGGTTGATCATCCCGCCCACGCCGGAGCTTGCCGCACCGTTCATCAGCGAGTTGGCCCCTTTGAAGATCTCAATGCGGTCGACCATCTGGGCATCCACCACCTGACGCGGCAGCACGCCGGACAGGCCGCCAAAGGTCATGTCATCGCCGTCGAACTTCAGGCCACGAATACGGAACGTTTCAGCGCTGTTGCCGTAACCCTGTACATACTGCACGCCCGCGTCGTTAGCGACGACATCGGCAATGGTTTTCGCCTGCTGATCTTCCACCAGCTTCGAGGTATAGCTGATGATATTGAACGGCACGTCCATGGCGTTCTGCTGACCGAGCATCCCCATGCGACCGCCATTTGCCACCTGCCCGTCGAGGAAGGCGGGTACCAGCTGGTCACCGCCGGGGGTGAAATCACTCTCCGCCGCAGCCTGGACGACGAGGGTGTCCTCTTTTTTCTCATCCGCCGCCAGAGCGGAATGCGTCACTGCGCCAATGGCAAGCGCCAGCAGCGTTTTATGCATTGTGGTGTTGTTCATAATTAACTCGTTTAAATGTGCGCGCAAAAATGACCCGTGGTCGGGCCTTAGAATGGTGTAAATGCAATGCAAATGAGAACTATACGCATTATCTATGCGTTATCAAGTGTAACCGCGCATTTCTGGTCGCGAAAAGAGGTTAATCAGAATGGAGGGATGATGACGAGGAGCAGGACGAGAACAGCCACCCCGCATTATGGGGGTGGCCGCAATAACATTATTTTTTCTTGTAGATATCGGCGGTGCCGTGAATTTTGTTGTTGGTATTACCGGACGTCAGTACCAGCACATCAGCGCCTTGTTTGTCTGCTTTCTCAATCAGCTCTTTTTTCGCATCATCAATCGATACTTCATTTGAAGTATTAACAGTACCGATTTTTTCATACTGTGATTCTACTTTCTCAAATTCATTTTTCGTCAGCAGTTCTGCAGCAAAGGCATTAGTGGTAAACAGAAACGCGGATCCCAACAAAATAGCAGTCGTTTTTTTCATAACCTTTTTTCCTTGAGATTAATCAGCAACTACGAAAAGCCTCACACACGATGATGAGGTGTATTGAGCATGGTAGAGAATCTCAGGAAATTCCACACGTTCAGGAAAATTCTTCTATAACAACCCATTGCATGAAATAACTAACGAATATTAAGAATATTCAAAAACGCGTGCGACACCCGCGATATCAATGCGCACCGCCGTGCCGGGGTTCCAGGCGGCCTGACTGACCGTTTTCAGAACAACATGCTCCTGTTGCCCGCCTAAGGCAAGGGTGAGCGTGGACAAATGGCCCGTGAAATCGACCTCAATAATCGAGACCGGGCTTTCATGCGGGGCGCATGCCGTTACGCGCAGCTGTTCCGGGCGCATCATCACTCTGCCCTCTCCTGTCGCACGGGCATTGTCCGTGGGCACTTCACCCAGCGCGCACATCGCGTACCCGCTGGAGAGCTGAGCAGGCAGGATCACCGCATCGCCAAGAAACAGAGCCGTCTCTTCATCAACGGGCCGGGAGTAGACCTCGTAAGGCGTACCCACCTGACTGAAGCGTCCGCCGCGCATCACAGCAACCTGGGTGGCAAAGGACAAGGCTTCGTTTTGGTCGTGCGTCACCAGAATCGAAGCCACGCCAGCTTCCGCCAGCAGGTCGGCGGTCGCTTTGCGCGTCATGGCGCGCAGCCCGGTATCCAGCGCCGAAAAGGGTTCGTCGAGCAGCATGACTGACGGACGCTGGGCCAGCGCGCGGGCCAGCGCAACGCGCTGCTGCTGTCCACCTGAAATCTCATGCGGCCAGTGCGTTGCCAGCTGCCTGTCCAGAGAGACTTTCTCCATCAGCGCGTCCACCCGCTGACGTTTTTCATCCCGCGTGCCGTCCAACCCCCAGGCGATGTTGTCAGCCACATTAAGGTGCGGGAACAGCGCCCCTTCCTGCGGGACAAAACCGATCCCACGCAGATGGGCGGGCACAAAATTGTGTTCATCAAACAGCGTGCGTCCCTGCATGACAATGCGCCCGCTGTCCGGGGTTTCGAATCCGGCAAGAATACGCAGCAGCGTGGTTTTTCCCGACCCTGACGGCCCGACAATCGCCGTTCGGCTCCCCGGTGAAACGCTCAGATTCACATTATCAAGCACCCGCGCATCAGAAAACGATTTCGAAATGGACGTTAATTCAAGCATGTCATAGCCCTGCAATTTTTTTAGACTGCATATAAAGAATGGCGGTTAGCGGCAGTGAGATAAGGATCATCAGCATGGCGTAAGGGGCCGCAGCCACATAATCAATCTCGCTGGTGAGAGCCCAGAAGCCGGTGGAGAGCGTACGCGTTCCCAATGGCGACAGCAGCAGCGTCGCGGTCAGTTCATTGCTGACGCCGAGGAAAACCAGCGCCGCGCCCGCCGCCGCGCCCGGTGCGGCCAGCCGCAGGGTGACGCGCCATAATGCTTCAGCGGGCGTGCTGCCAAGGCTGCGCGCCACGTTTTCCAGCTCAACCGGCGCCTGCGCAATGCCAGCCCGGAGGTTAATGAGCGCGCGGGGCATAAACAGCAGCAGGTAGGCGAGGAACAGCGTCACTTCCGTCTGATAAATCGGACGGGCATAGTGGATAGTCACCGTGACCAGCGCCAGCGCGGTCACAATACCCGGCAGCGAGCTGGTGATATAAATGCATCCTTCCAGCATACGGAAAATACGGTGTGGATAACGGATCCCAAGCCACGCGATGGGGATCACGCACGCCGTCGTCAGCAGCGCGCCGCCCACGCCGAGCATCAGCGTCTGGCGCAGCGAGTGCCAGAGATCCGCGCTCATCCAGTTTTCCACGCCGCCCAGCCAGATCCAGCGACACAACACGATTAAGGGTACGCCCAGCGCCAGCAGCACCAGCGTCAGAAAAAGCAGCTGTCCCAGCCACGCCATAGCAGGCTCAAGCGGCCAGCGCTTCTGCTCGCGCGCGGCGCCTGCACCAATCCGCGCATAGCGTGTTTTTCCGCGCGTGACCCCTTCAAGCATCAGGATAGCCAGACAGCATAAGGCCAGTACGCCCGCCAGCATGTTCGCGGCCGGGCCGCTGAACGTAGACTGGAACTGGTCATAAATGGCCGTGGTGAAGGTGTCGAAGCGGATCATGACGTACAGGCCATACTCCGCCAGCAGGTGCAGCGCCACCAGCAGCGCGCCGCCGCAGATCGCCAGTTTAAGCTGAGGCAGCACCACGCGGAAAAAGACCCGCCAGGGAGGCGATCCGAGCGAAGCGGCGACATCTTCAAGCGTGGGATCGAGACGGCGCAGCACCGCCGCAACCGGCATGTAGATAAACGGATAGTAGGCCAGTACAGAGAGGAACACCCCCGCAGAAAGGCCGTGCATGCCCGGTACCACGCTTACCCAGGCGTAGCTTTGCACAAACGCGGGGATCGCCAGCGGTGCCACCGCCAGCGCCGACCATACGCCTCGTCCCGCAAGCATTGTGCGCTCCGTCAGCCAGGCTATCGCCACGCCCAACACAATACACAGCGGAACCGCTAACGCCATGAGCCACAGCGTGTTGCTGAGGAGCTCAGCCACCCGCGGGCGGAACACCAGCGCCTTAATCGTTTCCCAGCCGGTCTCAATGCCGATGGCAATGATAAAGCCCAAAGGCAGCAGCGCCAGTAATGAAAACAAAACAGCTAACGCAACCATCGGCAGCGCGGGACGCCTGCGAACAGGCTTCCGCACGCGGTTTTTACCGATGTCGAGACTCAAACCAGACATAAGACATTCACTTTGCGTTCAGGATCACAGCAGGCCAGCTTGCGTCATCAGCTCGATAACTTTCTTACTGTTGAGCGTGGAAGGTTCCACTTTTGGCGCATCCAGATCCTTCAGCGGAACCAGTTTCGGGTTGGACGCGGCATTCACGCCGACGGCATATTCAAAGGCGTTGTTGGTACGCAGGCTTTCCTGACCTTCTTTGCCGGTGATGTATTTGATGAAGGCCTGCGCCTGCGCTTTATGCTTGCTGGATGCCAGCACGCCACCGCCAGAGAGGCTGACAAATGCGCCCGGATCCTGGTGTTTGAAATAGTAGAGCTGGGTATTTTTGCTGTTTTCACCCGTTTTGGACTGATCGACGAAACGGTAGTAGTGATAGATCACGCCGCCATCAATCTGGCCCGCGTTAACCGCTTTCATCACGGTGCTGTTACCTTTGTAAGCAACGAAATTGGTTTTCATCGCCTTGAGCCAGTCCAGCGTGGCCTGCTCGCCCTTCAGCGCCAGCATTGCGCTAACGATCGCCTGGAAATCCGCGCCTGACGGAGACGCGGCCCAGCGCCCTTTCCACTCAGGTTTCGCCAGATCCATCAGCGATGCTGGCAGCTGTGTCTCATTTAATTTTTGCGGGTTATAGACAAACACGGTGCTACGCGCGGCGATGCCTATCCAGCGACCGTGCGCTGGACGAAATTCCGCTGGTACCTGCTTTAACGTATCGGCATCTAAAGGCGCAAATAATTTAGCGTTATCAACCAATACCATGGACGGCGAGTTTTCCGTCAGAAATACGTCCGCAGGCGATGCGCTGCCTTCCTGAACCAGCTGGTTGCCCAGCTCGCTGTCACCGCCGTTTCGCAGAGTGACCTTAATTCCCGTTTCTTTCGTAAAGCCATCAACCCATGACTGCACCAGGTTTTCATGCTGTGCGTTATACACAACGATACCCTGATTATTATCAGCAGCAAATGATTGTGTAGAAAGGAAAAGTGATGAAGACAACAAGGCAAGCGAGAAGCATGACAGCAGGCGAGAATTCATGAACATATCCTTAATAGACCGACGAGATTCACCCCTGAAGGGGTTGTGCGACAGGATTAAAGCATACAAAAACGCTAATGATAATTAGTATCAATCCAGTTTAGTCGTAAAAGTGGAAAATATCTTCACGCCGGGGTTTAAGGTGATAAAAACCTAATTTAGAAAGTGAGCTGGTTATAAGATTAAGAAAACCTTAAGACGAGAAATATCAGGTTTTAATTAGCCTTCTATTTATTATTCCGTTATTTAAAGGAACGCATCAGGGGTAAGAAACAATAGGTACAGGGCTCAGGAAAGAGAAGAGGGTTGAGCGCGAAAACAGACGAAAATGAACATGCTGGAAAGACAGTAATGCGGAATGGTACGCCCTGTAGGATTCGAACCTACGACCTACGGCTTAGAAGGCCGTTGCTCTATCCAACTGAGCTAAGGGCGCACGGAGAAGCGTGAACTTCGCGGTGGTGAAACGCGTGGAATTATACGGTCAATGGCAGGTGAGTCAATGCCTTTTCCCCGATCTGTATCGATAACGGCTAGCTGATTGTAAATACGGCTGTTTTTTCAACATTTTCACTACATCCCACGTAGAATTTACCGCTGCGAAAAGGCTTAGCTGCTTTTAAGTAACGCCTGCTGTTTTCCTGTAGGCCACCTCGTCACACTGGTGCAAGGTATCCCGGCCGCCTGGAGGCTGACAGACAACAGGACAATGGAGTGACAGCGCAAAACCTGACCTATACGCCTCCCCGGCTAAAGCACATTTCTCATGATATCACCGGTATCAAACTTGAGCCCATCGTTGCCCTCGCCTCTTCGCACAGGATCGGCGTTGAGGTGCTCAGCGTTCTGTCACCCACGCTGCAAAGTGAAGATTTTTTCCGCGAACAATCGGCAGAACAGTCGCTTATGCTGCTGGAAGTGCAGCTCCGTGTGCTAAAAAACGCGCTCGCCTGTAACAATATTTTCATCAATCTGCCGATAACCGTACTCATGGTGCCAGAACTTTTTCAGCGTCTGCTGCAACTGCGAAGCCCGCCGCTGAATATTGAAATTGTCGACCCTGTCGACTTTTTCACACTCTCCGATACACAGCGGCAAGTCGTGGCCCAGCGCCTGAAGCAGCTGACCATAAAGGGTCACCGCATCTGGCTGGATGACGTTGACGATAGCGTTGTCCAGCCCTTCTTATCCTGGCCACTGCCACTCAGCGGCATAAAAATCGACAAAGAAACCTTCTGGCGTATGCGCGCCACCCCTGCGCTGGGGGAACTGGTTTCCCGCTGTTTTCGGCTTGCCGGGAAGGTGCTTATCGAAGGTATTGAGACTGAACGGGATCGTTCCTGCGCACGCCAGGCAGGGGCACAACTCGGCCAGGGGTATTACTGGCCATCCTGGACATGGCCGGAGGATTAAACAGCCATCTCCAGGAGGGAGGCCATGGGAATGACAGTGCGCCGTTACCGTCGGCGTCGTACAGGAAGTGACGCACTGGGATTTACACGCTCGCCTTTTGCTCCCCCCTTCTTTGACCGACTCGAATTTTTGAGCCAGCCCACCAACCTGACCCATAAAACTGACGCCCCGTTTATTATTCTGGTCACGGAAGATCATTACCTGCGCACCGGATTGATGAAAGGGAGTTTTCCGCTGAACTGCTGCGCCGACTATCCGTTGCTGGAAGACGCCTTAGCCGCCGTCAATCAGTGGCCCTCCGCCCGTCTGGTGGTAGATATCGACAGCCGCGCGACGCCGCTCATCGAAAAGCTGGACAGGTTGAGACGCTATTGTCTCTACCCGCCCTTCTTGATCCCCCACCTCCTTATCAGAGCAGATGATTACGATACTCGCCTGTTCTGCAAAGCGGCAGGACCCTTTCATGTACTTGAACGCCAGCTGACGGCTACAGCCCTGCAGCATTGCCTGCTGGAGACAAGGCCGCCGCAGGGATCGTCGAAAGAATGGTTCACGCGCAGCGAATGGCCCATACTGCAGGAACTTTCTCGCGGCAAAACGCTGCGTCAGATTGCCCTGATTCAAAACCACCCCTATAGCCGCATTATCTATCGTCTCGGCTGCATTTTGACCAAGCTGGGGTTAAACCACCGCCAGGAATTGCTGCACCTTCTTAATAATCTCTCAGACTGCACGTTTTGACTTAGGCATTAACCCGTTCATTCCTAAAGACCTTTAAGAAACAACCTACTATTTGTGTTAAATTTTCGTTTCAATTTAACATTTCGTTCAAAATTACAACTATTCCTAATTCATCCACTTAAACCACGCGAAATATTACAGAAAACGGTAATAGCAGCACTTTCCTCCATCCGTTAAGCTCTCCAGGAGTCCGTTAAAAATATGATAATGATGTAAAAACAAGCAGTTTATCTGTACCGGCCAGTCGCGAGAGCAGCATACTGCAGCATATCCTGCTGTTCAGTTTCGCTTTTTTCCGCCGGTCGTCACGCGCTTTCAGATGAAGGTTTTACCCCCTGTTGCGCCGTTTTTTTGCGCTTGCCGTGAAAGCACCACATCACTTTCCCCACCTCGTTTTGTTAACAATCAATTAACACAAAGTGATATATGTCATTTTTTGTTATTACATAAAGATGAAAAAATGTGGTAAATGGAATAGCAGGACATTTGCGCTAAATTTAAAATAATAGTGATTCAGATCCAGAAGATAATACAAAGCAATGGACCAGGATTAATTTACAGGGTTTTCGGAGAAAACTTACACGGTATAATAAGATGCGTTGCAAATATGAATAAGAAAAACCTTTTTGCCACACCAGCCAAATGAGATAACCGCGCTGAGGCATTAATTACTCGCTACGTTAACAAGGATGCTTTCGCTCTTTCCAGGGAATTACTACCGTATAAGGATCACCATCTATATCCTTCCGGCATTTCGAGAGTTTGAACAAAACTCCGCATAACGCTTTTAACAATCTGAGGCATTAAAAATGAAACCGGCATCCGTTATCATTATGGACGAACACCCTATTGTCAGAATGTCGATAGAAGTCCTGCTACAGAAAAATAAAAATATCATAGTCAAACTCAAGTCTGGCGATAGCCATGAAGTGCTTGATTGTATTCGCAACCACCCCATCGATCTGGTTATCCTGGACATCGAACTGACGGGAACCGATGGGTTTTCATTACTTAAGAGAATCAGAAACCTAAACAAAGACATCAAGGTTCTGTTCCTCTCGTCAAAATCAGAGTCGTTTTACGCGGGACGTGCCATTCGCGCAGGGGCCAATGGCTTTGTCAGCAAGCGAAAAGATTTGGGTGAGATCTACAACGCGGTGGAAATGATACTGATGGGCTATTCTTTTTTCCCGTCAGAAACGCTGAACTTTATAAATCATCTGGGCTCCGGGAAAGGTATCACGCCGGATATGCCATTATCGAATCGCGAAGTCACGGTGTTACGCTATCTGGCGAATGGATTATCCAATAAGGAGATTGCGGAGCAGTTGCTATTAAGCAACAAAACCATTAGCGCGCACAAATCCAATATTTATTCCAAGCTCGGCGTACAGAGCATTGTGGAATTAATAGATTACGCGAAAGCACACGAACTGCTATAAACTGAATTCACTCCCCGCAACTTAAGTGAGTTGCAGGGAGTGCGGTCAGCGCTAATTATAATTGATCATAAACGTGGCATCCGCATCGGCCCGTCCCGGCTGAGGGTTATCCGCTGTGGCAATATAATTGGCATAAAACGACAGTACCGCATTACCTTCTGCATCGACCGTCACCGGCTGGCTGGCCTGCTGAAGATCCAGCCGTGTTTTATCCGCATCGCGGATCTCCACGGCAACCTGACCCGCCGTACTGCCATCATTGAGCGCCAGCAAACCGCTGTCGCTGCCGTCTGCTTTTCCTGAAAACGTAATGGAGGCTGCGCCAGGAGGACAGCCGGTCAGCTTCAGCGTAAACGGCATGGGCTGCGTGCGGCTCCCCGTAGTTCTAAGCTGTTTCGTCGGCCAGGTGCCGAGCGTGACGACCTTATCGCTGTCATTGCCTTCGGCCACGCAGGTGAAATCGACGATGTTGCCGGACATCTCAATATTGATTTCCCCCAGCGCCGTGGCCGCCTGAGCGCCAGCGTGAAGCATCATCAGTACTCCCGCAGCAATGTACCTGCTCCAGTGTCCCATTGCTCCTCCTTAATCGTAATCCACGCGAAGATAGCCGCGCGAGGTGAAACGGCCCTCGGCAGGCTTGTTGCCCGTCACGCTCACAGGCCAGACACGAATGCCGACCTGTGCCTGAGCGCTGTCATCCAGGCGGAACGGAATTTTGCTGGTGAGCGTGTTAGGCGTCAGCGGCGTGCCGCTTTCGTTAGCGACCACAAACCCCAGATCGGGATTATTAGAAACCAGCGCATTACCGGACACTTTCTCCGCTTCGATACGCATCGTCAGATACGCATTGGCTTCAACGTTTGTGCATTTAATGGCAATGGTTTTGCTTTGAGGCGTAACCTTCTGCGGTCGATTGCCGGCACCGGCCTGGCTAAACAACGACGCACCAATATCGCCAAAATCAAACTCCACGACCTGGCCTGCGTTGATCGCACAGCTTTGCGGCACCTGAATCGTTCCGCTGTAGCTGATGGTATAGACCGGCGTATTAAGCGGATCGGCGGTTGTCGTCGTGACATAGACCCTGAACATGGTCTGCTGCGGGATCACCACCATATTGATAAAGCGCCGCGTTACCCTCAGACGGAAAACCAGCTTGGAATCGGTCACCGGAAAAGCCTTGTTATTCGGTACGTTGGGGTGCTGCCCCATCTGGATATAGTTCGCGGGAGGGTAGAACGTGCCCGCAAAGTCATCGTGGATCTGCATGGCGCCGTCGAGGTACTCATTCAGCTTCACATATTTATAGCTGTCGATCACCGTGGTAATGGGCAAGTCGGTGACATAGCTGCGCATGGTGGATTTACCGGTTGTCCCGCGGGGACAAATGGCATTCACCCCCACCAGTCCAGATTTTTGCGCCAGGGTGACAATCTCCCCCGGCCTGTTGTTAGAGCTGTTAAACACGTTGGAGAGATCGTAAGAAATATCCTTCGCCACGCCGGTGGAGTTCTGGCACACCGTGGCCCATGCGGGCAGTGCGCTGCACAACACTGCCGCGCCAAATATGCTACGGATAAGGGTCATGATTGGGTTCCTGTTAGCGTTCACAGCGTGCCCCCGCCAGCGTAATGGCCTGGTTCAGGCTTTCCGGTGGTAAGTGATAGCTTGCACGGCACTGGGACTGTTTTCCGTCGCCCCACTGGATAAGCAGCTCACCTTCCAGCGGCAGCCCGCTGAGGTAAATCTGCCCGTCATCCCCCACCATGCTGGTGACGCCGCTTTGCGTTTCACGCACTACCGCACCAAACGGCACGGGCTGGTCGCCGAGCTTGACGGTCAGCAGAGCGCGCACGCCAATACGGGTATCGAAGCTGGCGCGCACCAGCGCCCCTTTGGTCGGCACCACGCTGCTCACGTTATTTTCGATGTCGGTGTTGTTGCTCATGGTATTGGTGTCCAACGCCACGCGGTTGTAGCGGTAGACGGTGGCATACGGCATCACCGCGTAGCCTCGCCAGTCGGTTTTCACCCCGGTCTGGTTTTCAATACTGACGCCTGATGCTCCCGGCGCTTTGATCAGCACGTTGGTGTCGCCCAGCGGCTGGCTGAAGGTCACCCCGTCTGAATGCCCCACCACGCCGCCGGAAAGCTGCCAGTTGAGATCGTGCTGGTCGCGGGCGTAGTTGTAGCCCACGCCCAGCGTGCCGTAGGTCGCCTGCCAGTTGGCGCTGGCGCTGCCGCTTGCACCGTTATTGCTGGCGTGCCCCTGCGTGACGCTGTAGTTCAGGTTACGGTCTTCGAGCAGTGTTCCGCTCACGCCGGTCTGCCAGCTGGTATCGCCGTCGCTGTTACGGCTGGCAGAAGCGGTAGCGTAGGCTCTGTCGATGGCGCTATCGCGGCGATAGCCGTGACGGGTAAACAGGCTGAACGGCACGGAGACGTTAAACGACGCAATCCGGTCGGTACCGTCGATCCCAACGGCCTTGTTCCACGACCAGGACACGGAGTAGTTGATCCCCTTCACGCCGCCCGCATAGCCCAGCTGATACCAGACGTTAGATTCACTGGTGCCCCAATAGCTCTGCTGGCTACCGGAGAGGTAAACCGAGCCGTAATCCCCCAGCGACTGGGAAATGTTGAGCTGGAAGCGCCCCTTTTTGTTCCACGTCAGGTTGTGATAACTCTGCACATCCGGCACGCCGTCATCGTCCTGGCCTTCGCCATACTGATAGCCTTCCATTGAGCGCCACGCCACATCGTCCAGTGTGTAGAACCCTTTGGTCGAGTAGCGATAGCCCAGCAGCTGGAAGTTGGTGCCGAAGCCGTTAAGGGATTTTGCGTAGAGGAAGCGCAGGGACTGCCCTTCATGGCGGCTGTCATCCGCGAGCTGGCTGCGGGCATGGGTGAGATCGAGCGAGACCGCCCCCCAGTCCCCGAGGTTTTTCCCGGCCCCGAGGGCAATCGCGGTATAGCGTGACGCCAGCTGCGTGCCGCCGTACAGCGTATAGCCGTCGGCCAGGCCGGTAATGAGCGTTCCCTGAGCGAAGAACGGCGTGTCCTGCTCGCTGTTGCCGCTGCGGTAATCCCCCGCCACCAGGTCATATTTCCAGCGTCCTTCACGCTGCAGCAACGGCACGGTGGAGTAAGGCACGGTGTAACGCTGCTGGCTACCGTCCTTCTCTTCTACCGTTACCTCAAGATCGCCGCTTGATGAGGTTGGGTTAAGGTCGGTAATGGCAAACGCCCCAGGCTGGACATAGCTCTGGTAAATGACATAACCGTTCTGGCGGATCGCTACCTTGGCTGGCGTGCGGGCAATACCGCGCACGGTTGGCGCGTAGCCCTGCATGCTGTCCGGGTACATGCTGTCGGAGGAAAAGAGCCGCCCGCCCCGAAAGCCGACGCTGTCGAAAACATCGTTACCGGTATTGCTGTCGCCCAGCACCAGCTCGCTTTTCAGCGGAATGACGGTGCGCTGAGCCCAGGTGCCAATATTCTGCCAGTTGCTGTGACGCTGACCGTTACTTTGGGTGTAACGCCACGCGCCGTTATTGCGTAATCGCCAGGCACCATAGTTCAGCCCGCTCTGCAGGTTCAGGTAATAGCTGTCGTCATCGCTGCCGCGGTTGCCGGTAAAGCTGTAATTCAACAGGGCGGCGGGAATGCCTTCATCCCACTGTTCAGGCGGAATGTAGCCCCGGGCGCTGTTTTGCATGGCTACCTGCGGCAGGCTCACGTTCAGGCGCAGTGACGTAAAGTTGAAGGCCGTTTCGCTGCCGGGAATAGCCGTCGTCAGCGGAACGCAGGTCTCTCCCTGCACGTTTGCCAGATCCGGGAACGCCGCGATGTTGACGCCGAAACGGTCGAGCATCGCGCGCGTAATGCACGGCGCTAACCCGCCCGCGACGGGTGGCGTGTTTTCGGCTTGTTCAAAACGCACGTCCTGCGTGCCGATAAACTCATCGTTGCGCCAGATGTCCACGCGATAGACGCCCGTCGCCTGCTGGTGTCCTTGTTCAAAACGCGACAAATCCGCCACGCTGGCGGCGTCGTCGGACAAAAAGGCCGGGTTGAAGTAGCTTTCGCTCCAGCCGGTGTGCGGCCAGAGCGTTGTCATCAATGCCAGTGCAACCGGGCAGTAACGCCATTGAGTGTTCATCGCCCTGACTCTGCTCACAGATTAACGCTACGCGCCGGAGTAATAGCGCCGTAATCATTGACGCTCTGCCAGGAGAGCGTGCCGCCGGCTGCGGTTGGCAACACCTGCTGTGCGGAGTTTTTCGGCGCGACCATCAGGTTTTCCAGCGTCTGACCGCCAAGCTTCAGGTTGACCAGCGTGACGTAGTAGGGTGAAGCATTGCTCACCTTCAGGTGGTTCCCGACGCGTTCAAAGCGCAGTTGGGAGAGCGCCTCTTCCGGCGGCATCGACAGGTTAGCCGGGCGCACAAACAGCTTGATGCGTGACAGAATGGCGAGCTGCAGCACGTTATTGTTCTCTGTTTTCGCCTTACTCACTGACGGGATAGCCTTCACGTTCATGTAAAAAAGCGATTCGCGATCGGCGGGCAGGGTCGGCCCGGCATAAATAATGCGCAGCGTGTTTTCGCTGTCCGGCTCGCTCACAAACAGCGGCGGCGTGACGGCAAAGGTTTTTTCTTTTTGCCCGCTGGCGTTTTCAATCCACGCGTTAATTAAATAACGCTCCTGCTTGTTACTGTTGGTGATCGCCAGCGATGTCTGTTTTGCATCTGCCGGATAAATCACGCGCGTCGCGCCCAGCGCAATTCCGCCGGATGCATTTGCACAGGCAGAAACCATCATCAAAATAAAAGATAAAAACAGTCCGGGTTTAATCAGGGTGTTCATCACAACCGTACCTTTAATAATGTGTTCGCAGGCGTCAGGGATAAATCAACGTAAACCAGACATCCGACTGAATATTGCCTGGCACGAGGTGTTCGGAAATCGCCCGGTAGCGAGCGCTGAAATGAAACGCCAGCTCGCGGGTATCAATGGGCAACCAGCTGACCGCCGTGGCGTTCGGGATAATCTGACGTTGTTGTTCGTCGAAAAGCGCCAGCCCAACGCCGCTGCTGACAGGAGCTTCACCTGGCCGCGATGTCGCCAGAAAAACCTGCGGATCTTCTGCAGGGGTAGCGCCCTGAAACTGGATCCCCACGGTACGAGAAACGTCCACGCTGCAGTCGAGCAGCCGTACGGTGAAAGGCACGTTTACCGTGGAAAAACTGCCGACGCCGGAAAATGAGTTGGTGCGGTACTGCCCCATATCCACTCGCATATTCTGGCTATCAGGCGCCACGGCGCAGCCGCCGTTGACCAGTTCCCCTCTGAGGTGAACCTTGCCGCCGTCGATTACCACGGTATGTGCGTTTACCGCTGGGGCAATCGCAAGGGCAAAAAACAGTATCCCAGTCCTTGTCATCCTTCGTTCCCGGCATTAGCGATTAAAAGACCTCCTCCCTGAGGTCGACCACATCCCTGTACTCAGGCATTACTCGTATTTCATCACGAAGGTTGCGTCAGCGTTCGCCTGGCCTGGCTCGGTGGTCGCAGCAGTGGCTTTATAACGCGCGGTGAAGTTCAGGGTGTTCGTGCCTTCAATCAGGTTCTGCGCGGCAGAGAAGGTGGCACCGTCTGGGGTCAGGACGCTGGATTTGCTGTCGAGGATCTCGATACCCACGCCTTTCGCGGTGTTGTCGTTGTTGCCAGAGGTGACCGCCAGCAGGGTTTTATCCGTCGCGTCGATCTGACCGGTGAATGCCACCGCAGCGGTTTTCGCAACCAGCGGATCGCAATCGTTCAGTTCGATGGTGAACGGAATATTGGAGGTGGTGTCACCCACTTTGGTGAATTTCGCGGTACGGTACTGACCGAGATTAACCGTCTGCTCGGAAGAATCAGTATTTACTGAACACGCAGCATTCACTAATTCACCTTTGAAATGCACGGTACCGCCATTAACGGAAACAGGCGTTGTGGTATCTTCTGCATGAGCGGCACCCGCGACCAGGGCCAAAGTTGCAATAACAGTAGAAGCAATGTTGCTGAGTTTCATGTCTATTCCTTTAAAATGTAAATAACCCTTCCCGCGGATAATCGGGAATAAGAAATACGTTCAATTGATTAATTGAAAGCTTATTTCGGAGGAGACAAAGTAGCTCAGGAAACTATTTTAAAATATGTCAAAACACTGCCATTTTACCAGGTCACATCCTATTCCCGCCTAGGAAATTGACCATACCTTCCACAAGGTTTTGCGACCCCGTGATGAAATCTCGCAAAGGGTGACTGACAGCGGCGCTCGCTTCTGACAAAATATAGGCAATCCCCCCTTTCAAACGTTACAGACGGAATCTTCTCTCTGATGGCAGCAAAGATTATTGACGGTAAAACGATTGCGCAGCAGGTGCGCTCTGAGGTCGCTGAAAAAGTGAAGGCGCGTAAAGCCGCCGGAAAACGCGCCCCCGGGCTGGCCGTTGTGCTGGTTGGCAGCAACCCGGCATCGCAGATTTATGTCGGCAGCAAACGCAAAGCGTGTGAAGAGGTGGGGTTCGTCTCCCGCTCTTACGATTTGCCTGAAACCACCAGCGAAGCGGAACTGCTGGAACTTATTGACACCCTGAATGCCGATAACGAGATCGACGGCATTTTGGTACAGCTGCCGCTGCCTGCGGGCATCGACAACGTGAAGGTGCTGGAACGTATCGCACCGGACAAAGACGTGGACGGTTTCCATCCGTACAACGTGGGCCGCCTGTGCCAGCGCGCGCCGCGTCTGCGCCCGTGCACGCCACGCGGCATTGTGACGCTGCTGGAGCGCTATAACATCGACACCTACGGCCTGAACGCCGTGGTGATTGGCGCCTCTAACATCGTGGGCCGTCCGATGAGCATGGAGCTGCTGCTGGCGGGCTGCACCACCACCGTGACCCACCGCTTCACCAAAAACCTGCGTCACCACGTCGAAAATGCCGATCTGCTGATCGTCGCGGTCGGCAAGCCGGGCTTTATTCCGGGCGAGTGGATTAAAGAGGGTGCGATTGTTGTGGACGTGGGCATCAACCGTCTGGAAAGCGGCAAAGTGGTCGGCGACGTGGTGTACGAAGATGCCGCGGCGCGTGCCTCATACATTACGCCGGTTCCGGGCGGCGTGGGCCCGATGACCGTTGCAACACTGATTCAGAATACTTTGCAGGCATGCGAAGAGTACCACGACGTAGAGGAAGCATAAGATGGCCACATTTTCATTAGGCAAACACCCGCACGTAGAGCTGTGCGATCTGCTCAAGCTGGAAGGCTGGAGCGAAAGCGGTGCGCAGGCCAAAATCGTTATCGCCGACGGGCGAGTGAAAGTCGACGGTGCGGTGGAAACCCGCAAGCGCTGCAAGATTGTCGCGGGTCAGACCGTGAGCTTTGAAGGTCAGAGCGTGACCGTGACGGCCTGAGCCGTTTGATGCCCGGTGGCGCTGCGCTTACCGGGCCTACATACTGTCTCCGTTTGTAGGCCGGGTAAGGCGAAGCCGCCACCCGGCAATTTCTCTCACAATCCCCTCACACCCATCACGGTTATTTATCGATCAACTTCAAATAATCACTATTTCATCTGTTGAAAGGTGAGATTTCAGTTGCGCGTTTTTCACTCTTTCCCCACGATAAGTAGAACGTTCTACTAAAACGTTCTACTTACAATAACAGCGCCAAAAAAGCGCTACTCGGGGGAAATCAGCATGAGTCTGATATCAGGGTTTGTTAAATCGTTGTCTAAGTTATCGATGATTGGTCGCGCCTTAATGCTGCCAATTTCACTGCTTCCCGCTGCGGGCCTGCTGCTGGCCTTCGGCGATAAGTTCCACCTGCCGCTGATGATGAACGCGGGCGGGGTTATCTTTGATAACCTGCCGATGCTGTTTGCTATCGGCTCTGCCGTGGGTCTGGCGTCGGAGTCCGGCATCGCGGCGCTCTCTGCGGCGGTCTCGGTGTTTGTCACCAATATCACCATCAGCACCGTGCTAAGCATCACGCCGGAAATGGCCTCTCAGGGCGGGAAATACGCCATGGTGGTCGGGATCCCGACGCTGCAGATGGGCGTCTTCGGCGGCCTGATCTGCGGTATTCTCGCGGCCTGGTGCTATAACCGCTTCCACACCATGCAGCTGCCGGAGTTCCTCGGCTTCTTCTCCGGTAAGCGTTTTGTGGCAATTGCGACAGCGTTACTGTCGTTCCTGCTCGGTCTGCTGCTGCCGTACGTCTGGCAGCATATTCAGGCCGGTATCGACGCCCTTTCCGTGGTGGTGAACGGCGACAACCAGGCGGCCTCGACCTTTATCTTCGGTCTGGTAGAGCGCGCGCTGATCCCGCTCGGCCTGCACCACATCTGGTACCCGTCCTTCTGGTATTCGTTCGGGGATTACACCACTCAGGCGGGCCAGGTGATCCACGGCGACCAGACCATCTGGTTCAAGATGCTGGAAGAAGGGGTGAAATCCTTCAGCAGCGACACCTACCAGAACGCCGGTAAGTTCATGCAGGGCGAGTTCCCGCTGATGCTGTTTGCGCTGCCTGCGGCGTGCCTGGCGATGTACCACGAAGCGCACACGAAGAATAAGAAAATCGCGGCCGGTATTCTGTTCTCTGCGGCGCTGACCTGCTTCCTGACGGGTATTACCGAACCGGTTGAGTTCACCTTTATCTTCGTGGCACCGATCCTGTACGTCTTCAACGCCATCATGGCGGGCCTGGCGTACATGACCATGTACCTGCTGCATGCGCACATCGCCAAGTCGTTCTCGGCAGGCTTTATCGACTACCTGTCTTTCGGGATCCTGCCGTCGTTTAACGGCTACCAGACCAACTTCCTGAGCGCCGTTATCATCGGTATCCCAATGGGGCTGATTTACTACTTTACCTTCCGCTTTGTGATCCGCCGTTTCGACGTGAAAACGCCGGGCCGTACCGAAGTGACCGCCAGTGCGAATGACAAGTCCGATTCCGAACTTGCCACCGAAATCATCAGCCTGCTCGGAGGCGCGCAGAATATCGATTCGGTTG
The DNA here is from genome assembly GCF_052045065.1 of Enterobacter sp. 22452. Taxonomy (NCBI): domain Bacteria; kingdom Pseudomonadati; phylum Pseudomonadota; class Gammaproteobacteria; order Enterobacterales; family Enterobacteriaceae; genus Enterobacter; species Enterobacter sp. 22452. The sequence goes on along the minus strand of NZ_JBQEOB010000001.1, from coordinate 233,107 downwards.
GCTCCTGTATCACCCGCCTGCGTCTGGAAGTGGCAAAAAGCGACGCGGTAGATAAAGATGGTCTCAACGGTCTCGGTGCGCGCGGCGTGGTCTTCGTCGGCGACAACGGTATACAGGTGATTTTCGGTGCCAGAGCACAGTTTATCGCCCAGACCATGTCCACCATGATCGGCAAATAATAAGATGCCTGAAAGACACGTCTCCTGTACGCTGGGAGACGTGTCTTATCTGGCTGATTATCGGTAAATTTCAGGGAGCGGTTTTGAAGAAAGTCAGCATCATTGATGTCGCAAAGCACGCAGGCGTGTCGGTCTCTACCGTCTCGCTGGTGCTACGCCAGAAAGGGAAAATCTCAGAGGCGACGATCGGGAAGGTCAATGCCGCCATCACGACGCTCGGCTATGTTCATAACGTCGCCGCTGCCAACCTTCGCGCCAACACCTCTAATCTTATCGGCCTGATCCTGCGCGACTTCAGCGACAGCTTTTCCATCAAGGTGATGGCAAGCATTGTTCAGGAACTGGAGAAGCAGGGATACATGGTTTTTCTCGGTCAGCCGCTGAACGACCGGGAACATCTGGAACGTACCCTGCTGTCGTTTAAGCAGCAGGGTGTCGCAGGCGTCATTTATCTCGCGTCTGACACCCGCACCTCTGCTCTGCCGGAGCAGATCCGCCAGTGTCCGCTGCCGCTGGTGGTGGTCTCGCAGTCCCTGCTCGATGAAAAATGCAATCTGGTGATGCGCGACAACCGCCAGGCGGCAAACCTGGCCGCGCGCTATCTTATCGAGCGCGGACACCGCACGATCGCCTATATTGGCGGGCGCGAGGGCTGCCTTATCCGCGAGCAGCGCCTGCTCGGTTTTCGCAGCGCGATGACGCAAAGCGGACTGGTCTGGCGCGATGACTATTCTCCGGCCTGCAGCGACGACACGCAGGCCGCCGCGATGGCGACTCGCCAACTGCTGGAAAAAAATAACGCCATCACCGCCCTGCTCTGCCATTCGCCAGATGCCATGATCGGCTCTATCTCCGGCATTCATCAGGTGGGTCGCACCGTGGGGAAAGATGTGTTCTTAACTCAGCAGGTGGCGCTGATTGGTTTTGAAGATATGCTTCACGTTAACCTCACATCACCGTCATTCACCTACGTCTCCTCGGCCAGTGACGAAACCGGGCGTCAGGCAGCGGGGCTGATAATCCGCAAGCTGAAAGAGCCGGACTTGCAAACCCAGCGCATTACCCTCTCCGGGCAGCTTATCGCGCGCGAATCGGCGTAAAATCAGAATGTAGCACAGGTTTGCAAAAGCGAATTCGCTGCTATATTTCCATGATTTACCATGGATAATCGCAATGCCTACCGTTATTACGCACGCCGCTGTTCCGCTTTGCCTGGGCTTAGGTCTGGGAACTAAAGTCATCCCTCCCCGCCTGCTGTTTGCCGGTATCGTGCTCGCCATGCTGCCCGACGCTGACGTGCTGGCGTTTAAATTCGGCGTCGCCTACGGGAATATTTTTGGCCATCGCGGCTTTACCCACTCCCTGCTGTTCGCCTTTGTGGTGCCAATACTTTGCGTGCTGATTGGCCGACGATGGTTCCGGGCCAGCCTGACGCGCTGCTGGCTGTTTTTAACGGTGTCATTGCTGTCGCACAGCCTGCTGGATTCGATCACCACCGGCGGGAAAGGCGTCGGCTGGCTGTGGCCGTGGTCGGATGAACGTTTCTTTGCGCCGTGGCAGGTGATCAAGGTCGCGCCGTTTGCGCTGTCTCGCTACACCACGCCGTACGGGCATCAGGTCATTATCTCGGAACTGCTGTGGGTGTGGCTACCGGGTGTGGTGCTGATGGGGTTGCTATGGTGGAAACGGAGATAAAAGAAAAGCCGGGTGGCGGCTTCGCCTTACCCGGCCTACGGTCGTGCTTTTGTAGGCCCGGTAAGCGAAGCGCCACCGGGCATGACAGACTTACTTACGGCGCCAGGTCGTGCCCTGCGGGCCATCTTCCAGAATGATGCCCATCTCGGTCAGACGGTTGCGCGCCGCATCCGCCGCCGCCCAGTCTTTCGCCTGACGCGCTTCCAGACGCGCTTTGATCAACGCTTCAATCTCCGCCACTTCGCCGTCGTCCGCCTGCGCGCCGCTCTGCAGGAACGCGTCCGGCTCCTGCTCCAGCAGGCCGAGCACGGAAGAGAGCTTACGCAGATGGGACGCCAGCGCATTCGCCGCAGCCATGTCTTCTGACTTCAGGCGGTTCACTTCGCGCGCCATGTCGAACAGCACGGAGTAGGCTTCCGGGGTGTTGAAGTCGTCGTTCATCACCTCAACGAAGCGTGCTTCGAACGCCTCACCGCCTGCCGCAGGAACAGATCTGTCGGTACCGCGCAGTGCGGTGTACAGACGCTCCAGCGCCGAGCGCGCCTGCTTCAGGTTCTCTTCGCTGTAGTTCAGCTGGCTGCGATAGTGGCCGGACATCAGGAAGTAGCGCACGGTTTCCGCGTCGTAATACTTCAGCACGTCGCGCACGGTGAAGAAGTTGCCCAGCGATTTCGACATCTTCTCGCGGTCAACCATGACCATCCCGGAGTGCATCCAGTAGTTAACGTACTCGCCGCCGTGGGCGCAGGTGGACTGCGCGATTTCGTTTTCGTGGTGCGGGAACATCAGGTCTGAACCGCCGCCGTGAATGTCGAAATGTTTGCCCAGCTGTTTACAGTTCATTGCCGAACATTCAATGTGCCAGCCCGGACGGCCTTCGCCCCACGGGGATGGCCAGCTTGGTTCACCCTCTTTGGACATTTTCCACAGTACGAAGTCCATCGGGTTACGCTTCACGTCAACCACGTCAACGCGCGCGCCGGCCTGGAGCTGGTCCAGATCCTGACGGGAAAGCGCGCCGTAGGTTGGATCCGTCGGCACGGAGAACATCACGTCGCCGTTTTCTGCCACATAGGCGTGACCGCGCGCGATCAGCTTCTCGGTGATGTCGATAATTTCATGAATATGGTGGGTCGCGCGCGGCTCGCTGTCCGGACGCAGAATGTTTAAGGCGTCGAAATCTTTGTGCATTTCAACGATCATACGGTCCACCAGCGCCACAAAGCTTTCGCCGTTTTCATTAGCGCGCTTGATGATTTTGTCGTCTATATCGGTAATGTTACGCACGTACTTCAGGGTATAGCCCAGAAAGCGCAGGTAGCGCGAAACCACGTCGAAAGAGACAAAGGTACGGCCATGGCCAATGTGACAGAGATCGTAAACCGTAATACCACACACGTACATGCCGACTTCCCCGGCATGGATAGGTTTAAATTCCTCTTTTTGGCGCGTCATTGTATTAAAGATTTTTAACATCGAAGATTCCATGTAAACACGTGTGTGGACGAAAACCGGGTATTCTACCCGTAATTCAAACCCGAAGCAGCACACAATGCAAGGTGATCGCATCCTGTGGTTATGCTATAACAAGCCCCTATAGATGACCCGAACGCGGGTCGACGTACCACAATAACGGAACAGGATGCAAAAATGGTTACTTTCCACACTAATCATGGCGATATCGTAATCAAGACCTTTGATGACAAAGCGCCTGAAACAGTTAAAAACTTCCTGGACTACTGCCGCGAAGGTTTCTACAACAACACCATTTTCCACCGCGTGATCAACGGCTTTATGATCCAGGGCGGCGGTTTTGAACCTGGCATGAACCAGAAAGAGACCAAAGAAGCGATCAAAAACGAAGCGAACAACGGTCTGAAAAACACCCGCGGTACGCTGGCGATGGCCCGTACTCAGGCACCACACTCTGCAACCGCGCAGTTCTTCATCAACGTGGCTGACAACGACTTCCTGAACTTCTCCGGCGAAAGCCTGCAGGGTTGGGGCTACTGCGTCTTCGCAGAAGTGGTTGAAGGTATGGACGTGGTTGACAAGATCAAAGCCGTCTCTACTGGCCGCAGCGGTATGCACCAGGACGTTCCTAAAGAAGACGTTGTGATTACAAGCGTGACCGTCAGCGAGTAATTCGTGGCGACACTCTTTATTGCGGATCTGCATCTGCAAACGGAAGAACCGGCGATCACCGCCGGTTTTCTGCGTTTTTTACGCGGTGAAGCGAAAAGCGCAGACGCGCTGTACATCCTGGGCGATCTGTTTGAAGCCTGGATTGGCGACGACGATCCGAACCCGCTGCACCGTGAAATGGCTTCCGCCATTAAAACGCTGGTGGATTCCGGCGTCCCCTGCTACTTCATTCACGGCAACCGTGATTTCCTGATAGGCCAGCGCTACGCCCGCGAAAGCGGCATGACGCTGCTGCCGGAAGAGCAGGTGCTCGACCTCTATGGCCGCAACGTCCTGATCATGCACGGCGACACGCTCTGCACTGACGATACCGGTTACCTGGCGTTTCGCGCTAAGGTCCACACCCCGTGGATCCAGACGTTGTTCCTCGCCCTGCCGCTGTTTATCCGCAACCGCATCGCCGCAAGAATGCGCGCGGGCAGCAAGGCCGCCAACAGCAGCAAATCCATGACCATCATGGACGTGAACCCGCAGGCGGTCGTGAACGTGATGGAGAAGCATCGCGTCCAGTGGCTTATCCACGGCCATACCCATCGTCCTGATGTCCACACGCTGGTCGCCAACGGCGAACCTGCCCACCGCGTGGTATTGGGTGCCTGGCACAGCGAAGGATCCATGGTCAAAGTCACGCCTGAGGGCGTAGAGCTGATCGCGTTTCCGTTTTAATCCCCCTCACAATTCATTCTATTTTTTTGAACAATATTGGCAAATTGTTTCGATTTTAATCAGCCCGTGGTCGGCCTATTATTTATCACATCAGGGCAAAACGCCCTATCCCAGATAAATTACTTAAGGAATACGACCATGAAATCCATCAAAACTTTCGTTGCAGTTGCTGCCCTCTCCCTGGTTTCTTTCGGTTCTTTCGCGCAGAGCGTGAGCGCAACCGCCTCTACCCTTGACCGCGCAGAAGCGAAAATTGCCGCGCAGGCCGCCGAACAGGGTGCCTCATATAAAATTACGAGCGCGAAGGTCGACAACCGCGTTTACATGACCGCACAACTGACTAAATAATCATTGCCGATTGATGAAAACAGACCGCCAGAACGCGGTCTGTTTTGTTATGAATTGATGGCAACAACGGCTCAAGATTTAACCGCGCAACCGTTTTCCTTGCCCGTATAACATGCTATTCTCTGTGCCCTCGAAAGCAGTGTGTTTCGCACCACAGGAGTTTTAAGACGCATGTCTTCCCGCAATAATCCGGCGCGTGTCGCCATCGTGATGGGGTCCAAAAGCGACTGGGCTACCATGCAGTTCGCCGCCGAAATCTTTGAAATCCTGAATGTTCCGCACCACGTCGAAGTGGTCTCCGCGCACCGTACCCCGGATAAACTGTTCAGCTTCGCCGAAAGCGCCGAAGAGAACGGCTACGAGGTGATTATTGCCGGTGCGGGCGGCGCAGCACATCTGCCGGGCATGATTGCCGCCAAAACCCTGGTGCCGGTTCTGGGCGTCCCGGTACAAAGCGCCGCGTTAAGCGGCGTGGATAGCCTCTACTCCATCGTCCAGATGCCGCGCGGTATTCCGGTCGGCACGCTGGCAATTGGCAAAGCGGGTGCGGCAAACGCAGCCCTGCTTGCAGCCCAAATCCTGGCGACTCACGATAAAGACCTGCACCAGCGTCTGGCCGAATGGCGTAAAGCCCAGACCGACGAGGTGCTGGATAACCCGGACCCGCGGGGTGCGGCATGAAGCAGGTTTGCGTCCTCGGTAACGGCCAGTTAGGCCGCATGCTGCGTCAGGCCGGTGAACCGCTGGGTATTGCCGTCTGGCCCGTCGGGCTGGATGCTGAACCTGAAGCCGTACCGTTCCACCAGAGCGTGATCACCGCCGAGATCGAACGCTGGCCGGAAACCGCGCTGACCCGCGAGCTGGCGCGTCATAACGCCTTCGTTAACCGCGACGTGTTCCCTGTCATCGCCGACCGTCTGACGCAAAAGCAGCTGTTCGACAAGCTCGGTCTGGCAACCGCACCGTGGCAGCTCCTGTCAGATAAAAGCGAGTGGAATGACGTCTTCGCGATGCTGGGCGAGCTGGCAATCGTGAAGCGCCGCGTGGGCGGTTACGACGGCCGCGGCCAGTGGCGTTTACGCGCAGACGACACCGCCGAGCTGCCGGACGACTGCTACGGCGAGTGCATCGTTGAGCAGGGCATTAACTTCAGCGGTGAAGTGTCCCTGGTGGGCGCGCGCGGGCATGACGGGCACACCGTTTTTTACCCGCTAACGCATAACCTGCATCAGGACGGCATTCTGCGCACCAGCGTCGCCTTCCCGCACGCCAATGCTGACCAGCAGGCGCAGGCGGAAGAGATGCTCTCAGCCATCATGCACGAACTGGGCTATGTCGGCGTGATGGCGATGGAGTGCTTTATCACCCCATCCGGCCTGCTGATTAACGAGCTGGCACCGCGCGTGCACAACAGCGGCCACTGGACGCAAAACGGCGCGTCCATCAGCCAGTTCGAGCTGCACCTGCGCGCGATCACCGACCTGCCGCTGCCGCAGCCGGTGGTGAACAACCCGTCGGTGATGATCAACCTGATCGGCACCGATCTGAACTACGACTGGCTGAAGCTGCCGCTGGTGCATCTGCACTGGTATGACAAAGAGGTTCGCGCGGGTCGTAAGGTCGGTCACCTGAACCTGAACGACAGTGATACCGATCGCCTGAGCGCCACGCTGGAAGCGATGATCCCTCTCCTGCCGCCGGAATACGCGAGCGGAATTGTCTGGGCACAGTCAAAGCTCAAGTAAGACATCTACGCCGGGGAGTTGACCTTCCCCTTCCCCGGCGTACAATCCCCGCCCATTGCTGCTGAGTTTTCTTCTGGAATAACCATGAACGATGAAACGGACTATCGCGCGATCCTCGCGTCTGATACCCCTTTAATCGACGTTCGCGCGCCGATCGAATTCGCCCAGGGCGCGATGCCTGCGGCGTTTAACCTGCCTTTAATGAACGATGACGAGCGCGCCGCCGTCGGCACCTGTTATAAACGTCAGGGACCGGACGCCGCACTGGCGCTCGGCCATAGCCTGGTGAACGGCGAGACGCGTGAGGCACGTATCAACGCCTGGCGCGAGGCCAGCCTTGCCCATCCAGAGGGCTTTCTCTGCTGCGCGCGCGGCGGCCAGCGCTCGCATATCTCGCAGGCCTGGCTGAAAGAGGCGGGTGTCGACTACCCGCTGATCCGCGGCGGCTATAAGGCCCTGCGCCAGACGGCAATTCGGGTGACCATCGAGCAGTCACAAAAGCCGATGGTGCTTATCGGCGGCTGCACCGGAAACGGTAAAACCCTGCTGGTGAAGCAGCACGCGCAGGGTATCGATCTGGAAGGGCTGGCGCACCACCGCGGTTCGTCGTTTGGCCGCACGCTCACGCCGCAGCTTTCCCAGGCCAGCTTTGAAAACCACCTTGCGGTTGAGCTGTTGAAAAAAGACGCCTCTCGCTGGGTGCTGGAAGACGAGGGCCGGATGATTGGCTCCAACCACCTGCCGGAGTGCCTGCGCGACCGCATGGTTGAAGCCCCTATCGTTGTCGTCGAAGACCCGTTTGAAATTCGTCTTGAACGCCTGCGCGAAGAGTATTTCGACCATATGTGGGCGGATTTTTCTGCTGCCTACGGTGAAGAAGCGGGCTGGAAAGAGTACAGCGAGTATCTGCATCACGGCCTGTTCGCTATTCGCCGCCGTCTGGGGCTGCAGCGGTATGCAGAATTCACCGCGCTGTTAGATTCCGCGCTGTTGGAACAGCAACGCTCTGGCAGCACGGACGCGCACTTCAGCTGGCTTGCGCCGCTGCTGAAGGACTATTACGACCCGATGTACGGCTATCAGCTGGAGAAGAAAGCGGAGAAGATTGTCTATCGCGGGACGTACGAAGAAATTGCTGAGTGGCTTGATCGCTGAATAATAAAGCCGGGTGGCGGCTACGCCTTACCCGGCCTACGTGTTCTACCCGTCTGTTCCCTCTCCCTTTCAGGGAGAGGGTTAGGGTGAGGGTTAGAAGTCGTAACGCAGACGCACCAGGTTCATGTCGCCCAGGTTGTCGGTGCTGGAGGTGAACACGTGTTCGTAATCCACGCGGAAACCGTAGTCCAGCTGGAAGCTGATACCCACGCCGTTATCGATGCGCTGGTAGTTACGACCGTTCACGTACTCAATGCGGTCGCCCATGAAGTAAGGCTGGATGGATTTAACCGCGTACTGACCGATTGGGAATTTGTACCCTGCGAAGTATTCAATACCCCACGCGTCGCCCGCAAAGTAATCGTTAACAGATACTTTTTTGGTGGTCAGGAAGTTCTGATACCAGCCGCCGCCTGCGGAGAAGGTCCAGTTGTCCGGCGTCCAGCTCAGCGCGGTACCGAGAATGTTCTGGTCGTAGGTTTTGCTGTCGCCGTTGTCCGGGTTACGCATGTCCGCGCGGGTGTAGTTCCACGCGGCGCCCCAGGTCAGATCGGTAGTCAGGTGATAATCCAGACCGAGCGAGCCGCCGCCTTTACGCTTGTAGCGCAGGCCGTTACCCGGCAGGTATTCGCTGTCTTCAAACAGGTAAGATGCGTAGATGTCGGCATCGCCCACGGTTTTCTTATATTTCAGCATCTGGCGTGAACGATAAGAACCGTCGTAATCGCCGTTGATACCGTTACCCGGTGCCTGGCCGATCATGTCGTAGTCCCAGATATCGGTTTTCGCGCCCACCACATCATAGTAAACGCTGTTCTGTTGACCGAAGGTCAGCGTACCCCAGGTGTCGCTCTTCAGACCGGTATAGAGCATACGACGGGACGTGTCGTGCGCACCCTCGGCGTAGTGGTTATCCCAGTTGAACTGCGCTGGAATGTTCACACCCAGCTCGTAGTAGCTGATCCAGCTGATGTCATCAAACAGATAGTAATCTGTTGCGAAACGGAAACGGGTGCCGCCGTCAAAACCGTTACGCTTGTAGCTGTTTTTACCGTCGTCGCCGGTCATGTTCTGGAACTGAGGACGAATACTGCCGCCAACGGTGAAGTTCAGACGGCTCAGCGGATTGCCTGCCTGTGGGTCTTGCTTAAGAACGGTGATTTCCGCCTGAGAAGCGAAGGTAGTCAATGCCACTGCCGCGCCGATCGTTGCCGCCAGTGCTGATTTTTTTATAGTCATTATTTTTCCTTAATAGACACGCTGCTAAATATTTAGCGGGTGAATATTAACTGGAAATAAACGGGCTGTGTCGGCGGGTTTTTAATGTTTTGTGCTACTAAACAGATAGTTATTATCGCTTTGTGCTATTAAGTGATTACGCACCAGCATATAAACCGGTGCGCAATCATCACGGAAGTGAACTAACTGGCAAACTGGCGGAACAGCGCCTTGCCTTTTAATAACCGCGTGCCAAGCCAGCCGCCACAAAGTGAAAGCAGCACCGCGCCGCAGAGGGGCAGCGTCAGCCACAGCCGCCAGTCAGGCTCCCACGGGAAGTCGAACACCTTTGTCTGCAGCATCGCCAGCGCGGTCTCCGCGCCTATTGCCGCCACCAGACCGGCCACCAGCCCCAGCAGAGCAAATTCACTCCAGAGCGTGGCGCGCAGCAGCCGCTTGCTTGCCCCCAGCGTGCGGTAAACCACCAGCTCCTGATGCCGCTGGCGCATGCCCACCTGCACCTGCGCCAGCAACAGCAGCACGCCGCAGATCGTCACCAGCACCACCATCACCTCAAGCGCGCGGCTCACCTGCTCCAGCACCTGCCCCACTTGCTTCAGGATCGCGCCGATATCCAGCAGGCTGACCGTCGGGAATTCCCGGTTAAGCTGGGTCAGCATGCCGTTACCGTTCTCCCAGCGGAAGCTGGTGAGCCAGCTCTGCGGCTGGCCGTCCAGCGCACCTGCCGGGAAGATGAAGAAGAAGTTTGGCCGCAGGCTCTCCCAGTCCACCTTGCGCAGGCTGGTGACTTTGGCGCTGAAGTCCTGCGTATCGCCGGTAAACGTCACGCGGTCCCCGAGCTTCACGTTCAGGCGCGTCGCCAGCCCCTCTTCCATCGATACCTCCCCCGCTTTTGGCGGCCAGGTTCCGGCGGTAATCGGGTTATGATCAGGACGTTTATCCTGCCAGGTTAGGTTCAGCTCGCGGTTAAGCGACTCATCTTTATTTCCCTCCGTCGGCTGGCCGTTGATCTGCGTCAGGCGCGCGCGAACGATGGGATAGAACGACTCAGGAATAATGTGGTGCTCCGACAGGAAGCCCTTCAGCGGCGTCACCTGTTCCGGGGCAATGTTGATCAGGAAATAGTTCGGGCTTTCTGGCGGAAGCTGCTGCTGCCAGCGATCCAGCAGATCGCCACGCAGCACTAAAAGCAGCGCAAGAAGCATAAACGACAGCGAAAACGCCGACAGCTGGCTGAGCGTGGACCACGGCTGATGCAGCAGACGGTTGACCGCCAGCCGCACGGGCAGCGATTTCACCGTCAGCTTTCTCAGCACGTTGAGCAACAGCCAGCCGAGCACGCCGCACAGTAGCGCCAGCACCACGGCCCCCGCCAGTACGGCCCACAGCAGCGTGCTGCCCCCCATCAGCCAGGCCAGCAGCCCAACCGCCACGGCAAAAATGATCGGCAGATAAAACTTCAGCGGCCAGACGCTGGCAACCACGTCCTGACGCAGCACCCGCAGCGGCTGCGTCGCGAGCAGCAGCCGGTACGGGCGTAGCCCTACCAGCAGCGAAATCACCGTCATCGCGCCGACTGCCCATAGCCACGGCCAGAGGCTGGCGGGCGGCAGCGCGGCAGGGAGTACCGGCTTTAGCAGCACCATCAGCAGCTTCTCAAACAGTAGCCCGATGGCCCCGCCGGTGATGGCCGACAGCGCCAGCACCATCAGCCACTGGCCGACGATCAGCTTGCGCAGCTGCGCCCGGCCTGCGCCGAGGGTTTTGAGGATCGCCACCAGGTCGTAGCGGCTGCGGCAGTAGTGCCCCATCGCCACGGCAACCGCGGCAATGGCCAGCAGCAGGGTTAACAGCGCCGAGAGCAACAGGAACTGCTGAGAACGTTCAAGAGATTTGCCGAGCGCCCCTTCGTCCTGCTCCAGCCCGTACCAGCGATGCTCCGGCTTGAGCTGCGGCAGGAGCCATTTTTCATACGTATCAAGCTGCGCAGGCGTGCCGCCAAACTTGTAGCGCCAGGTGACGCGGCTGCCCGGCTGCACGGCGTTGGTTTTCGCCACGTCAGCGGTATTCATCATCAAACGTGGCGCAAGCTGGAACGGGTTAAAGCCGGAGTCCGGCTCCTGCACCACTTCTCCCGCAATCCTGAACGTCGCGTCGCCGACGTCGATGCTGTCACCCGTTTTCAGGTTCAGCAGCGCCATCAGACGCGGTGCCAGCAGGACCGTGCCAGGCGCGGGTTTTAATCCCGCCGGGCGGGTCTCCAGTTCACCGTACATCGGGTAGATATCATCGACGGCTTTAACGCTGGCCAGCTGCGGCGTGTCGCCTGCGAAGGTCATGGTCTGGAAGCTTATCTGCTCGCCCACCTTCAGCCCGGTCTTGCGTGCTTCCTCAATCCAGCCGGGCGGAACGGCACGCGAACTTTGCAACGCCCTGTCCCCCGCCATAAATTCCCGGCTTTGCTGGCTGAGCCCTTTTTCCATCCGGTCACTGACGCTGCCGAGCGCCAGCACGCAGGCCACCGCCAGGCTTAACGCCAGCCAGACAATCAGCAGCGAGGGTGAGCGCCACTCGCGCCAGAACCAGCGGGCAATCATGCTTCCTCCTGAAGAATACCGTTCACCAGGCGCAGGCGGCGGTCGCAGCGGGCGGCCAGCTGCGGATCGTGCGTCACCAGAATCAGCGTGGTGCCGTGCTCGCGGTTGAGCGAAAACAGCAGATCGGCAATCTTGTCCCCGGTTTTACGGTCAAGGTTACCGGTGGGTTCATCGGCAAACAGCACTTCCGGGCGACCGTTAAACGCGCGCGCCAGCGCCACGCGCTGCTGCTCGCCGCCCGAAAGCTGCGCCGGAAGGTGGTCAAGGCGTTTGCCCAGCCCCAGCTGTTCCAGCAGGGCTTTGGCGTGTTCGCGACTTTCACGCGTATTTTCACCGCGTAGCAGCCCCGGCAGTTCCACGTTTTCCAGTGCGTTCAGCGTCGGGATCAGCATGAAGGACTGGAAGACAAAGCCGATATGGCGAGCGCGCAGCGCGGCACGCGCCTCTTCATCCAGCTGGTGCAGCGGCTGCCCGACCAGGTGGACCTCCCCACTGCTGCCGTCGTCCAGCCCGGCCAGAATCGCCAGCAGCGTGGACTTCCCGGAGCCGGATTCACCGATCAGCGCGATGGTTTCGGCGCGTTTGACAACGAGTTCAACTCCGGTGAGGATGGACAACTCGTGTTCTCCTTGACCGACGGACTTCTTAAGACGATGAACTTCAACACTCTTTTCCGCTGGCATTTGCCCTTCCTTTTTTTGATTCTGATGACCTTCCGCGCGGCGGCTGCGGACACGTTACTGATTCTGGGCGACAGCCTGAGCGCAGGCTATCGCATGGCGGCCGGCGCGGCCTGGCCTGCATTACTCAATGACAAATGGCAGACCCAAACGTCCGTCGTCAACGGCAGCATCAGCGGTGATACCTCACAGCAGGGGCTTTCGCGCCTTCCCGCACTGCTCAAACAGCATCAGCCGCGCTGGGTGCTGGTCGAACTGGGGGGTAATGATGGCCTGCGCGGCTTCCAGCCTCAGCAAACCGAGCAAACCCTGCGTACCATTTTGCAGGAGATCAAAGCAGCGAACGCCCAGCCGCTGCTGATGCAAATTCGCCTGCCGGCTAACTACGGCCGTCGGTATAATGAAGCCTTTAGCGCGATCTACCCTAAGCTTGCCAAAGAGTTTGATATTCCCCTGCTGCCATTTTTCATGGAAGAGGTCTATCTGAAACCCCAATGGATGCAAGACGACGGTATTCATCCCAATCGCGATGCACAGCCGTTTATTGCCGACTGGATGGCAACCCGGCTGGCTCCTTTAGTTAAACATGACTCGTAATTCAGCGGAGTTCCTGACAGGTAAAGTTATGCAAAAATCGGTCTTAATAACAGGATGTTCCAGCGGAATTGGCTTTGAAAGCGCGCTCGAGTTGAAGCGTCAGGGATTTCGGGTGCTGGCGGCCTGCCGCAAACCTGAAGATGTTGAACGCATGAACGGCATGGGCTTCACCGGCGTGTTGCTGGATCTGGACTCACCGGAAAGCGTTGAACGCGCGGCGGATGAGGTCATCGCCCTGACCGATAACCGTCTGTTCGGCCTGTTCAATAATGCTGGCTTCGGCGTGTACGGCCCGCTGGAGACCATCACGCGCGAACAGCTTGAACAACAGTTTTCCGCGAACTTTTTCGGCGTACATCAGCTCACCATGCGCCTGCTTCCCGCCATGCTACCGCACGGTGAAGGACGCATCGTCATGACCTCCTCGGTAATGGGGCTGATTTCCACCCCGGGCCGGGGTGCCTACGCTGCCAGCAAATATGCGCTGGAGGCCTGGTCCGATGCCCTGCGCATGGAGCTGCGCCACAGCGGCATCAAGGTCAGCCTGATTGAACCCGGCCCGATCCGCACCCGCTTCACCGAAAACGTCAACCAGACCCAGTCGGACAAACCGGTCGAAAACCCCGGCATTGCCGCACGCTTTACGTTAGGTCCTGAAGCGGTTGTCGCCAAAGTGCGCCATGCTTTTGAGAGCGATAATCCCAAACTGCGTTATCCGGTCACGCTGGTGACCCATGCCGTTGGCTGGCTAAAACGCCTTCTGCCGGGCCGGATGATGGACAAAATTTTACACGGCTGAGTTGAAGCGTCGCCGCTCATCCCCATGTAAAGAACAAACCGACAAAAGAGAAAGCCGCATGTCCGTACAGAATATCGTCAATATTACTGAAGCAAACCTGCAACAGACGCTGGAACAGTCGATGACCAAACCGGTGCTGTTCTACTTCTGGTCTGAACGCAGCCAACACTGCCTGCAGCTGACGCCGGTACTGGAGAGCCTTGCCGCGCAATACAATGGTCAGTTCATTCTCGCTAAGCTGGACTGTGACGCCGAGCCGATGGTGGCGTCTCAGTTTGGCCTGCGCGCCATTCCAACCGTCTATCTGTTCCAGAACGGACAGCCTGTTGATGGCTTCCAGGGGCCGCAGCCGGAAGAGGCGATCCGCGCCCTGCTGGATAAAGTGCTGCCGCGCGAAGAAGAGCTGAAAGCGCAGGAAGGTATGGCGCTGATGCAGGAAGGCAAATACGACGAGGCGCTGCCGCTGCTCAAAGACGCGTGGCAGCTGTCGAATCAGAACAGCCAGATCGGCCTGCTGCTGGCGGAAACGCAGATTGCCCTGCACCGTTCAGAAGACGCGGAAGCCGTGCTGAAGACTATCCCGATGCAGGATCAGGACACCCGCTATCAGGGACTGGTTGCGCAGATCGAACTGCTGAAACAGGCGGCGGACACCCCGGAAATTCAGCAGCTGCAGCAGCAGGTTGCCGACAACCCGGCCGATGCCGCGCTGGCAAGCCAGCTGGCGCTGCAGCTGCACCAGGTGGGGCGTAACGAAGAGGCGCTGGAGCTGCTGTTCAGCCATCTGCAAAAAGATCTGGCCGCCGCAGACGGTCAGGCGCGTAAGATGTTCCAGGAGATCCTGTCCGCGCTCGGCACCGGTGACGCACTGGCGTCGAAGTATCGTCGTCAGCTGTACGCGTTGCTCTACTAACAAAAAAATGCCCGGTGGCGCTAACGCTTACCGGGCCTACAAAAGACGGTTTATTCCGACCTTTTCAACTGCGTCACCACCAGCTGGTGACGCGAGTTGTAAAACTTCCGGTAGGTTAAATAGCAGGCAATAATGGTCGACAGGCTTGCCGTAGAGAGCAGCATAAAAGTCACCATAATCTGATACTTAATCGCTTTTACCGGATCGATCCCCGCAAATATCAGCCCCGACATCATCCCCGGCAGACTCACCAGCCCCACGGTTTTGGCTGAATCTACCGTTGGGATCAGCGATGAGCGAATGCTCTCACGAATCAGCCGCGCCGAGGCGACTTTAGGCGTCGCCCCCAGGCTTAATTTCTCCTGTAGCTGCTGCTGTTCACTGCTGAAACGCTGTCCGAGGTTGTTGTAACACAGCCCCACGGCAACCATGGCGTTCCCCGCGATCATGCCGGAAATCGGGATCACCTGCATTGGAGTGAATTCAATGGAACCCGACAGCACCAGAACCGCCAGCGTGAGCGCCGTACCGGTCGTGATGGCGATAAACGAAGAGACGAACGCTTTATCGATATACTTGCTGCGCTTTTGCGCATTCCACGCGGCATTGAAGCAGATAAACAGCACCATCAGCAGGGTCAGTACCGCATGGTTGACGTTGAAAATGTACTTCAGCACATAGCCAACGATGATGAGCTGAATCACCGCGCGGCAGATACTCCACAGAATGTCTTTTTCCAGCCCTAGCTTTTCCCGGTAGCTGACCACAATCGCAATCAATACCAGCACCATCGAAAACGCCAGGGATTCATTGGTAATATTATGTTCACCCACGGTTTGCCTCCTGCATTTTTCCGCCCTGTGGTTGAAGGGTAATGACATCATCCGCATGGGTTATTTCGTTTGAATCATGCGTTACCCACAGCACGGCAATATTCTGCTCGCGGGCGTAGCGATGAATAATGTCGTTGACGTTGCGTTTGTTCGCGTCATCCAGCGCGCTGGTGATCTCGTCGAGCAGCAACACCTTCGGCAAGAACTGCAGATTGCGGATCAGCGACACGCGCTGCTTTTCCCCGCCGGACAAGGTGCTAATGGATTTCGTCAGGGTGTCCTGCGGCAGCCCAAATTGCGCCAAATCGGCGATAAATTTTTCAGGCTCTGGGGTTTTGCTGCGGATTTGCCACGGGAAAATCAGGTTATCGTAAACCGTATCGCCAAACAGCGTTGGCGTTTGCACGCAATAAGAGACTTGCTGGCGATAGCGTTCTGGTGAAAGTGTGGCAATATCCTTCCCTTCAAAAAGTATTGCTCCCTCCGTTGGGCTCAACAGCGAAGCCACTATTTTCAGCAACGTACTTTTACCACAGCCTGACGGACCGGCGATCAGTTTGAATTCGCCTGGTGAAAGACAAAAATCGACATGTCGAAGGATCGTATTTCCCCCCACGCCGAACCCAACATCCCTGATATGCAAAAGTTTTTTTTGATCGTTCATTTCGCTTCCGTTAACAGATTTTTGTCATCACTGCCTGTAGCATAATCCTTTCACCTGCACAGTGCGAATAGCCTTAATCTATGGCGAGTGTTAAACTTTTCGCACGCTAATTGTCACCCCATCACTACAGGAAGTAAGCAGCATGACACATATCTTTTATGAGTTCCCTTCCCTGAAGCCTGGTGTTCCCGATGTCGAAACATTAATGGAAGTCATCAAATCTTCGGAACTCACAAGTTTTGTCATCGGTGCAGAGGTTGTCGATTTTGTTAAAAAGGCTCTCATCGTGAATACCACGATTGGCAGTTTCAAAAATTGCTATTTCGCCTTCGACAATGGCACCCACTTCCTTGAATTTGATGGCAAGGGAAAATCGAAACGCTTCAACGACGTGCCGAGCTGGTTCGTCTCTCCGGCTGAATTTTCTCGAACCCAGTGGCTTATTAACCACGATCTTGCTGATGTAAAGGCAACCCAGTTTATTGACGTGCTGATGTCCTACCCGCTGAAAGAGCGCCGCGCACACTGTAATTTGTTATTCGGGCTGGAACTGGAAAAGGTGAATGCGGTTCCGGCAGCAGCGTCAAAGGCGGGTAAAATCGGTAATAAAAACGGCAAAACCACCAAACCGCGCGTGACCGACCTGGGATCGTTTGAATTGTTTAGCCAGTTCTTTGCGCGGATGAAAACCGCCGTACTGGCCGATGAGTTCCCAACCCTGCAGGTTCTGACCGGAATGGATAACATGGCAAAAGCGCCACATAACTTAAAGCAAGGTATCCGAACCTGGTTTAAAGCAATTACCGGGGATCTCCCGCCAAACAACAAGCGTGTTGAAGCGGGAAATGCGGTTTTATTCTGCGCCCCGATCCGCGAACACATTCAGCAGATAGAGACGGTTGGGCTGGCGAATTACTACCAGGGATTATCCAAAGCGATTGCCGCTGCGGGTGATGGCTTCATTTCTGACTTTACCTATACTTACGAACAATAAACACGCAGTTTACTCATCACAGCATTCAAAACAGGAGGTTTTATGCTCATCGTTGTTCCCGTCCTTATTTTTGTTGCGCTGGTCATTGTGGGCGCAGGCGTCAAAATTGTTCCTCAGGGTTATCAGTGGACCGTAGAGCGCTTCGGCCGCTATACCAACACGCTGCAGCCGGGCCTGAGCCTGATTGTCCCCTTCATGGATCGCATTGGTCGTAAGATCAACATGATGGAGCAGGTGCTGGATATTCCTTCTCAGGAGATCATCTCTAAAGACAACGCCAACGTCACCATTGATGCCGTCTGCTTTATTCAGGTGATTGATGCGCCTAAAGCGGCCTATGAAGTGAGCAACCTGGAGCTGGCGATCGTCAACCTGACGATGACCAACATCCGTACCGTACTCGGCTCCATGGAGCTGGACGAAATGCTCTCCCAGCGCGACAGCATCAATACCCGCCTGCTGCATATTGTCGATGAAGCGACGAATCCGTGGGGGATCAAAGTCACCCGTATTGAGATCCGCGACGTGCGCCCACCGGCTGAACTGATCGCCTCCATGAACGCCCAGATGAAAGCCGAACGAACCAAGCGAGCCTACATTCTGGAAGCAGAAGGGGTGCGTCAGGCCGAGATCCTCAAAGCGGAAGGGGAAAAACAGTCGCAGATCCTGAAAGCCGAGGGCGATCGTCAGTCCGCATTTTTACAGGCGGAAGCGCGCGAACGTTCGGCAGAAGCGGAAGCCCGTGCGACGCAGATGGTATCCGAGGCGATTGCCGCCGGTGATATCCAGGCCGTGAACTACTTCGTCGCGCAAAAATATACCGATGCGCTGAAAGAGATCGGCTCCGCGAACAACAGTAAAGTGGTGATGATGCCGCTGGATGCCAGCAGCCTGATGGGGTCGATTGCCGGTATAGCCGAGCTGATCAAAGACAGTGGAAACGAGCGTAAAAAATGATTGAGCTGATCGTTGCACATCCCCATGCCTTCTGGCTAAGCCTCGGTGGCTTACTGCTGGCGGCGGAGATGCTGGGCGGCAACGGCTACCTGCTCTGGAGCGGCGTTGCCGCAGTCATTACCGGGCTGGTCGTCTGGCTGCTGCCTGTCGGCTGGGAGTGGCAGGGTGCACTGTTTGCGGTACTCACGCTGGTGGCCGCGTGGCTGTGGTGGCGCTGGCTGAACCGACAGGTGAAAGATCAGAAACCGGCAGACGCCCACCTTAATCAGCGCGGACAGCAGATTGTCGGCAAGCGTTTTACGCTCGACAGCGCACTGGTGAACGGGCGCGGGCACATGCGGGTGGGCGACAGCTCGTGGCCGGTGGTGGCCGACGATGACCTCAGCGCCGGTACCCAGGTCGAGGTCATTGCGGTGGAAGGCATTACCCTGCGGGTGAAAGCCTGTTAAGCATGCGCCTTACGGTGACAGCAGCCAGCAAGGTTGTCGATAATCGGGCAATCGGCGCTGTCATCGCCCGGGCATGAGTCCGCCAGCCCCAGAAGCTGTTCGCGCATCGCCTGCAGTTCTACAATGTGGCGTTCAATCTCCGCCACTTTTTCCAGCGTGCGCTTTTTCACATCGGCGCTGTGGCGCTTCGGATCGTTAAACAGGTTAACCAGCTCGCCGCACTCTTCCAGATTAAACCCCACCTGTCTTGCCTGGCGCAGCAGCGTCAGTTCATCAAGATGCAGCTGCGTGTAGCTGCGGTAGCCGTTTTCACTGCGCAGCGGCGGCGTGACCAGCCCTTTCTCTTCGTAAAAGCGAATCGCTTTGCTGGTTAAGCCGGTTTTTTTCGCAACGTCACTGATATTCACATTTCCCCCTTGACCTTCCCCTTGATGGAAGGTTTAACCTTCATAACAGTTAGCGAAAAGCAGAGTGAAGGTCAACAATTGACCAGAACATTATACGGGAGTTTTGTTATGTCTCACACTATCGACCTGACGCTGGACGGCCTCTCCTGCGGCCACTGTGTCAAACGCGTTAAAGAAAGCCTGGAACAGCGTCCTGACGTTGAAAGCGCTGACGTGACTATCGATCATGCCGCCGTGATCGGCAGCGCCAGCGCGGATGCGCTGATCGATACCATCAAGCAGGCCGGGTACGGGGCGGAGTTAAGCCACCCAAAGGCTAAACCGCTGGCAGAGTCATCATCCCCGTCGGAAGCACTGACAGCGGCCACTCCTGAGCTTCCGGTAGCGGATGATATTGATGACAGCCAACAGCTGCTGATCAACGGCATGAGCTGCGCCAGCTGCGTCTCCCGGGTACAAAATGCATTGCAGGCCGTACCGGGCGTCGCGCAGGCACGGGTAAACCTCGCGGAGCGCACTGCGCTGGTGATGGGCAGCGCCTCCGCCGCAGATTTAGTCCAGGCCGTAGAGAAAGCGGGCTACGGCGCGGAAGCGATTGAAGATGACATCAAACGCCGCGAGCGCCAGCAGGAAACGGCTGTCGCCACCATGAAACGCTTCCGCTGGCAGGCCATCGTTGCGCTGCTGGTGGGTATCCCGGTGATGGTGTGGGGCATGATCGGTGACAACATGATGGTCACTGACGACAACCGCACGCTGTGGCTGGGGGTTGGTGCGATCACGCTCGCCGTGATGGTCTTTGCAGGCGGACATTTCTATACCAGCGCCTGGAAGAGCCTGAAAAACCGCACCGCGACGATGGATACGCTGGTAGCGCTCGGGACCGGCGCAGCGTGGCTCTATTCCATGAGCGTGAACGTCTGGCCACAGTGGTTCCCGATGGAAGCGCGGCATCTCTATTATGAAGCGAGCGCGATGATTATCGGCCTGATTAACTTAGGCCATATGCTCGAAGCCCGCGCCCGTCAGCGCTCCTCGAAGGCGCTGGAAAGATTGCTTGATTTAACCCCGCCGACGGCACGCGTGGTGACCGACGAGGGTGAAAAAAGCGTCCCGCTGGCTGACGTGCAGCCCGGCATGACGCTGCGCCTGACGACGGGCGATCGCGTTCCGGTTGACGGCGCAATTCTCCAGGGCGAAGCCTGGTTCGATGAAGCCATGCTGACCGGGGAACCGATCCCGCAGCAAAAATCCCAGGACGATAACGTGCACGCAGGCACGGTCGTCCAGGACGGTAGCGTGCTGTTCCGCGCCAGCGCGGTCGGCAGCCACACCACGCTGTCGCGTATTATCCGCATGGTGCGCCAGGCACAGAGCAGTAAGCCCGAAATCGGCAAACTTGCCGACAGGATCTCCGCCGTTTTTGTTCCGGTGGTGGTCTGTATTGCCCTGCTGAGCGCGGCAATCTGGTATTTCTTTGGGCCAGCACCGCAAATCGTCTATACCCTGGTGATTGCCACCACGGTGCTGATCATCGCCTGTCCGTGTGCCCTTGGCCTGGCGACGCCGATGTCGATCATCTCCGGCGTCGGACGTGCCGCCGAGTTTGGCGTGCTGGTGCGTGATGCCGATGCCCTGCAGCGTGCAAGCACCCTGGACACGCTGGTCTTTGACAAAACCGGTACGCTGACCGAAGGGAAACCGCAGGTCGTGGCGGTGCATACTCCTGGCTTCTCAGAGGCTGACGCACTGCGTCTCGCCGCCGCGCTGGAGCAAGGGTCCAGCCATCCGCTGGCCCGCGCCATTCTCGATAAAGCCAGTGACGCTACCCTGCCGCAGGTTAGTAACTTCCGCACCCTGCGCGGGCTCGGGGTGAGCGGCGAAGCCGACGGCCACACGCTGCTGCTGGGGAATCAGGCGCTGCTCAATGAAAACGGTATTGATACTTCATCGCTGGAAGGCGAACTGATTGCTCAGGCATCACAGGGCGCAACGCCCGTACTGCTCGCTGTAGACGGTAAAGCCGTCGCCATGTTGTCGGTGCGCGATCCCCTGCGCCAGGACAGCGTGGATGCATTAAAACGTCTGCACCGTGCGGGCTATCGTCTGGTGATGCTGACCGGGGATAACCCAACAACGGCCAACGCCATCGCCAAAGAGGCGGGTATTGATGACGTCATTGCGGGCGTACTGCCGGATGGTAAAGCGGATGCCATCAAGAACCTGCAAAGTCAGGGCCGTCAGGTGGCCATGATCGGTGACGGTATTAACGACGCACCGGCGCTGGCGCAGGCAGAAGTGGGTATTGCCATGGGCGGCGGGAGCGATGTCGCGATTGAAACGGCGGCCATTACCCTGATGCGCCACAGCCTGATGGGCGTTGCGGATGCGCTGGCGATTTCGAAAGCCACGTTGCGCAACATGAAGCAGAACCTGCTCGGGGCATTTATTTATAACGTCTTCGGCATTCCGATTGCCGCCGGGATTTTATGGCCGCTGACGGGCGCGCTGCTGAACCCGGTGGTTGCCGGGGCGGCAATGGCGCTCTCCTCCATTACCGTGGTGAGCAACGCCAACCGTCTGCTGCGGTTTAAACCGAAAGATTGAACCTTGTTCTCGTACGCGCTAGCATGATCCTTTCGGTCATGGAGCGCGTATGAGTCTGTTTAATCGTATAAAAGCATCGTTTCGCGCCCTCTTTCCCCGACGTTATGCCTGGCCCGGTATGGATATCTCACTTCCGGGCGGGCAACACCTGCACCTTGTAGGAAGCATCCATATGGGCACGCAGGATATGTCCCCGCTGCCCGCTGGCCTGATAAAACTGCTGAAGAATGCCGACGCGCTGGTCGTCGAGGCGGATATTTCGGGCCATGAATCCCCCTTTGCGGGTCTGGAGAGCGATCGTCCTCTTGCGGAACGTCTCAGCGAAGCCCAGCTTACCGAACTGACGCGGCTCGCGGATGAAACCGGTGTATCGCTCGCCATGCTGGACACCCTTCCACTCTGGCAGATTGCCATGGTGCTGCAGGCGACGCAGGCGCAGCGTCTGGGCTTGCGCGGTGATTACGGCATTGATTATCAGCTGCTGAATACGGCAAGAGCGCGCAATCTCCCGATCATTGAACTGGAAGGCACGGACAGCCAGATCGGGCTGCTGCGGCAGCTTCCCGATGACGGTCTGATCCTGCTGGATGACACCCTGACCCACTGGCACACCAATGCCCGTCTGCTGCAAACCATGATTGGCTGGTGGCTGGATGCGCCGCCGACGGACAGTAAGCTAGTGCTGCCGTCTACCTTCAGTGAATCGCTGTATGATGTGCTGATGAACGCGCGCAATCAGGCGTGGCGAGAAACGCTGCATGCCCTGCCTGCCGGGCGATATGTCGTCGCGGTCGGCGCGCTGCATTTGTATGGGGAAGGGAACCTGCCGTCGCTGCTGAAATAAAAAAATGGCCAATATTTCTATTGGCCCGTCAAAGAGGAATTTCATCGTTTTTATTATACCGAAGGAGACCTTCGGCTGAGCCGATTGTCGCTCAAAGTGACCATCACTGCCAATACTATTGCGCAAGATGGTGCTATTTTTTAGACAAACGTCAGGCGTATGCTGTTGGCATAAAATGTCTGTCGTAAGAAGGATAGCTATGACTCCCGCCGTTAAATTACTCGAAAAAAACAAAATCTCTTTCCGGATCCATACTTACGATCACGATCCGAATGAAACCAATTTTGGTGATGAAGTGGTGCGCAAGCTGGGGCTGAACGCTGACCAGGTCTATAAAACGCTGCTGGTCGCGGTGAACGGCGATATGAAACATCTCGCCGTGGCGGTAACGCCCGTCGCCGGGCAGCTGGATCTGAAAAAGGTCGCCAAAGCGCTGGGGGCAAAAAAGGTCGATATGGCGGATCCGATGGTTGCGCAACGCACTACCGGCTATCTGGTGGGCGGGATCAGCCCGCTCGGGCAGAAAAAACGGCTGCCGACGCTGATCGATGCACCTTCGCAGGAATTTGAGACGATCTATATTTCGGGCGGCAAGCGCGGGCTGGATATCGAACTGGCCGCGAGCGATCTGGCGAAAATGCTGGACGCGAAGTTTGCCGATATAGCGCGCCGGGATTAAAAGAAAAGCCGGGTGGCGGCTACGCCTTACCCGGCCTACATTTTGCGCCCGTAGGCCCGGTAAGCGCAGCGCCACCGGGCAAAAACGCCCCGCACTACTGCCAGCTCACCTCACCTTTCGGCTCATACGCATTCACGTCAATCGGTGAATTCTGCTCGATGAACTGCTTCAGCACTTCCGCGTCGATAAAGCCGGTATTCACATAGCCCGGTTTATTATCAATATGCGGATAGCCGTCGCCGCCCGTGGCGTTAAAGCTTAACGTTGCCAGACGGTACGTTTTCGCCGGGTCAACCGGTTCGCCCTTGATCTTCAGATCGTTAAGCTTGCCGTCTTTCGCGACGAAACTCACGTTAGCAAACTGCGGGTAGGCACCCGAGTCCGGCTTCATCTGCGCCACGGCGGTGAGGTAGTCAATCACCTCTTTCCCGCTCATATCCGCATACACCACCACGTTGCCGAACGGCTGTACCTTCAGCACATCTTTATAGGTGATGTTTCCACCTTCGATGGAATCACGAATGCCGCCGCCGCTCATTACGCCAAAGTCAGCGCCAGTGCGCGCTATTTGCGCCGCCAGCACCAGATGGCCCATGTTGGTCTGCACGAAGCGGACTTTGCTGCGGTCCCCTTCCAGGCGGCCATTGAGCGTACCAATCTTCACCTCCAGCTGCGCCTTGCCTTTGTTCTGGAACGGCGTCAGCAGGGAGAGCATCTGCTGGTTTTCTGCAATTTCAGGCGTGTAAAGTACGCGCTCACTTTTCCCGTCCGGGTAGGTCACCTTCTTCTTCAGGTTGACCGGAATGAGCTGATAGTGGACCAGCTTCATCTCGCCGTTACGGAACTCGAAATCTGCACGCCCTACGTATTTACCCCACTCGTGCGCCTGTACGATCCAGATACCGTTCTGACGGTCCGGCGCGCACGGCGTGCCCGGCACGTAGTCCACCTGCTTTTTATTCTCGGACGCCATACACACCGGATCCTGTGAGTGACCGCCCACAATCATTGCCAGCGAGCCCGCAGGCAGGCTGCGCGCCATCTCGACGTCGCCCGGCGCATTGGAGCCGTGCGCGCCGTTGTCGTAGTGACCCATGTGAGTGGTGGCGATAATCACGTCCGGTTTTTCGTTCTGCTGCAATTCCTGAATCACCAGCTTCGCTTCGTCTGCCGGTTTACGGAATTCGATATCGGTGAAGAACTCAGGGTTACCAATTTTGGCCGTGTCGTCGGTAGTGAGGCCAATGACCGCAATTTTTAAGTCTTGACGCTTAAACAGCGCCCAGGGTTTAAACAGGCGTTCGCCGGTGCTTTTCTGATAAATATTGGCAGAGAGGAACGGGAATTTAGACCACTTCTCCTGCTGGCGCAGCACGCTCAGCGGGTTATCGAATTCATGGTTACCCACGGCCATCGCGTCGTAGCCAATCAGATTCATGCCGCGAAAGTCAGGCTCGGCATCCTGTAAATCAGATTCCGGCACGCCGGTATTAATATCCCCGCCCGAGAGCAGCAGCACGCTACCGCCTTCTGCGGCGACCTCTTTACGAATACCGTCAACCAGTGTTTTTTGCGCCGACAGGCCATATTCCCCGTATTCACTGCGCCAGAAATGACCGTGGTGATCGTTGGTATGCAGAATGGTAATTTTATAGGTTTTGTCTTTTTCATATGCCTGTGCGGGCAGGCTTGTCAGCCCCCAGGCCGCTATCAACGCCAGCGCGACGCCACGCTTCATTAACTTCATCATCTCTCTCCCTGACCAATAGACAAACGCAAAAATTACAGTGACTCACAAGAATAGACAAATAAGTTTTCAGAATTGCGACTTTCTTCAAATGTCACGGACGGGTATGTTAGTCGGATAATAATTACACCCTGCATTTCTCACAACAAATCGACGTGGTATTTATGGCAATCAGTGAATCAACCCAGCCCGTCCCGGGCGCTCCGGCGTCGCCGCCAAAATCGCGCACTTCCTTTAAAGTTTTAGGCGCAATCAGTCTCTCGCACCTGCTCAACGACATGATCCAGTCGCTGATCCTGGCAATCTACCCGCTGCTGCAGTCCGAGTTCTCGTTAACCTTCGTACAGATCGGGATGATTACCCTCACCTTCCAGATGGCCTCCTCGCTGCTGCAGCCGGTGGTCGGTTACTGGACGGATAAATACCCAATGCCGTGGTCGCTCCCCATTGGCATGTGCTTTACCTTGAGCGGGCTGGTGCTGCTGGCAATGGCGGGCAGCTTTGAAGCGGTGCTTATCGCCGCCGCGCTGGTGGGGACAGGCTCGTCCGTCTTCCATCCGGAATCCTCCCGCGTGGCGCGTATGGCCTCCGGTGGTCGTCACGGGCTGGCGCAGTCCCTGTTCCAGGTAGGCGGTAACTTTGGCAGTTCCCTCGGCCCGCTGCTGGCCGCGGTGATCATCGCCCCGTACGGCAAAGGCAACGTGGCGTGGTTTGTGCTGGCCGCGCTGCTGGCGATTGTGGTACTGGCGCAAATCAGCCGCTGGTATGCCGCTCAGCATCGCGTGAACAAGGGCAAACCTGTAGCAAAGGTTATCAATCCCCTTCCCCGTAACAAGGTTATCCTGGCCGTAAGCGTGCTGCTGGTGCTGATTTTCTCGAAATACTTCTATATGGCGAGCATCAGCAGCTATTACACCTTTTATCTGATGCAAAAATTCGGATTATCGGTACAAAACGCGCAGTTCCACCTGTTTGCCTTCCTGTTTGCGGTGGCAGCAGGAACGGTGATTGGCGGGCCTGTAGGCGACAAAATCGGGCGTAAATATGTGATTTGGGGCTCAATCCTCGGTGTTGCACCCTTCACGCTTATTTTGCCCTACGCATGCCTGGAGTGGACGGGGATTTTGACCGTCATTATTGGTTTTATTCTGGCCTCTGCCTTCTCGGCCATTCTGGTCTACGCACAGGAGCTGTTACCGGGGCGTATCGGTATGGTTTCCGGGCTCTTTTTCGGATTTGCCTTCGGCATGGGCGGCCTTGGTGCGGCGGTGTTGGGCATGGTTGCAGATCACACCAGCATCTTCCTGGTCTACAAAATCTGTGCTTTCCTGCCACTTCTGGGGATATTGACCATATTCCTGCCTGATAACCGTCATAAAGCGTAATTTATGGGTCGCCAAAGTTAAACTCTGGCGACCTTTCCCCCTTATGCCATAAGGGTTTCTTCTCACCTTCCCTATCAAACTTGTCCAAAAGGGCTTTTTTTCACGCTTATTGCTCTTTTATTCAAACTTCAACAATTATTCATAAACATAAGGGTAAAAATTGTCATAAACTATTACCTGGTCTTTTGGTATTCATGCCAAAAATGGAACACTCACCACGAAAGGAGACGGAATGCACCACGCCACACCGCTTATCACCACCATTGTTGGTGGACTTGTGCTCGCTTTTATCCTTGGCATGATTGCCAATAAACTGCGTATTTCTCCTCTTGTCGGCTATCTGTTAGCGGGTGTACTGGCGGGTCCTTTTACGCCGGGTTTCGTGGCGGATACCAAACTGGCTCCTGAACTGGCGGAATTAGGCGTGATTCTGCTGATGTTTGGCGTCGGTCTGCATTTTTCACTGAAGGACCTGATGGCGGTAAAGTCTATCGCCATACCGGGAGCGATCGCCCAGATAGGGGTGGCGACGCTGCTGGGAATGGCGCTTTCAGCGGTACTGGGCTGGTCGCTGATGACCGGCATCGTGTTTGGGCTGTGTCTTTCAACCGCCAGTACCGTGGTGCTGCTGCGCGCGCTTGAAGAGAGACAGCTGATAGACAGCCAGCGCGGGCAAATCGCAATAGGCTGGCTGATCGTTGAAGATCTGGTGATGGTGTTAACGCTGGTGCTGCTGCCCGCCGTCGCCGGGATGATGGAAAAAGACAACGTCGGCTTCGCCTCGCTGGC
The DNA here is from genome assembly GCF_052045065.1 of Enterobacter sp. 22452. Taxonomy (NCBI): domain Bacteria; kingdom Pseudomonadati; phylum Pseudomonadota; class Gammaproteobacteria; order Enterobacterales; family Enterobacteriaceae; genus Enterobacter; species Enterobacter sp. 22452. The sequence continues at coordinate 205,934 of NZ_JBQEOB010000001.1, read as the reverse complement.
GTTGGATATGAGTATCACCATCGGTAAGGTTGTGGCCTTTATCGCCATCATGATGCTGGTGGGCCGCCGTCTGGTACCGTGGATCATGTCCCGCACTGCGGCGACAGGTTCCCGCGAGCTGTTCACCCTTTCGGTACTCGCTCTGGCGCTGGGTATCGCCTTTGGTGCCGTTGAGCTGTTCGACGTCTCGTTTGCGCTGGGCGCGTTCTTCGCCGGGATGGTGTTGAACGAATCTGAATTAAGCCACCGCGCGGCGCACGACACGCTGCCGCTGCGTGATGCTTTCGCCGTGCTGTTCTTCGTCTCCGTCGGGATGCTGTTTGACCCGTTGGTTCTGATCCAGCAGCCGCTGGCGGTGCTGGGCACGCTGGCGATCATTATCTTTGGTAAGTCCGTTGCCGCCTTCTTCCTGGTGCGGATGTTTGGCCACTCGCCGCGTACGGCGCTGACCATTGCCGCCAGCCTGGCGCAGATTGGTGAGTTCGCGTTTATTCTGGCCGGTCTCGGCATGGCGCTTAATCTTCTCCCGCAGGCCGGTCAGAATCTGGTGCTGGCGGGGGCGATCCTCTCCATCATGCTGAACCCGGTGCTGTTTGCCCTGCTGGAAAAATACCTCGATAAAACGGAAACCCTGGAAGAGCAGACGCTGGAAGAGGCTATCGAAGAAGAGAAGCAGATCCCGGTGGATATCTGCAATCACGCGCTGCTGGTTGGCTTTGGCCGCGTGGGCAGCCTGCTCGGTGAGAAGCTGATGGCGCAGGGCATTCCGCTGGTGGTGATTGAAACCTCACGCACACGCGTTGACGAACTGCGCGAGCGCGGCATTCGCGCGGTGCTGGGTAATGCGGCAAACGAAGAGATCATGAATCTGGCGCATCTGGACTGCGCCCGCTGGCTGCTGCTGACCATTCCGAACGGCTACGAGGCAGGTGAGATTGTCGCGTCCGCGCGCGCGAAGTGTCCGACTATCGAGATTATTGCCCGCGCACATTATGACGATGAGGTGGAATACATCACCGAGCGCGGCGCGAATAAGGTCGTCATGGGTGAGCGTGAGATTGCGAACACGATGCTGACGCTGCTTGAGAAAGCGCCGGTTGAAGAGGCTGTTACGGGCTGAGTGTTGTGCGGCCTGATGCCCTCACCCTAGCCCTCTCCCACAAGGAGAGGGAATAAACACTAAAAACGGCAACCTGGTTGCCGTTTTGCTTTTACCTTGTGCGGCCTGATGCCCTCACCCTGGCCCTCTCCCACAGGGAGAGGGAATAAACACTAAAAACGGCAACCTGGTTGCCGTTTTGCTTTTACCGATCCCAATACGCCTCTTCGAGGCTGTCTTCCCGTTCCGGGAGGCCACGCGTTAAGCGTGGGGAGTGCTGATTCAGCACCTGATAGCTCACGCGGTTCGCGTATTTACACACCTGCGCCAGCGACGAATAGGTCAGCCAGCTAAACTTATGCTTGCTGGAGTTCGGCACGTTGGTTTTGTGGTAAGCGTTAGCGGTGATGTCGTGCAGCAGCGCGGCCAGCGCGCCATCGCCCGCGCCGTTGGTGTTCATGATCTTCTCTGGCCCGCCCATGTACGGCGCGATGTGGGAGTAGATACGCAGCGGGTTGGTGCAGTCTTTATGGCGCATACCGCGGCTGAATTCGAACTGGTTGAATTCGGCAATCGCGCCAGGCAGCAGCGGATGCTGGGTTTTGCGTTTGCTCTCTTCTTCCGTGAAGCCCGCCATGTACAGCCCGACAGGTCCGGCGGTGCAGAGCACCAGATCTACCCAGTCCAGCGCTTTGTCAGACGCCAGCAGCGGATCGCTTTCGCCGGTCAGCGCTTCGGCCTCTTCTTCGTTCATCGCCAGAATCGAAACGTGTTCTTTCAGGAAGGCCTGCCACCACTCTGGGTTGTCGGCGATAACGAATTTGGTCCCCAGCGTCAGGACGACCGGGACATCGTACTTCTTCGCGTACTCGATCGCCTTCATGGTCGCGTCCGGCATCGGCTCGCCCGGCTTGCAGCGCACCAGATACGACGTGAGCACCAGCGCAGAGGCGCCCGCAATGACCTCTTCAGGAATACTCTCTGCGCGCAGCTTGTTCATGTGGCCAGGGCTGATGGCAAAGGTACGCTCGCCGGACTCACCAATGAGGGTAAAGCAGCGGCCAATCGGGCCGTCTACGCCCTGCAAATAGTTCAGGTCGGTACGGCTGGAGGTGTTGCACAGGTAGCGATAGGCGTAGCCGCCGATTTCGATATTGCTGCACATCACGCCGAGCAGCACCGAACGGTCGTCCGCCAGCACGGAGTAGTTGTGCATGGTGTTGCCAATGGTGCCACCGGCAAACTGATGGGTGATCAGATTTTCACGCACCAGCTCCTGGTACAACGCTTCGGCAACGTCGTCCTCGATCACCAGCGAATGCCCGGCGCTCAGACCGTAACGCGCAACAAACGCATCATCCACTTTGGCTTCAATATCCACCAGCGTCTGATCGATACCCACCACCCATGCGGCGCTGGTTTCATTTTCAGGCTGGATTTGCTGCAGGAGCGGATCGCGAGCGTTAACGGGGAAGTAGTGTTTTGATTTACGTTTACCGGGAAATTTCATGGTCTGAACTGTGCAAGGAATAGAAGCCGGGAATGGTAGCACAAACCCGGCCTCAAGCGCGATCAGCGGCTGTTCGTCACCAGCGAGACCATCATGTCGATATGCTCAGGAGAGTCGTTAAGTGCCGGAATGTACTCGTACTTCACACCGCCAGCTTCAAGGAAAAATTCCCGGTTTTGTACCGCAATCTCCTCCAGCGTTTCCAGACAGTCGGCCGAGAAGCCCGGCGACATCACCTGAATGTGCTTCACGCCCTTCTCGCCCAGCATTTTGAGGGTTTCATCGGTGTACGGCGTCAGCCACGGCTCGCGGCCGAAGCGCGACTGGAAGGTCATCATCACCTTCTCCGGCGGCAGGCCAAGGGCGGAGACCAGCTCGCGGGTGGTATCGCGGCAGCGCTGCGGATAATCATCCCCTTCATTGGCGAAACGCTGCGGAATGCCGTGATAGGAAAGCAGCAGCAGATCCGGCTCGCCGTGCTTTTCAAACGACGCGCGCGCGCTGCTGGCAAGCGCCTTGATGTACAGATCGTTATCCGCGTAGTCGCGAATAAAGGTCACCGCAGGAATGCGACGACGCGTCTTCAGAATGCGCGCCAGCTCGTCCCAGACGGCAGCTACCGTCGAACATGAATACTGTGGATAGAGCGCCAGCACGACGATATGGTCAACGCCCTGCGCGAGCAGGTTTTCCACTGCGCTTTCCAGCGAAGGTGTTCCATAGCTCATGCCGAGCGCGACGGGCATATCCGGCAGGCGGGCGGCCAGCGCTTTCTCCTGACGGCGGCTGTACACCATCAGCGGCGAGCCCTCTTCCATCCAGACGGACTGATAAAGCTTTGCCACGCGCGGAGAACGAATCGGCAGAATGACGCCACGCAGCAGGGGCCACCACAGCAATCTTGGGGTATCCACGACGCGCGTGTCGCTTAAAAACTGTCGCAGATAGCGTTTTACCGCTGCTGGAGTGGGTGCTTCTGGGGTGCCCAGATTGGCAAGCAGGATGCCGGTTTTCGCCTGACTCATTCACGCCTCTTAACCATTTGATAGGTTGTCAATTGTAGCGGAAATGCGTTTAAACGAAACCCATTGCTGTAATAGGTGAGATGAGAATTTTTCTCACCCGGGGATCCGGGTGAGAGACAGGCAATTAGCCGAGGATTTTTTCCAGCTCTGCACGTACGTCAGCCACGGCTTTGGTACCGTCGACTTTGGCGTATTGGGTGTTACCCGCCTGCGCTTCTTTGGTGTAGTAGCCGATCAGCGGTGCAGTCATCTGATGGTATTCCACCAGGCGTTTACGCACGGTCTCTTCCTGATCGTCTTTACGGGTGGTCAGCTCTTCGCCGGTCACGTCGTCTTTGCCTTCAACCTTAGGTGGGTTGAATTTGATGTGGTAAACGCGGCCAGAAGCAGCGTGTACGCGACGGCCAACGATACGGTCAACGATCAGCTCGTCCGGTACGTCGAACTCCAGAACGTAGTCTACATTGATGCCCGCTTCCTTCATGGCGTCAGCCTGAGGAATGGTGCGTGGGAAGCCGTCCAGCAGGAAACCGTTACGGCAGTCTTCCTGAGCAATGCGCTCTTTGACCAGAGCAATAACCAGCTCGTCGGTCACCAGCTTGCCTGCGTCCATGATGTCTTTCGCTTGTTTACCCAGCTCGGAGCCAGATTTAACAGCGGCGCGCAGCATGTCACCGGTGGAGATTTGCGGAATACCGTATTTCTCCATGATGAACTGAGCCTGAGTTCCTTTACCCGCGCCCGGAGCGCCAAGCAGAATAATACGCATTGCGAAAATCCCCTCAAATGTCGTTTCAATTTTTCAAAAGCGCTAAACAATACCACCAGAACGGGCGTGGCTCAAGGAAGGCGGGAAGGCTGAAACGGTTAACGGGGGGAGATTATTTGGGTTCGTGCGATTGATTCCCCCTCACCCTAGCCCTCTCCCCAAAGGGGAGAGGGAACTTGAACACCCTCTCCCCTTTGGGGAGAGGGCAGGGTGAGGGGTAGGTGTTTAATTACGCCAGCAGCAGCGCATTCACACGTTTAATGAACAGGTTAGGATCTTCCAGCGTGCCGCGCTCGGCCAGCAGGGACTGATCCAGCAGCAGTTCAACCCACTCGGCAAAGCGGGCGTCGTCCTGGGTGTCTGCCGCGCGTTTCACCAGCGGGTGATCCGGATTAAGCTCAAAGATATATTTCACTTCCGGCATCGCCTGGCCCGCCGCAGCGAACAGCTTCGCCATCTGGGTGCCCATTTCGTCGGCATCGGTGGTAACAATCGCCGGAGTATCAGTCAGACGGTGCGTGAAGCGCACCTCTTTCACGCGATCGCCCAGCAGCGTTTTCACGCGCTCAACGAACGGCTCCAGCGCCTTCTCGGCTTCTTTCGCACTTTCGTCCACTTCATCCGCCAGCTTGTCGATGGACTCGTCGGCTTTGGCCACGGACTGGAAGGATTTACCGTCGAACTCGGTCAGGTAGTTCATCATCCACTCGTCGATGCGGTCAGAAAGCAGCAGCACTTCGATGCCTTTCTTGCGCAGCAGCTCCAGGTGCGGGCTGCTCTTCGCCGCTGCGTAGCTGTCGGCGGTGATGTAGTAGATCTTCTCCTGCCCTTCTTTCATGCGGGAGACGTACTCTTCCAGCGACACGGTCTGTGCGGAGGAGTCGGTATGCGTAGAGGCGAAGCGCAGCAGTTTGGCGATCGTTTCGACGTTCGCGGTGTCTTCCGCCGGGCCTTCTTTCAGCACCAGACCGAACTGTTTCCAGAAGGTCTGATATTTTTCCGCATCGTCTTTCGCCAGTTTTTCCAGCATCTGCAGCGTACGTTTGGTCAGCGCGTTACGCAGGTTGCGGGTGACGGTGCTGTCCTGCAGGATTTCACGGGAGACGTTCAGCGGCAGATCGTTGGAGTCAATCAGGCCGCGCGTAAAGCGCAGGTAGTTCGGCATGAACTGCTCGGCGTCGTCCATGATGAACACGCGCTGCACGTAGAGCTTCAGGCCGTGCTTGTGATCGCGGTTCCACATGTCCCACGGTGCCTGCGCCGGAATGTACAGCAGGCTGGTGTACTCCTGCTTACCTTCCACGCGGTTGTGGCTCCAGGTCAGCGGGTCGGTAAAGTCGTGAGCGATGTGCTTGTAGAACTCGTTGTACTCGTCGTCTTTAATTTCAGACTTGTTGCGCGTCCACAGCGCCTGCGCCTTGTTGATCTTCTCCCAGGAGACAACGGTTTCACCGTCCTGCTCTTCCTGTTTCTCAATCTCAACCGGCAGCGCGATGTGGTCGGAATATTTGCTGATGATGGAGCGTACACGCCAGTCGTTCAGGAAATCGTCTTCGCCTTCACGCAGGTGGAGGGTGATTTCGGTGCCGCGATCCGCTTTGGTGATGTCATCAACGGTGTATTCGCCTTCCCCTTTGGATTCCCAGAACACACCATTTTCTGCGCTTTCGCCTGCCGCGCGGGTGCGCACGGTGACTTTGTCGGCAACGATAAACGCCGAGTAGAAGCCCACACCGAACTGGCCGATCAGCTGGCTGTCTTTCGCCTGGTCAGAGCCCATGGACTCGAGGAACGCTTTGGTGCCGGATTTGGCAATGGTGCCGAGATGGTCGATCACCTCGTCGCGATTCATCCCGATGCCGTTATCGGCAATGGTCAGGGTGCGGTTCTCTTTATTGAAAGAGACGCGCACGCGCAGCTCGCCGTCGCCTTCGTACAGGTCCGGGTTGGACAGCGCGCGGAAGCGCAGCTTGTCCGCCGCATCGGATGCGTTGGAAATCAGCTCACGCAGGAAGATTTCTTTGTTGGAATACAGGGAATGGATCATCAGGTGCAGAAGCTGTTTTACTTCTGACTGGAAACCACGGGTTTCTTGTCCTTTCATCTAAGTCGACCTCAACAATGCCATTTAATGGGGTTGTAAAACGTTGAGTGAGAGATGGGGATAAGGGAGGAAAATTTCAAGCGGAGGCCACGCGCGCAGCCTCCGTTTGGTCAGAAAATAATCTTGTGACGCCCGGCCAGAGAGTGCGACAGCGTGGTGCCGTCGACCATTTCCAGCTCGCCACCCACCGGCACGCCGTGGGCGATGCGGCTGGCGTCAACGCCGTACTGCGAGCACAGTTCGGCGATGTAGTTAGCGGTTGCCTCCCCTTCCACCGTCGGGTTGGTGGCGAGGATCACCTCTTTGATGGTTTCGGACTCAAGACGCTGTTCAAGGCGGTCGAGACCGATATCATCCGGGCCAATACCGTCAAGCGGGGAGAGATGCCCCATCAGCACGAAGTAGCGACCAGAAAACTGCCCGGTTTGTTCGATGGCGTAGATGTCCGCCGGACTCTCCACCACGCAAATCTGACCGTTTTCCTGACGACGCGGGTTCGTACAGATGTTACACACGTCCTGCTCGGTAAAGGTGCGACAATCCGCACAGTGACCAATTTCTGACATGGCGCGGGTCAGAGCCTGCGCCAGGCGCATCCCGCCGCTGCGGTCGCGCTGCAAAAGCGTGAACGCCATGCGCTGCGCCGACTTCGGGCCAACGCCCGGCAGGCAGCGCAGTGCTTCCATTAACTGCGTGAGCAGCGGACTGGTTTGCATCAGAATGGCATCTTGAAGCCCGGCGGCAGTTGCATACCGCTGGAAACAGAGGCCATTTTCTCTTTCTGGGTTTCGTCGATACGGCGCGCGGCATCGTTAAACGCGGCGGCAACCAGATCTTCCAGCATATCTTTGTCGTCTTCGAGCAGGCTTGGGTCGATTTCCACGCGGCGGCAGTTGTGCGCACCGTTGATGGTCACTTTTACCAGACCGGCACCGGATTCACCCGTGACTTCCAGCTGAGCGATCTCTTCCTGCATCTTCTGCATTTTTTCCTGCATCTGCTGAGCCTGCTTCATCAGGCCACCCAGACCGCCTTTTCCACCGAACATAGGCTTCTCTCTCTTTCACGTTTAAGGATTACAACCGTAAGTCAGACTCACGATCAAATGGGGCGAATACTCTCTTCATCCAGATCGGCGTCGAAGAACCGGCGCAGGGTCTGAATGTTGTTATCCGCGATAATTGACTCGCGCGCCTGCGCGAGCTTCTCTTCATAAATGGCCTGGCGCCACTCCAGCGGCGTTCGCACTGCGGGATTATCATCTTCAATGATAGTCAATTCAACCGGCGCACCCTGCAATGCGGTGAGCGCCTCCGCCAGCGCCTTTTGCGCACCAGGGGAATTCAGATGTCGCTGGCCCGGACGCAGGTGCAGACGCACCTGGTTGCCCTCTTGCTCTTTCCAGGCGTTGAGCGCGACCTGCTCTACCAGCTTCGGCAGCTGCAGTTTGCTGACCTCAGCGGCCCAGGCGTCCCGCTCGATTGACTCTTCGGCGAGCTTCGCGGCAAGCTCCGGGGTTTTCTCATGCTCCAGCGCTTTCTTCAGCGCTTTTGGCGTGGCGACCTCTTCCTTCACCGTTTCGGTGATGGTGGTCGCCTTCCAGCGGTAAGCCTCTTCTTTCGCCGGGGCTTTCTGCTCGAGCGCGGACGGTGCCGGACGCGACTGAACGCGCTCCGTTACCGAGGCCAGTCGTTCAAGCGCGGCGTTGTTCACCGGCCGCGCTCTTGCTGGCGCTGCCGGTTCACTCTTTTTTGGTTTGGTTACTCCCTGCGCACGCTGCAACTGACTGCGTGCGGCAAGTACCGAACTGGTGGCATCCGACAGCGGCACGTTTTGTGTCGGCTGCGGCGGCACCTGCTGCGGCGACATCACCGCGGTCGGGGCGACCGGCGCGAAGGACTCTCGCGGCACTTCCGGCTCCGGCAATGGCATGCGCGGCTGGAACGCCAGCGCGCGCAGCAGCGTCATTTCAACGCCCATCCGGCGATCCGGCGCGAACGGCAGCTCTTTGCGGCCAATTAGCAGCGTCTGGTAGTAAAGCTGAACGTCGGCAGGCGGCACGGTGCGGGCGAGTTCACGCATCCGCTGCTCAATGGCGGCCATATCCGCGCCGATTGCCGATGGAGAGAGCTGCAGCATCGCCACGCGGTGCAGCAGGCTGAGCATTTCAACCAGCAGACCTTCCCACTCCACGCCTCGGGCGGCAGCCGCGTTTACCAGCGACATCACGCGTTCGCCGTTGGCGGCAATCATCGCTTCGATAAGCGAGAGCGCCTGATCGTCATCCAGCGTACCGAGCATGGTGCTGACCGCGTCGGTCGAGAGCTTGCCGTCACCGCTGGCAATCGCCTGATCGGTCAGGCTTAACGCATCACGCAGGCTACCGTCCGCCGCGCGGGCCAGCAGTTGCAGGGCGCGCGGTTCGTGGACAATTTTCTCTTCATCGAGAATGTGTTCAAGCTGCGCGCGGATCTGCTCAACGTCCAGCGCCTTCAGGTGGAACTGCAGGCAGCGCGACAGAATGGTAACCGGCAACTTTTGCGGATCGGTGGTCGCCAGCAGGAACTTCACGTGCGCGGGCGGCTCTTCCAGCGTTTTCAGCAGGGCGTTGAAGCTGTGGCGCGACAGCATGTGCACTTCATCGATCAGGTAGACCTTGAAGCGACCGCGCGCCGGGGCGTACTGCACGTTATCGAGCAGATCGCGGGTGTCTTCCACTTTGGTGCGCGAGGCGGCGTCAATCTCAATCAGATCGACAAAACGCCCCTGCTCGATTTCCCTGCAGTTATCGCACACGCCGCACGGGGTGGCGGTGATCCCGGTTTCACAGTTGAGACCTTTCGCCAGCAGACGGGCAATAGATGTCTTACCGACGCCGCGGGTGCCGGAAAAAAGATAGGCGTGATGGATGCGACCTAGCGACAAGCCGTTCGCCAGGGCCGTCAGCACATGTTCCTGACCGACAACGTCAGCAAAGGTTTGTGGTCGCCATTTACGGGCTAACACCTGATAACTCATGGGCAGGCTCTGCAACGCTGGAAGGTGAATTTATGGAGGGGAATGCTATCACAACCTCACTCATTGAGCGAGGTTGTGAGGAACGGGATTAATGACCCGGGAATGGCACCAGGCTGTAGCTGGTAATACCTTGTTTTTCCAGGCGCTGTTCGCCGCCCAGATCGAACAGGTTGATGATGAATGCCGCGTCGGTCACTTCTCCACCCAGACGGCGGATCAGCTTCACGGTCGCTTCGATGGTGCCGCCGGTTGCCAGCAGATCGTCCACCACCAGCACTTTGTCGCCTGGCTTGATGGCATCCACGTGGATTTCCAGCTGATCGGTGCCGTACTCCAGCTCGTAGCTCTCAGCAATGGTTTCACGCGGCAGCTTGCGCGGCTTACGCACCGGCACAAAACCCACGCCCATTGCCAGCGCAACCGGTGCGCCAAACAGGAAGCCACGGGCTTCGGTACCTACTACTTTGGTGATCCCTGCGTTTTTATAACGCTCCACCAGCAGTTCAATGCTGAGCGCGTACGCTTTCGGGTCTTCCAGCAAGCTGGTGACATCACGGAAAAGAATGCCAGGCTTTGGATAGTCCTGGATGCTTTTGATGCTGTTTTTCAGAAATTCAAGCTGCTGTGCAGTTGCGGTCATCGGTTTGTGCCTAAGTGAAACAGTGTTACTCACGGCGCGCAACGAGTCGGTAAAGGTAACAATTGCTTAACCTTTAACCAAGCGCACCTGTGCTCGAAAACGGTCGAATTTACTGGCTGTACGCAATAATTGCAACAGCCATGATGAGGCTTCAGTGCTTTTGTTGCTTTTCATCAACCACGGGGATCCGCCACATAAAGATAAGCAGACAGGTCAGGATCGCCAGCAGCAGAATGCGTACCCACATCATTTTCACCAGCCATAATGAAATGGCGAAGGTGATGAGGATCACCGCGATCGCGCGCGGCTTCGCGCCGGGCGGCATGGCCCGGTGTTTTTGCCAGTACCGCAGATAGCCGCCAAACCATGAGCGGTAGAGCAGCCAGTGGTGAAAGCGCGGCGATGAACGGGCGAAGCACCAGGCCGCCAGCAGAATAAACGGCGTGGTCGGTAATAGGGGTAAAACAACGCCCAGCGTGCCCAGTACTACCGCGAGCCAGCCAATGATGATTAAAATAGTACGCTGCATAATGCGAATCGTTATCAAACTGAACGGCTACTTTACCACTGGAGAGCGTTTTGAAAACAGCCTTGCTTCTTGAGACGCTACAAAATCAACTGATCGCCTTGCGCGCGCAGGCCACGCCGCTGATGGGACACGCCACGCTGAAGCCGCGCTTTGACCGACAGCTTTTTCGTACCCGCAGCACGTTAATTCAGGATTATCTTGCGGAGGCGCAAACGAATCTTGATGAGTTGCGCCATGCGGTAGAGAACGAACAGCAGGAACAGGTGGCCTGGCTGGCGGAGCATCTCGCCGAGCAGATTACTGCTTTACATCGCGAAATCGCCGCCTGGCCGCTGCGCGCCTGGGACAGCGCCTCGCCGGGACTCGGTAAATGGCAGCGCAAGCGGCTGGAGAACCAGGAGTTTGAACGCCGGCTGTTTGAGATGAAACGCGAACGCGAAGCCCGACTGAACAACAGCGAAACGCTGGAAGAGCAGCAGCTATTGATGCGCGAGATAAGCGCCCTCGAAGGCCGTATTGCCCGCTGCCGACAGGCGCTGGATGAGATCGAGCGCGTCATTGAACGTTTGACCCGTTAACAGGAGCCACAAAGATGTCACTGGAAAATGCACCCGACGAGGTCAAGCTGGCCGTCGATTTGATTATGCTGCTGGAGAATCATGAGATCCCGGCGGAGACGGTGCTGAAAGCGCTGGAGATTGTGCGGCGGGATTTTGAAGGAAAGGTGAAGGCCTGTTGCCCTCACCCTAACCCTCTCCCACAGGGAGAGGGAAAATAGATTATGCCGGAGTCGGATCGTCACCCTTAATCTCGCGCTTCACTTCCGTATGCTCTTCACCTTTTTCGTTACGCAGGTGAACCTCAAGCTGGTTGAAGGCGATGTTAATGTCATTTTCACGGCACAGGCGGTCGATCGCGCGGTTCAGTTCGTCGACGGTGTAGCTGCGATCGCGCAGCTCACGCACGTACAGGCGCAGCTCGTGATCCAGCGTACTCGGACCGAAAGTGGTGAAGAACACCGCAGGAGCCGGGTCGTGCATGACTTTCGGATGTTCAGACGCCGCCTTTAACAGCACCTCTTTCACCTTGTCCAGATCGGAACCGTAGGCCACGCCGAGGCGGATCACCACGCGAGTGGTCGTATCGGAGAGCGACCAGTTGATCAGGCGCTCGGTCACGAACGCTTTGTTCGGGATGATCACCTCTTTACGGTCAAAGTCGGTAATGGTGGTCGCACGGATACGGATCTTGCTGACGGTGCCGGAGAAGGTGCCGATGGTGACGGTATCGCCGATACGCACCGGACGTTCGAACAGGATGATCAGGCCGGATACGAAGTTCCCGAAGATCTCCTGCAGGCCGAAACCAAGACCGACCGAGAGCGCTGCCGCCAGCCACTGCAGTTTGTCCCATGAAACACCCAGCGAACCAAAGACCGTCATCGCACCCGCGATAATGATCACGTAGTTCAGGATAGTGGTGATGGCGTAAGACGCCCCCTGACGCAGGTTCAGGCGGGACAGAACCAGCACTTCCAGCAGGCCCGGCAGGTTGCGGATAAGCGCCCAGGCGACCACCAGCGACACCAGCGCAAAGAGCAGGCTGCCCATGGTCACGCTTTTCATCACCGTCACACCTGCCTCGGTGCCGCTGTACTGCCAGAGCTTGACGCTGTCGAGGTACGCAAAGACGGTGATTAAATCAGACCAGATGGCCCAGAACATCACCCCAAACAGCGCCACCATCACCAGCATCGTGATACGCATGGTTTGCTGGTTGACCTGCTCCAGCGCGATGGTTGGCTCTTCCTGCGGCTCCGCGCCTTCTGCCCCCTCTTTCACCTGATGCTGACGGCGCGCAATCGCGCGGCGATAGGCGATACGTCGCGCCGCCACGCTCAACCCGCGCAGCACGGTCTGGAACAGCAGATTCCAGACAATCACCAGATAAACCGTTTCGATCCAGCGGCCTGACAGGCGCAGCGTGGTATAGAAGTAGCCCGTTGCCGTCAGCACCATCAGCGCCAGCGGAATGATCGCCAGCACCGTTACGGTCGCCAGACGAAGGTTGTGGGACTCTTTATCACGCCAGCTGTCGCGGCACATCGGCCACATCAGAACGGCAATCAGCAGCAGGTTCAGCAGAATAACCAGCTGCCCCAGCACGTCGTCCATCAAATGCAGCGGTGAGAGTTCAGACACGACAGACCAGAAGTGCAGCGGCAGCAGCGCGAGGCTGATGCGCACAATCTGGCGACGCCAGTGGCTGGTAAGTTGTTCAGGCATGTTGAAGTGGCGCACCGCCACCCCGTCTTTTTCCAGCACTTTCCAACAGAGACCAAACACCAGCCAGAACAGCGCCAGCTTTTTGCTGAATGCCCAGAGCAGGTCGCTGATGTTGAGCTGCATCGTGAGCAGAATCAGCCCCGCGGCCAGAATCAGCAGGCAGACCGGCAGCGCGCGGATCAGGTCAATCAGGATCGCTTTCGGCGTGTGCAGCTGGCTGTCGTTACGCAGTTGTCCCACTTCCGACGCCAGCCTGGCCTGATACTGTTTCAGCCATTTCAAACGCCAGCGGATCAGGCCCGCAATCAGCAACAGCGGCAGGCCTGCGAGGAAGGCAATCATCACCGCAGGCCAGGCCTTTTCCCAGTTGACGGTGATTTTCATGCTCTTGATTTGCGATTTCAGCGTCTCAGGGAAGGATTTGACCCAGTCCCAGTCCATCGGCTTGTTGCTGTTCACCCAGAAAATCTGCTGGGTCAAAATCTCCTGCAGGCTTTTCGAGACGCTCACCAGCTGCTGCTGGTTGATCTGCAGGTTAATGGCCATCATCAGCTGATTGCCCAGCTGTTTGTTGAGCTGGTCGAGCAGCTCGCGACGCATATCGACGACCTGCAGCAACGCGTCGTGAACCTCCGGGTTCACCTCGCTGGAATGGCCCTCTTCCACTTTCGCGACAAAGTTATCGCTCTGGAAAAGCGCATCGCGCTGCTGGTTGATGTCAAACTGCTCCAGACGTAAATCCGCAATGCGGTTGGTCATGTCCTCCAGCTCGTCGGCGGACGGCAGCGTCTGCTGTTGCTGGTACAAAATTCGCGACAGCAGAAGGCTCCCTTTCAGAACCGCAATCTGCTCTTTAATGTTACGTTCCGCCTGCAGCGCGCGATCCAGCCAGTTTTTAACTTTAATATTCTGCTGCACCAGCGAGTTACCGCTTTCGGTGGCCTGAATCAGACGCTCACTTAACTGATGGTTAAGCTCGAGCTCCTGCTTCACCAGCGGGTTGGCCTGAATGCGGGCGGTTTCGTCTGGCGATACGGCTTCCTGAGCGGTTTTTTCCGTCAGCGTCAGGCGTTTACTGTTTACCGCCTCCTGCAGCAGCTGGAGCTGGTGCTCAAGACGATTAATGTTGGCGGTGACGTAATCACGCTGTTTTTGCAGCGTATCCTGCAGCACCGTATTGCCTTCAAGGCTCTTGCGCTGCTGTTCAATTTCCGCATTAAGCAACGTTTGCTGAATCAACAACAACGTTTGCTGCGTAGCGCGTAACGCGCCATCTCCCACAGCCGTCCCATTCAGGCGGTTGCGGATCTGCTGAAGCTGCTGAGACGCGGTGTACATTGCGTTTTGCACGCGCTCAGGCTGCGTTTGCAGCGAGACAAGCTGGCTGTTATAGGTGGCGAGATCGGACTGCGCGGTCTGGAGATCGTCCAGCAACTGCGCCACACGCGACTCCAGCTGACGCAGCGAGAGCGTCGCAAGCGTTTTGCGGGTTTCGTCATCGTTATCGACGTCGCTCAGCGCGCTCAGCGCCTCGGTCGCCTTGCGCATGTTGTCCGGGGCCTGCGCGACCTTCTGGCGAAGCTGAGCCGTTTCTGCTTTTACGCGTTCAATTTTATCCAGCGTTTCCAGCGTTTCCGTCAGATCCTGTTGGACGAGTTTCTCCTGAGGCGACAGCTCTTTTTGTTTATTCAGCGTATCCAGCTGCGCCTGAACATCGGCACGCGAAGGGATATCGCTGGCGTTATCTGCGCGAGCAAACGAAAGCGGCGCGGAAGCCAGGAAAAACAGCATAGCAAAAAATAATGCAAGAACAGGATGTTGCGAGCGTTTGGTGTGCAGCATAGTCGTGAGTATGATGTGAGAAATGACCGAAAATAGTCCGGCGTGAAGAATATCACGCCCGCTGAAAGCAGAATAGCAAGAACATGAACCTCCAGGATAAATCCTGGCGTCGGTCAGGCAGGAACGGAGTGGGTTTCGTCACGCAGCGTCGGGCAAAATTGCAACATCTCCAGCAAAATGGCGACGTAGCTACGAGCTTCGTTTTTAAGATCAAAAGATTGTGGCGCAAATAGCCAGTTCTCCATCAGCCCGGAGACATAGCTACGTAACAGGATGGCGGCGCGTCGCGTCAGCAGGTTGGCCGGTAACGTTTTTGCCTGAATACATTGCGTTAGCGTCTGTTCGATACGGTCATAACTCTCCAGACACAGGCTACGCTGCGCCTGCTGGACGACCGCCATTTCGCCCACGAACTCGCATTTATGAAAAATAATTTCCATCATTAGCCTGCGACGTTCTTCAACTACCGTTGCTTCAAGGATATATACTAGAATTTCTCTTAATACTGAGAGTGGATCGTCGGGGAATTTTGCCCGATACTCAGTCTCTAGATCGCTAATGTTGGATTCTGAAAGCTCCCAGATTTCACCAAACAGATCTGACTTGTCTTTAAAATGCCAGTAAATCGCTCCCCGCGTGACGCCCGCGGCCTGAGCAATCTGCGCCAGCGAGGTTGATGACACACCCTGCTGAGAGAACAAACGAATCGCCACATCCAGAATGTGTTGTCGGGTTTCCAGCGCTTGTTGTTTGGTTTTTCGTGCCATATGTCAGTGAATTTACAGGAGTCAGATTTACATACATTTGTGAATGTATGTACCATAGCATGACGATAATATAAACGCAGCAATGGGTTTTTAGACTCAGGACCCTTGATCAATTTGAAATCGGACACTCGAGGTTTACATATGAACAAAAACAGAGGGTTAACGCCTCTGGCGGTCGTTCTGATGCTCTCAGGCAGCTTAGCGCTAACAGGATGTGACGACAAACCGGCTCAACAAGGAGCTCAGCAGGCGCCAGAAGTAGGCGTTGTGACGCTCAAATCTGAACCTCTACAAATCACCACAGAATTACCAGGCCGTACGAGTGCTTACCGCATTGCGGAAGTGCGTCCTCAGGTGAGCGGTATTATCCTGAAACGTAACTTCACGGAAGGCGGTGATGTGAAAGCCGGTGAGTCTCTGTATCAGATTGATCCAGCAACCTATCAGGCGTCTTATGAAAGCGCGAAAGGCGATCTGGCGAAAGCTGAAGCTGCAGCCAAAATCTCCCAGCTCACGCTGAGCCGCTATAAAAAACTGCTCGGTACGCAGTACATCAGTCAACAGGATTACGATACTGCGCTGGCGGATGCACAGCAGACCAACGCTGCCGTCGTTGCCGCGAAAGCCGCCGTCGAAACCGCGCGTATTAACCTGGCCTACACCAAAGTGACCTCCCCTATCAGCGGTCGTATTGGTAAATCTTCCGTGACGGAAGGGGCGCTGGTGCAGAACGGTCAGGCCACGGCGCTGGCCACCGTGCAGCAGCTTGATCCGATCTACGTTGACGTCACACAGTCCAGCAATGATTTCCTGCGTCTGAAGCAAGAGCTCGCAAGCGGCAAGCTGCAACAGGAAAACGGCAAAGCCAAAGTGGAGCTTGTGACCAATGACGGTATCAAATACCCACAGTCAGGCACACTGGAATTCTCTGATGTGACGGTCGACCAGACCACCGGTTCCATCACCTTACGTGCGATTTTCCCGAACCCGGACAACACGCTGTTGCCTGGTATGTTCGTTCGCGCGCGTCTGGAAGAAGGGACGAATCCTACCGCACTTCTGGTTCCACAGCAGGGTGTGACCCGTACGCCACGCGGCGATGCGAGCGCACTGGTTGTCGGGGCTGATGACAAAGTCGAAACCCGCAATATCACTGCTACGCAGGCGATTGGCGATAAATGGCTGGTGACGGAAGGTCTGAAAGATGGCGATCGCGTGATTATCACTGGTTTGCAAAAAGTTCGTCCTGGCGCGCAGGTTAAAGCACAGGAAGTGAAGTCTGACGATAAACAACAAGCTTCAGCCGCTGGTCAGTCAGAACAAACCAAGTCTTAACTTAAACAGGAGCCGTTAAGACATGCCTAATTTCTTTATCGATCGCCCCATATTTGCGTGGGTGATCGCCATAATCATCATGCTAGCTGGGGGACTTGCGATCCTGAAGCTGCCCGTCGCGCAATATCCAACGATTGCGCCACCGGCGGTGACGATCTCCGCAACCTACCCAGGGGCTGATGCAAAAACGGTGCAGGACACCGTGACTCAGGTTATCGAACAGAACATGAACGGTATCGATAACCTGATGTACATGTCCTCTAACAGTGACTCAACCGGTACAGTTCAGATCACCCTGACCTTCGAGTCAGGTACCGATGCTGACATCGCGCAGGTTCAGGTGCAGAACAAACTGCAGCTGGCGATGCCGCTGCTGCCGCAGGAAGTACAACAGCAGGGTGTGAGCGTCGAGAAATCGTCCAGCAGCTTCCTGATGGTTGTCGGCGTTATCAACACCAACGGTACCATGACGCAGGAGGATATTTCCGACTACGTGGGCGCCAACATGAAGGACGCCATCAGCCGTACTTCCGGTGTGGGTGACGTTCAGCTGTTTGGTTCCCAGTACGCGATGCGTATCTGGATGGATCCGAACAAGCTGAACAACTTCCAGCTGACGCCGGTTGACGTAATCAGCGCGATCAAAGCACAGAACGCCCAGGTGGCAGCCGGTCAGCTAGGCGGTACGCCGCCGGTGAAAGGCCAGCAGCTTAACGCCTCGATCATCGCACAGACGCGTCTGACCTCCGCCGATGAGTTCAGCAAAATTCTGCTGAAAGTGAATCAGGACGGTTCTCAGGTTCGCCTGCGCGACGTGGCGAAAGTTGAGCTGGGCGGTGAGAACTACGACATCATCGCGAAGTTCAACGGCAAACCGGCTTCCGGTCTGGGTATCAAACTGGCGACAGGCGCTAACGCCCTGGACACCGCCACGGCTATCCGTGCAGAGCTGAAGAAGATGGAACCTTTCTTCCCGTCAGGTCTGAAAATCGTATATCCGTATGACACCACGCCGTTCGTTAAAATCTCGATTCACGAAGTGGTAAAAACCCTGGTTGAGGCGATCATCCTCGTCTTCCTGGTCATGTACCTGTTCCTGCAAAACTTCCGTGCGACGTTGATCCCAACCATCGCCGTTCCGGTCGTACTGCTCGGGACCTTCGCAATCCTGTCGATATTCGGCTACTCGATAAACACCCTGACAATGTTCGGGATGGTGCTCGCTATCGGCCTGCTGGTGGATGACGCCATCGTTGTGGTAGAGAACGTCGAGCGTGTGATGGCGGAGGAAGGCCTGCCGCCGAAGGAAGCCACCCGTAAATCGATGGGGCAAATCCAGGGCGCGCTGGTCGGTATTGCGATGGTGCTGTCTGCGGTATTTATCCCGATGGCCTTCTTCGGGGGTTCAACCGGTGCGATTTACCGCCAGTTCTCTATTACCATCGTTTCTGCGATGGCGCTGTCCGTGCTGGTGGCGTTGATCCTGACGCCTGCCCTGTGTGCCACCATGCTGAAGCCGATTCAGAAAGGCGGTCACGGCGAGCACAAAGGGTTCTTCGGCTGGTTTAACCGCATGTTTGATAAGAGCACGCACCATTACACCGACAGCGTGGGCAACATCCTGCGCAGCACCGGTCGTTATCTGCTGCTCTATATCATCATCGTGGTGGGCATGGCTTTCCTGTTCGTTCGTCTGCCAAGCTCGTTCCTGCCGGATGAAGACCAGGGCGTGTTCCTGACGATGGCACAGCTCCCGGCGGGTGCATCGCAAGAGCGTACCCAGAAAGTGCTGGACGAAGTGACGGACTACTATCTCACCAAAGAGAAAGACAACGTTGAATCCGTGTTTGCGGTTAACGGCTTTGGCTTTGCGGGTCGTGGTCAGAACACCGGTATCGCCTTCGTTTCTCTGAAAGACTGGTCTGAACGTCCGGGCGAAGAGAACAAAGTTGAAGCGATCACCGGCCGCGCCATGGGCACCTTCTCGCAGATTAAAGATGCGATGGTCTTCGCCTTTAACCTGCCAGCGATTGTTGAACTGGGTACGGCGACCGGTTTCGACTTCCAGCTGATTGACCAGGGTGGTTTGGGTCACGAGAAACTGACTCAGGCGCGTAACCAGCTGTTTGGTGAAGTGGCTAAACACCCTGACCTGCTGGTCGGCGTGCGTCCAAACGGTCTGGAAGATACACCGCAGTATAAAATCGACATCGACCAGGAAAAAGCCCAGGCGCTGGGTGTGTCCATCAGCGACATCAATACCACACTGGGCGCGGCCTGGGGCGGTAGCTACGTCAACGACTTCATCGACCGCGGTCGTGTGAAGAAAGTGTACGTGATGTCAGAGGCGCAGTACCGTATGTTGCCGAACGACATCAACAACTGGTACGTTCGCGGCAGCGATGGACAGATGGTACCGTTCTCCGCCTTCTCAACCTCGCGTTGGGAATACGGTTCACCGCGTCTGGAACGCTATAACGGCTTGCCATCGATGGAAATCCTGGGTCAGGCTGCGCCGGGTCGAAGCACCGGTGAAGCGATGAACCTGATGGAAGAACTCGCCAGTAAACTGCCTGCAGGTATCGGCTATGACTGGACCGGTATGTCCTATCAGGAACGTCTGTCCGGGAACCAGGCCCCTGCCCTGTACGCCATTTCACTGATCGTGGTCTTCCTGTGTCTGGCGGCACTGTATGAGAGCTGGTCGATTCCGTTCTCCGTTATGCTGGTTGTTCCACTGGGGGTTATCGGTGCACTGCTTGCCGCAACGTTCCGTGGGTTGACCAACGACGTTTACTTCCAGGTGGGCCTGCTGACAACCATTGGCTTGTCGGCGAAGAACGCGATACTTATCGTGGAATTCGCCAAAGATCTGATGGAGAAAGAAGGCAAAGGTCTGATTGAGGCGACGCTCGAAGCCGTTCGTATGCGTCTGCGTCCAATCCTGATGACGTCTCTGGCATTTATCCTCGGTGTAATGCCGCTGGTTATCAGCTCCGGTGCGGGCTCCGGCGCGCAGAACGCAGTAGGTACCGGCGTAATGGGTGGGATGGTAACCGCGACCGTTCTTGCGATCTTCTTCGTACCGGTGTTCTTCGTGGTGGTTCGCCGCCGCTTCAGCCGTAAGAATGAAGACGTTGAGCATAGTCATTCGGTAGAACCTCACTGATACCGGTTTCATATGATAAAAAGGCCGCATTTGCGGCCTTTTTCATTTCAAAAAAATCATAAATTACGCTTATTGTGGTGCTATTTATTTTCTGTCATCTTAATAAGACATATCATAATTAACTGAAAACTTAATCGGCGAATTCATGATTTTTTTAATTTCATTTCGCCGCGTAAATTATTAGGAATATTCCTAGCACCACTATCGAACAAAGAAAAGTCCGAATCTGGTCTTCGTTTGACAGTTTACGCTAAATCAATGAAACGTAAGGACGCGATAAAAAATCAGTGTTAATTCGGATAAAATCGTTCTGTTCAGGCCGGGCAATTGCGTAAACGCTCGCAGTATCAGGTTTTAATTGTAATTTTTCGTAATAGCGCGGTGAAATCTCGATCAGAGTGGCTTATAGTTAGAGTTATCAGGAACACAGCACCCGTGCGGCTAAGTATGTTGTATCCATCCCGACATGATGTTCGGTGAGTAAGAAATCACTCAGAAGGGGATGCGCTATGGACGAGTACTCGCCAAAAAGGCATGATATCGCGCAGTTGAAATTTCTCTGCGAATCCTTGTACCATGACTGCCTTGCCAATCTTGATGAAAGTAACCATGGCTGGGTGAATGACCCAACGTCTGCGATCAATTTACAGTTGAACGAGCTGATAGAGCATATTGCAACCTTCGCACTTAATTATAAAATTAAGTACAATGAAGATAATAAGCTCATTGAGCAAATTGACGAATACCTGGACGACACCTTTATGTTGTTCAGTAGCTACGGCATTAACGCCCAGGATTTGCAAAAATGGCGTAAATCGGGAAATCGGCTATTCCGCTGCTTCGTCAACGTGAGCAGAGCAAACCCGGTTAGTCTTTCCTGTTAAAATTATTACAATTACTAAGGTGAATTTATGTCTGATAAACCATTAACAAAAGTCGATTATTTGATGCGCTTGCGACGTTGTCAGTCAATAGACACGCTCGAACGTGTCATCGAAAAAAATAAATACGAGCTGTCTGATAATGAACTGGCTGTATTTTATTCAGCCGCTGACCATCGGCTTGCTGAGCTGACCATGAATAAGCTGTATGACAAAATCCCAACGTCCGTATGGAAGTTTGTTCGTTAATCTTTTACGTGTGTCTGTAGAGGTTCTACGTCACGTTCTGGTTTGTATACACCTTTCGACTTACGCCCCCTGTGCGAAAGCAGGTCTCCGTGTAAAACGCGCTCATCCGCAACATTGTTGTGACTCTTATCACACAGGCTTTCCGGGAACGTTCCCTTACTGGCTTATCCCTATTACTCTGCAGTAATGATATCCAGAGAGGTTCCTAAATGAGCACAGAAAAACAGAAGATGATTGCAGGTGAACATTACTGCCCTGGTGATGAGACGTTACGGGGCGATCGACTGCGAGCCCGCCATCTGATTCACCGCTATAACCACACCGCCCCCGACGCGAAAACTGAACGCCAGAACATTCTGGCGGAACTTTTAGGACAAAGCGCAGGCGCGTATATCGAGCCGAGTTTCCGGTGTGACTACGGCTACAACATTTACCTGGGTAAAGAATTTTACGCTAACTTCGATTGCGTGATGCTGGATGTCTGCCCTATTCATATTGGCGACAACTGCATGCTGGCACCGGGTGTGCATATCTATACGGCAACTCATCCGCTGGATCCCGATGAACGCAACAGCGGCGTCGAGTTTGGCAAGCCCGTGACCATTGGCAATAACGTCTGGATTGGCGGGCGCGCCGTCATTAATCCTGGCGTCACGCTGGGTGATAATGTGGTGGTGGCTTCCGGCGCGGTTGTGACAAAAGATGTACCGGCCAATGCTGTCGTTGGCGGCAATCCGGCAAAAATCATCAAGATGCTCTAAGGTATCGGGGAGCCAACTGTTATGGTCTTTTAGCGCCTGACTGTTACTTTTTTCAGCCTGGTTGCTCCCCTAAAATAGGCAGATCCCCTGTATTTTCAACAATCATGAAGGCAGAAAATGACCGAGATACAGCGCCTGCTCACCGCCACCATCGACGATCTTAACCACCGCGAAAAGCGCGACAATCGCCCGCGTTTTAGCATTAGCTTCATCCGCAAGCATCCTGGACTGTTTGTCGCCATGTACGCTGCCTGGCTGGCAACGCTTGTGGTGATGCTGACATCCGAAACCCTGGTGGACTCCGTCTGGCTGCTCGTTGTGCTGTTTGTGGTATTTAACGCGTTCTTCTTTTTCGACGTTAATCCCCGCTACCGCTACGAAGATATCGACGTGCTTGATTTCCGGGTCTGCTATAACGGCGAGTGGTACAACACGCGCTTTGTGCCGACAGAATTAATCGACAGCATTTTACACTCCCCTGCTGTGGAGACCGGGCAGAAAGAGAAGCTGCAGAAAATGGTTTCAACCAAAGGCCAGCTCTCTTTCTATGACGTCTTTACGCTTTCCCGCCCTGCTGCTGCGTAATCAGCGTCTGTAGGCGTCGGATACCTGACGCAAACTGAGAAGCAGAGGTATTACCGTACCCCAGTACCAGACCGGTTTGCCCCTGCTTCGGCGTCAGGTAGTACCCGCTTAACGCCGCGGGGGCCAACTGAAATGCCCTCGCCTGCTGAACAATCGCCTTGTCATTAATCCCGTCAATTGCCACCGTCAGGTGCATGCCGCCCTCCGCCGCCAGCACACGATGCGCGACATGTAGCTCAGCGTTGAGCACGTCGCGCAGCTGCCGGTAGCGTTTCCGATAGAGCCGACGCATGGCGGCAAGATGACGAGCGTAATGGCCCTCTTCAATAAACAGCGCCAGCGTACGCTGTTCCGCACGATGCCCCCCACGCAATAACGCAGCAATGGCCGGACGCGCCGCGTCTGCCAGCGACGGTGGGATGACCATAAAACCGATTCTGAGCGACGGGAACAGCGTTTTACTGAATGTTCCCAGATAAACCACCGGCGCGTTGTTGACCATTCCCAGCATTGCTGGCACCGGCTCTCCGGAATACCGAAACTCGCTGTCGTAGTCGTCCTCGATAATCCAGGCCTTATGCTGGAGCGCCAAAGCCAGCAATGACAAGCGCCGACGCGCGCTCAGCACGCTCCCGTAGGGAAACTGATGTGAAGGCGAAGTAAAGATAAGTGTAGGACGCGCTGCATGTTGCCCTTCCCAGTCCATTCCCTCGTCGTCCACGGGCATGCCTGTCATCGTTAATCCCGATTTCGCAAACGCGCTTTTTGCCCCCGCATAGCCGGGATCTTCAATCCACGCGACATCTCCCGGCTCGCTCAATAGCTGCGTGCAGAGATTCACCCCTTCCAAAGCCCCCTCGGTAATAACAATCTGGCTGGCATCGCAATCAATCCCCCGCGACAGGGCAAGATGGCGGGCAATCGCCTCACGTAATGAGGATTCCCCAGCCGGATCGCCATAGCCAAGCAATGCACTCCCTTCCTCGCGTAAAACGCGATCGTACAAGCGCCGCCAGAGCGGAAGAGGAAAATAATTGATGGCTGGCGTGCCGGGCGTAAAAGCGAGTACCGGCGTCTCCCGCGGCGTCGGCTCTGGCAGCTGCGTCGCCCGCTTAGCCAGCGTGACGGTCGGCTCGGGAAAATCCTGTCGATTTCCGCGCTGCGCCAGTTGCGCCACGCGTGTACCCTGACGACTGCGCAGCAGATACCCTTCAAGCGAGAGTTGCTCAAGCGCCGCATTGACGGTGTTACGGGACACGGAAAGCTGCTGCGCAATCACCCGGGAGCCCGGTAAGCGGCTTTCAGCCTGTAGCCTTCCCTGCAGGACAGCTTCACGCATGGCAAGATACAGCGTGCGCTGCAAGGTCTCTTCACCGCGCTTTTTCAGCGCAGCAGTAATCAGGGTATAAAATTCATCGCCAGGTATATTCATTTTCTCTCTCCGTGGTACCACCAGAACATACCTCACTGGTACTTTTTAAGGAACCAGCATTTATTTACTCTGGGATCACTTACAGCAGAGCGGAAAATAACATGAGCACATTCAATCAGTTTGGACAACCTGTTGGCGATGAACTTATCGACTGGCAACCCCGCCAGCCTCCCTCCCGCGTGCATCTTCATGGCCGCTACTGTCGGCTGGAGCCGCTGCGTGTGGAACATGCCGATGCCCTCTTTTCCGCCTATCTACTGGCAGAAGATACCCGCAGCTGGACATGGCTGCTGCGTGAACCTGATGCCACCGCAGGCGAATTTGCCGCGTGGGTGGCAAGCGTGTGCGAATTACCGGATCCGGTACATTTCACCGTCATTGATAATCAGACTCAGGCACCGGTCGGTACGCTGGCGCTGATGCGTATCGATCCGACAAACGGTGTTATGGAGGTGGGACACGTTCATTTCTCCCCCCTTCTTAGCCGCACGCCGATGTCCACAGAAGCGCAATATCTTCTGATGCAGTATGCGTTCGACGTGCTGGGATACCGCCGCTATGAATGGAAATGTAACAGCCTGAACGAACCTTCCCGCAAGGCGGCGCTCCGTCTGGGATTTCAGTTTGAGGGGCGCTTTCGTCAGGCTCTGGTGACGAAAGGACACAACCGGGATACGGACTGGTTCTCAATCATCGACAGCGAGTGGCCGATGCTGGCGAAAGCGTTTGAAAACTGGCTTGCCACCGACAATTTTACCGTCGATGGCAAACAGATCAGATCCCTGGAAAGCTGGCGTGAAACGCGCGTTTAGCGTCTTTTTTTACGTCCCTGAACGGCTTTAAAGCGCGGGTTCGATTTGCAAATGACGTACAAGCGTCCCTTGCGTTTTACGATCTGGCAATCCGGGTGACGCTGTTTCGCACTGCGCAGCGAGTTAAGTACCTGCATGGTTAACCCCGCTTCGCATTAAGAAAGCCGCCAAAACGTTTGCGGAAGCGCGCAGCGCTGCCATCCGTCGAGAACGTTTTCTGCTTGCCGGTATAAAACGGGTGTGATTTTGAAGAGACTTCGATGGTGATGTACGGATACGTTTCACCGTCGAGCTCAATTTCACGGTCGGTCTTGATGGTCGATCCGACTTTAAAGTATTCGTTGGCACTGGTGTCGTGAAACACCACGGTGCGATAGGCTGGATGGATATCAGGTTTCATCATACGCTCTTCATGTTTTGTTATAACATAACAAAATAATATCCAGGCTCAGTTGAAAAAACAACCCCTGAAAATTCCCCCCCTTCCTCGCAAAACTTCCTTAAAGGTCTGCGACAAAATGAAAATCATGACACCTGCGTGCTATAACTATATCATTTCGCGGTAAAATCTTTCGCCTCCGACAAGCGACTCTGTGCCCGGAAATGGGCATATGAGAAAGGAAACAGCAGCATGAAAACCCGACATCTGGTCAGCCTGGTCACAGGCATACTGATCATCTCTGTGCTGGTACCGATTTGCCTGAGTATCTGGCTGGCGCATCGCCAGGCGGAGGATAAATTTGTCGATATGCTTGATAGTTACGCCTCCCGCGTGCTGCTTCGTACAGACAGGGTTGTTGATCAGGCAAAAGAAGCGCTGACCCGGCTTCAGGCCTTTGAGGGGCCTCCCTGTAGTTATCTGCATTTACGGGAAATGCGTCGGGTTGCTTTCTCATGGCGTTATGTTCAGGAAGTGATCTACATCGACAGCCTGAAGCCCCTCTGCTCCTCGCTGGAACAAGACAGCGACGCAGCCGCTTTCCCGCCCCCGATGCGTATTACTGCAGATGGTTACAGTGCCTGGCTGACCACGCAAAACGATCTTGGTTTTAACCGCTATATGGCCGCTCTGGGCAAAGGCCATTACCTTGTGCTGATCGATCCAGCCTCGTTGGTGGATGTGATCCCTTTCGGTGAGATCGCAATTGATGCCGCGCTGGTAGGCAGCTCAACACACCTCGTTTTTGCCAGCAGCAACGCGCTTGCTCCTCATATCCGCAACATGATTGTCGATCGGGAAATGACCCGCGTTCAGTACAACGGCTCAATGTATATTATTAAGCCTGTTCCTGAACTGGGGTTTAATATCGTCGCCTGGGCGGCGTTAAAACCGCTGGCTGAAACCTGGCATCGGCAACTTCTTTTCTGGCTGCCGTTTGGCGTGTTGATAAGCCTGCTTGCCGCGCTTTTTGTTCTGCGCATCCTGCGGCGTATACAATCCCCACGCTACAGGCTGCTTGATGCGATTAATAACCGCGAATTTGTGGTTAACTACCAGCCCATTGTGGCGCTCTGCAGTGGGAAAATTGTCGGTGCAGAGGCGCTTGCCCGCTGGCCTCAGCCTGACGGGAGCTATCTCTCACCGGAAATTTTCGTTCCGCTAGCGGAACAGACGGGCCTTATTTCGCAACTGACGCAGCTAGTCATCGAAAAACTGTTTGAGGATATGGGTCACTGGCTACATCTGCATGGCGATCAGCATATTTCCATTAACCTTGCGCCTGCCGATTTACTCTCCGGCAAATTGCCGCCTCTGCTGAGCCAGTTGCTCAATAAGTGGAAAGTCCATCCCAGGCAGATCGCCCTTGAGTTAACCGAGCGCGGCTTTGCCGATCCTAAAATTAGCGCACCGGCCATCGCGGCATTCCGCCGTTCGGGTCATGCCATCTATATCGATGATTTTGGTACCGGTTATTCCAGTCTGAGCTACCTTCAGGATCTGGACGTCGACACGTTAAAGATTGATAAGTCGTTTGTGGACGCGCTGGAGTATAAAAACGTCA
Organism: Enterobacter sp. 22452; assembly: GCF_052045065.1. Taxonomy (NCBI): domain Bacteria; kingdom Pseudomonadati; phylum Pseudomonadota; class Gammaproteobacteria; order Enterobacterales; family Enterobacteriaceae; genus Enterobacter; species Enterobacter sp. 22452. The sequence goes on along the minus strand of NZ_JBQEOB010000001.1, from coordinate 179,119 downwards.
CCCCGCACATTATAGAAATGGCGAAATCGCTGAATCTGGCCATGGTGGCGGAGGGTATAGAGACCGACGGGCAGCTCCGCTGGCTGCACCTTCACGGGGTGCAGTATGGCCAGGGGTGGTACTACAGTAAGGCGCTGCCAAGGGAGGAATTTATTCTCTGGGCGGAAATAAACCTCAAGACACATTCTACTTAAGGTAGGATTTGATCACCTTTAAAACCACGCCAAGATCGGCTTCACGCTGCTCTTCTTCGGGCTCTTTCACCACGTGATCGGTTAAATGGCCCTCGATCACCTGCATCATCATGCCGTTGACCGCCCCGCGGATCGCTGCCAGCTGCTGGAGAACATCGGCGCATTCGTGGTCGCTATTAAGCATTTTTTCCAGCGCGTTGCTCTGCCCCTGAATTTTTTTCAGGCGGGTTAATAACATCTTCTTGTCGCGAACCGTATGTGACATCTCTTTCCCCCTAATTTTGACGTTTTAAGCATATCACGCCCTACTCCCCCTGAGTATTTTTCTACTGGGGGGTAGTATTAGGCTACTGGGGGGGAGTAGTATCAGAGCACAATTTTTCTCCCGGAATGTTCAATGAACGATTTTGCTTCTCTCCTTCAACAGGGCAACGCCTGGCTGTTTGTGCCCAGCGCTATTTTGCTCGGTGCGCTGCATGGGCTTGAGCCGGGCCACTCAAAAACGATGATGGCCGCTTTTATCGTGGCGATCCGCGGGACGCTTAAGCAGGCGATCCTTCTCGGGCTTGCCGCAACCCTGTCTCATACTGCGGTGGTCTGGATCGTGGCGATGGCGGGATTATGGTTTGGTCGAGGCTGGGATGCACATACGTCTGAACCCTGGTTCCAGCTGTTCTCTGGCGTGTTGATCATTGCGATCGCGCTCTGGATGGCCTGGCGCACCTGGAAAGAGAGCCAGCCGCACGAGCATCATCATCACCATGCTCATGACCACGACCACGACCACGACCACGACCACGACCACGACCACGACCATCATCATGATCATCACAACCCTGGTCATCAACTGGTTGAAGAAGAGTGGCAAGACGCCCACCAGCGCGCGCATGCCCAGGATATTAACCGTCGTTTCAACGGACAAAACGTCACTACCGGGCAGATCGCCCTGTTTGGCCTGACGGGCGGGCTTATTCCCTGCCCGGCGTCCATCACGGTACTGCTGATTTGCCTGCAGCTCAAACACTTCGCGCTCGGCGCAACGCTGGTGTTCAGCTTCAGTATTGGCCTCGCACTGACGCTGGTCGCTTCAGGCGCGATTGCCGCCTTAAGCCTTAAGCACGCGACGAAGCGCTGGCCGGGTTTCAGCGAGTTTTCGCGAAAAGCCCCCTGGATATCTGCGGCACTGATTACCCTCGTCGGGATCGCTATGAGTCTTCACGGGCTGAGCGGAATTTTATCCTGAGCGACGCGGCCACCCGCGGTGGCCGCGACTCGCGCGCTACAGTGCGTTCTGATGCCAGCTAAAGGTGTAGCGAAGCTGACGATGTTGCAGGATAAATTCAGGTGAAACGCTTGGGCTCCAGGAATCATCACCGCCAACGCCCATATGGAATGCATCCAGATTGAGCCAGCAGCCCGGCTCATCGCGCAGCAAGTGCTGATGCGTTGTCTCACGAAGCTGCTGTTGGCTGTGGCGGCTGACAGAGAAATGGAAATTTCCCTGTAGCACGTGCGCCCCGCAGACGAGTTCTCGGGTGTCACAGCGCAGACCATTTTCTGTCGGGAAAATGTAGGGGGTCTGCATCGCATCGAGCGGCAAAGTCCAGCGCCCCTGCTGCGCCGCCAGCTTCCTGTCCGGATAGTTCTCGAACGGCCCTAGCCCCAGCCAGCGCACCGTATCCGGTACCTGAGCAAACTGGACGCTCAGGCCGATACGCGCGGGCTCGGGAATATCGGACGCCACCTGCACCTGCACATCGCCATGCAGCACGCCGCAATCGTCAATCCGCCAGACCTTGTGGCTCAAAAACAGCGCCTTACCGCGATACTCCCAGACGTGTCGCGTGGTCACGACCACGTCATTGGCATGCGGTTCCGCTTCACACATAAGCAGGCGCGCAGACATCTCAATCATTCCGGCCGCTTTCCAGCGTTCAACCCAGGCATTCGGATCGATTTGCGTGGCTTCGCTCACGCCAATGTCATTATCCAGCGGCGCACGGGTAAAGTTATCCGTCAGCGGCGAGCGCAGCGTTTCAACACCCTTGTTCCACCACTGCGTCAGATTTCCCGAGGCGCGATCGAACCGCCAGCGTTGCTCTCCATGGGTAATGTCCAGCACATCATCCCGCTCTGTGAATGCCGGTGGGCTCCCGACTGCCCGCGGTGGCGAAACGTACAACGGCGTCGGAAGCAGCCACTGATCCCACGCGCAGCGATGATTCGCCGGTGACCAGGCTGTTGCCTGCGGCTGGATAACCTCCACATTAAGCCAGACCTTCCCCGGCTCGGCCGTCAGCGTCGGCAGCGCGATTTCCAGACGCTGCTGCCGCTGAGGGGCAATGGAAAGCGCTACCTCACCCTGAGCCAGCACCTCCCCGTCGCGGGTAACCGACCATCTTGCCACGTCGTTGTCGGTATGGCGGAACAGGTAATCACTTTTCACCTCAACCACCAGCGGAGAGGTACTCACGCACGTAAAGGTGAAAAACTGCTGCGCGCGCTGCGCTTCATACAGCGCCGGATGCGGCGTGCGATCCGGGAATACCAGACCATTCAGGCAGAACTGTCGGTCATTCGGTTTATCGCCGAAGTCACCGCCGTAAGCCCAGAAGGGTTTGCCGTTTTCGTCTTTCTTCGTCAGCGCCTGGTCGACCCAGTCCCAGACGAACCCGCCCTGCAGGCGCGGATGACTGCGAAATGCCTGCCAGTACCTGGCGAACCCGCCAAAGCTGTTGCCCATCGCGTGGGCATATTCACAGAGGATCAGCGGGCGAGTTTCATCCGGCATGCCGATCCATTTTTTGATCGCCCATTTTGGCACCGCCGGGAACGGCTGGTCCTGATCAACACGAGCATACATCGGACAGACAATATCGGTTGCCGCCGTATTCGCCCCACCGCCTTCGTACTGCACAGGGCGCGTTGGATCGGTGGTTTTCAGCCAGCGGTAAAGCGCATCATGGTTAGCACCGTGTCCGGACTCATTCCCCAGCGACCAGATGATAATGGACGGATGGTTACGATCGCGCTGCACCATGCGGGTCACGCGTTCACTCATGGCTGGCAGCCAGCGGGGATCGTCAGCAAGACGGCTCATTGGCACCATGCCGTGGGTTTCGATATTGGCCTCGTCCACAACGTACAGACCGTAGCGATCGCAAAGCCTGTACCACAGCGGATGATTCGGATAATGCGAGCAACGGACGGCGTTAAAGTTGTGCTGCTTCATCAGCTCGATATCGCGGCGCATCGTCGCTTCATCCATTACCTGCCCGTTTTCCGGATGATGCTCATGGCGGTTCACGCCCCGAATCAGCAGCGGTTTACCGTTGAGCTTCAGCAGGCCATTGCTGATTTCAACCCGGCGAAAGCCGACGTCGCATGCCTCGACGTCCAGCACATTACCCTGTGCGTCCCTAAGCGCAATTGTCAGCCGGTAAAGTTCTGGCGTTTCCGCACTCCACAGTGCGGGCTCTTTGACGGGGATCGCCACCGCTAACCGCTCCGCCCAACGCCCTCGCTCGTCAACCACCGCAGAGCCGGGGCGTTGCGTGACGCTGGCACATTTTTCGCCGTTTCGCCACAGGGTGATGGCCACTTCGCAGGCTGAATAGCAGGACCCGGCCAGCGCGACGTCGACGTTAAGCATTGCGCGGTCACACTCCGCGTTGAGATCGGTCACAACGTGGTAATCCGCAATCTGCGTCTCAGGCTTATGCAGCAGCGATACGTCACGGAAAATACCGCTCATGCGCCACATATCCTGATCTTCAAGATAGCTCCCGTCGCACCAGCGCAGCACCATGACCGCCAGACGGTTCTGGCCTGAACGCAGCGCTGCAGTGAGATCAAACTCGGCGGGCAGGCGGCTGTCCTGGGAATAGCCAATCCACTGGCCGTTGCACCAGAGGTGGAATGCTGAGTTTACCCCGTCGAAGATAATGCGGGTTTGCCCGCCGTGCAGCCAGGCGTCGTCCATCTCAAATGTGAGCGAGTAACAAGCGGTAGGATTCTCTGTCGGAACACAGGGCGGATTGACGGGGATCGGATAGGTCACATTGGTATAGATCGGCGTATCAAAGCCCTGCATTTGCCAGTTCGAAGGAACGGGCATAGCGACGGCATCGGTATAATCCTCTTCTACCCATGCCTGCGTAACCTGTTCTGGCGCAGCAAAAAAGCTAAACTGCCACACCCCGTTGAGAGAACGTTTATTCGGGGTTTTCGCCTCTTCTCTGGCAGAGGCTTCGTCACGCCAGCCGTGAAACGGCGCGTGGGCCGCCAGGCGATTCCACTGCGTCACCCCGGGGTTTTCCCAGTCCCGACGAGCCAGAAGTGCGCTGAGGGTCAGCGATGATGTGTCAGACATAATAACCTCTTTGCGAAGCGCTCACAATTTTAGTCAACATGCCCTGGCAACAGAGAAGGGTAAAGTGTGCGATCCTCACGTAGCGAGCCGGATCACAAAAGATTTATCCCCGCGCGATTTTTTCAGCCAGCAATGCCAGATTTCTCAGTTGATGGGCAAGCTCTTCCCGATCAACCCGATCGGCTGCGCGAGGGGCGCTCGAATGACGCGCGATCAGCGTGACGGGAAGCTGCTCTTGCCAGCATTTTTCACTCCTCGTCGGCGTCAGCAGCCATTCCACGCTGCGCTCGCCCGCCTCACGAAAAGCCTGCCGAACGGTGGTCAGCGGTGGTGAAAACCAGGCGCTGTCAGCCGTGTCATCAAACCCGACAATCGATATCTGGCCCGGTATAGCAATGCCCTTCTCAACGCAGGCGCGCATCACGCCCAGTGCCATTTGATCGTTCGCGACCAGAATGGCGTCAGGTAGTTGCGACCCGGATAAAAGCTGGTGGCCTTTTTCATATCCGGAGGCGGCGCTCCAGTCGCCATGAACCTCGTCAGCGGCTTCAAGACCGGCTTGTGCCAGGGTCGTTTTCCATCCCGTCAGACGCGCACGCGCTGAAACGGAACTCTCTGGTCCACTGAGAAGAGCGATGCGCTGATGCCCCAGAGAAATCAGATGTTCCGCGCCCAGCGCGGCCCCCTGCCCGGCATTAAATACCAGACTGTTGACCTGCGCCGAAGGGGAAACATCGAGGAACAGAACAGGCACAGGCAAAGCCATTTTCTGAAGCTGCTCTGCGTCAGGATCGTCCAGCGGGACATTGACCAGTAAGGCTTCCACACGCTGAGCCAGCAGTTCCTGCACCGCAGCCTGGCATTGCTGAGCATGCTCCACCATTGAAATTAAGACGCTCGCCCCCTGCTCTGCCGCCCGGGATTTTACCGCTGAGACAATTTGCGAGGGCGCATGCAGAGCCAGATCGGTGGTGATCAGCCCCAAGGTGCGGGTCCGTTTCCCCGCCAGCTGCTGTGCGCCCCGATTAGGCACGTAGTGCAGTTCGGCCATCGCCTGCTGCACCTTTTCCCGCGTACGGGTGGAGACGTGCTCCGCGTCATTAATCACGCGGGACACGGTCTGGTAAGACACCCCCGCGAGGAGGGCAACGTCATAGAGTGTGATCGCTTTCATGCAGTCCGGCATCGCTTGATAACAAGCCGCTATTCTGGCACAGCGACGCCATTAAAACATGTGAGCGCTTCGCAAAATTAAACAACCCGCTCTGGCTGAGGAACCGTCTCGATACGCGGCTTTTGACGGAACCACGGCAAACAGAGCTGGATAAGCGGGCCGATGGTGAGGGCGTAAATCACTGTCCCCACACCAAATGAACCGCCAAGCAGGCAACCGATAATCAGGACGGAGACTTCAATGGAGGTGCGCACGCTGCGGATTGACCAGCCTAGCCGGGCGTGGATCCCGGTCATCAGGCCGTCGCGCGGACCTGACCCAAAACCTGCACCGATGTACATCCCGGTTGCTATGGCGTTCGCGACGATCCCGGACACCAGCAGCGCGATACGGACAGGCAACGAACTCAACTCAGGGATTAAGGCCATTGAAGCATCTGCCGCCAGCCCAATACAAATAACGTTACTGAGGGTGCCCAGCCCGGGCATCTGACGCAGCGGGATCCACAGCAGAAGCACCGCCGCACCGGTCACAATGATGACCGTACCAATGGTCATCCCCGTTTGTAAGGCCACCCCAAGGTGAAAGACGTCCCACGGATCGACGCCCAGATCCGCACGAATAAACATTGCGGTGGAAAGGCCATAAAGCCCTAAACCGACATAAAGCTGTAGCAGACGACGTACCATTTTTTATCTTCTCCAGTGAACCAGAGTTTTATATTGGGTCAAAATGGCTCTATGATTAATGTCCAGTTTCTAAATAGTGGACTGCATATGTCATCTCGTCGTTTCGGAAGCCAGTCTCTGGCACGCCTTTTAGGCCACTGGCAACAATCCTCGTCGCGTACGCCGCTCTGGCGTCAGCTGGCCGATGCGTTACGTCTGCTTATTCTGGATGGCAGACTGGCGCTGAATACGCGGCTACCGGGTGAGAGGGAATTAGCCAGTACGCTAAACGTCAGCCGCACCACCGTTGGCAGCGCGCTCGCCCATCTGCGGGAAGAGGGTTATCTGGAAAGTCGCCACGGCAGCGGCTCACGCGTGATTCTGCCGGATACCCGCGCGATACCGACGCTTTCTGCGGCCAGCGCGGCGCTGGACCTGTCCACCGCCGCACTCAACGCCGGGCCCGAAATCCATCAGGCGTATACCCATGCGCTGACGGCGATTACCCAGCACCTTGCGCTGACGGGCTATGACCAGCTCGGGTTGCCTGCGCTGCGGGAAGCCATTGCCGCACGCTATACCGCGCGCGGGCTGCCCACGCGGGCAGACGAAGTGATGGTCGTAAATGGTGCCGTCAGCGGCTTTGCGCTGGTATTACGCATGATGACCGGGCCAGGCGATCGTATCGTCGTCGATCATCCAACCTACCCGCTGGCGATCGCCGCTATTCAGGGGGCACTCTGCCGACCGGTAGGCGTATCACTGCCTGAAAGCGGCTGGGATACCGACGGTTTCGCGGCAACGCTTGCCCAAACGGCCCCGCGCCTGGCCTACCTGATGCCGGATTTTCATAATCCAACGGGACGCTGTATGGACGCTGCAACGCGTCAGACGATAGCCGACATCGCCGCGCGGACTCGTACCACGCTGGTCGTGGACGAAACCATGCTCGATCTCTGGTTTGATGCGCCGCCGCCTCCCCCTCTGGCAGCGTTTAATCCTGGTGCGGCGGTGATAACGCTGGGCTCTGCCGGGAAAAGCTTCTGGGGTGGACTACGCCTCGGCTGGATCCGCGCCTCTTCACGCACCATCGCAGCGCTCGCTCAGGCGCGCGATACGCTGGATCTCGGTTCCCCTCTGCTGGAACAGCTGGCAACGCTGTGGCTTATCGAAAACAGCGACACATTTTTGCCCGCTCGCCGGAAAATGCTGGTGGAACGACGGAACAGATGCGGGGAACTCCTGCGCGAGCATTTCCCGGACTGGACCTTCCATGAAGCCGAAGGCGGGCTTTCGTACTGGATTGAACTGCCTGGGATGCTGGCAACGCAGCTCGCCGCACGGGCTGAGACGATTGGGATCAACATGGGGGCCGGTACGCGGTTCGGTCTTTCAGGGGCATTTGATCGCTATTTGCGTATGCCTTTCTCACTTGAACCGGAAGAACTCGAGCAAGCGTTATTGAGAATCAAGCCGTTGTGGCTCGCCCTGAACAACACCACGCCCTCGATTAAACGGAGCCTGGTGTAAAATTTTTTCGTAAATAATAAAAACAGCTGACTGTCTTAGAGGCAGTCAGCTGTTTTCACCGATCAGGAATTAGTGCTGAGGAGGAATCGGGAAACCTTTCAGTGAAATAACAAAATCTTCACCCTCTTTCTTTATTTTTGCGCCGGTATCACACCAGTCAGACGCAATACGAAAGAACTCATCACTTCCTACATTCCAGCCAAGACGTACATGTTTAACATAGCCTGAGCGCAACAGATCGCAGGCCTCTTTGTAGTCGTGGGCGGTCGACAGTTGTTGTTTCATTTTCTCTTCTTCAGAAGTTTACGTAGTGCTTTGATTTCTTTAGGAGTAAATGGAGAAACACTCTCTTCTTCCGTATGCTGATTATCAATATCCTCTTCCGATACTCCCGCCTCTTCTACTGCTTCAAACGCCAGCAGCAGCAGTTTCTCTGTGGTCACGCTTAAATTCTCATTATTAACTTCGGCATAGTGGCGAAGTCTTTCTTTTAGCGCTTCATCAATTTTAACATTTAAAACCGCAGTAGCCATAATTGTCACTTCCCTTCGGAATACGTGTTTAATTTAATACACGAAGTTAACTTTCTAATCCAGATATATATTTTTTGCTTATGACGGAAAAAAGACACCCGATAATAAAATGACAGTCTATTATTACAGGTTTATGACAATATTATTTCAGTTAAATGAAAGATATATTTCCGGGCTTATAAAGACCACTTTATCTATAAGGATTAATAGCCTGAGAGCAAGGGTATCTAAAGAAGAAGATTTTTTAGGGGGAGAAATGGGTGGGGGCCCTGCCAGCTACATCCCGGCACACACGTCGTCTGCCCTGGCTGCTTCCTTCCGGACCTGACCTGGTGAACAGAGTAGCGTTGCGGGAGAACCAACAGAGCCCCCATTGAGAGCGTTGTTAACCAACGCGCTGGCGCATTATCCCTATGCCGCCCGTCAATTGCAAGCCATGGGCATCTGGATGCTGGTTTATTGCGCAAACTTAAGCGGCAATCGCCTTCATCTTCGTTTACCATCACACTTCATTACGACCCACTGGAGTGATAAATGGACGAACATGACTCTTTTCCGCAACGCGTGTGGCAAATCGTGGCCTCCATCCCGGAAGGGGTTGTCACCACCTACGGTGAGGTAGCGCGTCTTGCAGGCTCTCCGCGCGCGGCGCGTCAGGTGGGTGGCGTTCTGAAGCGGCTTCCGGAAGGAAGTGCTTTGCCGTGGCATCGTGTGGTGAATCGTCACGGTGCCATTTCGCTTACCGGGCCGGATTTGCAGCGCCAGCGTCAGGCGTTATTGTCAGAAGGTGTGCAGGTGTCAGGTTCGGGACAGATCGATTTGCAGAAATACCGTTGGGTGTACTGAACCCTCTCCCGCAGGAGAGGGTAAAGGCAGGAATTACAGCTGCGTAGGCGGGGTTGCGACAGCCGGCTGGTTAGTCTGAGGCGCAAGCGGAACTTCCGTTTGCTGCACCGGGACCAGATTCAGGTCAACTTTTGTTCCACCGTTGTTAATCGCTTCGTGCACCGTGTCGGTAATAAAGACCAGTTTATCGTTGATCGTTACCGCCGCACTCAGCAGGATACGCGCATTTGGCTGCACATCTGCTGGATTGTAAGGCAGTACGAAGCTAAATGGCGCCTGTTTACCCTCGGTACGAACCGCACGCTGCGCCAGCACTTTCGACGGTGCATCGGCCAGTGAAGCATCAGACAGCGTTACCGTTAATACCGCATCCGGCGGCAGAGCCACTCTTTGCTTGATCCAGATTGTACCGGATACATTTGGCTGCTGAATTGACTGCTGTGAAAGTGTATTAATCCCGTTCGGGTCAGCTGCTGGCACCGGCACCTGAGCGCTCTTACCTGCACAGGCGGACAACGCCACCGCAATAGCTATACCACTTAGCATAGGCACGAGTTTCATTGAAGTCTCCTTATCATCAATGCACCAGCGGGATCGATCCCATCCGATGTCGTTTCATTCACATAACGTATTCAAGTGTGGCACAAATCAATGATTAACGCCTGAATTCTCCCCGATATTCAGACTAATCTACCCATCGGACCACTTTCATTTCTGCGTTATACTCTGCGTATCTTTCGCCACGGCGTTTATTGAGGACGACTATGAGTCAGGCACTGAACAATCTGCTGACATTACTGAATCTGGAAAAAATTGAGGAAGGACTCTTTCGCGGACAGAGCGAAGATTTGGGTTTACGCCAGGTCTTCGGTGGGCAGGTCGTGGGACAAGCGCTGTACGCAGCCAAGGAAACCGTCCCGACCGACCGTCTGGTGCACTCCTTTCACAGTTACTTCCTGCGCCCTGGCGATAGCGCAAAACCCATTGTCTATGACGTTGAAGTGCTGAGAGATGGCAACAGTTTTAGTGCTCGCCGCGTGGCAGCCATTCAACATGGCAAACCGATCTTTTACATGACCGCCTCTTTCCAGGCGCCTGAACCGGGCTATGAGCATCAAAAAGTGATGCCGCCAGCCCCTTCGCCTGACGATCTCAAATCGGAAACCGATATCGCCCGCGCGCTGGCGCATCTGCTTCCGCCGCAGGTAAAGGAGAAGTTCCTCTGCGATAAGCCGCTTGAGATCCGCCCCGTTGAATTCCATAACCCGATGAAAGGCCACACTGCAGAACCGAAACGTCAGGTCTGGATGCGTGCCAACGGTACAGTGCCGGAAGATCTCCGCGTTCATCAGTACCTGCTGGGCTATGCGTCTGACTTTAACTTCCTGCCTGTGGCGCTGCAGCCGCACGGCGTGGGATTCCTGGAAAAAGGGATGCAGGTCGCCACCATCGACCACTCGATGTGGTTCCACCGTCCATTCAACATGAATGAGTGGTTGCTCTACAGCGTGGAAAGTACGTCGGCATCAAGCGCGCGCGGCTTTGTGCGTGGAGAGTTTTATACGCAGGATGGCGTGCTGGTCGCCTCGACGGTGCAGGAAGGGGTGATGCGTAACAGAGGGTGATGTTGTGGGGCCTGATGCCCTCACCCTGACCCTCTCCCACAGGGAGAGGGAATACACACTAAAAACGGCAACCGAAGTTGCCGTTTTGCTTTAACCTTATGCGGCCTGATGCCCTCACCCTGACCCTCTCCCACAGGGAGAGGGAATACATACTAAAAACGGCAACCGAAGTTGCCGTTTTGCTGTTTATTATGCGTTATACGCATTCTCGCCGTGGCTGTTGACGTCCAGACCCTCGCGTTCCTGCTCTTCCGGTACGCGCAGGCCGACAGTCATGTCCGCCAGCTTATAGCCAATAAAGGCCACTACAGCAGACCACACAACGGTGATGGCAATACTTTCCAGCTGTACCAGCACCTGGTGAACCATGGTGACGCCTTCCGCATAACCCACGCCGCCCAGTGATTTGGCAGCAAAGATCCCGGTCATGATACAGCCGACGATGCCGCAGACGCCGTGGACGCCAAATACATCGCAAGGGTCGTCAACGCGCAGAACACGTTTCAGAGCGGTAACGCCCCACAGACCCGCAAGGCCTGCAACCAAACCCACCAGCAGCGCACCACCTACCCCCACGTAACCACAGGCTGGCGTGATACCGACCAGACCGGCAATAGCACCCGAACAGGCACCCAGCAGAGACGGTTTACCGCGAACGGCCCACTCGCCAAAGACCCAGGAGAGGATTGCACCCGCCGTTGCGACAACGGTGTTCACGAAGGCCAGCGCGGCGATTTCGTTAGCGGCACTTGCAGAGCCTGCGTTGAAGCCAAACCAGCCAAAGTAGAGAATCGCCGTACCGGTAAACACCATCGGCAGGTTGTGCGGCTTGAACGCTTCTTTCCCGAAGCCCACACGTTTGCCAATCAGGTAGGCACCCACCAGGCCCGCGACTGCGGCGTTGATGTGTACAACGGTGCCGCCCGCAAAGTCCAGCGCACCATGGCTCGCCAGCAGACCACCGCCCCATACCATATGCGCGATAGGCACATAGGAGAGCGTCAGCCAGACCACCACGAAGATCAGGACGGCAGAGAAACGAATACGCTCAGCAAGCGCACCCACAATCAGCCCGACGGTGATGCAGGCAAACGATCCCTGGAAAGCAACGTGGATGTACTGATAGAAGCTGCCCATCAGCGCGGTCAGCTCGATATTTTTCAGCATCACCCAGTCGAAGTTACCAAAGAACGCATTGCCGGTGCCGAACGCCAGCGAGTATCCGTAAACTACCCACAGCACGCAGACCAGCGCGAACGTTACCGCAACCTGCGTCAGCATGGAGAGCACGTTCTTGCCGCGGATCAGGCCGCCATAGAACAGCGCAATGCCCGGAATTGACATGAACAGCACCAGCGCGGTGCTAATCATCATAAAGGCGTTATCGGCTTTGTCTGCCACGGCAGGCGCAGCCAGTGCCAGGCCCGGCAGCAGTGCCAGCGACCCCAGAGCCGTTTTGAGTGTTGCTATCTTCATTTTCTCGATCCCTATCACTGTGTGCCAGGAGTTACTTACAGAGCCGCTTCGTCAGATTCGCCGGTACGAATGCGAATGACGCGCTGCAGTTCGGCAACGAAAATTTTGCCGTCGCCAATTTTGCCGGTGTAGGCCGCTTTGCTGATGACATCAATGACCTCATCAAGCTGGTCATCCGCAATCGCGACATCGATTTTTACTTTTGGCAGGAAATTCACGCTGTATTCCGCACCGCGATAAAGCTCGGCATGACCCTTCTGACGACCAAAGCCTTTCACTTCGGTGACAGTCAGTCCCTGAATACCCATTGAAGACAACGCTTCACGTACGTCTTCGAGTTTGAATGGTTTGATTACAACCGTAACCAGCTTCATAAATCCCCTCCAGTCAGAATTCGGTAATGGCCGCAGCTAACACGTAAGGGACATTGCAAGGGGTGTGCCAGAATTGAAAACAGCGAGAAAACGGCGGGCGATGAGCCAGGAATGGGGTTCAATACCGAATGGGTGAAAAAAAACGCACCATGGCAGTGCACAGTGCGTTTCAGTTTTGCACCAACAGGAATGACTGTTAGCAGCTTGCCTGTTTTTGGTGCATCAGGCGCTCAGCGACTCTTCTTCGCGCGCGCTGGCTGCCAGCTCTTCACCTGCCAGCTGCAGCTGGTACATCTGCCAGTAGCGTCCTTTCTCTTCCAGCAGTTGTCTGTGCGTACCTCGTTCAACGGCCTGTCCACGATGCAGCACCAGGATGGTATCGGCATCGACAATGGTTGAGAGGCGATGCGCGATGACCACCAGCGTGGTGTGATCCCGAACAGCGGCCAGCGCCTGCTGGATGGCCTGCTCGGTACCGGAGTCAATGCTGGCCGTCGCTTCATCAAGAATCAGCACCTGCGGCGTTTCAATCAGCACGCGCGCCAGGGCCAGCAGCTGTTTCTGCCCTACGGAGAGGTTATTCCCCTGCTCGCCTAGTTTCGTATTGATACCCTCACTGAACCCGCGCGCCAGATCGGCCAGCTGCACTTTCTCCAGCACCTCCCAGACCTGTTCCTGGGTAAAAGGCCGACCCAGCGTGACGTTAGCGTAGAAGGTATCGGCCAGTACGACCGGGTCCTGTTGCACCATGGCGACGCCCTTACGCAGCACATTGTGGCTGAGTGATGCAAGCGGGCGTCCATCGAGGCGGATCTCACCTTGCGTTAACGGATAGTAGCCCATTAACAGACTGGCGAGCGTACTCTTGCCGCTGCCGGTATGCCCCACCAGCGCCACGAAGCCGCGCGACGGTACCTCAAGATTAATGTCCTGTAAGACAAGCTGGTCATCGCGGTAAGCAAACGAGACCTTATCAAAGGTAATCGAACCGCTTTGCAGAGGACGTTCATCATCGCCATAGGTCTGACGCGGTCTGTCCATCAGCTCGAACACGCGCTCACCGGCGACCACCGCCTGTTGCAGCATCGATTGCTGGGTAGTGAGCTCAATCAGGGGTTCGTTAAGGCGCCCCAGATAGCTGATGAAGGCATATAGCACCCCCACCTCAATGGTTCCACGCGTTGTCAGCCCAAACAGCATCAGCAGGCCACAGAGGACCAGCGCCGAGAACAGGCTAAGCAATGGACGCAGCAGGAAGCCGTCCAGACGCAACGTCTGCATACGCGCCATATAGTGCGAACGGCTGGCTTCGCCCATGCGCTCACCAAAGCGCGCCTGCTGGCGGAACTGCTGGATGACGCTCATGCCGTTGATCACTTCGTTGAAGCCATCATTGATGTCGGCCAGATAAGCGCGCACCCGGCGAACAATCGGCGTGCTGTAGCGCTGGTAGATCACCATCACGATCAGCACCGCCGGGAAGATAGTGATCGCCACCAGCGCCATACGCCAGTCGAGGCTGAACATGGCGACCAGCATCGCACCGATCAGCGCGGCGCTGCGCAACACGGTTGCCACTACGGTGACGTAGAGATCGCGGATCACTTCAGTATCGTTGGTCACGCGCGAAATCACCTGCCCGACCGGCTGGGTGTCAAACTCGCTCAGCGGCTGGCGCAGCGCGGCATCCATGACATCCGTACGCAGCTGCTGTACCACGCCCACGGCTGCCCGGTTAAAGAGCAGCGACTGGGCATAGTGCAGCCCTGCCGCCGTTAACTGTAGCCCAACGTAGGCCACGCCTAAGCCTGCGACCAGCCCCCACGGCAGATAGCTTTTCGCCACCATATTGTCGATGAAATAGCTGATAAGCAGTGGGCCGCTGACTTCGGCAATCGCCGCAATCCACAGCAGAAGCACGGCAACCGAAAGCGGTTTACGCCATGGCGAACCGTAGGCCAGAAGGCGTTTGAGCGTCGGCCACATTGTTCCGAGCTTACGCATGGGTCGCCTCCTCATCCAGCGCCGCTTCCAGCTGCTGATAACGATACATGTCGCGATACCAGCCCGGCTGTTCCGCCAACTGCTCGTGCTGCCCGCGCTGGGCGATATGCCCGTGCTGCAACACCAGAATTTCACTGGCTTCCGTCAGCGCCGACAGGCGGTGGGCGCTGATGATCACCGTGCGTCCTTCTCCCCACTGACGAAGATTGTGCAGGATCTGATGCTCAGTACGGCCATCAACGGCGGAAAGCGCATCGTCCAGGATCAGGATTTCAGCATTCAGCAGCAGCGCACGCGCGATCGAAATTCGCTGCTTTTGTCCGCCGGAGAGCATCACCCCGCGCTCGCCGACTTCCGTTTCATAGCCCTGCGGCAGACGCAAAATATCGTCATGAACGCTGGCTAAGCGCGCCACATGTTCAATCTCGTCCTGTGTTGCCGAAGGATGACCGAGGGCGATATTGTTCGCGATGGTATCGGAGAATAAAAACGGCGTCTGACTCACCACCGCCAGGCGGCTACGCCAGCCGTCCAGCAGCAGGTTCGACAAGGGAATGTCATGAAAACGAATATCGCCCTGCGTCACGTCGAAGTGGCGCTGCAGCAGAGAGAGAACGGTGCTTTTTCCGGCTCCCGTTGGGCCGCAAATTCCCAGCATCTGTCCGGGCTGCAGGGTGAAGTTTACGTTTTCGAGCACCGGATGCGTCGTCTGCGGATAGCTAAATGATTGAATATCGACTTTCACGGTCCCGCGCCCATCGGGAACGGCTTCGCTGCCGTCCTTCACCACCGGCGCTTCCGCCAGCATCGCGCGAATACGGCTGTACGCGGCGCTGCCGCGCTCAACGATGTTAAACATCCACGCCAGCGCCAGCATCGGCCAGATCATCAGCCCCAAATACATGGCAAAGCTGGTCAACTGACCGAGGGTCATGGAACCCTGCACCACCATCCAGCTCCCGCCGCCAATCGCCAGCATATTCGCCATGCCAATCGCGATATAAATTGTCGGGTCAAAACGGGCGTCAATACGCGCGACGCGCATGTTCTTCGCCCCCGTGTCTGCGGCATCGGCTGCAAACAGAGCAGATTGTCTGTCTTCCAGGCCAAACGCTTTGATCATGCGGATGCTGGTCATACTCTCCTGGGTGCGATCGTTGAGCGATGAAAACGCCGCCTGCGCCAGCTTGAAACGCTCGTGGAGCTTTTCACCGTAGCGGTTGATCGCCAGCGCCATCAGCGGCATTGGCAGCAGCGCCAGCAGGGTCAGTTGCCAGCTAATCTGGGTCGACATCACAATCAACACCGCGCAGCCCATGACCAGTGAATCCACCAGCGTCAGCACCCCTTCCCCGGCGGCAAAGACCACGCGGTCCACGTCGTTGGTGGCGCGGGCAATGAGGTCACCGGTCCGGTGGCGGAGATAAAATTCAGGATGCTGGCGGCTCAGCTGGCGGTAAAAATCTTCACGCAGCTCAACGGCCAGCTGATAGGACGCACCGAATAAGAGCACGCGCCAGACGTAGCGCAGCAGGTATACAATCACCGCGGTCAGCACCAGCGTGCCGACCCACATCAACACCCGTGCGGTGGTGTAATGCTGTTCGGTGACGCCATCCACGACGTACCCCACCACTTTTGGCGGGATCAGCTGCAGAATGGCAATGATAATAAGCAGGCATACCGCGCCGAGGTAGCGTTGCCACTCCCGACGAAAGTACCAGCTTAATTGGGCAAATAATCGCACGCGGTTTGTTCCTGAAGGTATTTTTCGAAGTTATTCAATGGGTAATGCTGTGGTGTATTTTATCTGTTCCATCGCGAAGCTTGAGGTGACATCCGACAAGCCCGGTACGCTGTTGACCAGCCGCTTGTAGAAATCATCATAGCGCTTCATGTCGGCCACCTGGACGCGCATCAGGTAATCGTATTCTCCCGCCATACGCCAGAAGCCGAGCACCTCAGGCATCTCAGAAACCTGAGTGACAAAGCGGCAATACCATTCGCTGCTGTGGTGCTGCGTTTTTATCAGGACAAAGGCCGTCAGTCCAAGCCCCAGTTTTTCGGGATCTAATAACGCCACACGGCCCAGCAGCACGCCGTCATCTTCCAGCTTCTTGAGGCGTTTCCAGCACGGTGTGGTGGTCAGATTAACGGCATCTGCTAACGCCTGCAAAGAGAGGGTGCAGTCCGTTTGCAACAATGAAAGC
Organism: Enterobacter sp. 22452; assembly: GCF_052045065.1. Lineage (NCBI taxonomy): Bacteria > Pseudomonadati > Pseudomonadota > Gammaproteobacteria > Enterobacterales > Enterobacteriaceae > Enterobacter > Enterobacter sp. 22452. The sequence continues at coordinate 162,113 of NZ_JBQEOB010000001.1, read as the reverse complement.
AGCTTGCGGTCAATTTTATCTAGCATACCCACCTCGCAGAGAAAATTTTTCTCCCTACATTCTATTTTAAAGGCCAGATAGCAACAATTTTTTCTGTGCTTTTCGCTATGCTAGGCACAAAATGACAAACGGATAACTACGATGAATAGCACCTGGGTTAAACATGCGATCAGCGAAATCAATGCCGACTATCAGCGCTCGGCGGATACGCACCTGATTCGCCTTTCCCTGCCGGGATTTGACGGCATTCAGCTCTATCTGAAAGACGAAAGCACTCATCCTACCGGTAGCCTGAAGCATCGTCTGGCACGTTCCCTGTTTTTATACGGTTTATGTAACGGCTGGATTAAAGAAGGCACGACGATTATTGAATCCTCGTCCGGTTCCACAGCGGTGTCCGAAGCCTATTTCGCCCGACTGCTGGGCCTGCCGTTTATCGCCGTCATGCCGTCCTGCACTGCAAAACGCAAAATCGAACAGATCGAATTTTACGGCGGACGCTGCCACTTTGTGGAAAGCGCCTGCGAAATCTACGCCGCCTCTGAAATGCTGGCGCGCGAGCTGAACGGCCACTATATGGACCAGTTCACCTTCGCCGAGCGAGCCACCGACTGGCGCGGCAATAACAACATTGCCGACAGTATTTTCCGCCAGATGACCCACGAGCCGCACCCGGTTCCGTCGTACATTGTAATGAGCGCCGGTACGGGGGGCACGTCTGCCACTATCGGCCGCTACATCCGCTGTCAGGGCTACGATACCCAGCTGATGGTGGTTGACCCCCAGAACTCCGTGTTCCTCGACTACTGGCAAAACCGTAACGCCGAACTGCGTAGCCCGGTAGGCAGTAAAATTGAAGGGATTGGTCGCCCGCGCGTGGAGCCCTCTTTCATTCCCGACGTCGTGGATGAGATGATGCGCGTGCCGGATGCCGCAAGCGTGGCAACGGCGCACTGGCTGGAGACGCAGCTTGGCCGCAAAGTGGGCGCCTCAACGGGCACTAACATGTGGGGCGCACTGCAGCTTGCCGCACGCATGCGCGAAGAGGGCCGCACCGGTTCCATCGTCACGCTGCTCTGCGACAGCGGCGAGCGTTATCTCGAGACCTACTACAACGCGGAGTGGGTGCAGGCCAACATCGGCAATATCGCCCCGTGGAAAGCGCAGATTGCAGAGCTGGTGAAATAAAAAAAGCCAGACCGAAGTCTGGCTTGCTGGAAGGGTCTCACTATTCGGGGGAATACGGGAGGTTGTTGTTGTCCAGCCAATGCGTCAAAAAATGGGACACCGCTTCATTGCCGCAGTGTCCGATAACCGGCAGATGGGGAAGTTCCGCTTTTAGCTGCGCCATCGCGTTCCCCATAATCAGACCGCGACCGACGCTGCCCAGCATCTCGCGGTCGTTCATGGCGTCGCCAAACGCCATACAATCCTGCATCGTTAAGCCCAGGTGGTCGCTCAGAACCGCCAGGGCTGAACCTTTGTTACAGCCCACCGGCAGCACTTCCAGACAATCCACCGCCGAGAAGGTCAGGTGCGCCCGGTCGCCCAGCGCCTCATTCAGCTGAATCCGTAAGCGACAGAGATCGTCATGATCGCCGCAAAAGCAGATCTTGGTGACCGCATGGGCGGGGATCCGCCGCAGATCGATCAGCTGATATTTAAAGCCGCTGTAAACATGCGCATGCAATAATTCCGGGATTTCGCTGCCGGTAAACCAGCCCCCATCGTTAAAGACGTGGATGCTGGCCTGCGTGTCCCAGGTACTGTGCAGCACGATATCCGCCACTTCCGGGTTGAGATCCTGTCGGTGCAGCACATCGCCTTCCACGGAGTGAATTCGCGTCCCGTTGCCGGTGATCAGAAAGGCGTCGAGGGAAAACGCGCCCAGCAAATGGCGCATTTCCAGCACATGACGACCGGTGGCAAACGTCAGGGTGACATCTCGCTCGCGCAGGCGCTTCAGGGTACTCAGGGTTTTCTTCCCCAGACGGTGATCCGGCATTAACAGCGTGCCGTCCATATCAAATGCCGCAAGCCTGGCCATGATTACTCCTGAAAATGTGATGCGATTAACTTGTGTATCAGTATCGTGTGAGATATACGGAAGTAATAGTGAATAGATGATAATTATTGTTCCGGGTTTCTTATGCGCCAGCTTAATCGTCTTAATCAGTATCAGCGACTGTGGCAACCTTCCGAGGGTGCAACGCAGCAGGTCACTATCAGCGAGTTGGCCGCCCGCTGTTTTTGTAGCGAGCGGCATGTCCGAACGCTGCTGCGTCAGGCTCAGGAGGCTGGGTGGCTCAGCTGGCAAGCGCAGTCTGGTCGCGGAAAGCGAGGTGAGCTGACGTTTCACGTCACCCCGGAATCGCTGCGCAATGTGATGATGGAAGAGGCGCTGAAAAGCGGGCAGCAACATAACGCCCTCGAACTGGCACAGCTTGCGCCTGAGGATTTACGTGCGCTGCTGCATCCATTTCTGGGCGGCCACTGGCAAAACGATACGCCGACGCTGCGTATCCCCTACTACCGCTCGCTGGATCCCCTTCATCCCGGATTTTTGCCCGGTCGGGCGGAGCAACATCTGGCCGGGCACGTTTTCTCCGGGCTGACGCGCTTTCACGGCAGCGGCAGCGAACCAACGGGGGATCTGGCGCACCATTGGGAGGTCTCGGCGGACGGCCTGCGGTGGCACTTTTACATCCGTTCCACCCTGCACTGGCATAACGGCGATAAAATCGAGACGGCACAGCTTCAGCGAAGCCTGACGGCGCTGCTGGCGCTGCCAGCCCTGCGTAAGCTGTTTCAGAGCGTATTACGCATTGACGTCACCCACCCGCAGTGTCTGACATTTACCCTCCATCAGCCGGACCACTGGCTTGCGCACCGCCTGGCGACATACTGCAGTCGCCTCGCCCATCCCGACCAGCCCATGACGGGCAGCGGTCCTTTCAAACTGAGCGTGTTCGATCCTGAATTGGTTCGTCTGGAAAGCCACGAGCAGTACCATCTTAGCCACCCGCTACTGAAAGCGATTGAATACTGGATCACGCCGACGCTGTTTGACTACGGGCTTGGCACCAGCTGTCGTCATCCGGTACAAATCGCCATTGGCGAGCTTGATGAACTGGAAAACCTGCGGCTGGTAAGCAGCAGTACCAGCCTGGGGTTTTGTTATCTCACGCTGAAGCACAGCCCACGCCTGAACAAAATGCAGGCACGACGGCTGATCAATATCATCCATCTCTCGACGCTGCTGCACACGCTGCCGTTGAATGAGGGTTTAATCACGCCTACGGAAGAACTCCTGCCCGGCTGGGATATACCGCAGTGGCCTGATTTAACGGATGTTCGTCTGCCTGAAACATTGACGCTGATTTATCATCTGCCGGTTGAACTCCACACCATGGCAAACCAGCTGAAACAGTACCTTGCCCAACAAGGCTGTGAGCTTAGGGTCATTTTTCACAATGCCAAAACATGGGACGGATGCCAGCGACTGGCAGAGGCGGATATCATGATGGGTGACAGGCTGATTGGGGAAGCGCCAGAGTACACGCTTGAGCAGTGGCTACGCTGTGATGCGCTTTGGCCGCACCTGTTAAGCGCGCCGCAGTTTGCTCATCTACAAGCCACGCTGGATGCGGTTCAGACCCAGGCCGACGAACTGGCGCGGCATGCAGGCCTGAAAGCCATTTTTAGCCAGCTTATGGAAAATGCGGTGATTACACCGCTATTTAACTACCAGTATCAAATCAGCGCCCCACCGGGCGTTAACGGTATCCGGCTTAATACCCGTGGCTGGTTTGATTTCACCGAAGCCTGGCTTCCTGCCCCCAAATCGTGAAGAAGCTGGTCGGCGCTGAAGTCAGGCGTTAACATACTGTTTTTACCGTAACTGTCGAGATGATTTATGAAACGTGCCGTCGTCGTGTTCAGCGGAGGACAAGATTCCACTACCTGCCTGGTTCAGGCTCTTCATCAGTACGATGAAGTTCACTGCGTGACTTTCGATTATGGTCAGCGCCACCGCGCTGAAATCGACGTGGCCCGTGAACTGGCTTTGAAACTGGGCGCACGCGCGCACAAGGTGCTGGACGTTACGCTGTTAAATGAACTGGCCGTCAGTAGCCTCACCCGGGACAGTATCCCGGTACCTGACTACGAACCCGATGCCAGCGGTATTCCGAATACCTTTGTGCCGGGCCGCAATATTCTGTTCCTGACGCTGACCGCAATCTACGCCTACCAGGTGCAAGCCGAAGCGGTGATCACGGGCGTGTGCGAGACCGACTTCTCCGGCTACCCGGACTGTCGTGATGAGTTCGTGAAAGCGCTCAACCACGCCGTTAATCTTGGCATGGCAAAAGAGACGCGCTTTGAAACTCCGCTGATGTGGCTGGATAAGGCCGAAACCTGGGCGCTGGCCGACTACTGGGGCAAGCTGGACCTGGTTCGCAGCGAGACGCTCACCTGCTATAACGGCATCAAAGGCGACGGTTGTGGCCAGTGCGCGGCCTGTAATCTGCGTGCGAATGGGTTGAACCATTATCTTGCCGATAAAGTCGGCGTGATGACCGCGATGCAGAAAAAAACCGGGCTTAAATAGGCCTACTTGACCGTGCTGTCGAACAGTTTCACACCGGCAGCACGGGTAACCTTCATCAGCGTTGTCAGCGTTGGGTTGCCGTTGTCTGACAGGGTTCGGTATAGCTGCTGACGGGACAGACCTGCTTTGGCAGCGATTTCACCTATGCCGCCGCGGGATTCGATAACACGTCTTAACGCGATTAAGTATGCTGGGATCCCCTGGTCTTCATAAATCTCATCCAATGCAACCTGCAGATATAGCTGAGCGTAGGAAGGGTTTTCACGAAGCATTTTTACGACGGCTTCATCGTGGCTGACGGAACTAGAAAATTTTCGTTGGCTCTTGCTCATCCGGTTTATCCTTTTGATGTTCTCTCCAGTAATCTATTGCCAGTTTCACATCAGTCTTTTGACTCTTTTTGTCACCGCCGATCAGCAACAACAGGATCTTGCGATGTTGTACCGAAAAATAGATTCGATAGCCGGGACCACAATCAATTTTCAGTTCCCAGATCCCCTCTCTGAGATATCGGTAATCGCCGAAATTCCCTTTCTCAGCACGGTCAATTCGCAGAAGGATCCGAAACGCTAACTCCGGATCCTTTCGCTTCATCTTCGCTACCCACTCTTCAAACGGCACTTTTCCGTCACGGGTCCGGTAACGTTCAACAACGTAGTCCCTGTCCATTATTCTATCCCTGAAAATTCCTTTTGTCTTTTATAAAAGACAAACTTTCTACGCGATCATCAGCTCCAGCTTTTCTCGCAACTCCCCTTCCAGCGGCAGCGCTTTCTGCGTTTTCAGATCGATACAGACAAAGGTGATCAGAGCATCAGCCACGACCTGCCCTTCAGGATCCAGCGTCACCACCTGGCTCAACACCCCGCTTTTACCGTTTAGCTGCTGAACCTGACTGGTGACGGTCAGCACATCCCCCAGCACGGCCGGACGGCGGTAGTTGATGTTGATATTGACGACCACGAACGCGATGTTGTGCGCGGTCAGCCACTGAAAGCTTTCGCTGTTTTCCAGCCCGTCCCAGCGCGCCTCTTCAAGAAACTCAAGATAGCGGGCGTTGTTCACGTGCTGGTAAACGTCGAGATGGAAACCGCGTACTTTGATTTTTGTCTGCATAGCGCAATAGCCTTTACTGTTATTGTAGGATGAGAGGTCATAACTGGTATGACCTCTTTATCCTGGCAAAATTTGGCCGCAGTGCAAGAAATTGCGTAATTACAACGTCAGGTGTGAGAGGTTGCGCTCAACCAGCGCACTCCCCATTCCCGGTACCTGCTTGAGATCGTCGACCGTTTTGAAAGGACCATATTCTTCGCGGTAGCTGACGATAGCCTGCGCTTTTTTCAGGCCAACGCCATTCATGACGCGAGCGAGATCTTCCGCAGAGGCCGAATTGATGCTGACCCGCGTACCGTCATCATCGGTATTTTTACCGACATCAGTCGCTTTGGTTTGCCCCTGCACCGGCGCTGCCGCGTCAGACTTGCTCTGCGTAGCCTGTGGTTTAGCGGCGGGCGTCACCGCCAGCGCGCCCGCGCTCATCCCGGTGGTGGCAATAGCCAGCGTAATTAACAGTGCTTTGATTCCACGTTTCATGCTGTTTTCTCCTTGTTTGTTGACAGCCACGTCACGATAGCCGCCGGGTAAAACGGGCACAAACAGCAGATTGCAGAAATGGAAAAGGCCGCGAAAGCGGCCTTTAGTTTTTGCAGAGCGTTACGAAAATCTGCGAGCAGACTCGTAATTACTGCTGCTGAGTCATCACATCACCCAGCTTGATTTTTGCTTCTTTACGCAGGTTGCTCATCATGGCTTCGAAGGCAATCTGGGCATTGTTCTGGGTAATCCCCTGAACCATCGCTTTCTTCTGTGCTTCTGGCAGCGTGCCCGCTTTCACTTCATCCAGCGCCAGCAGAACAACGTTACCCTGCATATCGGTTGTGGTGCCGAAGCTTGGTTTATCCTTCGCTGGCAGCGTCAGACCAAACGCGGCCTGGCTGATTGGGTCCTGACCGGTACGGCTCAGCGTTTTCGCCTCACCGAAGCTCAGGCCAGCGGCTTTCAGCGCGTCCTCTTTACCTGCTTTCAGGTCAACCAGGATCTTCTCAGCATCCAGTTTTGCCTGCTGCTCAGCTTTGTTGTGCTTAACCTGCGCAATAACCTGATCTTTCACTTCCGCCAGCGGCTTAACGGCTTCCGCTTTGTGCTCACTGACACGCAGAACGAATGCACGGTCACCGTCAACGGTAATGATGTCAGAGTTGCTGCCCGGCGTGCCGTTCTCGCCTACCAGACCACCGTTGAAGATGGCGTCAGAAACCGGCTTGAAGTTCAGCTCTTCCGGCAGGTTGTCGCGTCCAAACCAGCCTGTTTCAACCGCTTTGACACCCGCCGCCTGCTCTGCACCCGCCAGAGATTCATTGTCGTTGCTCGCCGCATCGCTCACTTTCTGCTGCAGTGCGTAATAAGCATCCAGCGCTTTTTCCTGTTTCACTTTCGCCGCGATATCATCGCGAACGTCAGCCAGCGGCTTGGTTTTTGCCGCGGTGATGTCGTCCAGACGCACGACCAGGAAACCAACGGAAGACTTAACGACGCCTGACAGCTGGCCTTTCTCTTTCAGGCCGGCATTTTTCAGCTCGTCCGGCGTGGTCGCGTCTTCCAGCCAGCCCATATCACCGCCGTTTTTCGCAGAGATAATGTCGGTGGATTTTGCTTTCGCGACGGTCGCGAAATCAGCGCCTTTGTTCAGCTCATCCAGCACGGCTTTGGCATCTGCCTCGGTCTTAGTCTGAATCACGCTGTAGCGGTTACGCTGCGGCTGAGTGAACTGATCCTGATGCTGGTCGTAGTAAGACTGGATTTCCGCGTCAGACGCGGTTTCCTGCAGCGCAGCCGCATCCAGTTTGATGTAGCTCACGCGGAACTGCTCAGGCGCAACGAAAGTGTTCTTGTTCTGCTCGTAGTAAGCGTTAACTTCTGCGTCGCTCACCTGCTGCTTTGCCGCCAGTGCATTCACATCAATTGTCGCTTCACGCACGACACGCTGCTGAGCCACCAGCGCAGCCAGTTCGTCGGTTTCACCTTTGAGCATGAAATCGGTGCCTACAACGGCATTGATGAGTTGCTGAGTGGTCAGCTGGTTACGCAGCGCCTGCGCGTACTGATCGGCAGTCATTCCCATCTGGTTTACGATGCTGTTGTAACGGGCGTTGTCGAATTTGCCGTTAGACTGGAATGCCGGAGTTGAGAAGATGGCTTTTTTGACCTGCTCATCGCTAATGCCAAGACCCAGTCCCTTCGCATACTGGTCCAGCAACGCTTCATCGATAAGGCGATTAAGCGTCTGCTGACGCAAGGTTTTCATATAGCCTTCGTTCGCTGCCAGTTCAGAGAATTGATCGCCCAGCTGTTGCTGCATACGGTTACGTTCACCGGCGAAAGCGTTCTCGAACTGCCCACGGCTGATCTCCTGGCCGTTCACTTTTGCGGCATAGTTCGCGCCACCGCCGATAAGGTAACTGCTCACGCCGGTCAAAATGAACGACACGATAATGATACCGAAAATAATCTTGAGCACGAGACTGTTAGCAGCCGTGCGTAAGCTGTCCATCATGGTGTAACAACACTCCGCTGTAGGTGACTGGTTACCTGACGCTGACGGAAAATCCTTACCGTCGCGCGTAAAGGCGTATTGTGACAAGAAAACGGTGCGATTGTCAGCCCACAACTCGCATAAACTCGCACAAACCAGGTCTGGACAAACAAAAAAGGCACATCAATTGATGCGCCCTTGTACTTTTCGGCTTCCCTGAAGCGGGAAAGCAATCAGTTTACTGCGTCTTTCAGCGCTTTACCTGCACGGAAACCCGGCACTTTAGCGGCAGCAATGGTGATCTCTTTACCGGTTTGAGGGTTGCGGCCAGTACGGGCAGCACGCTCTTTAACAGCAAAAGTACCGAAGCCTACCAGCGCAACGTCGTCCCCAGACTGCAGAGATTCAGTAACAGAAGCAATTAATGCATCTAACGCACGTCCAGCTGCAGCTTTAGAAATATCAGCACCAGCAGCAATTTTGTCAATCAGTTGAGATTTATTCACTGTTCTCTTCCTCTCTTTTATAATTTATATCGCACCTGAATCCTTCACAGCGCGACCGCGCAGCAGTTATATCAGGCCTGCCATGACCTTACAACACCCGTTGTTGATGGCTAACCCAATCAGCAATCTAAATTAGCTATACAAAAAAAGGCTGGCAAGTGCGAAATGACTTACCAGCCTTGTTTTTATTGACGCTCTTTGCGCGAGGTCACTATTTTGCGGTTACAACCTGCATTCCGGAGGGTTCATTCTGCAGTGCGAGACTAAGAACTTCCTCAATGCGTTTCACCGGATGGATCTGCAGATCGGCAATCACGTTGTCCGGAATCTCTTCCAGATCGCGTTTATTTTCATAAGGAATCAATACGGTTTTGATCCCACCGCGATGTGCCGCCAGCAGTTTTTCTTTCAATCCACCGATTGGCAGTACCTGACCACGCAGGGTAATTTCACCGGTCATCGCCACGTCGGCACGCACCGGGTTGCCCGTCAGACAGGAAACCAGCGCGGTACACATAGCAATACCCGCACTTGGGCCATCTTTCGGCGTCGCCCCTTCCGGAACGTGAACGTGGATGTCGCGTTTTTCGTAGAAATCCGCGTTAATGCCCAGTTTTTCCGCGCGCGCGCGCACCACGGTCAATGCCGCCTGAATGGACTCCTGCATCACTTCACCCAGCGAGCCGGTGTAGGTCAGCTTGCCTTTGCCCGGCACGCAGGCGGTTTCGATGGTCAGCAGATCGCCACCCACTTCCGTCCATGCCAGACCGGTCACCTGACCAACGCGGTTTTCATTGTCTGCGCGACCGTAATCAAAGCGCTGTACGCCCAGGTAGGCGTGCAGATTGTCGCCGTTAATCACGATGTGTTTCAGGCTCTTATCCAGCAGCAGCTGTTTCACCGCCTTACGGCACAGTTTAGAAATTTCACGCTCAAGGCTACGCACGCCCGCTTCACGGGTGTAGTAGCGGATGATGCCAACAATCGCGCTGTCCTCAACGGTCAGCTCGTTCGCTTTCAGCGCGTTACGCTCAATCTGCTTCGGCAACAGGTGCTGTTTCGCAATGTTCAGCTTCTCGTCTTCGGTATAGCCGGAGAGACGGATCACTTCCATACGGTCCAGCAGCGGGGCCGGAATGTTCATGGAGTTGGACGTCGCCACGAACATCACATCGCTCAGATCGTAGTCCACTTCCAGGTAGTGATCGCTGAACGCCACGTTCTGTTCTGGATCAAGCACTTCCAGCAGCGCAGACGCCGGATCGCCACGCATGTCTGACGACATTTTGTCGATCTCATCGAGCAGGAACAGCGGGTTTTTAACGCCCACTTTCGCCATCTTCTGGATCAGTTTACCCGGCATTGAACCGATGTAGGTACGGCGGTGACCGCGGATTTCCGCTTCATCGCGTACGCCACCCAGCGCCATGCGGATATACTTACGTCCGGTCGCTTTGGCGATGGACTGACCCAGAGAGGTTTTACCTACCCCTGGCGGCCCTACCAGACACAGAATTGGGCCTTTGATTTTGTTCACACGGCTTTGTACCGCGAGGTACTCAAGAATGCGGTCTTTCACGCGCTCCAGGCCGTAGTGGTCGGTATCCAGGATCTCCTGAGCCTGACGCAGATCTTTTTTGACCTTGCTGCGGGCGTTCCACGGAACCTGCACCATCCACTCAATGTAGCCGCGCACGACGGTCGCTTCAGCCGACATTGGAGACATCATTTTCAGCTTCTGCAGCTCGGCTTCCGCTTTCTCTTTCGCCTCTTTCGGCATCTTCGCCGCGTCGATCTTACGCTTCAGCGCTTCGTTTTCGTCCGGCGCGTCGTCCATCTCGCCCAGTTCTTTCTGAATGGCCTTCATTTGCTCATTCAGATAGTACTCACGCTGAGATTTTTCCATCTGCTTTTTCACGCGGTTGCGAATACGCTTCTCAACCTGCAGCAGATCGATTTCAGATTCCATCATCGCCATCAGGTATTCCAGACGTTCATTAACGTCGGACATTTCCAGCACGGACTGTTTGTCAGCCAGCTTCAGCGGCATGTGTGCAGCGATGGTGTCCGCCAGACGCGCAGGATCGTCGATGCTGTTCAGCGACGTTAGCACTTCTGGTGGGATTTTCTTGTTCAGCTTGATATAGCCTTCAAACTGGCTAATCGCGGTGCGCACCAGCACTTCCTGCTCGCGCTCATCAAGCTCAGGCGAATCAAGATACTCTGCCTTGGCAGAGAAGTGTTCGCCATCGTCTGACAAAGTGGTAATACGCGCACGCTGCAGGCCTTCTACCAGCACCTTCACGGTGCCGTCAGGCAGCTTCAGCATCTGCAAAATAGAGGCCACGGTCCCGACGGTGAAAAGATCGTTTACACCCGGCTCATCCGTTGATGCTTCTTTCTGCGCCACCAGCATGATTTTTTTATCATGATCCATGGCGGCTTCGAGGCAACGGATAGATTTTTCCCGCCCTACAAATAAGGGTATGACCATGTGCGGATAAACCACCACATCGCGCAACGGCAATACGGGGATTTCAATGCGTTCAGAACGCTCAGGATTCATAGAGCTCTCTCTTAGTTTAGTGTCCGCCAGGTAAACTGGTTATGTCACTGTGCTTCACACAACCATTAACATGTAACCAGTATATGGGGATGTTTCCCACACATTCAACGCCATGAATACGGAAAAAGTAAAGGGGAGATAAAATCCCCCCTTTTTGAATAACTGCTTGTATGATTTGGTGAATTATTCGCCAGATGCCTGCTGAGCTTCCGGTTTGCCATAAATCAGCAGCGGCTTGGTCTGCCCGCCGATAACGGACTCGTCGATAACCACTTTTTCGACATCTTCCATGGACGGCAGATCGTACATGGTGTCGAGCAGTGCTGCTTCAACGATAGAACGCAGACCACGCGCGCCGGTTTTACGGACCATTGCTTTCTTGGCGATCGCGTCCAGCGCTTCGTCACGGAATTCCAGCTCAACGCCTTCCAGATTGAACAGCGCCTGATACTGCTTGGTCAGCGCGTTTTTCGGCTCTTTCAGGATCTGGATCAGCGCGTCTTCGCTCAGTTCATTCAGCGTTGCCACAACCGGCAGACGACCAATGAACTCAGGGATCAGACCAAATTTGATCAGATCTTCCGGCTCAACCTGTGACAGCAGCTCACCTTCGTTTGGTTTTTCGGAGGTGGATTTCACCGTCGCGCCAAAACCAATGCCGGAGCCGGTTTCAACACGGTGAGAGATCACTTTATCAAGGCCTGCAAACGCACCGCCGCAGATAAACAGAATTTTGGAAGTATCAACCTGCAGGAACTCCTGCTGCGGATGTTTACGACCGCCCTGCGGTGGAACGGCGGCAACCGTACCTTCGATCAATTTCAACAGCGCCTGCTGCACGCCTTCGCCCGACACGTCACGGGTGATGGACGGGTTGTCAGACTTACGGGAGATCTTGTCAATCTCATCGATGTAGACAATCCCGCGCTGCGCTTTCTGTACGTCGTAGTCGCACTTCTGCAGCAGTTTCTGGATGATGTTTTCAACGTCTTCACCCACATAACCGGCTTCGGTCAGGGTGGTGGCATCAGCCATAGTAAACGGAACATCCAGCAGACGCGCCAGCGTTTCGGCCAGCAGCGTTTTACCGGAGCCTGTTGGGCCAATCAGCAGAATGTTACTTTTGCCCAGTTCCACACCGTTACTGGTATCGCCGTTACGCAGACGTTTGTAGTGGTTGTATACCGCCACTGCCAGCACTTTCTTGGCCTGCTCCTGCCCGATGACGTAGTCGTCAAGGTGATGACGAATTTCATGCGGCGTTGGCAACGCGCTACGCTCACGGTGTGGCGCAACTTCTTTAATCTCTTCGCGAATGATGTCGTTACATAAGTCGACACATTCATCGCAGATATACACGGACGGCCCGGCAATCAGTTTACGCACTTCATGCTGGCTTTTGCCGCAAAAAGAGCAGTACAGCAGTTTGCCCGAACCATCTTTGCGTTTATCTGTCATGAGTCCAAACCTCTTTTTAAGTTCTTTGTGCCGCACATGACGACGCAAATGCCAATCTCAGACGCAAGCTGCTTAAAGCAGCGTGCCGCCCTACTTTAGTATAGCGGCACACTCGCGTCGCGGGCATCAATTACGATGGGTTAACACGGAGTCGACTAAGCCGTACTCAACTGCCTCTGGAGCAGAGAGGAAGCGATCGCGCTCGGTATCGCGCTCGATCTGCTCGAGGGGTTGACCCGTATGCTGCGCCATAAGTTCATTCATGCGCGCTTTAACTTTCAGAATTTCTCGGGCGTGGATTTCGATATCCGTCGCCTGGCCCTGGTAACCACCCAGTGGCTGGTGAATCATCACGCGGGAATTAGGCAGGCAGAAACGCTTACCCTTCGCCCCTGCAGTTAACAGGAACGCGCCCATAGATGCAGCCTGACCCATACAGATAGTGCTTACATTAGGCTTGATGAATTGCATGGTGTCATAAATGGACATACCTGCGGTAATCACGCCACCAGGGGAGTTAATGTACAGGTAAATGTCTTTTTCCGGGTTTTCCGCTTCCAGAAACAGCATCTGCGCCACGATCAGGTTAGCCATGTGGTCTTCCACCTGGCCGGTCAGAAAGATAACGCGTTCCTTGAGCAGACGGGAATAGATATCAAAAGAACGCTCACCACGTGAGGTCTGTTCAATAACCATTGGCACCAGAGCCATATGGGGTGCAAAGTTATCTCGTTCGCCACTGTATGACATTTCCGTCTCCTGGATCTAAATTGAAAACACCTGCTGTACTGATTGTAACCTTATGGACGGATTATCAGCCAGTCTCATTCATCGTGATTCCATACTTATGGGGTTCACATTGCCCTATTTCAAGCATAACAACCTTTTGTTGTTACGCTAACACTGAAAGGGCGTTTTAGCACTCTTCCTGGGCTATTGGTGTGATAAAAAAAACCCGTCGCCAAAAGGCAACGGGTTTTTGTTCAAACTTTAAACCGTTGGGGCGAAATTACGCCTGCTGGTTCATCAGTTCGTTGAAAGAGGTCGCTTTTTCGGACACTTTAGCTTTCGCCAGTACCGCTTCAACAGCCTGCTCTTCCAGTGCGACGTTGCGCATGTTGTCCATCAGCTCTTTGTTCTTACCGTAGAACTCGATCACTTCTGATGGATCTTCGTATGCAGAAGCCATCTCTTCGATCAGGCCTTTCACACGCTCTTCGTCAGCTTTCAGCTCGTGGGTACGAATGACTTCGCCCAGCAGCAGGCCAACAACAACGCGACGTTTCGCTTGCTCTTCGAACAGCTCGCGTGGCAGTTCCATCGCTTGCTGCTGGTTGCCACCGAAACGCTGTGCAGCCTGACGGCGCAGTACGTCGATTTCGCTGTCGATCAGGGCAGCAGGAACGTCGATGTCGTTCGCTTTCACCAGACCGTCAATCGCCTGAGATTTCACACGGTTACGCACAGCGCCGTTCAGCTCGCGCTCCATGTTCTTACGCACTTCGGTACGCAGGCCAGCAACAGAACCATCTTCCACGCCGAAACGCTTGATGAATTCTTCAGTCAGTTCTGGCAGTTCGCGCTCTTCCACTTTCTTCAGGTTGATGACGAACTTCGCTGCTTTACCTTTCAGGTTTTCAGCGTGGTATTCTTCCGGGAAGGTCACGTCGATGGTGAACTCTTCGCCAGCCTTGTGGCCTTTGATACCGTCTTCGAAGCCTGGGATCATACGGCCCTGGCCCATTGCCAGTACGAAGTCAGACGCTTTGCCGCCTTCGAACTCTTCGCCGTCTACAGAACCGGTGAAGTCGATGGTAACGCGGTCTTCAGCGTCAACAGCGCCTTCTTTCTCTTTCCAGTTCGCCTGCTGCTTGCGCAGGGTGTCCAGCATGCCGTCAACGTCTTCGTCAGTCACGGAAACAACAGGTTTCTCAACTTCGATAGACTCCAGACCTTTCAGCTCAACTTCTGGGTACACTTCGAACTCTACGGAGTAGGTGAAGTCTTCGCCCTGTTTGTATTCGCCTGGAACGTAGTTCGGCGCGCCGGCTGGATTGATTTTTTCTTTGATGATCGCATCAATAAAGTTACGGCTCATCAGTTCACCCAGCACATCCTGACGCACGGAAGCGCCATAACGCTGAGCAACAACATTCATTGGTACTTTGCCCTTGCGGAAGCCGTCAATACGTACTTTTTTTGCTACGTTGACCAGCTCGCTTTTCACAGCAGTTTCGATGCTGTCAGCAGCGATAGTAATCGTTACACGGCGGCCAAGGCCTTGAGTGGTTTCAACTGAAACTTGCATCTTGTTACCTCAAAAAAATCACAGTGCTCGGTCAACTCTGAATCTGTCTGTTTTACCGGGATGCTCTCTTAGTGCAGATTCACATTCCCTGTCGCCAGAATCATCCCGAAGACATTCAATAAGACGCGGCATTATAGCGGCATCACTTAGGTGAGTCGAGAACGGTTGGGGCATGTTGCTGCGGCTTTTTTCACACTTTAAGGCTATTTTTAGCCTTAAAAACGCACCATCCGCTCAAAACTCAGACAAAACAAAACGGCCCGGAGGCCGTTTTGAGGAAATCTGCAAGCAACATACTGGAAAAGCTCCAGCGGTTGCAAATCCGATTTATCAGGCTATGGTGCCTGCACCGCGGCAAGGCGGTGATGCGAATACCGTATCCTGCAAGCCTTCCCATTCCTTAATGGTGTAGGTATGCAGCGCCAGGGCATGTACGGTTGTGGAGAGTTCTTCCGTCAGGGTACTGTAGATCAAGCGATGTCGGTTCAGGAAACGCTCTCCCAGGAAACGATCGCTGACCAGAACCACTTTAAAGTGGCTTTCAGAACCCGCCGGTACGTTATGACGATAGCTTTCGTCGACAACTTCGAGAAACACAGGGTTAAAAGCTGCCCTTAATTTATCTTCTATCTGCTCACGTATCATCATGAAATTACTCCTCCGACAACGCCAGGATGTCACCCATCCCTTTAAATGTTAGCCGCTTTTACCGTTTCCATTACACCTTGACAACAAATATTTAGCTTTCGTCTGATTTTCTCATTCAAACGAATGAAGTTCACTGTGAGGCTCATACGTTTTGTCATACACGGATTGAGAAAAACGGTGAACTGGTCAGTTTTCGGACAAGGCGATGAATTTACATGCGTTGACCACTTCCCCTCGCCGTTAGCGATGTTATGATGGCGACAATTTTTCTCTTTATATGCTTACGATTCGTTGAGAACCTGAAAATGTTAAAAAAACTCTTCTTTCCGTTGGTAGCACTTTTTATGCTGGCAGGCTGCGCAACCCCGCCAACGACTATTGATGTGTCACCAAAAATTACCCTGCCTCAGCAGGATCCAAGCCTGATGGGTGTGACCGTGAGCATTAACGGTGCCGATCAGCGTCAGGACCAGGCGCTGGCAAAAGTGACCCGCGATAACCAGCAGGTTACGCTGACCGCCTCCCGCGACCTGCGCTTCCTGCTGCAGGAAGTGCTCGAGAAGCAGATGACCTCACGCGGTTATATGATTGGGCCAAGCGGCGCGGTTGATCTGCAGATCATCGTGAACAACCTGTACGCTGACGTCTCCCAGGGTAACGTGCGCTATAACATCGCGACCAAAGCGGATATCGCCATCATTGCTACCGCGAAAAACGGCAACAAGATGACCAAAAATTACCGCGCCAGCTACTCTGTTGAAGGTGCGTTCCAGGCATCCAACCAGAACATTGCTAACGCGGTAAACAGCGTGCTGACTGATACCATCGCCGATATGGCGCAGGACACCAGCATTCATGACTTCATCAAGCAGAACGCTCGTTAATTCTGCGCACTGACCCGGCGCTTAGCCGGGTCAGTTTCAATAAAAACATGTCCAGTCACTACTTACGCATTTTCCAGCAACCGAAATCAGCCATTCTGCTGATCCTCGGTTTCGCCTCCGGTTTACCCCTCGCGCTCACCTCCGGCACCTTACAGGCGTGGATGACCGTCGAGAATATCGATCTCAAAACCATCGGCTTCTTCTCGCTTGTCGGCCAGGCTTACGTCTTTAAGTTCCTCTGGTCTCCGGTGATGGACCGTTATACGCCGCCGTTCCTCGGGCGGCGTCGCGGTTGGCTGGTCATGACGCAGGTGCTGTTACTGCTGGCCATTGCCGCCATGGGCTTCCTCGAACCTTCCACGCAATTGCGCTGGATGGCAGCGCTTGCGGTGGTGATTGCCTTCTGTTCCGCGTCGCAGGATATCGTGTTCGATGCCTGGAAAACGGACGTGTTGCCAGCGGAAGAGCGTGGTGCGGGTGCCGCCATCAGCGTGCTGGGCTATCGACTGGGCATGCTGGTTTCCGGTGGACTCGCACTGTGGCTTGCTGACCGCTATCTCGGCTGGCAGGGCATGTACTGGCTGATGGCCGCACTGCTGATCCCCTGCATTATTGCCACCCTGTTCGCGCCTGAACCGAGCGATGTGATCCCGGTTCCACGCTCGCTGGAGCAGGCCGTCGCTGAACCATTGCGTGATTTTTTTGGCCGCAACAATGCCTGGCTGATTTTGCTGCTGATTGTCCTGTATAAGCTCGGCGATGCCTTTGCCATGAGTCTGACCACCACCTTCCTCATACGCGGCGTCGGTTTTGATGCCGGGGAAGTTGGCGTGGTGAATAAAACGCTGGGACTGTTTGCAACTATCGTCGGCGCCTTGTACGGCGGCGTGTTGATGCAGCGGCTGACGCTGTTTCGCGCCCTGCTGATCTTCGGCATCCTGCAAGGGGCATCGAACGCGGGCTACTGGCTGCTGTCGATTACCGATAAGCATACGATCAGCATGGCGGCAGCCGTGTTCTTTGAAAACCTCTGCGGCGGAATGGGGACGGCAGCCTTTGTCGCCCTGCTGATGACCCTGTGCAACAAATCATTTTCCGCCACGCAGTTTGCCCTGCTTTCAGCACTTTCCGCCGTGGGCCGCGTATACGTCGGCCCCATTGCAGGCTGGTTCGTTGAAGCCCACGGCTGGCCGACATTCTATCTCTTCTCGGTGGTTGCCGCCGTGCCGGGGATTTTATTGCTGCTGGTGTGTCGTCAGACGCTGGAATATACCCAGCGTACTGAACACTTTATGCCGCGTACCGAGTATCACCGCGCCTACCGTTTTGCCTTACGGTTGTTAACGGTGGGGTGCCTTGCGCTGGGATTGTGGCTTGTCGTACTCATCATTAATGCAACCACCTCTCTGACGCTCCCGCTCGAAACGCTCCTGCTGGATGTGGGTGCCCTGCTCGCCATCGCCGGGATCCTGATCGGGGGACTTCTCGATTTTCTGGCATTGCGCAAAACGCAGATGAGCTGAAGAAAAAAACGAAAGGTTATTTCCCGTTGTAATCACGAAGTGAAATTATAACGGTGAAATAACCGACAATCGCGAAAAAAAATATTTGTTGTTTTGTGCGGGATAGCTTCTGGAAATTATTGGAGTCAATTCCAAACTCTATTTTCTCATTAAACGATTCAGCATTTGAAACATTGAATTTTCGTTTTTTAGTTGTCTTTTTATTGATAATTAATTGTTAATTTTTTGTGTATTTTTAACAATGGTTATACCAATTGCCCCTTTTAGGGTATGCTTGGGGGTCCTTTCGTTATAAAGCCCGCGCCATGCGGCTTATGTCTTAAAAAGCGACATAATTTGCAACACTTGTGACATGTGCGGCAGAACCCAGTAACACCTTCCTGACACAGGCCTAATGATGTTTACAGTAATGTAACCTTCCCGTAAAATGCCCCCACACTTTAAACGCCACCAGACTCCGTGGAATTGAGGTCGTTAAATGAGACTCGGGAAATACAATAAAAGTTTGGGATGGTTGTCATTATTCGCGGGCACTGTATTACTCAGTGGCTGCGATTCTGCACTACTAGACCCCAAAGGACAGATTGGACTGGAACAACGTTCACTGATTCTGACGGCATTTGGCCTGATGATGATTGTGGTTATTCCAGCCATTTTGATGGCAGTTGGTTTCGCCTGGAAGTATCGTGCGAGCAATAAAGATGCGAAGTATAGCCCTAACTGGTCACACTCCAATAAAGTGGAAGCTGTGGTCTGGACGGTACCTATTCTGATCATCCTGTTCCTTGCCGTTCTGACCTGGAAAACCACTCACGCACTTGAGCCAAGCAAACCGCTGGTTCACGATGAGAAACCTATTACCATTGAAGTGGTCTCCATGGACTGGAAATGGTTCTTCATCTATCCAGAGCAGGGCATTGCTACCGTGAATGAAATCGCCTTCCCGGCGAACACTCCGGTTCAGTTCAAAGTGACCTCCAACTCCGTAATGAACTCCTTCTTCATCCCGCGTCTGGGTAGCCAGATTTACGCGATGGCCGGTATGCAGACTAACCTGCACCTGATCGCGAATGAAGCAGGCACCTATGATGGTATCTCCGCCAGCTATAGCGGCCCGGGCTTCTCAGGTATGAAGTTCAAAGCTATCGCAACGCCAGACCGTGCCGCTTTCGACCAGTGGGTTGAAAAAGCGAAGCAGTCTACTAACACCATGTCTGACATGGCGGCGTTCGAAAAAGTGGCTACGCCTAGCGAATACAACAAGGTGGAGTACTTCTCTAACGTGAAACCTGATTTGTTTAAAGACGTCATTGGCAAATTTATGGATCACGGCAAGAGCATGGACATGACCCAGCCTGAAGGCGAGCACAGCGCGCACGAAGGTATGGAAGGCATGGACATGAGCCACGCGGAAACCGCTCACTAAGGGGCCGAGGAAGAAAATGTTCGGAAAATTGACACTGGATGCAGTGCCCTACCACGAACCCATTATCGTGGTTACGGTGGCTGCAATTATCATCGGTGGCGCAGCCTTACTGGGCTTGATCACTTACTTCGGTAAGTGGAGCTACCTGTGGAATGAGTGGCTGACTTCGGTTGACCACAAAAAACTCGGCATCATGTACTGCATCGTCGGTATCGTCATGTTAATTCGTGGCTTTGCGGATGCGATCATGATGCGTAGCCAGCAGGCACTCGCCTCGGCGGGTGAAGCCGGCTTCCTGCCGCCGCACCACTACGATCAGATCTTTACCGCCCACGGCGTTATCATGATCTTCTTCGTGGCGATGCCGCTGGTTATCGGTCTGATGAACGTTGTCGTTCCGCTGCAAATCGGCGCGCGCGACGTGGCGTTCCCGTTCCTGAACAACCTGAGCTTCTGGTTCACGGTTGTCGGCGTTATCCTGGTTAACCTGTCACTGGGTGTGGGCGAATTTGCTCAGACCGGCTGGCTGGCGTACCCGCCGCTGTCGGGAATTGAGTACAGTCCGGGCGTTGGCGTCGACTACTGGATTTGGGCGCTTCAGCTCTCCGGTGTCGGTACGACCCTGACCGGTATCAACTTCTTCGTGACCATTATCAAGATGCGTGCCCCTGGCATGACCATGTTCAAGATGCCGGTATTTACCTGGGCATCTCTGTGCGCCAACATCCTGATCATTGCGTCCTTCCCAATCCTGACCGTCACCATCGCGCTGCTGACCCTGGACCGCTACCTGGGCACCCATTTCTTCACGAATGATATGGGTGGCAACATGATGATGTACATCAACCTGATTTGGGCCTGGGGTCACCCGGAAGTGTACATCCTGGTTCTGCCGGTCTTCGGTGTGTTCTCCGAAATCGCTGCAACCTTCTCGCGTAAACGTCTGTTTGGTTACACCTCTCTGGTGTGGGCAACCGTCTGTATTACCGTTCTGTCGTTCATCGTTTGGCTGCACCACTTCTTCACCATGGGTGCGGGCGCGAACGTAAACGCCTTCTTCGGTATTACGACCATGATTATCGCCATCCCTACCGGGGTGAAGATCTTCAACTGGCTGTTCACCATGTACCAGGGCCGTATCGTGTTCCACTCAGCAATGCTGTGGACCATCGGCTTCATCGTGACCTTCTCCGTAGGTGGGATGACCGGCGTACTGCTGGCGGTACCGGGTGCTGACTTCGTGCTGCACAACAGTCTGTTCCTGATTGCGCACTTCCATAACGTTATCATCGGTGGCGTGGTCTTCGGCTGCTTCGCTGGCGTAACCTACTGGTGGCCAAAAGCGTTCGGCTTCACGCTGAACGAAAAATGGGGTAAACGTGCGTTCTGGTTCTGGATCATCGGCTTCTTCGTAGCATTTATGCCGCTGTACGTGCTGGGCTTCATGGGTATGACCCGTCGTCTGAGCCAGCAGATCGATCCGCAGTTCCACCCAATGCTGATGGTTGCAGCGGGCGGCGCAGTGCTGATTGCCTGTGGTATCGCGTCTCAGCTGATTCAGTTCTACGTGTCTATTCGCGACCGCGACCAGAACCGTGACCTGACCGGTGACCCATGGGGTGGCCGTACGCTGGAGTGGGCGACCTCTTCTCCACCGCCGTTCTATAACTTTGCCGTTGTGCCGCAGATCCATGAACGCGACGCATTCTGGGAAATGAAAGAAAAAGGTGAAGCGTACAAGCAACCTGCTCATTACGAAGAGATCCACATGCCGAAAAACAGCGGCGCGGGCATCGTGATTGCCGCATTCGCAACGGTATTTGGTTTCGCAATGATCTGGCACATCTGGTGGATGGCGATTGTTGGCTTCGCCGGCATCGTAATCAGCTGGATTGTGAAGAGCTTTGACGAGGACGTGGACTACTACGTACCAGTCCGTGAAGTTGAAAAGCTGGAAAATCAGCATTTCGACGAGATTTCTAAAGCGGGGCTGAAAAATGGCAACTGATACTCTGGCGCACTCAACTGCCCACGCGCATGCTGACCATGCGCACCACGATACAGGACCGATGAAAGTCTTCGGTTTCTGGATCTACCTGATGAGCGACTGCATTCTGTTCTGCTGTCTGTTCGCAACCTATGCCGTTCTGGTGAACGGCACAGCGGGCGGCCCGACCGGTAAGGACATCTTTGAACTGCCGTTCGTTCTGGTTGAAACCGCACTGCTGTTATTCAGCTCCATCACCTACGGCATGGCGGCTATCGCCATGTACAAAAACAACAAGAGCCAGGTTGTCTCCTGGCTGGCGTTGACCTGGTTGTTTGGTGCTGGATTTATCGGGATGGAAATCTATGAATTCCATCACCTGATCATGGAAGGTTTCGGTCCGGATCGCAGTGGCTTCCTGTCCGCGTTCTTCGCGCTGGTCGGTACTCACGGTCTGCACGTGACCTCTGGTCTGATCTGGATGGCGGTACTGATGTTCCAGGTATCCCGTCGCGGCCTGACCAGCACTAACCGTACCCGTATCATGTGCCTGAGCCTGTTCTGGCACTTCCTGGACGTGGTATGGATCTGTGTGTTCTCTGTTGTCTATCTGATGGGGGCGATGTAATGAGTCATTCAAACGATCATGGCGCTTCCCACGGCAGCGTAAAAACCTACATGACAGGTTTCATCCTGTCGATCATCCTGACGGTGATCCCGTTCTGGATGGTGATGAACGGTTCTGCGTCTAAGCCGGTTATCCTGGGCGCAATCCTGGTAACCGCTGTGATTCAGATTCTGGTGCATCTGGTTTGCTTCCTGCACATGAACACCAAGTCCGATGAAGGCTGGAATATGACGGCCTTTATCTTTACCGTGATTATCATCGCTATCCTGGTAGTCGGTTCCATCTGGATTATGTGGAACCTTAACTACAACATGATGGTTCACTAAGAGCGGCGAGTATGTTTAAGCAATACCTGCAAGTAACGAAACCAGGCATCATCTTTGGCAACCTGATCTCCGTGATCGGAGGGTTCCTGCTGGCCTCTAAGGGCAGCATTGATTACACCCTCTTTATCTACACGCTGGTCGGTGTGTCACTGGTTGTTGCGTCCGGTTGTGTATTTAACAACTACATCGACATGGATATCGACAAGAAGATGGAAAGGACCAAAAATCGGGTGCTGGTGAAAGGCCTGATCGCCCCTTCCGTCTCGCTGGTGTACGCCACCTTGCTGGGTATTGCTGGCTTTATGCTGCTGTGGTTTGGTGCTAACCCGCTGGCCTGCTGGCTGGGGGTGATGGGGTTCGTGGTCTATGTGGGCGTCTACAGCCTGTATATGAAGCGTCACTCCGTCTACGGCACGCTGATTGGTTCTCTCTCCGGCGCTGCGCCGCCGGTGATTGGCTACTGCGCAGTCACGAACGAGTTCGACAGCGGTGCGCTGATCCTGCTGGCTATCTTTAGCCTGTGGCAGATGCCGCACTCCTATGCCATCGCGATTTTCCGCTTTAAGGATTATCAGGCAGCGAACATTCCGGTTCTGCCGGTCGTGAAGGGCATTTCCGTTGCCAAGAACCACATCACGCTCTACATCATCGCCTTTGCTGTGGCAACGCTGATGCTTTCTCTGGGCGGCTACGCCGGGTATAAATATCTGGTGGTGGCGGCTGCGGTGAGCGTCTGGTGGCTCGGCATGGCGCTGCGCGGTTACAAAGTAGAAGATGACAAAGTCTGGGCGCGCAAGCTGTTTGTGTTCTCGATTGTGGCCATCACCTCGCTTTCCGTGATGATGTCCGTAGATTTTATGGTGCCGGATTCACACAACCTGCTCACTTACGTCTGGTAAGTGTGCTGAATTGAAAAAGCCAGGTTAATCACCTGGCTTTTTTTTTGCCCGGCGGCGCTACGCTTGCACGGGCCTACGGGATAGGTAGGTCGGGTAAAGCATCGCCGCCACCCGACGCGGTTTTGCACGATGGTAATATCTCTTAAACAAACACCTATTTACCGCAATTAACACCCCGCCTAAACTAGTGCCTGCTTTTGAATTGAGGTGGCAATGAACGATTATAAAATGACGCCGGGCGAGCTACGCGCGACCTGGGGTTTAGGGACTGTTTTCTCGCTACGGATGCTTGGCATGTTTATGGTCCTGCCTGTTCTGACCACGTACGGCATGGCGCTGCAGGGAGCCAGCGAAGCGCTGATTGGTCTGGCCATTGGCATCTACGGACTGGCGCAGGCGGTATTTCAGATCCCCTTTGGTCTGCTCTCAGACCGCGTTGGTCGTAAACCACTGATTGTCGGCGGTCTGCTAGTCTTTGTACTCGGTAGCGTAATTGCCGCCCTCTCCCACTCTATCTGGGGAATTATTCTTGGCCGCGCCCTGCAGGGCTCCGGCGCGATTGCCGCCGCCGTGATGGCGCTGCTGTCAGATCTCACCCGCGAGCAGAACCGCACCAAGGCAATGGCCTTTATCGGCGTCAGCTTTGGCGTGACGTTTGCGATTGCGATGGTGCTCGGCCCTATCATCACCCACAAACTGGGGCTGCACGCGCTGTTCTGGATGATTGCCTTGCTGGCGACCATCGGGATCGCGCTTACGCTGTGGGTGGTGCCGGACAGCAAAAACCACGTTCTGAACCGTGAATCCGGAATGGTGAAAGGCTGCTTCAGCAAGGTGATTGTCGAGCCGCGCCTGCTCAAGCTGAACTTCGGTATTATGTGCCTGCACATTCTGCTGATGTCCACCTTCGTCGCCCTGCCCGGCCAGCTTGCCGCTGCGGGCTTCCCTGCCGCCGAGCACTGGAAAATCTATCTGGTGACGATGCTGATCTCATTTGTCTCCGTGGTGCCGTTTATTATCTACGCCGAAGTGAAGCGCAAGATGAAGCGCGTTTTCGTGGGCTGCGTGGCGTTGCTGCTGGTTGCCGAGATCGTGCTCTGGGGCTCCGGCCCGCACTTCTGGGAACTGGTTGCTGGCGTACAGCTGTTCTTCCTGGCGTTTAACCTGATGGAAGCGCTGCTGCCGTCGCTTATCAGTAAAGAATCTCCGGCGGGCTATAAGGGTACGGCAATGGGCATTTACTCCACCAGCCAGTTCCTCGGGGTGGCCATTGGCGGCTCGCTTGGCGGCTGGGTGGACGGCCTGTTTGATTCGCAAACCGTGTTTCTCGCCGGTGCACTGCTGGCGATGGTCTGGCTGCTGGTTGCCAGCACCATGAAAGAGCCGCGCTACGTGAGCAGCCTGCGCGTGGAAATTCCGGAAGAGGTCGACGTCGGTGATGCGCTCAAACAGCGTCTGGAAGCAAAAGAAGGCGTGACTGAAGTGCTGATAGTCCCGGAGGAACGTAGCGCTTACGTTAAAATAGACAGCAAGGTGACCAACCGCTTCGAGGTGGAGCAGGCCCTGAAAGCTTAAAAAAATGCCCGGTTGAACCGGGCATTTTTGTCTTAATCGCGGAAGTTTTTGAACTGGAACGGCTGTCCCAGATCGCCGCCGCGGATCAGCGCCATCACGCCCTGCAGGTCGTCGCGAGATTTCCCGGTCACGCGAATCTCTTCGCCCTGGATTTGCGCCTGCACCTTCAGCTTGCTGTCTTTGATGAGCTTCACGATCTTCTTCTGCACCGCGCTCTCAATGCCCTGCTTCAGCTTCGCTTCCACGAACCAGGTTTTGCCGCTGTGGACAAACTCTTCCGGCACGTCCAGCGAGGTACCTTCAATGCCGCGCTTTAACAGCTTGGCGCGCAGAATGTCGAGCAGCTGATTGACCTGGAAATCAGACTCGCTCAGCACCTTAATGGTCTTATTTGCGTCGTTCAGTTCAAACGTCGCCTCAACGCCACGGAAATCGAAACGTGACTCAACTTCACGGCTTGCGTTATCCACGCCGTTACGCACTTCCTGGATATCAACTTCGGAAACAATATCGAAAGATGGCATCTTTTCTTCTCCCTTCATTTTTGTTGCGTTGCATAATACCCGCAACAAGGCATAACTCAAAAGCATAGTCGACGGCGCTATACTTAGGCCGTAGCACCTGGCGCAGTTGCAGGTGAGGAGGAACAATGAAAATTACAGTGCTCGGTTGCGGAGCCCTGGGTCAGCTATGGCTGACCGCGCTATGTAAGCACGGACATGAGGTACAGGGCTGGCTGCGCGTGCCTCAGCCCTATTGCAGTGTAAACCTGATTGATGAAGACGGAAGTATCTTTAACGAATCCCTTACCGCCAATGATCCTGATTTCCTTGCGCAAAGCGACCTGCTGCTGGTGACGCTCAAGGCGTGGCAGGTTTCCGATGCGGTAAAAGCGCTGGCCGCGCAGCTCCCCCCCACAGCACCCATTTTGCTGCTGCATAATGGCATGGGAACCATTGATGAACTCAAGAGCATCACGCAGCCGCTGCTAATGGCTACCACGACTCAGGCGGCGCGGCGCGATGGCAATATCATCGTGCATGTTGCGAGCGGCGTGACCCATATCGGTCCGGCCCGCGAGCAGGACGGCGACTACAGTTATCTGGCGGACGTGTTACAGAAAGTACTGCCAGACGTCGCCTGGCACAACAACATCCGCCCTCAGCTGTGGCGCAAACTGGCGGTGAATTGCGTGATCAACCCGCTGACGGCGCTGTGGGACTGCCCGAACGGTGAGCTGAAAAACCATCCTCAGGAGATTGCCGCGCTGTGTGAAGAAGTCGCCTCGGTGATTGAACGTGAAGGCCTGCATACCTCGGCGGATGATTTACGCTATTATGTCGAGCAGGTTATTGATAGTACGGCAGAAAATATCTCCTCGATGCTGCAGGATGTTCGGGCGTTACGCCACACGGAGATCGACTACATCACTGGCTATCTGCTAAAACGCGCCCGCGCGCACGGCATCGCGGTGCCGGAAAATGCCCGACTGTATGACCTGGTTAAACGTAAGGAGAGTGAATATGAGCGCGTCGGCACTGATTTGCCTCGCCCCTGGTAGCGAAGAGATGGAAGCCGTCACCACTATCGATTTGATGGTGCGTGGCGGCATTAAGGTCACCACCGCCAGCGTCGCCAGCGACGGTAATCTGGCAATCACCTGTTCACGCGGGGTGAAAATCCTGGCGGATGCACCGCTGGTACAGGTGGCTGACGGAGATTACGACATCATTGTGCTGCCTGGTGGTCTGAAAGGCGCGGAATGTTTTCGCGACAGCCCGCTGCTGGTTGAAACCGTGCGTCAGTTTCATTTATCCGGCCGTATCGTCGCGGCTATCTGTGCCGCAGCAGGAACGGTTCTGGTGTCGCACGATATCTTTCCCATCGGCAACATGACCGGCTTCCCGGGGCTTAAGGATACGATCCCGGAAGAGCATTGGGTAGATAAACGCGTGGTCTGGGATCCGCGCGTCAACCTGCTCACCAGCCAGGGGCCAGGCACCGCGATTGATTTTGCACTGAAGATTATTGACCTGCTTGTCGGACGCGAGAAAGCGTACGAAGTGGCATCGTCGCTGGTGATGCCGGCGGGGATTTATAATTATTACGAATAAAAAAGCCGGGTGGCGGCTGCGCCTTACCCGGCCTACACGTGCTCATCTATCTTTTCTCCCTCTCCCGTGGGAGAGGGTCGGGGTGAGGGCATCAGGCCGCACTCCCCGGCGAGAAACTACGGGCGATACACCTTCACATTGGCAAAGCCCTGCTCGCGCAGATACAGCGCCTGCAGGCGGCTCATCACCCCGCGCTCACACCACAGCAGATACGTTTTGCTCTGGTCGAGATCGCCAAACTTGGTGCTCAGCTTGTAGAACGGCAGAGAAACCACGTCCACGCCTTCAACCTTCAACGGCTTGTCATCCTGCTCGTCGATAGAGCGGATATCCAGAATCGCATCGTTAGCACCGAAACCGCTCACGGTTTCAACTTCAACCACTTCCTGCTCGGTCTGCTGGGCAATCTCGCGGATATCAATGTTGGACGCTTCCGCCACCACTTTTTCCAGAATGCTGAAATCGAAGTGCTCTTCTTCCGCTTCGATCTTCGCCTTCACCGCTTTCACGGTTGGGCTTTTTGAGATCACGCCGCAGTATTCCGGCATGGTGCGGGCAAAATCTTCGGTGCCGATTTCGCGCGCCAGATCGATGATGTGCTCTTTATCATGGGAGATCAGCGGACGCAGGATCAGCGTATCAGACACGTTGTCGATCAGACGCAGGTTGGTCAGCGTCTGGCTGGAAACCTGGCCCAGCGCTTCACCGGTCACCAGCGCCTGCACGCCGTAGCGTTCAGCCACTTTAGACGCCGCACGTACCATCATGCGCTTCAGCACCACGCCCATCTGGCCGTCGTCCACTTTTTCGAGGATTTCGCCGACCACGGGTTCGAAGTTGATCGCCACAAAACGCACGCGGTGGGAGCTGCCGAAGCGGTTCCACAGGTAATGCGCCACCTGACGAACGCCGATTTCATGCGCCGCGCCGCCCAGGTTGAAGAAACAATAATGTACGCGACAGCCGCGACGCATCAGCATATAGCTGGAGACGCCGGAGTCGAAGCCGCCGGAGATCAGCGACAATACGTCTTCCTGAGTGCCGATTGGGAAGCCGCCGATGCCTTCATAGCGCCCTTTTACCAGCAGCAGGCGATCGTTTTCGATCTCCAGGTTCACGGTCACGTCCGGGTTGGTCAGACGCACGCGCGCCGTTTCGACATGCTGGTTCAGACCGCCGCCCACGTAGCGTTCAACTTCAATAGAGCTAAACTCGTGCTTGCCGCGACGCTTCACGCGCACGCAGAAGGTTTTGCCTTCGATCTGATCGCGATACTGCACCAGCGCTTTTTCGAAGATGTCGTGCATAGAGGTGAAAGGGACGTCTTCCACTTCCAGAATATGGTGAATACCCGGAATACGGGTCAGCGCGTCGCGGATATCAAGACGTTTGTTTTCGTCTTTGGCGCGCACTTCCACGTGGTCCCAGTGACGCACCACGGCGAGGGTTTCGTCGTAGTGCTTTAATACGTTACGAATGTTCCCGGTGAGAATTTTAATAAAGCGCAAACGCACAGATTGGCTTTTGATGGTGATTTCAGGGAACAATTTAATGATAAACTTCATGGCGGCAATGTTTCTTAGGCAAGCGTATTACGGCTTGTAATGGAAAATGATACAGCAGCCCACACCCGTGGCTGCATCCAGGCGCGCAAGTATACCACCATCGCGCCGCTCGCGTTATTTGATAATTGCCCCGAGTCCGTTACCATGATGGGGCGAAGAATATAAGAGTCAATTCACTATGCCGAAGAAGAACGACGCACCGGCCAGTTTTGAAACTGCGCTGAGTGAGCTGGAGCAGATCGTTACCCGTCTTGAGAGCGGTGATTTACCGCTGGAAGACGCGCTCAACGAATTCGAACGCGGCGTGCAGCTGGCGCGCCAGGGGCAGGTTAAACTGCAGCAGGCCGAGCAGCGCGTGCAGATCCTGCTTTCCGACAGCGAAGACGCGAAAACCACGCCTTTCACACCGGACGCCGAGTAAATGGATTTTGCTAACGCGCTTCAGGCGCGCGTTGTTCGCGCCAATGATGCCCTGCGCCGTTTCATTGAACCGCAGCCTTTTCAGAACACTCCACTGGTTGAAGCCATGCACTATGGCGCACTCTTGGGTGGAAAGCGCCTGCGCCCGTTCCTGGTGTACGCCACGGGGAATATGTTCGGTATCAGCGATAACATGCTGGACGCCCCGGCAGCCGCCGTGGAGTGCATCCACGCCTATTCGCTGATCCACGACGATCTCCCGGCCATGGACGACGACGATCTGCGTCGCGGTCAGCCAACCTGCCACATTAAGTTTGGCGAGGCGAATGCCATTCTGGCGGGGGATGCCCTGCAAACGCTGGCATTCTCGATTTTAAGCGATGCCCCCATGGCGGAAGTGGCCGATCGCGACCGTCTGGCGATGGTCTCCGAACTGGCAATGGCCAGCGGCGTCGCCGGGATGTGCGGCGGTCAGGCGCTGGATTTAGAGGCGGAAGGTCGTCAGGTTAATCTGGAACAGCTGGAGCGCATTCACCGTCATAAGACGGGTGCGCTCATTCGTGCAGCCGTTCGCCTGGGCGCGCTGAGCGCGGGTGAACGCGGGCGCAAAGCCCTGCCGATTCTGGACAGATACGCAGAAAGTATCGGTCTGGCATTCCAGGTTCAGGATGACATTCTGGATGTGGTGGGCGATACTGCAACATTGGGTAAACGTCAGGGTGCGGACCAGCAGCTTGGCAAAAGTACCTACCCCGCCCTGCTGGGTCTTGAGCAAGCCCAACGTAAAGCCCGGGACCTGATAGAGGATGCCCGCCAGTCGCTGAATCAGCTGGCCGCGCAATCGCTGGATACCTCGGCACTGGAAGCGCTAGCGGACTACATAATCCAGCGTGATAAATAAACAACCTATCTCGATGAGCCTTTGATGAGTTTTGATATTGCCAAATACCCGACACTGGCGTTAGTTGACTCCACCCAGGAGTTACGCCTGTTGCCGAAAGAGAGCCTGCCGAAGCTGTGCGACGAACTGCGTCGCTACCTGCTCGACAGCGTTAGCCGCTCCAGCGGCCATTTCGCCTCCGGGCTTGGCACGGTTGAGCTGACCGTGGCGCTGCATTACGTCTATAACACGCCGTTCGATCAGCTCATCTGGGATGTAGGCCATCAGGCCTATCCGCACAAAATTCTGACCGGTCGTCGTGATAAAATTGGCACTATTCGCCAGAAAGGCGGCCTGCACCCGTTCCCGTGGCGCGGCGAGAGCGAGTATGACGTGCTGAGCGTCGGTCACTCCTCCACCTCCATTTCAGCGGGTATCGGTATTGCCGTTGCCGCAGAAAAAGAGAACAAACAGCGCCGTACCGTCTGCGTGATTGGCGACGGGGCGATCACTGCGGGTATGGCCTTCGAGGCAATGAACCACGCGGGTGATATCAAGCCGGACATGCTGGTTATCCTTAACGATAACGAAATGTCGATCTCCGAGAACGTGGGTGCGCTGAATAACCATCTGGCACAGCTGCTTTCCGGCAAGCTTTACTCCTCGCTGCGCGAAGGCGGCAAAAAAGTCTTTTCCGGCGTACCGCCGATTAAAGAGCTGCTCAAGCGTACCGAAGAACACATCAAAGGTATGGTGGTGCCGGGCACGCTGTTTGAGGAGCTGGGCTTTAACTACATCGGCCCGGTTGACGGTCACGACGTACTGGGGCTGGTGACCACGCTCAAGAACATGCGCGACCTGAAAGGCCCGCAGTTCCTGCACATCATGACCAAAAAAGGGCGTGGCTACGAACCGGCGGAAAAAGATCCGATCACCTTCCACGCGGTGCCAAAATTTGACCATACCAGCGGCTGTCTGCCAAAAAGCAGCGGCGGTATGCCGAGCTATTCGAAAATCTTCGGCGACTGGCTGTGTGAAACCGCGGCCAAAGACAACAAGCTGATGGCTGTGACGCCCGCCATGCGTGAAGGCTCCGGCATGGTCGAGTTTTCCAAAAAATACCCTGACCAGTATTTTGACGTCGCCATCGCCGAGCAACATGCGGTGACGTTTGCGGCGGGTCTGGCGATCGGTGGCTACAAGCCGGTGGTGGCAATTTACTCCACCTTCCTGCAACGCGCCTACGATCAGGTTATTCACGACGTTGCCATCCAGAAGCTGCCGGTGCTGTTTGCTATCGACCGCGCGGGCATCGTGGGTGCCGACGGTCAGACGCACCAGGGCGCATTTGATCTCTCTTTCCTGCGCTGCATCCCGGACATGGTGATCATGACGCCGAGCGACGAGAACGAATGTCGCCAGATGCTGTTTACCGGCTACCACTATCAGGACGGTCCGAGCGCGGTTCGCTACCCGCGCGGCAATGCCCTGGGCGTTGAACTTCAGCCGCTGGAAAAACTGGCGATCGGTAAAGGCCTGGTGAAGCGTCGCGGTGAGAAAGTGGCGATCCTGAACTTCGGCACGCTGATGCCGGAAGCGTCAAAAGTAGCCGAAACGCTGAATGCCACGCTGGTGGATATGCGCTTCGTTAAGCCGCTTGATGAGTCCCTGATCCTGAGCATGGCGGAAAGCCACGACGTGCTGGTGACGCTGGAAGAAAACGCCATCATGGGCGGCGCGGGCAGCGGCGTAAACGAGGTGCTGATGGCAAACCGTAAAGCCGCTCCGGTGCTGAACCTCGGCCTGCCGGATCATTTCATTCCGCAAGGTACTCAGGACGAAGCCCGCGCGGCGATTGGTCTGGATGCCGCAGGTATCGAAGCCAAAATCCGCAGCTGGCTGGCATAACCCCTCCCCTTTTCTGCTCCTGCTATGCTTAAACCTCATGTTTAAAACAGCAGGAGCGGAACCGTGCAATACACTACGTTAGGAAAAACGGACCTTAAGGTTTCCCGACTTTGCCTGGGCTGCATGACCTTTGGCGAGCCGGATCGGGGAAACCACGCCTGGACGCTGCCGGAAGAGAGTAGTCGTCCGATTATCAAACGCGCCATTGAAGGCGGCATTAACTTCTTTGACACCGCCAACAGCTACTCCGACGGCAGCAGCGAGGAGATCGTTGGCCGCGCTCTGCGCGACTTTTCCCGGCGGGATGAGATCGTCGTCGCCACCAAGGTTTATCACCAGACAGGCGATCTGCCCGAAGGCCTTTCTCGCGCGCAAATCCTTCGCTCCATTGATGACAGTCTCAGACGCCTGAACATGGATTACGTCGACCTGCTGCAGATCCACCGCTGGGATTACAACACCCCCATTGAAGAGACCCTTGAAGCGCTGAACGACGTGGTGAAAGCCGGTAAAGCACGCTACATCGGCGCATCGTCTATGCACGCGTCGCAGTTTGCCCAGGCGCTGGATCTCCAGGCACAGCACGGCTGGGCACGCTTTGTCACCATGCAGGATCACTACAACCTGATCTATCGTGAAGAAGAGCGCGAGATGTTGCCGCTGTGCCATCAGGAGGGCGTGGCGGTGATCCCGTGGAGCCCGCTGGCGCGCGGTCGACTGACCCGTCCGTGGGGCGAAACCACGGCTCGCCTGGTATCGGATGAAGTGGGAAAAAATCTCTATGGCGGTACAGAAGCCAGCGATGCGCTGATTGCCGAGCGTCTGGCAGGCATTGCCGACGATACCGGTGCAACCCGCGCCCAGGTGGCGCTTGCATGGCTGCTGAGCAAACGCGGGGTTGCGGCACCGATTATCGGCACGTCGCGGGAAGAACAGCTGGATGAACTGCTGAATGCGGTGGACATTACGCTGACGCCGGAGCAGATTGCCGAGCTTGAGACGCCGTATCAGCAGCATCCGGTGGTGGGGTTTAAGTAAACACTTGCCGGGTGGCGGCTTCGCCTTACCCGGCTTACGATCGCACCCTATTTGTAGGCCGGGTAAGCACAGCGCCACCCGACAATACAGAGCGCACAAACTTACGCGAAGTGATCGTACCCTTTCCAGTCCAGCGTAACGGGCGCACCGTCTTTCACAAACTTCAGCCCTTCGCTCTCCGGCATAATCTGCCCGATGCAGGTAAATTTCGCGCCGAGATGCGCTAACGCCACGTCCAGCGTTCCGCGGTTCAGCTCCGGCACGGTGAAGCACAGTTCGTAGTCTTCACCCCCGGACAGCGCCCAGCGCAGCGCCTGTTCAGGTTCGACATGGCGAAGCAGTTGCTCCGACAGCGGGAACAGATCCAGGTCAACGCGCGCACCCACGCCGCTGGCCTTCAGGATATGCCCGAGGTCCGAGATCAGCCCGTCAGAGAGATCGATAGCCGAGCTTGCTCGCTCGCGCAGCGCCTGGCCATGCAGAATACGCGGCGTTGGCCGCAGATGGCGCTTCACCAGATACGCCGCATCGTCAGCATCTCCAACCGTTAAACGGTTCTGCAGGATCGCCAGCCCTGCCGCGCTGTCACCCGGCGTACCGGTCACGTAGATCCAGTCGCCTGGTTTTGCGCCCGAGCGCTTCAGTGCACGGCCGAGCGGCACATAGCCGTGGATCGCCAGCGTCATCGACAGCGGCCCGGCAGTGGTATCACCGCCAATCAACTGCATATCGTAATAATTCAGCTGTTCAAACAGCGCGTCGCTAAACGCTTCCAGCCAGGCTTCATCGACCTCTGGCAGCGTCAGAGCCAGCGTCAGCCAGGCTGGATCGGCACCCATCGCCGCCAGATCGCTAACGTTCACCGCCAGCGCTTTATACGCCAGATCGGCAGGATCGATATCGGGCAGGAAATGACGCCCGCACACCAGGGTGTCGGTGCTGATTGCCAGCGTCTGTTTTTCGGGAATATTGAGAAGTGCACAGTCATCGCCAATGCCGGTTTCAACATCAAGACGAGAGGTTCTGACACGGTCGAAATAACGGGCAATCAGGGAGAATTCGCCGCATGCCATACGTTATGCCTCAGCAAATAAAAGAAAAAACCGGAGCCGCACTGCCCGTCAGGCAATGCAGAACTCCGGTTTGCGGATCACTTTTTGTGGGGACGGATCGCAGGTGCTGCTTTATCAAGTACGCCGTTTACAAACTTGTGGCTGTCTTCAGCGCCGAAGGTTTTCGCCAGTTCGATCGCTTCGTTGATGGCCACTTTGTACGGCACATCATCACGTTTAGACAGCTCAAACAGCGCGATACGCAACACTGCTTTTTCCACCTGGCCCAGCTCTTCGAGCAGGCGAGACAGGTATGGCTTCATCAGGCCATCGAGATACGCGCTATTAGTCGCCACTCCCGACAGCAGTTCACGGAAGTACAGAACGTCAACATCTTTCACGTCCTGTTCTGACAGGAACTGGTATTCAACATCAGCGATGTCGTTCTGGGACAACTGCCAGGAGTAAAGCGCCTGAACGGCACATTCACGGGCGCGGCGACGAGCAGCAGGTTTCACGGAATTCCCCTTACAAAAAAATCAGGCCTTGATGGCTTTCAATACATTGATCATTTCAAGCGCGGTCAGTGCAGCTTCTGCACCTTTGTTACCGGCTTTGGTGCCAGCACGTTCGATGGCTTGTTCAATACTTTCGGTAGTCAGCACGCCGAATGCGACAGGAATTTCAGCATCCTGTGCAACGTGAGCCAGACCATTGCTTGCACCGCCTGCAACGTATTCGAAGTGCGCAGTGCCGCCACGAATAACAGTACCCAGCGCAATCACCGCATCGTATTTACCGGTTTTCGCCAGCGCGCCCGCCGCCAGTGGCAGTTCGTAAGCGCCTGGAACCCAAACAACGGTAATGTTGTCATCTTTAACCTGGCCGATACGTTTCAGGGCGTCAATCGCACCTTCCAGCAGGCTGTCGTTGATGAAGTTGTTGAAACGCGCAATGGTGATGGCGACGCGAGCGTCCGGGGTAGCTACAGCAGCTTCAATAATGTTCATACTCTTCCTTTACGGGTTCATTTGGCCCCGCAGGGGGGCGGATTTTATCATAATACTTTGCGCACTGCTTCCCTATTTCGGGAGCAATTACGCTGTCGTTAAATGGAGGCAGACATCCGGACCCACCGGACGAATCTCGCTGAATCTGAGTTGTGGTGCGTCGGCCAGTTTTTCAAGGCCAGGCAGCACAAACAGGCCGCGCGCGTCGTGCCCTAACAGTTTAGGCGCAACGTAGACAATCAGTTCATCTACCAGTCCAGCCTGTAAGAGCGCACCGGCGAGCGTAGGCCCGGCTTCGACCCAGATGCTGTTGACCTGCTGCTTGCCGAGCAACATCATCAGCACGACTAAATCCAGATGCCCGTTATGCTCCGGCACCATGATGCTGCGCACGCCTTCTGGCCATTCACGCGTATCTTCCTTCGTGCGGGCAATCCAGGTTTCACCCGGCTGCTGCACGATGCGGTGATCCGGCGTCACGCGGTTCTGGCTATCAATAATAATGCGCAGCGGCTGACGCAGGTTCTCCTGCGGGTAAAGCGCCTGGGTATCGGCACTCAGTTCCTCCCAGCGCACGGTCATGGCCGGATCGTCAGCCAAAACGGTTTCACTGCTGGTGAGAATAGCATGGCTTTGCGCACGCAGACGTTGCACATCGCGCCTTGCCTGCGGCGAGGTGATCCACTGGCTTTCGCCGTTTGCCATCGCCGTACGACCGTCCAGCGAGGCGCCCAGCTTGAGCTGAATGTACGGGAACCCGGTACGCATACGCTTCAGGAAGCCTTTGTTAATCGCTTCCGCGTCCTGCATCATCAGCCCGTGGCTGACGTCAATGCCTTCCTGCTGGAGTCGATACAGCCCGCGTCCGGCCACCTGCGGATTCGGATCCTGCATTGATGCAACCACGCGCGACACACCCGCTGCAATCAGCGCCTCACAGCACGGCGGCGTACGCCCGTGATGGCTGCAGGGCTCGAGCGTAACGTAGGCCGTTGCGCCGCGCGCCTTCTCGCCCGCCATGCGCAATGCATGCACCTCGGCGTGGGGCTCGCCCGCGCGAAGATGATAACCTTCGCCCACGATCTCGCCCTCTTTGACAATCACGCACCCCACGTTTGGGTTCGGGTGGGTAGTAAAACGACCACGCTGCGCCAACTTCATGGCTCGTGCCATGTACATCTCGTCCTGCATGGGCTTAATCCTGTAGGCGGGCGATCTCTTCGCCGAACTCTTTGATATCTTCGAAACTGCGGTAGACAGAGGCGAAGCGGATATAGGCGACTTTATCGAGCTTTTTCAGCTGTTCCATCACCAGGTTGCCGATCATTTTGCTCGGCACCTCGCGCTCACCCAAGCCACGGAGATGAGACTTGATGTGGTTTAACGCCATTTCGACATCGTCTGCGCTGACGGGCCGTTTTTCGAGGGCTTTCAGCATTCCGCTGCGCAGCTTTTCTTCATTGAACGGCTCGCGCACATCGTTACTTTTCACCACGCGCGGCATTACCAGCTCTGCAACTTCAAAGGTCGTGAAACGCTCGTTGCACACCAGACACTGTCGGCGACGGCGTACGGAAGACCCTTCGCCCACCAGGCGAGAGTCGATGACTTTGGTATCCACAGCGGAGCAGAATGGGCAATGCATACGGTATCCCTGTAATCCGGTTAACTGATTTTCATTTTACCCTGATCTGGCCTGACAACAAAGGAAGAGCTTTTTGAGACAAAGGATCTATGTCAGACACAATGAAGCTGGCTACCATAAAGGAGATCCGTTATTTCAAGGAAATAAACGCAATGACAAGACGTTACCTGAGAATTCTGCTAGTGGGGAGCCTCTTTACCCTTAGCGCCTGTGCACAGCAAACTGAAGTCCGCGAAATGAAACAAAGCGTGAACACGCTCAATGCGGCCATGGACAAGCTGAACAAAGAGACCGTGAAGATCACCCAGCAAAATGCGCTGAATGCGAAGTCCAGCAGCGGCGTTTATCTGCTGCCGGGTGCCAACACGCCTGCCCGCCTGAACAGCCAGATTGGTACGTTAAAGATGTCTCTGGTGAATGTTGCAGCGAATGCCGATGGTACTCGCGCAACATTACGCATTCAGGGTGAATCCAACGATCCGCTTCCCGCGTTCAGCGGCACCGTAGAGTGGGGCCAGATTCAGGGCACCACGGAAAGCTACCAGGAAGTGAACGTGAAGAACCAGCTCTTCACCGCCCCCGCCAGCACGCTGGCCCCGAGCGATGTTGATATCCCGCTACAGCTGAGTGGGCTCACCCCAGAACAGCTGGGCTTTATCCGCATTCACGACATTCAACCTGCCGCGCAATAACCTCCTCTTTTAGCGGAGTGAAATGTCACTCCGCTAACATTTACATTTCGTATGGATTGGCAACATAAATGTTTGCCGTTACAATCCCGGCCGTTTAAAGTACGCAAACGTGAACGCAATCGATTACGCATGTGAGAGATATGTGAAACAACACATATTTTTGTGAGCAAGGATTCCTATAATAGGCTCCGCAGAAACACGAAATATTTTGATACGCAAATCGCGCATTTTTCACTCCCGGAAGGGAATTTCAATCAGTGGCATGATTATGAAAAAAACATTACTCGCAGCCGGTGCTGTACTGGCACTCTCCTCCTCTTTCACTGTTAACGCAGCGGAAAACGATACACCACAATACCTCTCCGACTGGTGGCACCAGAGCGTTAACGTGGTTGGCAGCTACCACACCCGTTTCGGACCTCAGATCCGCAACGATACCTACCTGGAATACGAAGCGTTCGCCAAGAAAGACTGGTTTGATTTCTATGGTTATATGGATGCACCGGTATTCTTCGGTGGTAACACCGACGCGAAAGGTATCTGGAACCACGGTTCCCCGCTGTTCATGGAGATCGAACCACGCTTCTCTATTGATAAGCTAACTGGCACCAGCCTGGCGTTTGGCCCGTTCAAAGAGTGGTACTTCGCAAACAACTATATCTACGACATGGGCCGTAACAAGTCCGGTCGTCAGAGCACCTGGTACATGGGTCTGGGTACGGACATCGATACCGGTCTGCCAATGAGCCTGTCCATGAACGTGTACGCGAAGTACCAGTGGCAGAACTACGGCGCCGCGAACGAAAACGAGTGGGACGGCTACCGCTTCAAAGTGAAATACTTTGTGCCAATCACCCAACTGTGGGGCGGCAACCTGAGCTACATCGGCTTCACCAACTTTGACTGGGGCTCAGACCTGGGCGACAACGACTTCCGCGATCTGAACGGTAAGAAAGCGCGCACCAACGACTCCATCGCTTCCAGCCACATCCTGGCGCTGAACTACGATCACTGGCACTACTCTGTTGTTGCGCGTTACTGGCATAACGGTGGTCAGTGGAACGACGACGCGAGCCTGAACTTCGGTAACGGCGATTTCAGCGTCCGTTCTACCGGTTGGGGTGGTTACCTGGTTGTAGGTTATAACTTCTAACCTGGTGGTTGGTGCCGGGTGGCGGCTACGCCTTACCCGGCCTACAAAACCTGTAGGCCCGTGCAAGCGCAGCGCCGCCGGGCAAAAAAGCCAGCTCAAGAGCTGGCTTTTTACTGCCTCACCTTGCGCAAAAAATCCGCCAGAGACCTGTCCGTACTCTCGCTAAACCGCCTCTCCGTCTGCACAATATTGAGACATCGGTCGAGCCGGAAACAGCGGTAGTCATCGCGCCGCTCGCACCACGCAGCCAACAGCCAGTGCTCCCCCCAGAAGAACAGCCCAAGCGGCTGCACCTCACGCCAGGTTAACTGCCCGGCCTCATCACGGTAATGCAGCGCCAGCACGCGCTGCGCAGATATCGCCTGATGAATCACATCAAATCCGCTGCGGGAATGGGGCTGAAGCGCAATATCCGGCGCATATATACGCGTCTGCTCCGCCTTGCGTCGGCTCTCCTCGGGCAGGATCGCCAGCACCTTCTCCTGAGCCGACTCCAGCTCGCGAGACAACGACTCTCCGCCCCAGGTTTTCAGCAGGCGAATTGCCACCATCAGCGCCTCGGACTCTTTATTGGTCAGCATCAGCGGAGGCAGGTCAAAGCCCGACAGAAGCCGGTATCCGCTTCCCGCCTCTCCCTCTACCGGCACGCCAGAGAGCGACAGGTCGCGGATATCGCGATAAACCGTGCGCTCGGAGACGCCGAGCCTCTCCGCCAGATGCGCTGCCGTTGTCAGACGCCTGCCCCGCAGGATCTGCACAATCTGAAACAAACGGTCAGCGCGTCGGGTCATCGTCTCTTTTGCTCTCAGGCCGGTTGATGAAGGCCGACGCGGTTACCTTCGCTGTCGGTGAACAAGGCAATGCTGCCAATGCCTCGCGGCAATTCCAGCGGACCAAAGACGCACGCACCGCCCGCAGAGGCAATACGATCGAGCGTGGCCGCCAGATTGTCAGTATGCAGATAAATAATAGCGCCCTGCTGCGACGGCGTAACGCCGTCAAATTTCGCCAGCGCGCCGCCGGTTGCCGGGTCATCGTGCGGGAAAATCGCCAGCTCTGCCACGTCCATTTTCTCGCGCTTCAGCGTAACCTGCATTACCGGTTCATAAAATTTGATGGCGCGATCCATATCGGCGACCGGAATTTCAAACCAGTTAATCACACTTTTCATACTTCCTCCTGACTGTTGTTGGGTTCAGAAGGAGTCTACGACAGGGCTCCTGACA
The DNA here is from genome assembly GCF_052045065.1 of Enterobacter sp. 22452. NCBI lineage: Bacteria > Pseudomonadati > Pseudomonadota > Gammaproteobacteria > Enterobacterales > Enterobacteriaceae > Enterobacter > Enterobacter sp. 22452. The sequence goes on along the minus strand of NZ_JBQEOB010000001.1, from coordinate 122,469 downwards.
GCATACTGTCAGGAGTGTTTGTCAGGAGCAGATAAAAAAAATCCCGGCCAACAGACCGGGATTTCGATAACGCTTAAGACACTGTCTTACGGTAGAATTGACGGCTGATCCGCCCCTTCTTTTTCGACTTTCTGCTGGAGCAGGTGCTCGCGCTTCATGCCGAGTTTCAGTGCCAGTGCGGACGCGACGTAGATAGACGACGCCGTACCGATAGACACACCGATCAGCATGGTCAGCGAGAAGCCTTCCAGCACCGGACCACCGAAGAGATACAGCATCAGGATAACCATTAAGGTCGTTCCGGATGTGATCAAGGTACGGTGCAGCGTCTGGGTCAACGACACGTTGAAGATTTCGTACGGCGTACCGCGACGGATCTTACGGAAGTTTTCACGAATACGGTCAGATACCACGATACTGTCGTTCAGTGAGTAACCGATAACGGACATCAGGGATGCCACAATCGTCAGGTCAATCTCAATGTGGAACAGAGACAGTACGCCCATGGTGATGACCACGTCGTGCGCCAGCGCGATAACCACACCTGCCGCCAGTCGCCACTCGAAGCGGAAGCCAACGTAGATCAGGATGGAAATCAGCGCCACCATCAGCGCCATCGCGCCAGTTTGCGCCAGGTCCGCACCCACGCTCGGGCCAACGAACTCAATACGCTTCACCGCCGCATTCTGGCTGGTCGATTCGTTGATTACGTTCAGAACCTTGCTGCCCAGCTCCTGGCTGCCGTTGGCGTCGTGTACCGGAGGCATACGCACCATGATGTCGCGGCTGCTGCCGAAGTTCTGCAGCAGCGGCTCTTCAAAGCCCGCTTTCTGCAACGATTCGCGCATCTGGTCCATATCGACCGGTTTTTCCAGGGAGATCTCAATTACCGTACCACCGGTAAAATCGAGACCCCAGTTAAAGCCTTTCACGCCCATAATGACGATGGACAGAATCAGCAGAAAACCTGAAATGCCGAAGGCCCAGTAGTCCCAGCGCATAAAGTCCCAGACTTTACGGCCGTGGTTCAATTGTTCAACAGTATATTCCTGTGCCACAACGCACTCCTCAGATAGACAGCTTTTTGACGCGCTTGCCGCCGTACAGCAGGTTCACGATGGCACGGGTGCCGACAATAGCGGTAAACATCGACGTTGCAACACCGATACCGGTTGTAATAGCAAAGCCTTTGATCGCGCCAGTACCCACTGCATACAGGATAAGAACCTTAATCAGTGTTGTTACGTTCGCATCGAAGATGGAGCTGAACGCCCCTTTATAGCCTTCTTCAATCGCCTGTTGCACAGAGCGACCGTTACTCAACTCTTCTTTGATACGTTCGTTTATCAGTACGTTGGCGTCGACCGCCACCGCAAGAGTCAGAACGATACCTGCAATACCCGGCATGGTCAGCGTCGCCCCCGGCAGCAGGGACATAATGCCGATGATCATCACAAGGTTTGCCAGCAGCGCGGACGTCGCGATCAGACCAAACTTCTTATAGAAGAAGATCATGAAGAGAATAGAGACCACCAGACCGGCCAGACACGCTTCCAGACCCTGTTTGATGTTCTGCATACCCAGGGTTGGACCAATGGTACGTTCTTCAACAATCTGAATTGGCGCAATCAGCGCACCGGCACGCAGCAGCAGTGACAGCTGGCGAGCTTCGTTCGGGTTGTTGATACCGGTGATACGGAAGCTGTTACCCAGGCGAGACTGGATGTTGGCGATGTTAATCACCTCTTCCTCTTTCACCAGCACCGCACGACCGTTGGCGTCTTTCTTACCGCTGTCTTTGTACTCCACGAACAGGGTCGCCATCGGTTTACCGATGTTGTCCTTGGTGAAGTTAGACATGATGTTACCACCCGCGCTATCCAGCGAGATGTTAACCTGCGGCTGGTTGTATTCATCCTGGCTTGAAGTGGAGTCGGTGATGTGGTCACCGGTCAGGATCACGCGTTTGTACAGCACAACCGGCTGACCTTCGCGGGTCTCTTTCACTTCGGAGTCGCCAGGGATACGGCCAGAGGCGGCAGCAGACTGATCGACGTTGGAGTTAACCAGGCGGAATTCCAGGGTTGCAGTCGCACCCAGAATCTCTTTCGCACGCGCGGTATCCTGGATACCCGGCAGTTCCACCACGATACGGTCAGCACCCTGACGCTGTACCAGCGGCTCGGCCACGCCCAGTTGGTTTACACGGTTACGCAGAATGTTGATGTTCTGCTGAACGGCGTATTCACGCGCTTCGCTCAGACGCGCATCCGTCATCACCGCACGCAGCTGGTTGCTGCCCTGAGAGGTGATGACCAGATCGCGGTGACGTTGAGACAGGTAAGTTACAGCCTGGTCGCGCGCCGCGCTGTCGCGGAACGTGATGCTCATGCCGTAGTTATCTTCTTTACGCACGGTAGTGTACGCAATGCCTTTCTCACGCAGATCGCTGCGCAGGCTGTCGATGTTCTGTTCCTGCAGCTTGCCAAGCGCGGTATCCATATCCACTTCCATCAGGAAGTGAACGCCGCCACGCAGGTCAAGACCGAGTTTCATTGGCTCTGCGTTCAGCGCAGCCAGCCAACGCGGGGTTGCAGGAGCAAGGTTAAGCGCCACGACATACTTATCACCCAGCACGCCCATCAGCGCTTCACGGGCGCGGAGCTGCGTGTCGGTGGTGTCGAAGCGAGCAAGAATTGCGCCCTCTTCCAGTGCCACAGACTTAGCGGTAATTTTTTCTTCTTGTAACGTTTTCTGGACCTGGATCAGCGTTTGCTCACTGGCGGCGACACCGCGCGCGCCAGTGATTTGAACGGCCGGATCCTCACCATACAGGTTGGGAAGCGCGTACAGCAGGCCGACGATAATCACGACGACCAGCATGATGTACTTCCACAAAGGATAACGGTTTAACACGGCAGTTCCCTTTGGGAAAAGTTGGGATTACAGCGCCTTCATGGTGCCTTTCGGCAGAACGGCAGCTACGAAGTCACGTTTGATAACCACTTCAGTGGTGTCGTTCAGCGCGATTGCAATGTAGCCGCTTTCCGCTACTTTGGTCACACGACCGACCAGGCCACCGTTGGTCAGCACTTCATCGCCTTTCGCAATGGAGTTCATCAGATTTTTGTGCTCTTTGGTGCGCTTCTGCTGTGGACGCAGGATCATGAAGTAGAAGATCAGACCAAACACAACCAGCATCAGAATCAGAGACATCGGGCTGCCCTGCGCTGGAGCACCTGTTGCTGCTACCGCATCAGAAATAAAAAAGCTCATTCAAATTCCCTCATTATTAAAATTAATCAACGTTCAAAGGTGGGACATCCCGGCCCTGACGTTGGTAGAAATCGGTCACGAAGCTCTCTAATTTACCCTCTTCGATAGCCTTACGTAAACCAGCCATTAAGCGCTGATAATAACGAAGATTATGAATGGTATTGAGACGCGCGCCCAAAATCTCGTTACAACGATCGAGATGATGCAGATACGCGCGAGAATAATTGCGACAGGTATAGCAATCGCACTCGGAATCGAGCGGGCTGGTGTCACTCTTATGCTTCGCGTTACGGATTTTCACCACGCCATCGGTCACGAACAGATGGCCGTTACGCGCGTTGCGGGTTGGCATGACGCAGTCGAACATATCAATGCCGCGACGAACGCCTTCAACCAGGTCTTCTGGTTTACCCACACCCATCAGGTATCGTGGTTTATCCGCCGGGATTTGCGGGCAGACATGTTCCAGAATGCGGTGCATGTCTTCCTTCGGCTCACCCACAGCCAAACCGCCGACAGCGTAGCCATCAAAACCTATCTCTACCAGACCTTTAACGGAGATATCGCGTAAATCTTCGTAAACGCTGCCCTGGATGATGCCGAACAGCGCATTTTTGTTCTGTAAGGAGTCAAAACGGTCGCGGCTGCGCTGCGCCCAGCGCAGAGACATTTCCATGGAGCGCTTGGCGTAGTCCCAGTCCGCCGGGTACGGCGTACATTCGTCGAAGATCATTACGATGTCGGAGCCGAGATCGTACTGAATCTCCATCGATTTTTCGGGATCGAGGAAAATCGGATCGCCGTTGATTGGGTTACGGAAGTGAACGCCCTTTTCGGTGATCTTGCGGATATCGCCCAGGCTGAATACCTGGAAGCCGCCGGAGTCGGTCAGGATTGGGCCTTTCCACTGCATGAAGTCATGCAGGTCGCCGTGCAGCTTCATGATCTCCTGACCAGGACGCAGCCACAGGTGGAAGGTGTTACCGAGGATAATCTGTGCGCCAGTGGCTTCAACTTCTTCCGGCGTCATCCCTTTTACGGTGCCGTACGTGCCCACAGGCATAAACGCGGGGGTTTCCACCACGCCGCGATCAAACACCAGGCGACCGCGACGCGCGCGGCCATCGGTGGTATCGAGTTCAAATTTCATTTTTATTCCTCTGTGCCAGAAAAACAGTCCAACACATTATTCTGGTGCCGCGGACTTATTCCCCGACACGCTCATTCAAAGCCAGCGGATTGTACGTGATAAACATCGCGTCCCCGTAGCTAAAAAAGCGATATTTTTGTTCTACCGCAGACTTGTAGGCGTTCATCGTGTGCTGATAACCGGCAAACGCGGAAACCAGCATAATCAGCGTCGATTCAGGCAGATGGAAGTTGGTCACCAGCGCATCAATCACTTTGTACTGATAGCCCGGGTAGATAAAGATCTGCGTATCGCCAAAGAACGGCTCGATAAGATCGCTTTTCGCGGCCTGCGCGGCGCTCTCAAGCGAACGCACGGAAGTTGTGCCCACAGCAATCACGCGGCTACCGCGGCCTTTCGCCGCCAGCACCGCATCCACAACCTCTTGCGGTACTTCGGCGTATTCAGAGTGCATGATGTGGTCTTCAATGCTGTCCACGCGCACTGGCTGGAAGGTGCCTGCACCGACGTGCAGCGTCACGAACGCCATCTCTACGCCCTTCGCGCGCAGTTTCTCCAGCAGCGGCTCATCAAAGTGCAGGCCCGCGGTTGGTGCGGCTACGGCACCCGGCTTCTGGCTGTAGACGGTCTGATACAGCTCGCGGTCGGCCTCTTCGTCCGGACGCTCAATGTACGGCGGCAGCGGCATATGGCCGATGGCGTTCAGGATATCGAGCACCGTGCGCTCGTCGTCAAACGCCACCTCAAACAACGCATCGTGACGCGCGGTCATGGTCGCTTTGATGCTCTCGTCATCGCCCAGCAGCAGTTCAGCGCCCGGCTTCGGCGCTTTGGAGGCGCGAATATGTGCCAGAATACGTTTATCATCGAGCATACGTTCGACCAGCACTTCAATCTTGCCGCCGCTGGCTTTACGGCCAAACAGGCGCGCCGGGATCACGCGGGTGTTGTTAAAGACCAGCAGATCGCCAGGGTTGAGCTTGTCGAGCAAATCGGTGAAAGTACCGTGCGTCAGCTCGCCCGTTGGCCCATCCAGTGACAGCAAACGACAGCTGCTGCGCTCAGGCATGGGATAGTGAGCAATCAGGGATTCAGGTAGTTCAAAGGAGAAATCGGCGACGCGCATGACGTATACTCGTGACTTAAAAACAGGCGGCATAGTCTAGTGCTCACACCCTTTTGCTGCAACAACTAGCCGCCCCCGGAAAAATAAAACGCATGAATTTTCTCGCTCACCTGCATCTGGCACACCTCGCTGACAGCTCCCTTTCCGGCAATTTGCTGGCCGATTTCGTGCGCGGCAACCCCGCAGAAGCGTATTCCCCTGAGGTTGTCGACGGAATTTTTATGCACCGCCGCATCGACGTGCTGACCGATAACCTGCCGGAAGTGACGGAAGCCAAAGCGTGGTTTCGCCCTGAGACGCGCCGCGTTGCGCCGATCACGCTTGATGTGATGTGGGATCACTTCCTGTCGCGCCACTGGGAACAGCTGTCGCCGGAGATGCCGCTGCCCGAATTTGTGCGCTATGCCCACCAGCAGGTGTCGATTATTTTACCGGACTCACCGCCGCGCTTTGTGAATCTGAATAACTATCTGTGGTCGGAACGCTGGCTGGAGCGCTATCGCGAGATGGATTTCATCCAGAATGTGCTGAATGGGATGGCGAGCCGCCGCCCGCGTCTGGATGCGCTCCGCGACTCCTGGTATGACCTGGACGAACATTACGACGCGCTGGAAACGCGTTTCTGGCAGTTTTACCCGCGCATGATGGCGCAGGCGAAAAACAAACAGCTGTAACAGAATTCACATTGATAGGTAAAAGCTGGCGGAACGATTGTCACCACCTCTTTGTCTTATCCATGAACACTCTCTATACTGGCCCGCGTTGCGTTCCAAATAACCTTAGTATCTACAGGAGAATCATATGGTTCTGGTAACTCGTCCGGCTCCGGATTTTACAGCTGCAGCAGTTCTGGGCAACGGTGAAATCGTTGAAAACTTCAACTTCAAACAGCACACCAACGGTAAAGCGACCGTTCTGTTCTTCTGGCCAATGGACTTCACTTTCGTTTGCCCGTCTGAGCTGATCGCGTTCGACAAACGTTATGAAGAATTCCAGAAGCGTGGCGTGGAAGTGGTTGGCGTCTCCTTCGACTCTGAATTTGTACACAACGCATGGCGTAACACCCCTGTCGAAAATGGCGGCATCGGTGCGGTGAAATACGCAATGGTTGCGGACATCAAACGCGAAATCCAGCAGGCTTACGGTATCGAACATCCGGACGCTGGCGTTGCTCTGCGTGGTTCTTTCCTGATCGACGCAAACGGCATCGTTCGTCACCAGGTTGTGAACGATCTGCCGCTGGGTCGTAACATCGACGAAATGCTGCGCATGGTTGACGCGCTGCAGTTCCACGAAGAGCACGGTGAAGTGTGCCCGGCTCAGTGGGAAAAAGGAAAAGAAGGTATGAACGCGTCTCCAGACGGCGTGGCTAAATACCTGTCCGAGAACGTATCCAGCCTGTAATCGGCACGGTTTACGACGAAGGCCCGCTTATGCGGGCCTTTTTTATGCCTTACGCTGCGTCTCTCGCCAGATGCGCCAGGCCATGCCCGCCAGCAGAATCACCCCTGCAATCAGCACGCCCCATACCAGCAGCGTGTTCATCCTGCTCTCCCGCTCGGCCGCAGAGGTGGCGGTCAGACGCCCCTCGCCGCCTAACGCGACATCATCTCGAATGTCAGCCTGCGGCAGGTTCGCCATATCGTAGGTCTTGCGCAGATCGGCTGGGATCAGCATGCCGGGCTCCACGCTGGCAGGCTTCGCGGCGCCGTTGCCCCAGGCGAGGACGTACGGCGCTTTCCCCTGCGCGTTGAACACCAGATCGTAGCGGTCGCGATGTCCCGTCACGCTCGGCAGGTATTCTGGCAGACGAGCGTTCAGCGTCGTGATTTTCACTGCCTGCACCAGGCCCCCGTGAAGCGAAACCGGTGGCGACGTTTTCCCCTCCAGACGGTACAGGACCTCTTTCTTCAGGGGGTGCCATGTGTCTTTTTCCGTACTCCGCCACGCGATTTCCACGGGAAGGACGCCATCGCCATTCAGTGAGATGCTCACAGCACTCAGCGGCTGCGGGCGCGCCCAGTGCCACATCGCTTCGCTTGTCGATAACATCTCCCCTTCCCCCTGCAGGTCGACCGCTTCCGGGGCCGCCTGAGCAGGTGCGCTAATTGCGTTTACGCCGGTCAGGGTTATCCCCTGGCTCTGCGCGTTCAGCACCACCATGAGATAGCGATTCGCATCGGGAGATAAAACCGTATCGGTATCGATCCGATCGAGTTTAAGACGATCCTGGCCGCTGACGACGTCCAGCAAGGGCATATCCTCGCGCAGGGTATACCAGCGCTTAAGATCCTCGCTGTAATAGACCGACGCCGTTCCCTGCCACGGCGTCTGAGGGGAATTCCAGAGCAGCTGCAGCTGGGATAAGGTCATCTCCCCCGTCGCCTGCTCCGGCAGGGTCAGCAGATAATGTTGCCCGGCAGCGGCGGCTTTTTGCCCCTCCAGCACAATCTCAACGCCGCTTCCGGAACGAAGCAGGATCTTATCGCTATCACCGGAACCTCGCGAAGCCGCAAGCGGCGAGGCGTCCAGCGGGAAGAGGCGCAGCGCCGTGGATTGCACTGGCGACTGCGGACGCGTCGCGCTGACCAGGCTGAAGGGAACCGGCTCACCCGACTGGTTAAAGACGCGGACATCCTGCAGATCCGGCGACGTGCTTTGCTCATAGACGGCCAGCGGCAGCATCACCCGATACCACTGGGAAGGAACAGACGTATCGAGTGAAAGACCGAAGGCATAGTCCCGGGGCGCTTCCGTTTGTCCCTCGTCGCAGAACGCCGGGCCGGAAAGCGCCAGCAGCGCGGTACAGGCTACCGCTTTCATCCATTTCATTTTTCATCTCCTGTTTTGGGCGGTAGCGGTGAGAAATACCCCACAATCAGAACCAGTATCGCCACGCCGATAAACGCCACCGCACGCGACAAACCGCCTCCGCCCGCGCTGTCCACCAGCATCAGTTTAACCATTACCACACCCAGCAGCGCGGCACCGCAAAGCCACTCCTGCCGGGAAGCCCGACGGGTGGCATGGATCATGACCACCAGCGCGCTCAGCATCCAGAACAGGGCAAAACTGGTCTGGATAAGCCGCGAATCCCACAGCGATGCCATATTCCAGGCCACATCGCCGTACCAGGCCAGCGCGCGCATCAGGGCACCGTTCAGCCACCAGAAACCAAAGGCCATCATCGCGACGGCAGGCCACGGGCGGGCCTGCGAGAGCCACGCCGGGTAGTAGCGATCCACAGCCCGATAAAAGACCACCAGCCCCAGCAACGCGAACGCCGCGCCTTCCTCAAGTGGGTTTATCAGCGGCAGCCAGGTCTGACGATAGACCACACCGTCCTGGAAATTGGTCACCACCAGTAAGACCAGCAGCGCCACAACCACGGGGATCGGTGCCAGGCAGGCATAGAGCGCAGGCCACTCCCGGAACGGCCACCCGCGACGCCTTACGGCTGCAGAGAGCCCCATAATCACCCCGCCGCCTGCAGCCATCGCTAATCCGCTGCCCCAGGCCGCCGTGCCCCACGGCAACGACCGGGCAAACCAGTAAAGCTCAGCGGCCAGCGCCAGCAAAATCATCCAGAACAGCGACAAATGCAGCCCCATCGCGATGCGCGGCAGGAGTCTTTTACCGTCGCGCCTCAACAGCATCAGCGCGGCAGGAAGCGCAACGCACCAGGCGAGATTCGACCAACCGGCGGCAACGATCTGCTGGTGCCAGAGCTGATACCCCACCATCAGCAGCATAACCGGCCACAGCAGCCATTTGCTGGCATCCAGCTCCCGCCACGCTAAACGCGCAGCCACCTGCCGCCATCCCCAGACCGACGCCGCCGTCAGCGCCAGCACGCCCGCCAGAATCGGTAATTCCTGCGTCATCACCAGCCCCGATGCGCCCAATAGCGCCACGAGCCAGAACAGCAGCCCACCGGCCAGCAGCCCCCAGCTGACCGGCATAAAGAGAGTCCGCCACAGCCAGGCCGCAGCCAGCCAGCAAAGGCTGAGGATGGTGAAGATCAGCAGCAGGCTCAGCGACGAAACGCCGTTCGTTTGCGCCCACAGCGCGCTGCCGAGCGCCAGCACCAACAGCGCCGTCCCGCTATAGCTCATGCGACGCTGATGCTGCTGCACGCCCAGCCAGAGGATACCCAGCCCTTCCAGCGCCCAGGCCATCGCCGTCCAGCGCGCCGACAGCGCCAGCGGAATCGCGAGCGTCGCGAACCCGCCGCCGATGGCCAGCGCCGCCATGACCAGCGGTCGTCCGATGGCGGGATAGCGCCGCAGCGCAAGGAACGCGAGGGTAAGATAAAATGCGCCGTATCCCAGCGCGCTCAGGGCCGGGCCATATTCCCAGTGCCGGGTCATGCCGTACTGCATTCCAAAACCGATGAGCGGCGGGGCAAACAGCAGCACGCCGTCAATAATTTGCTTCCCTTTCTCCTGCGCCCGCAGCGACAGCGCCACGCTCAGGACGCCGAATATCAGCGTATTGGCAATCAGGAACAGCTGGCAGACCCAGTAGTTTTCAGGCTGGTAGTCATTCAGCCCCCACAGGCCGCCCACGCCGAACGTAAACAGCAGCCCGAGCAGATTCAGCTCGCGCCAGTGCTGCCAGATGCTGATAACGAGAATGCCGATAGAAAGCAGAAGATAGAAAGAGAACAGCGCGACAAAGCTGCCGCCCCCGGTGGACAACAGCAGCGGCGCAAGATACCCGCCGAGGCTCGCCAGCATGGCGAGGCTCAGCGCCTTCTGCAGCACCGCCAGCCCGACGCTCGCGGCGCATATCACCACCAGAAGCGCAAAGGCCAGCGTCATCGGCAGCATTTGCCAGAGCCGGAATGCGCCAAACACCGTCAGGTAGAGCACGCCGGTTGCCCCGCCCTGGAGGATCAGCGCATAGACACGCTGCCTGTGCCGCAGCCGCCACCCAATCGCCAGCAGAACGATGGCAAACAGCGCCGTTGCCACGAGGCGCAGCTCAAGCGGGAACAGGGAATGTTCAACGGTATAGCGCAGCAGGAATGAAAGACCGAGGAAGAGCAGCAGGATCCCAAGCTTCGCCAGCGGATTACCCTGCATGAACCAGCGCACCAGCGACGTCAGTATGCCGCCAAAGGCAGAAGGCTGTTTTGCCGCAGGCGCCGGGGCCGGCGCGGGTTTTGCCACGGCAGCGGGAGTATCGGGGCGCCAGGGGTCGACAGGCGCGGGCGCGTCCTCAACCACCGGCGCGGTCGAAGCCACCGGTGCGGTGACTTGCACCGGCTCCGGCGCGCTTTCAGGCACGCCGCGCTGCTCAAGCGCCTCAATGCGCTGGCGTAGCCGGGCGATCTCCTGGCGCGCCGCCGTGCTGCGATTAAAGCCTATAACCGCCAGTACGGGTGCCACCACCAGCGCAAAAACCAGGAACAAACAGCCAAGGATGTAAAGCTCGTCCATGTTTCCACCTTCACCGTAAACGATCCGTTAAGATTGACACAAATAGTTGCATTTGCGCCATCTTAAAAGGTGGAAACATTAACAGGTCTTAGCTGCCGAACCAGATAGTCGCGGATACCGCAGGCAGCGCCAGCACGCCGTCCTGTATCGTCGCCTTGCCCTCTTTAATCTTCCACGTCGCCACCTTCAGCAGCGGTGAATCATCCAGCACCACTTCGCAGGCCTCGCCCCGGTTGATGGCGATCAGCACGCGTTGCTGGTTATAGACGCGGGCAAACACCACCACGTTATCGTGCGCATAAACCACCTGACAGCCACCGTAGCGCAGAGCCTGATTCTGTTTACGCAGCTTCGCCAGCCGCTGATACAGGCTGAACAGCACCTTGTCCTGTTTCGCCGGCTCCCACGGGAAGGTTTTGCGGCAGAACGGATCGTTGTTGCCGTCCAGCCCTACTTCGTCGCCGTAATAAATACACGGCACCCCAGGCCAGGTGAAGAGCCAGGTCACCGCCAGCGGCAGACGCGCCACATCCTTGCCGAGCAGGGATTTAAAGCGCGCTGTGTCGTGGCTATCGAGCTGGTTAAACATCCGTAGCTGCTGCTGATGAGACAGACCGGCGCGATAGTTCTCCATCCACGCCATGCAGGTTTCCGCGTCGATATGGTTCGGATCGTAGGAGATATCGGTGTTAGCGAGGAATCCCCACAGCGGGAAGGTAAAGCCGCGATAGTTCATCGCCGCATCTTCCGCATCGTTCTGCAGCCACTGGCGCGCGTCGCCAAAATGCTCACCGAAGACAAACGCTTCAGGCTGGGCCGCTTTCGCCGAGCGCGTGATCCCCGCGACGTGCTGAAGGTTATTCCGCGCCCCGCCCGCTTCACCGAGCATATGCACCACGTCCAGACGCCAGCCATCCATGTTCCACGGCGCTTTCAGCCAGTGGCGCACGATGCTGTCTTCGCCGCCGTAGATTTCATTCACGAGCGTTGGCGACTGGAAATCGAGCTTCGGCAGGCTGGCGTAACCCAGCCAGTCCAGGGCGCGTCCATCTTCGCTAAAGCTATACCAGTCGCGCTGGGGCGAATCCGGGTTATGGCATGCCCCGCCCATCGACTGGTTATGACGGTCAAACCAGGCGTGCGAATCTCCGCTGTGGTTGAACACGCCGTCCAGAATCAGGCGCATGCCTTCTTTTTGCGTGTTGTGACGCAGACGCAGCAGCGCCTCGTCACCGCCAAACTGTTCGTCAACGTGGCGATAATCTTCAGTATCGTATTTGTGTACGCTAGGCGCGTTAAACACCGGATTCAGATACAGCGCCGTCACGCCCAGTTTTTTCAGATACGGAAGCTTCTCGCTGATACCGTCCAGATCGCCGCCGTAAAAGGTCGAGCCGCCAGCCTGCGCCGTCACCGGGTCATCCCACGCTTTCATAATGACGTCGTGACCCGCCGCGTGGTGGTAATAAACCTTATCCTGCTGCGCGGTGCGCTTTTCGCTGCGCGCAAAGCGGTCCGGGAAGATCTGGTAAAAGACCTGATCGTTAACCCACTGCGGGCCGTTATCCGGATAATCGACCGCAAACTGCTCCAGCCGTGCGGGCGGGAAACGGCTAAACCCCTGCGGGGTAAACCACAGCTGACGGTTGTTCCACAGCAGCTTGAAGCTGTAACGGCGACGCGGCTGCCCAGTATTCAGGTCAATATTCGCTCGCCACGCCGTGATCCCCGGCTGCGGCTGGCTGCGCTGCTTGTGCATTTTCAGCGCGGTCTCTTCGTTATCTATTTCGGCGCGGAGCGTCACGCGTTCAGGCTGGTTTTCCCCCGCCAGCCAGAGCGTAATCACAAGGTTGTCTTTGTTTTGCTTAACAAATGGGGCAACCGGTAGGTGCCAGGCGTTTAACATCACGAATCCCCTTTGATGAAATTGACGTCACCTTGCCACAGGGTGGTTAAGGATAGCTCATCACGATCGGGATTATTGGGGGAGGAGAAAGGAGGAGGAGATTTTTTTCCGGGGCAAAAGGGAGTGTAGGCCGGGTAAGCGCAGCGCCACCCGGCATTTTTACCTTACTGTGCTTCCGCCAGCTGACGGTCGCGGCGGCATTTGAACATCCAGCCCACCAGCAGCAGCACGATCCACGCACAGCCCACGTAGAGGGAAATACGGGTATCCGGGTGGTAGCCAATCAGGGCAATAATGAACACCAGGAAGATCAGCCCAACGACGGTGGTTGCGACGCCGCCCGGTACTTTGAACTTCAGCGCTTTCGCCTCATCCGGCGACAGACGACGGCGGAACGCAATCTGCGACAGCAGGATCATGATCCACACCCACACCGTCGCGAAGGTCGCCAGCGATGCAATCACCAGGAAGACGTTTTCCGGCATGATGTAGTTCAGGTAAACCGAGAACAGCAGCGCCACGGTCATGACCACGACGGTCACCCACGGCGTGCCGCGGCGTGAGGTTTTGGCGAACACCTTCGGCGCGCTGCCCTGCTCCGCCATGCCGTGCAGCATACGGCCCACACCAAAGACGTCACTGTTGATTGCCGACAGCGACGCGGTCAGCACCACAAAGTTGAGAATGCTGGCGGCAAAGGCGATGCCCATGTGCTGGAAGGTCAGTACAAATGGGCTGCCGTTGGTGCCCACCTGGTTCCATGGGTAGATGGACATGATCACGAACAGCGTACCCACATAGAACACCAGAATACGCATCGGCACCGAGTTGATGGCGCGCGGAATGGATTTCTCCGGGTCTTTCGCTTCACCAGCGGTAATACCGATAATCTCGATACCGCCGTAGGCAAACATGACCATCTGGAGCGACATCACCATGCCGAGCCAGCCGTTACTGAAGAAGCCGCCGTTGCTCCACAGGTTATGGATGCCGGTCGGCTGGCCGCCGTTACCAATACCCCAGATGATGATGCCGAAACCGGCGAGGATCATGATGATAATGGTCGCGACTTTAAAGAAGGAGAACCAGAACTCCAGCTCACCAAACACCTTCACGCTCATCAGGTTGACGGCGCAGATAATCAGCACCACGCTCAGCACCCATATCCAGTGCGGCACCGCCGGGAACCAGACGCCCATATAAATGCCAAACGCGGTCACGTCGGCAATCGCCACTATCAGGATTTCAAAGCAGTAGGTCCAGCCGGTGATAAACCCGGCCAGCGGGCCTAAGTTTTCCTGCGCGTAGCGCGAGAAGGAGCTGGCAGACGGGTTGTGAACCGACATCTCACCCAGCGCGCGCATGATGATATAGGCCGCCACGCCGCCGATGATGTACGCCAGCAGAACGCTTGGACCGGCCATTTTGATGGCATCTGCCGAGCCATAAAAAAGACCGGTGCCGATAGCCGAGCCCAGCGCCATAAAGCGGATGTGGCGCGTGCTCAATCCACGTTTAAGTTTGTTAGTGCTTTCCATTTAAATCTTGCCATTCAACACGAAAAAAACAAAAAACCACGGGGCCTTAAGCCCCGTGGTTAAACAGTTTGTTGCCGTTGATTAATGGGCGTTCGATGCGACCTGACGCCCTGCAGCACGGTCCCAGATAATCGCCAGAACCAGTGCAACAACGGTAGGCATCAGCCAGGCCAGGCCTTGCTCAGACAGCGGCAGACGCTGTGTCCACGCAGGCAGAATGTCTGCGAAAGCTGATGCTTTAATCCCGTCAAGGATACCAAAAATCAGGCTGATAAACATGGCTGGCGCGATAATTCGCGACGAGTTGTTCCACCACGGGCGAGTAAAGCTCAGCACCACCAGCACGATACACGGCGGATAAATCGCCGTCAGTACCGGAATAGAGACCTGAATCAGGTGGCTCAGACCGAGGTTGGACACCGCCATAGAGAAGATGCCGAGGATAAACACCAGGGTGCGGTAAGAGAGCGGCAGATACTGTGCAAAGAACTCTGCGCAGGCACAGGTCAGGCCAACCGCCGTCACCAGACACGCCAGGAAAATCAGCGCCGCCAGCAGCATGCTGCCCGCACCACCGAAGGTGTGCTGAACGTAAGCGTGCAGGATAGCTGCACCGTTGGCGTTCTGATCGACCAGCATGGCGCTGTCGGAACCCAGGCGGAACAGTGCCAGATACAGCAGCGTCAGACCCACACCCGCCATCAGGCCAGCCCAGATGGTATAGCGAGTCAGCAGGCGCGCTTCAGTCACGCCGCGGGAACGCGCGGCATTGACGATAACTATACCAAACACCATCGCGCCCAGCGTATCCATCGTCAGATAGCCGTTCACAAAGCCGTTGGAGAACGCAGCATTTTTATAGGCGTCCATCGCGTCGCTAATCGGGCCTGCAGGCCAGACGATAGCGGCTACCGCCAGCACGATCAGGGCCACAATTTTCAGCGGCGCCAGGAAGTTACCCACGGTATCCAGCAATTTGCCCGGATAGAGGGAAACCAGAATCACAATCGCGAAGTAGATCAGGCTGTAGATAAACAGCGGCATCGCGCCGTCACCCGTCAGCGGAGCAATCCCCACTTCAAAGGAAACGGTCGCCGTACGCGGGGTCGCAAACAGCGGACCAACGGCCAGATAGCAGACGGTCGCCAGCAGAACGCCAGCCACTTTGCCAATCGGGGTGCTGAGGCTGTCCACGCCGCCACCGACTTTCGCCAGCGCGACAACGGTGAGGACCGGTAGACCCACGGCAGTAATCAGGAAACCAAACGCAGCTGTCCAGACGTGTTCACCCGCCTGTAAGCCAACCATTGGAGGGAAAATGATGTTACCTGCGCCAACGAACAGCGCAAATGTCATAAAGCCCAGCGCGATGATGTCACGCGATTTTAAGTGATGGGTCATAAAACCTTACTGCCTGTGGATGTGGTGTTGAAAACGTTGAGATTTTCGCTATCCCTGACGGGACGATACAGCGGAAAATTTGCTCAATTTCAGCGGGAAATGCTCCCGTCCTGGCGTGGAGAAGAATAGTTTTTCGATTTACCACGCAAATACAGTCGGTCTGACAGTATCTGGGGGGCAATTTAAACGCTTATAACGTTTAAAGGCAAGGAGGGATCGTAAAACCAGAACAATATGCCAGTATGAAAAAACAGACCAGCACAATGCACTAATTATAAGAAAAACCCATGGCTAATCATGCGAACAAAAAAGCATCAACCGTATAATATTCACACGCGTTTCGCTTGACTGCAAAGCAAATGGGCCAGCAAATGCCGGCCCGTGGAAAGGTAAAATGACACGCCTGCCGTCAGGCGATCTTTTTGGCAATTAATCGTTCCGGAATAACAAAGCTGAAGCGGGTTCCTTTACCCAGCGTACTCTGGATATCGAGACGGCTTTCATGGTGATTCACCGCGTGTTTCACAATCGCCAGCCCCAGGCCGCTTCCCCCGGTCTGCCGCGAGCGCGCTTTATCCACACGGTAGAATCGCTCGGTCAGACGCGGTATGTGCTCAGGGGCAATCCCCGGCCCGTTGTCCTCAACGCTAAACTCAGCGCCCGCGGTAACACGCTGCCAGTGCACCACGATATGGGTCCCTTCCGGCGTATGATTCACCGCGTTATACACCAGGTTGGAGATGGCGCTGCGCAGTTCATCTTCACTGCCGAGCACCTTCAGGGTGCTGTCGACCTCGAAGCTAATTTGATGTTTTTTGTGGCTTAACGTTTGCGCTTCCCGCTCCACCACCCGCAGCATCATCGGCACATCGATGGTGTCATTCAGTGCCAGTGAAGGCGCGGCTTCAATTTTCGAGAGCGTCAGCAGCTGCTTGACCAGGCCTTCCATACGGTGCGTTTGCTCGCGCATGGTGTGCAGCGCTTTTTCACGCGGCGCACCTTCGAGCGTTTGCTCCTGCATCATCTCCAGGTAGCCCTGAAGCACGGTCAACGGGGTGCGTAATTCGTGGCTCACGTTCGCGAAGAAGTTGCGTCTCGCCCCTTCCAGCTGGTGCATCTGGGTGACATCCCGCGCCACCATCAGCCACTGCCGATCGCTGTAAGGCATCACGCGGATTTCCAGATGACGCCCGTTGTTGAGCCTCAGATTGTGCGGCCCTGTAAAATCACGCTTTTTCAGATACAGCGTGAACTCCGGGTAACGCAGCAGGTTAAGGATATTTTGCCCATTATCGTCCGGCCAGCGCAGGCCCAGCAGCTGTTGCGCCAGGCCGTTACACCAGAAAATTGTGCCTTCTTCAGTGGTCAGAATGACGGCATCCGGCAGCGACTCTGCGCCGCTGCGAAAGCGTTTGATTAAGCTTCCCAGCTCGCGACGACGTTTTTTATTACGCATCTGCATCTGGTGCAGGCCATACAGCAGCGGTTCCCAGCTACCGCTTCCCGGCGGAGGGGTCATGCTTCTGTCCACCCACAGCCACCAGGAGAGGCGCAGTAAGTTCCAGAAATGCCAGACGAGTAACCCGGTCACTGCCGCCAGCAAAAACCACGGCAGATGCCCAACGATGGCCCCCAGAATGAAGGCCGGAATACAGCATAAGATCAGTTCAAAGACGAGCCTTTTCCATGACAGACGTTCCAGCACGCGTCACACTCCTGTCACTGTTCAGAAACGGGTCGAAAAACGATAACCCGTACCGCGGACCGTCTGCACCATGCGATCGTGACCGCTCAACTCCAGCGCTTTACGCAGGCGGCGAATATGCACATCAACCGTCCGGTCTTCCACATACACGTTAGTTCCCCAGACGTTATTCAGCAACTGCTCGCGGCTGTAGACACGTTCCGGGTGGGTCATAAAGAAGTGCAGGAGTTTGAATTCGGTAGGCCCCATGTCGAGGGGGTTTTCGCCCGTCATCACGCGGTGTGAGGTAGGGTCAAGGCTCAGGCCCTGCATCTCAATCACCTCTTCTACCGCCATCGGCGAAATGCGGCGCATCACAGCTTTGATGCGAGCAACCAGCTCTTTGGGGGAGAAAGGCTTGGTGATGTAATCGTCCGCGCCAGTTTCCAGACCGCGCACGCGATCCTCTTCTTCACCGCGCGCAGTCAGCATGACCACCGGAATATCGCGGGTCATCGCTTCACGTTTAAGATGTTTGATAAACTGCAGTCCAGAGCCGCCAGGCAACATCCAGTCAAGCAGAATCAGATCGGGCCAGGGTTCATTCAGCTGGTTCACCGCGCTGTCATAATCCTCCGCTTCAACCGGCTGGAAGCCATTTTGTTCGAGCACGAAGCACACCATTTCACGAATTGGAGCTTCATCTTCTACGACCAGAATACGTCTCGCCATACTTTGCCCTGTCTTATCTTATTTAAGTTACAAGTTTGTAATGCGGCGTCATTATGCGTCAGATTTATGACAGATTTATGAAAAACATTACCACCATAAATGGCAAACTGTTGTTTTATTACAGCGGTTATTTTCATCCCCTGAGAGTTTATAATCGCCATCAACTCTTTTCGCCACGGATCAGCTATGCGCATACTTCACACTTCAGACTGGCATCTGGGTCAAAACTTTTACAGCAAAAGCCGGGCGGCGGAGCACGAAGCCTTCCTGAACTGGCTGCTGGAGACGGCACAATCGCATGACGTCGATGCGATTATTGTCGCGGGTGACATCTTCGATACCGGTTCCCCACCGAGCTATGCGCGTGAGCTCTATAACCGTTTCGTGGTGAATCTGCAGCAGACCGGCTGTCATCTGGTGATTGTCGCCGGAAACCACGATTCTGTGGCCACGCTGAATGAATCCCGCGATATTCTGGCGTTTCTCAATACCACCGTGGTGGCCAGTGCCGGACATGCCCCGCAGATCCTGAAAAAACGTGACGGCACGCCGGGAGCGGTGCTGTGTCCCATTCCGTTTTTGCGTCCGCGCGATATCGTACAAAGCCAGGCGGGACTTTCCGGCGGCGAAAAGCAACAGCATTTATTACAGGCTATCACTGATTATTATCACCAGCAGCATACCGATGCCTGCGCACTGCGCGGCGAAGCGGCAATCCCGGTGATTGCGACCGGGCATCTCACCACCGTTGGCGCCAGTAAAAGTGACGCCGTACGTGACATCTATATCGGCACGCTGGATGCCTTCCCGGCGCAGAACTTCCCCCCTGCCGACTACATCGCGCTCGGGCACATTCACCGCGCGCAGATCGTCGGCGGCTGCGAGCATATCTGCTATTGCGGCTCGCCCATTTCGCTCAGCTTCGATGAAACAGGCAAAGCCAAATCCGTGCATCTGGTCAGTTTTACCGACGGTAAACTTAGCGCTGTCGAGACGCTGGACGTGCCCGTCACCCAGCCGCTGGCGGTGCTAAAAGGCGATCTGGCGGCCATCACTGAACGGCTTGAGCAGTGGCGTGGTGTCGAGCAGGTTCCGCCCGTCTGGCTGGATATCGAAATCACCACCGATGACTACCTGCATGATATGCAAAGAAAAATTCAGGTGCTAACGGAAGAGCTGCCCGTCGAGGTCTTACTGGTTCGCCGCAGCCGGGAGCAGCGCGAGAAAATTCTGTCAGGTGCGCAGCGTGAAACACTCAGTGAACTGCGGGTCGAAGAGGTGTTTGAGCGCCGGTTGTCTCAGGAAGAGATTGACGACGCGAAGCGAGTAAGGCTCAACGAGCTGTTCATGCATACCCTGCATGCGCTTAACGATGAGGGAGAAAACGCATGAAAATTCTCAGCCTGCGCCTGAAAAACCTGAACTCGCTCAAGGGCGAGTGGAAAATCGACTTTACCGCTGAGCCGTTTGCCAGCAACGGGCTGTTTGCCATTACCGGTGCCACCGGTGCCGGGAAAACCACCCTGCTTGACGCCATCTGCCTGGCGCTTTACCACGAAACGCCACGACTGCAAAAGGTCTCTCAGGCGCAAAACGACCTGATGACGCGCGACACCGCCGAGTGTCTGGCGGAAGTGGAGTTCGAGGTAAAGGGAATCGCCTATCGCGCGTTCTGGAGCCAGAACCGTGCGCGCAATCAGCCTGACGGGAACCTGCAGGCCCCGCGCGTGGAACTGGCACGCTGCGAGGACGGAAAAATCCTCGCCGACAAGGTGACGGATAAACTGGAACAAACGGCAGCACTTACCGGGCTGGACTACGGCCGTTTTACCCGCTCGATGCTGCTCTCTCAGGGACAGTTTGCCGCCTTCCTGAACGCCAAACCGAGCGATCGCGCGGAGCTGCTGGAGGAACTTACCGGCACCGAGATTTACGGCCAGATTTCCGCCATGGTGTTTGAAAAACACAAAGCCGCGCGCAATGCGCTTGAGATGTGCGAAGCGCAAGCGGCGGGCGTTGTCCTGTTGAGTGAAGAACAGCAGCAGCAGTTGCAGCAAAGTTTGCAGGCACTTACTGACGAAGAGAAAACCCTGCTGGCGCAGCAGCAGAACCATCAGAAAGAATTTCAGTGGCTTACGCGCAGCGAAGAGCTTATCCGCGAACAGCAGCGCACCGCGACCTTACAGCAGCAGACGCAACAGGCGCTGACGGATGCAGCGTCCGATCTGGCAAAGCTCCAGCTCGCGCAACCCGCGTCCCAGCTCCGCCCGCTGTGGGAACATCAGCAAGAACAGGCATCACGCCTGGCGCAAACGAAGCAGCATATTGTTGAAGTAAATACTCGCTTACTGGAAAAAACCGCCTTGCGCTCGCGGATCCGCAACGGCGCTTTACATACTCATACGCAGCTACAGACAGAACTGGCAGCACTGGCACAATGGCTGACAGATCACGATCGGTACCGCCTGTGGGGCCAGGAGATTGCAGGCTGGCGGGCTCACTTCTCTCAGCTCAATCGCGATAAAAATCAGCTCACTACGCTTGCTGCGCGCATCACTGAATTACGCCATAAGCTGACGGGTCTGCCAGAAAGTTCCCTCACGCTGACGGCTGACGAGGTCGCAATGGCGATGGAGCAACGGGCGCAAACCCGGTCTGCGCGCCAGCGCCTGACCGCTCTCCATGCCCGCTATCAACCGCTGCAAAAACGTCAGCGTCAGAACGCCGAAAGCGTGCAAAAAGCACAGACCGGGCTGGTCGCGCTTAACGAAACGCTGGCACAGCGCCGCCAGCAGTATAAAGAAAAAAACCAGCACTATCTGGACGTTGAAACACTCTGCAGGCAGGAAGAGAAAATCAAAAGCCTTGAGGCGGAGCGTGCTCAACTCCAGGCCGGGCTACCTTGCCCGCTGTGCGGCTCCACGACCCATCCGGCCGTGACGGCATACCAGGCTCTGGAACTCAGTGAAAATCAACGCCGCCGCGATCAATTAGCTAAAGAGGTCGCCGCACTTAAAGACGAAGGTTTGTTAGTTCTCGGCCAGGTTAACGCCCTGTCACAGCAGATCCAACGCGAGACAGACGAAGCGCAGGCGCTCTCTCAGGAAGAGCAAGCGCTCACTAAAGAGTGGCTGGAAGTGTGTGCTTCTCTGAATATTACGCTGAATATTCAGGAGGATATTGCCCCGTGGATGAGCGAGCAGGAGCACTACGAGCAGCAGCTTTATCAGCTCAGCCAGCGTTTGACCCTACAAAGCCAGCTTAGCGAGCAGGAAGAACAGGAACGTCAGTACCAGCAACAGCTGGCGGCAACGCATCAGGCAGTGGAAACGTCCCTGCATACGCTGTCGCTGGGTATTCCGGATGCAGGCACTGAATCCGTCTGGCTCGCCTCACGTGAAAGCGAATACGCGCAGTGGCAGGAGAAACAGACCCGGCATGGCGCGATGCTGGAACGTATTAACGCCCTGACGCCGCTGCTCGACACCCTTCCGGCAACGGAAGCCACTGAAGCCGAAACGGCGATCCCCGCGAACTGGCGCGAAATTCACGACGAATGCGTGTCGCTGCAAAGTCAGCTTACCGCGCAGCAACAGCAGGAGGCGCTGGAGAACGAACGTTTGCAGCAGTCACAGGCGCAATTCGCCGCGGCACTGGCGGCAAGTTGTTTTGAGGATCAAGACGCGTTCCTTTCTGCGCTGCTGGATGCCGACACCGTTCGACGCCTGGAGCAGCTAAAGCAGACGCTGGAAAACCAGGTACAGCAGGCGACCGCGCTCTCCGCGCAAGCGACCCGACAGCGAGAGGACCATCAGGCGCTGCGCCCGGAAGGGCTGGACGCCGATGTTCAAACATTACAAACGCAATTGCAGCAACTGGCACATCAACTTCGTGAGAACACCACGCATCAGGGTGAGATCCGCCAGCAGCTCAAGCAGGACAGCGATAACCGTCTGCACCAGCAGGCGCTTATGCAGCAAATAGAAGAGGCCGCGCGCCTGGCGGACGACTGGGGCTATCTGAATTCCCTGATTGGCTCCAGCACCGGCGACCGATTCCGTAAATTCGCTCAGGGGCTGACGCTGGATAATCTGGTCTGGCTCGCTAATCAACAGCTTAATCGCCTGCACGGACGCTATCTGCTTCAGCGGAAAGTCAGCGATGCGCTGGAGCTGGAAGTGGTCGATACCTGGCAGGCGGACGCGGTGCGCGATACCCGTACGCTCTCGGGCGGCGAAAGCTTTCTGGTGAGCCTGGCGCTGGCCCTGGCACTGTCGGATTTAGTGAGTCACAAGACGCGGATCGATTCCCTGTTCCTCGACGAAGGATTCGGCACGCTGGACAGCGAAACGCTGGATACCGCGCTGGATGCGCTCGACGCGCTGAACGCCACCGGCAAAACCATCGGCGTGATCAGCCACGTTGAGGCGATGAAGGAGCGCATTCCGGTGCAGATCAAGGTGAAGAAGATTAACGGGTTGGGGTATAGCAGGCTGGATAAGGTGTTTGCGGTGGAATAAATGGGGGATGGTGCGGTCTGGTGCCCTCACCCTGGCCCTCTCCCATAGGGAGAGGGGAAAAAACGTTTATTCTGGCCACAGCCACGCCGCACCGCGCACGCCGCTGGAATCCCCGTGCACCGCTTTGCGGATCGGGGTTTCACACTCGCCGCCGAAGACCCATTGCCTGACCAGATTTGGCACCGTGGCGTACAGCCGGTCAATGTTGCTCATCCCACCGCCAAGCACAATCACATCCGGGTCGAGAATGTTAACCACGTGCGCCAGCGATTTCGCCAGCCGCATTTCATAGCGGCTAAGCGCCAGTTCCGCGACCGGATCCTGTTCTTCAACCAGACGCATAATCTCATTCCCCTTCAGCGGCTGCCCGCTCAGGCGATGGTAGTCCGTAGCAAACCCCGTACCGGAAATAAAGGTCTCGATACAGCCCTGCTTTCCGCAGTAGCACGGCACTTCCGCGCGATATTTAAGTTCGTCTTCGTCCATCCACGGCAACGGATTATGCCCCCACTCGCCCGCCGTGCCGTTGCCACCAATGTGGGCGCGACCGCCGAAGGCCACACCCGCGCCGCAGCCGGTACCGATAATGACCGCAAAAACGGTCTGGGCGCCTGCAGCTGCACCGTCGATAGCTTCCGATACCGCCAGACAGTTGGCATCGTTAGCCAGACGAACATCGCGTTTAAGACGCGCGCTCAAATCTTTATCAAACGGCTGGCCGTTGAGCCACGTAGAGTTGGCGTTTTTCACCACGCCGGTGTATGGCGAGATCGACCCGGGGATCCCCATTCCCACGCTGCCCGTCTGCCCTGTTGCCTGCTCGGCCATCTCGACCAGCCGGGCAATCGTCTCGATAGTCTGGTGATAATCATCACGCGGCGTAGGCAAGCGGTGGCGAAACAGCTGTTCCCCCTGCTCGCTCAACGCTATCACTTCAGTTTTGGTGCCGCCTAAATCGATCCCAATACGCACAAGAGACTCCTCATTATTTTGATTATCAACAGAGTAGAAGCCGCCTACCCGATTAGCAATGCAAGCGATGCGACAATTCGTTATCATGCCCGCTGATTTAACGACAAGGCCGTGGAAATTATCATGCTGTGGTTCAAAAATTTGATGGTTTACCGTCTCAGCCGCGACGTTTCGCTGCGTGCAGAAGAGATGGAAAAACAGTTAGCCGCTTACACCTTTTCCCCTTGCGGTAGCCAGGATATGGCAAAAACCGGTTGGGTTCCGCCAATGGGTTCGCAAAGCGATGCCCTGACCCACGCCAGCAGCACCGGTCAAATCATCGTTTGTGCGCGTAAAGAGGAAAAAATCCTCCCTACGCCGGTCGTCAAGCAGGCGCTCGAAGCGAAAATTTTCAAGCTGGAAGCCGAACAGGGCCGCAAGCTGAAAAAGACCGAAAAAGATTCGCTGAAAGACGAAGTGCTGCATTCCCTGCTGCCTCGCGCGTTCAGCCGCTTCAGCCAGACCATGATGTGGATCGACACCGTAAACGGGCTGATCATGGTGGACTGCGCCAGCGCCAAGAAAGCAGAAGACACGCTGGCCCTGCTGCGCAAAAGCATCGGCTCTTTACCGGTCGTTCCGCTGGCGCTGGAAACGCCGATTGAGCTGACCCTGACCGAGTGGGTACGCAGCGGGACTGCCGCGCAAGGTTTCCAGATCCTGGATGAAGCAGAGCTGAAAGCCCTGCTGGAAGATGGCGGAGTGATCCGCGCGAAGAAGCAGGATCTGGTGAGCGACGAGATCGCCGTACACATTGAAGCGGGCAAAGTCGTGACCAAGCTGGCACTCGACTGGCAGCAGCGCATTCAGTTCATGATGTGCGATGACGGCTCGGTGAAGCGTTTGAAATTCTGCGACGAGCTGCGCGATCAGAACGAAGATATCGACCGGGAAGATTATGCCCAGCGTTTTGACGCGGACTTCATCCTGATGACCGGCGAGCTGGCCGCGTTGATTCAGAATCTGGTGGAAGGTCTCGGCGGCGAAGCGCAAAGATAACAGACAAAACGTAGGCCGGGTAAGCGTTAGCGCCACCCGGCTTATTTTTTATTTCAGATAGCGGCACAGATAAGAGGTAGGCTCAGCAACCTGCAGATGGAATTCACTGTGGGCAGGGACGTTGAACACTTGCCCGGCAGCGTAAACTTTCCATTCCGTTTCACCCGGCAGTAAGACGTTCAGCGCGCCGCTAACAACCGTCATCTCTTCTGCTTCCGCAGTGCCAAAGGTATATTCCCCTTCCGCCATAACGCCAACACTGGCGCGGCCAGTGCTGCTGCTGGTAAAACCGATGGATTTCACTTTACCGGAAAAGTATTCGTTACTTTGAAGCATGAACTGGCCCTTATATTTATAGATAAAAATCCACTATAGGGGCCATGCTCATGGCCTGTCACGCAAAATCATTACACCAGTAATTCGGACGCCAGACGCGCCATCAGAACATTGGACAACAGCACCGGTATATCGAGTGCTTTTTGCAGTAAATCGCGATGGTGCTGATGGAAGCCGAGACAGTCCAGAATCAACACATCCGCGCCTCTTTCCATAAGCTCTCGCCCTGCGGCAATGAGCGCCGCTTCACTGTCCCAGAACGGATTAGCCAGCGCATAGAGCGGGACTTTTTCCAGCACGTGCCATTTTGCCTCCTGGTTATCCATCAGTTCCTCGATGGGAACAATGACCCCCACCTGGTGACCGTCGACAATCGAGGCCACCAGCGGCGGAATAATTCTCATCGGTTCCAGCAAAATCGCATTACGCGCAACCAGTCCTGTTATCGGTGCGGTGCTCATTAATAAAATGACGTCATAACCCTGATTATCGAGCACTTCAATAACACCCTGAAGCGCGCGCTCGATTTTCTGGCGTGACACATGCGCCAGTTTACCGTCACTTAATAACGTCGCGAGGGGATCTTCCCCTTCCTCCACCGCGTAGTCTTCCATGACCTCTTCACGACTCATCTTACCCAACAGGCTAAGATGAGCGATCTGTTGCTCAGAGACATGCTCGGTTAAGAGCGGTAATACTTCGCTTACAGGGACCACACCAATAGTGAGGATCGCCAATGTCGCCTTCATTTTGATCGCCTTCCATTACTACCACAACCGTTACACAGGTACAGGCTCACTACGCTGCACCGTTCGTTTTTTCAACAAAACAGCACCAAGCGTAGCAGGGGATCTCTGCACCGAAATGTAAAGATCCCAGGCCCATGCCGAATCACCCTGTAATAACTAAATATTAACCCGTGCTTAACATTCACGATGCGTTAAAAGTGTGATTCAGGCACGGTTTTGCGTGGTTTAGGAATTTAATCAGGACTTATCGGGATCTTCGTAGCGCCGTTTCGCATCCAGCGCTTCTTGTTCAGTTTCATGTTCGCTGATCAGCGAATCGGGTTTGGGGTGATCGGCACGCAGCTGATACCAGGTCACGGTATGGTCGGCATGACCTTTTTCGACGGTGACAATGCGTGCTTCACGCGGATAGGGAGGTCTGGTTGGCATAGCTCATCCTTTTTTTATGTCTGAGCTATGAGTATAGACGGCAGTTAGCTGGCGCAGGCCAAACGAAGGGCGGTAATAATCTGAATAACAACCTCTTCAGGTGAAGCTGAGGCATCCACAACGTGGTGTGCCGCCTCGCGGTATAACGCATCGCGTTCCGCAAGTACCTCACTCACTTCTTCGCTGAGTGGCTTCGCGGTCAGCGCAGGACGCTGCCCCTCTTCCGGAAACGCTTCAAGACGTCCAACCAGGGTAGAGACCGCCGCGCAGAGATAAATCACAATCCCTTTATCGCGCATAAACTGCCGGTTGTACTCCGCCAGAATAATGCCCCCGCCGGTTGCAATGATAGTCGCAGGTGACGTTACCGCTTCCAGCGCGGCGGTTTCACGCGCGCGAAAGCTCTCCCAGCCCTCTTTTTCGACAATCTCTGCGATGGTTTGAGCAGCATGTTCCTGAAGCCAGTGATCGGTATCAACAAATTGACTCTGGCACACGCGCGCCAGTTCCAGGCCAACGGTGGTTTTCCCACAGCCGCGAGGGCCAACTAAAAAGATGGGTGGGTTCATAACCAGGTGTTTCCCCTTGATGCCGGAAGGCTGAAGACTGTAAAGAAATGATTGCAGAAGATGTTGCGTTTACTTTACTGCAAAGCGGTACGGGATGACAACCCTGTGGAGGCCACACTGTACCACATTTTGACAATGGTTATCATTACGCCGTGCGGCGCTTCACTTCCAGCAGCCATTTATCCAGCTCGGCAGCAAACTGCTGACGGTCACGCTGAGACAGGCTATCAGGCCCGCCAGTCTGCACGCCGCTGGCGCGCATGGTGTCCATAAAATCGCGCATGGTGAGCTTTTCGCGAATGGTCGACGGCGAATAACGTTCACCACGCGGGTTCAGCGCTGCCGCCCCTTTCTCCAGCACTTCTGCGGCCAGGGGAATATCCGCCGTGATCACTAAATCCTCGGCGCTGCACAGACGCACAATCTCGTTATCCGCCACATCGAACCCGGCCGGTACGCGCAAAGAGCGGATGAACCGGGAAGGCGGCACGCGGATATTCTGGTTCGCCACCAGCGTTAATGGCATCTGTACGCGCTCGGCGGCGCGGAACAAAATCTCTTTAATCACATTCGGACAGGCATCCGCATCAACCCAAATCGCCATATTGTCACCCTTGTATCGCATTGACGGCTATTGTCGCCTGCTTTTCGTTGTTAAGCTATAAGCCTATCAATCAGAGATAACAACGCATAATAACGGAGAGACGTGATGGACAAGAAAATCGGGTTTATCGGCTGCGGTAACATGGGCAAAGCCATCCTGGGTGGCCTGATCGCCAGCGGGCAGGTACTGCCGGGACAGATTTGGGTCTACACCCCGTCACCGGATAAAGTCGCGGCGTTGCGTGATGAGTACGGTATCAACGCCGCCGAAAGCGCACAGGACGTCGCCCAGATCGCGGATATCGTCTTTGGTGCCGTGAAGCCGAACATCATGATCAAAGTGCTGAGCGATATCACCTCCAGTCTGAATAAAGAGACGCTGGTGGTGTCCATTGCCGCCGGTGTGACG
The DNA here is from genome assembly GCF_052045065.1 of Enterobacter sp. 22452. Lineage (NCBI taxonomy): Bacteria > Pseudomonadati > Pseudomonadota > Gammaproteobacteria > Enterobacterales > Enterobacteriaceae > Enterobacter > Enterobacter sp. 22452. Next base: position 94,587 of record NZ_JBQEOB010000001.1, on the reverse strand, counting down.
CTCGACCAGCTGGCTCGCGCGCTCGGTCACGACCGTAAAATCGTCCGCGCAATGCCAAATACCCCTTCTCTGGTCAACGCCGGGATGACATCTATCACCCCTAACGCACTGGTCACCGCCGAAGACGTGGCGGATGTCCTGAACATTTTCCGCTGCTTCGGTGAGGCAGAAGTCATTTCTGAAGCGATGATCCATCCGGTTGTCGGCGTAAGCGGTTCGGCCCCCGCGTATGTCTTTATGTTTATTGAAGCGATGGCGGATGCTGCGGTGCTGGGCGGTATGCCGCGCGCGCAGGCGTATAAATTTGCCGCGCAGGCCGTCATGGGCTCTGCCAAAATGGTGCTGGAGACGGGTAAACATCCGGGTGAACTGAAGGATATGGTCTGCTCTCCGGGCGGCACAACGATTGAAGCCGTACGCGTGCTGGAAGAGCGCGGATTCCGTGCTGCCGTCATCGAGGCGATGGCAAAATGCATGGAAAAATCAGAGAAGCTGAGTAAATCCTGATAAACAGAGCCGGGCGTCAGGCTGCCACTTCGGTGCGACCCCGTCCGGCATTTTTAGCTTTATAGAGGGCAACATCTGCTGCTTTTAACCATTCGCGGTAGTGTCCGAATTGCGGTCCCCAGGGGGCAACCCCGACGCTAATACGGATCCTTTCTGAAGGTGCTCCGGGTAGCGGCATGTTGACCAGACGTTCGTGTACGCGGGACATCGCGGCAATCGCACTTTCCGCAGGCGTGCCGGACATAATCACGGCAAATTCATCCCCACCAAAACGGCCAATAAAATCACACGAGCGTAGCGTCAACTGCAGCTGGCGGGTGATAGCCACTATCGCTTCATCGCCGACGTCATGGCCCCATGTATCGTTAATGCTCTTAAAGTGATCAATGTCGATGAGCAATATTGTCGCCGTTTGATGGCTGCGACGGCATTGCTCATATTCATTGCGCAATAGCGTTTCCCAGTGGCGGCGATTGAACACCCCCGTCATCCCGTCGCGCGTGCTCATCAGCTCAAGCCGCCGTTTATGCTCAGCCAGCCGAACCGCCGTCCGGTGACTGACCCAGGCAAACAGCATCGGGTACAGCATCAGAACCGGTAGCGTCAGCCACCACTCCAGCGGCTCAGAATAAAGCGTAATCATGCTGCCGTTCAGCTGCAGCGTGACCAAAGCGGAAAACAGGATAATGATAATACCGGCAATAAACAGCCGAAAACCGCCTGATCCCATCATATTCATGCCGATCATCATGATCAGCGCCGCCGTGGGCAGCGCATTCAGGCCCATCAGGCCAATCCAGACACCGGCGATGATTGCGTCTACCTTCAGGTTAACGATTTCACTGCAAAATGGTTTGGATGAGCGGCAGGCAAGTTGCCAGGCGAGATGTGGCCAGACGAAGGCCCACCCTACCAGTAATAACCACCAGCCGCCTGGGAGAAAATGGGTAACCAGCACACCCGCAATCGGGAAAAACATGGCTGCCAGCCCCACCACGCGCGCCAGCCGGATCCGCCGGCAGAATCGTATCCCGGAGCGGTGTGAGTCATCCTGAGAAAGATGTTTATTCCACTCTTCCTGAATGCTCTCTTTGTTGTAATAGATTTCATCATTCATCATTTTTGGGAATATTCTGAAACATTTTCCCAAATTATAGAGAGGGGGATTTCGGGGAAAGTATGAAATTTCGGGTGAGCCGCGACGGCAACTCACCCGTTAGAACTACACTTTTTTCTTCAGACAGGCGCTCATGAACTTACTGCGGTCATCCCCTTTCAGGGACTGCTCGGTTGCCTTCGCATTACACTCGCGCATTTTTTGCTGCTGCGGCGTCAGGCTTTTTTCATCCGGTTTTGAGGCACCGTTTTTAAGGCAGTCGCTCATGTAGGTCTTACGGGCATCGCCCTTCAGAGATTGCGAGGTCGCCTGCTGATTACAGGTTGTCATACGCTGCTGCTGGGGCGTTAAGGTCTTTTCTTCCGCATTCGCAGAAGCCATTAAGAACACGCCTGAGAGTAAGGTAACCAGTATTGTCGTTTTCATTGCACTATCCTTTATGTGAATTTCCACTCTAAGTCTGGTTCGTGACGGGGAAAATACCACCCGGCAGCCACGATTTCCGCCGGGTGACGAACTTATTTCAGCCCCAGCGCGGACTTCATGGTGTAGAACAGATCGGTCTGGTCAGTCAAACCCACCACGTTCGCAGCATGTGGACCGTACGCCGCGATGCGCAGCTGTGTGCCGGTATGTTCCATAGACTCTTCTTCAGAATTGCCATAGCTCATTACCATCACAGCACCGTCTTTGGTCGTCAGCGCCTGCGTCAGACCCGGAGCTTTGGTATCGGGAGGGATAATCTGGCTGGAATGCGCGTGGTCAGCGGTGACCACCACCAGCGTGTTACCGTCTTTCTTCGCAAACTCGAGCGCTTTTTGCACCGCTTCGTCGAGATCCACCGTTTCGCCAATCTGCCCGCACGGGTTCGCCGCGTGGTCTTGCTTATCGATTGACGCCCCTTCTACCTGCAGGAAGAAGCCTTTTTCGCTCTTGCTCAGCAGAGAGATGGCTTTGTCCGTCATCGCCGCCAGCGTAGGAACGCTGTCATTGCGTTTCGGGTTTGGCGTACAGGTCACCGCTGGTTTATCGATATTGCCGTGGTACGAGGCTTTTGGCCCTTCCCAGCGCACCGGCATGTTGCCGTCAGAGAACAATCCCAGCAGCGGTTTATCCTGGTTTGCTTCGGTAATCGCCGCCAGAGAAGCCGCATCGCTTACCAGCTCATAGCCGCGCGCCTGCGCCTGCTCGCGCAGCGTTTTACCCTGCCACTCGCCGGCTGTCGCCGTTTCGGCAAAGGTTTTCGCCCCACCGCCCAGCGTCACGTCAGGGCGCGCGTTCAGCATCTGTTCTGTAATCGAGCCTTTACCGCCTTTTTCCAGCGCATTGGTCGGACATTTTTCACTGGTCACCGACGGGCCATAGCATTTACGCGAGGTCACGTGCGACATCAACGCGGCCGGTGTGGCATCCTGAAGCTCAGCGGTAGAGACGTTGCCGGTTGCCAGCCCCGCCGCTTTCGCCATTTCCAGAATAGTTTGATGATCTTTCTCGTGAATATCGACGCCCAGCGCGCCATTATAGGTTTTCACACCGGTTGCCCACGCCGTTGCTGATGCGGCTGAATCCGTGACGTAATCCGGTTTACCGGTTTTTTTATCCAGCGAGTAATGGGTATATTGTCCCGTCAGAGGCAGCGCATCGATGCCTTTAAAATAGCCGCCCGCCCCTTCGGCATAATTTCTCGCCGCCGTAATTTCGGAATCACCCATTCCGTCGCCAATCAGCAAAATAATATTTTTAGCGGGGTTTTCATTCAGAGAAGCTCGAATGGCGGCAGTCTGATCTTCTGAGAGACGGCGCGCACCACCGGGCTGGGTGATATCCCCCTGCGCAGCACGATGTTCGAGGACGTTCATATTCGCGGTTTCAGCGTGAATAGCGGGGGCAAATAACAGTGGGATTAATGCGATAAAAAGCGCGCTCTGTTTCACTTTATTTTCTCCATGTACAAATACATAAAAATAAAAACAGAGCGACTATAGGCAACCGGCATGACATTTCTATGACAGCCCGTCACGCATTGTGACAGTTTAGCTGCGCGGATGCCTTAACAGCTTTTTTATGTATTGATGGAGCATCTCGGCGTCCTCAGGTGGAACCTGTGAATCCGGTTTGGCGTTGTCCAGCGCGCTTTCAATGCTGTCAATTAACGCCTGTTGATCCTGGGCAGCCATATGTCTGAGTAGCGCGGTGACGACTATTTCCAGCGCCTCAACCTGGGCGACCAATTCTTTCGACTCTTCTTCCTTTTGTGCAAGCTTAACCAACAACTCAGTAATGAGATTCTTCATGGTGCTATTTCCTTATGGGTTTTTCCTGAAATTAGCACTCTCAATGATTTATGCAAAGAGGAGAAAAGTATTATCTTATGCAAAAGTGACGTTACGTCAAAAATAGCGTAGCGCGCACCGCAGCGAAACGTTTTTCTATAACAACAGGCCGCTTTTTGTTATATAAAAAAGCGGCAGCCATAAAAATATATAATACATCCCCAGGGTTAACGGGCTCCTTTTGCCTCCGCTAATTGTCGGCGACGACGCAGTGCAATAGCCAGCTGGATAATATTTATCAACACCACTACTGCCGTCGCGGCGAATACCCAACGGAAACCGGCCATCGCGGAAACGGATGCACCAATAAGCGGACCGGCGACGTTGCCCAAATACATAAACGACTGGTTATAACCAAAAATACGTCCGGTGACCTGGTCACTGGAATATTTCACCAGCAGTGTTTGCACGGCGGGCAACATGGCTCCATCGGCAAAACCAAGCAAGAAGCGCAGAACGCCAAGCTGAAACGGGGTCGTTACGAACGACATAGCGAAAAAGAGTATGACCGCAAATATCAGCGTGGCCATCAGGATGCGCGCCGTGCCAATCCTGTCGCCCAGTTTGCCAAGCCGCGGTGCAGAGATCAGCGCCGACACGCCAGGCACCGCCGCAATCAACCCCGCGAGAAAGGCGATATTGTTGCTGTCTGGCTCCATCGACTTGATAAACAGCGCCAGAATAGGCCCGACGGAACCATTACACAGCTGGATCACCATGGTGGTGACAAAAAGGCTGATCATCAGGCCGGGATAAGGCAGCGAGGCAAAGACCGCCCTGCCGCTCAGCCGTTCTGATTTGCTGACAGCGGGGCGGCCCCCTTCTTTAATCAGGAAAAGCGTCACCAGAAAACTGATCACCAGCAGTATCGCGGTGATGAAAAATACCGCTCGCAGCCCCACGTGATCCGCGAGGAAGCCCCCCAGCAGCGGACCGCCGATGACCCCGCTGATCTGCGCGGTAGAGAGCGTACTCAGCGCCCAGCCGCTACGTTCACGCGGCACCTGCGAGGCCACCAGCGCCATCGCGTTGGGAATATACCCGGAAGTCAGCCCCATGATGGCCCGCAGGATAAACAGCTGCCAGACGTTGGTGGCAAAGGCCTGAAGCAAAATGGCGATCGCCATGCCGAGGGATGCACGCAACAGCATCAGCTTGCGGCCTTTTCTGTCCGCCAGGCTCCCCCACATCGGCGAGACGATGGCCGAAACCAGAAACGTGACGCTGAACGTCAACCCTGACCACATAGAGAGCGCTTCATGGGAGGTCACCCCCAGCTGAGACACGTAGAGCGGCAGAAAGGGTAAAATCTGGCTAATGGCCAGTCCGGTAAAGAAACAGCCGAACCAGACCGAGATGAGGTTAACTTTCCAGGATTCCATAACAGAAATAGTCTTCATTTTTAGGCGAATTCGCCGACAGATTAGCAAGTTACGCGCGTTGACGTCGCACCAGAGATGCGGCCTTGCTGACTTTGGTGTTTTATCTTCCCAGTCATCATATTTGTGAAATAAGTCACAAATTATCCACTTTCTGACGAAAGATTATGCTTCAGCGACACAGGCCAAAGCCACGCATCCCAAGATGGAAATGATTAGCGTGGGCCGCGTTATATTCAGGCCCCAGACCGTTACCGTAATACCCACAGCTCGCTGCCAGCAGAGCCTGAAGCCATGGCTGGGTTTTAGCCGACGTCCAGCCCCTCAGAATGGTGATCCGCTCACCGTTTGCCAGCCGAAATGCGCTGATGTCCAGCGCCTCTGCCGTGGCATGTTCACTGCGACGCGCATCCGGGCGGCCGTAAATATTACGACAGGCATAACTTCCCAGATGGTCGATGCGCGTAAGCTCGCTGCCCATCCAGCTTTTCGTCAGCGGCCGGGCCTGCTGACTGACAAACAGCGCAGAGCTTAATGCCAGAGGACAGCTGGCCAGAAAACTGCTGTTCAGGCTGACCGGACCGAAGTTACTCACGCGCACCACGTTATTGAGCGGGCATGCTCCCGCGCTGTCAGCCACCGGCTGCGTGCGAATAAGCGCTCTTTGATTTGCCTCGGTTAACAGGCTTTCGCAGGCCTCCGGCGTTAAGCGCCGAAGCTTAAACTGGGTGATTTTTCCGGGAGGATCGTCAAGGGTAAGCGGCGAAAAAGGGTTGTAATGAGACGGCAACCAGCGGTAACCCGCCGTTGCGACAGCCACAATAATCAAAACGGTTAGCAGACTTTTTCCTTTCACGCGCCCCCCACGATAACCCCAAAACATTATGGCAGAAGGCCGCGAAACCCGCAGGGCATCGTGGTATGTTATTGGCTTTTCGACAGACTGGAAGAGAGTGAGATGGCAAAGCAGCGCGTAGGGATTGTCTTTGGGGGAAAATCAGCAGAGCACGAGGTGTCATTGCAATCGGCCAAAAATATTGTCGATGCGATCGATAAAAGCCGTTTCGACGTGGTGCTGCTGGGTATTGATAAACAGGGTCAGTGGCATGTTAACGATGCCAGCCAGTATCTGATCAATGCTAACGATCCGGCGCACATCGCCCTTAATCCTTCAGAAACCAGCGTCGCGACCGTACCAGGCCTGGTTCAGGGGCAATTTATCAACGCCGGTAATGCGCAGGCGCTGGCTCAGATTGACGTTATTTTCCCTATCGTGCACGGCACGCTGGGCGAAGACGGCTCTTTGCAGGGGATGTTGCGCATGGCGAACCTGCCGTTTGTCGGCTCCGACGTGCTGGGCTCCGCCGCCTGTATGGACAAAGACGTCACCAAGCGTCTGCTGCGCGATGCCGGGCTGAATATTGCGCCGTTCGTCACGCTCACCCGCGCCAACCGCGAGAAATTCGATTTCGCGCAGCTTTCCAGCCAGCTCGGCCTGCCGCTGTTCGTCAAACCGGCGAATCAGGGCTCCTCCGTTGGCGTCAGCAAAGTCACCACCGAAGCGCAATTTACCGACGCCGTGCGTCTGGCGTTTGAGTTTGACCACAAAGTGGTGGTTGAACAGGGTATCAAAGGCCGCGAAATTGAGTGCGCCGTGCTGGGGAATGATTTCCCACAGGCGAGCACCTGCGGTGAAGTGGTGTTGAACAGCGATTTCTACTCTTACGATACCAAATACATTGATGATAAAGGCGCGAAAGTTGTGGTACCTGCGGTTATCGATCCGGTCATCAACGATAAGATCCGCGCGATCGCCGTAGAAGCTTATCAGGCGCTGGGCTGCTGCGGTATGGCTCGCGTTGATGTGTTCCTGACGCCGGAAAACGACGTGGTCATCAACGAGATCAACACGCTGCCAGGCTTCACCAACATCAGCATGTATCCGAAACTGTGGCAGGCCAGCGGAATGAGCTATCCGGAACTCATCACTCGCCTGATCGAACTGGCGCTGGAGCGTCACGCCGCTGACAGCGCCCTTAAAAGCTCCGTAAACGGTTAATCGGTTTTCTTCACCGTTTCCGTCTCTTCCGCTGTCGTCTCTTCAGGGCGGCGGCGGATAATCAACCCCGCCAGCCAGAAACTGATGACCCAGGTGACCAGCCCCACGGCATAGGTTTGCCAGCCTTTTGCCTCAAACCCCAATAGCCCCACAACACCGTTAAGAATAAAGATCAGCCCAATAGCAAAGGCGTAGTAATGCCAGTCACGGCGTAGTTTGGACGTGAGCTTCATAACAACTCCGGCAGGAAAAAAAGACATCCTCTCACAGTTTTATGACCGGGTCTGTGGCGAATGCGGAAATTCTGAAACGCGACGCAATTTCACTTAAGTGATCAAATTGTGATGTGATGCAGAAATCATCAATCCAGGAGCATTCCTGAGGGTAAATTACCACGATTCTGATATTGACAAATGCGATGACCTGTCAAACTCACCCTATACGAAACGTATAAAACAGAGTGACATTTCGGGAGGTCTTTATGGCTGATTTTACATTGTCGAAACCGATTTTTGGCGGCAAACAACCAAAAACCTCTACGGCGGGTAATATCGCCTATGCCCTGTTTGTGCTGTTCTGCTTCTGGGCAGGCTCACAGCTTCTCAACATGCTGGTGCATGCACCTGGCGTTTATGAACATCTGATGCAGGTTCAGGATAGCGGGCGCCCACGCGTTGAGATCGGTTTCGGGGTAAGCACCCTGTTTGGCCTGGTCCCGTTCCTCGTCGGGTGCATGATTCTTGGCGTCATTGCCTTAGTGCTTCGCCTGCGCCGTCGTTTCTAAAGCCCCATACAGCGAGCCCGGCGGTCATCGACGCGTTTCGCAAACCATGCAGTAGTCAGGTTACGCGTGATCTTCGGGCTCTCGAGCTGAATACCGGGCAGGATAGCCCTCGGTAACGCTTTTCCACTTTTCTTCTCTGCCAGCGCAAAGACCTGCTGATACAAATCCGTTTTCTCAAACGCCAGACTGTCACCCTTCTCCAGCTGACGGCGAATATCGCTGTTGCTCATATCCAGCTTTGTCGCCAGTTTGCGCACTGCACGTTCGGTCGTACCCGCTTCGCTGCTGCCGTAGGCAATCAGATCGCCATCCAGCGCCAGCTTCACCCCGGATGCCCGGCTCACGGCATTCTGGAACGCTGCATTCCTGCTGGCATACCAGCCCGCGTTAAAGTCTGCAAAGCGGTACAGCGGCTCGCTGTAATTCGCCGGGTAGTTAAGAAGGTGATAAGTGCCAAACCAGAGCCCGCCGCGCAGGGAGAAGACCTCCTGACGCACCGTTCCGTCAATTTTCCACGGATAACCGTCGGTATGTTTTTCTGCAAACGCGATGCTGACCTGCATCGGACCGCCGGTGTGTACCGGGTTAAGCGAGCCAAACAGTTTTTGCCCCATCGGCACCATGTTGATGAAGTCATCAAAAATGGCGCTTAGCTGTTTCTCAGTTTTCACCGTATCCAGCCTATCGCTATAGCTTTTGCCGTTTGGCGAGGTGATTTTAAGCGCGGTATGGACCAGGAACACCGGGATATGCATCGATTCCGCGCGGCGGTCGATCTCTTTCCAGGCAATTTTGTTCAGACCCGGCACGACCGGGTCTGACTGGTACATGGATTCCTGCTGCGCCACCGCCAGTACCGAGCAGATATTCTCCTCGGTAGGGGCAATTTTCTGGCTTTCAAAGGTCTTTGCCAGCGCGTCCGCCCACGCATTGCGATCCTTCACGCTGGAGGGCATTTTTTGCCGGACAACGCTCGCCACGTCCACGGGCTTTTCCCCTTTTTTGAGTGGCGTGGCCCCTTTCTCGGCACACCCCGCCAGTACCAGGGCAGCAAGTAAGGACAGCGATAACGTACGCGGTACGGCAAAAGACATAGCAACTCCCTGTATTAGCTCAATGTGTTGGTGACTTCCTGCAGATCTTTATCGTCCAGCTCGCGCTCGAAACTGCGTAAACGTTTATAGATGGACATCAGTTCCACCAGCGTGGTCCAGGAGCTGATCAGATACTGGAACGAACCGCGCACCTGACCAAAGACGTTGGTGATCTGCGTCATCAGGCCCAGCGTAATCGTACCCGCAACAATCGACGGGAACAGCAGGAACAAACCGAAAACGTTATCAACCTGCAGATAAAGAATGCGCGCAATGTTGAAATACATATAGTGGAAATAGAGGCGGAAATAGTTGCGACGCACGGCGCCAAACAGCTCGCGAACGGTCGGTGGCGAGGCGCGGTTAGCATCATCTTCGCCGTAAACCAGTTCTTTACGGTAGGCCGCTTCGACACGCTGATTTTTAAACTCCAGACCCGGCAGCTTGATGCCGACCACCGCCAGCAGCCCCGTGCCCATCAACGACCAGACAATCGCGGCGATAACCAGACCATACGGCAGGTGACCAATAATCGGCAGCTCCGGCACGTGCGCGGAAAGCGTCACCAGCACCGGCAGGAAGGCGATCAGCGTCATAATGGCGTTGATAAAACTGACACCCATGTCTTCAAGCGTAGAGGCAAAACGCATGGTGTCTTCCTGCACACGCTGCGCGGCACCTTCGATATGACGCAGGTGCTGCCAGTGCGCCATATAGTGTTCGTTCATGGCGGTACGCCAGCGGAAGACATAGTGGCTAACGAAGAAATTGTTCATCACGCCAATGATGACCGCAATCAGGGCGATGCCGAGGAAGATACCCACCTCATGGTAAAACTGGTTAATCGTCACCTTATGCGGGGAACTCAGCGCCGTCTGGATCAGATCGTAGAAGGGGGCATACCAGGCGTTGACCGCCACGCCGACTTCGACCAGGAACCAGGTCACAAAGATGATCAGCGAGGTGCCCAGAATCGACCAGTATTGCCAGCGGTGTGGAGAGTAGATAAACCAGAAAACCGCAAACAGCCCCACGCAGACCGTGTAGTAGGCGTAAAACAGCAGGTAGCTGAGCGACCAGAAGCGCGCGGCGCTAATTGGCACCTCACCCGTTGCCCCCGTGATACGCGTCAGCCATGCGCCGCCGCCCGCCTGCCAGAAAATGACAGCAATCAGTGCCCAAATAAATGCCGACAGGAAAAAAGGCCCCGGCTTTGGGAAAAAAGACTTAAACATTGTGCTTCCTTTTTGTTGTTCTGGCTGTTGCTGTGCTCAACACATCGCCACACGAAAATCTGACCTGAGCCCACCAGCGGCGCAGGCAAAAAGGTCAGACCCGTGGGTTTATTATTAGTTCGCTTTCCAGTTTTCGAGAATTGTTTCGGTGCGTTTCACCGAAGGTGGATTGGCAGGGGCGATGAAGTTACGCCAGACATCGTTGTAGTGCGCAATCAGAACCTGGGCTTCCGCCGCCGGGCGATTGGCCGTAGTGTGGGCATCTTCAGCAACCGTGATGTGGTAGCCCCGGCTGACGCCGTTTTTGAGGGTGGCATCGACACAGTAATCGGTGGCACAGCCGCAAATGACAAACTCGCGAATGCCCTGTTCACGCAGCAGCGTCTCAAGCGCGGTGTTATAGAAGGCATCACAGGCGGTTTTGGTGACGTACAACGCACCTGCTGGCTGATTGAGCTCAGGAAGCAACGCAAACCCTTCACTTCCCTCTTCCAGTCCCCCGGCTTCGGCATGCTGGATAAAAACCACCCTGTCGGCTGCCTGCGTAAGCTGGTTGATCAGAGAGACACATTTCTCGCGCTGATGACGCGGCGTCTCGAATACCCCGTTCTGCATATCAACCACCATAACCACACGCTTATCAGACATACCGTTCTCCGCAAGATTGAGTCGCACTGGTGCCTATCATAAGCCCGATGTCACAAAATGGGATCCAGGCCGCAAGTAAATTGTTCATATTTACCCATGGTTACGTTTTTCTCGCTATCGTTATGCAATTCGGGCCTTTGCAGCTTACCGATTAGTAGTATAAATACCCCTAACTTTCCTTATTTACTTGATGGATGCTTTTCGTTGAAACGTTGTCTGCTCTCTTTCGCCGCGCTATGTGCGGTGAGCTTTTCCACCGCCCAGGCAGCGCAGCCGCTGACGGCCCCGGTTTTAGCCTCTGATATCGCCGATCGCTACGCGAACCTGATCTATTACGGTAGCGGCGGGACGGGAATGGCGCTGGTGGTCATTGACGGTAACCAGCGCGTGTTTCGCAGCTTTGGTGAAACGCGCCCGGGGAATAACATTCACCCGCAGCTGGATTCGGTGATCCGTATTGCCTCCATCACCAAGCTGATGACCAGCGAAATGCTGGTGAAGCTTCTCGACCAGGGCGTGGTTAAACTCGACGACCCGCTCAGCAAATACGCACCACCCGGCGCTCGCGTCCCGACTTATCAGGGTGCACCCATCAGACTGGTCAACCTGGCGACCCACACCAGTGCCCTGCCACGAGAGCAACCTGGCGGCGCGGCACATCGTCCCGTCTTTGTCTGGCCGACGCGCGAACAGCGCTGGAATTACCTGAGCACTGCGACGCTGAAAACCACGCCGGGTTCGCAGGCCGCCTATTCAAACCTCGCGTTTGATCTGCTGGCCGATGCGTTATCGACCGCTTCGGGTAAACCCTATCCTCAGCTGTTTGAAGAGCAGATTACCCGTCCGTTGGGGATGAAGGACACCACCTTTACCCCCTCCCCGGACCAGTGCCGTCGCCTGATGGTCGCTGAAAAAGGTGCCAGCCCGTGCAATAACACCCTGGCGGCGATCGGCAGCGGTGGTGTGTATTCAACGCCTGGCGACATGATGCGCTGGATGCAACAGTTCCTCTCTTCGGATTTCTACTCTCGCACCCACCAGGCCGACCGCATGCAAACGCTGATTTATCAGCGTACCCAACTGACCCGCGTTATCGGCATGGACGTACCGGGTAAAGCCGACGCCCTCGGTTTGGGCTGGGTGTATATGGCGCCGAAAGACGGCCGCCCGGGCATTATTCAGAAAACCGGCGGCGGTGGCGGATTCATCACCTATATGGCGATGATCCCGCAGTCCAACGTAGGGGCGTTTGTGGTCGTCACCCGCTCGCCAAACACGCGCTTCGTTAACATGAGCGATGGCATCAATAATCTGGTTGCTGAGCTGAGCGCGAATAAAGCGCAGGTGCTGACGGCGTCTAACTGACCTAATAGTCCGCGGGCAGACGGTTGATGCTAACCAGTTTGCCCCGGCTCATCGTAATATAATTACCCTGCCGCAGCGCTGCCAGAACTTCCGCGACCACAGAGCGTGAGATCCCTGTGCTACGCTGAATATGATTCATAACGCCAATTTTTGAGCGCAGCGTTTCATCCCACTCGGCCATATTAATGAGCATGGCCCGGATCTGGCTGTAAGAGTTATTCCCCACCAGTTGCATGTCACGTTTACCCAGATGATGGTTGATCCACGACAGCCAACAAAATGCGTCTTGCCAGAGTGAGGCTTGCTGAAGCCGTTGGTACAGTGAAGAGGCCGGTAAATAAAAACCTGAGCAATGTGAATGCGCCATCATCACATATTCTTGATGGCTATCATTTACCCACGCGCTTAAACCATAAATATAAGGTGCCTTTGCAATACCCACGAGAAGTTCATCTGATTTTCTGTGGATGGCAACGACGCCGGTTTGTATTACAAATGTGTATGGAACATCATCCTCATTATTAGCGGTTGAAATTAATTTCTGTGGCGCGGTCTTAAAAGGGGTGCTGGCGACTTCCAGGCACTGTACGATCCGGCTTAATTCAGAAAGTGGCTTCGCATTAACATTCATGCAGACCTCAAGTCATCTGTATCTGTCGGTTCTCGATTATTTTTAATTGTTATATAAAAAAGCGGGGGAAATATTCCCCCGCTTTTTATATTTTACCAGGTATATTTCACACCCAGATTTGCACCCCAGTTCTGGTCAACGTCGCCGCCACCGAGATAAGTTGCATCAGTATATGCACTGAAGTTCTTTGTGAAGCTGAACTGCGTGCCCAGACCCACACGAACCGCGGAACCTTCAACACCGTTGTCGATGCTGTCGTCGTTCACATCAGCATTGTTGTCGGCATCGTCATACACGTAAGCCAGCTTGAAGTAAGGCGTCAACGCCTGCTCTCCGCCGTAATTGAAGGTATAACCCGCATCTACGCCAAGCTCATAACGCAGGCTGTCGTATGACTGCCCATCAATTCGCATGTCGTTGCTCAGCTGGTAGTCATCCCCAGACTGGAACAGGCCGGATACCGCCGCGTAAGGCGTGATATAGCCAGACAGGTTTGGCTTCCAGTCGTAGCCCAGTTTCATCCCAAAGCCGACCGCATCGGTCGTGGTGTCACCGTCAACATACTGACCGTTGCTCATGGTAGCGGAGAGATCGTTGTTGAAGCGGGTGTAGCTCAGGGAGCTGTCGAGGAACAGATCGTTCATGAACTTCGCTGACGCGTAGACCATCGCAGTCTGACTGTCCTGATCAACCTGACCGGTACGATCGCTGATATCGCCCTTCGCGAAGCCTGCAGCACCACCGACGATCCATTTCGCATTGTTACCGTCAATCTGGGTATCCAGACCGACCATAATGCCGCTCACGTCCTGATCGTAGCTAACGTTGCCATTATCAGCGTCGAAGTTACCACCGAAGTAGCTCACCCACGCTCCGCCGTTATCCGCCAGGCCGTGGCGGCTGTTGGTCAGACGCGTGCCGACGGTATCCTGCTGCAGGTTCCAGATGTTGCTGTTAGCAGACGGAATGCTCAGCGCCATGTTGGCATAGTCAGTCAGCTCTTTCTGCTGCAGAACAACGGTGTCACCTTTCTGCTGCGCCTGATAGGTGTAGGCACCTAAATCAGCTTTGTTCGCGGCAGTAAAGCTGGCTGTGGTATCCGCGTTATTGTCATAGATGCGGACGATCTCTTTATTTTTGTAATCGGCAACGGAACCGGCACCGGTCGCATCATCGATGCGCACTTTGTAGTTACCCGCCACATCACCGTTTACCGACAGATGACCGTCAGAGTTCAGTGCGACGACACCATAGTCGTAGTCCGCTTTGCTATTGTCATTGGTGATATAGCGCGCGTTGTTCAGATCGCTGTTCAGCACATAATCGCGGCTGGCCACGTTCAGCACGCCGCCGTCGGTCAGCACCATGTTGTGCGTATCAACCTGACCCATACCCAGCGCCAGCTCGGCACCGTTGTCTACGGTAATGGTGTTGGCATACAGCTCAGCGGTCTCTTCAGTCAGCGCTGCACGGCTGTAGCTGTCCAGGTACAGGCTGTCGGTCGCGACGGCGCCGCTGTCGCCGATATTCAGCGTTGAAGCATTGGTCAGCGTGATGGTGTCCGCCAGCAGGCCAGAGTTTTCAACATTGACCTGCGACTGATTATTCACTGTCAGCCCGTCGATGTTGGAGACTTTACGGGTATCCCACTCGGAACCGTTATCCAGCGCCACGTTGAACAGACCGCTTTGATAAACCTCTTCACCCGCAACGTGACCGTTGGTGTCGAAGGTAGAATCAGGCCAGATGCTGTTTGGCGAGAGCGTATGCCAGTCGACATCGCTATAGCCCTGACCGTACATTTGCGCGGTGCCGATGGCTTCAACGCTGGACTGCGCTGCACCCACCCACTTACTGCCGTTAGTCAGAGTGACATCCAGTGTATCGGTGCCATCCCAGCCGTTGGTGGTTGGGTTATACACACCGTCATCGGTGGTATCGGTTGCCGGGTCGCCATTCTCGTAGAAGTTGTTATCGAAGGTACTGGAGAACAGGATGTCACCTGTAACGGTGGAGTGATCGAACGTCGCTGTCGTCTGCATCGCGTTGTCAGACGCGCTGGCAGCCACGATCAACGCCGCGTCATCCGCCGCCGTCGCGTTGGTTTCACCGTAGTCGCTCGGCTTGGCCGTTTGACCATAGAAACCGCTGGTGCCCAGATCGCTGTATGCGCCGGAGGTCAGCACGGAGTCTTTCACCACCAGGGTATCGGTAAAGATGTTGCTGCTATTGGCAACGCCTTCCACACCGTCATACGGGGTATTATCCAGCTCCTGGTAACCCTGCGTCAGCGTGATACCGGCAACGTGGGAGTTATTCTGAATAACAATATCAGACTCTACATCCAGCGTAATGGCGTTACCCAGACCGTAGGTGTCCAGATAATGGGTTTCGGTGGTGTCACCATTCACAACGTCATAAGCATAATGCTCGTAGGTGTCATTGATGGTGCTGTTATCTACCGTCAGGCTGAAACGGTCATACTGCGTATGTGCAGTACCATCCGTCTCCGTGCCATCGGCACACGTCGTGGTCATACACTCAGACGTGATCATGCCGTTGATGGTGCTGTTGGAAATACTTAACGCATTCGCCCGGCCATTAACGCCATCATCCAGATAGTATGTTGAAATAACACCGTTTACCGTGGATTTGTTAATCACCGGATAAATATCACCATCATGGGTGGCATCCGAGTAATCCCAGTCTGCATAACCATAATACCAGGGGGTAGAGGCGGTATTATCATATCCAAACGTATTATACGTCGTGCCGGAAATATCCTTCGCATTAGCCTGAGAAGCGATAGCCAGGGTGCAGGCTAATGCAAGTTGAGATACAACCAGTTTCTTTTTCCATGTTTGCATTGGGTCATCCCTCCTCAGGGACGTAAGCAAGTTTGTCCGTCAAATCATTTTGCAATGTTTAATTGCGGAGGGAATTATGCAATTTCATTTCTAAAAGGTTCAATGAATGATTCAATTAAGTCCGTATCCAGACAACTCACATCTAAAAAAACGGAACAATAACAATTATTGTGAATAAATATTATAAAATCAGCAAATTACAAACTTATTTTATTGATTGTGATAATATAATAAAAAATAATAGATCATTTATAATTATACCTTCGATTCAATTCAAAACTGCCGCCAATATTTCACGCCCCCTACAAAACCATCATTCATTCTATAATATAGACATTTGATGCGGCTTGTTTTGGCGCATTTCGCAAAATCAAAATGCCCAATTTCGTAAAACACCCCTCTTCACTTTCATGTACACTAGTCTTCTTTGTTCCACAAACATCAGGCATACCATGACCGATTTAATTGCACGTCCCCGCCGCCTGCGCAAGTCACCTGCACTGCGCGCTATGTTTGAAGAGACAACCCTGACCTTAAACGATCTGGTGTTGCCGATTTTTGTCGAAGAAGAGATCGATGACTACAAAGCCATCGAGGCGATGCCGGGCGTGATGCGCATTCCGGAAAAACATCTGGCGCGTGAGATTGAACGCATCGCCAACGCGGGGATCCGCTCGGTGATGACCTTCGGCATCTCTCACCATACCGACGCCACCGGCAGCGATGCATGGAAAGAAGATGGCCTCGTCGCCCGCATGTCCCGCATCTGCAAAGAGACCGTGCCGGAAATGGTGGTAATGTCCGACACCTGCTTCTGCGAATACACGTCTCACGGCCACTGCGGCGTGCTGTGCGATCACGGCGTGGACAACGATGCCACCCTGCTGAATCTTGGCAAACAGGCGGTCGTCGCTGCCGCTGCTGGTGCTGACTTCATCGCGCCATCTGCAGCGATGGACGGACAGGTACAGGCGATTCGTCAGGCACTGGACGCGGCGGGCTTTACCGATACCGCCATCATGTCTTACTCCACCAAATTCGCCTCCTCCTTCTACGGCCCGTTCCGTGAAGCGGCGGGCACGGCGCTGAAAGGCGATCGTAAAACCTATCAGATGAACCCGCTGAACCGCCGCGAAGCGATTCGTGAATCCCTGCTGGATGAAGCCCAGGGCGCAGACTGCCTGATGGTGAAACCCGCTGGCGCGTACCTCGACATCCTGCGCGACATCCGCGAGCGCACCGAGCTGCCGCTGGGCGCTTACCAGGTGAGCGGCGAGTACGCGATGATCAAATTCGCCGCGCGGGCAGGTGCGATTGACGAAGAGAAAGTGGTCCTCGAAAGCCTGGGCGCGATCAAACGCGCGGGTGCGGACCTGATCTTCAGCTACTTCGCGCTGGATCTGGCTGAGAAGAAAATCCTCCGCTAATCTTCACCAAACTGCAATACAACCGACATCTGCTCCTTCTACTGTCTTCGCAAGACGGCAGGAGGAGTAACCATGTTTAGCCTCGATAACGTTCTCGACGATCTTTGGCCTCAGGCGAGGCCAGCACCCTGGCAAAAAAGTCTGTTAAAAAGACTGTTTTACGAAGACGAATTTCAGCAATTTGCCGCATCCCACCGCCACCTGAAAGGGCTGGATATGGTGGAGCAAGTTCTGGAACACCTTGATATTCTCTGCACCGTTTCCGCCCGCGATCTCGAACAAATCCCCGAACATGGCCCGCTGGTCATTATTGCCAACCACCCGACGGGTACGCTGGACGGGCTGGCGCTGATGTACGCCGTCTCCCGCGTGCGACGCGATGTTAAAGTCGTGACCAACCGGATGCTGACTCACCTTGAGCCCCTCAGTTCGCTGTTTATTCCGGTGGACAATATGGGCGGCAGGACGGCGAAAACATCCCTGGTTCAGATGGAACAGCATCTGCAAAACGCAGGCGTGCTGATCTTCTTCCCGGCGGGAGAAGTTTCCCGCCCGACGCGAAAAGGCGTTCGCGATAAAAAGTGGCACTCAGGCTTTATCAAACTCGCCAGCAAGCTGCGCGCCCCGCTGCTGCCGGTGCATATTCAGGCGCATAACAGCCTGCTCTTTTATGCCAGCACGCTGGTGTCGCCAACGCTGTCCTTGCTGCTGCTGATGCAGCAGATGTTCCGCCGACGCCATAGCCAGCTGCCGATTAAAATCGGCCAGCAGATTGCGTGGCATCACTGGCATAGCGCCACCCTTTCGTCGCGTGAGATGGCCGAGCAGTGTCGTCAGCACGTGATGCGTCTTGGCAAGGGAGTGCCTGGCGTCTTTAAAACCCAGTGCGCCATTGCCCGTCCTGAAGACCGGGCTACGCTGAGGCGTGAACTGGCGCAGGCCGAGTGCCTGGGGAAAACCAGCGACGGCAAAACCATCTACCTGTGGCAGCGCAACGGGCAAGAAGAGGCTCCTCTGCTGCGCGAGCTGGGCCGCCTGCGCGAGATTGCCTTTCGCGCCGTGGAGGAAGGGAGCGGCAAACGCCGGGACACGGACAGCTATGATGACGATTATCTGCACCTGATCCTCTGGGATGAAGAGGATCTGGAGATCGTCGGCGCGTATCGCTTTATGCCGACCGCAAAACAGGTTGAACGTCGCGGTCTGGAAGGGTTGTACAGCTATAGCCTGTTCCACTACGACGACAAAATGCAGGACGTGCTGGAACACGGTATTGAACTGGGGCGCAGCTTCATTCAGCCGCGCTACTGGGGACGCCGCGGCCTGGATTATTTATGGTCCGGGATTGGGGCTTATCTGGCGCGTTATCCGCACTACCGCTACCTGTTTGGCCCGGTCTCCATCTCCGGCGGCTTACCGCCTGCTGCGCGGGATCTGCTGGTGGCATTTTACCGCCTGTGGTTCCCGGCAAGCCATCCGCTAGCCGCCTCACGTCAGCCGTATCCCGCCTCGCTGCCGGACGTGCTCGCGCAGTTTGGCGGCGTGGATTATGTGGACGATCTGACGAAGCTGAAATCCCTGCTCGGCAATCTGGGCTGCGGCATTCCGCCGCTCTACAAGCAATATTCCGAGCTCTGCGAACCCGGCGGCGTGCAGTTTATTGATTTTGGCAGCGACCCGGCATTTAACGACTGCGTCGACGGGCTGGTGCTGGTGGATTTGTGTTACCTGAAGGCGAACCGCTATCAACGGTACATTGAGGCGCACCTTTAAATGTGCGGTTTTTTAGTAGGCCGGGCAAGCGCAGCGCCACCCGGCAAGAACGGTGCACAATTGCCGGGTGGCGGCTACGCCTTACCCGGCCTACGGGTGCGACGGTTCAAGGACGGTAAAACGGCTTATCCCCCAAAATCGTCGCCCGCTGCATAATCCTGCGCTGCGGAAGATAGTCCGCATTGGCATAGTGCTGCGTTACGCGGTTATCCCAGATCGCCAGGTCGTTCTCCTGCCAGCGCCAGCGCACCTGAAACTCCGGCTTAGTAATATGCGCGAACAGGAACCCCAGCAGCGCCTCACTCTCTTTCTCGGATACGTCCACAATGCGCGTTGTGAACCCTTCGTTCACGAACAGCGCCTGCTTGCCCGTGACCGGATGGGTACGCACCACCGGATGCAGCAGCGGAGGATGCTTCGCAACCGCCTCCTGCCATCGCTGATGCTCCTCTTCACTCTTGCGGTACTTGTACTCCTGGAACGATTTTTTGAAGTCGTGCTCCGCACGCAGCCCGCTCAGCAGCGTCCGGAACGGCGCGGAGAGCGCCTCATACGCCGCAATGCCGCTGGTCCACAGGGTATCGCCGCCGGTTTCTGGCAGCAGCTTCGCCGCCAGAATCGCCCCGGCGGGCGGCGTCTCGATAAAGGTCACGTCGGTGTGCCAATTGTCGTTATCCGGCGGGTTATCGTTGTGGGTGTCCAGAACGATAATCTCCTCCACGCCTTCCGCATGCGGATAGACGGGATGGATATGCAGATCGCCGAAGCGCAGGGCCAGCGCGCGCTGCTGCTGCGGGGTGATCGCCTGTTCGCGCAGGAACACCACCTGATGGCGCAGAACCGCGTGGTACAGCTGCTCAAACTGGTTATCGCTCAGCGGACGGGTCACATCCAGGCCCGACACCTGCGCGCCAATGTACGGCCCCAGCGGGGTAATGGTCAGACGTTCACTCATTGTATTTCTCCATGCCAGGGCGTCAGGCGGCGCTGTAACGCGCGCAGCCCCAGTTCTAATCCAAAGGCGATTGCGGCGATCACCGCGATCCCTGCCAGTACCACGTCAGTCGCCAGGAACTCTCCCGCCGACTGCACCATAAACCCAAGGCCGCGCGTGGCTGCAATCAGCTCTGCCGCCACCAGCGTGGACCAGCCCACGCCGAGGCCGATGCGCAGCCCGGTTAAAATCTCCGGCAGTGCGCCCGGTAAAATCACGAACAGCAGCACCTGCGTGCGGCTGGCTCCCAGCGACTGCGCCGCGCGGATCCGCACCTGCTGGGCGCTCTTCACGCCCGCCAGCGCCGACATGGCGACCGGGGCGAAAATCGCCAGATAAATCAGCAGGATTTTTGACGTTTCACCGATGCCGAACCAGATCACCATCAGCGGCAGATAGGCCAGCGGCGGCACCGGACGGTAAAGCTCAATCAGCGGGTCGAGGATGCCGCGCACCGTCGGGCTTAAGCCCATCGCGATCCCGACCGGTATCCCGATAATTACCGCCGCCAGCAGCGCCACCAGAATACGCGCCAGACTTGCACCCAGGTGCTGCCAGAGCGTGGCATCCATAAAGCCCTGCGGCCCGGCGATGGTAATGAGTTTGGCCAGCACCTGTCCCGGCGGCGGCAGAAACAGCGGGCTAACCCACTGCTGGGCAGCAACCGCCCACCACACCGCCAGTAAGACCAGCAGCGTACCGACGCTCAAGGTGATTTGGCGCGAGAAAGGCCAGCGCAGCGCCAGACGCGTGCGGCGCGTTTTTTCACTGAAGACGATGCTCATGAGAAAGCCTCCCGTTGTTCAAACACGCGGCTTAAGACGTATTCACGCTGTTCGATAAACAGCGGATCGGATTTGATGCTGCGCACGGGTTCTCCCGCGACGTAGCGGCGGGCGAAATCCAGCGGCAAACGCTCCAGCACGCGGCCCGGCCCCGGCGAGAGCAGCACCAGCTCGGTCGCCATAAACACCGCCTCTTCGATATCGTGGGTAATCAACAGCACCTGCTTGCCCGTCTCATGCCACAGGCGCAGCAGCAGGGTTTGCATCTGTTCGCGGGTGAAGGCATCCAGCGCCCCGAACGGCTCGTCCAGCAGCAACAGCTGCGGATTTGCGGCCAGCGCGCGGGCAATACCTACGCGCTGCCGCTGGCCGCCGGAAAGCTGCCAGATAAAGCGTTTTTCCGCCCCTTCCAGCCCCACTTTTTTCAGCATCACCCGCGCCGTTTCCAGCCGCAATTCACGATTAACACCCGCCAGCTGTAGCCCAAACGCCACGTTTTCCTGCACGTTGCGCCAGGGGAGCAGCCCTTCGTTCTGGAAGACCACGCCGCGCTCGGCACCCGGGCCTTCCACCTTTTTGCCTTCCAGTTGAATGGTGCCATGCTGATAAGGGACAAACCCGGCGATCAGATTCAGCAGCGTGGTTTTTCCGCACCCTGACGGGCCCAGCACCACCAGCAGCTCACCGCTGTCCAGCGTCAGGTTGATCTCCTCCAGCGCGGGTTTACCACCGTAATCGGCATACAGGTTCGTAATATTCAGCATGGCAAACTCCTTATTTCACAAAACGATCGGTCACGTACTGGCTGTAATCCGCTGCCACCGCAGGCACTTTGCCCTGCTCTTTCAGGAAGGTGGCGGTATCCACAATCGCTTTGTTCACCGGCCCGGTCAGCTGCTGCACCTGCTGCGCGGGGGTCAGATAGGTATTGCCTTTCACCAGTCCCGGCACGTCCGCTTCCGGCACGCCGCTCAGGCGGGAGAGTTTTTCCAGGTTGGCGGGCTGCTTCAGCCATTCATCCGGGTTACTGATGTACGGCTGCTGGGCGTCAATCGCGCTTTTCGCAAAGGCTTTCACCACCTCAGGATGTTTCTCGGCAAAGTCTTTGCGCACGACCCACACGTCGAGGGTTGGCGCGCCCCACTGGCCCACTTTTTCAGAGTCGGTCAGCACGGTGCCGTCTTTTTCCAGTTCGTTCACCGCCGGTGCCCAGACGTAGGCACCGTCAATATCGCCGCGCTGCCAGGCGGCGATAATCGCCGGCGGCTGCAGGTTGAGAATTTGTACCTGGCCCGGCTTGATGCCCCAGTGTTTCAGCGCCGCCAGCAGGCTGTAGTGCGTAGTTGAAATGAACGGCACGGCGATGCGTTTGCCGATCAGATCTTCCGGTTTGGTGATGTTTTTCTTTACCACCAGCGCTTCAGAGTTACCGAGCTGTGAGGCAAGCAGGAACACCTCAATCGGTACCTGCTGGCTGGCCGCCACCGCCAGCGGGCTGGATCCAATATTGCCGATCTGCACGTCGCCGGAGGCTAACGCACGTACGACGGATGCCCCACTGTCGAACTTGCGCCAGTCGACTTTCGCGCCGCTCTCTTTGGCAAAGGTGTTGTCCGCCTGCGCGACTTTCGCCGGTTCCGCAGAGGTCTGATACGCAACGGTGACGTCCACCGCCTGCGCCTGAAAAGCCCACAGCGCCAATGCGCCGAGTAATGTGATTCGCGATGAAATTGCCATAGTGCCTGCTCCCCTTGTTGTTATGAGGGCAGTATTTCCGGCACGGGAATTTTGATAAAGGAATAAAAAGATATCGCTCATTCCGAATCGTTTTTAGAAAAAAACCGGCAAAGGATAGTTAAAAAGTGGGCGGTGGCTTTATTGCAATTTTGTTACATCGGTTACATAACCGCAGCCGCAGGATTGCCAGCCTGCCGGCAACGGGCATCATAGGTCAACGAATGAGCAAAAGGTGTCGAGATGATTAAAGTGGTGCTGGTGGACGATCACGTGGTGGTGCGTTCCGGTTTCGCCCAACTGTTAAATCTGGAAGAGGATGTGATCGTTGAGGGCCAGTTTAGCAGCGCGGCGGAGGCGTGGCCCGCCCTGTCGCGCAACGATATCGACGTGGCGGTGATGGACGTCGCGATGCCGGACGAAAACGGCCTTAGCCTGCTCAAGCGCCTGCGCCAGCAGCGGCCGACGTTTCGCGCCATCATCCTGAGTATCTACGACACTCCGGCCTTTGTGCAAAGCGCCCTCGACGCGGGTGCAAACGGCTACCTGACCAAGCGCTGCGGTCCGGAGGAGCTGGTGCAGGCCGTACGCGCCGTCGGCATGGGCGGGCATTACCTGTGCGCCGATGCGATAAAAGCGCTACGCGGCGGCGAGCCGATGCCAAAAGCGCTTGAGGCGCTCACTCCGCGCGAGCGCGAAGTGTTTGAGCTGCTGGTGAAAGGCGAAAGCGTCAAGGAGATTGCCTATACGCTTTCGCTGAGCCATAAAACCGTTCATGTCCATCGTGCCAACGTGCTGGGCAAGCTTCAGTGCAGCAGCACCATCGACCTGGTGCACTTCGCGCTTGATAACCAACTGCTCACGGGCCACTGATGCGGCGCGCTGTCCGGCATCTGATCCTGTCCCTGTTCATTATGCTGGCCTGGGGAACCGGCTGGCTGATGCTGTGGACGCTGAGCTTCTACCTTACCCACAACGGCCAGCAGGCGGTGCTGTTTCTGCCGCAGGGCGTGTGGCTGGCGCTGATGATTTTACTTTCACGCCGCTACTGGCCTGCATTAATTCTTCCGCCCCTTGCCGCCATTCTGTGGCTGCACGGTGAGCAGCTCCTCACGCGTTATCTGATGCTGGCCGTGCCGCTTATCGGCATCGTCAGCGCCTGGCTGGCGCAGCGGTACTGGCACCGTTTCCCGCTCTACTGGCAGCGGCTGTCGACGCTGATTGCGGCGGTGACGGTGAATGCCCTGCTGCAAACCTTACTCCTGTCGCCCTTTCTGGACAGCCCAGCCACGCTGCTTTTGCTCGGCTCCTTTACCGGTGGCGTACTGCTTACGCCGTTCGTCTATCTGGTCTTCGAATTTTTACGCCAGCAGCATCGTTACCATCTGCTGGGGCTGGACACCAGCAATCCGCCGCTGCGCACCTCGCTGATTATCTGGTGCAGCCTGTTTTTCATTATCGGCATCGGCACGCAGATGGTGCTCTCCCCGGCGCTGGAGCGACTGCTGCTGATTGTCGTGTTCCTGCCCAACGTGGTGATGGCGTGGAAATTCGGCTGGCAGGGCGGTGTCCTTTCCGGGCTGCTCGGCAGCATGATGATCACCATTGCCCGCCAGGTGGGCGTCGGGTTTAGCGACCTTCTCGAACTGGAAATTTTTCTCTCAACCCAGTCGCTGCTGGGGATTGGCCTGGGCATCGCCATCAGCCGCCAGCAGCATTTGGCGATGAACCTCGAACGCTATCGCCATCGGCTTGAGAGTGAACTTCAGGCCAGACGGGCGCTGGCGGAAAAACTGATCCATTCCGAAGAGGACACCCGCAAGCAGCTGGCGCGCGAGCTTCACGACGAAATCGGCCAGAACATCACCGCTATCCAGATCCAGTCTCAGCTGGTGAAGCGGGCGAGCGATACGCCGCTCGCCATTGAGGCCGCCGGACAGATCAACGACCTCGCGCGGCGTATTCACCACTCTACGCGCCAGCTGCTGCGCCAGCTCCGCCCACCCGTGCTGGACGAGCTGTCGCTCCAGGAGGCTCTGCACCATCTGGTCAACGAGTTCGCCTTTGCTGAACGCGGGATCCGCTGCCGTTTTGACTACCGGCTTCCCACGCCGCCGGAAAGCGAAACGCTGGTCTTTACCCTGTATCGCCTGCTCCAGGAGCTGCTCAACAACGTCTGCAAACACGCCAACGCCAGCGAAGTCACGATTCTGCTCTGCCAGCGTCACGCGCGGCTCTACCTCGAGGTGCACGATAACGGCAGCGGCATCAGCCCGCAGCAGCAGCCCGGCTTCGGCATTCAGGGCATGCGCGAACGCGTCTCGGCGCTCGGCGGCGAACTGACGCTGGAATCCCGTCTCGGGACGCGCGTAATTGTTAACCTGCCCACAAATTTGCAACAAACGCCGCTCTGACCAGGAAAAAGTCTTAGTCACTCCAGACTTTGTCTCATCCCATTTATGCCGCACTTCCCTACAGTCATCTCAAACGGAGAACGCCATGCACGCACTGTCTGCTGAAGAGGTTTCACAACGTTACCGGGCGCTGCGCCCCAGGCTGCTCCTTTGTATGGTGATTGGCTACGCCGCGTTTTACCTGACGCGAAAAAGTCTGAATTATGTTTTACCCGCGCTGCAGCTGGATTTGGGGCTCAGCAAGGGCGATATCGGGCTTATCGGCTCGCTGTTTTATCTCAGCTACGGGCTGTCCAAATTCGCCGCCGGGCTCTGGCACGACAGCCACGGACAGCGCGCCTTTATGGGCATCGGACTGCTGGCAACGGGCGTGCTGAACGTGCTGTTCAGCTTTAGCGATGCGTTCCCGCTGCTGCTGTTTATCTGGACGCTGAACGGCTTCTTTCAGGGCTGGGGCTGGCCGCCCTGCGCCAGGCTGCTGACCCACTGGTATTCGCGTAACGAGCGCGGCTTCTGGTGGGGCTGCTGGAATACCTCCATCAATATCGGTGGCGCGATTATTCCGTTGATTTGCGCCGTTGCCGCCCACCGATGGGGCTGGCAGGCGGCGATGCTGACACCGGGGATCATCAGCATCGTGCTCGGCCTGTGGCTGACCACACAGCTGCGGGGCACACCG
Organism: Enterobacter sp. 22452; assembly: GCF_052045065.1. Taxonomy (NCBI): domain Bacteria; kingdom Pseudomonadati; phylum Pseudomonadota; class Gammaproteobacteria; order Enterobacterales; family Enterobacteriaceae; genus Enterobacter; species Enterobacter sp. 22452. Next base: position 68,762 of record NZ_JBQEOB010000001.1, on the reverse strand, counting down.
CAGGAAGAGGGTCTGCCCACGGTCGGGGAGTGGCGGAGCGATCCGCTGGAGCTGCGCCAGCAGCAGCAAAGCCCGCCGATGGGGCTATGGCAGATGTTGCGCACCACCATGCTGCAAAATCCGATGATCTGGCTGCTCGGGGCGTCGTATGTGCTGGTGTATCTCATCCGTATCGCCCTGAACGACTGGGGCAACATCTGGCTGGCAGAAAGCCACGGCGTGAACCTGCTCAGCGCCAACGCCACGGTGATGCTCTTCGAAGTGGGCGGCTTACTGGGCGCATTGTTTGCCGGATGGGGGTCAGACCTGCTGTTCAGCGGCCAGCGTGCACCGATGATTTTGCTGTTCACGCTGGGGCTGATGGTGTCTGTCGCCGCACTGTGGCTGGCACCGGTGCATCACTACGCCCTGCTGGCGATGTGCTTTTTTACGGTCGGATTTTTCGTCTTCGGTCCGCAGATGCTCATTGGCCTTGCCGCCGTTGAGTGTGGACATAAACAGGCGGCAGGCTCGATTACCGGCTTTCTCGGCGTATTTGCCTATCTGGGCGCCTCGCTGGCCGGATGGCCGCTGTCGCAGGTGATTGAACGCTACGGCTGGTCGGGGATGTTCAGTTTGCTCTCGATTGCCGCCGTCCTGATGGGTTTATTACTGATGCCCTTGCTGATGGCGGGCATCACCGCTTCTCGCAGTCACATAACGTCATAAAAAGGGCTGAATAATGAAAACAACGCTTCTCTCTACCCTCATTGCTTCCGGGATCGCGCTGGCTACCTTAACCGGTGCCGCACAGGCCAAAGGCCGTCTGGTGGTGTACTGCAGCGCCACCAACGAAATGTGCGAAGTCGAAACCAAAGCGTTCGGTGAAAAGTACGATGTTAAAACCTCGTTTATCCGCAACGGCTCCGGCAGCACGCTGGCGAAGGTGGATGCCGAGAAGAAAAACCCGCAGGCCGATGTCTGGTACGGCGGCACGCTGGATCCGCAGTCCCAGGCCGGTGAAATGGGGCTACTCCAGCCCTATAAATCGAAAAACCTGGAACAGATCATGGAGAAATTCCGCGATCCGGCCAAGGTGAAGGGCAACCTCTCCTCGGCGGTCTACGTCGGGATCTTAGGCTTTGGCGTCAACACCCAGCGCCTGAAAGAGAAAAACCTGCCGGTCCCCAAATGCTGGAAGGATCTGACCAAACCGGAATACAAGGGCGAGATCCAGATCGCCGATCCGCAAAGCTCCGGCACCGCCTATACCGCGCTGGCAACCTTCGTCCAGCTGTGGGGGGAAGACCAGGCCTTCGACTACCTGAAACAGCTGAACGGCAACGTGTCTCAGTACACCAAATCCGGCATTGCCCCGGCACGTAACGCCGCGCGCGGTGAAACCGCCATCGGCATCGGCTTCCTGCACGACTACTCCCTGGAAAAAGAGCAGGGTGCGCCGCTGGAGCTGATCTCTCCGTGCGAAGGCACCGGGTATGAAATTGGCGGCGTGAGCATTCTGAAGGGCGCGCGCAACGAAGAGAACGCGAAGCTGTTCGTGGACTGGGTGCTCTCCAAAGAAGCGCAGGAGCTGGCGTGGAAAAAGGGCAAGTCCTACCAAATCCTGACCAACACCACGGCGGAAACCTCGCCGAACTCGCTCAAACTCGATGATTTGAAGCTCATCAGCTATGACATGGACAAGTACGGCTCCACGGACGTGCGTAAAGCGCTGATCAATAAATGGGTCAGCGACGTGAAGATGGGTAAATAAGCCCGCGAACAGTGGTCATCGCCCGGCAGCATTCCTTTGCCGGGCATCCAACACCCGGAAAACTTATGTCACAAACACTTGCTCTTCATTCCGCCACAAAGCGGGATGCGGTATTCCTGTGGGTTTTACTCGGCTGGCTGGCCTTTGCCCTGCTGCCGAGCTGGAGCCTTGATTACGGCCTGCTGGAGTCTACCGGGGATGAGATCCTCGACGCCTACGGCTGGTCCCATGTCAACGTCAGCTGGCTGTGGTACCTGCTGCCGAGCCTGCTGCTGGTGCGCCCGTTTAACGAAGCAAAGCGTGAGCAGCGCAGCCGCCACTATCTTGACGCGGGCTGGGCACTGCTGTGTATGGCGTTCGTGGTCATTAGCGCCACCGTGGAAGGACGCGGTTTAGGCTATGCCACCATCGTGCTGTTTGTTGCCCTGGGCGCCATCATGACGCTGGCCCTTACCCGCCTGGAGTGGCTGGGCGGCGATCGCTTTGTCATCGGCTCGCTGATTACCATCGTGGCGCTGATCGGCATTTTTATCGTCTGGCCGAGCATCGCCATTTTCATTCCGATGTTCACCAACGACGCAGGTGAATTCGCCCCGCTGGCCTTTATGAACGTGCTGTCGCAGGCGCACATTATCCAGGTCATCATCAACTCGATTCTGCTGTCGATAGCCGTCGGGGTCGGCTGCACCTTCTTTGGCCTGGTGCTGGCGATCTACACCACGCGCATCGCTAAACGCAGCGCCATCATTGGACGTATCTTCTCGATTCTCCCCATCGTGACCCCGCCGTTTGTGGTGGGGTTGGGCGTTACGCTGATGATGGGGCGCTCTGGCTATATGACGGAGCTGATGGTGGACTGGTTTGGGTTAACCAATACCAACTGGCTGTACGGCTTCACCGGCATCTGGCTGGCGCAGGTGCTGGCCTTCACGCCGATGGCCTTTATGATCCTCGACGGCGCGATCAAAACCATCCACCCGTCGCTGGAAGAGGCCTCGTACACCCTGCGCGCCAGCCGCTGGCAGACCTTTAACGGCGTCTTCGTGCCGCTGCTGAAACCGGCGCTGGCGAATGCGTTCTTAATCGTGATTGTGCAGTCGCTGGCCGACTTCAGTAACCCGCTGGTGCTGGGCGGGAACTTCGACGTGCTGGCCACGCAGATCTACTTCTACATTACCGGCTCACAGCTGGATTATCAGGCAGCGAGTACCCTTGGGGCCTTCCTGCTGCTGTTCTCGCTGCTGGTTTTCTGCATCCAGTACATGTGGATCGGCAAGCGCTCCTACGTCACCGTGTCCGGTAAATCGTACCGCGGCGACGTGCAGCCGCTGCCGGTGACGCTGGTGTGGAGCGTGATCGCCCTGCTGACGGTGTGGATCGCCTTTAACGCCCTGCTCTACGGCAGCATTTTCTACGGCAGCTTTACCGTCAACTGGGGCGTGGATTACACCCTGACGCTGGATAACTTTATCAAGCTGTTCGGCCAGGGGATGAGCGACGGCGCGTGGCCTTCGCTGCTCGATACTCTGCTCTACGCCGGGATTGCCGCGCCGATCACCGCCGCCTTCGGACTGCTGATTGCCTGGGTTGTGGTACGCCAGCAGTTCCGGGGTAAAAAGACCATCGAGTTCACCACCATGCTGTGCTTTGCCGTGCCGGGTACCGTGGCGGGCGTGTCGTACATTCTGGCCTTTAACAGCGCGCCGGTGTACCTCACGGGCACCGCCGCCATCGTGATCATCTCCATGGTGATGCGTAACGTGCCGGTGGGGATTCGCGCCGGGATCGCGGGATTAGGGCAGATCGACAAGTCGCTGGACGAGGCCTCGCTGAGCCTGCGTGCCGGAAGCCTGCGCACCATCACCCACATCCTGCTGCCGCTGCTGCGTCCGGCCATTTTATCAGCGCTGATTTACAGCTTTGTGCGCGCCATTACCACCGTCAGCGCCATTGTGTTCCTCGTCACGCCGGACACCCGCGTGGCAACGGCCTACATTCTGAACCGCGTGGAAGACGGCGAATACGGCGTGGCGATTGCCTACGGCTCGATCCTGATTGTGGTCATGCTGGCGATCATTTTCCTCTTTGACTGGCTGATCGGCGAGGCGCGTATCTCCCGTTCAAAAGCCAAAAACCAGGCGTAACACTATGACTGAGAAACATTTTGTTGAACTGCGCAACGTGACCAAACGCTTTGGCGCAAACACGGTAATTGAAAACATCAACCTGGCGATCCCGCAGGGACAAATGGTAACGCTGCTCGGCCCGTCCGGCTGCGGTAAAACCACCGTGCTGCGCCTGGTTGCCGGGCTGGAAAAACCGACCGAAGGGCAGATTTACATCGATGGTGAGGATGTGACCCACCGCTCCATTCAGCAGCGCGATATCTGTATGGTGTTCCAGTCCTACGCGCTCTTCCCGCATATGTCGCTGGGCGAGAACGTGGGCTACGGTCTGAAGATGCTGGGCGTTTCGCGCGCAGAGATAAAAACGCGGGTCAAAGAAGCCCTGGCGATGGTTGATCTGGAGGGGTTTGAAGATCGTTACGTGGATCAGATTTCCGGCGGCCAGCAGCAGCGCGTGGCGCTGGCCCGCGCTCTGATCCTCAAACCTAAAGTGTTGCTTTTCGATGAACCGCTGAGCAACCTCGATGCGAATCTCAGGCGCAGCATGCGGGACAAAATCCGCGAGCTGCAAAAGCAGTTCAACATCACCTCGCTGTACGTGACGCACGATCAAAGCGAGGCGTTTGCGGTCTCCGACACCGTGCTGGTGATGAACAAGGGCAACATTATGCAGATTGGCTCGCCTCAGGATCTCTATCGACAACCGGCGTCTCGCTTTATGGCGAGCTTTATGGGTGATGCCAACCTCTTCCCGGCCCGCTTCAGCGAGGATGTCGTGGAAATCCACGGCTATCGTCTGCCGCGTCCGCTGCACTTTGCTACCCAGGGCGAAGGCACCGTCGGCGTGCGTCCGGAGGCGATTACGCTCAGCCAGCACGGCGAGGCGAGCCAGCGCTGCACTATCCGCCACGTCGCCTATATGGGTCCGCAGTATGAGGTGATTGTCGACTGGCACGGACAGGAGATTTTACTGCAGGTGAACGCCACGCGCCTGCAGCCGGACGTGGGCGATGCGTACTATCTTGAGATCCACCCGTACGGGATGTTTGTATTGGCGGAGGCGGCATGATGTGTGCCGGGTGGGGCGTAGCCGCCACCCGGCAAAAGACTCAGCGCTGCGCGTTCAGCTCAGCAATATCTTTCGGCGTGGTGCGACAGCATCCGCCAATCAGCTTCGCCCCGGCAGCCAGCCACTGCGGCAGATACCCTGCCAGCGTCTCGCACGCTTCACCGTGGTGGTGCCAGGTTTTGGTTACCGCATCATAATGCTCGCCCGAATTCGGATAGACCACCAGCGGCAGCGCGGTCAGGCCTTGCAGATGCTTCAGCGCCGCGGTGGTGTTTTCCAGAGCGATGCAGTTAATGCCCAGGGCAACAATGTGCGGAGAATTCGCCAGTACGCTGACCACCTCACGCAGCGGCGTGCCGTCGCTCAGGTGTTCACTGTCTCGCAGGGTAAACGAGAACCACGCCCGGGCGCGAGGATACTCGGCCAGAAGTGCCGCCAGCGCCTTGATTTCCGCAAAGGACGGCAGCGTTTCACACGCCAGCAGATCGGCACCCGCATCCAGCAGCGCTTCCACTCGAGGACGATGGAAGGTGGTGAATTCTTCCGCACTGCGCACGTAGTCGCCGCGATACTCTGAGCCATCCGCCAGATAGGCTCCGTATGGCCCGACAGATCCCGCCACCAGCAGCGTGCCCGCATGCGGATTTTCGGCCAGATACGCTTCGCGCGCCTTACGCGCCAGCTCCACGCTTTTACCAATCAGCGCGCGGGACTGTGCCTCGTCCAGACCGCGCGCGGAAAAGCCCGCAGGCGTGGCCTGATAGCTGGCGGTGATCGCCACCTGCGCACCCGCGCGGTAGTAATCAAGATGCACTTCGCGGATAAGATCCGGGTTTTCAACCAACACTTTGGCAGACCAGAGGCTGTCTGCCAGGTTACAGCCGCGCGCTTCCAGCTCCGTTGCCATCGCGCCATCCAGCACCACGAAGGGCTGCTTTTCAAGGAGGGCGGTAAGCGGATTATTCTGCGACATGTTCAGGCTCCTGCGATGTCAGATTTCGGGTCAGATAGTACGCACCATAACACAGGGCGACAAACGGCAGCCCGCAGTAAAGCGCAATGCGCTGGCTCGGATCAAACCACAGGCCGACACAGGCCACCACGCAGAGGACAAAGCCGAGCACCGGCACCAGTGGATACCACGGCGCACGGTACTGCAGCGCAGAGAGCGGCTGACCGGACTGCAAATGACGACGACGGAAAACGAAGTGCGACGCGCAGATGCTGATCCACACCGCCACCACCGCAAATCCGGAAATTGCAGACAGCGCCACAAACACCGTGTCCGGCGCAATCACGCTTGAGAACAGCGCCAGCACGCCGCCGAGCATGGAAACCGACAGCGCCGTCAGCGGCACGCCGTTTTTGTTGACGCGGGCAAAGCAGCGCGGCAGCGTTTTCTCATTCGAGAGCGACCACAGCATGCGTCCAGACGCGTACAGACCGGAGTTCGCCGCCGAGAGGATCGCCGTCAGGATCACAAAGTTAAAGATATCAGCCGCATAAGGAATACCGACCTTTTCGAACACCAGCACGAACGGGCTTTTTTCTACCCCTGCCTGCTGCATCGGGATTAGCGCTGCCAGCACAAACACGGTACCGATAAAGAAGATAATCAGGCGCGCTATGGTCGTGCGGATCGCCACCGGAATCACCTTGTGCGGGTTTTCGGTTTCACCCGCCGCGATGCCGATAAGCTCGGTGCCGGAGAAGGCAAAGTTCACCGCCACCATGGTCATCAGGATCGGCAGGCCGCCGTGCGGGAACCAGCCCTCGGCAGTGATATTACTCAGGCCCGGCGCGGGTGAGCCGTCCTGCATCGGAATAAACCCGAAGATCGCCGCGCCGCCGAGGATAATAAAGGCGATGATAGTAATCACTTTCACCAGCGAGAACCAGAACTCACCTTCAGCAAAGAAGCGCGTCGAGATGACGTTAAGGCCGAAAATCACCGCGCAAAAGACCATGCACCAGGCCCAGACGGGCACCTGCGGGAACCAGTACTGCATGCAGAACCCGGCGGCGGTAAAGCTCGACCCAAGCGCCACCGTCCAGGTGAGCCAGTAGAGCCACGCCACGGTGTAGCCGGTCGCCGGGCCAAGGTAGCGGGCGGCGTAGACGTGGAACGCGCCGGTTTCCGGCATCGCCACGGAAAGCTCACCCAGACACTGCATCACCAGCCAGACCACCAGCGCGCCAATCAGGTACGCCAGCAGCGTCCCCGCCGCCCCGGTCGTCGAAATGATATAACCCGTATTGAAAAATAACCCTGTGCCAATCACGCCACCCAGCGAAAGCATAATCAGGTGGCGTGTTTTCATGGTGCGCTTAAGCTGCCCATTTTCTTGTTGTGTTTGCATATTACCTTCTAAACGTATGGACATCTAAACACCCAAAGAAGGTGTGTTATACCGCGATTGTTACTAAAAAGCTAGATGACCAGACGCAGACGGGCACGCCGCGCGCTGAGTCGGGGATGGGTTGTGAGGATCACATAGAGAATCGGACGCCAGGCCATAAGCACCTCCGCAAGCAGATGCTTACAGCATGGCGTGAATAACTGAGATTCTCGGTCAGGCGAAAGTGGTATCGACGCACCCTCGGATCATACTTTTACGCTTCCCTCATGGTATGTCGCCACCAGGCAGGCATCATGTCGTCGAAGGCGTGATTTTCCGGGGCAAATTCCGGCTGGTCCGGATCGTCAAACACGCCAGTAAATAAGGCAACGGTGGGTGAATCATCAATCGCGCCGATTGAACTGCCGCAGGTGGGGCAAAACGCCCGGCTGGAGTAGTCCGACGATCGCCATGTCGCCGGACGTCCGCCCGGACCGGTCCACTGCACGTTTTCCGCCGGGAACTCAATCCATACGACGGTTTGTGCGCCAGTGTGTTTCTGACAAATATCGCACGAACAGGTATGCACATTCCCGCCGTTGGCAGCGGTAAAGCGAACCGCGCCGCATAAGCACCCGCCTGATAAGATCTTTTCCATGCTGTCGTCCTGAGCTGTTTAAAATCTCGTCAAAACATAACACATTATTGAGGTTTGATAGGCCGGGTCAGGCGAAGCCATCGCCCGACACGCCAGCCGCAGAATTATTGGTAAATCCTCAAATCAGTTCTATAGTCGACACTGCTTATTCGTTACCAGGAATCACTATGCGCTTTAATGGACTGACCAAAGGTTTCTTCATTTTTATTCTCGCCCTCGTCACCTGGGCCTTCTTCGACGTGCTGTCGCCCTACTTCTCCGCGATTTTGTGGGCCGCCATCCTGACCATCATCTTTAACCCGGTGAAAAACAAACTGCGCGCTGCGCTTGGCGATCGCAACGGGCTGGCTTCGTTCCTGACGCTGTGCATTATCTGCCTGATCGTCTTTATCCCGCTGATGGTGATCCTCTCCTCGCTCGCCATTGAGCTGAACGTGGTGTACACCAAGCTGCAAGCGAACAACACGCAATTCCCGGAAGTTATCGCGAGCATCTTTAACCGCCTGCCGGACTGGGCCAGCGGTTTTCTGGCGGACCACAACCTGACTAACGCCGCGCAAATTCAGAAAAAACTCTCTGACGTGGCGTTGCAGGGTGGTCAGTATCTGGCAGGCAGCGCGTTCCTGATCGGTAAGGGGACGTTCGGTTTTGCCATCAGCTTCGGCATCATGCTCTATCTGCTGTTCTTCCTGCTGAAAGACGGCCCCTATCTGGTGCGCCAAATCCTTGATTCCCTGCCGCTGTCTGATTTCGCTAAACAGCACCTGTTCGCCAAATTCGTCGGCGTCTCGCGGGCAACGGTAAAAGGCACGGCGGTGGTCGCCGTGGTGCAGGGTACGCTCGGCGGGATTGCGTTTGCCATTGCAGGCATTGATGGCAGCATACTTTGGGGCGCGCTGATGGCCTTCCTCTCGCTGGTGCCAGCCGTCGGCTCGGCGATTGTCTGGGTGCCTGCGGCCATCTTCCTGTTCGCCACCCACCAGCTGTGGCAAGGGCTGTTTATTGTCGGCTTCTTCGTGATTATCGTCGGGCTGGTGGACAATATTCTGCGCCCGCTGCTGGTAGGCAAAGACACCAAAATGCCGGACTACCTGATCCTGATCTCCACCCTCGGCGGCATGGAGCTGTACGGTATTAACGGCTTTGTCATCGGGCCGCTGATTGCCGCGCTGTTTATCGCCTGCTGGAACCTGTTCTCAGGGCGCGATCACGAAGGTAACGCCGAAGAGCTGGACGCAGACTTCATCGAAGAAGGAAAAAACCGGCCAGATTTATGATGTTTCCTTCATTCCAGGCGGCTCTTTGCCGCCTTTCTTTTCACGCTAAATCAAACATTTTCTATAATTTGAAAAACGCTTCCCCACTCTTGTCGTAGAAGGATCCCACAGGTGCGAATCGCCACGATCACAAACTGGGCCTACGGTGCCACGGTGTGCCTGACCCTCGCTTCTGGCATCGTTATGCTCATGGCATCCAACGCTGATAACGTTGAACGTCAGGCCGTTAAGCAACGGCAGGTGTTTGATCGGCTTACGGAAGAGATCGAGACAAATACCTGGATGCTCTCTGATTTAGCGCGCCTGTTCGTCATCAAAAAAGAACCCTCTATTCGGGAAGAATATCGGCAAAAAGAGAGCGAATTAAAAAGCATAGAGCATCATTTGGTGCAGTTAAAAGATAACGGCGCCTCCGGCGAAGAGCTCATGCTGCTTCAGGAAGGATTAAAAATCATTGATGAACTGCAGGACGAGCAGCAGACCGCACTCGACAGCATAGCCCGTGGCGAGCAACAGCAGGCCGTTGCCCTGCTTTATGGCCCTGTCTACGAACAAGAGATGGAGCGCGCGCAGAGCCAGATTGATCATTTCCGCCAGATACTGGATAAGCGCATCATTGCCGACGTACAGGCGGCCACCAAAACATCGAAAGCACTGCGCACGGCGTCGGAAGTGATGGTCGGCCTCACGGCCCTGCTCTTCCTGTTCGTGATGGGCTTTATTCTCAAGCGTCGTGTGCTTCACCCGGTGGTTCGGCTGAGCGACGTCGTACACCGGCTGGCTTCGCAGGACTATGCCGTTGAAACGCCAAACTTTACCCAGATTGATGAAATAGGCGATATGGCCCAGGCCATCCGCATCTTCCGCGAGAACGGGCTGGTGCGACAGCAGCTGGAAAAAGAGCGCGATGCCGACTGGGCGATCCGCGAGCTGCTGGCTCGTATGACCCAGCGGTTGCAGGGCTGTGAAAACCTCGCCGACGTTATTAATGTGGCAGAGCTGTTTGCGCCCAATATTGCGCCGGGTGTTTCCGGGCGGTTATATATTTTTGATCGCGAACCCTGGCAGATGCGCTGCGCAGCAGAATGGTTGTCCCCGGAGGGTGACACACCCGCATTCCATCCGGATGAATGCTGGGCCGTCCGGCGCGGGCAGAGCCATCCCCCGGTGAACGGTGAACCTGACATTGGTTGTTATCACCTGCCAGAATCGCAAGCACACTCGTCCCTGTGCGTTCCGCTCATTGCGCAGGGCGAAGCCATCGGCCTGCTCTCTTTCCAGAACATCACGCCTGAAACCGCGCCCTCCCGCGCTTATCTTGAACTTATGGCTGAAGCGCTGGGGCTGGCACTGGCCAACCAGAAGCTACGCGATGCTTTACTGGAAAAAGCGCTGTTCGATCCGCTCACGGGTCTGCGTAACCGTCATCACCTGGAAGATACGTTGCGGACGCAAATGGCGCAGGCCATGCGAAGCGAGCAACCGGTAAGCTGTCTGATGATCGACATCGATCACTTCAAGAGCATTAATGACCGCTTTGGTCATGAAGCGGGTGACCAGGTCATTAAAAGCGTGGCGTCAATTGTACAGCGCGCCACGCATAATACGGGTATGGCCTTCCGCTACGGTGGCGAAGAGTTCCTGGTTCTGCTTTCCGGTGCCGATGAAGAAGAAGCGCATGCCTGTGCGCAGAAAATTTACAACGGCGTGCATGAGCTGTCGCTTCGCTATGGGCTGACCGAGATTGGTCCGGTGGATGTATCCATTGGTATCGCCAGCTACCCGCAACATGCCCAAAGTGACAGCCTGCTGCGCGCCGCGGACGTGGCCTTGTATCGGGCGAAAGAGCTGGGCCGCTCGCGGATTGTGAGCTTTGGGATGCTGGAGGCGGGCTAGCTATTATTTTCACGCCACTGCTTTACCATCTCATCCGTCACTTCGTTTTTATAACAAATCGGAGCATAGCCTCCTGCTTTGCTCCATGCGCTGCGTCTTCCACAGGCGCTTCCGTTTCTGGCCTGGTTAAAAGGGCAGGCGCATACTCCGGGATAAGATGCAATCGACTCTGCAATAACGTTCTCTTTAACCTGTTCACTGGAAACTGAACTGTTTTTTGCCATAGCAATGTCCGCAGCAAATAAGCAGCACACAGCGCAAAGCACCATCAAGGATGGCCTTTTTTTCATTTTCTTGACTCGTTTTACGGAAGGGATATGCACACGATAAGTGGCGAATGAAAGAAATATCATGATTTAAGTCAATGGATCTATTTCGTCACTATTTCTCAGTGGGGACCTGTCCCGGTCACAATTCCCGTTGTGATAAGTAGCCCCGCCTTCGTGACGACGGAGAGTGTTAAACTTTTCGTGATATTCTCTCTTTATTTCCCAGGCCTCATATAATCGAGTCATATTCGCTACTGTATTAACACGTACCGCACACAATACGTTGTGCCCGGCATGTGATGATATTTTTTATGGAAAAACGTCTATGTCGAAACTGGATTTGAGGTCCAAAAAAACCTGGGGCGCCCTGGCGTCGATCGCTGTGATCGCGGGTACGTTGGCATCCGCTTTTGCGTGGACGGCGGGCTGGCTTGGGTCACGCACCGTCAGCCAGACGCTGGTAGGTGAAACACCAAAACCTTTCCCGCCTGGCTTTCGCCGTGCGCATGGTAAAGGCATCTGCTTTACCGGAACCTTTGTGCCAAACGGCTCAGCGGTTTCTCTGTCAACCTCCCGCCTCTTCTCGCAGCCGGAAATCCCCGTGGTGGGCCGATTCTCTATTGGTACTGGCGATCCACATGCCCCGGATAGCACGACCAAAACCCTGAGCATGGCACTGTTGCTGAAGACGGATGACAAGCAACAATGGCGGATGGCGATGAACAGCGAGCCTTACTTCGCCACACACAACCCGGAAGGGTTTCTGGCCTTGCGCAAAGCCACTGCTGTTGATGCAGCCACCGGCAAGCCGGATCCGCAGCGTATCGCAGACTTTTTGAAAGCGTACCCGGAGGCAGGGAAATACCTTAAATGGGCGGCGCAAAAACCCGTACCCGGCAGCTTCGCCGGCGCGACGTTTTACAGCATCAACGCCTTCTACCTTGTGAACGCGCAGGGGGATCGACAACCCGTTCGCTGGATGATGCATCCGCACGATCCTTTCTTCTCGCTGAGCGATGAACAACGCCAGAAAGCGGATGATAATTTCCTGTTCGAAAACCTGCGCCAGCGTCTCGAACAGAAGCCACTCTACTGGGATTACGTTTTGCAGCTCGCACAGCCGGGCGATCCGGTGGATGACCCTTCACAGCCCTGGCCGGAAGATCGCAAGCAATTGGTGGCCGGCACGCTGGAAGTGACGCGTGTCGAAGCGCAATCCGTGGGCGCGTGCCGCGACGTTAACTTCGATCCCTCAATCGTTCCGGCGGGCGTTGCGGTATCGGGTGATCCCATCTTAAATGCCCGTTCTGCAGCTTACTCGCACTCCTTCAGTCGCCGCGAGCGGGAAATCGGTTACGGCAAGGCCACCGAAGCCGTGCAAAAGCAGGAGGTAAAATGAGCTCGAATAAACGCATGCGTGAGCACGCTCCTCAGCATTTCAATACCCTGGCACGAAGCCTTCACTGGCTGATGGCGGTGATGATCCTGGCCATGCTGTTCATCGGCGCCGCCATGATGACGTCATTACATCACCGGATTTGGTTAATCGACCTGCACCGGCCATTGGGTATCGCCATTTTACTGCTGGCACTGGTTCGTCTGGCCAACCGGCTCATTAGCCGAACGGCCCCTCTTCCTGCCGACTTGCCCGTCTGGCAGGTGCTTGCTGCAAAGGCATCACACTGGGTGCTGTATGCGTTAATGCTGGCAATGCCATTGTTGGGCTGGGCACAGCTGTCGGCGGCGGGCGTGCCGATTGTGATGTTTGACGGTATCAACCTGCCTCCGATTGCCCCTACCAGCCCGGCACTGTATGCATGGTGCCACGACGCCCACAGCCTTCTGGCAAAGTTACTTTTTGCGGTGGTGCTGGTCCATCTCTCTGCTGCATTAGTTCATGCGTGGATCTACCGGGACGCTGTTTTTGCCAGTATGGCGAAAGGGGGTAAGTCGACGTCAGCGCCCAAGAGAAGCTGAAGTCAGGATAGCGGTATTGGGTATACCGTAATAGGAATGTTCGTGGCCTCGCTTATCGTCGTCATCCTGAAACAACGGACACAGCCGGGGCGCGTAATTTGTCTTAAAACTCGCGCCCCCCAAAAAGCCACGGAAGCCCCACTATGGTGGTGGAAGATAATATCAATCAATTAAAGCGCACATTTTTTAAACACAAGTGCATTTATGCCCGCAATTTTAGCTTTTATCAAAAAGTTAAGCGTCGTTCGACCATCAAACACCCTGCCACTAAAAACACCTAACCCATTGATAAAAATCATATTACATCAATAAAAACGATAAAAATCCTTGCTCCACAACAAAATATATCAACTCGTGTGATATCTAAATTATAATTCTTATACTTCTGTGAAAAAAAGTAGAGGCCAAAATGCGATTAACCCTACTGCTGTTATGCTGTCTGGTACAAAGTGTAACCTGGGCTGGCGAACTGCCAAAACCCGTTGGAAAACCCATTTTGACGATTTACGGTAATATAGAAAATACCAATGAAGAGGGAAAAGCAGTGTTTGATCTCGCCAGCCTTGAAAAACTGGGTATGGTGAGTTTTGAGACGACATCTCCCTGGTACACTGGCCGTACAAAATTTGAGGGTGTCCCAATGGGCAAACTCATGGATTATGTTGGCGCGAAGGGTTCTGTCGTTAATGTTATTGCGCTCAATGATTACGCTACCGAGATCCCTCTCAGCGACTTTAAAAAATACAACGCCATACTTGCCTTAAAGATCAATGGCGAATATATGCGCATTCGCGATAAAGGCCCATCATTCATTGTTTACCCTTATGACAGTCTTCCTGAATTGAATAATCAGATTTATTACTCGCGCTCGGCATGGCAGGTTAGCAAAATGAAGATTGAATAGCAGTTCAGGAGAACATAATGAACAGGATACTGGTTGGTATCATTTTTTCTCTTTTTATCACGACAGGATATATTGCATTTCTTGTTTACGATCGTCAGCAAGAGTTGCAAAAACTGACTCACTACACTGAGTCCTGGTCCGTGGCTCAACTGGTATCAGAGTATTACCGATTTGAATCATGGCTTGGTCTGTACGCAACCGATACCGATGAGGTTACGATAGACCAGGCCCGCATGCGCCTCGAAATTATGCTCAGCCAGGCTGAGTTAATGAAGGGGGGAGATTTAGGTCGCTATATTGAAAGCGATAAAACGCATCAGGCGCTCGCTGCACGCCTGGAAGAAATGCTTTCTTATCTGGATAGTCATCTGGAAAAAATGAGCCATGCAGAGTTAAAAAAATATTTGACTGATATGCATCTGCTCGACGCACCACTAAGCCAACTCTCTTCAAGTGCGTTAACAAAAGATATTAATACGATTAATGAATCCAATAGAAAAATACAAATACTCTATTATATCTATTCCGCACTTTCGTTACTTCTGGTGATATTAAGCTTTATTTTGGGGTTCTTAATGATCTACCAGAATAAAAACATTCTCAAAGCACACATGCAGGTTAAAAGCCTTGCTGACGAACTTCAGATATCAAAAGAAAAGCTGCAAATTCAGAACGCGAAGCTGGAGTATGATGTTTATCATGACTCCCTGACCGGCATGAAAAACCGCCTTTTCTTCTGGGACGATCTCAGCAAAATTAATCTTCAGGCAGACAAAAACCACATCCCTGTCACGGTGATGTTATTTGATTTAGATCGGTTCAAAGAGGTCAACGATACCTATGGCCATGATGCCGGTGATTTACTGTTGAATCAGGTATCCAGACGGCTCACCTCAATGAGCAGCGCCACTGATACGTTTTACCGTTTGGGCGGAGACGAATTTGCCCTTCTGTCGAGTGGCCTCACCGAAACGGCAGCCGTTTCGCGCGCAAAAGAAATCAGTAATCATATTAGCCAGCCCTATACCATTAATAACCAACTGATAAAAATTGCCACCTGCGTGGGTATCGTTTTATCTGATAATGAACGACGCTCTGATTATCTTTATAAATTTGCCGATCTGGCACTCTACGAGGCCAAAAAAGAGGGTTCACAGCAGATAAAAGTCTTCCGTCAGTGGATGCTGCAAAAATTACAGGAAAGCAGAACCCTTGAGCATGATATGGCGCTGGCGCTCGATAACAATGAATTTGTTGTTTATTACCAGCCGATTGTCGATTCTTTCAGTAATGAAATTTACGGCTATGAAGCGCTTATTCGCTGGAAACACCCTGTGAGGGGAATTCTATCGCCGGATAGCTTCATCTCTGTCGCCGAAAAAACCGGCAAGATCAATGAAATTGGCAAAATTGTGCTTGAGATTGCCTGCCGTGAAGCGGTTTCCTGGGCCGTTCCGGCGAGAATTTCTGTGAATGTCTCACCGATTCAGCTGGGCAGCAAATCGTTTACGACGATGGTGCAGTCCATTCTAAAAGAGACAGGACTACCGGCTAACCGCCTTGAGCTAGAGGTTACCGAGTCTTCGCTCTTCAGTGACAGCAACATGCCGATCAGCATTCTTAAAAAGCTGAGATCGTTGGGCGTAAAAATTTCTATCGATGATTTCGGGACGGGATATTCTTCACTCTCAAGACTGAGTGAACTGAATTTTGACAAAATCAAAATAGACAAATCCTTTGTGAATTCTATATCCACGCAAAATGAAGCACTGAATATCGTTAAATTGATTACCGGCATGGCCAAGAGCCTCAATATGCGGGTCATTGCTGAAGGCGTTGAAACCGAAGAGCAGCTTGAGCGTCTTCAGTTGCTTGGCTGCGATCTCGTGCAGGGATACCTGTTCGGAAAACCTCAGCCTGAGGTAAACAAGGTAATCAGGTGCAGTTGAATGGGTGTTAGAACTATTATGATCTAACACCATTTTGATAATCAAAGGTTTAAAAATGAAAAAGACAATGCCGGAATATACGCCTGTTGATTTATCTCGTTGGGCAAGGAGAGAACATTTTGAAGTATTCCAGTCATTTGCCGAATGTACAATTAACCAAACGGTTCTGATCGATATTACCGTGCTGCGAAAACATATCAAAGAGGTCGGCTGGAAGTTTTACCCGACGATTATTTTCCTCCTTTCTAAAATTATGAACCGGCATACGGAATTCCGTATGGCCATGAAGGACAATGAGCTGGTTATATGGAATGAAATCCATCCAAGCTATACCATTTTCCATCCCGAAACGGAGACCTTTTCGTCACTGTGGAGCCACTTCGACGGCAATATGCATCACTTCCAGAACACCTATGCAGAAGATGTTGCACGCTATGGCAATAACTTTTCTTACTGGCCGAAAGAAGAGTCGCGGGAAAATGTCTTTTTCGTATCGTCGATTCCCTGGGTAACGTTTACTAACTTTACGATGAACATTGCGCACATGAAGAACTTCTTCTCCCCTATGTTCACGTTTGGAAAATACTACGAGCAGGATGGGAAAGTGTTGTTGCCTATGGCGGTGCAGGTCCATCATTCCGTGTGCGATGGTTTCCATGTGGCAAGGATGTTTAATGAGTTGCAGGAGATGTGTGATGGTTTGCCGGAGCTGTAAGAGGGATGTAATGGCTGATGTGCGAAAAGCTTCATTAACAACGAGTAGATGTTGCTTATTTGATTGTCAGAAGGCTGCGTTAAAAAGATGGTGCGATAATAGGAACAAAACTAATAATCATAACCACATGATTATATTGAATTTTGCTTGATTCTATTTTCTTAGATACCCCCATAAGTACCCCCACTATCTGCTCTTCATGTTTGGATAGTTTCAGAAAGTAATTACAATCAGCACTGAAAATGAACAATGCTGTTCTAAACGCGGACAGAACAGCATTCGTGCTTGGGTTGAGTAAGAGATTCTATAGCCTAGAATGTCACTTTGTCAGAGGAATTACTCCTGTCATCGTAATTGGATCAGAGTCTCCGTCACTTAACGAAAAGAAGCCCAACCTTTCTTCTTCATCTACTAAGTTAAACATCGCTAAATGATGGTGTTTTACACTGACATCTTTAGAATATAGTCTAAAACTTGAGTCATCTAATTCTATTTCTACCGATAAACCAGAAAAATCCAAGTCAAAGCAGCCTGAAAGTATTTTTTGATCAGATGCAGGGAAACTACTTTTATAAGTTATGTTATATCTAGGATTGAAGTAACGAATAAGGCTGGCCTCAGCAAGGCAGACAATTTCTTTCTTCGAAAGAGGGTTTCCTATTATGCTATTAAGACGGGCATCATCTTCCTGACCACTTATACATGTTTTGTCTACTCCATTAAATGAACTTATAAGATTATATTCATTGTATACTAGAGTAATAATATATATTTGATCATCAGGAAATTCATTCATTGTATCAGCTAGGATTTTCTGAAGTGTTGAGTGACTTCTTAAACGATCAATTGCTGTTCTCTTTCCATCCGCATATGCTTGACCGACATATAATACTTCTAAATCATAATATATTGGATTTCTTGTAAACAACGCTAGAAGTTCGCTTGGCCAATATCTGTTCCATTTTCCTTCAGCATCAACAGTTTCAATTTTTCTATGCGGATAACTGGAAACTCTTAAATCAATCTCATCATCAATAAAATCAAATGGAAATGAGTACTCCGATACTACCTCCACTCCATCTATACGGCTAATAACCTTACCAGTAGCTTGTTCTTCCCTTATAATCGGTTCTTCACTGCTACAGTTAGCTTTTGGTTTTTTACATATGATGTATATGTGGCTATTATCTGCTATATCTTGCTGAGCCGCTTTCATTTTACCATCAGAATGCAGTTGGTCAGGGGTAAACATTAACCAACCATTTGACGTTAATCCCACAGAAAACTCTGAGACAAACTTTCTTTTTCCTACCATAACGTTCTCCAATATGGATAAACTACGTATCTAAACTTACATATAGCATAATTAGAGTTGCTTTTAACGATACCACAATCGTTAATTTTTAGTGGTTTTTTAAATAGACAAACTGTACTTGCGGAATACCATTACAATCTTAAATAGTAGAGTTGATGAGAAAATCTTAAAAATCAAACTATGTACAGGATTAATTATTAATTTAGAGCCTAAAATTGTTGCCTCTAACTTATGCGTAGGATCAATAACATATGCACTTAATGAAACAAGTTGTTCGATTGATTCATAATATCCAAAAATGCAAAGCAGAAAAGGAATGCCGAGAATGAGAATAGCAATGGGTCTGAAAAGACTGGTTCCATGTACAGATACTAAAGATGATAATTTCAAAACAAACCAATTAGAAAGAGTCATTACGAAACCAGCGAATTTATTATTGTGATTCATTTTTTCAATTACTGGTAAATTTCTGGACCTACAAACCCCTAATAAATCACATAACACAGTCAAAAAATAGCTTATGTATGCGGTCAATCTTAAACTCAAAACACATAGGGTAATATCGTACTCTTTCCTCCTGAAGAACAGAAAATTATCTACATCTTTATTTTTTTGGCTGATACTTTTGAGCTGTCTATATACTGATTGTTTTTGCTCAAATTCTAATGGAGGTACTTTCCTATAATTACTATGACTTACTTCTATATCGAATGGCCAAGTCACGCCTTCTGTTAATAGATCGTCTATTCTACAATTGATAAACTCCACTTCTGTTTTCGTCAAATCACAATTTGACATTACAAAACAGCTTAAAACTGATTGGTGAAGTACGAGGCGTTTGATGGATGCAAAACTCGCATTTTTTAAAATAAATTGACATGCTTTACTATCTGAAGCATTAGCAAACATCAACTTTTCATATATAGTTGAATTTTGCAGGTCGATGCTAACATTCTTCATCGTCCCTTCTCTAAGATTAAAATAAACAGTACCTATTTTGAACTCAGAGTTAAGATTTACATATTTGAATCCTCCTTCAAAGTTTAGCTCCTTGCATTCGGTAGATATAATGGATACAGATACATCTCCATTAGATATAAAAGTCATATCATTGCTAATATTTACATCATCAATGTAGAAATTAGTTGCACTACCAACATATTTTACTGAACCACATGAAACAGTTGAGAAATAGACAACTTTAGCATTAACCTCTTTAAGGAAATAAATAACACCGAATAGACTTTGCTTGAACTCTTCAGGATATGGAACCCTACTAAACACTGGGGATGAATTAAAATGAATATTTTCGTAATACCCTGAAAGCTTGATACTCTTAAACGAATTACCATATTCAAACCCAAGCACAGCTTTTTTATTGTAGGAATGAATTAACAATTCCGAATTACTAGAGCAAGAGACAAAAAAGATAGTAGACAACTGCGGCGAAAATCGTAGCTCTTCAGTTAATATTGTACAATTAACAATTAAAATTTTAGATTCTGTGGTTAGCCCTGCAAAAATATCTTCTGCATTTCTTATTATTTTATTTTCTACCAAATAGCAGTCATTCATGATTTTTTCTCTTTGGGTTATACAATAAGTTTATTGTTTTTTATTTTTTTCGGCAATAGTGACTCTATGAAGCAACTGTAACTTAGAGCGCGTTCTGCCAAAAATCCCCACTGGCGCTGGCGGTGGGTGACAACTTTTGACAACTCAATCTGAACGCCAGCGTCCGGGCAAACCAGAACAGCGATCTGAAAGAAGCTCGAGGATGGTTGCAAAGGGGGAGTGCTTAGCACCTCCCCTTCCCGAGTTCGTGTACCTGAAGTTTTCTGAAGCGGTAGCGGTTGACACTTTACCCCTAGTTTTCCCTGGTAAGGCATAACAAACCATAACAGGCTGACACCTGCCCTGCTTCGCATCAGGATTAACAAAAGTTAACAGCCAAGGCTCAACAAATCTCAACGCCAGCCCTTTACACTTCTGCTGTAGCTGCTGTTCGTAGGCGTCAGGATCCGTTAGGTTGGGTTGACACTTTTCCCAGTTTCTCGCGAAAAAGTGTCAAGTTTGAGGGGCTGGGGGGGTTACAGTTTTTCACCTGCCAGCAGACACAGTGCACTTAATCCTGTTTTGCTCCAGTCATCCAGCGTATCGGGGTGCATTGTGGCAACGTAAGCCAGCTCAGAACGAAGAAACCGTAAAGCGCCTGCTGCACGGTCTTTGCCATAGAAGCTGTGGGTTTCTTCATCCAGCCGGAAGAGAATCAGCAGTTGCTCTTCGGGTTCGTGCTGAACATCAAAACCCAGCTCAGCGGCTGCTGCCTCTATCCGCTGACCAGCATCAATATCAGCCGGCAGCTCTTTACCGCTGTCATGCTTCCATACCCATGCGGCGGCCTGCACCCACGTCATTTCAGTCAGGTGTTCGCCAGCACCAGCAGAATTTTGTTTAGCCTGCGATGCTTCGACATCCACTTTATCGCCTGAAATTACAATTTCACCGCGGGCTATCCAGCCGTAAACAGTTTGCCGGCTGACGCCCATATGCCTGGCGTAGGCTGATTTACTTAATAGCATCGTGATGTTTCCCTCCGGGCAGAAAAAAGCCGCCCTCAGGCGGCCTGCTTCTCTTCTGAATGTGTCTGCCGCTGGCTGCCTTTGAGCATCGCGCTGACATGTTCGCTTAACTGATCAAGGCCGGTCATGCGGGGCAGAACTTCTGATGGATCGTCGTTCTTCCCGTAAACGAGATTGTTATACCAGGTTCGGACAGCTGTAATTTGTGCGACGTCCTTCCTTACCGCGTCGACCAGATCGGCAACCGCGTTAATCACCTGCCCGTTCTCTGATGCAATACGGGAGAAGCCGAGACGTTTTAGCTGTTCCGTATCGAGTCCCGAACACACAGCGTGCGCCCTCAGTAAGGCGTCCGCCAGCTCCTGATGCTTTCCACTGTGCATCGACAGCAGCATTTTTTCCTGGCTGCGGCGATCCAGCCGGGCGAATGCCTGGCGCATTTCACTGTCACGCATGAATCCCTGAACATCATCAGATGCCAGTGGATTAACCGGAGCGAGCCTGTTCTTCAGGTAATCGAGAATGTTTGCGGCCTGCTCGCTTACGGCTGCCACCCCGCGGGTAAAGTCTTTGAGCGTGTCCGGGTTCCGGGCTTCACCTGCCCTGCGATTTTTTGCCTGTTCGTTCAGATCTGGATCGTTGCGGATAACGTCCAGCAAATCCGCCTCAGCTTCGGCCTGCTGCGCCGTTGTCCTCAGGGTGGTGAGTTCGCCCGCCATACCACGGAATAAAGCGGCCATCTGAGTATTTGGCGCAACAACCTTACCGGCATAACCCGCCAGCTCGATGCTGTGTTTCCCAATTTTGATTGAGTAGCTCATTGCCCTGCCTCCATTTTTGATAGCCCCGCATCAAATACCTTGCGCGCAACAGCATGGATTGACGGCGCGATCCCTATGCCCGACTTCTGGCGCTCCCTCTCCTGGATGGTTTTCAGAGCCTGAATCTGCTCCCCGTTCAGCAGAACGGGCTTAACGTTAACCTTGCTCATGATGCCCTCTGTTATAGCGATCGTTAAAGTTTCATTAATCGCAACAATACAATAATGAATTGCGATTTATGAAACGATATTAATGAAATAGCAGGGGTCTACAACGTGAAAAGAGTGGATGCGTTTTAAAGAATTTGTCCTCAAGGTATACATGGTGTTCATAAAGGCAATAAATTGCTTATAAAACATGATATTAACCTATGAATACCAGCCTACATTTTGGGATTTCAGGTCTACACGGTATACATCATTCTGTTTAATAAACCATCAGATGATTAGTGAGAGAATGAACACCATGTACACCCTGTGTATACCTGAAAACAAGGTATACATGGCTTATTTCACTGATTTATAAATAGATTATTTTCTCGATGTATACCATGTATACCTTTATCCATATCTATCTGAACTTCATTCTTTATGACCGGCTACAGGATGCGTCTGAGGTAACCAGTCTTCCGCACTTTCCGAAAGTTCAACGTTAGTCACCATGCCACGGGCTCTACGTTCCTTACGGTACTCGTGATTAAACTCCCTCATCGCACTTTCCATCCCCTCTGCGAATTTATTCAGCGTCAGCGGCTTGTCGAAACCGTTGGCCTCCAGGAATGCCAGATAAGCGTGATAGAGATAAATCCGCGGATAGTGAGGCGGATTGCGGTTTCCTACCATCATTCCCGCACAATCAGCCAGGCGCTCCAGATGCGCACAGAAGGCGTACAGCGGATCCGTTTTCTGTTTCACCTCTAATGCCTCTTCGCTGTTCCGTTGCTCCAGCAGAAGCGCCCGCGCTTTTTCCGGGTTCGCAAAGTTCGCCAGCAGCCGGCGAACAACTACCGGAATTTCAGCGGATATCTTTTCTGCCAGGTCGGGATCTTTATCCTCTTCGCTGACGCGCCGGTTAAACTGGAAAATTACGCGGCGCCGGGAAACGCCGCCGGCACGTTCGGTGAAAATCATCGGCGTGTTGTTCGTGGCCACAACCACCGCCCGCAGAACGGCGGTGTACTGATGCTCGTGTTTCGGGTCTATCTCCACGGCATCCCCGCCGGTTATCGCTTTTATCCCGGTGCCCTCTCCTGAATATTTAGGCTGGTCAGGAAGCGTTATCATGCTCTTGCCGACGAACTGCGCCCGCCCGCGCGCGCTATCGAGCGCCGCCATATTCCCGCTGGCGGTGTTATGCGCGCCGGCCAGCATCGTGGCGATATGGGTAAAGACGCTTTTCCCGCTGCCGCCCTCCCCGGTTATCTCGAGGAACAGTTGCCAGTCGTACCGGTTCGCCAGCACCATAAAGAGCGCTGCAGCGATGCGCTGCATCTTAATTGCGTCTCTATCTGATGCGTAACTTAGCCATTTATGGAAGTTCGGCGCGTGGTCGCGGAGGTTTTCGCCCGGCACCGCCGGCGTGTAGGTCACGCCGTTATGGTTGGTCAGCCAGTTATCCTGGCTGTGTTCGGAGAAAACGCCGGTTTCCATATCGTAGACGCCGTTTGCAAAGGGGATCAGGCTGCGCCGCGGCTCCCCCATTACCGGGATAACGATTTTCAGGGCGTCGATAACGTTGTTGATCGCGCGCTTGCTGAAGTTAGTTTTGTTCTCGTTGTAGATAGCCACCATTTCGCGGCTCAGCTCGAGCAAAGACGTTTTCTCCCAGATGCCGGCACGGTAGACGTACACGCCTTCGCTGTTTTCATGGATCGCAATGCCGGTGTAACGCGCGGCCAGTATGAGCGCCTTTTCGTTATCAGCCAGGTCGCGAAGGTTTACATCCGTCAGCGGTTTGCCAATCACCATGCTTTTGCCAGCTTCCGCATCGGCTTTCAGGCGCGGCAGCTGTGGCGTCCAGTCCTCCAGAAGCTGATAACCCTCAGAGTAGAATTGCGCGCGCTCCACGCCGGCCACCGCCAGCTTTGTCGCGAGAATGGTTATCTGCCGTTCGGTCAGATGCCCGCCGCGGCAAACCCGGGCATAGACACGGCCATCATCAACAATGCGGATATTCTCCAGCTCCGCCAGCTGCTTTTTATCCAGCACAACCGGCGGTACCGTATCGCCAATCGGGTTCATTTCCTGCCATGCTTTGGCGAACGTCCAGGCATCGGCGCCGGCAAAGATGATTGACTCCTCCATGAGATCCGCCGGCTGCTTTTTAAGGTTTGGTGCATTCTTCATTTTCTGTTCCCTCGCTCCCTGATGATTTCCCGCATGACACGAATTCGCTCGATGCCCTGTACCCGCATAATCCGATCGATATCTTTTTCGCCGGCGACCGGTGCGGAAGAAACAAATTCAAATTCCCGCACCAGTCTTTCTGGCGTGCAAAAACACGGTGAGCTGTACCCCTCGCGGCAATATGTCACTCTGTCGAATCGGTAACTTTCGATAATTACGATGTTGCCCCGACCGTCCTTCCATTTATCGCCCGGCCTGATTTCAGGGTGAGCGCGGCCACCAGCAGCTAAGCCGGAATTTTTAATCGTCATAATTTTTTACCTCACGCCGCTGGCGGGATTACCTGATAACCAATTTTCTTCAGAAAGCGCGCGGCACTCTCCACCGTGAAAATGATTTCGTCGTCCATAAGGGGGCGCATCGACTGAAGACCATTTGACGTGTCCACCAGATAGCGGCCGCCAGCCGGAAAACTGAAAACGTTTTTGCCGTCGGCCCGGCGAACCAGATCGTAAACAGGAGTCATAATTTCCCCTCCCCGTCCCTTAATGACTGGCTGGCAAAACAATATCGCGCGCTATTTAATTGCTCCGATACGCGAGCGGCAAAAGCGCCGAGACGGCAAAATTGGATAACCATTTTCATACAGATACCTCCATGGCCAGACGGGATTGAATGGCGGAGGCCTTACTGCCCAACTGGAGGTAAGTTCGGGTGATTGCCGGGTTACTGTGCCCGAGCATTTCAGAGGCGACCAGCAATCCCTGTTCGCCGCCGGCTGACATGAGATTAAAGGCGGCAATTTTGCGGCTGGAATAGGCGCTCAGGCGCAGACGTGTGTTTACCACGCGGGTAAACCACAGCATTACATTGTGCAGTTTCTTCCAGATTGTCTGGCGGCTCACGCTACCTTCCAGAGACTGGCAACGGTTACTTTCAATCTGGCTGCGGGAAAATACCAGGTCGTCACCGATAAGATTGCGCTCCATGCGTTCGCGCAGTCGTTTGATGATGCCCGGCGGCAGCTGTTTGGTGTCGTGCTTCACTTCAGCCTTTGCCACCAGCTCAAACACGATCGCCTGTTCTTCTTCCGTCATGCCGGCGGCCAGTTCGTCGCAGCTCACGCTATCCCAGTGCATGTACCCAATGTGATCGCCAGCAAGCCGGGCAGCGTCCTTGCGCTGCTGGCGAACAATCTCAAGCCCCTTCCGGGTCGCCCTGGCTTCTGCTGCTTTGGTCTGCTTCGCTACGATGATTGTGGCAATGCCGGTTTCCCAGTTGATGCAGGAGTAACGGAAGTTGCACACGTCGCTGGTACGCCAGCCGGTAACGGTCGCAATATCCCACCAGAGTAATATCCAGTCCGGCTGGGTCTGCTGTATGCGTTCACGCAGTTTGCGCTGCTCTTCCCGTTCGTAAACAGGGGTCATGGTGCGGGTGCCCTTCGTGGTAGTGGCTTTTACCACGTTACCGCGCAGCTCGCGGGCTTTAGCTGTAAGGGTCTGGAGGTTAAACATGCTGCACCTCCTCAACACGAAATCTACACGCCAGGATACAGACACATCCTTCTGGCGTTTTTTCGCGGGCTTCGCGCTCGGTGGAAGCAGTAACATTGACGATCTGATTTGTGAATTCACCCAAGGTGAGAAAACGCCATGTAAATTCAGGGCGTGTTTGGGTAGACTTAGTGCAAGCCATAATGTTACCTCAACTAACGTTTTGGTTAGACGCCCTGAAAGTGTTCCCGCACTTCGGGGCGTTGTCTTTTTCAATTCCTGTGTGTAATGTGTCATTACACATAAACACATTACATCGGGTGTAATTGACGTGTCAACACACAAAAACGAGAGACGAGGCAATCCTCCATTCCAATTTCGGCTTGATCCAGAGCTTCGAGAGATGATGGAACGAGCGCAACAGCAAGATGGTGATGAGTCTCTAGCCGCATGGCTTAAGAGAATTATTCGCAAGGAACTCCAGCAGCGTGGTATCGAGCCAAAGGGCTGATTAAGCATGCTCTCTGCCGGGTAATAATCCCGGCTTCTTCCTGCCTTTTTAATCATCGCTATTTTCCTTCAGTAACTCGGGTTGATACTTACGCCACAGCTGAATCTCCTCTTGTTCAAGAGCTTCTTTTGCCCCCTTACACTGCTGCAACTTATACCCGCGTTTGCTGGCCTCCTGCTGATAAGCCGCCATGCGCCGGCTAAAGTCGTTCAGGAACGCGAACGGCACACCATAAGAGCCAGTCTTGCGGATAGAAGGGATAACCTCGCGAAATACCCAATTACTGAAACGATGGGCGAATGTGCCCGGCGTAATAGCTTTACGGCTGCGGGCGATCAGCTTGTAGAAACCAGATTCAGAGACAGCGCTATGATTTGGGTTCCCGCGAATACCGTAAGTTAAAGTTACGGTATTTCTCTCGTCATCATCCAGAGCCTGCAACGCCATGCGTGAATTGGATAGTTCCAGCGCCGCGCAAACATCTTTTGCAACGAACCACGGTTCACCGTTGATCTTAACAATACGGACTTTCGCGGCCTCAAATTTAATGACCGAAATATCATCGCTGCTGTTTTCAGGTTGAGCGAAACCCTGCCCGGCTAGGGCATTTTTGTTAGTCATAATAAATTTCCCGGGCTAAGTTACAGTTGAGGTTTTGTGGAAATTAATGCATCACGTTCTTCGATACGCTGGCTTATCCAATCATCAACTTCACTTTCAACAAATGCTATGGCTCGAGAACCAATCTTGACCGATTTAGGAAAGCGATTGTCTTTAAGAAGACGATAGATCCAGGCCTTGCTATATCCAGTGCGTTTTTGTACTTCAGCCAATCTGATTAAAGAGTGGGACATATTTACCTCATAACGTCTATTGTGGTGTACGAGATAAATTCAACCAGATATCAGATTAGCTGTGTGGAAGTCGGTATGATTTTAATTGGAAGTGACAACTGCGAGAATGGATCAGTTTTACAGGTTTTTTTAGAACCTGTAAAACAAGGTTTGGAAGTGCGGCGTCAGTTTTGGAAGTCTTTACTTCGAAATTTTGGAAGCGTGAAGCTCAAGAGCTTCATCTATCAACATAATCAGTGCCTTACTAGTTACTTCGATACCGTCTCCATGGTCATTAATCAGTTTAGTCGCAGTCCTTGCCACCTCAGATTTGTTTAATTTGCCACCACGCAGATATTTCCCCTGGCTTTTCTCAAGAGCAATTGCCATTCCGGCTATCAATTTGAGTGCTGTGTCTTTGCCAGCGAAGTTGCCCCACTGGGTGGGTTCGTGTAAATCTTCATTGCACTGCTCGGAATCTAAATCAGGGGAGTGGCTATCAATCATCCTTAAACCACTCTCAATTTCGTTAGCAACCCAAGGCCAGATATCCTTTGCGAGGAAGGTTGCATTAACAATCGGAGTATCCAGAGTTATAGATTCAACATCTACTTTTAATCTGACGGCCTCAGGTAGACCATATTTATAATCAGCTAACTTGAAAGCTTGAAGTGGCTTTAATTCCTTTAGCTGAATGGCTTGTATGATGGTTTCCTTGTAAATAGATGCCTGTTCATGTCCTATATAATTCCCTTCTACTGCTTTTTGGACGCTATCAACCTTTTCAGATATTCCAGCCATAACTAAGGCTGCCTGATCCAAAGATACAATTCGCAAGCGTCCAATATGCACCGGTAAATCGAACATTACGTCACCTCACGCCCTCTATTAATTGAGCGGCTATGCCAGCCCGCAGAGGTGTACGGGTTTTCGGGGATCAGCCTAGACATAGCCTATTCTTTGTTCGTCTACCGAAGTCTACTACTGTCAATTAGCACTGTCTATACATACAGTTAAGCGCTTTTCCCAAACGTTCCATGCACTACATTTTCGCCGTTTTCCAACGCCTCCATATAGTCGGCATACCACTGGAGCATTTCGCGGCGGCCATCCAGATACTGGGCGTGGTTGTACGTTCCTCGAATAGAGTTTTTGTCGACGTGTGCCAGCTGCGTTTCTATCCACGCGGTGTTGTAGCCCTGTTCGTGCAGGATGGTACTCATGGTGTGCCTGAAACCGTGCCCGGTGACTTTTCCGTCATAGCCAATCCGCTTAAAGACTTGGTTTATGCTGGCTTCACTCATTGTTTTTCGCGGATCGTTACGGCCAGGGAACATAAGCGGATAATTGCCTGTTAGCTCTTGGAGCTGGCCAATAAGCGTAAGAGCTTGCCTGGACAACGGCACCACGTGAGGACGACGCATTTTCATGCGTGAGGCTGGTATTTCCCAGACCGCCTTACTTATTTTGATTTCATCCCAAAAAGCCCCGCGGAGTTCGCCGGTTCGCAAGCCGGTGATAATCAGCAGACGAGCTGCCAAAACTACTAACGCGCTCCCTGTATATCCTGACAAGGCCTTAAAGAAATCAGGCAATTCTTTCGGTGTGAGGAAAGGATAATGATTGGACTCATGCCCTTGCATGGCGCTGGTGAGATCCGGAGCGGGGTTATACTCAGCACGACCGGTGACTATTGCGTAACGGAAAACTTCCCCGCAGCGCTGCCTAACTTTTTTGGCCTTTTCTGTAGCGCCACGCCCCTCAATGCGCCGCAGCACATTCAACAGTTCAAGCGGTTTGATATCGGCTATTGGTTTTTTGCCGATGTAAGGGAACACATCTTTGTTGAAAGCCTCCAGGATGTCTGAAGCATACCCAGCAGACCATTTTTTTAGTTTGCTGCTGTGCCACTCAAGAGCAATATCTTTGAAGGTGTTGTTTAACTGCGTTTCACGGGCGATCTTCTCTTCCCGTTTCGCTTCCATAGGATCGATACCCCCAGCGATACCCCTTTTGGCTTCTACACGTTTTGCCCGAGCATCGGCCAATGTGACTTCCGGATACACACCCAGCGCTAACAGCTTCTCTTTGCCGGCTACACGATACTTGAGCCGCCAGTATTTGCCGCCATTAGGTTTAATCAGGAGATACAAACCACCACCATCAGCCAGCTTGTAAGGCTTATCTTTAGGTTTGGCGGTGTCCACCTGCCGGGCGTTTAGTTTCACTTGGGGGTACCTCCTCTAGACCGAACAGCAAATACCCCCATAAGTACCCCCAAACGACCGTAGATTTCAGGGAACTTTAGTAGACGTAGAAATACTAAAAGGGGCTGCAAGTCGCAGAGTATAAGGGGTTTCAGTGAACTTTAGTAGACTTGGGGAGACGTTAGAATGGTGCCGATAATAGGAGTCGAACCTACGACCTTCGCATTACGAATGCGCTGCTCTACCAACTGAGCTATATCGGCCCTGAGAGGCCGGTTACGAGCGTAACCACGGGGCAAAAGGTTAGATCTATCCGGGTGATGCGTCAATGCCCTTTTGAATCAAACGGCTACTTTTGCATCACCCGTGATTATTTACGCACGAATCGTATCGTCACCGAAGCCGATCCACTTGTAGGTGGTCAGCGCTTCCAGCCCCATCGGACCGCGCGCGTGCAGTTTTTGCGTACTGACCGCCACTTCTGCGCCCAAACCAAACTGTCCACCGTCGGTGAAGCGGGTGGAGGCATTCACATACACCGCGGATGAATCCACTTCGTTCACAAAGCGATCGGCATTGCGCAGGGTGCGCGTCAGGATGGCGTCAGAATGCTGCGTGCCGTGTTCACGAATGTGCGCAATGGCGTCGTCGAGATCCGCAACCACTTTCACGTTCAGATCCAGCGACAGAAATTCGTCGTCGTACTGCTCCGCGTTGACGGGAACGACGTTAGCCGGGCCATCCTTAAGCAGGGCGAGCGCGCTGGCGTCAGCATGCAGCGTCACGCCACTCTCTGCCATCTGTTTGCTCAGGGCCGGCAGGAAGGTGTTCGCAATATCCTGATGCACCAGCAGCGTTTCTACGGTGTTACAGGTGCTTGGACGCTGGGTTTTCGCGTTAACGATAATCTTCAGCGCCGGTTCAATCTCAGCGCTGTCGTCGACCACGATATGGCACACGCCGATACCGCCAGTGATCACCGGAATCGTCGACTGCTCGCGGCAGAGTTTGTGCAGGCCTGCGCCACCGCGTGGGATCAGCATGTCGATGTATTTGTCCATGCGCAGCATTTCGTTGACCAGCGCGCGGTCTGGGCTCTCGATTGCCTGTACGGCCCCCGCCGGTAAGCCACACTCTTCCAGCGCCTGCTGAATGACTTTCACCGTCGCGGCATTGGTGCGCCAGGTCTCTTTTCCACCGCGCAGAATAGCGGCGTTACCGGTTTTCAGGCACAGAGAGGCGACGTCAACGGTGACGTTTGGGCGGGCTTCGTAAATGACGCCGATAACGCCGAGCGGCACGCGGCGGCGCTCAAGACGTAAACCGCTGTCGAGCAGCCCACCATCAATGACCTGCCCTACCGGATCGGCCAGATTACAGACCTGACGGACATCGTCGGCGATGCCTTTCAGGCGTGCCGGCGTCAGCGCCAGACGGTCAAGCATCGCTTCGCTCAAACCGTTGCGACGGGCTTCCAGCAGATCCTGCTCGTTGGCGAGCAAAATTTCCTGGGACTGTGATTCCAGATAATCAGCGATTTTTTCCAGCACACGGTTTTTCTCGCGGCTGGAAAGGAGCGCCAGTTTGTAAGAGGCGGCCTTCGCGGCTGCGCCCATTTGTTCCAGCATATTCTGGCTCCTTAACGAATAATCATGTCATCGCGATGTACGGCAACCGGACCATACTCGTAGCCCAGAATGGCATCGATTTGCTGCGAATGGTGGCCCGCAATACGGCGCAGCGCGTCGCTGTTATAGCGGCTTACGCCGTGGGCGATGTCGCGGCCTTCAAGGCTACGGATGCGGATCACTTCACCACGGGAGAAGTTGCCTGTCACGCTTTTAATTCCTTTAGGAAGTAATGAACTCCCTCGTTCCAGAATCGCGGCAGTGGCCCCTTCATCGACGACGAGTTCACCCGCAGGAGGCGCGCCAAATATCCAGCGTTTGCGGTTTTCCAGCGGGGATTCCTGAGCGTGGAAGCGGGTGCCGACAGAGATGCCTTCCATCACGTCGCCAATCACGCCCGGGCGGCTGCCCGCAGCAATGATGGTATCGATACCGGCACGGCACGCGACGTCGGCGGCCTGCAGCTTGGTGCCCATTCCGCCGGTTCCGAGGCCTGAAACGCTGTCACCGGCGATGGCGCGCAGGGCATCGTCAATGCCGTGAACATCGGTAATCAGTTCGGCTTCCGGGTTAGAACGCGGGTCGGCGGTGAACAGCCCCTGCTGATCGGTCAGAAGCAGGAGTTTATCGGCACCGGCCAGAATCGCCGCCAGCGCAGAGAGGTTATCGTTATCACCCACTTTAATTTCTGCGGTGGCCACGGCGTCGTTTTCATTAATGACCGGAACAATATTGTTGTCCAGCAGCGCACGCAGCGTATCGCGCGCGTTCAGGAAACGCTCTCTGTCTTCCATATCCGCACGCGTCAGCAGCATCTGCCCGACGTGAATACCGTAGATAGAGAACAACTGTTCCCAGAGTTGAATGAGTCGGCTTTGTCCCACGGCGGCCAGCAGCTGTTTAGAGGCTATCGTCGCGGGGAGTTCGGGGTAACCCAGATGTTCACGCCCGGCGGCAATCGCCCCGGAGGTCACGATAACAATACGATGCCCTGCGGCATGCAGCTGAGCGCACTGACGTACAAGCTCAACAATGTGGGCGCGATTAAGGCGGCGCGATCCGCCTGTTAACACACTGGTACCGAGTTTTACCACCAGCGTCTGGCTGTCACTCATGATTCTCTGCCGTTCAACGATAAGGGAAAATGATGTCGAACGAACGTTTTAACAGGACTCAGCCCCGTTGCCAACTGCCTTAGCACAAAGCAAAACACTTTGTTGCGCGGGATCAGGAAGCGTAGCGGCTGATTTTGACAAATTTATTACTGAAAAATTAAAACATACTTTTTTAAACATATTCTTAAATTGTCATAAAACGTTCACCCGCGGACGATAAAACCCTTCCTGTTTTTTCACGGAACATAAGCGTCGGCTTATCGTTCAGCGAATATTAGCGCGTATATAAAACTCAGGATTGAAAATGAAAAAGAGCACTCTGGCATTAGTGGTTATGGGCGTTGTGGCTTCCGCATCTGTTCACGCAGCAGAGGTTTATAATAAGAACGGTAATAAACTGGACGTGTACGGCAAAGTAAAAGCAATGCACTACCTCAGTGATGATGACGCTAAAGACGGTGACCAGACGTACGTGCGTTTCGGCTTTAAAGGTGAAACGCAGATTAACGATCAGCTGACAGGCTATGGCCGTTGGGAAGCAGAATTTGCCGGAAACAAAGCAGAGAGCGACTCTTCTCAGAAAACGCGTCTGGCGTTTGCCGGTCTTAAATTAAAAGACTTTGGTTCTCTGGATTACGGTCGTAACCTCGGGGCGCTGTATGACGTCGCATCCTACACCGATATGTTCCCTGAGTTCGGCGGCGACGGTCTGGCGCAAACCGACAACTTCATGACCAAGCGTGCCTCCGGTCTCGCCACCTATCGTAACACTGACTTCTTTGGCGTGGTGGACGGTCTGGATATGACCCTGCAATACCAGGGCAAAAATGAAAACCGCGACGTGAAAAAGCAGAACGGGGATGGCTTCGGTACGTCTCTGAGCTATGACTTCGGCGGCAGCGATTTCTCTGTCATTGGTGCTTATGCTAACTCCGATCGCACCAACGAGCAGAACCTGCTGACGCGCGGTGAAGGTAAAAAAGCCGAAGGCTGGGCAACCGGTCTGAAATATGATGCCAATGATATTTATCTGGCTACTATCTATTCCGAAACCCGCAATATGGCCCCAATCTCCGGTGGTTTCGCGAATAAAGCGCAAAACTTCGAAGTGGTTGCGCAATATCAGTTTGATTTTGGTCTGCGTCCATCCGTTGGCTATGTTCAATCTAAAGGCAAAGACATCGAAGGCATTGGTGACGAAGATATCGTGAAATATATCGACGTGGGCGCAACCTATTATTTCAACAAAAACATGTCCGCGTTTGTTGATTATAAAATCAACCAGATTGATGACGACAATAAACTGGGTGTAAGCAGCGATGATATCGTCGCCCTGGGTATGACCTACCAGTTCTGATTTTGTGGAAATAAAAAAACCGGCTTGATGCCGGTTTTTTTTTGTCGGGGATTAATGCGGTCTGGTGCCCTCTCCCACAGGGAGAGGGAGAAGACTATCAGGCAGTCAGCTTAACCGCCTCGCTGGAAAAATCATCCGCAGGCTCCAGCTTCAGATCCAGCGTTGCCAGCAGCGCGCTAGCCTTGCCGAGATACTCTTTCAGCGTATGCTCCAGGCGGTCGATCACTTCCTGATCTTTAATAGGTGCCGCTTGCCAGTAACCGTCTTTGTTAAACAGGCCAAACTGGTAGCTGTAGGTAAAGCGTTTTTCCTCTGCTTCCATTTCCATCCACCAGCCCCAGAATTCACGTTTTTCGGGTGCAGGCTTCACGTTGACGCAAACAGCCAGGCAGTCGAAAAAAAAGCGATTCTCTTCACACTGCTCTTCTCGAATATACGGGCCAAGAGCCATGAACTTCTTGATCAGTCTACTTTTCGGATGTCCACTCGGTAACGTCATTGCGATCTCCTTTTGTGAAGCCACTGTTTTACCAAACCATCAAAATTTAGCAATCTATTAACACAATCTCTGCGCGATCCAGCGTGTAATCTCTTTTAACGCCTTGTCAAAATTCTGATACACCGGGCTGAATGGCACTTCAAGCAACTTGCCATCCGAAGATGACGACGTGATTAAGCGCGACTCTTCTTCCGGACTGAACGGATCGTTTTTCCAGAAACCTGACAGCATCGGCGTTGGGCAGCGGCGTCCCAGCAACCCCTGCGTTTTTAACGAGTAACGATTGAGCTCAATGCGCAGCGCTTCGTCTGATGCATCATGCATGCCAAGTCGACTGGCCAGCACATCAAGGTACATCTCCGGCACGCTGCCCTGACGGGCAGGATCGCTGAGCAACGCGTGAACCACCGGGCCCAGACAGGCCACAGCCTTCAGGCGCGAAGATTCAAGGTAGGCCAGACGCACCGCAACGTTCGCCCCAAATCTGAAGCCAAAAGCCGCCACGCGGGTATGGTCAACCCAGGGAATATTCTCCAGTGCTTTAAGCGCATGCTGGTGCAACAGGCTCGAATCCTGAGTCAATTTCCACTTCGACGAGAAGCCAATAGAAGGCATGTCGAGCGTCAGCATCGCAATCCCTTTTGGTGCAAAGTAGCGCTCAAACAGGCTGTAATAATCGATTTGCAGGGAATCCAGCCCACCGCACATCAGTACGGTCGGGAACGGGCCTTCGCCTTCCGGCATATGCAGGAACCCGGTGACGGGTGCGCCACCAGGAATGCTGAACTCAAGCTCGCGCATCTGGCCCGGCAAACGCTGCGCCGCCTCTTCATAAGCACGGTTCGCCAGCGCCTGGGCCTGCTCCGCCAGTTCATCACCTTTCAGATGTGGATACGCGGCAATGGCATAAAGATTGGCCGCATGTAGCCAGTGCTTGCCGCTGCGCGTGGCATCCTCTTCCTGGCTGGCTTTTTGCTGCCAGAGCATCGCCTGCTTCGACCATTCATAGATCCAGTTGCCGCCGCGATAGCCCACCACCGTATCGTAAAGCTCGCTGTCGGTCCGTTCAGATTCGCTCATGACGATACGCGCCTGCACGTCAAGGATTTCACGCGGATCGATACCACGCCAGATCCACATCAGGCGGTTAATCATGCGATACCAGTGGGGCACGTTTTTACCGTCTAACGCAGACTGGACGGCAGGCATGGTCCCCGGATTAAACCGACGCACCAGCGTCGACGTTTCAGGGTGTTTGAAACGGGGTTTAAAGAGAGTTTCGGTGAGATTCGCCTGCGTCATTGCGTTGCCTCCATGGATACGTCATATAACGTCCATTGTAACGCGTGGCAGGATAAAAAGAACAACGCCCGGCATTGCCGGGCGTGTAAAGTTACGTACTGGGATTAACGGCCTGAAATAGGCGGTACGAATACCACGCCCATATCCCATGGCTGTTCAATCCAGGTATCCTGCGGGATATCAATCACGTAATCGTCAACCAGTGGGCGACCCGCCGGTTTTGCGAAGATCGTGACGAAGTGCGCTTTTGGATACATTTCACGGATAGCCACCGCGGTACCACCGGTATCGACCAGATCGTCAATAACGATGAAGCCTTCACCGTCGCCTTCCGCGCGTTTCAGCACGGTCAGCTCGCGCTGGTTGTCGTGGTCATAGCTGGAGATACATACGGTATCGACATGACGAATACCCAGCTCACGTGCCAACAGCGCCCCCGGTACCAGACCGCCGCGGCTAACGGCAATAATGCCTTTCCACTGCTCGGAAGGCATCAGACGCGCAGCCAGTTTGCGTGCGTGAATCTGCAACATGTCCCAGGTGACGACGTATTTTTCGCTCATGTGAAGTGTCCCAGCCTGTTTATATACGGCTTAAAAAGTGTTCGAGGGGGAAATAGGTTGCGCGAGATTATAGAGATCTGACGCACTAAAAACCAGTGTTTAGCGCCCCGAGCCTGAGTTTTTACATGCTTTATGCTACCCGCCGTCGGAGAAAGTGGTATTCTCAGATGCATCTCGCAAGCCTGTCTTGTGGTAACTATTAACCTGCTAACCCTGTGACCTGCAACCCCGTTTGCAGCGCATCGACAAGGAGACTTATCGTGTCTGAACTGTCTCAATTATCTCCACAACCGCTGTGGGATATTTTTGCCAAAATCTGTTCCATTCCACACCCTTCCTACCATGAAGAACAGCTTGCCGAACACATTATGGGCTGGGCGAAGGAAAAAGGTCTGCACGCCGAGCGCGACCAGGTTGGCAACATTCTGATCCGCAAGCCCGCCACTGCAGGCATGGAAAACCGTAAACCGGTTGTGCTGCAGGCGCACCTGGACATGGTTCCGCAGAAAAACAACGACACCGTTCACGACTTCACTAAAGACCCGATTCAACCGTACATCGACGGCGAGTGGGTGAAAGCGCGCGGCACCACCCTGGGCGCGGATAACGGCATCGGTATGGCCTCTGCGCTGGCGGTGCTGGCTGACGACAGCGTTGAGCACGGCCCGCTGGAAGTGCTGCTGACCATGACCGAAGAAGCAGGCATGGACGGCGCGTTCGGTCTGCAGGCCAACTGGCTGCAGGCGGACATACTGATCAACACCGACTCCGAAGAAGAAGGCGAGATCTACATGGGCTGCGCGGGCGGGATTGATTTCATTTCTACCCTGCCGCTGTCTCGTGAAGCGATTCCTGCGGGCTACCAGACCTTCAAGCTGACGCTGAAAGGGCTGAAAGGCGGCCACTCCGGTGGCGATATTCACCTGGGTCTCGGTAATGCCAATAAACTGCTGGCACGCTTCCTGGCGGGTCACGCGGCTGAGCTGGATCTGCGTCTGGTCGATTTCAACGGCGGTACGCTGCGTAACGCGATCCCACGTGAAGCCTTCGCCACCGTAGCAGTACCTGCGGCAAAAGCAGACGAGCTGAAAAAACTCTCCAGCGTTTATCTTGATATCCTGAAAAACGAACTTTCTGAGAAAGAGAAGAACCTGACCGTAGTGCTGGAATCCGTGACCACGGATAAAGCCGCGCTGACCGTACAGTCTCGTGACACCTTCGTTCAGCTGCTGAATGCGACGCCAAACGGCGTGATCCGCAACTCTGACGTCGCGAAAGGCGTGGTAGAAACCTCCCTGAACGTGGGCGTGGTGACCATGGGCGACGACAGCGCAGAGATCATCTGCCTGATCCGTTCCCTGATCGACAGCGGTAAAGAGTACGTGGTGAGCATGCTGGAGTCTCTGGGCACGCTGGCGGGCGCAAAAACCTCCGCGAAAGGCAGCTACCCGGGCTGGCAGCCGGACGCAAGCTCTCCGGTCATGGCACTGGTGCGTGAAACATACCAGCGTCTGTTCAACAGCACCCCGAACATTCAGGTTATCCACGCCGGTCTGGAATGCGGTCTGTTCAAGAAGCCGTATCCGGACATGGACATGGTGTCTATCGGGCCAACCATCACCGGTCCGCATTCACCGGATGAGCAGGTTCATATCGAAAGCGTCGGCCATTACTGGACGCTGCTGACTGAGCTGCTGAAAGCGATTCCTGCTAAGTAATACCCCACCCCAGCCCTCTCCCAAAGGGAGAGGGTGAACAACGTCGAGCCACCGTTTTTTTTACAGTCCCAATACCAGCTGTCGTTCCAGCTGCGGGTCCAGCAGCGTGGCGTGCAATCCCACCAGCCTCACCCCTCGCCCGCCCCGGCGCTCTTCCCATGCCTTTTTTGCGGTCGCAATCAGATCGTCTTTATTCAGACGCGGCCAAACGTGTTCCTGCGTGGTCTGCTGGAAATCGTTGAATTTTAGCTTGATGCCCTGACGGGCGATCAGCAGGTCCGGCTTCACCTTGGTTAAACGTCGCTCCAGCTCAGGGTAAAGCTGTTCCGTGATAATGGCCTCGCACTCGGACCAGTCATGAATATCTTCAATGAGGGTGCGCTCAACGCCGACGGATTTCCGTAGCCGTTCGCTGTTCACATCGCGATCGTCAATGCCCTGACTGCGCTCCCACAGCACGCGACCAAACTTCCCAAAGCGCTTCAGCAGCAAGGCGAGATCGCTTCGCTGTACATCTTCGCAGGTCCGTAGCCCCATGCTTTCAAGCTTTGCGGCGGAGACTTTCCCCACGCCGGGTATTTTGCCAAGCGGTAGGGTTTTCAAAAACGCAGGCACCTCTTCAGGGGTGATGACGTACTGACCGTTGGGTTTATTTAAATCGGAAGCGATTTTAGCGAGGAATTTCACGGGTGCCACGCCCGCCGATGCGGTCAGGTTCAGTTCGTTGAATATCGTCTGGCGGATCTCCTGGGCCATCAGCGTGGCGGAGCCGTGGCAATGCACGCTGTCGGTCACATCCAGATAGGCTTCGTCCAGCGACAGCGGTTCTATCAGTGAGGTGTAGCGGGAGAAGATTTCACGAATATGAATTGAGGCCTCTTTATAAGCATCAAACCGACCGGGCAGGAGCGTGAGATGAGGGCAAAGCTTTAAGGCCATCGCAGTCGGCATGGCGCTGCGCACGCCAAATTTGCGCGCGGGATAGTTGGCGGTGCTGATCACACCGCGCTGCACGCGGCTGCCGCCAATGGCGATGGGAATATCCCGCAGCGCCGGGTTGTCACGCATCTCCACTGCGGCAAAAAAGCAGTCCATATCGACATGGATTATTTTGCGCATAGTAAGCCCTCACTCATTACTGGATAAGTATACAGTAAACAAATGAGGATTGAGAAGCAGATGTGAAAACGCAGGGTGGCGGCTTTGCCTTACCCGGCCTGCATACACTTAAATGATGCGCTGCTGCTCGCGGGCCATTCTTTTTTTCCGCGCATCGCACGGTTCCGGGCAGTCGCACACCTTTTCCATCCCAAGGGATGAAATACCGCCACAGCTGCCCTGAATGCTTTTACGCTTAATGATCCAGCCTAACGACATGCCGAGCACCACCAGCACAAACACCGCGAATGTTGCCAGAAACGTCAGCATCATCAGCCTCCAAAATCATCAAGCATGATGTTCTCATCTTCGACGCCAAGATCTTTAAGCATCTTAATCACGGCGGCGTTCATCATCGGCGGACCACACATATAGAACTCGCAGTCTTCCGGTGCCGGGTGCTGTTTGAGGTAGTTTTCGTACAGCACGTTGTGGATGAAGCCCGTATAGCCCGTCCAGTTATCTTCCGGCTGGGGATCGGAAAGCGCCACGTGGAAGGTAAAGTTAGGGTTCTCACGCGCCAGCTGTTCAAACTCGTCGTCGTAGAACATCTCGCGCAGGGAGCGTGCCCCGTACCAGAAGCTGATTTTACGCTTGCTGCCCAGGCGTTTGAGCTGGTCAAAGATGTGCGAGCGCATCGGGGCCATACCGGCACCGCCGCCGATAAAGACCATTTCCGCGTCGGTATCTTTGGCGAAAAACTCCCCAAACGGACCGGAGATCGTCACTTTGTCGCCTGGCTTAAGGGACCAGATATACGACGACATCACGCCCGGCGGTGCATTCGGCACATTCGGCGGCGGCGTGGCGATACGCACGTTGAGCATGATAATGCCCTTCTCTTCCGGATAGTTAGCCATGGAGTAAGCGCGCAACGTCGGCTCTTTTACTTCGGAAACAAAGCGGAAGAGATTGAATTTGTCCCAGTCGGTCCGATACTCCTCGGGCACGTCGAAGTCGGCATACGCCACGGTGTGCGCCGGGCATTCAATCTGGATATACCCGCCCGCGCGGAACGGAACGCTCTCCCCTTCAGGAACACGCAGCTTAAGCTCTTTAATAAAGGTGGCTTTGTTATCGTTAGAGATAACTTCGCACTCCCATTTTTTGACGCCGAAGATCTCTTCCGGCAGCTCAATCTTCATGTTCTGGCGCACCGCGACCTGGCAGGCCAGACGGCAGCCCTCTTTCGCTTCACGCTTCGTGATATGCGACAGTTCAGTAGGCAGGATATCACCGCCGCCCTCTTTCACCGTCACACGGCACTGCCCGCATGAGCCACCGCCGCCGCAGGCTGACGAGACAAAGATCCCATTGCCCGAGAGCGTATTGAGCAGTTTGTCCCCTGCCGGGGTACGGATCTGATTTTGCGGGTCATCGTTGATATCAATAATGACATCACCGGCGTTCACCAGCTTCGCACGCGCCGCCAGAATCAGCCCTGACAGCACCAGAACAATCAGCGTGAACATTACCACGCCAAGAATAATTTCCATCTGTTAGCCCTTATAGCTGCACACCGGAGAAGGACATAAAGCCCAACGCCATCAGGCCGGTGGTGATAAAGGTGATCCCTAAGCCGCGCAGACCCGCAGGCACGTTGGCATATTTCATTTTTTCGCGGATCCCCGCCATGGTCACAATCGCCAGCATCCAGCCGATGCCGGAACCGAAGCCATAGACCACGGATTCGCTGAAGTTATAATCGCGCTGAACCATAAACGAGACGCCACCGAAGATGGCACAGTTCACCGCGATCAGCGGCAGGAAGATCCCCAGCGCGTTGTACAGCGACGGGAAATACTTATCGAGGATCATCTCAAGGATTTGCACCAGCGCCGCGATCACACCGATAAAGGTGATGAAGTTGAGGAAGCTGAGATCGACCCCTTCCACCAGCGCGCCGTCCCGCAGCACGAAGTTGAACACCAGGTTGTTAATCGGAACCGAAAGCCCCAACACAACGGTGACCGCCACGCCCAGGCCAAATGCCGTGGAGACCTTTTTAGACACGGCAAGAAATGTACACATGCCGAGGAAAAACGCGAGCGCCATGTTTTCAACAAACACCGCGCGCACAAATAAACTCAGGTAATGAGCCATTGTCGGTTACTCCTTTTCCTGCTGTTCAGGCTTCAACGTACGAATCAGCCAGATCAGCAAACCGATAATGAAAAATGCGCTTGGCGCGAGCAGGAACAGGCCGTTCGGCAGATACCAGCCGCCGTTCTGCACGGTGTCCAGCACCGTGATGCCAAACAGCTTGCCGCTGCCAATCAGCTCACGCAGGAACCCTACCGTCAGGAGGATCACGCCGTAGCCGAGGCCGTTGCCGATACCGTCCATAAAGCTCGCGAGCGGCGGCATCTTCATGGCGTAAGCCTCTGCGCGGCCCATCACGATACAGTTGGTGATAATCAACCCGACAAACACCGAAAGCTGTTTTGATGTTTCGTAGGCAAAAGCGCGCAGCAGCTGATCGACCACGATCACCAGCGAGGCGATGATCGCCATCTGCACGATGATCCTCACGCTGTTGGGAATGTGGTGGCGGATCATCGAGATAAACATGCTGGAAAACGCCGTAACCAGCGTGACCGCCAGCGTCATCACCACCGCCGTTTCCAGCTTGGTCGTCACCGCCAGGGCTGAGCAGACACCCAGCACCTGCAGCGTGATCGGGTTATTGGCGAGCAGCGGGCCAATGAGCACCTTTTTGACTTCTTTCAGTTCACCCGTATCAGCCATTATTCAGCGCTCCTTCACGTACGTTTTTCAGGAAAGGACCAAAGCCAAGCTCGCCCATCCAGAAATCAAAACTGTGCTGCACCCCGTTAGAGGTGAGCGTCGCCCCTGAAAGGCCGTCAACGGCGTAGTCGTCACCCGGACGTGCCGCCCCTTTCATCACCTTCAGCGCGGGCTGACCGCTATCGTCGAGCACTTTCTTGCCAATAAACTGTGCGCGCCAGTTAGGGTTTTCAACCTCACCGCCCAACCCCGGCGTTTCGCCCTGATCGTAATAGGTAATGCCTTTGACCGTGCGGCCATCGGTATCCAGTGCTACAAAGGCGTACATCATTGACCACAGCCCGTTGCCGTAGATTGGCAAAACCACTTCCTGTACGCGTTTTTGCTCGTCACGCACCAGGTAGATCTCCGCGATGTTGCTGCGGCGCTTTATACCTGCCGGATCCTGCGATGCGTCAAGCACGGTGCTCATCTGCGGATCTTTCAACGCCAGCGCCTGGTTATACTTCGCCGGGTCTTTATCCATCAGCTCACCGGTTTTTAAATCCACTAGCCGCGCGGTAATACGTTCGGCAAACACGTCTGCGACGTCGTCCTTGGTCATGCCTTCCTGCATCAGCCCGGCCACGGCGAGAATGTTACGCTGTTTATCCAGCGCGCGTTGCTCCTGCTGTAGCGGTTTTAACCCCACGGCAGACCCCGCAACCACAATGGAACAGACCAGACACAGTACCAGCACCACCAGCAGCGTTTTGCTGATGCTGTCGTTATTTTTAACCTCAGCCACGCGCCTTCCTCCGCTTAATGTTGGCACGCACGACCAGATAGTCGAACAGCGGTGCAAACAGGTTGGCAAACAGAATGGCCAACATCATCCCTTCCGGATAGGCCGGGTTGACCACGCGAATCAGGACACACATCACGCCGATCAGCACGCCGTAGCTCCATTTACCCTTATCGGTAAACGATGCAGAGACGGGATCGGTCGCCATGAACATCATGCCAAACGCAAAGCCTCCCAGCACAAGGTGCCAGTACCACGGCATGGAGAACATCGGGTTAGTGCTTGAACCAATGAGATTGAACAGCGTTGCGGTAAGCACCATGCCGAGCATGACGCCTGCGACGATGCGCCAGGAGGCCACGCGCCCAAACAGAATGATCGCGCCACCAAGCAAAATCATCAGCGTAGAGACTTCCCCGATGGAACCCGGAATGTTGCCTATAAAGGCATCGAACCAGGTGACCGGCTGGCCGGTAGCATTGTTAACCAACGTTTCGCCGCCGCCTGCCGCCCACTGTGAAAGTGGCGTCGCGCCGGAGAAACCGTCGGCTGCCGTCCACACCAGGTCTCCGGAGATCTGCGCCGGGTAAGCAAAGAACAGGAACGCACGCCCCGCCAGCGCCGGGTTGAGGAAGTTGCGTCCGGTCCCGCCGAAGATCTCTTTGGCAATCACCACGCCAAAGGTGATCCCCATCGCCGCCTGCCAGAGCGGCAGCGTTGGCGGAACAATCAGAGCAAACAGAATGGAAGTAACAAAGAAGCCTTCGTTGATCTCATGTTTGCGAATAATGGCAAACAGCACTTCCCAGAAGCCGCCCACGATAAAGACCGTG
The DNA here is from genome assembly GCF_052045065.1 of Enterobacter sp. 22452. NCBI lineage: Bacteria > Pseudomonadati > Pseudomonadota > Gammaproteobacteria > Enterobacterales > Enterobacteriaceae > Enterobacter > Enterobacter sp. 22452. Next base: position 26,015 of record NZ_JBQEOB010000001.1, on the reverse strand, counting down.
ATATAGATTGGCAGGAAGAAGACCGCCCCCAGCGTCATCATACTCAGCCAGCCCGCGTCGGCCGCAAAGCTTACCCCCAGCGACTGCGCCAGACGGTAATGCCAGTCGGACTGGATCACCTGCGCCAGCTGCTGTGCATCGTACATGTGGTGCAGTGCCGGAATGGTCTGCAAGCCGACGTTGTACATGCCCCAGAACATGGCCGGGAAGACGGCAAACCAGACCAGGATCATCATTCGCTTGAGATCGATGGCATCGCGCACGTGCGCCGCCCCTTTCGTCACCAGCCCCGGCGTGTAGAAAATGGTCGTTGTCGCTTCATACAGCGGGTAGTACTTTTTGAGCTTCCCTTCGGTAAAGTGCGGCTCAATTTTTTCAAAGAGGTGTTTTAAGCCCATCGTTATCCTTCCTGCTCAATGCGGGTTAACACCTCGCGCAATACGGGTCCGTATTCGTATTTGCCTGGACACACATAGGTACAGAGCGCCAGATCTTCTTCGTCCAGCTCCAGGCAGCCCAGCGCCTGCGCGCCGTCGGTATCGCCAGCAAGGAGATCGCGCAGCAGCACGGTAGGCAGAATATCCAGCGGCATCACGCGCTCGTAGTTACCAATGGGTACCATCGCACGCTCACCGCCGTGGGTGCTGGTGGAGAAGTTGAAAAGCTTATGGCGCAGGAAGTGACCCAGCGTGGTGCGGGTTACGGAGTATTTTTCTGCACCAGGCAGAACCCAGCCGAACAGCTCTTTCTCACGCCCTTCCTGAACGATGCTCACCTGCAGATGGAAGCGCCCCAGATAAGCCTGCGCGCCAACGGCATGACGGCCACTGAGTACCGAACCGGAAATCAGGCGGTTTTCACCCGCTTTTGTTTCATCGGTCAGCAGTTCATTGATATCTGCACCTTGTAGCGTCTTCACCAGACGTGGGTTTGTCGCCTGCGGTCCACCAATGGCGATCGTGCGTTCTGCACACAGCTCACCCGTGGTAAAGAGCGTACCTATGGCAATCACGTCCTGATAATTCAGATGCCAGACCTGTTTTGCCAGACTCACCGGTTCAAGGAAATGGATGTGTGTGCCAACCAGCCCCGCCGGATGCGGGCCAGCAAATTCATTAAACGTTACCTGCCCCTGCGGATGGCCGCCAAGCTTGCCGCCGCTCGCCTGGCAGACATGAACCTTCCCGGGCGTCAGGCGCGTTAAAAGGGTCAACCCGGCATCAAACGCCTTGCGCTGCGCCAGGATAATAGGCTGCGGATCCGCACTGAGCGGATTGGTGTCGATGGCGGTAACGAAAATAGCCGCCGGTACGGTTCCCGGAACCGGTGACTTGCTAAAAGGGCGGGTGCGAAGTGACGTCCACAACCCCGACGCCAGCAGCTGCGCCTGCACGGATTCGCGGCTGAGTGTCGCGAGGTCGGCCACATCAAAACGCGCAAACTCGCGCTGCTCATCACCTTCAAGACGGATCACAACGGATTGCAGCACGCGGCGTTCACCGCGATGAATCGCCACAACCGTGCCGCTGGCCGGGGCCGTAAACAAGACGCCCGGATTTTTTTTATCCTCGAAGAGCGCCTGGCCTTTGATGACGCGATCGCCCTCTTGCACCAGCATCGCCGGGCGCATCCCCACATAATCGTCGCCCAAAATAGCGACATGACGAATGCTGGCCCCTTGCGCGACGTGCTGATCGGGCACACCGGAAATAGGCAGATCAAGTCCTTTTCTTATTCTAAACATGTAGTTAGCAGGTATCCATGAACAACAATCCAGAGGGGGTGAAGTGTACCATTTTCGTCCCAAAGGGGGCAGAGGATCCGCCTCCTGACGCGCCAAAATGCGAGCTATTACGCAAAGTTCCTGGAGTCAGGGCGATTTGAATGGGTTATAAAGTAAAACTAATTTGTAAACACAAAGGTTGGCTCTTGCGAAAATCTTTATCGGTGCTAATGTGAGCGCTCCTGTCCAGATTAATCTGATTTCGGGTCTCTTTTGCCGTCCTGGCAATTTGGTCATGGTTTTATCAAGGAACTAGTAGTATGCGTAAAATCGCATTGTTCATTGCGATGCTTCTGATGCCGTGCATGTCGTTTGCCGGACTGCTCAGCAGTAATAGCTCAACGACACCGGTTAGCAAAGAATATAAACAACAGCTGATGGGATCCCCGGTTTATATTCAAATCTTCAAGGAAGAACGCACTCTCGATCTGTTTGTGAAAATGGGCGAGACATATCAACTGCTTGATAGTTACAAAATTTGTAACTACTCCGGCGGTCTGGGGCCAAAACAGCGTCAGGGCGATTTCAAAAGTCCGGAAGGGTTTTACAACGTTCAGCGTAGTCAGCTAAAACCTGACAGCCGCTTCTATAAGGCCATTAACATCGGCTTCCCGAATGCCTATGACCGTGCACACGGTTATGAAGGTAAATACCTGATGATCCACGGTGCCTGCGTGTCTGTCGGCTGTTATGCGATGACCGACTCCGGCATTGATGAGATTTTCCAGTTCGTCACGGGCGCGCTGGTCTTTGGGCAGCCTAACGTACAGGTCAGCATCTATCCGTTCCGCATGACGGACGCCAACATGGCGCGTCACAAGTACTCATACTACGCGGATTTCTGGAAACAGCTGAAGCCAGGCTACGACTACTTTGAGCAGACCCGCAAGCCACCGGTAGTCTCTATCGTCGATGGCCGTTACGTGGTCAGCAAGCCGCTGAGCCACGAAGTCGTCCACCCGCAGCTGGCGTCAAATTACACGGTCCCCGAGACAAAATAGTACCCACTCGCCTGGCATAATCTTTTGCCAGGTTTCGTTGCCCGTGAGCGGCTGCGTAGCAATGACGGTGACCACATCGTTCGGTGTGGTCTCCTTCTGAAAGTCTATCTCCACATCCTGATCGAGCAGCGTCGCAACGCCAAACGGCGCGCGGCGGGTGATCCAGAACAGATTCGTTGAGCAGAACGCCATCACGTAGCGCCCGTCAGAGAGCAGCATGTTGAACACGCCTTTTTCACGCAGTTCAGACGCCAGCGTCGCGATGTATTTGAATACGGCGGCCATGTTGCCGGGGGTGCGGGGATAGCGCTCCGTCAGCTTGTGCAGCAGCCAGCAGAAGGCTTTTTCGCTGTCCGTTTCGCCGACCGGGCGGAAGTTGCCCGTCTCCAGCGACTTATAGCCCGTAAGCTGCCCGTTGTGCGCGTAGGTCCAGTTACGGCCCCACAGTTCACGGGTAAACGGATGGGTATTTTCCAGCGCCACTTCGCCGCGGTTTGCCTGACGGATGTGGGCGATCACCGAGCGGGACTTGATGGGGTAGTCCTGCACCAGTTTGGCAATCGGTGAGTTAAAGCTGGGCTGTGGATCTTTGAACGTGCGACATCCTTTGCCTTCGTAGAAGGTGATGCCCCAGCCGTCTTTATGCGGCCCGGTTCCTCCACCGCGCTGAACCAGCCCGGTGAAACTAAAGCAGATATCGGTTGGCACATTGGCGCTCATCCCGAGCAGTTCGCACATACAACACCTCCACAACAGCGGGGGCACCGGTGCCCCCAGCGAAGTCTTACTTAACCATCTCTTTTTCGATCAGTTGAATCAGGATATGGATCACTTTGATGTGAATTTCCTGAATACGGTCAGCATAACCGAAGTGCGGAACGCGGATTTCAACGTCCGCTGTACCGTCCATCTTACCGCCATCTTTACCCGTCAGGGTGATGACTTTCATCCCTTTTTCACGCGCGGCGGCGATCGCTTTGATCACGTTGCCGGAGTTGCCAGAGGTCGAAATCCCCAGCAGCACGTCGCCTTCACGGCCTACCGCTTCAACGTAGCGGGAGAAGATGTGGTCGTAACCGAAGTCGTTGCCTACGCAGGAGATGTGGCTCACGTCGGAAATCGCAATCGCCGGGTAGCCCGGACGGTTTTCGCGATAGCGTCCGGTCAGCTCTTCGGCGAAGTGCATGGCGTCACAGTGGGAGCCACCGTTACCGCAGGAGAGCACTTTGCCACCGGCTTTAAAGCTGTCGGCCAGCAGGACCGCTGCGCGCTGAATAGCGTGAATATTGGCATCATCTTTCAGAAAGTTCGCCAGCGTTTCCGCCGCTTCGTTCAGTTCGTTACGAATAAGATCCTGGTACATGAGGATAATCCTTCAGTATTGATGAAATAACACAGTGGAGTGTACCGGATAGCGTCAAAAGCGAGAAGCTAAAGCCATGCGAATCGTCCGGCGTTTTGTTTTTTCGTGCCGACGAAAACGCGAACAATGTGAACCAGGTTGTAATTATTTTGTAAACACATTGCTAAAGGAATTTACATCAACTACAACCATATCATCACAAGTGGTCAGACCTCCTACAAGCAAGGGAGCTTTTCTTTATGATGATTTTGAGCATTCTCGCAACCGTTGTACTGCTCGGTGTGCTGTTCTATCACCGCGTAAGTTTATTCCTGAGCAGCCTGATTCTTCTGGCCTGGACGGCTGCGCTTGGCGTCGCAGGCCTCTGGAATATCTGGCTTTTAGTCCCTCTTGCCATCATTCTTCTGCCGTTTAACCTGGCACCGATGCGTAAGTCGATGATCTCCGCGCCGGTGTTTAAAGGCTTCCGCAAAGTGATGCCGCCAATGTCACGCACTGAGAAAGAAGCGATTGATGCGGGCACCACCTGGTGGGAAGGCGATCTGTTCCAGGGCAATCCTGACTGGAAAAAGCTGCACAACTATCCGCAGCCGCGTCTGACCGCTGAAGAGCAGGCCTTTATTGACGGGCCGGTGGAAGAAGCGTGCCGCATGGCAAACGACTTTGCCATCACCCATGAAATGGCCGATCTACCGCCAGAGCTGTGGGCATATCTGAAAGAACACCGCTTCTTCGCGATGATTATCAAGAAAGAGTACGGCGGTCTGGAGTTTTCCGCTTACGCTCAGGCTCGCGTCCTGCAAAAGCTGGCGGGCGTTTCCGGGATCCTGGCGATTACCGTTGGCGTGCCTAACTCCTTAGGCCCGGGCGAACTGCTGCAGCACTACGGTACTGAAGAGCAGAAAGATCACTACCTGCCGCGTCTGGCACGCGGTCAGGAAATCCCTTGCTTCGCGCTGACCAGCCCGGAAGCGGGCTCCGATGCAGGCGCGATCCCGGATACCGGCGTGGTCTGCATGGGCGAGTGGCAGGGCGAGCAGGTGCTGGGCATGCGCCTGACCTGGAACAAGCGTTATATCACCCTGGCGCCTATCGCCACCGTGCTGGGTCTGGCCTTTAAGCTCTCAGACCCGGAAAAACTGCTGGGCGGTGAAGAAGATCTGGGCATTACCTGTGCGCTGATCCCAACCTCTACCCCAGGCGTTGAAATTGGTCGTCGTCACTTCCCGCTGAACGTGCCGTTCCAGAACGGTCCAACCCGCGGTCAGGACATCTTTGTGCCGATTGACTTCATCATCGGCGGTCCGAAAATGGCCGGTCAGGGCTGGCGTATGCTGGTGGAATGTCTGTCTGTGGGTCGCGGCATTACCCTGCCGTCGAACTCAACCGGCGGTCTGAAGTCGGTCGCGATGGGGATTGGTGCGTACGCGCACATCCGCCGTCAGTTCAAAATCTCTATCGGCAAGATGGAAGGTATCGAAGAGCCGCTGGCGCGTATTGCAGGCAACGCCTACGTGATGGATGCCGCTGCTTCTCTGATTACCTACGGCATTATGCTGGGTGAAAAACCGGCCGTGCTGTCCGCGATTGTGAAGTACCACTGTACCCACCGCGCGCAGCAGTCGATCATTGACGCGATGGATATTGCAGGCGGTAAAGGCATTATGCTCGGCGAAGGCAACTTCCTGGCGCGCGGCTATCAGGGCGCACCGATTGCCATCACCGTGGAAGGGGCAAACATCCTGACCCGCAGCATGATGATCTTCGGTCAGGGCGCAATTCGCTGCCATCCGTACGTGCTGGAAGAGATGGCTGCCGCGCAGAACAACGACGTGGATGCCTTCGATAAGCTGCTGTTCAAACATATCGGTCACGTGGGCAGCAACAAGGTACGCAGCTTCTGGCTGGGCCTGACGCGCGGCCTCACCAGCGCAACGCCAACCGGCGATGCGACCAAACGTTACTACCAGCATCTGAACCGACTGAGTGCCAACCTGGCTCTGCTGTCTGACGTCTCCATGGCGGTGCTGGGCGGTAGCCTGAAGCGTCGCGAACGTATCTCCGCTCGTCTGGGGGATGTGCTGAGCCAGATCTTCCTGGCCTCGGCGGTCCTGAAGCGCTACGACGACGAAGGCCGTCAGGAAGCGGATCTGCCGCTGGTGCACTGGGGCGTGCAGGATGCGATGTATCAGGCTGAACAGGCGATTGACGACCTGCTGGCGAACTTCCCTAACCGCTTCGTGGCGGGCGCCCTGCGCGCGGTGATCTTCCCGACCGGTCGTCACCATCTGGCACCGTCCGACAAGCTGGACCACAAGGTGGCGAAGATCCTGCAGGTACCGAGCGCAACCCGCTCCCGTATCGGTCGTGGTCAGTATCTTGAGCCGACGCCGCATAACCCGGTGGGGCTGCTGGAAGAGGCGCTGCTGGACGTGATGGCCGCCGATCCGATTCACCAGAAGATCTGTAAACAGCTGGGCAAAAACCTGCCGTTTACCCGTCTGGACGAACTCGCAAAACAGGCTCTTGCCGGTGGCATTATCAATAAAGATGAAGCCGCTCTGCTGGTGAAAGCCGAAGAGAGCCGTCTGCGCAGTATTAACGTGGATGATTTCGAACCGGACGAGCTGGCGACGCAGCCGGTAAAGCTCCCGGAGAAGCACCGCAAACCTGAAGCGGCGTAACGCGTTTCGCTTGTACAAACCCCGCCTCGCGCGGGGTTTTTTATTGCCACATTTTCTCGTAATGACGTGCTACAGTGTCAAAAAGCGGTCTTTTGAGGAGTCTGTATCGTGCCTGGTTTGAAGATTTCGATTTTGCAGCAACCTTTAGTGTGGATGGATGGCCCCGCCAACCTGCGCCACTTTGATCGTCAACTGGAAGAGATTACCGGGCGTGATGTGATTGTCCTGCCGGAGATGTTCACTACGGGTTTTGCCATGGAAGCGGCGAAACAGTCGATGCCTCAGGACGAGGTGGTCGCCTGGATGCAGACCAAAGCGCAGGAGACCAACGCGCTCATTGCCGGTAGCGCCGCGCTACAAACCGAACGCGGACCGGTGAACCGCTTCCTGCTGGTTGAGCCGGAAGGAAAGGTGCACTTCTACGATAAGCGCCACCTGTTCCGCATGGCGGATGAGCACCATCACTATGAAGCGGGTAACGAACGCGTGGTGTTCGAGTGGCGCGGCTGGCGTATTCTGCCGCTGGTCTGCTACGACCTGCGTTTCCCGGTGTGGTCGCGCAACCGCAACGATTACGACCTGGCGCTGTATGTCGCCAACTGGCCTGCGCCGCGCTCCCTGCACTGGCAAACGCTGCTGGCGGCGCGCGCGATTGAGAACCAGGCGTACGTGGTGGGCTGTAACCGCGTGGGCACGGACGGCAACGGGCATCACTATCGCGGCGACAGCCGGGTGGTCAATCCGCAGGGAGAAATTATTGCCACCGCCGAGCCGCATCAGGCGACGCGGATTGATGCGGAGCTGTCGTTGACGGCGCTGAAGGAGTATCGCGAGAAGTTTCCGGCGTGGCAGGATGCGGATCCGTTTAGCATTGGGTGAAATTTTCCCCTTACCCAAAGGGTTGAGGGATCCCCATAAAATAATGCCAGCAAAGACGACTCCCTCTCCCTTGAGGGAGAGGGCTGGGGTGAGGGGGAACATACGGCTGTGGAGGTTATTCCGTTCACTTTATGTTCCTTGCTACTCTGCAAGGACATAACCGGTGAACGTGCCAGGGTGGCTCAGTCGCCACCACCCTGGCGACCCGGGCTCCCGGCGGTAAATCGCCGCTTCGCGGTGCCCTCGGCTTATTCCTTCCGGCTTATCGGGTACGGGCGGAGGTAACATCCCTGTAAAGCCCGCCCTCTCGGCGCATCCCTGCGCCTCGCCCCGGCCTGCAGGAAACGCCTCAGCGATTTACAGCCGGACCAGGGAGTCGCTGTAAGTCATTAATTTTCCAGAAGCAACATTAACCGCTTCCGGTTAAAAAATTACCGGGGATCCCTCAGCCTAAAGGAGAGGGAGAATAAAACATTAACTCACCAACGCCTGCCCGTCTTTACGGCTTTCCGTCGCGGCCACGTAGTGCCCTTCCGGCAGGCGATAGATCACCTGCGCCCCGCCAAAGTTGTAATCCTGCAGCGGATCTTCCACCACGATCTGATGCCCGCGTTCGCGCAGCGCGGCAATCGTATTGCGATCGAACGTTGATTCAACGATCACCTCCCTGCCCTGCACCACGCGCCAGCGCGGAGCGTCAATCGCCGCCTGCGGGTTTTGTCCGTGCAGCATAATGCGCAGCGCCATCTGCATATGCCCTTGCGCCTGCATCGGGCCGCCCATCACGCCAAAGGACATCAGCGGCTGGCCGTTGCCGTCCATCGCAAAGCCCGGAATGATGGTGTGGAACGGACGCTTGCAGCCCGCCAGCGCGTTCGGGTGATTTGGATCCAGCACAAACCCGCAGCCCCGGTTTTGCAGGCTGATCCCGGTGTCCGGCACCACGATGCCTGATCCAAAGCCCATATAGTTGGACTGAATAAACGAGACCATCATCCCGCTGGCGTCGGCGGTGCTGATGTAGACCGTGCCGCTCTGCGTCGGGGAACCGTAGACAAAATCAGAGGCTTTATCGTGGTCGATAAGCGCCGCGCGCGACTTCAGATAATGGTCGCTCAGCAGCTCTTTTGCCGCGAACGCCATGTGTTCTTCATCCGCCACGTAGCGGTCGAGATCCGCCAGCGCGAGCTTCATCGCCTCGATGGAGAGATGCAGAGACTGCACGGAATCCGGATGATGCTTCTCAATGCCGCATTGCTCCAGAATGCCGAGCGCAATCAGCGTGGCGATCCCCTGGCCGTTTGGCGGCAGCTCCTGCACCGAGCCGCCCGCGAAGTCGCGCGACAGCAGCTCAACCCAGTCCACGCGATGGTTTGCCAGATCCTCAGCCGTCAGGTGCGCGCCGTGCTCTTTGGCAAAAGCGGCGATTTTCTGCGCCAACTCGCCGCGGTAAAAGGCGTCGCCGTTGGTTTTCGCAATCAGCTCCAGCGAGTTCGCCTGCGCCGGGTTACGGAAGATTTCCCCCACGCGCGGGGCGCGGCCCTCCGGCGCGAAGCAGGCGCTGAAGCCCGGCTGATCTTTCAGCTTGTTATAGCCACGCTGCCAGAGATGGCCAATCAGCGGGGAGACCGGGAAGCCGTTGCGCGCATAGTCAATGGCGGGCTGCGCCAGCGTAGTCAGCGGCAGCGTGCCGAAGCGTTCCGCCAGCGCGACCCAGCCGGATACCGCACCCGGCACGGTCACCGCGTCCCAGCCGATTTCCGGCACCGCGGTTTTACCGGCAAACAGATCCGCATGCCAGCTCGCAGGCGAACGACCGGACGCGTTCAGACCGTGCAGCTTTTCACCGTCCCAGACGATGGCAAAGGCGTCGCTGCCGATCCCGTTGCCGGTCGGCTCAACCACCGTCAGCGCCATCGCGGTGGCAATGGCCGCATCGACGGCATTCCCGCCCAGCTGCAGCATCTTCATGCCTGCCTGTGCCGCCAGCGGCTGCGATGTCGCAACCGCGTTATGGCCCAGCATCGGCGGGCGTCGTGAAGCGTAACCGGACGTAAAATCAAGCGCTTTGGTCATCATGACTCCTTAGTCGTGGCGCGGATCGAGCGCATCGCGCAGCCCGTCGCCGAGTAAATTAAAGCCCTGCACGGCAAGGAAAATCGCCACGCCGGGGAACACGGACATCCACGGCGCCTGCTCAAGAAACCCTTTCGCGGTGTTGAGCATGGAGCCCCAGGACGGATTGGGCGGCTGCTGTCCCAGCCCTAAAAACGACAGGCTGGCTTCGGCGATAATCGCCGAGGCAATCGCCAGCGTGGCCTGCACCAGGATCGGCGACATCACGTTTGGCAGGACGTATTTAATGATGATCCAGCGATCCGGCAGGCCAATCGCCCGCGCGCCGTCGATGTACTCTTCGTTGCGAATGGCGATCACCTGTCCGCGCGTCAGGCGGGCGAAGATCGGCATCGCCGAAAGACCGATGGCGATCATCGCGTTGGTCAGGCTCGGGCCCAAAAATGCCCCCAGCGCGATCGCCATGATCAGGAACGGACAGGCCAGCAGCGCCTCGATAAAGCGCGAGATCACCCCGTCCCACATCTTCTGGAAGTAGCCCGCCACCAGCCCCAGCGGCACGCCAATAACCACCGCAATCACCACCGACATACAGCCCGCCATCAGCGAGGTGCGCGCCCCCCAGATAATGCGGGATAAAATGTCGCGCCCCAGCTCGTCGGTGCCGAACCAGTACATCGCCGACGGCGCTTTGCGCACCGCCAGGAAATTGGCTTTAACCGGGTCGAACGGGGCAATCCACGGCGCCAGCAGCGCCAGCAGCACAAAGAACCCCACCACCACCGCGCCAATGACCGCGCTTTTATTGCCGAGGAATTTCTTCAGCACCCGGTTCTGCGCGCGCGGCAGCGCGGGGGCAACGGTTTGCGTTGTCAGTTCCGCCATGGTTAACCTCGCATTTTCGGGTTGATAAGGACGTAGAGCACGTCGGCCAGCAGGTTGAGCATCAGGAAGCCAATCGCCACGATCAGCACCACGCCCTGCACCACCGCGTAGTCACGGTTGAAAACCGAGTCGACGATCATCTTGCCAAAGCCCGGAATGGTGAAGACCTGCTCGGTCAGCACCGCGCCGCCCAGCAGCTCGCCGAACAGCAGCGTGGTGAGGGTGATCACCGGCACCAGCGCGTTGCGGAACGCGTGCTTCAGGATCACCGCCTTCGGCAGCAGCCCTTTCGCCCGCGCGGTGCGGATGTAGTCCGCCTTCAGTACCGCAATCATCGAGGCGCGGGTGTGGCGCATCAGCGTTGCCGCGAGCCCCGTTCCGAGCACTGACGCGGGCAGCAGCAGCGTGCGCAGGTTCTGGAGCGGATCTTCACTGAACGGCACGTAGCCGGACGCGGGTAGCCACTGCAGGTTTACCGAAAAGACCAGAATCAGCAGGATCCCCAGCCAGAAGTGCGGGATCGAGATCCCCGAGATCGCCACGAAGTTCGCCCCGTGATCGACCCAGCTGTTTTTGTTCACCGCCGCAAGGATCCCCATGCTGATGCCAAACACCAGCGCGATAATCATCGCCAGCAGCGACAGCTCCAGCGTAACCGGCAGCTTGCTGGCGATGAGCTGCGTCACCGGTTCATGCGTGCGTAAGGAGACGCCCAGATCGCCCTGCAGCGCCCGCGTCAGCCAGTGGAAATACTGCACGGGGATCGGCGCATCGAGGTTCAGTTCCGCGCGCAGCTGGGCGATGACGGCCGGATCGCGCTCCTCCCCGGCCATGGCGATCAGCGGGTCGCCGGGCAGCAGCTTTTGCAGCCCGAACACCATCATGCTCACCAGCAATAGCGTCGGGACGGCCAGCAGCAGACGTTTGCAAATCAGTTCCAGCATGGGTTCTCCTCAGGACGTTTATTTCGCCAGCGTCAAACCGGCCAGACGCACGATGCCGTCCGGGTACGGCTTAAAGCCCTGCACGCTTTTGTTCAGGCCAAAAATGCGCGGCTCGAAGTAGAGGTAGGCAATCGGCATATCGGTCTGCAGCTGCTTAACCACCTTGTCGTACAGCGGCTGGCGTGCGGCCTGGTCGGTGCTCTGGCGCGCCTGGGTCAGCCACTCATCCACCTGCGCATTGCTGTAGCGGCCGTCGTTCAGGGTGCCTTTGCTGTTGATAAAGCCGTAGATGCTGCCGTCCGGATCCGGGCGTCCCGACCAGCCGGAGAAGCTCAGCTGATAGTCACCGCTCTGCTGGCGATCCAGCAGCGTGGCAAATTCGGTCATTTGCAGGTTCAGGGTGAAACCGGCCTCGGCGACCATCGCCTGCAATACCTGACCCACCTGCTGCGAGGTTGGGTTGTTCGGCACCAGCAGGTTGACGGTCAGCGGCGTGGTGACGCCTGCAGCTTTCAGCAGCGCTTTGGCTTTGTCGACGTCACGCGGCGGGACCGGCAGGTTAACGTGATATGGGCTGACCGGTGAAAACGCCTGGTTGGCCGGGGTGTAGAGCCCCTCAAAGACCACCTGGTTTAACGCATCGCGGTCGATGGCCTGAGAAAACGCCTCGCGCACGCGAGCGTCCTTGAACGGATCGTTCGCCGGTACCTTGCCGTTGTTGATGTTAAAGGTGATGCCCTGATAGCCCAGACCGGTCACCTTCGCCAGCGCCAGCTTGCTGTCGGCTTCGACGGTTTTAACGTCGCTGGCGGCGATGCCTTCGGTCAGATCAAGATCGCCCGCGCGGAGGTTCGCGAGGCGCACGGAGGCATCCGGGATCGGCAGATAGATAATTTTGTCGAAGTGGTAAGCGCCTTTGTTCCAGTAGTTGTCGAAGCGGGTCAGAACGATGCGGTCCTGGGACACACGGCTGTCGAATTTATACGGGCCGGAGCAGACCGGGTGGGCGGCAAAGTCAGGCTTTTTCGCCGCTTCAGGTGCCATCATTGCCCCGGCGCGGTCGGTGAGCTGCATCAGCAGCGCGGCATCCGGCGTTTTCAGGTGCAGCGCAATCTGCATCGGGCCGGTGACCTCGACAGATTCAACGGAGGAGATCTCGCTTTTACGCAGGGAGCCTTTCAGGGTCAGGGCGCGGTCGAGGTTGTATTTTGCAGCGGCGGCATCGAATTTCTCACCGTCGTGGAAGGTGACCCCGTCGCGCAGATTGAGCGTCAGGGTTTTACCGTCCTCACTCCACGCCCAGTCTTTAGCCAGACCGGGGACGACCTTCAGGTTTTCATCCACGTCCACCAGCCTGTCGCACAGGGAGGCAAACACGAAGCGGCCATAGTAGGTGCGCGCCAGGTGCGGGTCGAGCATGTCCGGGTCAGCGCCCAGACCGATTCGCAGCACGCTTTCAGAATGGGCGGGCAGCGCCGCGCCAAGCAACATAACACTTCCCAGTACGGTCAAAAGAGAATTAGGCATTGTCATTATCATGAGTTCCTTGAAGGAAGGGACGAGTGAGTGGCCGCGTGTTCAAACAGCGCGCGGCGGCGCAGGAAAGCGGCGGATGGCGGAGCAATCTGGATAACGCTGCGATCGCGGTTGATCTCCTGCCAGCGGTGGCAGGCAACCTGACGCCCCCCGTCGAGCACCTGATTAATCGGCTCGACCTGGCGGCATTCATCGGTAACGTACGGGCAGCGGGTGTGGAAACGGCAGCCGGACGGCGGACTGGCCGGGTTGGGCAGATCCCCCTGCAGCAGCGGCGCATCGCGCTCAACGCCCGGCTGCATTTGCGGTGCAGAGGCAATCAGCGCCTGGGTATAGGGGTGCAGCGGTGCGTCGAAGATCTCATCGACGCTGGCAAGCTCGACGATTTGCCCAAGGTACATGACCGCCACGCGATCGCTCATATGGCGGATCACCGCCAGACCGTGGGCGACAATCACCATCGTCAGCCCCAGCTGGTGCTTCAGGCTTTCCAGCAGGTTGACCACCTGCGCCTGAACGGAGACGTCCAGCGCGGATACCGGCTCATCGCCCAGCAGCAGCTTCGGTCCCGAGGCCAGCGCGCGCGCAATGCCGATACGCTGGCGCTGCCCGCCGGAAAACTCGTGCGGGTAGCGCCCGGCCCAGGCGGCAGGCAGACCAACGGTTTTAAGCAGTTCGGCGACGCGGTACTGGCGGTCCGCTTTTATCATGTTCTGATGCAGCCACAGCGGCTCACCGACAATCTGCTCCACCGTCATGCGCGGGTTCAGCGAGGCGAAAGGATCCTGAAAGATAATCTGCAGCTCGCGCCGGAGCTGGTTAAGACGGGCACCGGAGGCGTCGGTGATCTCCTCCCCTTGATAAAACACGCGCCCTTCGCTGGCGGCCAGCAGGCGCAGCAGCAGACGTCCGAGGGTAGATTTCCCGGAGCCGGACTCGCCGACAATCGCCAGCGTTTCGCCCGGCATCACCGAAAGTGAGACGCGATCGACCGCCGTGACAAAGCGTGCCGGGGTAAAGAGCTTTTTCGGACCGGGAAAGCGTTTACTCAGGTCGCGGGCTTCAAGAATGGGGATGGTCATGCGATTTCTCCCAGGGCAATGTGCTGTTCGAGCGGCACGCGGAAGCAGGCAACCTGGTGGCCCGCGCCGAGCGTAGTAAGCTGCGGTTTTTCAGCGTGGCAGCGCGTCTGTGCAAACGGGCAGCGCGTTGCGAAACGGCAGCCTTCAGGCATGGATTCCGGCAGCGGTACCGCGCCGGGAATGGTGGAGAGTTGCCCTTTACGCGCCCCAAGAGAAGGAATCGAGCCCATCAGGCCGATGGTGTACGGATGCTGCGGGTCGGCGAATATCGCCTCAACGCTGCCCTGCTCCACCACCTGCCCGGCATACATCACCGCGACCTGCTGGGCGACTTCCGCCACCACGCCTAAATCGTGGGTGATCATCAGCACCGCCGTGCCGGTTTCCGCTTTCAGGGTGTTGAGCAAGGCGAGGATTTGCGCCTGGATGGTGACGTCGAGCGCAGTGGTGGGTTCATCAGCAATCAGCAGTTTAGGGTGGTTGATCAGCGCCATCGCAATCATCACCCGCTGGCGCATGCCGCCGGAGAGCTGATGCGGATAGGCTCTGAGGCGCATCTCTGCCGCCGGGATCTGCACCTTCTCGAGGATCTGCAGCGCGACCTTCATCGCCTCGGCGCGCGAAACGTTCTGGTGGCGTATGACCGCTTCGCTGAGCTGATCGCCCAGCGTAAACGCCGGATTGAGCGAGGTCATGGGCTCCTGGAAAATCATCGCCAGCTCGCTGCCGCGCAGATCGGCATATTCCCGCGGCGAGAGCTTGCGCAGGTCATGACGGCGAAACTGCATCTCACCGCTGACAATCTGCGCGCTGGCGGGCAGTAACCCCATCAGCGCTAATGAGGTGATACTTTTTCCGCAGCCGGACTCCCCTACCAGCGCCAGCGTTTCGCCCGCTTTGACCGTCAGGGAAATGCCGTCAAGCACGCTCACCGGCGAGCCGGAAAACCTGACGTTGAGATCATTCAGCCGTAGTACGGGCGTGGCGTCCTTAAAGGGTATGGTCGTCATAGCGTGAAATCGTCCTCAAGGTGGATCGCCTGAATTAGCGCGGCCTGCAGGCTGAGCAGGTGCTCGCGCATCGCGGCGGCTGCTTCATTAGGCTGACGATGGATAATCGCGGACATGATCTTGTGATGGTGGTCGTTGTAGCTGTCGACACGTTCAGGCGTGCGGGCAAGTTCACGCAGATGCTGCCAGCCGGGTTCCCGGCGGACGGCATCAATCGCATCAAAAAGCCCGAGCATCAGGCGGTTGCCTGCGGCTTCGGCAATGGCGCGATGAAAGGCGCTATCCCACAGTTCGTTGAGATCGCGGTCATCCGGGCTGACCTTATCAATGCGTTCCAGCATGCGCTGCATGAGCGCGAGGTTTTCCCTGGTGGCACGCAGTGCCGCAAGCCGGGCTAAGCCGGGTTCAAGCTGTAGACGAGCTTCCATCACTTCCAGCAGGTTAGTCTGCTGAACCAATCCCTGAAGGGCCAGAGGTTCTACAGGGGCTGCCGGGCCAATAAAGGTCCCTTTCCCCTGCTTTCGCCAGATACGCCCCTCTTCTTCCAGCACGTCCAGCGCACGACGGACTTCACGTCGCCCTACGCCGAGAGTATCCGACAGCTCACGTTCCGTGGGCAGCGGAATGCCTGGTGTTGACTCGTGCTGGTTGATCAGCCCGCGCAGCTGCTCAAGCGCGGTGCTGGAATTGGCCAGAAACCGTGACGGTTTTTCCATATTGGTTCGCTCGCTTTCATCATGACTTTATTTTTATTAACGATAAGTTATTGATATGAAATGACGCTTATCGTGCTAATGATTAAGCAACAAACGAACCAATACATAATTGGTTCGAAAAGTTTTTAGAAAGCAGGAGGTAAGAGGATGATTTTTCGTGATTTATATTTACAAAAAGAAACACCCTGACTGACGTCAGAAGCGGCACAAGCAGATTAAATGCACAAGAACAGTGCAGATAACGCACTAATGTTGTGCATATGTTAATTAATTGCACAATGTAATTTAACTTTTCGTTAATAAAAATGAGGGGGGGGGGGAATTTAAAAAGCTGAAACGACGAAGGCCTGAATCATTTCTGATTCAGGCCTTCTGAATAGTGGCGGAACGGACGGGACTCGAACCCGCGACCCCCTGCGTGACAGGCAGGTATTCTAACCGACTGAACTACCGCTCCACTGTTCCCGCTTGGGGAACGAGGCGCATATTACGGTTTGCCTCTGGACTCGTCAACGCTTTTTCTCACGTTTTGAATCGTTTGCTGCAAAAATCACCCAAACGGTGATTTAACAAACGTTCCGGCCCCTTTTCAGGCGCGCCACATGCAGCTTCCGCCCTTCTTCTGCACAAGATCGAGACGGGATTCATGGTTAAGCAGCTCTTCATCGCTGGCTAAAACAACCCGCAAACGACTCGCCTGACGCACAACGCGCTGAATGCCCCCTGCGTCCCGCGTCTGCTGGGACTCATTTTCCATACTGAATTTCATCGACGTCTGACCGCCGGTCATCGTCAGATAAACATCCGCCAGGATCTGGGCATCGAGCAATGCGCCGTGCAGCGTTCGCTTAGTGTTGTCTATTTCATAGCGCGAGCAGAGTGCATCGAGGCTGTTACGCTTGCCGGGAAACATCTTCCTCGCCAGCGCCAGACTGTCCGTCACTTTACAGAACGTGTTGGTCTTCGGAATATCACGATTAAGCTTGCTGAATTCATAATCCATAAAGCCTATATCGAACGATGCGTTATGGATGACGAGTTCTGCACCTTTGATGTACTCAAGGAATTCATCCGCGACGTCTGCAAAGGTCGGTTTATCCAGCAAGAACTCATCCGCAATACCGTGAACGCCGAACGCTTCCGGGTCCACCAGCCGGTCAGGTTTGAGGTAAACATGAAAGTTGTTGCCCGTTAGACGACGGTTCACCACTTCAACAGCACCGATCTCGATGATCTTGTGCCCTTCATAGTGTGCGCCGATCTGGTTCATACCGGTGGTTTCGGTATCAAGAACAATCTGGCGAGTAATTGCAGTGCTCATAGCGGTCATTTATGTCAGACTTATCGTTTAACTGAAC
Organism: Enterobacter sp. 22452; assembly: GCF_052045065.1. NCBI lineage: Bacteria > Pseudomonadati > Pseudomonadota > Gammaproteobacteria > Enterobacterales > Enterobacteriaceae > Enterobacter > Enterobacter sp. 22452. The sequence goes on along the minus strand of NZ_JBQEOB010000001.1, from coordinate 8,698 downwards.
GTTTCGAATACAGGAAGTCTACCAGAGATGCGTAAACAGGTAGAAATTTTCACCGATGGATCTTGTCTCGGCAATCCGGGCCCGGGCGGTTATGGCGCGATTATGCGTTATCGCCAGCACGAAAAAACTTTTAGTGAAGGCTATTTTCTCACCACCAACAACCGCATGGAGTTGATGGCGGCCATTGTGGCGCTGGAAGCCTTAAAGGAACATTGCGACGTGGTGCTGAGCACCGACAGCCAATACGTGCGCCAGGGCATCACCCAGTGGATCCATAACTGGAAAAAGCGCGGCTGGAAAACGGCAGATAAAAAACCGGTCAAGAATGTCGACCTCTGGAAGCGTCTGGATGCGGCCTTAGGCCAGCACCAAATCAAGTGGGAATGGGTAAAAGGCCACGCAGGTCACCCAGAGAACGAACGCTGCGACGAACTGGCTCGTGCGGCTGCGTCCAATCCCGCACATGAGGATGCGGGCTACCAGCCTGAATCCTGATCAGGGCTTCCGGTACTGCCGCGTTGCGCCGACGGTCTGACGAATTTGCGTTTTCGATTTGCTTTGCTTCATCGGATTCAGCGTCAAAGGGATTGTTCGCTTACGCGCCACGATAAACTGCATACAGCCCAGGGCGGGCAAATGGGTACTCAGCACAACGCCCCCCTGCCGTGACCAGGGCAGTACCTGAAACCCCCCGTAGCCGAGCACCTCAAAGTTAAGCAGTGAAAGCCAGTCCAGCTGGCGCATCATCGTGAACATGCGGCTGTTATACGGCGGGGTGCGACGTAAAACCGGGACGAGCTTGCGCAGCCCCATCAGGCTCAGTGGATTGAAACCGCTGAGTATTAGCCAGCCATCATCAATCAGCACACGGTCAGCTTCGCGCAGCAGGCGATGGGGATCGCTGCACCAGGGCAACGTATGCGCCAGCAGACAAGCATCAACGGATTTTTCGGCAAAGGGTAAATGCAGCGGGTCTGCTTTCACCTGAACAGGCAATCCCGCGAGCGAAACGTTGACCTGATGCGAGATAGCGCAGCTTTCGGTATTGATTTCCGCGCTGAGATTGCCAATCTTAAGCAGGTGAAAGCCATACATTTTCGCGAGCCACGGCTTAAGCTGCTGTTCTAACGCCTCGCGATAGTACTCACCCCAGGGCAGGTCAGCCCAACGTTCCGGTGCTGCGACAGTCTGAGGTATCCTTGCCGGTTTCATCAACACATCCGCCACGCAGTTAGAGGTAATGTATGAATCTTATCAGTATTCCAGCCTTTCAGGACAATTACATCTGGGTATTAGTCGATGACGATCGCAGATGTATCATTGTCGATCCGGGTGAATCCGCGCCGGTTTTGCAGGCAATCGAAGAAAATGGCTGGCATCCCCAGGCCATCCTTCTTACTCATCACCATAACGATCACGTGGGCGGCGTTCCCGATCTTGTGGCGACCTTCCCGCATCTTGTGGTGTATGGACCGGTTGAAACACAAGATAAAGGTACGACGCAAGTAGTCGAAGAAGGCGAAAATATCCTCATACTGGGATACGAATTTTCCGTATTTGCTACGCCAGGTCACACTTCTGGACATCTGTGTTTCTACAGCAAACCTTATCTATTTTGCGGTGACACACTCTTTTCAGGCGGCTGTGGAAGGCTGTTCGAAGGGACGCCAGCCCAGATGTATCAGTCATTACAGAAGATTAACGCATTGCCTGACGATACCCTCATTTGTTGTGCGCATGAGTATACATTAGGAAATATGAAGTTTGCCGCGAGCGTTTTGCCGGACGATCTGGCGATTTTAGATTATTACCAGAAAGTGAAGGAGTTACGTGCAAAAAACCAAAAAACACTACCCGTTATTCTGAAAAACGAGCGAGAAATAAATTTATTTTTACGAACTGATGATATTGATTTAATTAATAAAATTAACCAAGAAACAAAGTTGCAACAACCAGAGCAGCGTTTTGCATGGTTAAGGTCAAAGAAAGATAACTTCAGATAATTGCGGGTTGCCTTTTCAAAATTTCGCCGTTATCATCGCTCGTCTTTTAAGCAACTATTGACACACACATGAAGGCAAAAGCGATATTACTCGCCTCTGTCCTGCTTGTAGGTTGCCAGTCGCAAAATGGCAGCAACGTACAACAGCACGCACAGAGCCTTTCTGCAGCTGGTCAAGGGGAAGCAGGGAAGTTTACAAGTCAGGCGCGCTGGTTGGACGATGGGACAACTTTCGCGCAGGAACAAGACTTGTGGGCCTCTATTGGCGACGAGCTAAAGATGGGAATTCCGGAAAACAGCCGGATTCGCGAACAGAAGCAGAAGTATTTAAGAAATAAGAGCTATCTCCACGATGTAACGTTACGGGCAGAGCCGTATATGTACTGGATAGCCGGGCAAGTTAAGAAACGTAACATGCCTATGGAGCTGGTACTCCTACCCATAGTGGAGAGCGCTTTTGACCCACACGCAACGTCTGGCGCCAATGCCGCAGGCATTTGGCAGATCATTCCGAGCACTGGGCGCAATTATGGTTTGAAACAGACCCGCAGCTATGATGCGCGTCGTGATGTTGTCGCTTCAACGACAGCCGCTCTCGACATGATGGAACGTCTGAACAAGATGTTTGACGGTGACTGGTTGTTAACGGTCGCAGCGTATAACAGCGGCGAAGGTCGTGTACTGAAGGCAATGAAAGCGAACAGAGCGCGTGGTAAATCTACCGATTTCTGGTCGCTCTCACTGCCACAGGAAACCAAGGTTTACGTACCGAAGATGCTGGCCCTGAGCGATATTCTCAAGAACAGCAAGCGTTACGGTGTGCAACTGCCAACACCAGACGAAAGTCGTGCACTGGCGCGCGTTCGCCTCAGCAGCCCGGTTGATATTCAACAGGTTGCCGATATGACGGGTATGTCGGTCAGTAAACTGAAAACCTTTAACGCAGGCGTTAAAGGCTCAACCCTGGGAGCAAATGGCCCACGGTATGTGATGGTTCCGCAGAAGCATGCTGAACAATTACGTGAGTCTCTGGCTTCTGGTGAGATTGCCGCCGTTCAGTCTACGCTGATCGCCGATACGTCTCCCGTTTCCAGCCGCAGCTATAAGGTGCGTTCAGGTGATACGCTTTCGGGCATTGCATCACGTCTTGGCGTGAATGCGAAAGATCTGCAGCAGTGGAATAACCTGCGCAGCTCCGGTCTGAAAGTGGGCCAAACTCTGACGGTGGGTGCGGGTAGCAGCGCACAGCGTCTTGCCAGGAACAGCGACAGTATTACCTATCGCGTTCGTAAGGGTGATTCGCTGTCCAGTATCGCAAAACGTCACGGCGTGAACATCAAAGATGTGATGCGCTGGAATAATGATACTGACAATCTGCAACCGGGTGACCAGCTAACGCTGTTTGTGAAAAACAGCGCGACGCCAGATTCCTGATGAGACATTCCTGAGATAAAAAGGCACCGATTCCCCTCGGTGCCTTTTTTGTTTTAACCCGCCTTTTGCGCTTCAGCCATAATGGTGTCGCTGGTGAACGAGCCATCTTCCTGCAGTTCAAAGTAAGCCTTCACTTCCGCAGATGCGCTTTCCTGATATATACGAATCGCCCGGCTCAGCGCTTCAGGCGTGCGCATACGAGCGATCCAGGAGCTGTATTCCAGCGGCAAGCGGTCTGTTATCAGTGAGCGGGAAATCAACCCGGCCTCCGTTATCAGCGATAACCATTGACCGCTGGAGTAGTTCTGCACGTGGGAAGTGTCGCGCAGCGCTTCAACCGTTTGCAGCCAGATATCCCGCACCGGATGACCCGGGGACATGACGTCCATAATGATGAAGACGCCTCCCGGCTTCAATACACGCTTCACTTCCCGTAAGGCCTGGCCGACATCATGCCAGTGGTGGGCGGAGTAGCGGCTAATGACCACATCAAACGACGCATCGTCGAAAGGCAAAGATTCGGCGTAGCCCTGGCGCGTAGCCACGTTGTTCAGCCCTTTGGCTTTTGCAGCTTCTGCGACCACCTCGAGCATCTGGCTGGATAAATCATACGCGGTCACCTGTGCCACCTGCTGTGCGGCCGTAAAGCTGGCATGCCCTGCTCCACACCCTAAATCCAGCACGTGTGCCTGTGGGAATGCTGCCAGACGCTCCCCGAGACGCACCAGATCGCGCCCAGACGCATGCACGGCGCTGCTCAGATAAGCACTTGCCTGAGAACCAAACTGTTTTTCTACGTGGTCATGATGGGTGTGTGTTGTTGTTGTCATCGTACTGTCCTTTTGTTGGTTAAAAAATAAAGGGCAGTACCCGCAGAGGCCTGCCCCACGGCAGACCTGACGCACCATTATTTATCAGGTTTGCCGGGACTGAATTCAACGAGTAGAGGATTGTGATCGGAAGCGCGCGTCACCAGAACGGAGGCATCATGCACATTCAAACCACGATAGAAGACAAAATCGAGAGGACGACCAAACGCTTTCTTGCGCTGATCGTCGCTAAAACGGACCTCACGCAGCGACATTTCGCGCGCAAAGCGGTACAACGCATTCATGCGCGGGCGGCTCCAGGCATTAAAGTCCCCGGCCATAATGATCGGCCCGCTGTGATGAGCTATCTGATCACCAATTGGGAGTAACTGCTTACTATACACATCCACCCCCAGGCTAAAGTTTACCGCATGGATGTTTACCACCATCAACAGGCGCGTATCCGGTAACGGATAGACCGTCACCAGCGCCGACTTGGCCAGGCGCAAAATCGGCTCACGTTCACGCAGCGGGCAGCAATAGACCGGATGCGCGGCTGACAGAGTCATCACCCCAGAGGGGTGCTGCGGTAAGACGAACGCAGGGACCTGATCGGCGGCAAGATAGTTAGTCGTTGCAAACCTGACCAGCTCCGGCGTGGTTTGTGCCTCTTGCAAGAGAACCAGATGCGCATCTTTACCGAAATTCTTCAGGACGGACAACCACTCCGCGCGCTGCTGCTTGAAGATGTTCCAGACCAGTACCCGGATTTTTTCGTCACTGCTTAAGGGTGTACCGGCTGGCAATGCCTGGCTAAGGCTCGCAAACGACCCCGGAGGCAAGATCCTCTCCGCGGGCATTCCGGCAACATAACGCATGGCATAGGTATTTTTTCGCACTTTTGGAAACGGCCTCTATAACGTGAACCAGCCCGGAAAAACGGACTGGTTCTAATGTTATAGGGATTTTAGGTCATACTTTCAACGCAATTACTGAGAAACCGCTTTCCAGTTTTGTAAGCAAGCACTTACTGCTACTTACCCAAGCGCCACGCGAGCCGGTTTATCAAGCCGTCCACTGAGGCCAATCAGCAGGAAAGCGACAAGTACAATGACCGCACCAATCCACGGCGTTTGGGTTAACCCGAAGTGTTCTACGGTTTGTCCGCCTACGATGGAACCGATCGCGATACCAATATTGAATGCGGCAATATTCAGGCCCGATGCAACATCTACCGCATTTGGCGTATACAGTTCGGCCTTTTGCACCACGTACACCTGCAGGCCCGGCACGTTACCAAAGGCGAAGATCCCCATAACCAGCACGGTGATCAGCGCGGCGTACTGAATCGATGCGGTGAACTGGAAAATCATCAGCAGAACAACCAACGCTGCGAAGATAAATTTAAGAGCCGGTACCGCACCATGCTTATCCGCAAGTTTGCCGCCCCAGATGTTACCAATCGCGACAGAAATACCGTAGCCCAGCAAAATCCAGCTTACCGCCGTTGGGGAGAAGCCCGCTAGATCCTGCATCATGGGTGCCAGGAAAGTGAAAGCAGTGAACACGCCGCCATAGCCAAGAGCCGTAACGGCGTAAATGATCAGCAAACGCGGATGCGTGAGCACCTTCAACTGATCGCTCAGGCTTGCGCTCGCCCGGCCAGGGATATTAGATGGCACCAACAGCATACTGGCGACCAGGGCAATCACGCCCAGCAGTGATACGGCCAGGAAAGTTTCACGCCAGCCAAAATGTTGGCCAATAAAGGTACCTAACGGCACCCCAGTGACCAACGCAACGGTTAATCCACCAAACATGATGGCGATAGCGGATGCGGCTTTCTCTTTAGGCACCAGGCTGGTTGCAATGGTTGAACCGATGGAGAAGAACACGCCATGCGCGAGGCCGGTCAGAAGGCGGGCAATCACCAGCGTGGTGTAGTCCGGCGCCTGCCAGGCCAGCAGGTTGCCAGCGGTGAAGAGCACCATCAGGGCAACTAACAGCTGTTTACGCGGAAAACGCCCTGTCAGCGCGGTCAGTACAGGTGCACCAACAGCAACACCCAACGCATAGATTGACACCAGCAAGCCCGCTGAAGGGAGCGAGATGGCAAGTTGATTAGCGATGGTAGGAACCAGTCCGACAATAACGAACTCGGTCGTGCCTATCGCAAAGGCACTGATCGTGAGGGCAAGTAGCGCCAGTGGCATAAAATACTCCGTCTTTACAGGATTAAGATGACAGGAAGTATGCGCCAGTGCTTAAATAACAAAAATGGTCAAAATATCAATTGAATTTTGCAGGTGGTGCAACAATGAAAGCAACCTCGGAAGAGCTGACAATCTTTGTCGCCGTCGTCGAGAGCGGTAGCTTTAGCCGCGCAGCGGAACAGCTGGGTCAGGCAAATTCCGCGATCAGTCGCTCGGTGAAAAAGCTGGAGATGAAGCTTGGGGTGAGCTTGCTCAACCGAACAACACGACAGCTGAGCCTCACGGAAGAAGGTGAGCGTTATTTCCGCCGCGTGCAGTCCGTCCTGCAGGAGATGGCCGCAGCGGAGACAGAGATTATGGAATCGCGCAGCACACCGCGTGGATTGCTGCGTATCGATGCGGCAACACCTGTGGTTCTGCATTTTCTGATGCCGCTGATTAAGCCCTTCCGCGAACGTTATCCAGAGATGACGTTATCGCTGGTCTCCTCCGAAACCTTTATCAATCTTATTGAACGCAAAGTTGATGTCGCGATCCGGGCGGGAACCCTGACTGATTCAAGCTTACGTGCTCGCCCCCTCTTTGCCAGCTACCGTAAAATCATCGCGTCGCCGCAGTATATTGCTGAGCATGGAAAGCCCGAAACGGTAGAAGAGCTGGCGCAACACCTGTGTCTGGGCTTTACGGAACCGGTGTCGCTAAATACCTGGCCTGTCGCCTGTCATGATGGTCAGCTTCATGAAATTACCTGCGGATTATCCTCAAACAGTGGGGAAACGCTAAAACAGCTGTGCCTTACCGGAAATGGTATCGCCTGTTTGTCTGATTACATGATTGATAAAGAGATCGCACGCGGAGAGCTTGTGGAGCTGATGGCAGATAAACGTCTGCCGGTAGAGATGCCTTTTAGCGCGGTTTATTACAGCGACAGAGCCGTCAGTACACGTATTCGTGCCTTTATCGACTTCCTGAGCGAACATATAAAAACAGCTCCCGAAGGAGCTGTGCGAGGGTTTTAGAATACAGAGGGTTGGGTCAATATTAATCCCAGTTCGGCGCTAACCCTTCCGGGCTCACCAGACGATCGTTGCAATCCAGTGCCGCGATCGCTTTTTTATCATCTTCGTCCAGCTTGAGATCCAGTGCTAACAGGTTGCTTGCCAGGTTTTCACGCTTGGTTGAGGACGGGATCACGGCATAACCTTCACCCATTGCCCATGCCAGGATCACCTGGGCCGCTGTCGCGTTGTGTTTCTCCGCGATACGGGTAATCACCTCATCTTTCAGCGCTTTACCGTAGGCCAGCGTCATGTAAGAAGTAATATGGATATCGTGCTGTTTTGCCCAGTCCACCACTTTGCGGTTTTGCAGGTATGGGGACAGTTCAATTTGGTTGGTCGCAATATTTTCTGCGCCAACAGCAGCAATCGCTTTTTCCATCAGCGGGATAGTAAAGTTGGAGATACCAATTTCACGCGTTAAGCGCTGCTTTTTCGCTTCCAGCAGCGCCTGCATGAATTCTTCCACCGAGACGGCATCATTCGGTGATGGCCAGTGAACCAGCGTCAGGTCCACATAGTCAGTACGCAGTTTTTTCAGGCTCTCTTTCAGGCTTGGGATCAGCTTATCTTTACTGAGATTCTCAATCCAGATTTTGGTGGTGATGAAAAGGTCGCTGCGCGGTACGCCGCTCTCTTCGAGCGCCTGGCCTACAGCCGCTTCGTTTTCATAAATCTGCGCCGTATCAACGGTACGATAGCCAAGTTCAAGTGCAGTTTTTACAGATGCAATTACTACGTCGTCTTTCAGGCGGAAAGTGCCCAGACCAAATGCAGGGATAGTCATCTTATTCCTCGTTAATCATTATGTTCGTAAACTGAGGAAGATTATGGCGGGTCGTGTTATGAAGAAAAAGAGCGCAGAAAGCAGAGGATTTTTGCTAATTCCGCAATAATTAAACGGCAGATAAGAAAAAAGCTCTGAGCGTTAGCTCAGGGCTTTTAATAAGTGGCGGAACGGACGGGACTCGAACCCGCGACCCCCTGCGTGACAGGCAGGTATTCTAACCGACTGAACTACCGCTCCACCGAAGACTGCTTGTAACCACCGGATTAATGCACCGGCTTACTACTAAATTTGATGCCTGGCAGTTCCCTACTCTCACATGGGGAGACCCCACACTACCATCGGCGCTACGGCGTTTCACTTCTGAGTTCGGCATGGGGTCAGGTGGGACCACC